>NZ_BMXA01000001.1:0-1200957 GCF_014651515.1 Arenicella chitinivorans
TTCTGAGTCGAATATCGACTTGTCAAAGAAGATGGGAGGTATTCATCACAGTAGAGCCGATTTAATTTTCTAGGAAGAAAAGAAAGATTGCCACGCTGCGCTCGCAATGACGGGTATTTGTTTGACTCACTCACTGTTATACCCGAAGTGCAGGCTACGCGCTTCTGATTGAAGCGACGGGCAGTACGGTAGTGCTCTGCCGAATTCAAAAGAGGCCAAGTCTACGTTTAAAACCATTTAGTTCGATCGGCTCTCGTCGCCATACATCGCCCCGCAAGCATTGAGTTTTAAGATACGTATGCGCTTTTCCTAAAATTTTTCCTCGCATTGAACCAAATGCAATCCTGATGCAACCAATATCTGTGACTTGGCTCAATCGCTACGGTTGGGTAAATGCCTGTACTTGGCGCTGGTTGCTAAATCGTCTGCTTATGTCGACCAAGCCTGAGTATTTTTCGTCGACCCTAGCACCGTACTTAATTCAATTTACTGAGAACCTAATATGAAGTATATAAAGAAAAGTATATAAAAGGACACCCATCATAAGAATGGCTTAAGAAAATGTCGCCAGTCTCATCTTCGCGCACGAGATTGGTCGAGTTTTTATGGTTTGAGTTGACGCTTAAATAGTAGAGTTGCGGTCTTAGACAACAATTTACAGTTTCAAAAAATATAAAAAATATAAAAGGACACCCATCATACACTATCACTTATACCCGACTTACTCGTAAAAACTCGCTTTCTAACGATTCAAGGTCGGAGTTTCTCTCTATTCTAGTGTTATGGGTCGAATTCACTACACTCGAGACTAGGGTAATTTGATGGGTGTTCTACTATGACTCTAAATCCACAGTCTAGATTGCTTGACCACATAATGTATATTATTGCTTCAGCAAATTAATACCAAAGTACATGGAAGTAATATGAAGAATTTTCTCGTCGCCTCGTTGTTAGTGCTTTTTTCGATGGTCACCGAGTGTGATGCACAAGTAATGGAGGAAATTGCTGTTACCTCGCCACGGTTATCATACTCTGGAGATAGAAACGATTTCAGGCGTTATATCAATAGTATTGATACATCACCTCGGCCAGGTGACGGTATATCCGGCGATATTGAAGAACAAGAGCGCCTGTGTGAAGCGCACTATAAAAAAGAGCGTGCAAAATGTGAGGAACAAGCTATTGCAGGAACGGTAGGCAGGGTAGAAACTGAATGCGTTCCATATTTGAGTCACCCTAACGTTGAAACGACATTTGAGATCAGTGTTCCGGGTGCCTCCGGCACAACCAGAATTACCGCTACCACGGGTATTCAACTATACGACGCTTGTGTCGGGAGAGCGAATATGCGGGAGCAGGCAGTATTAAAGGTGTGTGAAAACATTGAAAGAAACGCCGACTGTGAATTCAATTAAAGGTTAGATTACAGCTATGTTCACAAAATCCAAGATAATCGGTGCTTTAACGGTTAGTCTGTTAGCAATTGGTTTGTACTATTGGCAGAGCTCCCAACAAGTCAAAGTTGCTGGCTCAGACGAAGAAGGTCATATAGAAATCACTTTGCCACAGCCTCAAATACTCGCTCGGGTCGATGACGATGAGCAACGATCAACCAACAGCAACCAGGAAAGGATTGAGACTGCAACCTCAGAGGAGAAGGTATTCAATTATGACGAAGATTGGTGTTTGTCTACAGATCTAAGCGACGAAGGCCGAGAACAATCCGAGAATGAATATACCGAATGGGCTGCTTCACGAAATCACCTTGATGGCGATAGGGTCGAGCAATTCAATCGTTATACGAGTTATGATATTGAAGCTTTGAAGGCCTTGGGCGATCAGGGTGATTTGCTGGCCCTATCGGCGATTGTAGCGAACCCTGATGTAACCGATGAGCTTAAAGACAAAGCAGCATGGACCGCAGCTGTGTATGGTGGTACTGGGAGTGCGATGTCGCACTTTTCGACCAAGCTGAAAGGGGAGGCCGTGGCACAGATGGTCGCGGGCAAAAAAGTACTAGCGAAAAAGACGTTTTTAGAGAGCGTTGCTTGGGACGAATTTTCAGCAATGCGTGGAGACACGCTGTTGATAGAAACAATACCGTTTACACTCGCCCTAGACAGTATGAAGGAGATTCAGATTACTGAAGCGGACGAAAAGTGGATCACCCAAAGAGCAAGAGAACTCTATTCCAAATTAAGCGAAGAGCGTATTTTAATGGGGCTTGGAGAGTTCGATAATACTATTCCCAAAGTTGTCGCCGTCGAACGGTACGGTGTAGCTGCCTATAGCATTGCCAATTATGAGCAGGGCGAATGGTACTTAAAATATTTTCCACCATCAGAGTGCCTTGATAAAAGGCTAGAGTTATCAGCCAGCAAATAGGGTCAAAGCGTCAGAGTCGAATTAGTACTGTTTCGTAAAAAAATTGCCGCGCTGCGCTCGCGATGACGGGTGAGAGAAGCTCTCAGCAATGGGTGAGAAATGATAAAAGGACGCCCATCATAAGGGTCCGGAAAGGGGTCAGAGCCGAGTTAGTACTTTATCGTAAACAGATTGCCACGCTGCGCTCGCAATGACGAGTCTTCGTTTGACTCAATCACCGTCATACACCATGTGCAGGCTATCCGCTATTTAGCAAGGTGAAGAAGCTGAACCCGAATATAAAAGGACACCCATCATAAGAATTGCTGTCCAACGATACGAGAGTGCTTCTTGGTAAGGTCATAACCATCCTTGTTTATTCATCCTTGATTGACTTTCGTCTGTCAGTGAAGCGGGTTTATGGCAAGATGGTTATGATGGGTGTCCCAGATATGACAGCGACGGGTCAGTCGCAATTCGTCTCGGGGACTGTGTGCATCTCAGTAAGCGAGATTTACGCTTCCGTGGTGATGCCCAAAATCGTCAAGGAAATAAGAGACAAGGAACCTGGAATCATGATCGAGGTCGTCGCATCGAACGAGATCAGTGACCTACAAAAACGTGAAGCGGACATTGCTGTTCGAGCTGTGCGTCCAACACAGACCGAGCTGATTACCAAAAAGATCAAGGACATGAGCGCAACCTTATACGCGACGCCGTGTTATCTGCAAAAGCTCGGCTCGGTTAATACAATTCAGGAGCTAACACATGCGCTCTTTGTTTCTGTCGGCAGTCGCGAGGCCTTTATAAAGGCGATGGCAGGAATGGGTTTAATGCTCGCCGACGACAATATTTCAGTCGTATGTGAGAGCCATCTAGTGCATTGGGAGATGACCAAGGCAGGTTTGGGCATTGGGCTAGTCCCGACCGACATCGGGGACGCCGATCCAAGTGTACAACGGGTGATAACAGGGCTAGAACTGATACAGTTTCCGATTTGGTTAACGACGCATCGAGAACTCCGTACCAGCAAAAGAATCCAGTTGGTATTTGAATTGCTTGCAGAGGCGCTCTCGTCTTAAGTTGCAGGCAATCTAAGCTGAAACGTACACGTAGCTAGGCGCGAAGATTGCCACGCCGCACTCACAATCACGGTTTTCAAGTAGCTAGCGCCATCGACCTACCCCATGGGCAGGCTACGCGCTTCTGAGCGAAGCGAAGAAATAAATACAGTAATGCGTCTCCCCTGAACCGAACCGCACGCCGATTCAATTCGAGCGAGCGCAATGCATCCGCTTGTAAGTGGCTGGGCTAATACCATACAGCGCTTCAAATGCCATGCGAAATCCAAGTTCTGACTGATAACCGACTCTGCTGATGACTGTCTTCAGCGCTAGGCCGGATTCAATTAAGTGTTTGGCGTGATATAGGCGTCGAGTCGTTAAAAATTTCGCGGGTGTTGTACCCAAAGATTCAACGAACTTACGGTGAAAACTGCGTTCACTCATGGCGCATCGGTCTGCCATATCACTGACTTTGATCGGCAAGTGCATATGTTCGTCTAACCACAGCACAACCTCTGCCAGTGCGGTATCCAGTTTGGCTTGCGCATCCGTTAACTGACTGTATTGCGACTGATACCCTGGACGATGCACGTACAGCACCAGCCACTTGGCGACATCTCGCATAGTCGCATTGCCTAAATCCCTGCCCACCATGGCGAGTGCCATGTCGATGCCCGTGGTGACACCAGCCGAAGTCCAGATGTTGCCATCTACGGTATACAACGCGTCCTGTTCAACGTGGATTTTCGGGTACTCACGCTTAAGGGCACTCAGGTCGGACCAATGGGTGGTGGCCTTTTTACCTTCTAGGAGTCCTGCGGCGGCGAGAATTAATGCGCCGGAACAAATCGAGCCGAGCCGATCTGCATGCTTAGAATTCGATTGCAGCCAGTGTTTGAGCGTTGGGTTTTTGCAAGCCGTGTTTATTGCGGCGGGGTCACCACCAACAATTAACAGTGTGTCAGTACTGGATAGTTGAATGTCTTGCAGTGCGTTGGCGGACACGGCGATACCCGATCTAGAGTCGATCAGGCCACCAGAGCAGGACACAGTACGGATTGTGTAAACCGCTTTACCAGCCAGCTTATTGGCCATATGGAACACGGAAGAGGGACCAGATAAATCAAGCAATTCAAACTGCTCAAAAATGACAAAAATAATGTTACGCACTGTACTCATTGGCAGAAAATTAACTATATTTGTCATTTCTGTCAAACAGGATTGTCGCACCATGCACATCTCGAATCACCGTAAATGACCTATTGAGATGAATATTGGTATCTATATCTACGATCAAGCCGAGGTGATGGACTTTTCAGGCCCTTTCGAAGTGTTCTCTACTGCGAGTAGAGTCTGTTCAGGAGGGCGTCCGTTTGAGGTGTTTTTAATTGCGGAAGAACCCGACGCAGTCACCGCTCGAGCTGGCTATTGCGTGAGGCCTGAGTTCAGCATTCAAAATCATCCTGCGCTGGATGTGCTGGTGGTCGCAGGGGGCGATCACACCCAAGAAATGCACAAGCTACCGGTGTTGAGCTGGGTTCGTGATCAGGCGGCTAAGATAGAGCTCTTGGCATCCGTTTGTACTGGCGCCTTTATTTTGGCGGCAGCGGGTTTACTCGATGGTAAAAAGGTGACCACGCACTGGGAAGACATCGATGATTTACGAACGCAATTTCCACACCTCGACGTGGTCGAAAACGTACGATGGGTAGAACAAGGTAATTTATTCACTTCAGCAGGTATCTCTGCGGGTATCGATCTGTGTTTGCACATCGTAAGTCAGCTAGAGAATAGCGAACTCGCGGAAAAAACGGCGCGACAAATGGACTACCGATGGATTAAAAATCCCGATATCTAGGCTGTACAAATCACATTGGCTAGTCGGGAGATGAACTTTTGAACAGAGTCAGTTTATAAACGCCGCTTGAATTCTGCGAATCGTCCGTTCAAGATGCTTGTAAAGCAACTCGATGACGCCTACCAGCATGAAAAGCTATCTTGTTTCAGTAACGATCAGCAATTGTCTTTTGACGGCTGAAGCTAAGAAAAAATCACCATACATAATCGACAAATTTGTAAATCAGTTCGCCTGTATTCTCGCATTGACGGTCAAGGCTGAGAGCACGCGTGACGCAAAGGAGAAGGCCCGCGCGTTTTTAGATACTGAGCCTAATTTTAGATCGCTGATCACAAACACACAGGACAACCCCGTCTGTTACGAATTTGACTATGTAAGCAGCTTTGGTGTTGCCAACGAGCCTGCAACCATAAAAATATCACCCAATTCCCTCTTGTTTTATGACCCGAATGAGAAGGGTGATGAGCCTCATGATCAAGCAGGTATGGCGAGGTTGCCACAAGCCGTCAAATACGAAAAAATTTCGAAAGACGAGTTACTAAATAACGGGGAACCAATTTGGAATCCGGTTTTGTGTACCCATATCCAAAATTCAATATCACTCGCTTATGACGAAAGTGATGCAGACCTAGTTGATGCGCTACCAGAACCGGTAAAGCATTTGTATTACCTTTGGGCCTTTCAGTGTGAGGTTGGCGGAAATGGCATTGACTCATTTGTTTTACAAAGGTCAGCGCATGAGATCAAGGGCTGTTACCAAGCCTTACAAATCGTTGGAGACGAGAAGCTAGCAGCAGCCTTAGCGGTTGGTATCGCGCGGACGATCGAATCCGATGAAGAGGGTCTTGCGGAGTACCGCTACACAGCGAGTGACTTGTCGTGGTTCGATACGTTCAAAGGCAAGTCGAAAGGCCTAGCGCTGCATAAAATTGACGATGCGTTTGATGTTTTCGAACTTGCGAACGATGCGTTAGATTCCAACATCATTCGCTACATCAAGGCCAATCTCAGTCATATTGCTATCTAAAAAAATAAGACCACGGACTAATTATTGGTGATTGACGGGCCAATTTAGAGTGCCAGGCAGAGCCTGTATTGTTTCCGTTCGAAACGTTGTTGCTATATGGATTGATCAGTATGAAGAAAAGATACAAAATTTTGTTGGGACTGCTTTGCTTACTCGTGGTGGTGTGTCTCGGTTTGCAAACTGACGACGACCTGAGCCCGGAAGCGGTGGCGTTGATTGAACAGGTAGACTGGCATTCGCCGAGTGAGGCGTTTGTATACCATCTGGGTATGGAAGCCGAGTTGGGAGCTGATCCCATGCTGGTTGGTCAGGAGGTTCTTGCGGAAATCCGTCAATTAGAAGCAGCTTACGCCTCGCTCACCAGCTTTGATGAGTTGCCCAGCTTGAGTGAGCGCGACACATTACAGCTTGGCGACTATAAGGCGTTCTGTAGCTTGCGAGACGGTGAGGGTTGTCTCTCTCGATTATTCGAAGACTCCGACATTCCACTTGACTCACCTGAAATGGTTGCAGCCCAAAAACGGTATCTCAAACTTCTTAGCTTTGGTGATTATCGAACACTCTCCGAGCCACACTATTTGGAGCACTTTGGTGGATTTTCTGCCTGGACCAAAGGGAATCGTTTGGTCAGCCTTGAGGCCATCGCCTTGGCTAAGGCCGGTGAGCCTGAGCTTGCCAGTGCGAACCTGTATGAGGTTCTGGGTTTGCAAAGAAGGCTCATCGCACAAACTGACACGTTGATTGCGCGTATGGTGTCATACGTACAATTCAATGAGACCATTGATGTGTTGTCAGTGATTCACCGGGAGTTCAATCTGCACGGTCGCAAAATTAAACCATTGACGACCGATGAATTGAGTCTGCACGCCGTGCTTGCGCATGAGTTTATGTTTGCTCGAAGTGGATTAGGTACGGTTCTGCTCGACAGTGAGTATAACGAGTACAGTGCATGGCCAGACTGGGTGGTACGCATGGGTTTGAAGCCGAACATAACACTGAATGAATTAGTTCCACATTACTTGCAGGCAATCGACGTTTCAGAGATGACGCAGCCGAGATTTGACCACGATGATCACATGGAGGTGAACGCCTCTCACCTCAGGAATTTTTTGGGAAGTAAGATATTTATCGACGCCAAACCTGACCTTAACCCTTATATCGCCAGAGGTTTTAATCTTAATGTGAAGATCGCGCTGTTTAATGGCTTGATTAATAATGAGGTCAATGACGCCACACTGGGAAGCATCGAGAACCCGTATTACGACGACGAATTCGATGCCGTTCTATCTGAGGATGCCAAGCGAGTTTGCATGGGTGGGCCGCTTGAGGATGCTCACGGGTATCGGTGCTTATCTGTTGCGATGTAGACATCCATTGATCTTCGGGTGAGATTGCCATGCTACGCGCGCATTCGCGAATTTTCGATTGACTCGAACCGGGTCATTATGAGTGCAGCGGATATTCGAAATGACTGGAAAGCGCGCGCGACCTCAGAACGAAACACCGTGGCCGCAGTTAAAGTTGCGTATCTATTTTCCCGGTTAAAAGGCTGTTGACGGTATCGCGCTCGGCAATCGATTAAGTCTTGATTCGCAGTTGAGGCGTGTACGTTCTGAGCGCACTGCTAGAAGCGGTAACTCAGACCGCCACCGACACTTAGAATGTCAAAATCGGAATTCAACTGAATCTTATCTAGGCCGAACTTAAGCCCGATGTGATTGCCTAGCTGGTATCGCCAACCAAGCGCCAGCCCAAAGCCAGTCCCATTTTCTGAAATCGAAGGCGCACCGTTTAACAGCAAATTGGCGTCGTATCTTAATGCTGAAATGTCGGCGAATAACGCGTGTCGTGCAGACAGCGCATGGCGATAGCCACCTGTAATAAACACCGCATCATAGAGTAACTCGTCTCCACCAAACAAATCGTCAATCGGAGACAAGCTTCCGCTCTCTCCGTCTAAGTAGCCAATACCAGTGTAGAAACCACTGTTAAACTGATATTGATAAGCCAGACTGTAGTGTTTCGTGTCTTCGTCGCTAAATCCCTGTTGGTTAAGGTCAGAGTCTAGCTCGCCTGCATAAAGACTCACTTCAACTGAATGCCGTGACTCAAATGCGTCGTTATATTCTGCCATTGCAGTCTGGCAATTTGCCGAGAAAAGCAAATGCACTAGTGAGAGAGGTACTACATATTTCGATTTCATGTTTCTGTCTCGGTTTGGTTTAACTCATTGACTCTTCGTAAGGCCACTGGAAACATTACGGATGCCGATACAACTTGGCTATAGATACTGATCCGTTATCTTTACGGTTTTTTAGCAACGATAAAAACCCATAAAGCTTTACTTGGTCGCCATTGGTGGTCGATTTCAAAGCCGGCAGCAACTAAGCTCTTGACCAGGCTTCGGACTGAAATAAATTTGACGGTTGGAACCTTCCCAAATAGCTTTCCAAGCCAGAGTAGAGGCCACAGCAGCACGTAAAAACCTTCACTTAAGCAGGCGCTGCTGGTAATGAACACACCACCTGGTTTAATGAGCTGGAATGACTTTGCAATTGCGGTATCCATGTCATCCAGTAGATGAAGCACATTTAACCCCAGTACGGCGTCATAAGACTCGGGCGGCGAGACAAAATTATCAATCGAATCCTTTTCAAACCGAACATTCGTGATTCCAGCATTCGCAGCCTTCGCTTTTGCGATGTCGATCATTTTTTCAGAGAAGTCGATAGCGTGGACATGTTCAACGTAAGGTGCATGAATCAGCGCAGTTGACCCAGTGCCGCAACCAAATTCAAACACACTTGATTGAGCACTAAAGTAGCGCCTACTTATCTCGAGTTTTTTCTCATAACTGGGTATATCTGAAATGGCTTGTTGGGAATACTTGCTTGCGGCTTTATCCCAGAACTTACTTGATTTCGAATTGGTATTTTTACGGCCGGACATATTTTATATTTCTCCACGACGTGCTTTAGAGAGCGACGCTATTAGACACCCATCAATCATATTGGTTTATATGTAGTCTTAATAGCGCTATAGTTGCATTTTATTTATGCATATTTGTATGAGTTGAGCGTCTATGGAATTTGACTGGAACCACGCGCGAGCCTTTCTTGTTACCGCTGAACAGGGTTCATTATCTGCCGCGGCTCGTGTTCTCGGGCTCACGCAACCGACCCTAGGTAGGCAAGTGAACGCCTTAGAGAGGGAGTTAGGCGTCACTCTTTTTCAACGGGTGGGGCGAGGTTTAACCCTGACACAAAGTGGTGCCTACCTGCTTGAGCATGTGAAGTCGATGGGCATGGCGGCTGGACATGTGTCTTTGGCCGCAATGGGCCAGTCACAATCTATCACGGGTACTGTGTGCATCTCGGTAAGTGAAATCTACGCGACATTGGTGATGCCTCAGATCGTCATGGAGATAAGAGATCGAGAGCCTGGAATCACGATCGAAGTTGTCGCAACGAATGAAATCAGCGACCTACAAAAACGTGAAGCGGATATCGCAGTGCGCGCGGTGCGCCCGACCCAGTCTGAGTTGATCACTAAAAAGATCAAAGAGATGAGCGCAACCTTTTATGCCACGCCCGGTTACCTGCAAAAGATCGGTCCGGCGAAGACGATTCAGGACTTGACGCATGCTCACTTTATTTCAGTAGGCAGTTGCGAAGCCTATAAAAAAGCCATGGCGGGGTCAGGTTTAATGCTTACCGATGAGAATATTTCGGTGGTGTGCGAGAGTCATTTGGTTCACTGGGAAATGACAAAAATGGGCTTAGGAATCGGCCTGGTACCAACGCACATAGGCGACGCTGAACCAAGTGTACAACGAGTAATTGCTGGCCTGGATCTGATTCAGTTTCCGATTTGGTTAACGACGCATCGAGAGCTTCGCACCAGTAAACGAATTCAATTGGTATTCGACTTGCTAGCTGAGGCTCTTGCGGCTTGAGGTATTCTGAGCCAAAGCGGCGAATCTCAATGCCGCCATCATGAAAAATCGGCTAGTGCATCGACTCTTGCACCAACACTTCTTTATAATACGGTCCCTTGAGGTCGTTCGTGGCCGAGCCAGTAATTATTTGACTTACCGTTTGAGGGTGCTATGAAATCGTTCGGCTTTGGAAGTGTGTTTGTTCGTTTTGTGTTTGCGTTGGTGCTCGTGTTTGCGACGTACAACCCTTCTACGTATTCCTACTATCATTGGGTCGAAGGCGTGTTCCCAAAATTCACACCTGCGTTGGCGATCTGTGGTTTGTTCATTCTCATTGCGTGGGGCATCTATTTGCGCGCCACGTTTCGCTCACTTGGCGTTCTAGGGCTTGTGTTAGCCGCTGCATTCTTCGCGAGTTTCGTCTGGTTATTCTACGACCTAGGGTGGTTGCAAACGGATAACGTCAGCGTGATGACCTGGGTGGTATTGGTGATAGTCTCGCTATTGCTTGCCATCGGTATGTCATGGTCGCACATTCGACGTCGACTCACTGGGCAAGTGGACATTGATGATGTGGATGAAGATTAGTTTGGCTGATTAAGATTGCCACGTCGCTGCGCTTGTCAGAATGACGGTTAGGAGGAAAGCATGAAAACGCCGTCATACCTCAAGGGCAGGCTACGCGCTTCTGAGTGCAGCGAAGAATCTCCCCGACCACAGTTCCAACCCAGCCACAACATCCAAACCACGGTCGATGATAAGATGCGCTATATCATCAATTCGGTAGCTAGGCATTGACCCAAGGTTAGTAATGACGCAGCTTCATCAGTACATCATCATACTTGGTGCGTTCCAGGGAGTACTGCTGTTCGCCTTGCTCGTGGCAGACCGTCGAGTGGCTACCGCCGGTAAGTTACTGGGCGTGCATTGTCTGTTGGTTGCCCTGATTCTATTATTCCCCTTTTTACTTTTTTCTAATCAACCTGAGGCATTTAGCTGGGCGGTTGGGTGGTTGTTTTACATACCGGTGTGTCTCGGGCCGCTGTTTTATCTATATTGTCGTACGGCGATCGTGGATCGCCCTTTGAGGCTCTCTGATTCAGTACACGCCTTGCCAGTCATTGCTTGTTATCTGCTTAATATCGATTCAATCGTGTTTTCGGGTGACGAAATTCGAGCTTGGGTCATCGGCGCACCGGCACCGAACTGGCGTTTATGGTTGAGTGAGTATCTTCTTTTCGGATTTGCGTTTTTCTACTTTGTGTTGACGCTTGTCACGATCCGACGATTGCAGATGCAAGCGGGTAGGACACTCTCCTCAGTTGATCCAGAGATTTTTAGATGGCTATGGATTTTCGTAGGGAGCGTGTTCATTGTTTGGGTGGCTAAGCTGATTTTGTCGTTTACCAGTTTGCTTCCGCCTATTACTGTGGTGGCGACGGACGCACTGATCGTGCTGTTTATTTACATGGTGGCGATTGCCCAATGGCGCAGTCCGAAGTTGTTTGCGGTCGAAAAACTGGCGACTGTGCAAGCACAGTTGGAAGCGGATGAAAGGAGCGCGAAATCGGGCTCCGGTGGTATGCTCGATACACAAATCCGAGCAAGCATGATCGATGAAATCAAGCGGCATGTGGAATCAGAGGGGTTGTTTCGTGACAGTGGATTGACGCTGACGGGTCTGGCTGAGGCAACCGGCCTAAGTACGCACCACGTATCGGAATCACTGAACCAACAGGAAGGGAAGAATTTTAATCAGTTCATTAATGACTATCGGTTAGACGATGTGGTTCAACGCCTAAAAGCTGGCGCAACGGGCACAATTTTGGAGTTGGCAATGGACGCTGGCTTTGCGTCTAAAAGCACCTTCAATACCTTGTTTAAGAGGCGTTTTGGCGTTACGCCGTCGCAATACAAGAGGGGGGTCGTGGGGGGTGAGGTTGTGACGCTACCCTGACAATGACGGCTCCCCAGATTGTCATACTGAGCGAAGCAAAGAGTCTTAACGAGGATTGTCGCACATTGATGAGTGGGTGCTGCGTTCGGTACTCCGTTATACCTCAAGGGCAGGCTACGCGCTTTTAAGCAAAGCGAAGAATCTCAGCCCCCCCATCGCGAGGCATTGTTTAGAAAATGCTACTGTCTCTGTTTGCGTGACTGGTGGTTCTCCCCTAGCATAATGGTATGACTTCTTCTATGTCTCGCTCACTGATCCTTCAGGAACCAACTATCTCACGTGGGCGGCTCTTTGGATTTGCAGCAATTGTCTTTTTCAGCTTCCTATTGTTTTATCTGGTTAACGCGGCGACGATTCCCAGTCGATTCAGCGTTGACGACCACCTGAACTACGCCGCAACTCTGGCGCTGGCTGAGCAACACCAATTGCCCATTATTCGAATTGATACACTGGAAGCACTTGCCCCTCGGATCCAATTTTCCAATGTGGGTGCAACTCGATCTTTGCGACCACCATTGACCTACATTATTTCGGCGGGTCTCTATGCAAGCACAGAATCATTAGTGAAACAGCGGGCATTTCGAGTGCGTTTAGGGTCTGTATTACTGGGCGCGTTGGTGATCGGGTTGGTGTTCGGAAGTGCGTACTTGTTGTGTCAACATGTTGGGCTGGCATTGGCGGCGGCGGTGGTGATTGGGCTCTCACCCAGATTTGTAATTTTGGCAAGCACCAATAACGATGATATTGGTGCGATTTTCTCAGTCGCCGCTTTGTTATTTGCCTCCTTACTGGTGACGCGCAGCAATGCGTGTGTGAGTGCGTTGTTTGCTTTCGCAATTGCCTGTGGTCTGACGTTGCAGAGTAAATATACCGCTTGGCTATGTTTGCCATGGTTCTTGTTTTACATCGCTCCCATAGTCTGGCGGCAGCGGCACAAGTTGATTCGTTGGATACCAGCCTTAATTATGAGTGCCATAGTGGCAGGGGCGTGGTGGCCGATTTGGAATATGTATCACTATGGTTGGAGTGACCCGAGCGGCTTAGACAACGCGGCAGCAGTCCAGATGTATCTGACGGACGGGGTCGCTAATCAACGTGGTTACTGGTCTCGAGGTGTTGGTCTCGTAGACCTATTGTCGGGTCACCAATCATTTTTTGGCACAAGCTTGGCATCCATGGTCGGCTATTTAGCGTGGATTGATGTGTCACCAGTCGCGGCAGTGTATTGGTTTTATGGCGGGGTGTTAATAACCGCAATCGTGTTTTGTTTGTATCGCATACTCTTTTCATGGGATAGGTTGGCGAGCATCGCGCTGGGAATTTTGTTCACACTGGTCGGTTTTTTTGTACACCATAACCTATTGCGTGACGTACAGCCGGATGGCCGATATTTACTGCCCGCGCTGCTCCCGATGGTGATTATTCTTATCTCCAGAATGCGTGGGACTTCTCGTTCTAAATCGTGGTTGGCATCCTTGTTCATCACATTGGGTGTTGGCCTGTTTTCCTTGAATTATGTCAGAGTATGGCTGCATCAAGGCGTTTTCTGGTAGTTGTAGACGCTCTGAGATTGTTGTTGCGCCTTAACTGTGTTAAGACTATGTCATGTTGGGTTGGTGCTAAGCGAATAGCGGCGGTGAGCAGTGGAATTCCGCCATGCACTTGCAGCTTAGCTTTAGTGGGGGCGTTCCAATTATCATCGTCGCAACGACGTATTTGATTGGTTCGATATAAGGGTGCGCTTGAACGATTGTCCTAATAACAACTAACTGAGAGCCCGATCAATGCTGATATCGAAATTTTGCCGCCTCGCACTGGCGTGTTTCACCACATTTTTATTCACTGCAATTCTATCGACCGCCAGTCTCGTGTATGCCGATGAGGAAACGGGGCTGTGTCCGGAAAATTTTACCGAGGGTGTGGTCACGACGGGCTACGTGGATTGTTTTCGTACGACAGGTGCCACTTCTGATCGAGAGGAGGCGGAACGTCGACGACTAGTACGAGAGGCAGAATGCATCGCGGAACCTCGAAGTGAATTAATATTCTCTGCCGTACTCTCTAACAGTTCTGGGGATTTTTTCCCCAGCTTGATCTGTCGTATAAATCGAGTTGTACCGGCTGGAACGATTCTGTGTCCAGACGACTCACTGGAGGTATATCGTGCTTTTGATACGTTAGCTTGCGAATACTTTGGAAGTGCTGCCAACACCATGGCGACGGCACAGCAAGCGCTTGCGCAGGACGAGGCCGCATGTCTGGCGCAAAGCGGAGGCTCTGTGCTTGTTTCCGCAGTCCGTATCGCTGAGTCACAGGACGACGATGAGCTCTTTTATTTTACTGATCTCTCTTGCGGTTTTACGATACCACCAACCGATACTTTTGAATGTCCGGTTGGCTTTGAAGAATTAAGTCGAGATGAAGATTTGCTGTCGTGTCAACGGTTGGACTCTGGTTTACCGAGCGAAACAGAAGCAAATAGAGTTAATCAACAAGTTCGAGAAATTTGTTCCGCAACGACGGGTCAACTGGGGTCCGTTGTTTTTTCTACTGTCGTCGTTGACACGTCATTCGATCAGCCTGCTTTCACAAGTGGGGTAGAGTGCGAAATTAATCTGCCACGATATGGTGATTACGTCGATGGTGATATTCTACGAGCCTGTGATGCGACGTGCACCTTGGATATTCAAGAGGTGCGTCCATGTTTGAATGGCGGTACGGCGGGTGGGCCTGGTTGCAGCGGTGTTGCCACGAGAACTGTCACCCGTCGATGTAATACTGGTAAGGACCGGGATGGTCTGTGTCCATTAAAAGGTGTCCCGGAGTCGAACGTATTGCCGTTACTGCTCCTAGATGATGATGAGGAAAACTAATCTTATTTTGAGACGTATACCGAAAGATTTTCACGAGGTGAATGCAGTGAGGCGTGGGGCCTTGTCGGAGGTTTCCACGCTTCGTATGCAATGACGATCTTCGCTTTTCGATGCGATTATTCTGCTCGTGACTTTGCAAACCGTTAGTTCGTCCCTGAGGTAAGGTGGCTCGGGCATTCTGAGCACAGCGAATAATCGCCCTCGATTAAAGTCGCTGTGCTCTTGCTTCGCGCTTAAGCGGAATTACGGTTGTAAACCACGCCGTTGTTTTCTTCAAACGAAGAACCGAAATCGTCATCGTCGTCATCGTCCTCTTCAGGCTCTTCTACCTGTAAGGTGAACTCGGTCTTGGCCTCAAAACCATTGGCATTTTTGATTTTCAATCGCAGATTATTTGGCGAGTCAGCGTTTTTAATGGTCTCGTCTTCGCTGATTTTACCAGCTTGATACAGGCCCAGCAGTGCATCGTCGAAGGTCTGCATACCGTACTGCGCCGAGCCTTCCATTGCTTCTTTTAGTTCTTCAATGTGACCTTCACGAATCAGGTCCTTGACGCGCGGAGAGCCCGTCAAAATCTCGATCGCAGCGGCACGCTTGCCATCGACAGTTGGGATCAGACGTTGCGATATAATCCCGCGCATATTCAGTGACATATCCAGCAGCAGTTGTTTATGCCGGTCTTCCGGAAAAAAGTTGATGATTCGATCCAATGCCTGGTTGGCATTGTTGGCGTGTAGTGTCGACAAGCAAAGGTGACCGGTTTCCGCGAATGCCAGTGCATGTTCCATAGTTTCACGACTGCGGATTTCGCCGATCAGGATCACATCGGGAGCTTGGCGCAGCGTATTCTCCAGTGCGTCTTCATAGCAAATGGTATCCACACCGACTTCGCGCTGATTCACAATGCTTTTCTTATGCGGATGCACGAATTCAATAGGGTCTTCGATGGTGATGATATGACCCGCGTGGTTCGTATTGCGATGATCGATCAACGATGCCAGCGAGGTCGATTTACCCGAACCAGTGCCACCAACAAACAGAATCAGCCCTCGTTTTGACATGATTAACTCAGTTAGCGATTCTGGTAAACCTAGGTCTTTAAAGTTCGGAATGTCGGTTTTGATCACCCGAATTACGATGGCGTATTCCGCGCGTTGCTTAAAGATATTGACGCGAAATCGGCCAATCTCGGGTTTGTCGATTGCCAGATTCATTTCTGGTTTGTGTTCAAACTCGCTGGCCTGTTCGGCGTCCATGATTTCAAGCGCGATTCGCTTTACATCTGCCCCTGAAAGTGAGTTTTTGCCAACGCGCATGAGTCGACCTTGCACTTTCATGCTCGGTGGCGCGCCAGAAGATAGATAGAGATCTGATCCGTCTTTATCGACGATCAGTCGCAATAGTGCGTCTAGCATTTGAATTTCCCCCTACAGTAAAATTCAATTGTTTTTAAAGGATTTTTGTCAAGCTTTAATGGTAACTCATTCGCCGTCCGTTGAGGGCCAAATCAGCGAATTTTGAAGATAAATTACAGTTATCTAGAAGGCGGGAGGATTAACGATGAGATTGCCACGTCACTTTGTTCCTCGCAATGACGAGTTTGGAAGGTGTGCGGAGGTGGTTTGTTCGCAATGACTGCTGAGTGCTATGCCCGGTTGTACGCTGAGACGTTTGGGTGCTGTGCTATTCGGTTGATCTCAATGTCTGGGTAGTACCTGCGCACGAGGTTTTTCACCGGTAATGAATTAGTTGGTATTGATATGCTCGGATACTGCGTCATTCTGAGCGAAGCAAAGAAATCTATGCACGCCACGGACGTACACACATCAATAATCAGCCGGCACCGAGCAGACGGCCAAATATGGATTGTAAACCCGCAGCAATAACGCCTTGAGGTTTGTCGACTTTATAGCGCCGCCATGAGGCTGAATTGTCTTTCAGGTACAGGTGTCGACGGAATGCTTTGTCGATGGCGGCATAGAGTTCTTCTGAACAGATCGGGCTGGCAAGGTACTTAAACACTTGGCCTTGGTTGATCAGGTCAACCGCAGTATTCGCGTCGTATTCGTGTGTCAGGGTAATGGTGACCAGCTCAGGTCGCGCTTGTTTGAGCAAATTAATGGTGTGTAGTGTCTCTTGTTGATCGGTCAGTTCAACGATGACGACACCGACGTTGTCGCGCGTGGTGGCAGCGGTGATCGCTTGCTCAACATTCTGGGTGCTATAGACCATGATCTCGCGTTGAGTGCAAAAACGTCGAATCTGGTTGCGCACGTCCTGGTTTTGCTCAATCAAGACAATGGCTTTGCCGCGTGTCGCCGAAATAAAGGCGTCGTCTTCCCCGCCTTCGACCACGGTACCATCGCCTAAAAAAACGGTGCCGGCCGGCAGTTCCGAGGCAGTGGCGGCTTCGGCAACAACTTCTTTGATTTCAAAGTTGTCCCACGGCTTATTAATGAATCGGTATACCTCGCCTTCATTGATGGAGTCTACGATTGCCTGACGGTCCATAAACCCAGTGAGTAAAATGCGGATTGTTTGTGGGTAAGCGCGACTGACTTCGGTCAGTAATTCACTGCCGAGCATGCCGGGCATACGTTGGTCACTCACAAGCACATTGACATGGTTATCGGCGAGTATTTCGAGCGCTTCTTGACCGCTGTTGGCGATGAGGACGTTGTATTCGCGTCGGAACAACGCTTTCAGCGCACTGGTAATACGCGGCTCGTCATCGACACACAGTATGGTGAACTGTTTGCTGGCTTTACTCATTTAATTGACATCCCCATTTTTGCTTATCTCAGCGCCTATGCTGCGGGCAAAAAGATAGACACGGTGGTCCCCTGGTTCAGCTCGGAGCTGACCTCAATACGCCCATTATGTTCCTCGATGATCTTGTACGCAATGGACATTCCCATGCCGGTCCCCTCACCAATCTCTTTGGTAGTATAGAAGGGGTCAAACATTTTTTTCTGAGTTTCTTCATCCATCCCCGTACCTTGATCGACAAAGTCGATGCGTATGTCAGGCCCCGTAACGGCGGTTCGAACAGTCAAATCGCCATGGGTGTCTCGCATTGCCTGACATGCATTTGTAATAATGTTTAAGAACAACTGGTTCAGTTTCGATGGCGCGCACTCAATAGTCGGCAAGCTGCCAAACTCACGATTTACGGTCACATCATGTTCTTTGATCGCATTGCTGGCGATGGTCAAAGAGCTTTCTAGACAGTCATGAATATCGATGTTTTCCGTCGACTGACGGTCCAACCTAGAAAAGTTCTTTAAGCTTTGTACCAGCTTGGATATCTCACTCAAGCCGAACATGCCATCGTCCAGTAGTTGCTGGCTTTCTTCGATCAGTTCATTGGCCTCGAGCTCACGAGCCTCGTCAAGCAATTCGGTTAGTTGCTCTGATACAGCGCTCGGGTTTTGCTCTTGCGCGTCGAAATCGGTTGCGAGTGCGTGTAGCTTGCCAAGTAACGGATGTAATTCGGATAGGTTCAGCTTTAACGATCCAGCATTACTGGTAACGTACCCCAGTGGTGTGTTGATTTCGTGAGCAACGCCTGCCACCATCTGGCCCAGTGAGGCCATTTTCTCGCTCTGAATCAGTTGCTGTTGCGATTCGCGTAAATCCTCGTACGCTTGCTTGATCTCTTTGGTGCGATCTGAAACCTGCTGTTCCAGGGACACGTAATTGCGCCAGATTTTGTAGGCAAAAAACACCAGTACCGTCAGCGAGAGTAAGGCGTAGGCGAATAACGCATTGCGTAAAGTATTCGATCCTTCGATCGCGTTCTTGTGGTATGCCGCGTAGTCCGACTCGATTTGGTTTAGTAGCTCTCCGGTTTCAAACGAAAATAATTTTTGATACCACTCGTCTGCTGCAGGGTACAGGTTTGCGATGCCGACGACTGCCGCGCGGTATTCGTCAAATGTGCGCTGTGTGCCCAAAGCAAGTGGCTGCTCTGGATCGGATTGCTTTAGGCTCAGGTCACCAACTATGTTGCTGCCCAGAGTAAGGCTCAGCAGCTTAGCCTGAGCCTGTACGATGGATTCGTATAAACCGGCTTGCAGCTTGAGCTCGGAATTGGCCATCAGGTTTGGCGCGATGCTGTTCACGTTAAGTAAGTGCTGAATAATATCGGTATTAGCGGAGATATATTGCTCCAGCAGCTCATTGCGGTCTGTAAACGCTCGCTCAAACGCAGTCACGTTCTGACTCAATTGTGGACTGCCTTCGATCTCCTCGAAGAGCGCATCAAATCGTAGGTTATCGAACTCAGCGCTCAACTCATAATTGGTATCACGCAAACGATGGTGATCAAACTGGCTGTTGAATCTTGATTGATTGAGAAGTAAGCGCAGGTTTTTATCCAAGGTTTGCAAATTGCGTATCGATTCCGTGGTGCGTAAATACACGGTTTGGTCTAGTTTTTGGTCCTGTGTTAAGAAGTACACTGTGAGCCCAATTCCAGTGACGCCAAGTACCAACAGTATGAGGATGTATTTACGCATTCGTTGCTCTCAGCATTCGGTAAGGGTTACGTTTAATCCTTGGTTTTATCTTTCTTTTTAAACAGGCCGGAAAACCAGTTACCTAAGGTTTTCTTCTTTTCAGGTTCGCGTGCTTTGGCTTTATAAGGTTCTGCTGGGGCTGGAATTGCCGTGACTGGCGTTGCTTGCAATAACTCCAGAAACGCTTGTGAAGGCTTGGCGATGTTGCGCACACCGAGCTGCTTTTGGACGTATCCCATAGCCCAGAAAGTCTGTTCTCCAGCGATACCGTCAATGCGCGCGTTATAGATTTTCAGCCGTTTTAGTTCGAGTTGAATTGCCTTCACCAGTTCGATCTGTGTCAGCGGTGCATTGCTTCGTTCTGAGTCATCTAAGCTTGGCGCTTGCGCCGTAGGTGAGTCGTTGTCGTTCTGACTCGTCATGTCTTGCGTGCCCGCATCCACGATGGCCGAACTAGTCGCAGCGATAAGCGGTGATTCTGCCAGCGCGCGATCGGCGTCTGCGGCAGCGTAGTCGGTGCTGCCCGTGTATTGAAGTCGAAGTAGCGCATCGTCAGAGTCGGCCACAGAAACCACCTGAAAGGCGGGTCGATTGTGTGCTCGAAGATCGAATGGGCTCTCGAGGAACACCACTCGTAATTGATCGCTGTAACGCCCAACGTCATTGTCTTCGTGCTGAAAATAGGGATCAGAGAAAGTCAATTCGCCAGAACTGAGGTCACCAATTTTAAACGCGACGCTGGCTTCAAATTCGTTGGTTTTGTTCAACAGCGACGCGACGTGAACTTCAACCGGGTATTGCTCGCCGAACTCGCAATACTCCTCAAAACGTGATTTAGGGTAAGTCAGTTCCCGAGCAAAGCCGGTTTGGCGTAAACAGGTAGCTACGCCCTCGGTAGTATAACTCCCCAGTTCGAAAAAATTTGATGCGTGCGGGGTATTAAACTGCACGGGTTTGATGTTTGAAATACGGTAAACACCGCGCCATTCACGGAATTCCTGCAGTTGTGTCAGTTCCACGGCCGAGAGGTTTTCATTGCCAAGGTAGGGTAATTTTCGGTTCCATACAATCAGCCCGTGTTCAGCATCCCACAGCTGGTTGAGCACGGCGCTGCTGGCCTTCATCATCTCGCGATACCGAGCCTGTTCATCCAACACCGCTTTTACTGCGCGTTCCACCAGCTTGGTGTCATCAACGATCGGGTTGGTGAACTTAACCATTCGCGATCCCTGTAATTTGGGGTGATTTACCAGTCCGTCCAATACATAGCCATCACTGGATTGGGTGTAACGGAGGTCAGCTGAGAAGTTGATGGCGTAACCTGGTGCGTACTCTTGTTTCAGAAACGTGTAGTACTCGTTCTCCCGCCCAGGAACCCGTGCCGTCGCGCGAATAACGCGGTCATAAATTTCGTGATTGATTTCGCGTTCTGAAAAACGGTTACGACGCAGCATGGTGGCGACACGCTTGCGAAAATTTTTGCTGCCCAAGTCCTCGACGTACAGGGGTTCGCGTAGTTCAAGCTTACCTGACACACGGATCGTACCCGAGCCACCATCGCCCTCAGGACTCACGTCGTAGTCCATCGACGCCACCTTGAAATCATGCGCTACCTGATAGCCCTCAACATAACTTTGGATTTGTGCGGGACTGGGTTGCGAGCGCTGGCAGCTGCTCAAGAAAAGCGCAGCAAACAGAAACAATGCCAAAGCGAAGATGGGTGAGTTTAAATTAGAGTTAGTCACAATCAGAAGTACACTGCGCATGGTTTTGTTCTATTTTGTTCGTTACCGTGATGCGCGTTTGTAACGATTTTCAACGCCATTCTCTCGAATTCGTTCCAGTTCGGCAACTGTGGTCGTGGGTTTCTCAATCAAACGGTGTTAATTCCTTTAAAAACAGGTGTTTGACGTAGCTGTCAAAGAGTGTAACCCGTGCGGCTAAAAATGTCAGTTGGAATAGATGCGCCAACGCGCGCCTGGCAGTGGCAGGCAAGGTTAAACAACTAAGAAGTACTGTCGCGTTGACCGAAATGAAGAATTGAAACCGGCCAACAAGTTTGTAAGTGGTTGTTCTCAAGCATCAGTCAAATCACCGCTTGCTAATTGATCGAGTATTGTTATACTTATTACTATGTATTGCAAAGTATATTGTTTAAGATAGTATGGCTGACAAGAAGCTGGATGGTAAGTGGGATGCGCAGTTCAGAAAGGGGGCGCTTGATTTAGCGGTGCTCGCTTGCTTGAAACAGCAAAGGATGTATGGGCTCCAATTGCTCAATCATCTGCACAAGTACGAATCCTTATTGATACCGGAAGGCACATTGTATCCATTGTTAGATCGCCTAACACGAGAAGGATTGGTAACGGCCAGTTGGGTTCAGGATGGGGACAAACGACCACGAAAATATTTTGAACTCACGGCGATAGGCAATGAAAAACTGGTTTTGCTTGCCGCACGATGGCGCGAGACCGTTGCTGACATTGAGTCGTTACTCCAACAGTCGATGTAACGGAAGATTTTGGTAAATGAGAATGAATGCGCAAATGAAACAAATTGATCGATATTTAGCGGACCTTACAAAGTACCTAACTCGATTAGAGCATGATCGTGTTGGAGACGTGGTGGCGGAAGTCAGAAGCCACATCCTCGATGCGTGTGAGGCAGAAGACGCTGAAATGGGGTCAGTCGATATTGATGGATTGCTTTCAAGGTTCGGGGAGCCGAGATTGTTGGCAGCTCGCTACACAGAACACGTACTAACCGGCGCACCCTTGCCACGCGGAATGCATGCGATTCAAGTCGTAAAACGCAATGCCAAAAAGGGATTAACCGTCGGCATGTTCGTGTACGGGTATGGTGTGGCGCTTGGGATCGTGGCGTTGGCAATTGTTAAGCTGCTATTCCCCAGTCAGCTTGGTGCTTGGTCCGCAGCGGGCGGTGAGAGTTTGACGATCTCATTATTTGGTGCACCGGCGGATCAAGGCGCAGAGCTTTTGGGCTATTGGCTGGTGCCGATCATGTTAGGCATAGCGGCGGTGTTGGCGTACTTTACGACGCGTGTCATATCTGAGCTTAAACGGGCAGAGTAGTGCGAAATCAATTGAGTCACGCTCGGATGATCCGAAGGTTGGCCAGTGCATTACGAAACTTCCTGTTGTCATGTCTGGCGTTGGTGGCGATGATGTTGGTCATCGCCTACGTCGTTGGTGCTGATATCCACTACGGCGATAACCCGCTGGCAAGCAAAGTAGGTGATGAGGGGCCGCATGTGTTCTACCAAGGCGACAACGTTGTGGTTTCATACATTCGAGGGGGCAAAGAGTCCGGATTTAGCATTGAGTCCACGACTTATCCCGCCGACTCATCAATCTCTGCAGAGGTTCAATTTCCACTAGATGGCTCACGCTTTTCGGTTGAGATACACCCGGATGTCGGAATGCCACCACCGTCGGAGTATCAAACGACTGCCCCAATCCTTGTCATTTCAGACGTAGAAAGCAATTTTAAAGCGATGCGCGATTTTCTAATCGCACAAGACGTTATCACGACTGAGTTAAGCTGGGCGTTTGGCTCAGGGCACCTCGTGTTAACCGGCGACTTCGTCGACCGAGGTTTTTCGACGACGCAAGTATTATGGTTGATCTACAAATTAGAGCAAGAAGCCGCATCCGTTGGCGGCAAAGTGCATTATATTTTAGGTAACCATGAAGTAAAAAATCTGCAAGGGAACTATCTAAAAGCAGCCTATAAATACACCTATATTGCGGGTATTTTAGGTTTACACCAGCATGAATTATTTGCAGATTCAGCACTGTTGGGGCGATGGCTCGCGTCTAAGAATGCTGTTGAGAAAATCAACGATACGCTGTTTCTACATGGTGGGATAGCACCGCAGATCGCGGCTCAGAATTTAAGCCTGAGCCAGATCAATAACATCGTACGAGCAGCCTATCGGACACAGTATTTTAATCAACCCGAAGAAGAGACCAAGCCTGAAGATGTGCTGAACTCTACGACGCTTGGCGTGGTGTGGTATCGTGGATTACTTGCCGGCAAGCTCGTGCAGACTGACGTAGATCAGGTTCTGGCGGCCTTTGACGTGCGAGCGATGGTGGTGGGGCACACACCACAGCACCGTGTTAGTTCACTCTACGAGGGGTCGGTTTTCGCGGTCAACGTGAAGCACCCGACGGATTATCGCGGCACATTTCCGTCTCGTCGGTCAGAGGGGCTCTATATTCATAATCGGCGTTTTTATCGGGCGCTGGATGATGGTCGGCGTCTACTGTTGTGATGGGCTACTATTTAGCGGTTTGCTTTCGGAGTGAGTCGATCCAGCGTGGATGGTAGTCCGGTTCGAGATGGCCACGTCGCGACTCGCAATGAAAGCTAAGGTGGAATCACGGGCAAGTGTCATTACGGTGAGCGAAACAAAGCATCTCGTTCACGGTCTAAGTGCCCTGTTTATCGAACTTGATTAACAATGGTGGTAACACTAGGTAATCAAAAACCAGAGCGACAACGACCGTCAGTGCGGTTAGGCCACCGAGGTAGGCGTTGAGGTTAAAATCCGAGAAGCACAATAAGCCGAATCCAATGGTGAGTACGAGGGTGGTTACAAAAAGTGCGCCACCGACATTGCGCATGGTGTAGTCGATGGCATCCTCTGGTGTGTAGTTTTTGTGCAGTCTGGCGTAGCGGTATTTGCTAATGAAATGCACGGAGTCATCAACAATGATGCCCAGAGTGATGCTGAATACCGCCGCGACCGCCATGTTTACGTGTGCGATTGTCATGCCCCAAATGCCGATGGCGATCAGTGCTGGAAAACTATTGGCGACCAGGCTGATCAAGCCGTATCGCAGAGACCGCAGTGAGGCCAATATTGTTAGAGTCACACCCAACAGGGCGAACAATGCGCCCCAGATCATACCGCGGATGTTTTCTTCACCCAAAGACGAAAACATCATGCGAATACTGCTTCCGCGGGGGGCTGAAAGTTGCAGGTCTTGGGTCAGCCAATCGGCAGCGGCGGACTCCAGCTCCAAAAAGTTACCGGTACTGGTCTGGCGAACGAAAGCGGCGACTTTGATGGCGGATTTGTCCATGTTGGTGAGTGTATTCAGGTCCAGGCCATAGGGCAGCGACAGTTCGTACAATAGGTTGTATTGCGCTATCTGTGCCGAGTCTTCGGGTAGCTTGAACTGATCTGACTGGTCGTCGTGAAAGTTAGCGTTGATTTTCTTGATGACTTCCACGTAGGAAATCACAGTTTCCACGTTGTCCTGAGTGCGCAGCCACGACGCAAATTTGTCTGCGCCGTGTAGAAATTCGGGTTGGTAGATGCAGTCGGGTGTGCCGCAATCCAGCGTAAAATTGATATCGTTGATGCCCGGCAGGCTGGTTTGCGAAAAATCCACTGCCATGCGATACGGGTTGTGTGTTTTAAAATAACGGGCTGGGTCGTCATCAATTTCGTTTTGCGGGATAAACGCCAGGCACACCACGGTGGTGACTGTCGCGATGCCGAGCGCCAGTGTTTGGTGTTGAATAATCCAGTTCGATGCTCGTGTTAGTGTGCGGTCTTTACGGGTGACAGGTTTCGCTGAACGAATAAACTTCACGGCGATGGCTGGCAGTAGCGTAATCGTCATCAGCATCGCGTACATCACACCAAAGGCACACAGGCTGCCAAGGTCTCGAAATGGTGGCGAAGGCGAGAAATTTAAGGTCAGGAAACCGACTGCCGTGGTCAGGCTGGTGATGAATACTGGCTGCAGGTTAATACGCAAGCTGTGGTGCATCGCTTGTTCGGGTTCGTCGCCTTGACTCAGTTGGTCGAGATAATTCGCCAGTACGTGGACACTGTCGCACACGGCGATGGTCAGAATAATGATCGGCGCGACCATATTGACCATGTTCATTGCAGCGCCAAGCCAGCCATTTAATCCAATACTGGCCACAATCGCGAACAGGATGACGCCCAGCGCCGCCACGATACTCACCGCAGATCGCAGCAGGATTCCCAGAATGATCACGATTACCAAGAACATCACCGGTATCAAGCTTGCGGCATCGCGGTCAGACGCATCCGCCAGGCGTTGATTGATCACGGTTTCGCCGAGCAGGTGGACGCTTAGCTCTGGGTAATCTGCACTCAAGGCCTGTTGTAGTGCTTCGCCGTAGGCCACCACATCACGAATCGCCGTATCACGTGCCAACAGCATGTTTACACGTTCACTGTGGGATGCTGAAGCGTGCGGGTAAGCGGGTAGCTCAACTGAGACATTAATTAATGTGCTCTTACCATCGGCTGCAATGATTCGATTGCGCAGCCGTGGTTCATTGGTTGCGATGTTTTGCAAACGCTCAAGGTCGGACTGGCTTAATGGCTCCGGTTCAAGCAAGAGGTCTGCCACTACCAAATCATCGTTTTCTGCGTAGCTGTGCTGAAAATTGGTGAGTGAGTCGACGCGAATGGCAAACGGTGTGGACCAAGCACGCTCGGTGATATCAAACACAGCATGTAACCCAGCCTCGGTGAATATCGTTGGCGCATCTTTCGGCGTGAGCAATAATACCAGGTTGTCGGTTTTGGTGAACTCAGACTGCTGCTGCTCATGGGCGACCATTTGCGCATCGTCAGCATCAAAAAACACATTGTAGTTGGTGTTCAGATAAAGATTCTTAGCACCGAGGGCGAGCGCCAAAGTAAGTAAAACACTGGCCAAGGCCAGATAATTACGGTGTTTGACCAACCATAATGCGAGTGTGTTTTCCATTTGATGTACTGTCTGTGTGGTGATCGTTAGGCCGTGCGTTGTTCTGCGACTTTGTAAAGCTGTTTGTAATCGAGTTTGCCATTGGCGTTGTAGGGCAACTCATCGAGTGCGACGATGTCACTTGGAATCATATAGGTTGGCAAGTCTTGTTGGCACGCTGCTCGAATCGCCTGTGTATCTAACGCCTCACCTCGTACGAATGCGATTAAGCCCCGGGCTTCGCCAATATCGGAGACTGGGTACGCAATCACACCGAGCTCACCGCGATCGGTAAGGTTGCGCAACACGTGTTCGACTTCCTGCAGTTCGACACGAAACCCGCCAACCTGTACCTGCCGGTCGGCGCGGCCGTGGTAAACCAATACCGCATCATCGCGCAAGGACGCCACATCGCCGCTGCGATACCAAGGTGTTTGGTTGGCGCGCTGATGGAACGCTTTTTCGGTCAGGTCATCGCGCATCCAATAACCCGCAAACACTTGATCGCCACCCAGACAGAGCTCGGCTTGGGGCTGCGCGTTGCCAGCTGCGTCCAGCAAGCTAATCTGATTGGTACCGAAAGGTTTGCCGATTGGCACCACGCTGTAATCGGTATCCGCGTCGCTGTATTCGTGTGCCGTGAAGGCGATCGTCGCCTCGGTCGGGCCGTATAGGTTGATCAACGGTCCAGAGGCAATTTTTTGCCATTGCTGTGCCAGTGTCTGCGGTAGCGCCTCGCCGCAGAAAAGACTGCAACGCAGAGACGGCAGGACAAATTCGCTGAATTTATCGCCGAGCAAATCTTTGGCGGTTAGCGCCAGCGACGGGACTGAAAACCACACGCTGAGTTGTGCTGATTTAGCAAAGTGAAGCGGCATCAACATCCCGGCTTTGGTGGGCGGACACAAACAGGCACCATTTTGCCAACACACCATTAGATCGTGCACCGACAGGTCAAAGGTAAAATCGAAGAACTGCGAAAAACGATCATCTTCTCTGAACTCAAATACCGTACAAATATTATCCAGATACGCCAGCAAGTTACCGTTCGAGACCGGCACACCCTTGGGTTCGCCTGTGCTGCCAGAGGTAAATAGCAGGTAGGCCAGGTCGTCGAATCTTGGGTCCATCGAGACCCGCTGGTCACGCTCAGCAGGATGCAGAACGGAGGTCAGTGTGTGATGTTCGTCATGGTCGATGACCAGAATGTCTAATACGCCACCCAGTTGTGTATTCAAACGGGCTGCGACCGCTTCAAACGCGGCATCCACTACCAGCAAGCTGGTGCCGGAACGCTCGAGAATCGCGAGGTTTCGTGCATCTGGATACTTTACGTTTAACGGAATATAGGTCTGACCACTCAACAGAGCACCGGCGACCGCGCGGTACCCGTTGAGTGACTTATCGGCCAGCACGCCGAGCGAGCCGGTATGGCCACACGCAGACAGCGCATCCGTGATGGTGTCCTCCAGATTGACCAGCAACTCAGCGTAGGAATAGGTCGAATTTCCCAGGCTGAGTGCAGCGTTCTGAGGGTAGTTCGCCAGTGCCTTGATTAGAACATCACGAGCGACCGACATGAACCTTGTCCTCACTGGCCATCGATTGGATTGGCAGGTGTTTGCTCACAAACGCGACCACCATATCGCCAACTTCCTGGTCTGTGTACTGCGCAAAATGGGTCGCATTCTTGGCTATCTGCAATTCTGCGTTCACTAGCCGTGCTGCCAGCCCGCGTGCGACATCGATATGCGTTACCTCGTCTTCTTCGCTACCGTATACGAGAACCTGGTGGTTGATGTCTGCGGTGTAGGCATCTTGTGGCTCCTCGAAGTTGCGGTACAGCATATTGGCATAGCGATACAGTGACTCCGGGTCTTTGAACGGTGCACTGGTCATGTTCATCAATTCGGGATCCAGGCTGTTCAACATGGTGCCAATACTGCCTTGGTCCTTGAGGCCAACCTTGGTGGTGTCACCATAGATTAAGTCGCAATAGAGTTTGGCGGCAGCGCGCGTTTTGGCCATTTTAGGGAACAGCGAACGCAAGCTTTGCTGGTAATCGGTTTCCTGAATGTCGTCGCCTGTCAGCGACACGCCGCTGTTCAGCAACACACCGCATGAGAAACGCTCGGGATATTCACGCAATGCCCGCAAGCACACTTGCGCGCCACTACTCCAGCCGACCAGCGCACATTGCTCGATACCAAATTGGTCCAGTATCGCCAGCATATCTTTAACATGCGTGAGTGAGTCGCACTTGTCTTCTTCAAACGCTTGTGTGGTATCCGGTACCCAACGTGAATCCCAGGTAAGAAAACGATATTGTTTGGAAATGGTACGAGAGATGGGCACGGTAAACTGTAGCGGCATCCCATACGCGTTGATGAACATGACTGCGGGTAGGTCTTGATCTCCACGCGCATACGCGTTTAGGCGTTGGCCATCCCAGGAGGTAACTTCCTCGGTCTCGAATTCGAGTTGCTCTTTGAGTTTCTCCTCGATTGATAGCTCAACCCGGAAATTCGCCATGCATTCGTCCAGCAGCGGAATATCAAATTCGGTCTCGTGTTTTGGCAGACTGCGTGAAAAAATCTTAGTGGAATAGTAGTAGCCTTTGTGAAATTCGGTGCCTTTGTCGAATACCAACTCCAACGAAGTTGGCGCGCTATCACGTTTATCTACTAGATCAAGGCTTTCAACACCGATCGCGCGTTCAAACGAACGCATGGTTTCGCGCGAGGTTAATGTCGACGCACTGGCAAGGTGGTAGACGTGCTGGTTGCCAAAGTTAATCGACTGCAAATACATCATATCCAGCACCACCTGATCGACTGCGATCAGATTGAATGTCGTGTGGGCAGGAATCTCAAGGCGAATTTTTTGGTTCAGCTTGGACAGAATTTCGCGGATATCAAAGAGACCTTCTACAAAACTATAGGCTCCAAAACGTGTACCACCGCTTTTTCGACTCTCCAGCGGGCCCATGATGATCGACGGCCTCAATATGTTCCAGTCCAGTTGGTTTTGTTCACAGAAGCGTTCCACGGTTTTTTCGGTGAGGAACTTGCTCTCTTCATAACAGTTCGCGAAATTCTGGGTGCCATCATGCACCGCTTCGGCGACCTCATACTGCTTGTCGCCTGCGGTATAGGCCGTGGAGATGTAGACGAAACGTTGAACACCGACCAGTTTAGCGACACTCATTAACATCTCTGTGCCCTGCACATTGGTGCGTATCAAGCGGTCCCGATGTTTGGGTAAAAAGCCCATGTCTGCCGCGCAATGCCAAACATGATCGATTTCAGCGGTTTGCAGCGCCTGCATGTCGGCGGACTCGATGCCACAGTTAGGCTCCAGCATGTCGCCCAGCACACACACGATGCGGTCACGGAGTTCGTCTTCGCTCGGCAACGGCATGGCATAGGATTCCGCGGCTAATGTGAGCGAGTCCAGAATACGTTGCCAGCCGGCGGCTTTATCTTCAGCGCGAACCAACAAAAATAATTTACCCGGTGTTTGTAATCTCCAAAATACGAAATGGCCACCGAGAAATCCGGTAACGCCGGTAATCAATGCATTGGCAGGTTGGAAAGTTTGGTTTTCAACTAATTGGTAAAGGGTAGGGTATTGGTAGGTCATGGTATTCATCCTGTAAGGTCAATCAGTGTGCTGAGTGGTCATGCTCGGTTGGAATCTGAGTGCCTGCTCCGTCACTGTGGGTCTGTGTTTGTGTGATCTATTGAAAGAAGTTGGTTTTAACTTTGGTTAGTGAACGTGTGGACTCCAGCAATTCCTCACCGACCTCGATTTCTTTGCCGCTCAGCTCTTGAATCATGAGCACGTATTCGACGAAAAATAGGGAGTCGAGGATTCCCGAATCGACCAGGTCCTGATCTAAACTAAAATCGACGGGAAGCTTTTTTTTGGTGATCACCCAGTCAACAAGTTCTTGATATTGCTCAGTCATTTTCGTCTCCCGGAAAATTTAGGGTAATGCCGATTTTGACGAAGGCCGCGTTGGCGCTCTTGAGAATGACGTTTTTGTACAAGCTTTGTCGTGCTGGATGGTCAATCAAGTAACTGCGAATCTTCATTGGGCTCTCAAGTCCGGCGTCGCGATACATTGATGGGTTGTACAGTGCGTTGTAGTTCACGAGTAAGGTTTTTGACAACTCGTGTGTCGCGATTGCCACGTCCTCATCGTTGGTCAATGCATCCGCAGCGAGTTCACGTAGTACGCGTCGGCCAAATGTGATGTGGCGTGCCTCGTCGTTGTAATGCGCTTCGTTGATGCTGCGCACGAATGGGTGGACGCGTTCGTCCTTATGGTTCTGGATATTGAAATAGTGACCGATCTCTTCAAATAACACGATGCGAGCAAACACCAGAAAATGATGCAGTGGTTTACTTAAGGTTTTCTCCTCCACCGGAATCGCAATTGATGGGTAGATCTTTCCAGCGTACGCGCGACAGAACTTTTGGAAATACCACATGTGCTGGTTTTCTTCGTTAATAAAATGGTAGAGGTACTCCTGCGCATCGCCTAACTTGAGCTGCTCCATCACATTGGTCATGTTCTCAATCAGCTCTCGTTCTCCAAGCGTATTGAGGCTGAACGAGTTGACACACTCCCATTTAGCAAGTCGGATCAGCTCGGCTTCGGTTAATTCGTCGCGCTTATCGGTGTGCGCGACGGACAGTGCATCGGGCGAAAACCAGTACTGGTCCTCCTCCAATGTTTGGGGCCAATCAAAATATGCAAACGCATTGATACCTTGACTGACAGAATTGGCGATCAGCTTGCTGGTGACCGCCTGAAATGCTTGACTACTCATAAGATTCCTTAACTACTGAGTTTGTGTTGGACGCAGCAGGTGATTGCGCGCGTCAAAAGCGTCTGTCCTGGATTCAGTCTGAATCGACAGCCAATTGATGTGATTAGGTTTTGATCATCGTATTTTCCCCCTGTGGTACGTTTGATGCCCTCTCATTGCATCGTGGGTATGTGTTTGCTACACCTAAGTTAGTTCAATGAATGACGAGACACGCTTGCACGGACTTGATGGGCCAGCTGAACAGCCGGGTCAAATGGTTGGTGGTGTGCGTGATCTGACGGATGACTAAATCCGCACGCACATCCGGTGCGAGGTTTGCTGTTTTGTGCGCAGCGTGTGGGCGTGCATTGTGCACCGCTGGTCTCGCACAGGGTCTCGTGACGATACCCATAATCGAGTGTGATCGAATCATTGCCTTGGTGGTGGTTAGGTTTTGACGCGAGGTCAATGAGCCGTATAAATAGGGTTGCTCAGCGCCTCGGGATAATTATTATTATTTTGAAGCAGGGATGAAACTTGCAGCCATCCCTAGTTCGTTATTCATAATAGGACGAAGTTACTGGACAAATCAAACAATAAAAGGCGATTTGTTGGACACTGTGCGTGATAAATGTCACGTAACTCTGAGCTTTGAAATCCGCCAGACCCCTGATGTCGATTGGTGTTGCGGGTCGACAATCAGGGGCTAGCAGGGGGACGGTATAAGCTCACGAAATGTTCGAGATTTGATGGGGTTTTGTTATTCCAGTAATTGGCCGGGTGGGGGCTTAGCGCTGAGCGCGCTCGCTGAGTAGCGCAGCGAAAGTGCGCACGCCAATTTCGATAGCGGACTCGTCAACTTGAAAATTAGGTGTATGTGGTGCGGCAATGACGCCTTGTTGGAAGTTTGATCCACCCAAGAAGAAGTATACGCCGGGAATCTTCTGCTGGAAGTACGCAAAGTCATCGGTCATGAAAGGCAGCACGCCGTAGTGAGTACCAATTTCGGTGTTGTCACCCAGATTCAGTAAGTAAGCACGTGATGCCCGGGTGAGCTCTTCGTTGTTGGTGACCGCAGGTACACGTTGACTAGCGTTGATATTTATTAAGCGGTCAGCGTAAGGAGACTTGGCCAATTTCGCCTTGAGGTCTATGATCACGGTTTCCAAGTCATCGGTGTTGGTAGTGAGGAAAGCAGTTCGAATCGAGAGTTGCTGGTTGGTATCTCGGGTTTTGGCCGATTGTGACAACAATAAGTAGTCTTTGTACACGGTATTCGGATTGGCAACACCGTATTCTGGGTGTAGGTAGTTCTCAGGTTTCCACAGTTGAATATCGGTGTTTGTTCGCAGTTGTCCAGCGATGATTTGGTCAATTAATGCCGTAATCTCCGCTGTATTTTCATTGCCGTTAAAGCGGATTTCTAGGTGATGCCAGTCAGCAAAAACCATGTTCGGTTTGGCGGAAATAACCCCAACTTGCAATGGCGACACGTGTGCACCATAGATTTCATCTGCGTGCATGAGATCCAATGCGCCGTCATTGATCATAGCTTGGGCTCCGTGCAATGTTTCCTCAGCAGGTTGAAACAAAAAATAGATATTACCGGCGAGTTCTGCTTTGCGTTCGGACAATACTTTGGCGATTCCAAGCCCAATCGTGGTGTGAACATCGTGCCCGCAGATGTGTCTTTTGCCTTCTATACCGGACTTAAAGCTGACTGGATCTGGTTCGTCTGAATGCATGGCGTCCATATCAGCTCGCCAGACCACGGTCTTGCCAGGTTTGCTCCCTTTTAGTAATCCAATAACACCATGGCCACCAATGTCTGTGGTGACCTCCAGGCCGAGGCCGTCTAAATAGTCGGCTACTTTCTGCGCGGTACGAACTTCCTCACCAGCGACTTCGGGATGGCGATGGAAATCGCGTCGCAACTCGATAAGTTCTGATTGTATGTCGGCCGCTCGCTGAGCGAATGGGTTTGACTTGGCGTCGTCCTTAGCCTGACTCAGAGCGGGCGTGACTGACATGGTTAAGGCGAGAGAGAGTGTTTTTAGTAATTTCATGTTGAGCCTGTTCGGTTCTGTGTTTTCGATGAGCCAAGTTCAACAGGATTGGGCGTGCAAAGCGTTCAAACTTATAAGATTGAACCTTTTAACGCTGTAAATAGGCACTTTCTAGTCGCTCCGTGGGGCTCTCCAACCGCCAATAAATGCAAAGCCCAATCATAAAATCATGAGCGCTCTTCAATCTCACCATCGCCATCGAGACTTTCCCGCATCGCTTGAAGTGCGATGGGCGCGTTTCGATTAGGCGGGCTTAAAAAATTCCCTAGCAAGAGCGTATGTTTCTTGCAGTAAAGCAGAACTATGAAGTGGCAAATAGTTAGGTATGGCTAGAATGCCTGGTCGTGATCGCCCTGGTTCATAGTTGACATCACTCAAAAGATCGACGGCGAGGTACATTTTCGAGGACAATGTGCGGCTTGCAATTTGTTCCGAACATCATTCCGGTTTTAAGTGTATGTCGATACGAGAATTTACGGCCTTTGTTGCCATACTGATGTCCCTAGTGGCGATATCCATTGATGCCTTGCTGCCCGCCTTTGGGGTGATGGCTTCTGCGCTCGATGTGTCGGACCCAAATCGAGTGCAACTCGTTATCAGTGCACTTTTCTTGGGACTGGCGATGGGGCAGCTCGTGTGTGGCCCATTGTCCGACGCTTTCGGCCGCAAGCCTGTTCTTTTTGTAGCATTGAGTGTGTACTTCGTTGGCACGGTGGTGTGCTATCTCGCCTCGAGTCTTGAAATGCTGTTGCTCGGACGCTGGATTCAGGGTTTGGGCGTAGCAGGTCCGAACATTGCCGCCGTTTCGTTGGTGCGTGATCGGTACAAAGGCCGCGAGATGGCGAGGATTATGTCGTTGGTAATGATGATTTTTATCATGGTGCCAACGCTGGCGCCAGCACTGGGCCAGGCGATACTCCTGATTGCAGACTGGCGGGCCATTTTTGTGTTGTATTTCATTTATGCCATGCTGATTCTCGGCTGGATTTATTGTCGCCTCTCTGAGTCTTTGCCGGCCGATAAGCGTATTCCATTCCGAGCAGCGAGGCTGGCAGCAGGCTTTAGGGAAGTGTTATCAAACCGAAGTACCACCAGCTTAATGGTGTGCATGGGTATGGTGTTCGGCTGTTTGATTGGCTACATCAATTCGTGTCAGCAGATCATTCAAGTGCAGTTTGGGGCGGGTAAGATGTTCAGCGTGTACTTCGGTATGCTCGCTTTGTTACTGGGTGTGTCGTCGATGTGCAATTCACGACTGGTTGAGAGACTGGGTATGCATTTCATTGCGTCACGTGCGTTCAGCATGATTGTTGTTTCGTCTTTCACTTTCTTGGTGCTGCAACAATTTATAGATATTACCTTGTGGATGTTCTTGCTCTACGCCGCGACGCTGTTTGGAAGTTTCGGTTTTATCTTCGGCAATTTGAATGCCATGGCGATGGAACCGATGGGGCATCTGGCGGGGATTGCTTCGGCCGTTATCGGGTCGACATCGTCCTTAATGTCAATCTCACTTGGCACACTGATCGGTCAGCTGTATGACGGCAGCGTGATGCCAATTACGACGGGTGCCTTGATTCTCGGTTCGCTGGCCTGGTTGTTGTTGCAGTATGCGAATGGCCACAAACAGCTATCCGAATCAGTGCCGTCCTAGCAGGTTAGTGTCCATACCAGTCTTTTAGCCTTACCGAGGCTGGAACCGGGTGTGCAGAGCGCCTAAAATGCAAGCTCGTTGCAGAACAATCAACCACAGAGGAAAGGTATGGACGTTCGTTGCATGGGGGGTTGGTGAAGACACAAGTAATGATGGTGTGGCAATGGTTGTCACTGGTTTCGCTACTGGCACTGAGCTTAGCACTTCAGACTGCTATTGCTGACGGTCTATCAGAGGGCGTCTACACGGCGGCTGAGCATGACCACCGACCACCACCTAAATATCCGTCGCAACTCGAACGTTCGGGCAAGCCAGGTGCGGTGGCGGTGAGTTACATGATTGACGAAGCAGGTAAAACCTACGATGTAAAAGTTTTACGCTCTACCCATGTGGGGTTTGAGAAATCTGCGGTCGAGGTGGTTGAACAGTACACTTTTTCGCCAGCATTGTTGGCCGGGCAACCGGTCAGAAGTCGCAAGAATTCGGTAGTTTATTATGAGATGGCAGGCGTCGATCGGACTAAGTTGAGTGCCGAATTCCAGCGGCATTACCGATATCTAATCGGGGCGATGGAGAAGGGAGAGACTTCTGACAAAAAGTTTAAAAAGCGATTTGAACGAGGCTACAACGCGGTTCGGTCCCCTTGCGATTACATTTATTACTATCTCGCCCAAAGTCATTATTATCAAACCAAGCAATACGATGACCGGCAAATAACTGCGTTACGTCATCTAAAATTATACGAAGCAGATGTGGATAAGGATGGATGGTGTTTGACGCCTAAAATGCACACCTCAACTACCTTGGACTTAGTCGCACTGCTATACATTCATAGCGACGTCGGCGGCGCGACGGCTGAATTTGAACGCTTAGTTAATCGTCGATTGATCGAAGTTGATCAATTCCTACTGCCGGAACTTAAGCAGGTGGTCGACAATCCGGCAAGATTGTTACCAACGCAACGGAAGATCACCGTCGGTGGTCGAGGTTTTCACGTGATCGAATTGTTTGCTAACCGCTTTTCAGTAAGCAGATTTACGAATGACGTTGATCAACTCAAGCTGGAATGTGACACAGGTGAGCAGGTGCTTGACCCTGAAGTCGAGTCACACCGAATCGAAGCCCCGTTGAGCGGCTGTCAGTTAGTCGTGCGTGCGAAACCCGGAACTCAGTTTCAGTTTGCTGAGATGTCAGATTAGGCTGGAACTTTAACTTGATTCGCTAACTGTAAGCATACCAGGCTACAATAATGCCATCGGTGGCATTATTGGTCTGGGTATATGCCACCAAGCAATTTCAACTTGGTGCAAACGAATGATAAAACGCCTGTTCTTAATCCTGGTCTCTCTATTTTCGATGCTGGCGGTAGCCGAGAATAATCCGTATCGTGATGATGTGCTTTGGGTGGTGACGCCGAATCAAGCTGACTGGTTATACGCCGTGAATGAACCAGCTGGCCTCGAAGTTCGCGTATTTCGCTATGGCATGCCAGTGCAAAATTTGACGCTTGAGTACGAGGTTGGTCCAGACATGCGTGACGCAGAGGTTCAGGGTCGAGCCGTACTGCAAGATGGCGTTACCACAATCAATGTCGGCACGCGCTCTGCCCCAGGATTTAACACCATACGGTTAACGGCAGAGATTGATGGCCTGACCTATGAGCATCATATTAAACTTGGCTTTGAGCCGGAGAAGTTAAAGCCTGTAACTCAGCGGCCAGCTGATTTCGATGCATTCTGGCAGGCCGAGGTGAGCAAAGCGCGTCGCGTGCCGATGGTGGTTGAGAAGACGTTTGTTCCAGAATTCTCCAGCGCATTGGTGAATTGCTATTTGATTCGACTTCAGGCGTACGAGGAGGGTAATTACATTTACGGATACCTGACCGTCCCAAACCGGCCCGGAAAATTCCCTGCGGTGTTCTCACCTCCCGGTGCCGGTATCAAACCGATGACACCAGAAAAAGATATCTTTTATGCGGAATCCGGGATGATTCGCTTTGATATGGAAATCCATGGAATTAGGCCGGATCTAGAGCGGTCTCGTTACGAGGAAGTCAGCCGCGCATTCGGTAAAGGGAATACCGGTTATCTGGTCAACGGCCTGGATAATCGCGATAACTACTACATGAAGAAGGCGTACTTATCGTCTTTGCGGGTACTGGATTTTTTGACCACTCTGCCTGAATGGGACGGCAAGAATTTGATTGCGCAAGGTACCAGCCAAGGGGGGGCGCTGGCGTTGGTCACCGCGGCTTTGGACCAACGGATCACAGCGTTGGCTGCGAACCATCCGGCATTGGTTGATATGGCGGGTTATATGAAACCGGGCCGGGCAGGCGGGTATCCCCATCTGTTTACCCGTTTTAGTGGCATGGATACAGAACAGAAACTCACGACCCTGGCGTACTATGATGTGGTGAACTTCCTACCTAGTATCACGGTTCCAGTATTTATGTCCTGGGGTTACAACGATGAAACCTGCCCACCAACCACCAGTTACGTGGCATTTAATACGATCCAAAGTGAGAAACAGGCTTTAATTACCCCAGCCACTGAGCATTGGATCTCAGCCACTACTCGCAGGGCAATCTTTGATTGGGTTCAGGCCGGACTCAAGTAGGCTGCGGTTTAGTGGGTATACTTTGCCTGACGTGCACGAATCCATGACATGTCCGCCAATACCCTTTTGGCCGTGCTGGCAATACAGCGTTGAGTGGTCATTCGACGATGGTTCTCACACACCTCGGAACTGGGTAGGAATAGGTGATTTTTACCGCTCTGCTGTTTGTAGAAATCCATCCAGAGCGCGTTTTGACAATCTAATTGCATCGAGTGGTGCTAAGCCGTCGGGGTAGACTTCCTGCTCAAGTACGACCCATTGCGTGCCGCCGACTTCACTATTTGCCACGATCAACGCAGCCCAATTGATGGTGTCCTCGCCGATGATGGGTCTGGTTTGGCCGGCTGATTCCGGACTGCTCGCTTTGTAGTGAATCGCAAAGGTTCGGCCAGGGTGTTGTCGAACAACTGACTCAGGGTTAATCCCGGCGGTTTTGGCCCAGCCAGCGTCAAGCTGCATTACGAGTGATTCCGGTGTTGAGTTAGCGATGTGATCCCAAAGCGTTGTTTTGCCACGGTACGGCGCGAACTCCTCAGCGTGATTGTGGTAACCAAATAGAAAACCGGCCTGGGTAACTGGTTCGTAGAGGCGATTTAAGTCGGCGATGGTTTGCCAAACTGTTGTTGGGTCGAATGCGCGATCATCCCAGGCGATGACCACCAGAGGCACTTCAGCGGCGGCATAAAATGCCAGCGTTGCGTCTATCTTGTCTGGCTCTAGCGTTGGAAATACGGTATGGGCACCGCTGATCTCAAGACCTTGACTACGAATAAATTCCACCAACCCCACCGGGTCATTGGCGAATTCGCCAAATTCATTCGCGAACTCAACGCCTTGGAATCCCATATCCGCAAGCGCCTTAATTGTGCCTTTGAAATCGACTTTGAGTTCCTCTTTCACCGACCAAAGCTGGATCGACACCTTGAGTTCTGAGCCATGCGCTGACGGTATCAACATCAAAAGTGAAATCAAAATGAGGTCTATGAATTTTGGCATGTTAGATCTGTCCTTACTGGGATTTCCTGAGGATGCCCATTATGCCAACCCATAACAAAAACGGAAGCTGTATTGGTGGAGAGCGCTTAACTGGGATCAGGCAAGCGGCGTTAATCCCATCGGAAATTGACGCGGTCAGCACGCAAAGCGTTTAGCCAGAGCTCAAGCGACAGACAGTTTAACAAAAGCATCGAATAATCTGATTGCGAAGCGCTTAGGGCGTTTTCGACTGTGTGTCGAGCAACAAACCGTGGCCAGCTGGCAGCGGGGTCTGACAGCACTTCACGGATGGTGTCGAGGTTGTGATTCCAGCCATCGTCGTAGTAACGACGCAAAACCCCAACGCGACCACGCCGTCGCATTGCTGCTGGAGCCAGGTCAGCCAACGCGGTTCTCAGAATTGCCTTGTCGTAGATCGGTGAGTGCGCTTGATATGCTGGTGTCAGCAGGCCCTGCTCAATCAAGGATGGGTGAATGCAGGGGTGCACGCGCTGTAGGCCGCGAGGGGCGGTGTGCGGTCGTTCGTTTTCCTGCGCGTTTAGATGACTACTCTGAAACAGAAAGGCACGATGATATTGGCTCTCAATTGGAATTGCTGGGCTGGAGGTGTAGGGCGACGTTAAGTTGCCAGTTTTGTTTCCGAGTATGTAATCGGGATAGCGCATGGCGCGCGGCTGGCGGTGCAGAATCGCGTTAAGCCAAGTTTTATGCACGTGTGGAATTTGTCGTGCACGGCGTGAACACAGCGTGCTGACAAACGCGCCCATTTGCCGATGCTGCCAGAGGTCTCGCAATAAGTTACGCTTGGGTGCAAAAAGTTCGTCGCCACCGGTCCCGAACCATATTTGTTTTAACTCCTGTTCGGCGGCTAACTCATACCCTTGATTGATCATCGCTTGATACGGGTTAATTCCTGGCGCTAGTAAGTTGACCGGCATATTCAATAAACCATCAAAGCAGTGCGATCGTACATCCACACGGTGGATGGGCAGTCCCAGTTCTTTGCTTAAATGTTCTGCATACGCCCACTCATCTTCATCTGGAAAATCTGGCAGCGAAAGGTTAATGGTTTCCAAAGGAATCTGTTGCTGGTGAGCGGCGACGGCAAGCGCTCCTGAATCCAGGCCACCACTGAGAAACAATCCGACGGTATTGGTCAATGCGCTCGCGTCCCGTGTGGCGTCCAGATAGGCTTGTTGCCATTGGCGCGCGACGGACTTCGTCTCGCGCGGAACTGGCACGCTATTTGCCATGGGATCGAACTGTGGTAAGCAGTGAATTTGCTTATTCGATAGCTTCAACGCTTGACCGGCGGGCACGGCATACAAGCTATGAAAGAAGCCGGCGTCCATAGCTGGTATGGAATAGGCTAGGTAATGCCGCACCGCTTCGGAATTGATTGACACGGCTGAGGTGGCCGTGCGCAGTAGTTGGGTGGCATCGGTACTGATAGTCAGACCGTCTCGATCATTTCGGTAATAAAGCCCCGGAGAGTCGTATACGCCTCGAAACAGAAAAATGGCGTCTGCATCGACAATGATTGCTATATAGGCGCCTTCGACATGGTGATGGGTTTCGGCTCCCCACTTCTGGAAGGCGTGAAGCAGCAGTGTTTGGTCGTCGAGGTCGTTGTTAGCACAGTCAAGTGACGTGCTAAGTGCCACGCGTCGAAGTAAGCGGCCGGAGAACAAAACAATGTGTGGTGTTGGCCGGCTGCGTTGTGGACCGATAACAGAAACTTGGTTGGGACCAATTAATCGAATGTTCCAATTAGGCGTTCTCGGCTGCAAAATGCGGCTCGATTAGGTATTCCGACGATTTGAACCAGGGACACCCGGGTCGCCTGGGTTGAGGCTTCCACCTAAAGTGGTGTCGCGTACATCACCGTAATGAATTAAACGTGGTTTGGTGTATTTCGCCATTGGCGTTTCATCGCGGGTGCGATCAACATTAGCGTGTTTGTTGAAAGTGGGGCTAAACCGGATGGACGTGTTGGCGCTGGATTTTCTCATCTGTTGGCGGCTAGGTGAGGTTGGGTTTGGGTGAACGATTTTTAGAGCATTGGGGCAGGTTTATAAAAGGACCGTTGGTCGCGTTGTCCAAGTCGAGCAGTACTACCTAGGGTTTGAATTAGCACAAACGGGCCCTCAATACGGGGCCCGTTCGAATTCAGTTTTTTAAACTGGTTGTTTATGGAGTGAACTGCAAAGCGCTGTTCTCTAAATCAAACAGATTAGTCGGTGTGGAAAACAGCTCGTAAGGGGAGTCTGTTGCGCTCAGCGGTGCTGCGGCAGATAAGTCCACTGGCGTCGCGGTCGCACTGTTACCTTCGGCAACGCCAGTCAACCCAGAGGGCGATGTGATCGCGTCGTAGGCGAAGGCGATGCTGTTATCGGCACTCAGTGTCACCGCGAACGTATTGGGTCCGGCACCGCCGAAGAGTGAAAATCGCGGTACGGCCAGAAACGAAACGGTCTTCGAACTGCCATTGTTCAGACTCGACACCACCAATCCGGCCTCACTCGGATTCAAATCAGCCCACAATGGCGCGATGCGTGGTGCACCCAATTCGAGCGTCGTGGCGCTCGGCGAAAAGTCATTGGGTGCGCCGCTGCCGAAAGTTAAGAAGCCGTTGGAATTGACGAATACCGTGTCATAGCTTTGGCCTTGGAAAGTAAAATCAAAGCCAAGGTCAATCTCGGTCGCGTCTTCATCACCCAGTGTCAGGATTGATCCTTCAATCACGAATGCATCCAGCACATAGCGGCCACCGTCAAGCGCTGCGCCTTGGCCTGGATCTTCGCCGTCAAAGTCCGTGTCGCCAAAATAACTGATGGCGATCGCATAATAGCCGTCTTCTGGAATCTCGACCTGGATTTTGGACAGTAAACCATTGCTGTCATCGTTGGATGCGATCAGTTCCGCTTGTTCCGCATCGCAGCGTGGTTTGTGTCGATGATAGCGACTGTGATGTTTTCCGTAACGCTTGTTTTCCACCTTAATGTTTTTGCAGTGGTACAGTCCCATCACACTGTCGATCTGCCCCGTCACAATTTCGGATACCAGTGTTGAACCGGCCGCCAAAGGTGAGTCGATCAGATAAAAATCGACATCTTCGCCGGTTGGTGCCAGCGCGGTAAAGTCTCTGAAAGTATCGATACTGTCAAACGGCAGCGCAATTTTACTGGCTGTCTCGAGACTGTTGTTGCGTTGATGGCTGCGGTGGTTACGCTCATAACGGTCGGTATATCCGAGGCCAACACCAATAAACTTGGTTTTTCCGTTGGCCAAGTCAAACACATCAGGGTCGCTGAACAATTCGTATTGTGCGGCTTCCGTCAGCAACTGTACCTTGCCGAACAGACCGTAACCATTGACTGCGCTGAGGTCTGATTCGGTCTCGAACTGGCTGGTCGCTGCAATGCCGGAGCTTACGCCAACTAGGCCATCCGTCGCCGTCATATCACCATGGGTGATCTTGACCTCCGACCGCAGAATGCTAGCCCAGTACCCGTGGTACGGGAAGCTATCGGTACAAAGGAAGCTGTTGTCGCGAATTTCGATACTGAAGGTGTTGCTGCTGGTGCCATCGGTGATGCCATACTCCGGCACACCATCCCAGGTAACGGAGAACGTGTGCGCGCTGGCATCGTAGCTTACCGTGCCCGCAATATTGGGTGAAAGGTCATCCCAGAAGGCTGCGATCCGCGGCGGACCAGAGAGGAAAGACGCTTCGGTTTCAATGAAGTTACCGAAGGCGTCATCAGCACTGCCAAAGGTGACAAACCCGTTCCCATTGATGTAAGCGACGCTGTAGGGTTCGCCGGCAACACAGAACTCAAACGGCAGTGGAATGGCCACATTGCCATCATCACCAGTGTTCAGCGGTTGCCCTGGGACCGGTAAGTTAAACAGTATGTCAACGCCGGTGATTGGTGACCCTGCGACCGCAGTGATCGGCGTAAAGTCGCCGGGCAGGTCGGTGAGGCCATTACCGGACTCGTTGGCACCGTTATAGTACTCTTCTGGTCCGGGCAAGGTGGCACCGGGTGTGCTGAATCGGTCGTTACCAGATAATAAACCGTTTACGTAGACCGCATAGTCCTCACCGGGTGTGAGGCCAGTCAGCGTATAGGTACCAGTGATGGCATCGCCCTGACTGTAGTCACGAGTAAAGTCGCTACTGATCGCGGAAACCGCATCGGCAAATGGGTCACTCAGGTTGCGGGCAATCACGTTAATCCCGGTCAGCTTACTGTCGCCCAATAGGATGGTGCCAGAGATTGTGCCGGTATTGGCAAAGGACGCCTCTGGGTACATGCGTGATAGGGCGGCAATGTCATCCGCGTGTGGAGTTCGCGATACCTGGTCAATGTCGGAAAACAGAAAGGGGTACATAGTCTCGATTACGTCAAAACCGGGGTCCAGTGGCGATGGTGGTGGGCCGAAAGTCGTGTCATCCGTGCCGGCACCCGTGGTGTCGGAGTCACCGTAGACCTGACCGTTGACCTCAGTGTGTGCAAGATTTGAATAATGTCCGAATTCGTGCACCATCAGGTTTAACAGCCCATCAATACTGCTGATGGCTGGGCCATTAAGAAACGAGAACCCTTCCAAGATCGTGCAGCTTGGTTCATCCAGAAATTCCGGACTGGCAAAGCCGAGAATTCCAGATCCTGCTCCAAAAAGTAGGTCAAATATCTCGCCTGTGTCATCAAACACAATGGCAGACACACCGTCGGGACCGGCGGCCTGTAAGTAAGGTGTGAAGTTGGTTACATCCACATCCACCGGCAATTGCCCTTGATTGCTGTAACTAATACTTGCGGTTGTTACGTCCTCCCAGGCTTGAAATGAATCCGTAACTGCCTGCACGGCAGCCGTGCTGTCGAGGATCCCGAGTGCGCCTTGGTCCGGGTTGAATGGCACATTTTGTCCGCCATTTGGCCACAGGTAAGGAACGCCTGATTGGCATACTTCCAGCGGTCCGCCAGCGTGTGCTGTGTGATTCGTAAGCAGTGCCAAGCTCGTGGTTAACGCGAACGAAATGAGTCGTAAATTTTGCTTAAATAAAGTCATGATGTCCTCCCTTAGCGTTGCAGTAACGATTCGATTTCTTTGACAAAATCGTCGTAGTCAAGCGCTCCACTGAACGGTTCAACGAATGAAGTCGACATGCCGCGAAACAGACCTTGGTTGTCGTGTTGGTTTCGCACGAAGGTGCCATCTTTAAAACTGAACAAGCCCTGTCCGACACCGACGGTCATCGACAAGCCAATGGCACTCGGACGCGTGGTGAACAGTAAGTACTCGGTCCCCACGGTGAGGTTCGGTGTGTTAAATCCGCCGACATAGCGTATACCGTCTTTAGCGGCGGGTCGTTTCAACGATCCGACCATTTGCACCTGAACCAAGTTGGATCTTTTACCTTTTTCGCTTGCTAGTTCGCCTTTGATAAGGTCACTGACGCGAATGGTGTAGGTCGTGGTGTTTAGTTTTCCGCCGCCAACATTGACAGCATCGGATTTAACCGCGATGACTTCGCCGCGGAAAATCTTATCGGCGTTATTGGTGAGTTGACCCAGGTTCATTTGCATCACGGTAGTCGCGTTGGCATTGACCCAGGGCAGTAGCAGTAAGACAAACAATAGTTTTGGATAGAAAAATGTAGGATTTTTTCTCATGTGGTACTCCTTCAAACAGAGTGTGGTGAGTTAGGGCGCAGCATCTATGCTGCGCAGAGTTTGCGCTGGGCTGGCGAGACAGAGTAGGGTTGGAAGAGAGGCTTTCGTTACGCAAGCCCCCCCGCCAGCGTGTCAGCATACGATTCAGTATACTAAACAACTGTCATGGAATGCGCGCTTAAATAGACGAATGACTGTTTTTTTTGATTTTCACAGGTCGAAGACGTGACCAAGTTATGATTTTTTGGCATTCTATGTGCAGGGGTATAGGAAGCTAATAAATGACAGGGTCAATGGGTTGGTAGGCACTCGCGATGAGTGTCGCGGGTTTGTTTGGTTCGCTCAATTTAGCTTCTTACAAAAGAAGACTTAAAATCGTAAGTGAGCCAATGAAGTTGTTCTATTGTTTGCGCGCACTGGTGAGCATTGTTTGCTTATTGGGGGCGAGTTTAGCGGTGCAGGGTGCGCCCGCTGTTATTGAAGTCGGAAGCGGTGTGTTGCCAGCAACGACAGCACCAGGTCCTGGAATCGCAACGCCGTTCACCACCATCACTTTTGATGCCGAGTTCGCATCACCACCAAATGTGTTCGTGATGACTGAGGAGAATGCCGCCAACGCAGACCCGTGTACGATTCGCATTCGTAACATCACAACCACGGGGTTTGATGCGGCTTGCCATGAGCCGATTAATGCAGACCGAGCATCAGGCGGTATGATCTTTGAGTATGTGGCGGTCCAAGACGGCACCACCTCGGTGCCATTGAGTACTTCCGGCACGGTTGACTTTGTCTCGTCTTGTCAGGAAATCAGTGCGCAGCAATATGGCCCGAACTGTGCTGCGTGTTCAGGTGCGCAAAGCTACGTTGGGGTTACCTTTCCGGGTGGTGGTTTTACGGCCGCGCCAGCGCTATTGACCCAAGTCCAAACGACCAACAATTTGGTTTCCGGCGAGCCCGTGTTCCTTGATACCGCGGTGCGTCAAGGCAGCTTGTCCGCGACCGGGTTTGACCTATCGCTTGATCAAATGGAAGCGGGTACAGGTCCGTTAGCATCGACCGAAGAAGTTTGTTATCTGGCGGTGGAACGTAACGGTTGCCAGACGCTGGACCTAAGTTCATTAGGTGGCCCAGCATCGCTCGCATTCCAGGCGCAGACAGGGGGAAATAATGTAGATGGTCATGACAATGCTTGCAGCACTGGTGAAGGTGTCGGTTTTGCCGCAGGGTGCTTCACGACCACGCCCATTGCGGTTGCCAAGCAGGTTACTCGCAATGGCAACAACGGCGGCTTGTTACGTCGATGCAGTGTTAATTCAAGCGAGATCGTTCTCACATTTGACGAGGACCAGGTCTCTGACGCTGAACGGAACCATATCGACGAAACCGCATCGGTACTGGCATTTGGTAGCGCGTTTACAACGCCTGTCACCATGGCCGAGGCTCGCGCGGTACTGCGCGGTCGCTGGGTTTTATTCGAGTGGTCGACCAATGCCGAAGTGTTTCACCTAGGGTTTAATCTTTGGGCTGAAGTTGAGGGTGAATGGGTTCAGATTAATCGACGCTTTATTGCTGGAGATGGACAAGATACCGAAACCCTCAAGTCGTATAAAAAACGTGTTCGGTTAACTCGACATCAAGCAAACAAGGCGTCGCGATTCGCAATTTCGAGCATTGATTCTCAGGGGCTTGAAGAGTTCTACGGGCCGTTCGAGTCTGGCGAGCGGTACGGCTCTCGCACGGCCCCGGACCCAGTCGATTGGGCCCTGGTTCGGGCTGAGTTTGAGAGCATGACCGGCGCCAGTGTGGTCGATAAGAAACACCATCGTCGACGCATCGGAACAACGGCAACATGGCGCGAACCGCTTCCCAGCGGCAAGAGCCGACATGGATTGGTTGAATTCGATGTCGAAGGAGAGGGTATTCGCCGACTGTCGGGTAGTGACATTTTGGCGGCTGCGCCAGGATACCTCGGGGTCAACCTGGATCGCGTGGCGCTGACACTCAATGGCGCGCCGGTGGCCAGGCACATCGTGAGCAAAGATCATCGTTTGTCAGAGGATGACAGTGTGTATTTCGTAGCTCAACCGCCAACGGGTGAATACGCGATATATCTAAATCGCTACACCTATCGATTGAGCTTGGACCGACGTCTAGCGCTGGATGCAAACACATTTGATGCCGGCCCGAGTGATACTCAATCGGTTTCAAATAAAGCGCTCACCAGTGTCAAGCTGACGAGAGACAAGCTGTATTCGGCGTCTAGCTCGGGCGAAACACCTTGGTATGACAGCCGTATTTTGGCAGCAGGCTCGCCGAACACTCAGGGCTATCAATTTGATTTTGACGTTGAGACGGCATTACCAGGCGCTATCGAATTTGCCTTGCTAGGTGGTGTCGATTTTCCGGGTGCGACAGACGATCATCATTTCCGGATCATGGTAAATGGTACGCCAGTGCACGAAGCTTGGTTTGATGGCTTCAATGCGGCAACTGGACGCGTTACTGTACCGCCCGGCCTGTTACAGAATGGTGTAAACCAAGTAGAAGTTGTGGTTGAGGGTGATACAGGGTTTTGGGCCGACTTGATCCTCGTCGATGACCTGACGGTGTCTGCATTTACTGATTTAGAGAGCGTTCTGGAGAAGGATATTGTGATTCCACCGGATAGTGAGGTCATTGAGGTGACCAATGCGGCTCACCCGGACACCTTGGTATTCATCTATACACTGAACGGCGGTCTGTCGGTCGCAAACAGTGAGGTTATCAAGGACGATGCACGCCTTGTGGCGTTGCCCCCGCGGATTACCCGTGCGCCGATGCGCCTTGCCTGGGGGAGAGATGATGTCTGGCAGGGAGTAGCAGCGCTTAGGTATGTTTCACCGGAACGCTTGCCCGCAGCGCCAGCAAGCTACGTCATCGTCGCGCACCCAAATTTTGTTGGCGATAAGCTGGAGCAATTTAGGCGGTTCAAAGAAAATCAAGGGTTTACTGTCGAACTTGTTGACTGGCATTCGGTTGTTGCTCAGTTTGGTTTTGGTAACGACACGCCTCACGCATTAGCTCGTTATTTGAAGTCCTTGCCCGAGATTGATGAAACTCGGCATGTGTTAATCGTTGGTGGACATAGTTACGATTATCGAGGACTTAGCGGCCAACATGTGGTCAATTACATACCAACTTTTTACCGCGCCGTCAGTGTTTTGAATTTTGCGCCAACGGATAATCCGTTAGCGGATTTGAATGGTGACCGAGTCCCAGAGCTTGCGATCGGTCGTTGGCCGGTTCGCACTTCGGGAGACCTGAGTAACATTGTCGATAAAACACTCCAGTGGCACACGTTGCGTGAACAGCAGCCATATCAGGATGCGTTGTTGTTAGCACAAGCTGTGGATAACCGAAATTTGGATTTTGCTGAACAATTACAAGGGCGCGTTGCAATACCACTCATGGCGATGCCCGAGTTTGATGGTGTCTCCTTGATTGATCTCGACGGCGTAAGACAGGGTGCCATGACGATACAAGAGGCTCGCGATCAGGTCAGAGAAAGTATCGATGGTGGCGTGGGGCTGCTCAGCTTCGCTGGACACGCCAGCACCGCTGGATGGGGCTATCAAGGGGTTGTCGATACGCAGTTTATCCAATCATTGGATAATACGGATACGCCGTTGATCGTCATGCCATTGGCGTGTTACACCACTAACTACGAGTCGACGTCAATCAACACCCTTGCCCATCAATGGTTGTTTGCGGGCTTGCAAGGGGCTGTGGCAATCCATGGTGCCAGCGTTCTCGGAGAGTATCGAGAAAACGCCTTGTTCGCAGAGCGATTTTTACGCGCAGGTGCTGCCGGTGCAACCACCATCGGCGAGGCTATCTTGAATGCCAAACGCGAGATGGTGGGGACTAACCCAATGTTAAACAATTGGGTGTTACTAGGTGATCCTGCGCTACCGCTTAGGTAATAATTTATTTAAATTGCTACCGGTTCGTGAGTTTCACGCACACCAATTCACGACCTGGGTATTTTGGCTGATGCTCTGTAATCGCTTTGAGGCAGGACTTGCGTTTACGGAAAATCTGTAGGCTAACATAACCCTTGGCGGCTTCCTTTGACTCTACGCGTAACTGGTATTCAGCCGCGTAGGCAGGTTTGGTAAAACCAATCGACAGTGTTAAGACAAATAGCTGCAAAATAAGCCGACAGGATGTGGGTGTGCTCGGACGATGTGTTGTACTCATTGCTCGTGTTTCAAGGTGAAGTGGATAATGAAATCGCTCCACTTTGAGCGGATGGGTGGACCGACTGCGCTACGTGAGCGGTCGGGGTCCCAAGATACATCGTTGTAATAAAACGCGAGTCGGATCTAACGTTTGGGAGTGATCATCATACACCTTCGCTTTCAGCTTGGGCAAATCGTAAATCAGGTGACCAACGTCGAATAATGTTGGTTTTAATGCCGATGGATTCGCCATACCGCCCAGTTACCCTGATTTACGACCTGGTTAAACTGCGGCCTATGAGTCCGCTTGCCAAACAACATTTAACGAAGCTAGGCTTGGAATTTAGTGTGTTGCTAGCCCGGTGAATTCCTGAGGTTCGCAGAGTTACTCAACCTGAGCACTATAAAAAGGTGCAGCCTTACATTGATTTTTATTTTGCCTCTGGTGTATCCGGTTGGCGATCGCTAAACTAGCGTGAGTTTAAATTCAATGTTGCGCACACATCATGGATCTAGCAAAGCTACAACGTGAGTTTCGAAACAATGGCTATGTGGTTATCGATTCCGGAACCGACGAGTCCGTTCTGAACGGTATTGTCGCTGATCTTGACGGTTTTTTTGGGCGTGAGGCCGAGCGCCCGATTCATGTGCCTTTCGCTGATTACAATCGTATCCAAGATGCTTGGCACATTAGCCAACATGTTTTGCAGCTAGCTCGTTCGGAGGTAATCTCAGACACGATCTCTGCCCTATATGGTAAGCCTGCCGCGCCGTTCCAGACGCTCAATTTTTATCGTGGTACCGGACAGCGAGTGCATTCGGACTCAATTCACTTTAATTCTGAGCCGTTTGGTGCCATGTGTGGTGCATGGACAGCACTCGAAGACATCGGTCCAGATCAAGGTCCTTTAGTTTATTATCCGGGGAGTCAAGAATTGCCGGAAATGAATTACGACTATTTTGATCTGCGCCCGAGCTATGACTCCTACCCCCAGTATTTGGATCAGCTTGATCGAATCATCAATGAGCGCGGATATAAACCGGAACTGGGGTTGCTAAAGAAAGGACAGACACTTATTTGGTGTGCCAATATTTTGCATGGCGGTTCACCGCAGAAAGACAAATCCCTGACTCGTAAGTCACAGGTGACGCATTATTTTGTGGGCGCGCCCAAGACATGGCGTCCGAGTGAGAGTGAACACAAGCGTTTTTATTTTGAGCCCGAAGTCGTTCGCGATATGAGCGCAGAGCCCTACAAATATCCAATTCAGCCTCGTTTGCCGAGTTTTGCACAACGATTGCGCGCCGCCATTCGCAATCGATTGCGTCGTTGATCATCTACTCCATCCGAGCTGCTGCCCCGTATAGCACTCATTGGTTTCTGTGAGCGAGCACAATTCATTCAAATGGATGAGGCCGAATGGCCCGTTGGGCATATCACCTACTTTTGATACGTTTATGTTGCGCTAAGCATCACATTTACGAGCCGTAGTAGCGCAAGGAACCTTGGTGCGCAACCACCGTACGAATGCTCTGTGTACGCGCAGCTAGGATAGATATTTCCATTTCAGAGGATTCAATTATGTGTGTCAATAAATCCGCCAGAATGACTCTGGCGACCTGTCTAACGATGTTAACCATGCTGCTGGTGTGCAGCGCGCACGCCAACGACAACCAAGCAACCTTCGATTTTGGGCGCTTGAAATTAAATGAGGGAACCAAGCTCGAAACGTTTCTGGCGAAAGTCACCGAACATGAGGAGAAAAACAGTCTTTTGCCTTCTGCGCGTGAAGACCTAGTCGCGCTCTTCAAGCAATATGACTTTGACCAAAATGGCGAGCTTAATGCCACGGAAATGCTTGTTGGTTGTATGAAGCCACTCACCGCAGAACAGGTTGAGGCGTATAAGGCCGGAAAGAAGAAAAAAGGTGGCGGCGGGGGTAAAGTCCCAGGTCCAATCGAGACTGGTTGCACGGGCACTTGCAATTGTGACTATATCGGCGGCATCGGCGGCACAGATAGTCCAGGCGAGATTGGAACACCTGGTGATGGTCAAAATACTCAAGGGTTTGGCAATTCCCAAGGTAGCAATCAATTATGCGTTGCCGCAGGCGATGCTAACTGTCACTGCCACTGCAATACGGGTGTTTGTGCCGCTGGCGGCACTTGATCGCTGGGGTTAGTTTATGAGGTGTCGCGGCGGTGGGGCGCGACGCCTTCGTAGGCGGTTTGGATGATGGGTGCAGAACAATGACAACCGAACGCATGTTTCGAGTAGATCCGTTGATTCAAATCCGTATCAAACCCTGGGGCTGGTGGCGATTGCTCGTTGGGTTGATGGCCTACGGGGTATTGGTGCTGAGTTTAGTGAGCGGCGTTGACGTCGCGGTCTATTTCTTTCTCGTGCCAATCCTGACGATCAGTGGCGCATGTCGTCAGCACTGGCAACGGCTCACGTTGGTGGTTGGTGTATCAATTATCTCCAGTCTGATTGTGTTTCCGTGGGTCTGGGCGTACGACTCGGCATACATGTGGTTGGTTGGTGCAGCGTTGTTGGTGCTGTTTTCAGTGGTGATTGTTGTGCCCGAGATTCTGCAACATCGCATCGGGTGGATCATGCCTGAACTGTCAACGCCGGTGTTGTGGCTCAGCATGATGGCGTTGTTCTCACGCTTGCCAGCGGGTGATTTTTGGTTGGACATTGCCTTATTTCAACCTTTGTGTGTGCCCTTGATCACCTATATCGGGAGCGTTGGGATTACATTTTTGATGGTGTTGAACAACGCTGCGTGGGCGCAACTTTTGTTGATGCCCTGTGTTGGGCGCGCGCTCGTGGCGATTTCGGTGTCATTACTACTGTTGGGGTGTTGGGCCTACTCCTCAAGCTTGCCGACGGTCGCGACAACGCACCGTATTGCCTTAGTGCAAGGTAATTTTTCGCTTGATTGGACGTGGCGGCAGTTGAGCGCTAACGGGCTTATCGCAAATACCTATGAACAGTTGAGTCGTCGGACTATCGGGCAGAGTGTGGATCTTGTGGTGTGGCCGGAATATGCACTGCCGGTCGACGTGATACAGCACAACCCATCACTGTTGCAACGTCTTAAAAAGCTCTCCACCGAGCTACAGATGCCAGTGATGCTGGGCGCCATTGTATTGGATGGGAAGTCGGATCATCATTTTGACAGCGCCCTACTGTTTGATGGCGGTGAGCTGACTGGGCGTTACGACTCCAAGTATCCCGCCTTTTTTAACCAATTCACTAATCCGGGGCAGGCCACTTTATCGCTACTACATACCACGGAGCCGCCACTCAAGATCGGTACGATCATCTGTTTTGAGGAGACCCATACCGGTTTGTTTCGTGAATACACCTCGCTGGGTGCGTCACTCTTCGTGTCATTGGCGAATAATCAAGATCTCGGCTTAGGGCGGCAATTGGCAGCGCGCTACGGCCAGCTCAGAGCCGCTGAGATGGGTCGGTTTTTGGTTCGAGCGAGCAACGACGGTGTCACGCAGGTAGTGGACCCGTGGGGCCGAGTAACACAGAGCCTGCCAGTTGATGAGTCGGGCGTGCTCTTGGCCGACATCGCGCTTCTCGAGTATAGGACTTGGTATTCGCGTTTTCAGTACGTCGGTGTGTCGTTGATGGTATTGGCGATGGTACTGGTCTCATTCGGTTGGCAGCAATGGCACCAACGTAAGCACTGCAACAAACCAAACTGAGAATTGTGCTAGGCTAAGCAGTCGGTAAACCTATCTGAAACAACCGCTGTAGACCACAATGCGCTTCATTTTATTACTTTCTCTCTTCTTCAGTGCTGGTGTTGCGGCCCAAAGTTCGTTGCAAACCACTTTTTCTGGCACGCTGCGATTGGATCATGGTGTCGCAGAGCGTGATTTACCGATCACCGTCGAAGTCCGTAAACACACGATTGAGTTTAGAGAGACCTGCATTTTTTTGATCACTGGCACGCGCATATGTTTTCCTGTGACGTTGTACCCGGTTGAACAGGTTAGACGTAAAGCAATCACCTTGGCTACAGGGCGTAACAGTGCTGGTTTTGGCGTGAGCGGTGTCGGTCGCTTCGGCATCAAATATTCCTTGAAAATGACCTGCCGCGGGTGCTCGGAACTGGTGCCAGAACAGTATTATACGTTGAACGGGAATACATTATCTGCTGGCGATGCGGCGCTACTCGACGAGGATGCGTTGCCATCACGGTTTAATATCAAGCTGATCACTCAGACCACTGTGTCGGGCAAAATAATGTTGCCAGAAGAAAAACGCGCGACCAGCGAACGACAGTTTTCAGTAACCGCATACGCCTTACCCGCTGGGAACGTGCGATTGGGGCGTCGTTCGGGTATCAAACTCCCTGCTGGTGAGAACAGCGTTGACTATCGTCTGGCTGGTCTGCCGTCGGGCAGTATCGACAAAACTATGCAGATTGTTTTGCAATGTACCTCCTGTGCTGGCTCATCAGAACAAGCCCACACGCCCGCTTTACGGCGAGGTGTGAGCCATTCCAATATTGATTTTATTTTCAACTTTAGCGATTCCGGGTACATGGTTCCGGTACTTGACCTGTTGCTCGAAACCCCATCTGAATAGAGGCGCATAGGGCGCGGTCTCAACGTGAGTTGAATGCAAGGAAGTTAGTCCTGCCGCTTCGTTTGTTGCTTAGACTCGCTGCCTGCCAAAACCGCGGGTAAGAATGCCAGAATTGTTTGGTCTTTCGGGGTCAGTTTTAAGAGCTTGGCATTGCTTCCATCTTCGAGCACCCAAACTGCGCCGTCCGGTCCTTGTTCGATCTCTCTAATTCGCGCACCCATATTAAATCGTTCGACTTCCTGTGCCGTTTCACCATTCGTGGTTACTCGAATAATCGCTTGTGATTTTAGACCGGCAATCAAAAACGAGCCTTGCCATTCCGGAAACACGGAACCGGAGTAATAGATGACTTCGGCGGGTGCAATGCTCGGTACCCAGTATGCTGCAGGGGCCTCAAATTCAGGCCGCGTGTCGTGATCTGGAATTGGGTCTCCATTGTAATGATCACCATTGGAAACGATCGGATAACCATAGTTTTCGCTTTCCTTAACAAGATTGAATTCATCGCCATGTAAGGGGCCCATTTCGCTATTCCACAACCGTCCTTTGGCATCAAATGCCAAGCCTAACGGATTGCGATGACCGAGTGACCAAACTTGAGATGCAATACCGCCGTCCGCATAAAATGGGTTGTCTTGCGGTACGCTGCCATCCGCGTGTAAACGGATGATTTTTCCCAAGTTGGCGTTCATATCCTGTGACGGGTCAAATTTTTGTCGCTCGCCAGACGAGATGAACAGAAAACCGTGTTGGTCAAATGCAAGACGATGACCGTAGTGGCCACGGCCAGTGACCTTTGGGTGCTGAGTCCAAATACGTTCAATCTGTGTCAGCGATGCAGTGCCCGCGTTTTTATCTAGAATAAGTTTGGCGCGTATAACAACCGCGCCACGGGTATTATTCTCCCCAGCTTCCGCATAGCTCAAATACACCAGCTTGTTCACCGCGTAATCAGGGTGCAGAATAATATCTCCCAGCCCACCTTGGCCGCCGTAATCCACCGATGGCACATTTGCGACCTCGGTCTGCTCGTTGTCATCTAAACTAACGAGTATTAATCGCCCAGGCTTCTCGGTCACGAGTAGACGTCCATCAGGTAGAAACGTCATAGCCCAAGGTTGCTCAAACTGCATAATTTCACGGCGTTCAAATGGTTGGGCCTGCGCAGCCTGTACGCCAGCAATGGCGAGTAAAAACAGCAAATACTTAAGTTTTTTCATGTTGGTCTGGCTCCGAAAGATGTGGTTAGTTCACATTATACAAAGGCCTTGTGAGGCCATGCTGTGCATTAACTTTTGGTGTTGATCGACGAAATGCGCGTCACATTGTGTGTGTTCAGACCTTAGTGTTGGTAAATTTGGGCCTTTAGTCTATTGAGCGCGAAGTACCGAGGTGGTTCTATTGAGGATGTAATACTTTGGGGGTATTTACAAATGGGGACAGCGTTACATCGTGCTGACTTTAAACCAACCTGCCTGTCATGCAAGACATCAGCGCTGGTTTCGGAGTTTGCACTTATTTTATTTCGCCGCACAGGCAGGCTGATCAATGTGTACTCGGACGATGCGATCTATGATGTGCTTGAAATTGGCGCACGCTGCGCGGATCGACGATTGCAATGCATCTCGTTGCATCTCTACACTGAGCTTTGCAATAAAATCTTAGAAGTCAGCCCGGACCGCAGCGCGTTCACGGTCGACAAGGACGTGCGAGCGCTATTGTCTGAAAAAGCAACGTCCTGAATGGCTATTTGGTCTTGGTTTTAGTTAGCCCGATAAGCAGCACGCCTGAAGGCGAATTCAGTGCCTTGTGCGGCCATGCACTAGATAATAGGGGTCAAAGTTACGCCTCTACCAAAGTTACGCCAGCGTAGTACCTAGTTTGGTAAGCTCCGCACAGGTTTGCCATGCGCGGCATCGGCATAGCGTCTTAGAGCTGCCGCAGAAACAGCCGGTCCCGGTTCAGCGAGTTGGCGTACCAGCTGGCGGAAACTCGAATCACCCATTTCCTCATGCAGTGCTGCGAAAACGGTGACCGCTCTTGCGGTGGCCTCAGCTTGAGAACTTTGCTTCGCTAGGCTCTCAGCTTGTTTACCCCACTCGTGCTGTTGGCTGAGCGCTTTTGCCAGTCGTTGGTCGGTAATGCCACCTGCGCGATGCAGCAGTACCAGCGACAGGTATTCCGCCAGGCCTTCATCGATCCAATCGGCGTCGTTGGTGGCTTGTCGTTGCATCGCAACATGGACCAGTTCGTGCAACACCGTGCTCGTACCATTTTCACTGACTAAGGGACGTTCGGCGTGCAAAAAAAGAGAACGAGGACCGGATAAAGCACCACGCCACAGAGGGTCTTCTGCGCTGACAATCAACAGTCGGTCGGGGAATGCTGGAAACCAGTCGCGCACGGTCGGTAGGGTGAAGGTCAAAAACGTGATCAGTTCAAGGCGGGCGAGCTCTTGACCGATCGGAGCTGACACGGCAATCCGGGTATTGGCGATCTTGTCACGTCGGACACCTAACTTCCCAAGTTGAACCCAACCGGTCGGACGATCAAATCGGCGCGCAGGGTTCGTGATCGTATACATATGTTCGGCGGTTTCAGGGTACTGGGTGATTGAACTCCAGCCTTCTGGTAAGGTAAATCGTAACGTCGTTTCGGAATAACTGCCTTTGAGTGCCACACTCGCTGTGGCTGGAAAAAGGTCGTCCGCTCTGAATGTCGCCCAATCTGGTGTGATGAGCGCGTCGTAACGAGTGCCACGTTTGTGATTTAATTGCACACAATACCGAAGCGTTCCCTCAGAACGCTCAATGTGCCAGACCCATTCGTCATTGTTATGTGATAATCCTGATTCAGCTTCAAACCCTTGATAACTTTTTGGAGCACGCCAGCGCAGCTCACGCAGTAACCGCCGATTCTGTTTAACTTCGACAGTGACAGGTGTGCAAGCAGCATGACCTTCATTTTCTGCAACGTGCCTAAAATCTGCGTGGATATGGATTTGGTACTCGCGATCTTTGGCTAAACCTGCATCGGACGCCCAGCTAGACCCAGAGGAGAGTAGCAATGCAATAGCGATCAGAGTGAGTCGTTTTAACGAACGTGGATGAATCATAAGTTATAGGGTTCACATTACGTGTGTGCAGCCTAATAGTAGCTGGATGTAGTAGCTGGATGCATAGGCTGCGGACTTCGAGCGAGTGTAACGGCTGAAGCTGGGTCAAACCCATCAATGAGGAGATTGTAATGCGTGCACAGGCCAGTGTGGTCGGTGTTTGAACGCCTATTTTGGCACCGCTTTCTGATTTTTGGGTGCAATGCCCATGGCGAAGGCACCAGGGCCGTAGAAGGCACTGGCAGCAAGGCTCATGACACCTTTTAAGATTTTTACATTGTGTTTGCGCGCTGCCACTACGAGGTTGTCGTATTCATCAAATTGCTCTAGCTCGCTCGGGTCGCCAGCGTAACTTAGATTGATCAGCGGCACATACAGGCCTTCTTCGATACGCTCGATCGCGTATTTCATTAAGTGTGATACTGCCGTATCGAGTCCGCGCTTGGTCAGCAAAGGCTCAACCTGGTGGTCGTAGCTGATTTTCACGATGGGGTTGAGACCAACGGTTTTGCCGATAAACGCCGCGGGTAAGCTGACGGTTTTGATGCCACGCTCCATACTCCGTTCGCGCGTATACATTAAATCCGCAACTACCGGGTAACACTGAATTAAGCGGATCAACTTGTTCATGGTTTTTGTGTACTGGCCCGCATCAGTTCCCTTGCTCAGCAGCATGTCTGCGTAAATCGCGGCAAGGCCTTGGCCGGCAATGGTTGTGCCTGAGTTCAGGCTTGACATTCGGAACGGGTGATCGATACCGAGACGACTACGCAATGCGCGAACTTTAGCGGCGATTCCCTCAGAGGAGCGTTGAAAGTTGTCATAGGTCGCGCTGACCTGCTTGGAGACGGTCTGACAAAACGCGTAGTCATAAAAAGGCGCGACTTCGCGCGTGATAAGATTGGATATAGCCTCTTCGCTCGGTGGCGATGACTTGATCTCAGAATGCGCGGTAAGCGTCTTGCCTTGATAAATGTTGATCAAGGTTTTTTCATCAAATGTATCCGGCATGACCTTGCCGTTAACCTCAACCGTCACGGGCATTACCTTGAACGGTCGACTCTCCAAAATGCTATTGGGTATACCCGCAATGGAGTCGATAATGATCGCGTACTTCATTTCCAAAATCCCCTGTGATGCTTATTATGGGTCTATCTTACACCGTCTGCGTAAAAAAGATCCCTGTGAATAAGCAGTTACTATCTGTTCTTCAGTGTTTTTATCAAACCCTAACAAGTATCTAAAAAAAGCGCGCAATAATAAAGTGGTTTGTCGGTTTGATTGACACGAGTCAGCTCGATTTCGATACTGACGAGAGAAGATAAATCAATTGTTTACTAAAAAATAATGGTTCAATTTGGGAAGGGCGTCTACAATCTGCAATCTTTAAAATGGTACTCACCTTAACTCGAAAGCTAGTTGCGCAAACTTGAAACTAAAGTGACATTACGTGTTTGATTCAATTCGACATATCCCAGTAGATCGAAAAAATTCCTTACCGGTTTCAGATCTGCGTAAGCGGTATCAGGCGACCGGCATACCGGTGGTTTTTGGTGACCTGACTAAAAATTGGCCGGCGGTGCGTAACTGGAATCTGGATTACGTGCAGGAGCGCGCGGGCGAGCTGTCTGCCGGTTATTTTGACGGTTCAGAGCCGGCCTCTGCGATCGTCAAGCCCACCGCTGTGATGCGTCTGAAAGACGCAGTAGAGCGCCTGTCTGCCGCGCCGCGAGCGAGGGTTGCGCAGGTTGCGGTGGGCGAGCGGTCAGTGATAGCTGCGGATTTCACCTATCCAAGACTCGGATTTCGATTTTTGACTCGCCTGACTTCATTGTACGTAGGTGGCGAGCACGCGGTGGAGCCGATGCAGCAAGCGTCGTCAGTGATGCACACGGTGCGCTGTCACTTTGGCGCACGTGCACACATTCTGTTGATACCGCCGAAGCAAACGCCTTTGATGTATCGAGTTGGTAAAAGCCAGCATACGATTCGTGATATCAATTTTCTAGCGCCGCAGTTTGATCAGTATCCGGCACTCAAGTTCGTGTCGGGTTATGTGGCTGAATTAGATCACGGTGATGCTGTGTATATTCCCGCAGGCTATTGGTACTGTGTGGCGTATGAGGGCATTGGCATTCAGCTTAGTTTGCATGCGTTATCCGGTTCGTTGTGGCAATACATTAGTGCCGTGTGGAAGCGCTGGCTAACGCGGGTTACTGGGTTGCGTCTCCAAGGCGCCGCAGCCGGGCGACGCTTGTCGCGTCGTGAGCGTCGTGTGCAAACCAAGACCAATCGACGCATCGAAGAGTTCGTGGCGAAGCGTAACTCGAAATAACCGGTCTCAGAACACCGGCGTTTGTATTTCTGCGCGTTTGGCTTCAATCTCCCTATTTAAGGTCGCGTGTTTTTCGGGTGAAATTTTGGACAAACAGAGATCTCGGATCGCGGCGGCCTCTTCATGTTGGGTGAAATTTGCCAGAGTGCTCCAGAAGTAGCAGCGATCAAAGCTTTGATCGAGTCCTTCACCCGTGTGATACATTTTTCCCAGCATATATTGCGCATCGCCATCACCTTGTTCCGCAGCACGAAGAAACCACATCGCGGCCATGGTTGGGTCTTGGTCGACCTCGTGACCAATATAGTATTTGTAACCAAGGTTGTATTGTGATGTCCGATCACCGCCATCGGCAACTTGTGCAAGTAGGGAGCCCGACTGCACCAGGTTTAATGTCAGTCCATAATTGCGGCGATAAATTTCTTCCAAGGGGTTAACGGCTGCTTCATAGCCATGCGAGATAGAGCGTGAGTACCAGTAAATAGCTTGTTGGTAACTCGGGCGAACACCATGCCCATGTTGGTACATCTGCGCAATATGATGGTCTGCGACCCCTAGGCCATGGCCTGCAGCAAGCTTGTACCAATGCAGTGCCTTGGTGTAATCGCGATTCACACCTTCACCGCGTTGGTACATCAGGCCATATTGGTATTGGGCGCGAGGGTAACCAGCACGCGCTGCCTGGCCAAATAATTTAAACGCGCGACCATGATCAGGTGCACTAGCCGCGTAGTGATTCAGACCTTGCTGGTACCAAACTGAACCGTCGTCGGCCATTACTGGCAGGCTGCAAGTGGCGAGTAAAACGACCAAGATTTGTTGTTTAACCAGTCTTGAAATCCGCATGATCACTCCCGAAGTGTTTTTCCTATCGTTCAGTTTATGGCAGCCGTCACGGAATGCAAATCTAAATTGGCAGTGATTGGTCAAGATTGGGGATGTCTGCTCGATGACGGTGAGTCGTCTGCTCCTTCCTCTTGCAGTTTTTGTCGTATATTCATTAATACTTCGCCGAAATGATTCAGCCCGCGCTGATCCCGGCCGCAGCCCCAAAAATAATCGAACTGACTGTTCTCCACCAACGGGATATTGCCGCTATCAAGTAGTCGGTTGCGCAATTCAGAATGGGTTCGGCATTGCGTGTACACAGCGCGCGTCATTAGAGTGGTTCTCACTTGCTTATAATCCGGACGCTTGCGTCGCCACCATGATCGACCGAGTTCTCGGGCTTGTTCTGCGGTGACTGCTTGTCGGACTCGCTGCCTATACTGCGCATCCACAAATTTATTTGCTTGATAATAATGTTCGACGGTTTGCCACACTTCGTCGTCCAACATAAATGGGTAGTTGGCATTGCGTGCGATCAAGTCGGACGCGTCGCACATTGAGAAATACCGTGCTGCAGTTGAGGGTGGAAATAGCATTAGGTTCGAACTGGCTCCTTAGACGAACAGGTTATCCGCTAAGTATACCACTCTGTGCGCTGAGCTTGGTTTTGGGCGCCTCAGCTTTTTCCTGCTCGTAATCATACGGCAGATGACCTTGTTGCACGCCGCTTAACGCTAATTTGGCGCGCTGTTGCGCCCCGAGTTCGTTGGCGTTAATGCTTGGTACTTTGTCGCCGTCGACTTGCTGGCTCATGCGTTTAAAATGTTGATGAAACACAGCGCTGACCTCGGCAGGACGTCGAGTCTGGTAGGAGAAACGGGCTAAACTGACGGCGTTTATCTGACTGCCGAATCGAGGGAATCCGGAAAATCTAGTGTTCTCACAAGTGTAACGCTGGCTTTGTGTCAACATCGCTTCAACAACCCGGTGCAGAAATTGATTGGCTTGCAGTGGGTCGCACACCACGAGCAGTGTTTGATGAGCGAATTCGGGGTATCGTCTGGAGAACTCAGGGCGCCCATGTGCCGGAATGTCGAAGTCCAGCTCAAATGCCGTTTGCGTTGGTGAAACTGGCGTTGTGCGGGTGACTGAAAAGCGGTGACCATCAAAACGCAGCCTAGAAACTTGGTCCGAAATCGTTTCCGATAGCCGGGACTGCAATTCGCGCTTTACGTGCCGCATCAAGGGTGCGTCCTGGTGGCTGTTAAACGGTGTGCCTTGCTGCTCTTGGGTGTTAAAAATAATAGAAAGTTTTTCTCGCAGCTCGTGTTCGCGCGCTTTCTGTACAGCCAACAATGCAGTCTGTAACACTTCTGAACTCGGCGTAGATTCTTCGATCAGCCAGCGGCGACCGTACACGATTTTGACTTGATGATTGTCGTCACTCTGCCCACTAGCATATGCAGAAACCACACTGGTCGGATAATTCTCTTCTCCGATAATGCCAACCTGCAGATAATATCCAACGCTTAATTTACCAACGAACAACATGAACTCAAAAGGAACAGTGATCTGAGTGACTAGATTTTCAAGTTGGGTAAGATTGCGCTGAACGCGAAAGAACTGCTGTGGTATGGCGTCAATGCGCTCAAACACGGTCACATGAGGTGCCTGAGGCAAACTGAATTCGCCAAACGCGTGCAGCTCAGTCGCCGGTATTTTGAAGGGTGCAAGTTTTGTACTGTGTGTCATGGCAATTCAAAGGGCGCCGTAGGCAATTCGAAAGATCCAAACCAGGGCAATCATAGCGATAAAAAATACGGTCGACCGAATAACAGACCAGCCCGCAACATAAACGATTGCATGCGCAACGCGAGAAGCGGTGAACAGCATCACAGGCAGTGTCAGTAAATCGATCTCGACCTTGGCTATTTGCGCACCGATTAATACGGTGCAAAATAGAATCAAGGCTTCCCAGGCGTTATTTTGGGCTGCAACGATGCGATGGCCTCGACCAGTTAATCTGGCCGCCTGAACTCTGGGACTTTGCAGATCGGCTTTTCCATCCAGCTGTATCCGGTAGTAGACCGACCAAAGCGCGAGTATAAATGGCAAGGTGAAAAGGATCGTCACACAAATAAGAAGGGTCATCAATTGCACTCCTGTTACGTTAAAGTTAAAGCTTGTGTTTACTGTGGGGGATCACTATATTGGTTTTTATACAGACAGTTGAATGGGTATTGATAGAAAAATGGTTCATTGGTAGACCGCTATGGAATGGGATAATTATCGTGTTTTTTTGGCGGTGGCACGGGCACCGTCAATTCGAGCGGCCGCGCTGCGCCTCGGCACCAGTCACTCAACGGTTTTGCGCAAAATAGATCAGCTGGAACACACCTTGGGCGCACGTTTGTTCGAACGTAATGGCCACCGTTTGGCTCTCACCAGCGCGGGCGAGGAGGTGCGGCATGGCGCTGAGGAGTTAGAGGACAGCGTACAGGGTATTGAGCGCTCAGTAACTGGGCGTGATTCGCAGTTGGAAGGGGTGGTTAAGTTGTCCACACCCGACTGGTTTACGCATTCGACCTTACTGTTCGATTTGCATCTGTTTCGGCAGCACTTTCCAAATATTCAGCTGGAGGTAGAACTCAGTTATCGCTCTGCGGATCTGCGGCGACGCGAAGCGGATATTGCTATACGGATTATGCGGCAGCCACCGGATGAACTGGTCGGACGGGATTTGGGTGAATTCACCATGGCGGCTTACGCAACACAGGCGCACATAGATAGATACAATCCAGCCTCTCCGGGTACGCAATCCGGGATGCTGGCATGGGGATCGCCTGAGCGTTGGCGGCCACGCCATGGTTTTGACCACCTCCGCGCGGTTGGCTTCTTCGATAATGTGCCGTTGCAATGCGACCTAGCTAGGCAGGGCGTTGGTGTCGCCAGTTTACCGTGCCTGCTCGGCGACAGCATTCCGGAGCTGGTACGGATATCAGAGCCAATGCGTATGGGGGAGATTTGGGTGGTCTACCATGCCGATCTACGTCAAACCTCGCGGGTGCGGGTAGTGCGTGATTTTCTGTGTGAAAACCTCTCTCAACACATAAGGCGAGTTGCCGTCCCGTGAATCTGAATTGGAGGCCGTAATCACGGTCACATTTGAGCACTATTCGACGAGTGCGCCGCGATAAAAACGCTTTTTCGCTTTGGGCTTGTCCGAGTCTGGACGCGCGATCGACTTCGACTGTGTGTGAGCACGATTCTCTGCGATCTCAACGCCCCGGTAGTAGCGCTTCTTGGGTTGCAGTTGCACATACCACTCGTCTCCGGCACGTCTAAAAAACGCTTCCACTAGCGTGCGAACCATGTTGTCGTCGCTGGACCAATAGACATTGATCATCGCGCTACTTAAGTCGGCGCTGGAAATTTTTAAATCGTCACCCAGCTCCGGCGGTAAATTGCGTTTAATCTCAAAGAACAAATTCACCATGTATCGATCTACTTTCATATCTACAACTCAACCAATGACCCTAGACACCAACCTACCCGGTGTTCGAATAGCAAATTAAGTGCCAACTGGACGTATGTTTATAAAAGTGCTTTGTAAACAAGATGTTAATCAACGTTTGCGCAAATGAGTGTAAAACACCGCACCGCGTTGCTTGCGTCTTTTTTGGGCAAGCTGCACTCAACGAGTGCGCTCAAAATCGGTAATCCATCTTTAGGCCTGGCGTGACCTGACACGTTGTGATTGAGAAATCCGATGATTGTTATCTAAATAATGAATCGAATTACAGATACTAATCTAAAAAATTTGTTCTATAGTTTCATTGCAAACCTTCAACACGCAATGGAGCGACACATGTTTAAACCCTATAAATCTCTGTTCACGGCACTTTCTTTGTCGTTGACGATGCTGGCCGCATCTCAAAACGCGTATGCGACCGGTCCGGCTAAGTCCCCACAATTTTGGTGGCCGGAAAAATTAGACCTCACACCGCTACGCCAACATTCCGTTGAATCGAATCCGTATGGCGCCGATTTTGACTACGCGGCGGAATTTGCCACGATTGACCTCGACCAACTGAAGAAGGAGATCGAAGCGGTGATGACCGACTCACAAGACTGGTGGCCTGCGGACTACGGCCACTATGGTCCATTTTTCATCCGCATGGCTTGGCACAGTGCGGGAACCTATCGTGTACTTGATGGGCGCGGTGGTGCCGGCGGTGGCCAACAGCGTTTTGAACCGTTGAACAGCTGGCCGGACAACGTCAATTTGGATAAAGCACGTCGTTTGTTGTGGCCAATCAAGCAAAAATATGGGCGCAAGCTGTCGTGGGCAGACTTGATGGTGTTGACCGGTAATGTGGCGTTGGAATCAATGGGCTTTACGACGTTTGGATTCGCAGGTGGCCGCACCGATGACTGGGAACCTGATTTGGTTTACTGGGGACCGGAAACCAAGTTTCTGGATGACAAGCGCTACTCCAAAGGACGTCAGCTCGAAAAGCCGCTGGCCGCGGTGCAGATGGGATTGATTTACGTCAACCCGGAAGGCCCTAACGGTAACCACGATCCAATTTCTGCGGCGCAGGACATCCGGGAGACGTTTGGCCGGATGGCGATGAACGATGAAGAAACGGTCGCCTTGATCGCCGGTGGTCACACGTTTGGTAAAGCCCATGGTGCCGTGAAAGCTGATTGTGTGGGCGCAGAGCCGTCTGCAGCCGAGATCGAAGAGCAGGGTTTTGGTTGGAAAAACAAGTGTGGTACTGGTAAAGGCGCTGATACCATGACCAGCGGGCTGGAGGGAGCATGGTCCGCAAATCCGATAGCGTGGAGTTCGCAGTATTTAGATAACCTGTTTGCGTTTGAATGGGTGCAAGCTAAGAGTCCTGCTGGCGCAGTACAGTGGATCCCAGCGGATGGCCAAGCGTCGATGCTGGTGCCAGACGCGCATGACAAGACCAAGCGACACGCGCCGATCATGTTCACAACAGATCTCTCGCTTAAAATGGATCCAAGCTATCGTGAGATCGCTCAACGATTCCAAAAGGATCCGAAAGCGTTCGAACTTGCCTTTGCTAAAGCGTGGTTCAAGCTAACGCATCGCGACATGGGGCCGCGTGCGCGGTATGTTGGCTCCGAAGTGCCAACCGAAGCGTTGATTTGGCAGGACCCAATTCCTGCCACAGACCATCCTTTGGTGAATGCGAGTCAAGTAGCTGACATCAAAGCAGACATACTGAAGTCAGGCCTCAGCGTATCGGAGTTGGTGCGCACAGCTTGGGCGTCGGCAGCCAGCTATCGCGGTACAGACATGCGCGGTGGTACCGATGGTGGGCGCCTGCGTCTCGCGCCACAGAAAGACTGGGCCGTAAATAATCCGCAGGAACTGTCAAAAGTGTTGTCGACGTTGAGTGAGATTCGGTCTGATTTCAATAAACGTGGTAATGGCGGAACGCAAATCTCAATGGCCGACATGATCGTACTGGCAGGTGCAGCCGCAATCGAAAAGGCCGCGGAGCAGGCTGGCACGACGGTTTCCGTACCATTTTTGCCCGGCCGAGGTGATGCAACAGTGGAGCAAACTGACGTAGCATCATTTGCGCTCCTGGAGCCAGCAGCCGATGGGTTCCGCAACTACTATGGCGCTTCGAGTGCCTTGTCGCCGGCTGAGATGCTAGTTGATCGCGCTAATCTACTGACCTTAACTGTGCCTGAAATGACGGTCTTAGTGGGAGGCTTGCGAGCGCTAAATGCCAACACACAGGCGTCTCAATTGGGTGTGCTGACAGATCGTCCTGGTGCGCTGAGTAACGACTTCTTTGTGAACTTGCTTGATATGGGGACAGCGTGGCAAAAGTCCGATAAAACCAACGGCGTTTACGACGGCGTCGATCGCAAAACTGGCGAACTGCGTTGGCAAGCTACCCCGGTGGATCTCGTGTTTGGCTCAAATTCTGAGCTCAGAGCGATTGCGGAGGTATACGGTGCTGGCGATGCAGATAATCAGTTCACTAAGGACTTCGTAAGTGCATGGACCAAAGTAATGAATCTTGGAAGATTCTAGGCCTACGAAATAAGTCTATAAAAATTGCGGCCCTTTCTTGTAGCAGACGAGAAAGGGCCGTTTCACTTTATAGGTGCGTTCAATGATTGGGTTAGAAAAAAATCGCGTACGTGTCTTTTTCTCGACAAACCCCGTTAAGTTGGTGTATGTTGATCGTCTGGTAGTGAGGGCTGCCAATCTACAATTTTGAGAAAAAGTCATACCTTGGGGGGTATCTATGGCAAACATTGAATCAAGTCTTAAGGAACTTTTAGCCATTGACGGCGCATTGGGCGCTTGTATCGTGGATTACAAATCCGGCATGTCGCTCGGCCACAGTGGCGGCGGTGTGGATTTAGAACTCGCGGCCGCAGGCAACTCTGAAGTGGTTAAAGCCAAAATGGCGACCATGAAGTCTCTGGGTATTAAGGGTGAGATTGAAGACATTTTGATCACGCTGAAAGACCAGCTTCACATTATTCGTCCAACGGCAAGTCATAACGGTTTATTCATTTATCTTGTTCTGGATCGAAACAAATCTAACCTGGCCCTAGCTCGCCGCAAAGTCCACTCGATTGAAGAGGACTTAGAAGTTTAGCAATACACGAGTAGGGGTGTTGCTGATGATTGCCGGTGCAACAAAGTGCACCTTGGCTTAGGGAAACTGACTCGATCCCCAAAGCTAACGCGAAGTCTGTAACACACTCCGAATTATTTCTACTACTGAACCTGTTTTACAGGTTCATGTAACTAAGTGATTAGTATTACGCCATGACCATCCGACAACGACGGCGTGATTCAGAAGGGGAAACAAAAGTGAGATGTATTACATATATTAGTAAGGTAACGTGTCGACGTAACGGGGCTACTATTCCAGTTGGGCTGTCAGAAATTTATCGTATTTCAAGAGCGAGAAATACACAGAACCAGATCACAGGCATGCTGACCTACCGTGGTGGATACTATCTGGGAGTACTTGAAGGCAGCACCACTAAACTGGATGAACTGCTGGTGAAATTAAACTGCGACAAACGCCATGAGAACTTCACTGTGTTGGTTGATACGGTGGCGAGAAAACGCTACTTCTCCGATTGGCATATGAAGCTTGCCGAGTCACTGAGTCTTGACGCTGGTTTCACCAAGTTCATGGCGGATCAGTCGAATCAGGTTGCGCAGTTAACTGCGGGTCAATTGACGCTACTTAATCAGTTCTATGACGTGTCTGAGATTGCCGCTGACCATAAAGCATCGTATCGAGATCGAACTTTGAAGTTAATTCGCTGGCCAGATTTCAGCGTGATTAATCAATCTCCAGAATTGGTCGAATTATGCGCACTATTGACTAATCGACCACAGCGATACCAGGACTTATTGGCACTGAACCAAGTATCGAGCAGTGAAAAACTGGACCAATATCTGGATAAATTCGATTCGCTTGGCTTGCTGAAAACAGTTACACCACAGGCTGAGAGTGGAGTCGCACCGCTGGAGAAATCGGCGCTTCGTTTTATTTATAAGATGAAACGTTTTCTGGGTGCGACACAGGGCAGCCGGATATGATTGGGATCTATTCATAGCGGCTTGGGCGTCAATGGGTTTCCCAGTTCGCGCTGGATAGAGATGGTTTGGAATCGGCAAGGCTCAGTTGGTTGTGTGAGCTCTGAGTTCTCAGGGAATAAAGGCGGGTAGGACAAATGAGTAACCTTGATACTGGGTTCAGTGATGAACTCAAATCGCGGCTGGAACACATGTTGAAATCATTGTGTATAGCTAGGAAAGAAATATTTCTGGCCAGCGTATGCACGGTAGACGGGTTCAACATTCGGTCCGTGACATCCAGCGCTAGAACGACTGAAGTGGATAAACTGGCGGCCATGGCCAGCACCATAGTGTCGTTAAGCGCCGCGTCAGCTCAGCAGTTACTGGCGCTCCCGTCGACTTTTACCACCATTGAAACTGAGGGCGGTAATATCTTATTTTTGCTTACTAAGTTGCTCGACAAGGAATGCGTATTGACGTTAGCCGTAAACAACCAAATGCAACTTGCTAATGCGCGGTATGAAGCCATGCGGCTGGCAAATGCCATTTCGGAATTGAAAAGCGTGATGTAAAGCAGATTTCGGGTCACGGGGATAGAGCGAGATCAGCCGATTTGTAGTCGAACCTTGCATGATGCGCCGCTGGCGACGATCCGGGTGACCCATGTTAACGACCTACGGTTGTACTCCGCGTTAAATACGGCACCGTCCGTGCTTCAACGTGCAGTTATTTAGGTAGGACGCACCGTGATCAGCAACGTTACGTCAGCTCGATTAAATTGCAGCATGTCAGTGGCGTGTTCGCCTACGGCTTCGATTCGGTGCCTATAAATTGGTTGATTTGTACGTCTTCCATTGGCCTGTCTATTTTTTCGACACTGGTTGATTTGTCCAACGCAAAAAGACAATTCGGACATAGTCAAGCTGTCTAGTATTTTGATAATAAGGATTTATGCGAACTATTTGCGTTTTCAAGCTGAAAATACCCGTGATTGTGTTAAATCACTGTATTTATTGGAGAAAAAACTTTACATAATGTATTTTTGTGTATAATCACGCCGCATAGGCAGGGACCGCCGACTTAGGGTGGGATTGGATCAAATTTTTATTTCAAATTTAGAGGAACAACTGATATGGCAAATATTGACGGTAGCTTGAATGGGTTAATGGAAATCGACGGCGCGATGGGCGCATGCATCGTGGATTACACAACGGGAATGTCACTGGGCACAATTGGTTCTGGTGTGGATTTGGAGCTGGCTGCAGCAGGTAATACTGAAGTAGTAAAAGCTAAAATGGATACGATGAAGTCGCTAGGCATTGAGGGTGGAATCGAAGATATTTTGATTACCCTGGATACTCAACTGCATATCATTAAACCATCGCTGAATAACACTGGCCTGTTCATTTACCTAGTTTTGGACAAAGGCAAATCAAACCTTGCTTTGGCTCGTCGTAAAGTACAGAGCATCGACGACGCGCTAGAAGTTTAGTCGTCTAAACCTGCTCGGCAAGTAACTCGGTGTCACACCGTCAAGCACTTGTCGAGTTCCGGTTAGTACGCCGGAATTTTGAATTCGTCCGCAACACAGCAGAATGCTCGGTTACGATTTACGACCGAACATAATACAGGGTCACTGGTAGGTTAACGCTTGTGTGTGCGGCTAGGGGTAGTGTGTAGATTTCCCCTGATTTCATACAAATGCATGATTTCGTGAATGCCAGGAGCGGCGAACTGGTCAATGGAAGGCGAGATCATACTATGGCAATAGTTACCTATTCAGGGGGTGGATCAATTGAAATGTATTATGTACATAAGCCGAGTTCGGGTGCGTAAAGATGGAGTCGTAATTCCTGTCGGTCTGTCTGACATTTACGCACGCTCGCGAAAACGGAATGCCGAACGCGGTATTTCATCAGTGATGTCGTTTCGAAAGGCGCACTACTTACAAATCATTGAAGGCAAGGTCGATGACGTCGATGCGTTATTTGCAAATATCTGTGATGATCCTAGGCATACCGATGTTGAAAAGCTCCTTGATTGTTCAATTTCTGACCGGTTTTTTCCTAAATGGAGTTTCAAACTCTTGGAGTCCGTTCAAAAGGCACCCGAGTTCATTCGGTTTGTTAATCGGCACAACCGAGAGATTGGAGACTTTGATGCGCACCAAACAGAGCTTCTTCAATTATTCTATGATTTGAGTAAACCAAGGGTAACCGCCTGCGATTACTCGGGCAAAGAATTGATGCTGCGCGGCTGGCCCGACTTTTCTGAAATCAGTCAGTCTCCAACGATCATTGAGCTTTGTGCACGACTCACTAAGCGACCACACACTTACGAGAGCTTGGTTGACGGCGGGGATTTTGGAACGCGTAGACAAATCGACGTAATCCTACAAAAGCTAGATCGCCTTGAGCTTCTAAACGCATTTGCTTACGAGGAAGATGCGCAACTGGCGACGGCGTCGAGTGGCGCTGCGGCAGTGACCACGGCAAATATTGAGGCGTCGCGTTCCAATGGCTTTTATGGGAAAATGCGAGAGTTTCTATTCAAATCAAGGTAACAGCATGGAATATCGAAAGCTCGCCATCGTAGGCGAAGTCGGCGCGGGTAAGACGCAGCTGGTCAAAACCTTAAGTGAGATCAGTCCACTGGAGACTGAAGCTGAATCCACTATCGACATTGGTAAAAAATACACCACTGTGGGTATCGATTACGGTCGAATTTCGCTCAGCTCGGACACCGCACTTGGTTTGTACGGAGTCCCTGGTCAATCACGCTACTCATTTTTATGGAATTTCGTGAACACCTCGCTCTGGGGGTTATTGATCCTGCTCAAGTACGGTGAGACACCGGATTACGATAATCTGGATGAGTTGTTGACGTTCTTCGCACCGCATGAACAACGCACCACGTGCGTGGTTGCCGTGACGCACTGCGAAGATGCCGGCGACGGTGGCATGACCGCTTTGAATAGTGAAATCCAGGCCTTATTAGAACACCATAAAATTGTGGCGCCGATTATCCAAATCGACCCGCGTGACAAGAACTCGGCGATGTCGATTTTGCATATCTTTAATGCAATCAATCAATATGCTGCATAACCATTAGAATTTTGACAATGTCTGATAAAACGATCCCCGTAAAACCAGAGTTGCTGGATGAAATCAAGAGGCTCTGTGAAGAGAACCGCGAAATTGCACTCATCAGTTTATGTACGACAGATGGATTTTCCATCAAGTCATTTGCCACGCGAGAATTGAGCGCTGAAGCTGATAAGTTGGCTGCCATGAGTAGCACCATTTCGGCCTTAAGTGAGTCTGCTGCTCAACAGGTTCTGAAAGGTGAGTTCAATGTCACTATCGTGGAATCAGGAGAGGGAAATATGCTGTTTGTACGGACATCATATTTGGGTTTGCCGTGCGTTGTGACGGTGGCCGCTCGCGTCAATTTGTCTTTAGCCAAGGCGCGATTTGCTACTAAACGCATGGCGGAAGTCATCCAAAAAATCGAGGCCTAGTCGCTTCTCTGAAAGGATTGAAAGGGTGGCCTATGAGCCGCCCTTTTTAATGGCATCTGTTCGCGCAATCGCCTGAAAGTTTAAAACTTAGAGCGATCGTTTTTTATGGTAATTACGTCAACGATTTTTTCGATGTCGGCTTCACTGACTTCAAAAGTATTGGCGTACGCACGAAGCAGCAAGTTTTCGGCTTCGTCCAAATAACCATCCGCCATGGCAATGTCGAACATATTCGCCATCGCGATACGTTGTTGTTTTTCGTCTAAAGAGGCGGCAACCAGCGGGATACAGTCTTCTAGCGGTGTATCGTTCCACACAGCAATCGCGGTGTTCCAGTCATCGGTGGTCTTAAAGCCGTCTAAGCGGTTAATGATTGCCATCTCGTGTGCGTCCAGTTCACCGTCGATGGCGGTAATCGTAATTGTGGCAAGCAATAGTGCTGCCTTTGGAGGGATCGTTGGTTTCATAAAAGCATAGATGGGGGCGTTATCCGAGCATAGCAAGTCGAATGTAACTGTTTTTGTAGCCTGCTATTCTATGCTGTTTTATAGTGGAGAGGCGATGTGGTTTCATTGGCTTTTACGCGATCGGCTCGATCACTGCGTATTGCGACAGAAATTTGGTGATGGCCTGAATGGATTCGGGCTCGTCTAGCATGGGGGCATGACCAACGCGTGGTACTTCCACTTGGTGCAGGCTTGGATTTAGTTGCTGCATTTTCGTCACACATTCGCGCGTCAGCAGATCAGAAATTGCCCCTCGGATTATGAGCATCGGACGATCCTTGATTGTAGTGAACAAGGGCCACATATCCGCCGGCCTGTTTTCATTGTAGTCGTCATTAAAGGCATCAGAAATGTGCGGATCATAAGCAAGAACTGGCTTGCCGCTGCTGTCTTCAGTATAGATTCGTGCAGTAAACGCTGCCCAGTCATCGCCCGAAGCATCGGGGAAAGCGATTTGGTTTATCAGTTTCGTCTGTGCAATGGCTTCGGGCCAGTTCGTTACCGGTTGAAGTTTTCCCACGTATTTTTTGAGCCGGTTCAACGCGTCGGCAGGTATTTCAGGACCGATATCGTTCAAAACCAGGGCGGTAACGCGTTGCGGTTGCATGGCCGCCATGACCATGCCAATGATGCCGCCCATGGACGTGCCGATAATTGTGACCTTTTCGATCTGTAGATGCGCCAGCAATGTAAACATGTCCTGCGCATAAGTTTGCGGTGTGTAGTTCGCGCTGTTGCTGTCGTAGTCGGATAAGCCTCGACCGCGTTGGTCCACCACCACACACCGATAGCGTTCAGATAGATAAGGGATCAACGGTTCGAAGTCAGCGGAGTTGCGAGTGAGTCCATGCATGCACAAGACTACCGGACGTGCGTCCGCGCCGTGTGCCAAGACGTAATCGCGTGCGTACAGTTTGAGGCCGTCCTGGCTTGTGTATTCGATTACCTTGAATTCTCGTTTGCTTAAATCCATCTTAGTGATATTGATCTTGTGCGTAGCGCGCACGCAGTTCGCGCTTTAGAATTTTACCATTCGGATTACGCGGCAATTCGTCGATAAAGATAACATCAGTTATTCGTTGTTGCCTACCGAGTTTTTGGTTAGCCCAAGTCATGATTGCAGTCGCATCGTCACGCGTGTCGGCGTTGCGGACTACTAGCGCAACCGGAGTCTCGCCCCATTTACGACTTGCGGCAGCGATCACGGCGACGTCATTGACCGCAGGGTGCTGAAACAGAACAGCCTCGATATCTTGCGGATATATATTCTGTCCACCGGATAGAATCATATCCTTCTTTCGATCCACGATGTATAGAAAACCCGCATCGTCTAGATAACCAATGTCGCCCGTACGCAGCCACAGGCGGCCATGCGGGTCGGTATAGCTGGCATCTCGATTGGCATCCTCGCGATTAAGGTATCCGGGCATGGTGATGCGTCCACGTGACACGATCTCTCCACTCTTATTTGCGGGCGCCGGACGGTCTTCGTCGTCAAGAATAAGAATGTCGGTTCCGATCAATGGCTTGCCTACGGAAGACCATCTGCCCTCCGATTGTTCGGGGTCGATCGTCGTAATCACGCCTTCAGTTAAGCCGTAAAGCTCAATGATGCCGCAATCAAACTGCTTGAATAACGCGCGTTTGACGTCTGCGTGCAAGGGTGAACCGCAACTCATCATGGATTGCATGCTAGACAGGTCGATCGCGTCAGTTGTCTGTTCGATGGCCTCGACAATACGTTGAAACTGAATGGGCACCATGGCGGTATGCGTAATTTGCTGATGCTTGACGGTATCGAGAAATGAGAACGCATCGAAGTGTGTATGTATCACAACGCTGCCGCCGGCAAGCAGGGTGGTGAGCATCGCTACCCAGGAGATGTTTGAATACAAACCCAGCGTCAATAGGGTTCGACTTTTGCCGTGGTAGCGCAGCGCGATAGCCAGGTCGTAGGCCCAGTCACGTCGTCCTGCATGGTTGTGTACGATGCCTTTAGGTAGACCAGTTGTGCCCGAGCTGTAGATGATGTTCAGTGGCAACGTTGGGTGTATATCAACACTGGGTAAGCTGGTCGGTTGGTTTGCCATCAGATCGGCAAAGGGCGTCCAGCCTTCGTCGGGCTCGTCGCACAACCAAAGCGTCAGGCTTGCGGGCAAACGATCGCGGAGGCGATTTAGTCTTTGTGCCTGATCCCGTGTTACGGCAAGGGCGCTAATCTTCGCGTCCATCAGCATGCCGAGTAAGGCATCATCATTTACGGAAAGATTGATTGGAACTGAAACCACGCCAGCAGCCATGGCACCGAGCAAGGTGGTTAACATCGGTAGGCCGTTCGACATGACGACGCCAAGCGTTTGCCCGCCCTCGATTCCGTGTTGCGCTAGACCATGCGCAAACTGGTGTGCCTCGTTGGTAAGTTGTTGCCAGGTCAGGTGTGTTTCGCCGCAACTGGCAGCGATGTCCTGGCTGCGCCATTTACCATGTAATGCGAAAATTTCAGGCAGAAACGGCGCCTTTGCGTCAAAAAAGTCCATACTTATCACTTCTTAAGTCAGCCGGCGTGTCGGGCCGACAGTTCGCTGCTATGCAGCATGATGGAAATTGGGTGACAGCCAGGCTGTGTCCAGGTCGGTTACAACCCGGGTGTCACCGCACAGAGTGGCTCAGATTAGTAGCGGTAACCGATACTCAAGCTGATGGTGCGTGGGTCACCGTAGTAGCCAACGACCGTGTCTTCGCCGCCAAGGCCTGGTCCAGCTTCGGTCGTGGCAAAGTTATATCCAGCTAATCGATATTCTTTGTCTCCTAGGTTTTTACCTTGCAGTGAAATCCAAAGTCGATTATTCGGCGAGGTAAAGGTCAGCCCCGCGTTAAATAGGGTGTAGGCTTCTTCGTCCAGTTGCGAAGGCACCTCAAAGATTTGCGTGTCGCTGCGATAAGCAATATTGCCGGTAACGACCATGCCCCAATCTGAGAACACGCGGCTATGGTGTGAGAAACCAAAATTGACTGAAGTGTCGGGTGTGTTCGCGAAACCCCAAAAATCGGCGACATCAGTCAAGCTGCCAGTGTTTGGGTCCGCGGTGAGAACTTGATCAAACTCGGCGTCCAACAGGCCGGCAGTAAGGTTCGCGGTTAAAGCGTCAGATACGGCATAGACAAGCTCGAGTTCGACCCCTTGAATGCTGGAATCCGCTGCGTTTAACACGGTGGAGGCGAAATCCGCACCGCTGTCGATGGTACGTTGAATCGTGACCTGCTGGTCCTGATAATCCGAATTGAAATACGCGACGTTCGCGCGCAGACGATTGTCGAACAGCTCCGCTTTGTAGCCGATTTCAACCGTGCCAACAGTCTCCGGGTCGTAGGGGTCAAAACCGGACGCGATCTGGTCGGTTCGCGCACGCATGTCAAAACCGCCTGATTTGAAGCCTTCGCTGTAACTGGCGTAAATCAGGTTGTCACCAGCAGTGCGGTATTCGAGGCCAACCCGTGGGGAGAATTCAGACCAGTCCTCACTGCCGACCGCATCGGTTCGTACAATGCCCGGTGCAATCGGCGTCGTATCAAAGTCAACCACTTGACCGAGGAACAACGTGTTCTTCGCGGTCGCGTCTTTTTCATCTTGGGTGTAACGACCGCCTAGCGTCAGTGACCAACGGTCATTGAGGGTCCAGTTAGCTTGTGCGTAGGCTGAGCTGCTGGTGGTGTCGACACAGCCCTCGGTGGTCGCAGAAATCGGTAAGGCGCCTCCGGCGAACTCTTCGAGTAAAGCATGGAATGTTCCGCATGCTTCACCAGTGTAGTAATAAAGACCGCCAACGATATCCAAGTTATCACCGGTGTAACTCAGTTGTAGCTCCTGTGTTGTTTGATCATCGTCGTAACGCGCGGGGACATCAAAAGAACGCAAGATGGTGTTGTCGAAATCGATATTGGTGTCGGTAAATCCTTCGCGCGCGGCGGTAATTGAACGCAGCGTTAAGCTATCGTTGATTACCCATTCTGCATGCAATGCGTATCCTTCGCTTTCAACATAGTTCTCGGTCGACATGCCAGCACGGGTACTGAAAACGTCTTCCAATACAGGCTCACCCGTCAGATCACTTGGCGTTAAGCGATGACCGCCTTTGGCGTTCGAGTTGTCTTCGGTGCGATCAGCCGTGAATTTAAACGATAGATTATCCGTTGGGTAAAATTCAGCGGCGATGCGTCCGGCCACCATGTCTTTGTTGTAGTTTTCTTCGCCTAGGTTGATGAATTCGCCGAAGCCATCGCGATTAAGTGAGGCAACCGCGCCTCCGATGTACAGTTTTTCGCCCATCAGTGGTGCCGCAGCGGAAATTTTCAGGTCGCGCTGGTTATAGGAGCCGACTTTAGCTTCGACTGAAAATTGATCAGCATCACGCAGTTTGCGTGTCACGTATTTGAGTGCGCCACCAATCGTGTTTTTGCCATACAGTGTGCCTTGTGGGCCCCGTAGCACCTCAACGCGTTCGACATCGAGAATGTCCAGCACTGCGCCCTGTGGTCGCGCAACGTAAACATCATCAACATAAACCCCGACTCCAGGTTCAAACCCCCATAACGGATCCTGTTGGCCGACACCGCGGATATAGGCGGTCAAGGTGGTGCTGGTGCCACGGCTTACTTGCAGTGTCGTATTTGGCAAGCGTTGTTGCAAGTCCGTGATATTTTCTACCCCTGACTCACTCAAGGCCATGCTGTTAAATGCGGATACCGCAACGGGGACGTCTTGCAAGTTTTCTGAAATGCGACGCGATGTGACGACAATTTCTTCTAATTGAGTGGGTTGAGCTTGTGCGTCGGATTCGGCTTGCGCGTGGCCCATTGCGGGAACCGATAGGCAAGCCAGTGCCACCATTGTGGGCACAAATCTGGGTGCAGTTAACTTCTGCATGGTATTTCTCCTCTGGCGATGTCGTGTAAATCACCGGCAGGGCAGTGACTTACTGATTTTATAAATAGTTTTAAGTTTGTATGACAGTGATTAAATCCAAAATGCAGGCAATAGAAATTCAACAACTGTTGATTTCAGAATACTCAACGATTGTTGAACTGTCAACACACGGAGGGTCGATCGCTGTCAGGGGGCGGCTATTTACGCGTCACAAGCGTGTAGCAACCGACGAGCAATACGGAAACGCCAATTGCCACCGTGGCCGAAACAGCGGGGTTGGTGACACCCAACAACAGATTCAAGATCAGGTGCATAGCAAGCCCAATCGCGGCGGCCATGCCGATTATCCAAGCGGGTAGTGGCCGGGTGAGTAATACGCCAAATAGAATTGGTGCAGCGGATGCCGCGGCCAATCCGTAAACGCCTTTTTGTGCGAACAAGCCAATTAGGGGTGGTGGATTTAGGGCCAGTATTAGGGCTACAACGCCAACCAGGATTAACAAGCCACGTGACCACATTAATGCGTTCTTTAGACCGCCAAAAAGAGGGGTGGCGATGTCATTGATCACCATGGCGGAGAGTGACACCAGAATGCCATCTAGCGTGCTCATTCCAGCGGCCAGCAAGGTTAGGAAGATGAAGGTGAGGATGTATTGACCGAGTGCACCTTCAGAAAACCGGTGCAGCAAGTACTCACGAACTACGGCGTCTTGATTGGGTATATCAAGCCCGGCCAAGCGTGCATAAAAACCCACTGCTAGGATCAGGCTGAAACAAAAGCCGACAACCACGGTGGTGGTTATAAATTTTGCGATATCGTGTTCGCCCCGCAGATAGAGCACCTTGGTCAGAATGTGTGGCTGTAACATCAGCGCAAAGGTGACGACGAAGCCGCTCAGAAAGACGGAGATGAAATCGTAGTAGAGACGACTCTCGGGGTTATACACACTGGCGTAATGCTCACTGACCGATTGCAATGAGGACAGAATGCCTTGATCAAAATAATCCATGCCATCGACGAATAAGAGCAGTGCGATCATCAGCATCATGACGCCTTGCAAAGTATTGGTATACGCATGCGCATAGGTGCCGCCCATCAAAACGTACGAGAATACAAACAGTAAGATGATGATAAGTGCCTGCGTTTGAGTCACTGGAAACAGCCCGGTCATCAGGATTGCGCAACCAACTAAAATCAGTACGACGAAGGTGATTGACAGCAAGTTAATGAACGCGAAAAACAGACGTAATTCTCGGCTCTGATAGCGATGATAAATCCATTCGGGGATGGTTAGGGCTCGGTGCTGCTCACCGAGGCGAAGAAAGCCGCGTGTCAAGACCAAGAATGCGGCGAGAATCCCGAGTGATGCTGAGACGCCGTAGTGCAGAAAAGCGGAGAGTCCATCCTGGTAGACAAACCCCGGGTTAATAACAAAGGTTGCCGTGGAGGCAATTGAGGCCGCCAATGTGAAACCGATAACATACGGGCTCATGTCTTTGTTCCCTATTGCAAAGCCTTTCAAATCGCTGGTGCGTCGCATGCCGACCCAGGATAACCAGAGAACCAGTCCGGCGTAGCTGAAAGTGATTAGGTATTTGAACAATTCGGGTGTCATTATGGTGGCCTCTTAAAATTATCCGCAAACTATATTCAACGTATGTTGAATTTGCAATTGTATTTATGCAATGATTAGCGCCGTTTTAAAATTACAACCGATCAGACAGGGTAAACTATGGAACTTACACGCAAAGTAATTGTCATCACCGGCGGCGCCGGCGGTTTAGGACTGGAGATGGCCCGCGCCATGCAAGCACACCATGCAAACGTGGTCTTGATCGATATTGATCAGCAACGAATCGACCAAGCAATAGCTCAGCTTCCTGGCGCCACGGGCTATGCCGCAAACCTATGTGACGAGGCTCAAGTGGTCGATGTGTTTCAACGGATTGTTGATGCGTGCGGTGCGGTGGATGCATTGATCAATAATGCAGGGGTAACCAACGACGGTTTGTTACTCAAACAGCGAGAGGGTGATGTGACCAGTTTGGCGTTGTCTCGTTTCCAGTCAGTGTTAGATGTCAATTTGACCGGCTCATTTCTCTGCGGACGAGAGGCGGCAGCGCACATGGTTAAGGCTGGGGTCAAAGGCGTGATCGTCAACATCTCCAGTATCAGTCGTGCCGGGAACGTAGGGCAGACCAGCTACTCGGCTACCAAGGCGGCCGTGGTTGCCATGAGCACCACCTGGTGCAAGGAATTGGCACGCTATGGAATACGTTCGGTCGCGATCGCGCCGGGTTTTGTGCGCACGGAGATGACCGCCAGTATGCCACCAGAAATTCTGTCACGTATTGAGGCGCAAATCCCAGTGAATAGAATGGCGCAACCAGCTGAAATCGCATCGGGTGTTCTATTCGCGTTGCAAAATGACTATTTTAACGGACGGGTTTTGGAGATTGATGGTGGCTTACGGTTGTAAACGGCAGGGGCGCCACTGGCCGCACAGCGAAATTGACGCTAATCTGCGAGGTTCTTATAATCAACACAACCTTTCTGCCTTTTAGTGCTAAACCAGTGCCCAAATCATCCTCCAAGAGCGAACGAATCCTAGACGCTGCCGAAGCACTGTTTGCCATCCATGGTTATGACGGCGTTACCATGCGCCAGATCGCTAGTCGCGCTGACGTTGATGTCGCGCTTGCAAACTACCATTTTGGCCGCAAAATCGACGTGTTTAATGCTGTCTTTGAGCGCCGTGCCGAATTGCTCAACAGTTCGCGTTTAAGCGCACTTCGCGAGTACCAGCGACAAGCTGGCACCGAGGGACCCAGTGTAGAGCAGATTGTTGAAGCATTTCTGCGACCATTAAAGATGGCATTGGGCGCGGCGGACGAAGGCTGGACAAACTATCTGGCTCTGATTGCTTATGTGAATAACTCGCCGGTCTGGGGCAAGTCCATGATGTCGAGCCTGTTCGATGAGCTGGTTAGTGAGTTTATCGCGGCGCTCAAGCAGGCATTACCGCAGGCGCGGGAAGAAGATATTTATTGGTGTTATCAAAACCTCTCTGGTGCGCTAACGCTCACGTTTGCGCAGACTGGTCGGATCGACAAATTATCAAATGGCAAGTGTCGTTCCGACGATTTAGAGGCAGCTTACACTGCTATGATTCCCTTTATGGCTGCTGGATTCACACGCGTATGTGGCTGATCGCCGCTTAGCGAACCTCACCCTATTTTCGTTTATCGTCAGAGTGCTTTCGTTAGCCCTGGCGCCAGTGCGCTTGACATTCTCAACGTTTGTTGAATATCATTTGTCTGCAATTCAACATTAGTTGAATTTGTTCGCGCGGTGTTGTTGTCTGTTATTGCCGCCCATCAAACCCCAGGCCGACAACGTCCAATAATCACTTTCGAACACCGTATTCGAACGGCCGCATATCCACTCGGAGGAACAACGATGTTCTATTCTTATCGGCGGCATCTGGCCGCGATCTTTACTCTATTTGCTTTTTTGCCGCTGACTGTACAAGCTGGCAGCTGGCAGCAAAATGTCAGCATCGGTGGCTTTAATTCCGTACACATTTATACCCCTGATTCAATTTCCTCGGTCGGCGATGGCCGCGCTCTGATGATCGTATTACATGGATGTGTGCAGCCAATCAGCGCCTATCTCACCGCCAACCTTGAAACCGCCGCGGAGGATTACGGTATGGTGGTCGCGGTGCCAGACGCAATGAATAAAGCTGGGTTCAGTTGTTGGTCGTATTGGCAGGGCGCAATTAATCGAAACTCGGGTGATTACGCCAACGTGATTAGTCTTGCTAACACCATGAGCGGTGATGCCAGCCGCAACATCGATGCCGATCAAATCTACATTGCAGGTTTGTCTTCGGGCGCCACATTCGCCGCGCAAGCCGCGTGTGTCGCACCGGATGTTTTTGCTGGGGTCGCATCCAGTGCCGGACCGACAATTGGTACCAGTTCCAGCGGTGCGATTTCAACGTGTGAATCGGTCAGCAGTAACACGTTTGTGGCGCGCTGTGAGAACTATGCGGGTGCGGCCTATCAATCCTACTTCAATACCCAATTGGCAGTCGTCGGTCACGGTACCGCCGACACCACAGTCAATACCTGTTACAACCAGCAAAATGCCAACGGTTATGCTGCCTTGTATGGTGTGACCCAGCAGGCGGGTACGGTGACCCTTAGCGAAGGCAACGGCCAGACGGCCAGCCTTGCGCTGTGGAGCGCTAATCGTGTTGCCATGCTGTGGCTCGATGATCTAGATCATTCTTGGTCTGGTGGTGCAGGCGCGAGTGGGAGTTATATCGGTGCGGCGAGTATTAACTTTGCCCACTTTTTGGGTGACTATTTTGCGCAGAACAACTTGCGCGTGAGCCGGAATCAAGCGCCGGAGATTACATCACTGTCGGTCGCTGCGAGTGGCAATGTCTTATCCATTTCTGGTGCGGCTAGTGACGACACGCAATTGTCGGAAGTGAGCATTGTGATTTCCGAGATAGGGACGACGACGACCACGGAAATCCAAAGTCTGTCGGTAAGCTTGAGCGGTGGAAGTGCGTCTTTCTCGCAGCAGTCGATGAGTCTGGTTGATGGGCTCTATGTGGTTGAAGTCACCGCAGTAGATAATGAAGGAAAGTCCAGTTCGGCGGTCAGTGACACCCAGCGCGTGGGCCCGCCACCACCGGACGCCGCACCGGTCCTGTCTGGTTTGACGGCGACAGTTGCACAACAATGCGTCACGATCGAGGGGACCGTGACGGATATAAATCAAGATCTCGCCTCGGTAACAGTGAGTTTTAATGCGCAAAGCACCGTTGACGCAACGGTAAATGGCACCACATTTACCGCGCAGGCGTGCAATCTACCCGGTGGTTCGGCAATTGCGCAGATTCAAGCCATTGATGTCAGTGGTTTGTCGACGTCGGCGTCGGTCTCGTATTCGGTCGATGCCGGTGTGAACGGCGATTACAACTTGCATATTCAACAGGGGCACATCAGTTGGGGCAGCGGTTATGCGCAGTGTTATCTGGCGTTTGGGACTGCTGCATTTACCATGCGTGAATACCCGCAGAGTAATGGTCAGTGTCAGTGGGTTGCGGATGCCGACAGCAGTTGTGCGGGCCCGCTGCAAGCCTGCAGCACGGGCGGCGCGACGCCAACCGACAGTGACGGTGATGGCGTAGCCGATGCTGCTGATAATTGCCCTAACGATGCGAACACTGATCAGGCCGATAACGACCAAGACGGACTTGGCAACGTGTGTGATTCGACTCCCAATGGGCCGGGTACGAGTTGTGAGACGTTCACCAGCAGCAATTACGCGCATGTACTCGCTGGGCGTGCGACGACCAGTGCGTATCTCGTGTACGCGGTAGGGTCGAACGATTATTTAGGATTGTTCAATACATTTAGTTACACCACATTGGCTGAAACCAGCGCTGGGTACTTTGAGCAAGGTACGTGTCCTTAGCGTGCGTATTTGCGAGTTGGTTTAATCATCAGCGTCGACCGTCGGCAGCTCCATTTCTTCAATCGAAGTGCTTTCATCTACGTCGAATTCCGCCTCGTCAGAGTCAATTTCCTCGGTCTCTGAGGTGGGTATGTCGGTGCTACTGGTTTCCGCTATATCTGGGTCACTGGCGTCAGGTGAAGGTTCTTCTGGTATCAGGTCTTGTGGTTGCGCGGCGTCGACAATCGAAGATTTTAGTCCAATGTGATAGGCAGCAAAGCCGGGGTACATGACTTGATTCAGAGCCATTCCAATCACGCGCCCTTCTATGGGGGCAATGATTTTTGTTGTTCGATTACTGATCGGGTCGCTCAATAGCCCCAGTACGCTGCCTTTTTTGACTGTGTCGCCAAGTTCAACTTTACTGAACAGGATGCCGCCCTTGCGCGCCCGAATCCAAGTGGATTGGTAGAATACAGGTTCCTGACTGCGTTTCCAAAACGGTTTCGGCGCCGTCAGGCCCAGCGAATCCATGGCGCTGAGCACGCTTTTAACTCCAGACTCAACGGCATCTTTCTGCAGATTATTGGGTGCGCCAGCCTCCAGAGTGACGGCCGGAATGCCTGCCTCGGTGGCCGCGCGGCGTAACGTGCCGGAGGCACCTTTGCTCTGTAAAACGACAATGGAACCCATTTTTTCCGCCAGCGCAGCGACCTCGGGAATCATCAGGTTGGCCCGAATTTGCGGTAAATTGGTGCGGCTGAGTGAGCCGGTGTGCAGGTCAACCAAGAAATCGCAATGCGAAATAATCTCGCTAAAAAACGAGTGAGCGATCCGCGATGCGTAGCTGCCTTTGATACGTCCAGGAAAGTAGCGATTCAAGTCGCGACGATCTGGCAAGTAGCGGTTCGCACGTTGAAACCCTTGGAGATTGACGATTGGTACTCCGATGACGGCACCGGTAAGTTTTTCTGGGTCAATTTCATGCACCACGCGCCGCACAATCTCAATACCATTAAGTTCATCGCCGTGAATTGCTGCGGTCAAACACAGGGTAGGACCCGGTGTTGTACCATTGACCACCAACACGGGTACCGGTGCCGAAGCATCGACGAACGTAGCCTCAACTTCCCATTTCAGGACAGCTGATTTACCCGGTTTGACGATTTGTTTAAGGATCGTCAATTCCGCTGGAAGCGGTTCATCTTCAACATTGGGTGCTCGCGTCGCCGGCTCGATACCGTCAGCGTCCTCTGTGCCAGGTGTCGGTATCGCCTTGGCCGTCGTGCTTGGCGGCACAGCGTTGTCTTGTAACGGCTCGGTGTTATCGGCCACGTCGGTTTGTACAAGAATAGTTTGGTCGGGGACAGAATCGGTTGCAGCGGATGTTTGCGCGTATGCGTAATCGTTTGCGAATAACCCTAACAGACTGCTTAGAACGAGGGGCTTGGTGAAAACCTGATGCATCGTGGATGTGGTGTGTAATCGTATTCTATTGTGTTGCCTCATTATGCCGTACCGGTTGGAAAACTATGTGTCAAATTCGACATACTTCGGTAATCTTTACCAAGCGAGACAAGAAGGTTGCCGTGAGCTGCTCGATTCTAGGATCGAGCAGACGGGTGAATTTAAATTCAACTGGCTGTGAGTGCAGCGCGACGCGTATACTCATACCTTTTGCGACTTAAATCCTATACCTTGTTGCGATGATCCTACATCACTATGGAGTATCACCATACTCAGAAAAAATCCGTTGCTTGTTCGGTTATACCGATATGGCTTGGCAGTCTGTGGTTGTGCCACCGCAACCACCGCGGCCGGTGCTTGATCCGCTGGTCGGGGGTTACCGTCGAATTCCTGTAGCACAGATTGGTGCGGATTTGTTTTGTGATTCCAATTTGATCGCAGAAGAGATTGCCGATCTGGCAAGCAACCCGCAGCTTGCTTTGGTGAACTGTGCCGCAGAGATTCAATCCTTTGTGCAACATACCGAGCAGGCCGTGTTTATGGCGGTAGTGCAAAGCGTGATTCCTAAATCCGCACTGGGTATGTTGTTGCGTCGATACTGGCCGTGGCAGATTGTCAGGTTGATGCGAGATCGTGCTCGAGTAGCAAAAACGTCGAAAGCGCCAAGATTGTCAAAAACTGAACGTGTCGCTGCACTAAACGCGTTTCGTGATGAGTTGGATGCGCGCGCCGCAGACAATCAATTTCTCTTCGGTGATAAGCCTACCATTGCTGACTTTGCCGCGTATCACGTGGTGTGGTTTGCAGATCTAACGCGCCCCGAGAAGTACTTACAAGGCAAATCGTCGGCTTTGGCATGGCAGGCTAGAATGCGCGCATTCGGCCACGGTGAGAAGGCGAAGATTAAACCTGCTCAGGTATGTCAGGCCGCCCGCGAGAGTGAGCCTCGTCGGATACCAACCACCCAGCGTGAACATGATGATATTGGCGCTAGTGTGGTGATTCGGCCCAATGATTACGCACGCGACGGTGTCACGGGGCAGTTAGTTGGTGTTGATGCCAACCGCTGGATTATTGCGCGTCACACCGATCGATTCGGGACCTTGCACGTGCATTTCCCAGCGCGGGGTTATGAGCTATCGATCACGGGTAAGTGACCTCAAGCTATTCATTCATAACACTGTTCACGCGTCACGAATGTCGCTAACATACATCGAAATCTAAACTGCCCCTTTAATTATGACTAAGTTCCTGCCCGTTTTAGTGCTGACTTTAGCTCTGGCCGCGTGTGTTTCGACGCCACAGCCCGATACGGAATCCATGACTAGACACGATGAACTCAAGCAGCGCCTCGAGAGCATGGAAGCCAGTTTGGCCGGAAAATTTGAAGCCAGCTGTGATGCGCGACTGGCAGAGCTCGGTACGCAGATAAAGCAATTTGAAAAAGTAAAAGAAACAACCAAGGTGGTGGAGCGCTGCACCACCGCTAAACCCGTCGCGGTAGCAGCTGGCTCGACTAAGTTGATACTCGGTGAGGTTGAAAAAATAACACTTGCCAAAGAAAGCATGACGCTCACTGCGCGTGTGGATACCGGTGCAGATACGTCGTCGTTGGGTGTTTACCACCTGCAGCCATTTGAGCGAAATGGCGATGACTGGATCCGTTTTAGTTTAAATAAAAAGAAGGACGCAGAGACCATTGAGTATCCCGTATTTGATCAGGTGCGTGTCAAAGCAAGTAACTCAATTACAGAAGAGCGCTATGAAATTAAATTGGATATTCGGGTAGGCGGTCAGGTGTATCGAAAGCAGTTATTTAATCTGTCGGATCGAACTAATCTGGACTACCAGGTATTACTCGGACGTAGTTTTTTGCGGGACATCGCCGTGGTTGATGTGAGTCAAAAAATGTTGCTGGGAGGAAAATAACTCATGTCAGCTCGCGCGCCTTTTTTCTTTCTGGTACTCGCGCTCATCGTCGTCGGCTTATCGACCATTTATTACCGACACGTTGAAATAGGTGTGCCTCTGACGCCTGGGGAACAGATCACGGTTTGGCAAGTTGAAGCCGAAATTAGTTTTACTGGCAATAACGGCGCGGTTAATGCACAGCTGAACCTTCCGCGGGACGCGAATTTCGAACTGATGGAGGAGTTTACCGCATCTCCGGCGTACGGTGTGCATGTTGATCGAGACAATTCGAGTGCGAAGGTCACGTGGAGCAAACGGCACGTCAAAGGTCGTCAAACACTGTATTACCAGGCGACCTACAAGGAAGCGCGCTCGGAGCCGAAACCGGCGAAACCGATGCCAGTGAGTAACTTTGAACCATGGGAAGAGCCCTATCAAAGTTCGGCGCAGACCTTATTGAATGATGTGTTCCAAAAGTCTGCGGATACTGGATTGCTAGTGCGACAACTTGAGTCCATGCTTGATTCTGAGGATCAAACTGTCGCGATGTTGCTGTCACGCCACACCAAAACCGACGTGTTTTTGCATCTGTTGGAAATGGCGGCGGTGCCCAGTCGCCGGGTTGGCGGTCTGGTCCTGGAAGACGGGCGTCGAAACCAATCACTGGTTCCGTTGGTACAAGCGTACTTCAATGAGCGCTGGCACTTATTTGATCTGCAATCCAATAGTTTGAGTCCGGGTCACCCGGTTTTGATTTGGTTACAGGACTCGCCTGCACTGTTGGATGTGGTTGGAGGGAATAACTCCAAGATTGTATTTTCCATCAGCAGTGAAACCAAGAGTGCCTTACAGGAAGCAAATGCAAGCTTCGCAGACAACGAGAGCTTTCATTTTGGTTTATACAATTTACCAATTGCCGAGCAAAACCTGTTTAAAGGCATATTGTTATTGCCGATCGGGGCGTTGGTGGTGGTGTTTTTACGCGTGATTGTCGGCATTAAATGCAGTGGCACCTTCATGCCTATTTTGATCGCAACTTCTTTCATCCAAACGGAGTTACTGAACGGTGTGGTTGGATTTTTGCTGATCGTGTCCACCGGTCTGGTGATACGGTCATATCTATCGCACCTCAATTTATTGTTGGTGTCGCGCATATCCGCCGTCGTGATATTGGTGATTGGAATAATCGTGTTGTTTACCATCATCGCGTTCAGGCTAGGCTTGACGGAGGCGCTCACTGTGACGTTTTTCCCGATGATTATCATGGCTTGGACCATTGAGAGAATGTCGATTCTATGGGAAGAAGAAGGCGGTAAGGAAGTGCTGGTTCAGGGCTTCGGTAGCTTGATTGTGGCGGTAATTGCCTATCTCATGATGGACAACGCGTTGATTCGTCACTGGGCCTTTAACTTCCTCGGAGTGCATGCGCTGATTATGGCGGCGGTTTTGTTGATGGGACAGTACACCGGTTATCGACTTTTGGAGTTGCGACGCTTTAAACCCATGACGGATCATTTCTAGGCCAATATGTTTAACCTCGCGAATCCATTTAAGCTGCGACGTCTTGGTGTGATGGGGATGAACCAACGTAATTTTGCGTACATCTCACGTTACAACGACCGCAGCCTATTTCCGAATGTTGACGATAAACTGAAGACCAAAACATTGGCTTTAGAATACGGAATCGCAGTGCCCGATTTGCTGGGTGTGGTGCAGTATCAGCACGATGTGGAGTTGGTCTTCGAGATTTTGCAAAAACACCAAGGGTTCTGCATTAAGCCGGCCAAAGGCAGCGGCGGCAAAGGCATTCTGGTCATTTTGCACTCGGATGAAAACGGTTATAAAAAGGCCAGCGGTGATTATGTCAGTCGCGACTATATCGTGCGTCATGTCTCAAACATCTTGGCCGGGCTCTTCAGTTTGGGTGGTGCTGCGGATGTGGCCGTGGTCGAAGCATTGATTGAATTTGACCCGGTGTTCGATGGTCTAAGCCACGAAGGGGTGCCGGATATTCGCTTGGTGGTGTTCAGAGGTTACCCGGTGATGTCGATGTTGCGGCTGGCAACGCATGCGAGTGATGGTAAAGCCAATCTACACCAGGGCGCCGTCGGTGTGGGGCTTAGTATCGCTACAGGTGTGGCCCGATCTGCGGTGCAGTTCGATCGTCCGGTAACACGCCACCCGGATACGGATAGAGACCTGTCAGATATCGTTATCGAGAGCTGGGACCGATTGTTACATCTGTCGGCGGGTTGCTATGAAATGTGTGGGCTTGGATATTTGGGCGCCGATATCGTATTGGATAAGAATCGCGGCCCGTTAGTTCTGGAATTGAATGCGCGTCCTGGGTTGGCAATTCAAATGGCAAATCGTCTGGGCTTGCTACCTCGCTTGAAGCAAATCGAGGCACTCAAGTATCGACGTACGCCAACCGTGGCGCAGCGCGTCGACTACGTCAAAACCCATTTCCAGTGATACGAACTGAGAGGCAGACCATGACTTGGTTCAACTCGATCTGGCTGGTGTTGTGTTTTACCAGCATCGTGCATCAAGCGAGTGCCGCCACGATCCAGGTACAGAATCCCGCGGAATTATCAGCGGCGCTGATAAACACAAATTCGGGCGATATCATTCGTTTAGCACCTGGCAATTATGGCGTATTGACGCTTAAAGACCGTGTCTTCACACAATTTGTGACGCTCGAGTCGAGTAATAAATCGAACCCAGCAGTGTTCTCGCATATCGAGATTGAGGCGTCACGTCATTTGCGTATAGACGCGCTTAAGGTGGTGGCTGAATCGCGTGAAGGTATTGGTATTTTTGCTAGCAGCGATGTCGACATTCTAAATTCGCAGATTCACGGCAAGAATCAATTCAACCGGCAAGCACCGGTCTACACTCAGGTCAGCACGCTGTATGGAATCAATGTTGGTGAAGATTCATCTGACATAGTGGTTGAAGGCAACTCGGTATCCGATGTGCGAAGCGCGGCGTATATATTTTTCGGCGTACGTGAGATCGCTGTCGACGCTAACCGTTGTGACTGGGTGGCGGCCGACTGTTTCAAGTTTGGTGGAGTGGATCAGGCCAGTGTCACTAACAACTTTGGTGCCCAGCATATCTATGCAGCACCAAGTGCCCATGTGGATTTTATGCAAGGGCAAGGACCAGTAAGTAATGCGGTTTTTCGGGGAAATGTTGCGATGATGGGTAGTCGTTCGTTTCAAGGTCTATTTTTTGACGATGCTGACTTCGAAAACCTGCTGTTCGAGGATAATTTGATTTACACCGCGCACAACCGCGGCATTTCGGTATCGGCGGGACGTGGTATTCGCGCGCGCTACAATACTGTATTGCGGGCTGCCGGGTCACAAAAGGCGACCTATATTGCGCTGCCAAGCGGGAGTGACAAAGCCTTTAATTTCGAGGCGAATAATACGTTCTCAGATGAGGAGCGGTTTCCAGCCACCAATATCGTGGCGCAATGGGATAAGCCACAGGCGGCAGCACATTATTCTCGCTATTACCAAAATGCCATGCATGGTGCTTTTGCGCAAATAGCGGACTTTACCCCGGTGGCCGGATCCGTTGCGGATGGTCAGGTCGGCGCATTTCGTCGTATCCGCGCTTTACTGCAAGGCAATGACCGCAGGTCTGACGCCGTGTTGCCGCCATTTAGTTTATTACTGGATGATTGAATCTCATGTGGTCGGCTTGTCAGTCGACTGTTTGATGAGCGGCCACAATAGTTGTTCAGCGGTTGATGTGTCGGGTAGGTTTTCGACGCCGAACTCGTCCGGATAACGCCGGGTAATTTTTGCCGTGCCGAACAGCACATCCCAAAGAAACAGCAGGTTTCCGTAGTTGCCTTTGTAGTGCGTGACACCATCGGCAGCATGTTTTCCGTGGTGAGCGCTGTGAGTGGCTGGCGTGGAAATAATTCGTTCAAGCAACCACATCAGTGGTGACAAACCGCGTATCTGATACAGTGAACGATCCCATCGTACGTCACTGTGTGCAGCAAATATAACGGTCATCTTAATGACCAGGTAGATGGCATAGACGTGCGCACCACCGAAGTACAACAACGCGCCGGAGAACCAAAGTCCAGGCATTAATAGGTAGTAGAAGACGTTGTTGCGATACACCACTCGGATTGATAGGTACGCCGCATTGTGATGCGGCCGATGCAGATTATACAGCCAGGGAACGGTGTGTGAGAGGCGATGCCACCAATATTGGAGCATGTCGTCGAAGATTAAAAACAACCCAAAGACTGCCAGCCAATGCCAGTTCGCGATTGCGTTGTGCCAGTCAGGTGCTAGTAGCGCGGCAACGCCCATGCCGCCTGCGATTGCCAAAGGTTGGGTAATGAACATCAATACGCCGGTGCTGATCGACTCCACCAATGCGTCCGAACGGGTCTGTCCAGGTTTGTGAAAAAACTGAGTAAGAGCGATCTCGAGCAGAATAAATCCGCTAAAGATTGCCACGATAATCACGAGTTCCGGTTTCATAGCCACGCTGCCAATGATCGATTGACCTTGCACGTTAGCAGTGAATTCGGCAGCATAATGCTAACTATTTAGCAATTGGGTGTTCGATGGATCTATTGCGCATTAATACGCCAAACTTTCTTTCACAGCTCAGCCCACCCGTGGTGGAGAAGGTCAAGGCTGCCGGTCGATTAGTGCAGTATCAAGATGGTCAGTTGGTGCATAGCAGAGGCACCACATTGCCGGGAATTTCCATTGTCGCCGACGGTGTGGCCCATGTTGGAGTCTATGGGCGTGATGGCAGATTTGTGATGACAGCGATCTTGGGTGCAGGCGAATGCTTCGGAGAATTTACCCTTTTTACTGACTTGCCGAGAACACATGACGTGTACGCTGGCCGAGATACGTCGGTGTATCAGCTGACGGGACATAGCTTCATGCAGTTGTATGCACAACATGCTGAAATCTCGCAGGCTTTGCTGACCACAACCTTACTGCGTTCCCATTTGTTGCTGGAGATGCTGGATGCCATTCGTCGCTTACCTTTGCCGCAACGTACGGCTCGCATTCTGCTCACTATGGCCAAGACTTCCGGTCAGCACCGCAACTTCGTTTGTCGGCAGGAAGAGTTAGCGTACACGATTGGCGTCTCGAGAGTCTCGATTGGCAAGGCGTTACACACGCTGCAGTCGTTGGGGTTTGTTAGCCTGGGTTATCGTTATATCGAGCTGCTTGACCTGGATGCGATGCGAGCTTGGTTAGACGCGACATGTGATTGATCTGCGAATTATTCTCTGCGATCAGTATGACAAACCGTGGCAAATTCTGCACAATGGGTGATGTGGTCGCTAGATCGGTTCCATGGTATGGACCACGAGTGACGCTATTTCTCGCCAGCAACGTCGTTGGTTCATCCAATATCGAGACTTATCTTAGGAAATTCCTGCGTGTCATTTAATGAAATGAAGTCGGGCGACCGTGTGCGAGAGCCCTATAAAGATGTATTGCGGTGGATCGAAAGTACCGATCCCGCCGTGTTGTTGCAAAAGCACCGTGAAGCTGAAACTCTGTTTCGACAAATCGGAATTACATTTGCTGTCTATGGTGAAGGCGGTGATACGGAACGTTTAATTCCGTTCGATATCATGCCGCGTATTTTTACTGCCAACGAGTGGTCTAAATTGGAGCGCGGCATCAAGCAGCGAGCACGTGCCTTGAACGCGTTCTTGTGGGATGTTTATCATCGCGGCGAAATTGTCCGATCGGGCCGCATCCCGGCTAAACTGGTTTATCAGAATGACGCGTACGAACGAGCGGTGGTGGGCATTTCGCCTTCGCATAAAGTGTTTTCGCACGTGGTTGGCGTGGACATGGTGCGGACTGGCCCAGATGAGTTCTACGTGTTAGAAGACAATTGCCGAACGCCGTCGGGCGTGTCGTATATGCTGGAGAATCGCGAAATCATGATGCGGCTATTTCCGGCCTTGTTTCGCAGCAATCGCATTATGCCGGTCGACAACTACCCCAGCCTGCTCAGAAAAACCTTGAAATCAGTGGCACCACCCAAATGTGAGCAGGAGCCAACGGTCGTGGTGTTAACGCCGGGATCGGCTAATTCCGCGTACTTTGAGCATTCCTTTTTGGCAGACCAGATGGGTGTCGAGTTAGTGGAAGGCCGAGATTTATTTGTCAAAGGCGATTTTGTGTATATGCGTACCACACGCGGACCGCGCCGGGTGGACGTCATTTATCGGCGCATCGATGACAGTTTTATTGATCCGCTGTGCTTTCGCCCGGAGTCAATGCTGGGCGTCCCCGGCTTGATGAACGCGTATCGTGCTGGTGGTGTACAGATTTGCTCAGCGCCTGGTGCAGGTGTAGCGGACGACAAAGCCGTATACACCTATGTACCGGAAATGATTCGTTTTTATCTGGGTGAGGAGCCGCTATTGAACAATGTGCGAACCTGGCGTTGCTCAGAGCCCGATGATCTTAACTACGTTTTAGCCAACTTACCTGAGCTGGTGGTAAAAGAAGTTCATGGTTCGGGTGGCTATGGAATGTTGGTCGGCCCGGCTGCCAGCAAAAAAGAGATCGAAGCCTACCGTCTGCGGATACTGGCTGATCCTGATGACTTCATCGCCCAGCCAACGTTGGCGCTCTCAACCACGCCAACGTATGTCGACCAAGAGCTCGCGCCGCGACACGTAGACCTACGACCGTACTGTCTGGTTGGTGAAAAAATCGAGCTGTGTCCAGGTGGTTTGACACGTGTTGCTTTGAAACAAGGTTCCTTGGTGGTCAACTCGTCGCAAGGCGGTGGTGTTAAAGACACATGGGTATTGTCGAATTAATTGGACTAACAAGATTGGAACAAAAACATGCTAAGTCGTAATGCTGAATCGCTATTTTGGACTTCTCGCTATATGGAGCGAGCAGACAACCTTGCACGGCATATGGAAGTCGGCTACCGGATGTCAATGATCCCTGCGCAGTCGGGTGGCTACGCGTCTGAATGGCATTCGATCCTTACCGCGACCAATACGATTAACCAGTTCAGTCAGGTGTATGCCGAGCAGAGCGAAGAGAATGTCGTGCAGTTTTTGATCTATGACGACAGTAACCCGAGCAGTATTGTCAGCTGTTTACGTGTGGCTCGAGATAATGCCCGTCAGGTGCGCACTGCAATTACCAGCGAAGTCTGGCTTGCCATCAATCAGATGTATCTCGCATTCCGTGAGTTCGAGGCCGACCCGGCAAACCGACTGGCGTTGCCGGAACTGTGTGATTGGGTCAAGCGTCAGGCGTCGATGGTACGCGGAGCGTTTATCAACACACAACTCCACAATGATGGCAGTGATTTTTTCAGTCTAGGATATTTTGTTGAGCGGGCGGACAACACGGCGCGTGCGTTAGACATCAAATATCACATTCTTTTACCTACCACTGAGGTGGTTGGCGGTGGCATTGACAACTACCAGTGGAGTACCTTGTTGCGAGCGCTTGGGGCCTATCGTTCGTTCCACTGGGAGTACGGTGGTGATCACTCCCCAGCCAAAGTCGCTGAGTTTCTAATTCTGAATCGCCGATGTCCTCGCTCGCTCAGTCATTGTGTGCGTCAGACGACAAAACAATTGGATAACTTATGCTCGAGTTATCAAAAGTACTTACCCGCGCAGACGCATGCACTGCGTATGCTTGATGACATCTCGTCGACTAGCGTTGACCAGATCATCAGCAACGGACTGCACGAATATTTGCGTGATTTTATTCTGGAGAATAATCACCTGGCTGAACGAATCGGCGAATCATTTCTATTCGGGGAGCGATAATGAAGCTGTTTGTGAATCACACCACGACCTATCACTATAGTGAGCCGCAACGCATGATCACCCAAAGCCACCGTTTGATTCCAGCCAGCTGTAATGCGCAAAAAATAGTCCGTTGGGAAGTCACAGCAGACGGCGCGGAGTTCGGACGTCAGATTGTAGATGGTGCTGGCGACACTATTCGCACCATGTCTGTCGACAATCTTGACACCGCACTCGAAATCCACATTCAAGGCGAGGTCGACACGTTCGACACCAACGGTGTTTACACCATCCCTGGGGATGTCGTTTCACCGCAGGTCTATCTGCGCGACAGTCCGTTGACCAAGCTTACCCCAGCTTTGGTTGACCTTGCTCGTGATGTGGTCGTTGAAGAAGGCAATGTATTGAACCTAGCGCACGCATTGATGCGTCACACGCATACCGCGATAGAGTACACGACTGGTGCAACGAAAATGGCCACGACGGCGGCGGCGGCATTGGCGTTAGGCAAAGGCGTGTGCCAGGATTATGCACATTGTCTTCTAGCCATTGCTCGGCAGCACCAGATCCCTGCGCGATATGTTACCGGTTACCTGTTAACCGATACAGACGGTTATCGCCACGATGCCAGTCATGCTTGGGTGGAGCTTAATATTGTTGATCTGGGCTGGGTAGGTTTTGACCCGACCAACAACTGTTGTCCCGACGCGCGTTACATCCGAGTGGGTTCCGGTATCGACGCGCAGGATGCCGCGCTGATTCGAGGCATTTCACGTGGCGTCGGACAAGAAACGATGCAAACGTCAGTGAATATTCAGCACGCTCAACAATAGCTTTCCAAATGCGATCAGTTAGCTTAATGTGCGTGTTTACTCCAACCACTATTTAAAAGCGTAAATGACCTATTGTGTCGGTTTGATGGTAGACGAAGGCATGGTGCTGCTGAGTGACACACGCACCAATGCCGGCCTCGATAATATCGCAACCTATAAAAAGATGTTTGTGTTTGAAGACCCAGGCAAGCGCGTCATTGTTATTTTGACGGCGGGCAGCTTGTCGACCACACAAACCGTGATTGCCAAACTCACGGAGGCCATTGACGACCCGGAAGCGACTCAAGAAACGTCGTTTATGCTCGCACCGAGCCTGCTCCAGTCGGTGGAGATAATCGGCAGTATGCTGTCCGAGACCACGGTTGAAATTAATGAGAAACTAACGCGCATGAATCAGTCAGCGGCCGCTTCATTTATTGTGGCAGGCCAGCGTGTTGGTGGTGATCCGCGTTTGTTTCTGGTGTATCCCGAAGGCAATTTTATTGAAGCGACGCATGACACACCCTTTTTGCAAATTGGGGAGCACAAATACGGCAAGCCGATATTAGATCGCGTCATTCAGCGTTCCACGAGCCTTGACGATGCACGTAAAGCTGCCTTGCTGTCGATGGACAGCACACTTCGATCGAATTTGTCGGTCGGTATGCCGTTGGACTTAGCCGTGATTAAGAATGGTGCGTGTAAGGTGAATCAATATCAGCGTATCGATGCTGGTGACCCGGAGTTCACTAAACTATCGGACGCTTGGTCGAATGCGTTACGCGACAGTTTCGCTGCCATCAGCACTTGAGACGTCGAACACACTCGGCATGGACGTCGAGTTCGCTGACGGTGACGAACAAAGGTGATCGGCTGTCGGTCTAAGGGCGATTTCTTCCGAGGCGATCGTGACTTGCTACCCAGTCGCCCGCCAACACGGCGGCGGCCAACGACAGTTCACCAGCCAATACGGTTGCGGCACATATTTCAGCAAATTTAAGCGCGTTCCCTTTACCATAACAGTCCATGATCTCAAGGCACTCGCGTTGTGACCCTAAACCAGTTCCGCCACCGTACGTGGCGATAATGACCGAGGGTAACGTGATCGACCAGTAAAGGTCGCCATTCTCTAACAAGTCCACATACACGATGCCCGCGTGCGACTCCGCAATATTTGCCGCATCCTGACCGGTGGCTATAAACAGGGCCGCCAGCCCATTGGCTGCATGCAAACCGTTATTTACCGAGCCTGCCAGTAGGGCACCGACATTGGAAACCTGACGCGCAGCAAACATATCACGGGTATCAACGCGCATAACCTCGTGTATGAGTTGTTTTGGCAGTACGGCCTCGGCAACCACGCGTGCACCACGCGAATGCAAGGTGTTGATCTGAGAGTGCTTTTTATCGGTGTCGATTGCACCGGATAGGGTATATCGCACTGGCTTTGGATAATGTCGTTGAATCCACTGGCAAGCTGCCAATGTGGCTTTGCCGCACATATTTTGACCCGCAGCATCGCCGGTGGTGTAGTTGAAACGCAGAAAGCGCATACGTGAAACGCCGTACTGCTCAATGTGTGACAACTTGCCAACCGACGTGGTGGCCTCGGCGGCGTCACGAATCGCGATCATGTTCTGTGCTACCCAATCGCCGAAATCGCACGCTTGTTGTGCGTCGTCAAAATGGAATACTGGCGCACGTTGCATATAGCGTTCAATCACGGTTGTGGTTACGCCACCCAGTTCTGACAATACACGCATGCCGCGACTGTAGCTCGCCACCAAGGTGCCTTCGGTAGTGGCCATTGGAATGTAGAAATCGCCCTGGGCGTGCTGCCCATTAATGCGCAGTGGGCCGGCTAGGCCAATGGGCACCTGTGCCACGCCAATGTAATTTTCAATATTGCCAGCTAAACTGTCCAGTGGCAGTGATCCATGTGTCACGTGCTTGAGTGAAACCTGTGTCTGGTCGTACACGAACTGCTGCCGTTCGGCTACGGCTTCCGATGTGTAATCATTGGTTTGCCGGGGAATTTTGGGTGCGGAACTTGAGCTATTCGCGTTATCGTTACTCATTATTGCTCTCGAATTTGTTGTCGTGGACAGTTAGATTAGCAGAGCACTTTAAGCGGTTGTAGCGATGAATGCGCGTTTTTTAACGACATTCATGATGTGGTTAATAGACACAAAAAAGCCCCACACCGAAGGGTGTGAGGCTTGATTGCGCTCATGTATGTCTGGTCAGTTTAGAATGCAGCGTTGACGCCCAGCATGAGGATGTCTGAGTCTGCCGAGGCGTCACTGGCCGGAATGTCAGGTCGGCCTGGTACGTGTCCGCCAGTCAGGAAGTTGAGAGGCGCGTAGCCTTCAACTTTGATCAGCTCACCGAACAACTTAACACTGGGTGCCAAACGTGTAGCAATGCCCAGAACCCATTGGTTTTGACGTTCCCATTCTGAGCCGGCAGGACCTGCTTCAAAATTGCTGAATTCAAACGAGTACGCCGTTGGTTTACCAAATAGTTGGTTACGGTATTGAACGCCGAGGTCCATGCTGGTCACTTTGCTGGCGGCAAACTCTGGAATCAATGGGTTGAATGTGCCTGGCCACTCGTCTTCAGTCTTGGCGAATTCGGCTTTGACAGTCCAGTCCGGCGAGTTCCAGCGCGCGTACACATCATAGGCACCGTTCGGTTCTTCACACAGTGCAAAGTGAGTAATCGGAAAGCCCTGACAATATGCCGTACCGCGTTGATAGGAGGCGCCCAACAACAAACTTTGATCTGAATCGGCACCGAACTCATAACTTGCATTCAATGCGTAATTGTTCAACTTGCTGGGTACCGCAGTGCCGTCGACCGGCGTATTTGCGGAGCGAAATTGTGAGCCACCTTGGATTGCCATAGCGGAGATGTTCAAACCATCATTTTGGTAGCCGAACGTGGCACCATTTGCGAGTCCCCCGAAGGCGTGCCAAACGGTTGACGCGGTAAACGGGTTCACGGTGTCAGTCAAACCAAATGGTACTGCCATCTTGCCGATGCTGGCGTACAGCGGTGACTCGTCAAGATTGCCGAACAACACGTATGCGCGACGTACTTGGGTTTGGTTGCGCGTTAGTGCCGTATTAGTACCGGTGCCAAAACTTTGCTCCGGATCAAACAACAGTTCGGCGCTGGCGGTTACCCAGTCCCCCATCGTGGCAGTAAATCCTAACTGGGCAGAGTGAATCGTCGCCTCGGATACGGTGGTGCCAACTTGGTTGTTGGCGGTTGGGTGACGCATCAGGTAGCCAAATAGGTTTGGTTCGTTGGAACTCTGGTAGTTGGCAATCGCGGTCACAGCACCTTGCAGATTTACCACGTTCTTCGACAACGCACCCGACTGGCGCTTATCTAACAGAAGCACTTGCTTGCGATTGATGTTGGTGGTCGGATCTAGGAAGTCATACCCTAATTCAGGGTCGTATTGCACCAGTGGCTGCGAGCGCTCAGTGGCGCGCGTTGTGGACTTAGCAATCTGCGCGGTCGGCGCTTTCATGCCGACCTTAGCTGCGAGTGCGTCGTATTTTTCACGCAGCTCCTGATTCTCTTTTTCTAAACGTTCCAAGCGCTCAAGGACCTGAGATAAGTTTACGTCCTGCGCTTGCGCATTGGATGCCATCAGTGCAACACCGAGAAGTATCGCGGCAACGCATCGATTTATTTTCATCTTTCAACCTTCAATTTCTGTAATTTATTATTAGCTACCCCACGAGGTAAGCAATCCAGCGTCTCTCTATGGAGGTGGTCGCGCGGCTTATCATCGTACGCTACGTACTTGGTATGCAATCCGACCATAGTCTCAATGTGACGGAGCAGTTTGAGTGCTTCAATCCTTAATTTGAGTGATTAGTGTTTGCACGAATTCGTTGGGCCAGACTTTCGCCAAAGTGTGTAGCGCAGAGACCAGTGATTTGGAGTCCGAATATTGCAAATTCAAATGCCCAACTTTGCGTCCAGGACGCGCGGACTTGCGATAGTCGTACAAGGAGAACGGCTCAGGTGCGGCCGACAGGCCGGCAGGGATCTCGCCCAAGATGTTGAGCATCAGTGTGTGTTTTTGCGTCTGAGTGATACCCAGTGGCTTGCCAGTAATAGCGCGCATATGGTTTTCAAACTGAGAAGTGACGTCACTGTCCATTGTCCAGTGGCCACTGTTGTGCACGCGTGGTGCTAATTCGTTCACCAGCAAGCCATCAGCCGTTTGGAAGCACTCCATGGCCATCACGCCCTGGTAGTCCAGATGCTCCATAAGTTTGGTTAAATTGGTTTCCGCTTGCTGCAAGATCGTGTTTGAAAGATTGGCAGCAGGCGCAAAAGACGCGATCAGAATACCGCCAATGTGTATGTTCTCAGCGGGCGGATAAAAACGGATTTCACCTTCTGGGGAACGCACTCCGATGAGTGAAATTTCGCGTATAAAATCGATTTTCTTTTCCACCAACAGCGGCAGTGTCAAGGTGGATTGATCGAGCGATTCCCATTCTTTGGCCGACTCGACCACCCATTGTCCTTTGCCATCATAGCCTTCAGACAGGGTTTTGAGCACTAACGGAAAACCAATTTGCTCAACCACGGACGTGAGCGCACTGTGTTCTCGTGCCACGGCGTGTGGTGCGGTGGGGATGTTCAGTTGGTCCAGTAGTTGACGTTCGTGTTCACGATTCTGACACGCAACCACGCACGCGGTGTTTGGCCGAACCGGAAAAGACTCACTGAGTAAACTGAGTAAACTGCTGGCGGTATTTTCGGTCTCGACGGTGACCGCAGTTACGTTGGGTAGCGAGTCCAGACACGCCTGCGCTTGGTCGTCAGAGTCGTGTCGGTGTACTTCACCCAGCCCGCCAACCGGGTCAGCAGATACACCATGCTTGACCACAAAAGTTGAGGAAATGCCGATTTCATTCCCCGCTTCAGCGAGCATCTTGGCCAGTTGGCCGCTGCCCAAAATCACCACAGACATAATGTTATTCCACGTTGGTCGGTACCGACTCGGTTTGTTTTGCGCGCCATGTTTTGATTCGCTCACGCAGTTCTTTATCTGAACCGGCGAGAATCTGTGCCGCCATCAGTCCAGCATTGAACGCGCCGGAGGTGCCGATTGCCTGGGTAGCAACCGCGACGCCTTTTGGCATTTGCACAATCGACAACAGGCTGTCCAAGCCATTTAAGCTGGCGGATTTGACGGGAACGCCTACGACCGGAATCCACGTCATCGCTGCGGTCATGCCGGGTAAATGTGCGGCACCACCGGCACCAGCAATAATGACTTCCACGCCATTCGTTTCAGCATTTTCAGCAAACTCAACGAGTCGTTGTGGTGTGCGATGAGCGGATACCACGCTGCATTCATAAGCCACACCTAAATCATCCAGCGGTTTGGTGGCGAGCTGCATAGTCGGCCAGTCAGACTGGGAGCCCATAATGATGTGTACTTTAGCCATAGTTCAGGTGGTTGCCCTTAAACGGGTGCGTCGTATAAAAGGCCATATATGATAGTCAACTCCGCTCTTAAAGACTACTGCTTGAGCACAGACTCTGAGAATAAGTGTTGATCTTAAAGCTGTGCGTTTTTCGGCTTCTCAAAGAACACATACGGCGTCGAATAATCACTGAACTCAAAGTAAACTTTACGTTCACCCGGGTCTACTTGACCGTTTAAATTAAGGTCAAGAATTCCGTACCCGAAGCGGTAAGGGCGGGCATCGCTGCCGCGTGTGGAGACTGCGGTGGATAATTTGTCAATTTCAAGGAAGCGGCGAACTAGTCGATCACCTGCGTAAATCTCAAGCACACCGTCAGTGCCTGTCCAGTTTTGCACTGCGCGGCCAAATTTGTTCTGGGTTTCCTGTGTGCAAGAGGAGGCGAGCAACAGCGTGAGAAGAATCAGAGAAAGTCGTTTCATAGTTGAGTCACCGTGCGTAAAGGTAAAAATTAAGAGTGGATGCGTGCCCAAGCTGGCAGAACGGGTTTCGATTGTGCCCGCACATCGGCACTGATAGGATACCGCGATGGATACTTCAAATGTACTTATTACGAACGATGCTGTGGTGCTCGGCTTGCTCCTAGGGATTCTTGCCCTGGTGTTCCGAACCTCACACAGCACGCACCCGAAACTCGTTAAATTCTACAGCATCGTTCCCATGTTGCTGCTGTGTTACTTCATCCCTTCCTTATTGAACACGTTCAATATTGTGGATGGTGAGCACTCTCAGCTGTATTACGTGGCATCGCGATACCTGCTACCCGCTTGTTTGATTTTGCTGACGCTGAGCGTGGACCTGAAAGAAATCGCGCACCTGGGTTTTAAACCCGTGGTCATGTTCTTGACCGGTACCGTCGGTGTCATTATTGGTGGTCCGCTGGCGATTCTTATCGTGTCAGCATTCAACCCAGACCTGGTTGGCGGTGCGGGGCCAGAGGCAGTCTGGCGTGGCATGACCACGGTGGCGGGAAGCTGGATAGGTGGCGGCGCCAACCAGGCCGCGATGTATGAAATTTTCAGTCCGTCAAATACCCTATTTGGGATCATGATCACGGTAGACATTATCGTGGCAGAAATTTGGATGGCTTTTTTATTGATCGGTATTCAGCGTAAAGAGCAACTGGATCGATTTTTCAAAGCGGATTCCAGTTCGGTGCAACGCTTACAAGAAAAAATGGAAGCTTATGGAAAAAGCATCGAGCGCAACCCATCCACTACTGACCTGATGGTTATGGCTGGCATCGCCTTTGGTGCCACCGCCATCGCGCATGCCGGCGCGGATCTGATTGCCCCGTATCTGGAAGTGCATGCCCCTGGGCTGGCTAAATTTAGTCTGACCTCGAAATTCTTCTGGTTGATCGTCATTGCCACGACAATCGGCGTGGTGTTGTCGTTCACTCGCGTTCGGAGCTACGAAGGGGCCGGTGCATCTAAGATCGGCGCGATTTTCATTTTCTTGCTGGTGGCGACCATTGGCATGAAGATGGATATCCGAACCCTGGCTGATCACCCTGGTCTATTTCTAGTTGGTGGGATTTGGATGCTGATCCACGTGGTCTTGTTAGTGGTTGTGGGCCTGATGATCCGAGCCCCGTATTTCTTTCTGGCGATTGGCAGTAAAGCCAATATTGGTGGTGCGGCGTCTGCGCCAGTATTGGCGGCGGCTTTCCATCCTGCGCTGGCTCCGGTCGGTGTGTTGTTGGCGGTCTTCGGCTATGTACTAGGCACGTACGGCGCTTGGTTGTGCGGCTTGATTATGCAGGCTGCGGCGCCGGTTTAAACATTGCACACAGGTTGTCTGTGGAGTAGCAAGCATGGTTGACGATAAAAATGACGCGTTACAGGCACTGAGCTTGGGTAGGCCAACTGAGTACGTATCCCAATACAGTCCCGAGCTATTGCAGCCCGTACCGCGTAGCCTGAATCGCACACCGCTTGGGATCACGAGCGCGTTGCCATTCGCTGGTCACGATGTGTGGCAGGCGTTCGAATTGTCTTGGTTAAACCCGCGTGGCAAACCGATGGTGGCGCTGGCGCAGGTGATCTTCGATGCCGGGTCAATTAACATCGTAGAATCAAAATCCTTCAAGCTGTATCTAAACAGTTTCAACCAGAGCACGTTCGCCTCACAGTCTGAGGTGGCGGAGGTATTACAGCGCGATCTGGAGGCGGTAGCCGAGGGTTCTGTGCGGCTTACCCTAATGCCAGCACATGATGCTCGTGCGTTCGCGATTGGTGAACTTCCAGGCACTTGTCTGGATGCACTGGACATTGATGTGCAGACTTACACGGTGGACACCGAACTGCTCCAGTTGTCGAACAGTGCCGCCCGTGTTGCTGAAACCGTTCACAGCCATCTACTGAAATCGAACTGCTTGATTACCAATCAACCCGATTGGGCGAGTGTGATCATCAAGTACGAGGGCACGCAGGTCGATCATGCTGCCTTGCTTCGATATTTGATTTCGTTTCGTCAACACAATGAATTTCATGAGCAATGTGTTGAGCGCATCTTCGTCGATGTTATGGATCGCTGTGCGCCGCAGCAGCTCGCTGTGCAGGCTTTATACACACGTCGTGGCGGTCTGGATATCAGTCCAATGCGTTACACGCCGGGGTATGCGCCCTTGCCACACCTGCGCACTGTTCGCCAATAGCCGGTTCATAATCCGCATGCGCATTGGCACCCGAGAGAAGCGTTAAGTGGGCTGGCGGGGAGAAGTCCATGTTGATCAGTGCCTGCTGTTGTATCGCGGAGCGGCCGGCGACAATGCAGTGCATCGGCATGCGTCGGTGCAGATCTGTCAGGCCGAAACGCCCTTGTCGATGCTTGATGCCAGTGGAAAAACGATTCAGGGCCACGCGTTGCTGGTCCGTCCCGACGCACCACATCAACTCCTGCCAACGTCTACGTTAACCCTGTTACTGGTTGAGCCGCAGTCCGCATTGGGGCAAATCTGGATGCAAAAAGCCGGTGACGCCGACATCTGCCGATTGCCGGAGTCCGAACGATTGGATTTGTCTCTGTCACTCTCTGATTTGAACGCACAGTTGCACCAAGGCCTGAACGTGTCCGAATCGAATCTCGATCCTAGGCTGGCTCACGCGCTGGCGTATTTGCACGGGCAACCATTAAATGGGGCGGTGACACGCGCTGCGCAGCACGCCGGAATCTCGGTGTCCCGATTACGCACCTTGGCAAAGCAGCAACTCGGAGTCCCCTTGTCGAAATGGGTATTGTGGCAAGCCATCCGGGTGTCCGCCAAACAGGCAATGTCGATGAGTTTGGCGGAGGCGGCGTTGGCAGGAGGGTTCGCCGATCAGGCGCATTTCACCCGGTCGGCGCGAAAACTGTTTGGACTCACTCCAACTCAGTTATTGCAGGCCGCGTCTGGATAGGCGATTGGTTCAATACCAAGCTGACAAACCCCAGTAACCTTGGCGTTCGTTCAATGACTGTGGGAACTCAAGCATGCAAGCAAAGACACAACACGCCTTCGAGCAAGAAATGGCGCTGGCGCGCCAGGCATATCTGGCTCAGCAGTACGATGTGAGTTTTGCACGACTTGAACGTGCGCATATACTCGGGCAGCGCTATTTCTTTCCTCATCTCATCACGCACGCCTGGATGTTTCGGGTCGGTATGCGCACACGGCGATGGCGCGAGGTGATCGGCCAGACACTGCGCCTAGTGGCGGTGGTGCCGGGCTTTCTGTTTGGCTGGGTACCGATCGGGAATACCGGTGGTGCCAACGTGTCGGCGTTGCGTCCAATGCCGATTCCAGAGGACCTCAAAGCGGTTGTGCCAAGCCAGAATGCACGACCAGAATACCGTGCCAGAGTCCTTGTTTGGCTGTTAATTGGGCTGGTGCTATTGATCGCCTTGACGCGTATTGTTTAACCTAGTTTGACTGGTTCCGCGGTGTAAGCGCGAATCTCTGGTGGCGATACCGATAGTCGAGCTACTTGATTGACGAATTCCGATGAAGCCGGCACCGAAAAATGGGTTTTGAGCGCATCCATATTCTCCCATTCCTCGAAGAACACCACGCGGTGTGGATTTTCGGCATCAATGTTAGCGCTGTGGCTGATGCAGCCGGGCTCGGTACGAGAACGATGTACGTGTTGCAGGCTCAGATTCAGAACTTGCTGCACGTGTTCCGCCGTTGTTTCAATGCATCCCCAGACTACAATCATGCTATGCCCCTTTCGTCTTGATTTGCGAACCCGAGCGGTGATGCGTCACCGCTCGGGTTTGGTCATCTACTCTTTGTCTTCGGTCGCTTTAGGGAGGCGAAATTCCGCTTCGCTCTCAGCCGCAATATAGACCAGAGCGGCGTAAGCGGCCACATTTTGAGCCAATGCTTCAGGGCTGATCTTATCCAGCGTATCATCCGGCGTATGGTGCAGATCGAAGTAATCGGTGCCGTTTTGGTCCAGACGCACGGTCGGTACACCAGCGGCTGCCAACGGGATGATATCCGGTCCACCACCAGGCGACTTGGCATCGCCACGCACGATCCCCAATCGTTCGATTTGACGACCGATCCCGTCGATCACTGCGTTGGCGTCTGGGTTGACGTTTGAGCGTAAGCGCCAGATTTTCTCGGCTCCGAAGTCTGATTCGGTGGCGAGTACGTGATTGTTCAATTCCGCTGCGTGTTGCGCGGCATACGCTCTGGCGCCGAGCAACCCCACTTCTTCGGCCCCGAATAACACCACGCGAATGGTTCGACGTGGACGGTGTGGTAAACGTGCGATCAATTCGGCTGCGGCGGTGGTGATTGCCACACCAGCACCATCGTCAACCGCGCCGGTACCAAGGTCCCAACTGTCCAAGTGGCCGCCGATCAGGACAATTTCGTCGGGTTTATCGCGGCCGACTAGGTCGAATACCACATTGCCGCTGGTGACATCGCCCTGCCAGTCTGAACCTGAGTGCAGAGAGAGATGCATGGTCTTATTGAGCTCATGCAGACGACGCAAATGATCCGCATCTGGATTGGAAATCGCGATGACTGGAATCGTCGCCCAGTTGTTGTTGTCTGAGCTCATCATGCCGGTGTGTGGAAAGCGGTGCGAATCCGAACCAACCGAGCGAATTACCAGTGCCGAAGCACCACCGCGCTGGGCGTGTTGCCAGCCGATTCGACGCTTTTGGTTACTTGGCCCGTAACCTGCTCCCGTTTGGCTTTTAACCATCGGCTCACCATCAATGAACGCAATTTTGCCGTTTAATTCACCGTCATTGATGTTCTGAATGTCATGCACGGTACGAAAATAAACGACCGGAGCTTCCAGGTCCTCCGTGCTTGGTGCTGATCCGCCCAGCGCGGTGCCATATAGCGCTTGTTTGTACGGCTGAGTGAGTGAAATATGCAGATGTCCGCGATCCCAAAATGGCATGGTGAACTCTTCTACTGATACGCGATCGAAACTCAATGAATCGCCCAGTTTCTCGGCCCAGTCACGCGCCCGTTTTTCAGCTTCTGAACCAGCCAGTCGTGGTCCGACTTCGGTCGTTAAAGATTCAACAATCTCATACCCAAGGTTGCTTTTGAGTGCGGTGTCGATCAGCGCATTGGCTGTCTCTAAAATCGCCGGCTCAATACGACTTGATGTCGAGTTGTCGTCAGTCTGGGCGTGGATTGCTGTGCTCATACACACGAGCACTCCGCTAATCATCAGGTTGATGGCGGTGGAACATTTCATTTTGGACTCCGAAAAATGTCGATGAAAGTGGAACATGTTGCGTTAGTTATTCTGTAGCGAGGGCAGTGGCCGTGTTGAGTCGGGTTATTGCCACCAGCGCGATGACTGCCAGTATCGAAGAGACAATAAATGGCGCGCCTGGAAAATGCACGGCGGCGTCGGCGGCGGTAAAATACGACAGTGTCGTATTGTAGATTAACGGTGCGGCCAAGGCTGCTAATGCGGCTAAGCTGCCATTAAAGCCTTGCAGTTCGCCTTGACTATCAACTGGCGTGCGTTGTGACATCATGGCATTGATGCTGGGCATGACCATGCCTTGAATACCGACTACCAGACACACAACCAGGGTTAAGAGGGCGCTGTTGGTGAACGCATAAAACAGCATTGACAGCGTGGCCGAGCTCAAACCTATAATTGCTGCGCCGCGTTCGCCCCAGCGGGCCACAACCCGCCCCAGCAATAGCATTTGTACTAACGCCATGGAAATACCAACCAGCGTCAGAGATAAACCAACCATTTTGCTGTCCCAACCAAACTTGATCGGCGCAAAGTAAGCCCAACTCACCGGGTAGATATTAGTGCTGGTTACCCAGATAAAATAAACCGCGGCAATACCCAACACACCGGGTACTTGCTTTAAGCTGAGCAGCGCGCCAACCGGGTTAGCACGGCGTAGGGAAAAAGATCGACGCGATGATGCCGGCATGGTTTCAGGAAACGCCACCAATCCATACACAAAAACGCACGCAGCGAGTGCCGAGGCCACGAAAAAAGGCACTCGAGTGCCGATGTCGCCGAGCAGCCCACCCAGCGCTGGGCCGACCATAAAGCCAATCCCAAAAGCAGCACCAACCATGCCAAAACGTTTGGCTCGATCTTGTGCGCTCGAGATATCCGCCATTACTGCGTTGGCCGGGCCGAAGATCGCTCCGAGTGCGCCGGCAATAGAACGACCGATAAACAGCCAGAGAATGTTCTGAGCGAAACCCATGAGAAAAAAGTCCACACTGAAGCCAGCCAAAGACGCCAAAAAGACCGGTCTGCGGCCAAAGCGATCGCCCAGATTGCCAACCAGTGGGCCCATAAGGAATTGGAATACGGCGTACGAGGCTGCAATTAAACCACCAATCCACGTAGCTTCTGATAGCGAAACTTGTTCCAATTCGACGATCAATTCTGGCAGCACTGGCATGATGATGCCGAAGCCAATGGCGTAGGCAAAAACCGTCAGTAATACGAAGCGAGTGGCACGCTTTTGCTGGAGGGTATCGATCACGTAACTGGAATTGGCCGGTCTTTAACGAATGCGCAGGTGAGCGCTTAGTGTAAAGGATATTGGTGCAAAACACCGCCACGCATTGTGCTAAAGTTTTTATTCAACGCAGTTAATTTAACCGGGAGTGTGTCATGCCAACAAAGATTATGTCGGTCAGCCTTGCCATTAGTATGTTTGTCCTGCTCAGCGCTTGCGGAAGCGGTTCGTCAGAACCGTCAACTGAAACACCGCTGGAGCGCATGATTGAACCGCAGCTGGATGCCTTGGAAAAAGCCGAAGACGTTGAAGATACGCTGCAAGATGCCGTCAAAGAGCGTGAGAAAGCCATGCGTGAGAACGGTACATGAACTAGTCACTCACATGGTGGGCCGCTAACGCCTCCGCTAAAACCCGCGTCGCAATCTGGGTTCGTGTGCGCTTAGTCAGTTTGGCTGATTTCGGAGAAGCCGTCGTCGAGTTCGATCGAGAAATCTTCATTCTCGAACTCATCCAGGTTGCGCTTCACATAGAACAGCGATAACCCAATAGCGATTAGTACGCCCAGACCCAGCCACAACCACCAGTCGTCGAGCACCAGCGCAGCGATCACGCCAGCCGGTAATCCTTGTATTGAGCCTTTGACGATGGCTTGTTTTATCAGTGATTTGCGCAACAGCTCATCGGTCTCAGCGTCTAGATCAGCCAGCGCCTCGGCGTCTGGTTCGGGGGCGATTGCCTGAATTGATTCTGTCTCATCGAACGTATCAGCCTGTTCTGCCTGCGCCTGCTCGCGCTCCATGAGTATCCGGCGCAAAGACATCGGTTTGTCTAGCTCGGGCTGCTCAGCTTCGTCCTCGGGTTTGGAGAACTGACCGGCAACAATCTCGGCAGCACGGTCCACACGTTTATACAGCGACTTAGACGTCACCATTGAACCTCGAACGAAAAAGTGCTGCATGGTGGTGTCGCTATCTGGAAAGTGCGACTCAATTGCGGCCCCTCGCAGTCCGGCACGGAACAAGCCATGCAGGAGTTCGTAGGGCAGTTCCTCACCAGCATTGCTTTGGTACTCAACCTGAATGTAATCCGGCTGCGCGGTTACTTCTGGTTCAGTCCACTCCACGCCCCATTGGCGAGGCAATTTCATGTCGAACTGATTGGCAAACCGTTGCGCTTGAGCAAAATTCTCCTCGTTCAGTTTGAGGAACATCAATAAGCAGGTTTTGTGGCTGTCCTCATGATCGAAAAACAGCAATAGTTTATTTTTACTCTGAGTCATAAATTAATCAAAAACCCCACATCCGAGACTGGCTATCGCAAGTTCTCTTCGCCCAATGTTTTATCAGTGATTCTTTGGCCGCAAGCCACATCGTGTGGCGATATTGTTTGCATCAGTTCTGCGACCAGATCGTTTTTTGTGGGTGGATTATCAAAACTGTGAGCAGCAATTGCAAATCGGCACCGCCGGACCAGAGATTGTCAATTTTTGTCAGCGTGTCAGACGACTGAAAACCCTAGCCGGACAAGGTCTACTGTCAGAGCGGCATAATCTCAAGTTTTGTAGACAGCCGTCATATTTATGTCATGCAGAGGCCTAAGAATGGGGACCGGTTGGCCATGATTGTTGGCTGGGTAGAGCTACCTATTGGTAGAGGAAAATAAATCGTGTTCTCCAAGTTGTTCGGTAAATACCGATTTCTCGTCATTTCCATAGCGCTATTCATTATTTTTGATTTAGGCGTACTGATTCTCAATTTTTATACTTCTGGCAAGATCGCGGAGCAGACCGAGTTGATCAATCTGGCCGCGCGGCAAAGTACCTTGAGTCAGCAGATGTCGAAAGCCACGCTGTACATCAAGTCACAAAAGTTACAGCAATGGGTGTATCAGTCTGGTCTGGAAGAGCTGCGCAGTCATTACACCTTGTTTGGTGAAACGCTGAATGCGCTGACACACGGTGGGCAGGCCACCTCGACCGAAACCGGCGCGAAAATTCAAGTTGACGCGGTGACGACGGAACGTGGAAGGGCATTGCTCAATCAGGCTAATTTACTCTGGTCTGGATTTGACACGGCGATCAAACCACTGATGAAAGATACGCTGATTACCGACGAAGAGATTCAGCCTGCTTCCGAATTCATCGCGCGCAATAACCTGGTGCTGTTCGACCTCATGACCCAGCTCACGGATCACTTCAGTCATGAAGCAGAAGCACAAACCACCTTATTGCGGCGCGCACAAGTGGCTGGTATTTCACTTGCAACGATTAACTTTTTTGTGATTTTATTTCACTTCCTGAACCAGCTGCGTACCCGTGATCGTCGGCTAGAGCTCAAGCAGCATGAATCCGATCAATTGCTTGCCAGCATCGATGATGGTGTGTGTCTGGTGGATGCGAACCTGCGAATCGGTCTGCAACACTCTGGCCGGCTGGAAGAAATTTTCGGCACTAATCAGATCGCCGGGCGTAAATTTGCTGCGTTCTTAAATCGATACGTCACTGAGTCTACGGCGCGCAGTGCGCATGATTTTATCTCGCTGTATTTCAAACAGCATGTGAGCCCGGATTTGATTGGCGATCTCAATCCACTGAAAGAAGTAAAAGCCTTTGTAGAAACACCGAATGGCAAGCACGAAGAAAAATATCTGAACTTCAGCTTTGCCCCGTTGGTGCAGGAAGACGGCGAAACCGTGCTACTGGTAACGGTGCAGGACATTACCGACCGCGTTAAGCTGCGCAGTACTCAGGAAGCTTCTGAAACCAAGATGCATACACAATTGGCGTTGTTTTCACAGATCTTGCCGATCAACCCTGACGAACTGCGGTTATTTATCGAGCAGGGTATGTCATCACTCACCAAGATGAACCAGGTTCTCAAAAGTAAGCGTGGTCAGGCTCAGAGTATTGCTCACAGTCTAGCGCAGATCATGCCGCTCGCGCATCGTGTCAAAGGCGATGCACGCAGTATTGGTTTAACGACGCTGGGCGAGCAGGTACATGCGTTTGAAGAAGACATTGCCGAATTGCTGGAACGAGCGAAATCAGAGTCCGTGAGTGGCCGGGATGTGTTGCCACTGACCGTGGCGCTCAAGCAAATCATTGAAAACATCGAGCTGCTCAAAAGCTTGTGCGAGCGGCTTCAACAATACGGTATTCGCTACGATCAGGCCACCAGCAAACAAGACCTTGATGTGCCCGTTGTTGGCACGGTGATGCCACCAGCAATCAATCAACGCTGGCATGGGTTGCAAACCATGGTCAGCGACATCGCACAAGAGCAGGGCGTGACAGCGCAGCTGGAAGTTCGGGGCTTCGAACACCCGTTACCCCGCGACCTTGAACAATCTTTGTATTCGATGGCGGTGCAACTTGTGCGAAACAGCCTGGCACATGGTATTGAATCGGTCGACGGTCGACGCGCGCACTGCAAACCCCGCATCGGTCGGATTCAGGTGTTGCTAAGTGACGATGGCCAAGGGAATTATCGTTTTGTGGTTGAAGACGACGGTCGCGGTTTCGATTACGCCGCCATTGAGCGTGCAATCAAAGGGCAGCACGCTGAGTCGGTCGCAGACCGCACATTATCTAAGGCGGAACTGCTCAAGTTTGTATTTACTGAACCATTCAGCACCAAAGCACACGTCGACACCACCGCTGGCCGTGGTGTGGGCCTACCGCTGGTGTGGGATTTGGCCAAACAGATTGGTGCCAAAGTTCAGGTGCGCAGTGTGGCCAAGGAGTTCACCCAATTTATTTTCCTGTTCAGTAGTTCAAGCCAGATCGACGACTCCCCGTTGAACGCCAAGGTGGCCTAGGAGTCGCACATGAAGCTATTAATAGTTGATGATTCGCTGGTGATCAGAAACAAGATCAGCCGCAGTTTGCTCTCGCGTTTTGCCAAAGTCGAACGTGCTGAAAACGGGCGTCAGGCGCTGGAATCCGCGAAAAAAGAGCTACCAGACTTAGTCACCATGGACCTCACCATGCCCGAAATGGGCGGTGTTGAATGCATTCGCCACATGGTGACCATCGCCCCTAAAGCCGCGATTCTGGTGGTGTCGGCCTTGTCTGACAAACACACAGCCATCACCGCGCTCAAGTACGGTGCCAACGGGTTTCTGTGTAAGCCATTTACCGAAAGTGATTTGCAAAGCGCAATCGAACAGGTGTTAAAAGTAGCGGGGCAACGATGAAAGATTTACAACACATCACTACCTTTCTGGATGGTGTATCTCGCTACTTCGCGCACGTCTCCAAGGACCGAAAGTCACTTGAACTCGGTACGCCATACCTAGTGCGGAATCACGAACAACTGGGCCTCGATCTCACCGGGGCGATTGCAATTTCAGGCAAAACCAAAGGCTTCGTATTTTTTTCGTCGTCGCGTGCCTTGCTTAAGTACCTGTTGCTTAGCCTGGGCGAGTCCGAATTCTCAGATCAGTATATGTCCGACATCGTTGGCGAAGTCGCCAACACGATTTCCGGCAACGTAAGAAAAACCCTCGGCCCCGAGTTTCATATCTCCACGCCCAAAGTCATCAGCGGCCACCTCGACAACGACAGTCTCAAGCCCGAACGCCTGAGTTACGTTTTACCCCTAAAGTGGCGCGGCAACACCGCGCAGCTCATCGTAAGCCTCGATTCCATCGACGCCCGAGAATGATTAAAAACTAACGAGAATTTTTAAATTCCGCTTTTGCACCAGCGCACAACGCTATATAATCGCCCCTCCTTGCCCCAGTGGTGGAATTGGTAGACGAAGAACCGAGTCCGAATGGACGAAGTTCGAGTGCCGCAAAGCGGCCACGCGTAGCGTGTCGAATGATCTCAGGGCAGCGTGAATCACTTCACGTATCCACAATATGCAGTATGCCCAGGTGGTGGAATTGGTAGACGAAGAACCGAGTCCGAATGGACGAAGTTCAAGTGCCGCAAAGCGGCCACGCGTAGCGTGTCGAACGATCCCAGGGCAGCGTGATCACTTCACGTATCCACAATATGCAGTATGCCCAGGTGGTGGAATTGGTAGACACGCTAGCTTCAGGTGCTAGTGGCCTTACGGCCGTGGAGGTTCAAGTCCTCTCCTGGGCACCATTCCAAAAGTCTCAAAATCCCTCTCGAATTTCACGAACTAAAACTCCAGCCTACGCCGGATATCCGGTCATATTTTTCCAACTAAAAAACTGTAAAAAAAAACAGTATATCCCGTTGATTTACTAAAAATGGGTAACTTTACGCCCCATCTCGCGCACACTTTGCCACTTTTGATATTAAACAAAGCAAAGAAAATCAAAGGCTTAGATATTTTATTGAGAATGTTATTGCGCACTGCTAGGATTGATATTGCGCACGCACACTTTCACACCAAGGAAAAACGAGGGAGTGAGAAAAAGCATAGGTAAAACAAAGGGATATGAAGTCTTTGCGAAATATCAATTTGGGCGAAATCGAGCGCGCTCAATAATAAGCTGTTAGGCAGTTGATAAATGAAATTAGTAAGCTTTCAGCCAAGATTAGAGCTAATACTTATTTTTGAAGTTTTTCAATATGCTCGAAGAGAGACTTATGAAACAAATAATTTGTTTGATCTATTGGTTCAAGCCAGCATAGGAGCTCTGAAAAGTGAAGAAATTACTTTGGCTGCGACAATAGATACGACAGCAACTGCAAAGATTGAAAATGGATTAGTAAAGATATCATTCAGTTTCAGAGCTGGGGAACAGCTAGAAGAAACTTTCCTTACAGTTCTTAACCTGTACAAAGAAATTTATGAGAATGGGGATGAAATCTCGGCAGATATTAAATTTAATCTTTTTAAGAAAAAGACTCGAGAAATATTGGGAGATTCGGCGTTAAATGGCCATGCAGTTTTCGATGCCTAACAATCTTGGGCATGTTCGCCCTTCGGGCTGGACTCCCGGCCACGCCGGTCGCCCATGCCAAGGGCGTTATGTGTAGTATGAAGATTCCACCAAGTATGGAGAGTGAATTATCCAAATGGAATAACGGAGCTGGAATAGATCTCGAAGCTTGGCTGTCCTGTATGGGTAATTTTTCATTAGCCACTGCGTACGTTAGCGTTTTTAATCCTCAGTTTGTGGCTTTCGAAAACTATATTTTTCAAACTAGTGAACCATTAGATGAGCAGGCTATAGAAAACATCCGTGGCTTCGAAGCACAAGAGGGGGCCACTCCGAAATCCGTTGAATGGGTAATTAATCATCTTCATATTGTCGACATACACCATCGGGGTTGTGATGATATTTCTTCAGATAAATTGATAGAAATAGGAAATGCGTTAAAAGAAATCTACGAAGCAAAATTGGCATTTTTGTTTCCAGGTAAACCTTGCACAGTAGATTTTTTCATTCCTGAAAACAGCGAAGATTACGATGACTATCAGTTGTCTTTCTGGCAAAAAAGCCATGAGAAACACACATAACAAGAAAGGGTATTACGCCCTACGGGCTGGACGCGCAATTCTTGCGCGCCTATAGCTTTGGCGTTATGCATAAGTGAGCATCGTGAAAATATTCCATGCACTTGTATTAATTCTGATTTCGAATAGCTGCCTCGCCGTGGGATGGAAAGAAATGTCGTCGGAATCTGCTAAAGAGGCCGGCATTGATATACAAGTGCAGAAGGATGGCGGAGTAGATTGCCAGCGTATTTCAGCTCGCATCCCCACCAATCTTGTATTCGTTGAACTCGGCGAAAGGCATTTCACGAGCGTGAGCTATCGAAAGATTGAAACTAAAGGTAAAGGATGGCAGCTTATGCCACAGGGCACCGAGATCCAGGTCGCCACGACACGTGTAAACGAAACCACCGATATCGGTACGCTGTGCTTAAGTAAAGAGGATTTTGTTTCAGCATATCTATCCATTCTTTACGTTGGGAAGCAAGGAACTCCACCAATGGTTGTGCTCCTGAAACTAAGCGAATACGAGCAACATTAGAAAATGCATAACAAAGTAAACCGGCAAGGGCCGCTGCACGGCCGGGACCTCCACTCCGGCGCTTCGCACCTGCGTTGCGGCCCCTGTTTGTGGCGTTAGCATTACATTATGGAACCACATATACCGTACGAAGAGAGAACGAAAAGGCAACCAGATTTCATAGTGGAATATGAAGTTGATTTAGCCGAGGAAATAAAAAACGCTAAGCCTGGGCAAGGAATGAGAGTGGATTTCCTTTATGACGGAGACGACCCTCAAGTTGAAGGGGTTCACATGATCTGGCCAGAGATACTTGATGAAAGTGGCCGGGTTATAACGGATACCACACTTGGCAATATTCCCAAAAAAGGTTATGCCAATATGTGGGTTTTAAGTGACGAGCGTCGAATATATCATCATGAAAGACTTAAAGTTGGTACAAAGGCAACGTGGTGGCGTGGAGGTCGTGTGGCTTATGTTACAGTGGTTAAAGTCAGTGCGCTCGAGTGCTAACAAGGCTACCTTGCACGCACTTGCTGCGCAAGCGCGGGACAAATTTTCCATGGTCCTTATTTGTGTCTTAACGCTTACGCTAACACAAAATGGTCCATTCCAAATTTGCCGCAAATAGCGGCGTTAGCTCTCTTCGAGATAGTAATATGTCAAAATCATATGACTCAAACGAAATTGAAGTATTAAAAGGATTAGAACCAGTAAGGCGACGACCTTCCATGTACTTGGGAGAACTTGACGATCCCAAGTTAAACACCATGTTAGCATTTCAAGCTTTATGCCATGCAGCAGATGAATTTATTGAAGGTAATTGCTCCACTGTCAAAATGAATGTTTCTTTAAATAAGCTGGAAGTATGGTATGACGCCGGCATGCCACTTGATCCTCATTCAGCAGTTAACGAATTGCCGGCCGCAATTATATTCCTTTCGCTACACATGGGCTGTCACAATCAAAAAAAGAACATTAAGGTTGGTGACGAGCTTTGTAAGTTAGGGCTTGCCACGCTCAATGCAGTTTGTTCTACACTAGTTGCGAAAATCAGGAATTCAAACCGTATTACTACTATAGAGTTTAAAAAAGGAGTAAGAGTAAACGATCCTATCGTTCAAGAAGATAAAGGTAGTGATTTCACTCGTATATCGATAGAACTAGATTCGAGCATATTACCAAATACCTACTTCGATTTATCGGGTATTGAGGTCGAAGCTCGTCGAATAACCAAGAAATTTAAACTTCCAATAGAGGTGGAGTATAAGAGCTAACAAATTGCTCAAGAGGGGCATTTCGTCTTACCTTCCGTTTTGGGTGGCTGCGCCACTGTACCCAAAACTCCAATTCAGCCAAAATGCTCCTTAGCAAGGCGTTACCTATCGGACCTACCCCCAACAAGTAGATTTTACTGCATGTTTTGGGTTATTTAGCTGTCAGATAGGGATTGTTTACTTACGTGGGGAGAGGTTGAAATTGGGCTCTACAACAGAGGAAGTTATGGGGTTCATCTGGCCCTGAAATCCTAACCGAAGGAATGTAGGTTAAAGAAAACGTTGCTCTGGTTGCCGATTTTCATGGTCAGCTTCATGAAATAAATTTAGGTAATGGCGCGATATCAAATGAAAACACGTAGCATAGTGAAACATTGCCATTCGCTACGCTCACTTCGCGGGCGTCTTTGTTCACTGTGTTATGAGTATTAAAAAAGGAGAATCATGAGAGTAATCTATGTAGGGATCGCCTGTTTATTTCTTCAGGCGTGCGCCACTGTCGGGTCTGTTGATCGGCCTAAGAGTTATCATCAAGGAGCGGTAACGAACTTCAACGATGGACTCGTTGAGGGCGCTGCGTTTGGGGACGATGGTAAGAAGATAAACGAACTGTTAAATTACCAGGTAACATTGCCCGAGAAAAACAGAATCGCAATCCTGAAACTCAGTACCGACAACTATTGGCGGTTTTACTCAAATGATTTTACGCAGCTGAATGATTCATTAGTTCAGAGACTGATCAACAAACTGAGGGCATCCGACCGGGTTTATGATGCGTCATTTTTGCCTGCAATGCTGGTATCTGAAAAAAGATCGTTGCCGGTATTACGGGAAGCGGCGGCACGATTCCAAGCTGATTTATTACTTGCTTACAGAAGCTCCTGCCAGTCTTATCAAAAATATAGGTTTATCGATCCTAACGAAAGCAAATCCTATTGCTCGATTGAAGCCGTATTACTTGATGTCCGTTCAGGAATCATTGTGAAATCTGTAGTAAGTACTGAGGATTTCACTACTAAGAAGTCGTCCGGCGATACGAACTTTAGCGAAACAATCAAAAAAGCTGAATTGGAAGCCGTTGCTAAAGCACTAGGCAATATTGCTAACGAAGTCGTCGCGTTTATGAACAATGTACCAAGAATCACGAAACCATAATAAGGCCAGGCAAGAACTCTCTGTCATGTATTCCGCAGACCTTCGTTTCATGGCTTCGCCATCACGTTGCGGCGCTCGGTGTTGACCTGAGGTGAACATGACGCGTCAAGAATTGCTAGATACCCTTATAGATCTGGAGTTTTTTGCTGAGAAGAAAGAAGAAGTTTTCTCGTATCTGGAAGTTTATCTCCATCTTAAGGATGTAGAGATGATAAAGAGTCTCTTGAAGGCGGGAGCATCTCCACAAGCTAAAGATGAATTGTCGGATTATCTTCATTATCTATTGTCTGAGTATCGATCCTCTAAAACTTTGCATGGACAGAATATACTTATAATTACCGAGGCGCTTTTAAGAGCAGGTGCAAATCCAAACGGTATTTGGTGCAATAATTGGCGAGCTTATGATTATGCAGTTGAGTATGAGATCACCGAAATGAAGGAGCTATTAGAAAAATATGGTGCAAATACGAAAATTAGAGAATTTATATAGTCAGCCCCATAGGAACAAACATTAAATCGTGTCGAGCACATGGACGCGAACTCCCTCGGCCCGCGTTAACAATAAGAGAGCAATGAAGAAACTATTAATACTTTTTAGCTCAATATTTATGGTATCTACAGCTTTGGCTGGTGATTTTTCAGTCGGTCAAATCTGGAGCTATCAAACAAGAGATCACGAAGCTGAATCGAAGCTTACGATTGTCCAGATCGACAGGCGTGAGGGCAAGGAAATTATTCATATTAGTATTGACGGTCTTCGAATTAAGAACCCTCAAGCACCTTCGGGGTATGGCAGTGACATTTCACACTTGCCTATTAGTCCTAAAGCATTGAAGGCTAGTGTTACGAAATTAAGTGGACAGGCAGGTATATTGTCAAATTACAAGGAAGGTTACCAAATATGGAGAGAGGCCTTTGATTCTGGACAAGGCGGTTTTTTTACAATCTCGGTAGCTGAGTCGGTCGATTATCTGGAACAAGCAATTAACCAATAACACGTAACAAATTAATCAAAGTCATCTTCGGCTCTCCGCACAGCGCCTGTTACAAAGTCGCTGACCTAAACAATATTTAGGCATAAGCATGGAAAAACAATATATTTTCTTCAATACATCAAAAGCTTTTTGGTTTTGTGCCGTATGTGGTTTAGGGATGTTTCTCTTTGCGTTGATTTCTCGGGTTTATCTTGAGTTAAACCTTTGGCAATTTGGAATACCCGCTTTCATACTTAGCGGTGCAGCGATACTTTCGGCATACAGGATAGATCGTAAGATAGAGAACGAGTAGCCACAAATATGACATGCTAATGTATGGTTGCAATGCTACGCGTTGCGCAGCCCGCTTCTGTGCTTTAATGACGTAACTCAAACCAATTCGTTTCGGTCCGGACTTGGGACGTTACACAAGATAAAGGACAGCATGAGAACTTCATTATTTATAGTTGCTTTTATTTCAGAGAGTGTTAGCTCTTGTCCTTCCTTAGATGGCACTTGGAGATCGGATCATAAGCTTACGCTGAACTATACAGCTTCGTATGCGAAAATTCCTGAGCACACACATGAGTTCATAAATCAGATCGTGGGCACCGCCGAGATTACCTATTCCCAGGGTCTGATGACAATGAAAGATGTGCCCTTTAGGCAAGTTGAAATTAGCGGTAAATCGTACGACTGGAAAGGTGCAAATGAGAGTGTTGCTTATGTAAATCTGGGCTGCACTCCTTACTCCGTTGCAATTAAATACACCATGTATAACCAGGAGATTATATCGCTGCTCAATTTCGTTGATAACAATACGTATTGGGTCTACATGGGTAGTCCGTTACTCGAAGATGTATCCAATTCCCGAGAGTATTTTGTGAAGGTCAAATAGTAGTGAAATGCGTAATAAGCCGCTGCGCTCCACTTCCACTCAGAAGCGCTCTCTACACTATGTGCAGATGGGCTTGACCGTTTCCTTCGCCGTACGGGACTGGTGGCGATGTACTGTCGTTCCTTGGAAGTGCCGGTGCCGATATTGATTTCAAGTTGGTTCATGTTAAGCTGGCTCTTGCTAGTTATAGGTTTTTAAAACCAGTCTCAAAGCGAGCTACTGCCAATGGTCCTCGGCTGTTAACGGAGATGGGCGTCAATTTACCCGTAAGACGAGCATGAAGAAAGGATGTTTATGTATCGGAATTAACCAGACAATGTCATCAAAAATTGCTACTAAGCTGGCTGGATCTCGGTTGCCTGCTTGGTTTGTGCTTTAACACTACGCCGGCACATGCAAATCAAAACTAATCCGGCTTTTATATAGCTGTAATATGCAAAGGCAAATCATGAAATTATCTAAATACCTACTTTCAGCCCTGTTCTCGATGATGGCAGGCGTTGGAATAGTAAAAATCTTTATGGGTGAACTACACCCTGTCGCTTTAATTATTTGTATGGCCTATCTCTGTATAGTTGCTGCGTTGAATAGTAAAGGAGGCAAACTAATAAAGTATGTGGCGTACTTATTCGCTGGGTTGCTCAGCCTGCTTTTACTGGGTGTTTTACTAGCTGTCGCTATGCCGTTATTCGGAGCAGAATTTGAGTTGGCCTTGTTTTTTGCAAGTCTTTTAATTGGCGCAATTGGAGTGCTCACAATATTTACAATAAGGAGCGAAAATACCAATAGCGTATAAAAAGGCAAACGATCACTGGTTTCGTTGGACACTCAACATGTTGCGTGCCTTTGAGGCGGGCGTTATGACTACTAGACTCCTTACCATTCTAATCACTACGTTGGTGGTTTCAGGTTGTACGGCCAGCAAGAGAGATGGCTTAGAAGAAATAATCTCGGACCACAGGTGTCGCCCCGAACAGAGAATAGAAGAAATCGAATTTAAATCATTAGGTCAGGCTCTACGCCATAAATTAGATTTAAAGTGGTCTACTCAAGCTAATGGTGAAATAGCGGTTCGTGTTGAATACCCTAAGAAGAATAAGCAACTTCCAATACAAGACATCTATTTGAGTCAGTCTAACGACCGGCTGATTTTGACTGATCTAAATCCCAATGAAAAAATAGGGTTGGTTAGATTTTCTTTACCTAGATCAGAGATTTTAAAGAGCAGTTTAAATTTAGAATATTATCGTCAAGCCTACTGTTCTTCAGTAATTGACTATTCACTCGAATTAAGGAAGGCAATTGAACAGGAGTCATAACAAGGCGAAACACTATCAATGCGATCGGACGCGGTTTATGCATCCCAGATTGTGGTGCTAGGTGGGCGTATGAGTGTCATGGACAAGGCTATGGTTTTAGTGTGGTCATTTATCGCACTGCTTCTTGTCGTTCCCGCGGCAAATTTCATCTGGTCTGAGTATTCAGGCAATGGTGGGCTTCTGATTTTTGGGTACCTTTTTGCGGCGATGCTGGTTTTAGCTATTCCCTATCTGATTGTAGTTACCTTGTTCGGAGAAAAGATGAACAAAGGCTTCTTCTTATTATCGTCAGCTCCATTTCTGGCTATGCTTCTTCTTGGAATATTAGGAGCAGTAATGGGTATTCAAAAGTGAAGCAACTTAACAGAGCGGTCAAGTTCAGAAGAAAAAGAAGGTGTTGTTTCTTTTCCTTGGTATAGCGACCCTCATCCGCAAGGCTGTGCACAAGTATGGCGACGCGACCTTTTTGAGGAAGGTTGGGAAACATATGAAAGTTACGATGGAGAGTCACCACTTCAAAACTAGACTACTAACCAGTAAGCAAGCGTTTAGTACGCGTCCGTAGTAAACTGGAACATGGATACGGATATTGTTTAACGCAACAGAGTCAATGGTTGATGGAGAGATCATGATGAAAAATCAAAATTCTATAGTAGCCAGGGCTGCGTTTTTTTTGCTGTGCGCTCTTTTATCTTTGTTACTTACTTCGCCTATCCAAGCAGCGACTGTTTATAAAAGTAAAGAGATTTTTTACCCGCCAAATCCTAACAATTTGGACTATCGCTATACTGATGGGCTACATAAAATTGGTCCGCGGCATGCGGTTTTTGTTGCCCAAACGAGTGAAGGCGGTGGTGTTTTTGGATCTTACCGGCAAGAAGCTTTGTATGTCTTTGATGCAGCGACTAAGAAGGCGTCCAAAGTAGCCAGCCTCCAATCTCCAGGGGAAACGTCTATTCGTGTAACGAGGGCAAATAGTCGTGAAGTTTGGGTCGATGTCATGGGGAACCTGTTTTTAGCCAATTCACAAACTGGAAGCGTGAAATTCATCAACTATTTTGGTGTGGAATACGCGGGGAGCCTGGGGCCGTGGCAATCATGTTTAGGGTTCGGGTCAGAGATCTTTGTGGTCAATAATTTCTCCTACATTTCAGTAAGCGATTATTGTGAAGTTCAACCGGGTGATTCACGTAATTTTATTTTTGACCACGGCAGACAAACACTTTCACCAATCACGTACGATTTTCTTCCGGATGGCGAGGAATATTGGGGTAGAGGATTTGTATTCGATAACCCTTTACAGTCTGATAAGACTGCAATTGGCGTGTATTTAACGCCAGAAAACGGCGACGCTCCGCAAGTAATGCAATATTGGGAAATAGACCCCGAGTCAAAGAAAACGCGTCTATTAAAAGAAGATAGTACGGTCTTTTATTATTCCGCATTTAGTGGCAGCGCTAAGACCTCAAAAGGCATTTTTGTTTGCGCGTACGATAACGTAATTCGAATAGCAAATAATTTGAGCGTGGATGTTATGCCAAATTACCCCAACGCAGGCTGTGATTACATCAAGGAATATCAAGACCACCTTATTTGGGAGCCCGATACTCGCGACCTATTCGTATTATCAGATGGCACATTGCGGTCTCCCATTTATTTGCAAGACAATAAAAATGCTTCTTTATATTTGGCGTGTGAGACTTGGGGTAAGCTGTTTTATGAGCGGTTTTCAGGATCATCTTATTCTCCTGCTCCATCAATAAATTACATCGATGAACGATTTAACCGTGTTGAGATTCCACTCGATACTGAAACCGGAATCTATTCTTGTTTGAATAATAAGTTGGTGCTTACGTCAAACGGAGGGCAAAGATCAATTTACGACCTTCTGACCAATACCAATACTAAGGTATTTGGAAGCGGATACCAGAGTGGGTTAACACAGATCGTTGAGCTTGGGAGCAGTTTATTTGTCTTGAAGTCCAGAAGAGAAGAGTCGGAGAACGATAATGTGAAAAAGGTCGACTTTTCACTGTATGAATTGATCTTGGCCGACTTGCCAACTATCTCGCCGATTTATGATTTGTTATTGAGCGACTAGTTTTTAGCCACGACTTGATTAGGCTTAACCTAACACCGCCGCTGGTTGTGAACGAGTTACTCAACCACGAGCCAGTGAATAGCGAATCGATAATATGAAAAGAATAATGAGGAAATTATGAAGTGCCCAAGCTGTAAAACCAATACCTTGCAACCGTGTTTTATCGAGAGTTCATTTAGAGCTCATACCTGTTCAGCTTGTCAGGGAAACTGGATATTAATTGAAGACTTCGTGGCGTGGAGTGAGCGAAATAATGCTGAACTCGCGAATACCACGGATACCCCGTACGAACTGGAAGATTCCAAGTCAGCATTGCTATGCCCATTGACTGGTTCGATCATGCTTAAGTACCGAATAAGCGCTGACACAGACCATAAGTTGGATTACAGCCCCCGGGTTGGTGGCGTGTGGCTAGATAAAGGTGAGTGGGAATATCTGAAGGAGCAGGGTATTGCCAATAAGGTAAATAGTGTTTTTTCTGATCATTGGCAAAAACAGATTCGGGTCAATGATACGAAGGCAACATTTGCGGCCCTTTATGAGAAAAAATTTGGCAAAGAAGACTATCAGAAAGTCAAAGAACTGCGTAATTGGTTAGAATCAAATCCTAACAAGGCAGAGCTGAGAGCTTATCTGCTCGCCATGGACCCGTATGGTAGCTAAGCGGATAATACATGCGTGCAAAATCTTTGGTAAGGTCTGAGTTTTTCCGTGCTTTTAGCTAGGTAACCGCCGTGAGCCGCATCACCGATAACAATTGATAAACCAGCCCTATAGGCAGTGATGGCGAAGGGGAATTCCAGCCGACCGGTGGCTTCGATCACTACACGATCAGGGTGAGTCAAAAGCAGTTTTTCAATGGCAGAGGTGATGCCGTTGCCATCATTAGAAGCGCAAGAGAATTGGTTTGAGGAAATAATACCGATATCAAGTTGACCTTTAGAAGTGTCGATGCCGACATTGATTTCAGGTTGGTTCATGCTAAGCTACCTCTTGCTTGTTATACGGGCTTGAGTGCTGCGCACCGCGACGCCACCAGGGCCACATCCCAAAAGCCTATTCGAAGATAAGCTTGAGAGATTGCTAGCGCTCATTCTTGTTATCGGTTTTTAAAACCCGTCGCAAATCGAGCTACTAACAATGGCCTTCGGCCGTTACCGAAGGTGGGTCTCAATTTACCCGTAAGACGAACATGGAGAAAGGATGTTTATGTGTCGGAATCAACCATACAAGGCAAAAAACTTCACGCCGTCGGCTCGCACGCGTTTTCAACGCGCTCGTTTGAAAGGCGTTAGCCAAACTCAAGGAGAGAAAAATGTTTAGTTCCAATATTGGTTTTGTTCATACGGTATGCGCCGTTATAGCCATCTTGATTGGCGCTCTGGTGATTCTTTTAACTAAGGGAACTAAGCAGCATAAAATGCTTGGATATGCCTATTTTGCCGCTATGATCTCAATGAATGTCACGGCACTTTTTACTAAATCAATATACTCTTTTGGTCCTTTCCATTGGATGGCAATCGGGTCTATGACACTTGTGACAGCTGGTATTTTGGTTCCTGTACTTTTCCGAAGGAGTCAAAATTGGTTGAAAATTCACTATGATTTTATGCTGTGGTCCTATGTCGGACTTATCGCGGCAATGTTTTCAGAGGTTGCGGTAAGAGTTCCAGCAGTGGGCACGGTTATCGGCGGTGGTTCTTTATTTTGGAGCTTAGTAATTTCGTCGAGTATTGCCACATTTATCATCGGCGGCTATATGATCAATAAAAATCGTAGCCATACTTTTAGTATGAACAAGAAAAATGGCTAACAAGGCGGTCAATGTCGCCGACGGCTCGACAAACCTGCGCTTTGCTGCAGTTTGCCCATAAGCTAGGTGTGAGGTTTATCCCTGAGTGAAATACTTAATTCATACATTAGTCGTCGTCGTAGCTCTGAGTTTAGATTCGTTGAAAGCGGTAGAATTGCCGAGGGGTATCCCCGATGCAGTAGATGGCAACATGCTAGTCGCCACCATCGCTGATAGGCATGAGTTAAAAGATAATTACCCTAAATTGAACCGTAGCGAATTAGAGGAAATAGATGGTTACTCCGTAGTCCAAAAAAAGAGTATTTCTGATTTCGTTTTAATCGTAGAAGCCGTAAAAATTATCAAGGAACTCGCGGTAGAGGGCGGTCCTTTAGGAATGTGTTTTAGTCCCCGTCACTATCTCTCCTACATGTCTGAATATGGTGAAGTGCGCCTAGAAGTATGTTTCGAGTGCTCTAGAGTTCGTATTGACATGGGGGGCTGGGGTAAAACGCTGTCTGTAAATAAAAGCGGCGCAAGAAAACTAAACGAATTTTATGAAAAAATTGGAGTCGTTGTTCCGAAGATGTACCAAAAAAACTAACAAGTTCAAACATGAAAATGCTGCAAGAGGCACGGACACGCAAAAAGATGCACGCTTTTTTTAAAGGTGGTATGTGTATTAAGAGAAGTAAGTATGGATAGAGAGTTGGCTGAAGAAACTAGCTTATTAGCAATGAGGATTTCATCTACGTTGGATAAGCAACTTAAAAAAATCATGGATAATTCTTCGAAGGAAGACTTCGAACAAATGAGGAAAGGAGTCGGTTTCGTAATGGGTTATTTGTATACAGACATAATGGAACCGCTCTGGAATCAACATCCCGACCTTCGGCCAAAGGAAATGGATGGATCTTATGAAGTACCTCAGGGTGTAAAAGATGGTTTCAAAAACACATAACAAGATGATCTTGTTTGCTGCTAACAAACGCAGCAGGACGCTCCTTAAGTCACGCCCCAACCTGGGCGTAAGTCCAAAAGGAAATCATGCGTAGATTAAGATTTAAAAAGATAGATGCTTTTGCCTCTCAATATTCAGCTGGGAATCCAGCCGCTGCTGTATACCTTAACTCAGCAGATGACCTTTCTAGTGCAGAAATGCTTCAGGTTGCAAAAGAACTGAAAGGGTTTGTCAGTGAGGTTGGTTATGTCAGTCCTGGCACGGATACCGACTACGCACTTAGGTTCTTCTCTTCCGAACGTGAAGTAGCCTTCTGTGGTCATGCAACAATAGCGATTCTCAACGATATCGTCGCCAATAGTGTCGCAATGCAAGACAAGGCAATATTGTCTATTGCGACAAACTCGGATCGCTTGGTGGTTGAGAATCGCTACAAAAGTGAAAAGTGCGTGTATATATCGGCGCCGCCTGCCCGGTTTTCCGCAAAAAAAATAGGCGTAACTGATATTGTCACGGCCCTTGATTGTCATGCTAATGATATTGACCCAGTGCAACCAATCGAAATTGTAAATGGAGGACTTGAGACTCTTGTTGTTCCTATGGCAGGGCTTGAGTCTATACTTTCCGTGGCGCCGGACCTTCGAACTCTTAACGAATTTTGTATTCAAATTGGAGTTGATATTATTGTCTTGTATTCGGCAGAGTCAGCTACTCAAGATAGCAAATATCGAACTAGAGTCTTCGCTCCAACTTTTGGCTATTTAGAAGATCCGGCAACAGGTTCAGGAAATGCAGCTTTTGGCTATTATCTCTTGAAGCACGGTAAATGGGATGGTGAGGTGATGAAAATTGAACAAAATAGTTTCCGCGACTTTCCTAATTACGTCCAGCTTTTCTCGAAAGGCGTTAATATAAGTAATTGTCAGGTATGGTTTGGAGGAGGCGCTATTCTAAAGGTAGACGGGGATTATATTTTGCGTTGATAGAAACGACACAAAATGGCCATTCAAGCGCTTCCGGTCTGACGTTAAAACCTCCGCGTTTTTTGTGTTGCTCGCTGCGCTCAAACATTAATACAAAAACACTCCGGCTTGGGCTCAGCTGAAGCAGGCGTTATAAGTGTGAGAGATAATAATGGAAAATATAGTCGATATTATAGAAGGTTTGCTCCTTGAGCCTCCTCGAAAATTGGTACCAATACTTGAGAATGGGCATTCCAAACGATCGAGTCCATATGAAGTTCCAGATTTATCTGATTATGATTTTGACGAGAACAATATGCCTTATGGATCGGTGGCTACAATTACAGCTGAGCATATGTCCGAGCTGGATCCTCGTCACACAGAAGGCGGTGCTGCAGAGAAAATGGCTTCTCATTTTAAGCAAGAATATCAGTTACTCGTTCAAACACTAACTAACAAGTATAGAGAACCTCAAATTACCGGTACCCTGCGTGGACATCACTGGGGGCTAGGAATTGCAAGTGAGATCGATAACTTACGTATTGGAGATAGTACAGATTTTTCTCTGTGGATACGCGGGACCTACGAAAAGAAAAACATATTTTTGGTAAATACGTTTGATGCTGGTGATAGTGAATTCACTGCACAGATATGGGCATACTGTGCATTTGGTCAAAATGACTGATAACAAATTGTCAAAGTACACTGCGCCGCAAACGCAGCAATTGTGCGGGACGCGCTTGTCAACGCTCCCCTTGGAAAGGCGCTACACACCTCGTTAATGCATGAGTAATGAGTATAAAAAGGATTATCTGCAAAATTTATACTAAATACTCACAAGCATAGTGATCGCTCGGGTGGAAGTGATATGATGCTTTGCTCACTTAAAAAGTATATCGAAGCGCTCGGTTGCAAACTCAATATCAATATGTTTAAACCATACGTGCACTATTGAATGAAATATCACAAAGCCATGTACATGTACGCCCGCTGCGTAGGTTTGGGGGCGCTCGACTGGCATATTAAAACCTACTTCGTTATCGCCGGTACTTGCCGCGCTAGATGATGCAATGAACAATAATGGAGAGCATGGAGTGGCGTTAGCCCTCTTTTTGCTCGCAGGTGTTTTCTATATTTTAGGTTGGGTCGGCTCGGCGTCAGTATTGTCAATACTTGGTGTCGTAATCGAGTTGGCTGCATGGATATCGCTTTTTAGTAAAGACCGAAATAGGAAACCAGATTAAATAAGGGCGTCGCACTTTAGTGGCATTGAATAGCCCAAATGATATTCTAATGCTTCACCGTTTTAACAATGTGCGCGATTTAGTTAGATGACCCCAATTTCTCTAGAGCAGATAAAAGATTTTGCCGTGTCGGAACTTGGGCTACTTAATCGTGAACCTAACGGAAAAACATGTTTGCTATGTGAGTCTCAATTAGCGGGAGAGGATGGCAAAGAATTCATAGAAGCCTATGCAAACAAGTTCAGTGTCGATATTTCCCAATTCGATTGGGTTAAGATATTTGGTCCGGAGCAAAGCGCTAATCCACTAGGCCTATTGGTTGGTTTGTTGCAAAAACATGTGCTCCGTCGAAGCGACCGTGAGTTATGCGGCACTCTTCACGTTACATTAAATCATCTGGTGATGTGTGCCAACAATCAGGCTTGGCAAGATCCACTGAGCCGGCCGAACGTGTAACAAGAATTAACACAAACGGTCTCATCGCTCGGACACTTGCTACGCAGTAGCCTTCATTGGTGTTACATGTCTAAACTCAACAAAGAAAATATCGACGGTACTAGTTATTCCGGTGTTTGTTCAGACCATGATGGTTTCAATGCGCCGAGTAGAGTTCGGTAAGGAGCATGGCCGGCATTTCTGAATTCCTTGAATAAGACAGAGCCCACGAAAATTTAAAACGACGCATTAGAGACTTTGGTAATTTCATCTGATACGTCACTATGTATATTGCTATGCTGGGGCTACTCGAACTCAGGGTGCGCCAACAACTTAGGTGTGGCGTTTAGGTATCGCATTGGGAGGATTAATTTGAAGCCTTTAAAAGAGCGGTTAAAAATTTATAAGCTGATTGTTTTGGTTGGTATTGGATTGACCTTTATCCTTCTTTTGGCAGGGTATGACTACTCAAAGTCAAAGGGTTTTTATCCGTCTACAGAGCGAAAACCGCTAAACTTTACTGAAGCTTTAACTAGCTTGCCCACTGAATTTATATGGTTTCTATTGGTATTGTTTTTAATCGTGTTTGTCGTAGAACTTTTCGTATCTATCTTTAAAAAATAGCCTGAGCTTAAGCGTTTGAGTTCAAGAGCAACCTACCTACCCGATCAATGAAAAAACGACCACTGCCCCCGATCGTTGGGTGCGCCCGTGGCCGCGAAGCCTGGCAGCTGAATAAGCTCGTAGTTGATTTTCAAGATATATGGCAAAAAAAGGTGAGACAGTGAACATGGAGACTCATTATCCTGCAGGCTCAATTAGAGGCTAGAGCATGCGTTGGGTAGATCGAATTCGCTTAGTTATAGAGTATGTGGAAGAGAATCTTGTTGGTGAAATTTCTATTGATGATGCAGCAAAAATCGCTTGTTGTTCGAAATTTCATCTGAATCGAGTATTTTTCTCCTATTTTGATACTACGTTCTCTGAGTACGTAAGAAGGAGAAGGTTTACTTTGGCAGCCGCCGATGTGGTAAGCACTCAAGCTACCATCGTGAACATCGCAATGAAGTATGGGTATACATCGCCAAATGCATTCACACGATCATTTCGTAAAATTCATGGTGTAAACCCGAGTGAGGTTCGCTCTGCTAATGCGACGATTACAACATACCGCAAAGCCTCTTTTCCTTTAGAACCTGTTGAGGTTGAGAGAATGGAATATAAAATAGTAGAGAAGGCATCGTTTAATATCGTCGGGAAAAGTAAACGGTTTGAGTTTGACGATTTCACTAAAAACGGCAAGAAATTTTGGAAAGAGTATGTCGGCTCAGATGGCTATAAATCTCTTTGCGAATTGACTGACGGTAAGCCAGGATTGGTAAGTGGCTCCCCATTACTGACTGCATACTTCCCCGACGAAAAAAAAGCGCAAGATAAGTTTTTAGACGTCCTTGGTGTGGAATACGATACTGGCGACAAGGCAACGACATTTGAAACTCATAGCGTTCCTGCCGCAACTTACGCGGAGTTTGACTGTTTATATCGTGGGGCGATGAAAACGAACCGGTACATTTATAGCGAATGGTTTTCTGCGACGGGTTATGAGCGGGATGGCAGTAAACCTGACATCGTGGCCTATTTCCCTATGCCTTGGAGACATTTTAGTGAAATGAGGGTACGTTGGTGGGTACCAATTATCAAGAACAGCGACGGCGTTTAGCCTCCATCATCATCAACAGCAACAATCTAAAGTTAGTAAGCGATGAATAATAGCGGGCAGTTCGGAGAATTAATGAATCTGTTTAAGGTGGCGAAAAGTCCAAGTTTTCGATCTAAGCGAGATCGTTGGTGGTGTGTTCTTTTCACGTGCTTGGCTACCTTTCGATTGCGTATTGCTTCGTCTATAAATCATGAGCCTGTAAACCACTTAGTTTATAGCGGTGTGGTTGTTGGTTTTTTAGTAGGCATGCGATCGTGAAAGTTATTATTGACTGGAGTGAAATTCAATCCCCTGACGATTATTTCTCTCAATTACTGCCGCAGGTTGGCGCGCCAGACTGGCATGGTAGAAATTTGAATGCCCTAGCAGACAGTTTGGTTACGGGAGGCATCAATAAACTTGAGCCGCCTTTCTGCCTTATAAACCTACAGACTGGTTCAGTGCCCCCTGAGCTTCAAGACTTCGTTACAGGTCTAAACGAAATCTACGACGAAGCTAGTAGCAATGGCAGGAAAATTAGCGTGTTCAGTGAGTAGTGTTATGGTAAGAAAGTGTGGTGGTATATTTCATACACCACTAAATACGGTCGCCTTGCTAGAACACGCTCGAGCTCACAGCTCGGTAGGTAGCAAACGTGAAGCGAAAAACTAGCGGCGCACTATTCTCGCTAGGCATTCTGGCCGTAGCATTTTACTTTTACAGTAGACACCTGTTGTTTCTCATGGATTGGGAGTAAGTCAATATTTACGAATCTCCAAATCGATTGTGGTCCGTAAAGCAATACCAATCAAAGTCAGAAGCAGGGCATGCACCATACGGTGATAACTTCGTTATCGAGTCTTGGAAGTCGTTTCCAAAGGCGAAGATGGGAGAGACATTCTTTGCGGGATACTGTCAGCCTCTCCCAAACTTGGTGTGGGTGAGCAACGAGGAACTAATTATTACCTGCAAAACCACGGCTGATGGCATCAAAACGCAGTCAACCATTGTGCATGGAATTAACGTGAGGGTGATCACCAAGTGATGCCCCATTGCATCGAAAATAGGGCTGGGTTACGGAGATAATGGGGCTAAATTATGAGTGAAGCACTTTACAGACTTGGTCTCGTCCCTTTTTCACACAGCTAATAGCCGACACGAGGATATCAAGGCCGTCACACCACAACTCATCGAGAATTGCACCAACTCCCTTCCGGTGGGCTCGTTATCGACGTCCCCGGCATACGTGAGTTGAGGGTAGTTGAAATCAGAGGCTCCATCGGCCCAGTCTTTGAAGACATCGGGTTCTTAGCGATGCAATGCCAGTTTGCCGATTGTAATCACGTAATCGAGCCGGGTTGTGCGGTGTTGCAGGCGGTTGAAGAGAACGTATTGGGTGGGCGAAGGTTGGCCAACTACAAAAAATTACGACGCGAAAATGTGTTGGCAACAGCAACCTTGGCTGAGAAACGTGCGCGTGACCGCGAGTTCGGCAAAATGGTTAAAGAAGCAAAGCGCTTGAAGCAGACAAAGGATACAACATAAAGCTTCCTACGATTTGAGCCAGTAGGATAAGCGTCTACAAGAGCGCAGAACAACGCTGAATAAGTGGGTTTAACGCGATGTTCAACGTATCTGCCTGTTTGGTGGCTACGCCCCAATCGACAGACCGAGAGCTCTACCTGAACAGTGGGTATAGGCGATATTGAAAAACTCGGGCATTGCCTAACAAGGTCGCGTCTAGTCGGCCGTGTGGTTATCATGAGGGACGGACACTCATGTGCCGTTGGGGAAAAACCAATTGAGAAAGAGAATGAAGCAGGGTGAGTTAGTATTTTTTTGTGGAAAAATGGGGGCAGGCAAGTCCACTCGAGCTGTGGAGATTGCGCGAAATCGAAACGCAGTTTTGATTTCAGAAGATGAGTGGCTTCAGTCGCTCTATCCCAATAAGATCAAGTCACTGGAAGACTATATAAAATACTCGGGTCTGCTTAAGTCTCAGGTCAAAAAGCTGGTGCAGGCGGTACTGACTGCGGGGGGCGATGTTGTTATGGATTTTCCGGCCAATACCGTTTCACAGAGGGCTTGGTTCCGAGCGATCTTCTCAAAGGTCAACGCGCCGCACGAAATGGTATACCTGAATACGCCAGAGCACGTGTGCCTTGAACGCATTGCCAAGCGGCGTGAAAATCGCCCTGAGCGAGTTAACACGGACTCGGTTGAGATGTTTGAGGCTGTGACCCGTTTTTTTACCGCGCCAACGACGAGTGAAGGCTTCAATATCACAGAAGTAGTTAAGGATAAATAAGCGCAGCGGAATGCGTGGCTATCGCTGATCGCCACGTTAAAAGAGTGTACAGTGACATTAGTTTTATAGCGATGGATGCCGTGGGAGATTAAGCCATGGCGGGTGTGATTGAGTGAGCCGAGAGGACTACGACAAGTCGGTGTGGGAACCGCTCAGTGATGAAGGGGCGAACTTTTGTACCTTCCGCCTTCGTGATGACTTTGGCGCGCAAAATCTGACGTTCAACCCGAGCATGCTTAACCTAATTGTGAGTGTATCTGCGGCGATCGTCGGTATCAGCATTCTGGGTTATCTGTCATTTTTCGAGCCTGTAGATTTGTTCGGGGCCGACAGCGGGCAGCTAGGAAGCGTGTTTACGTTAGTTGCTGGTTTAGTTTTCCTGCTGATGGGCATATGGATGATGCTTTCTTTGTTTAATACGATTTCTTTTGATGTGTCTACCGAGACTGTTTACATACGGCGGATCAGGCCGTTTGGTATGGAAACGTTGGCAATTCCCTTTAGTCGTGTAAACGCTGTGCAATTGTTGAAGAAGACAATCAAAGCACGTGGTAGTTATGACACCTATGAGCTAAATTTGATTCACATCGATGGATCGAGGACAATGCTCGTGACACATGGGAGTAAACGGGTTATGGACTTGGATGCGCAGCGAATCGGTAAGTTATTGGGGCGAAGTGTTGTCACTAATGCTCGGTGACATCCATAGGTGGCATTCTTGAGCGTGAATGCGTTGTCTGACTATGCGGTTTGAGCGAACGACCACGTCGAAGAAAGATGGTAACGAATAGCAACGGAGAGAAAGAATTGAAAAGTAGGAAGAACTGGCTGTTAATGGTTTTGTTATGTGTCGGTGGCTGTTCAGTCTCTGGTGAGCAGGCGTTGTATAATAATTGTGTTGACCTTGGCACAGAAGAGCAAATGGAAGGCTGGGACGAATCAGACAGACCGTCGGTCAAAGCCGGTGTTAAACAAGGGTGTGAAATGATCATGAAGGAGTGTGAAAAAGACCCAGACGGTGCCATGTGCGTTGCGTTTAAAGAAAAGTACGGGGCCGAGTAGTCCGTAGAGTTGATTTACCATTAGCGACTTTCTGGTAAGGAAGTTATCGAACCAAGCCATCCAGATGTGGGGGGAGTAGCGTTCGAAAATACAGCATTCGGCCCGTTGGTCGCGCGAACACGTCGCATTGTGCGCGTAGTCGAAGCCGTCATAAAACATCTTTTACTTAAGCCCCAGTTTTAGCGTCAACGGGTGGGTACGATCGGTTTTTCGATGGGTACCTGCAACACATTGAGGTGACTCGGTGCAACCGTCAATGTCGCTGGTCGCGACGCGGAGTGCGCGGCGAAGCCAAACGACTCGATTCTATGTTCGCGTGATTCTGAACCGCGTTTTGTTGGTGTTGCGCCATTACTCATGGGGGGGCTAGATGCGCGCATCACCACCGCAGTGCTTATGGCACCTAGGTACGGGCCTCTATTTTAAACTCGGACGCTCTCTAACATCGACAAAAAGCTCAAGCTGTATCGTCTAGGGAACGATAACGAGGTGGATAATCGTTTTAATCCTGACCACCTTGCAAAATCTTTGTCTAAAGCATCTCTGGTGACGGTGTTTCAGGGCGCTGGTATAGCATCCTGCTCCCAAGCCTTTACGCGGACAGTGCCATTTTTGTGTCAAGACCTTACCGCCGTAGACAGAGTCGCGATTCATCAGCGACCAAATCAAGAAATCGCGGACTTCGTCAATCAGAAACTGGAATGAGTGTGGTTAGATTCAATTTGTTTCGGGTGTAACTTTGGGGTTAGCTCGTGCTGTTTCGGGCACGCTTGTTAACCTCATGCGTTGGAAGGTTTGACAAAATGGTTCGCGTAATCAATGCTCGAGTACCGTCAAAATGAGCACGCGTTATTTAAACGCCTCATTGCGGTGACCACCTGAGTCAGGAGGAATCACGAAGTGGCAAAAACAACGTTTTCTAGATTTGATTGTGTATGTATGTTTATCTTGGTCGTCTTGGCGACACCGGTCATCGCAAATGATGGGTTGCTGGCTTCGTCGAGTGACAGGCACCGTCTTTTCGTGCTTACGGATATCGGCGGAGATCCAGATGATCAAATGTCATTGGTCCGCCTGCTCACTTACTCAAATCACGTGGATATTGAAGGTTTGGTAGCGACTTCGACCGGCAAGAATAAGGACCAGGTCAACCCCGAAATTATTAAGAAGATTGTTGCCGCATACGGTGAGGTCGAACCCAATTTAAATTTACACGAACCGGGTTTTCCAAAAGCCGAAGTCTTGCTGAACCATGTTAGCCAAGGTTTGCCTGTGCACGACATGGCGGCGGTTGGAGAGGGCATGGACTCGCCGGGCTCAGAGCTTTTGATTGCGCAAGCCGACCGGGAAGACAAACGGCCGCTGTGGGTCAACGTCTGGGGCGGACCCAATGTGCTCGCGCAGGCGCTTTGGAAGGTACGCGAAACGCGCAGCAAGGCTGAGTTGGCGCGGTTCGTTGCTAAACTTCGAGTTTATGCCATCTCTGATCAAGACAATAGTGGCCCTTGGATTCGCAAGCATTTTCCCAACCTTTTTTACATTGTGACGCCCGGCGTCAATGCGGGAGGTGGATTTCATCACGCGACTTGGATTGCCATTGGCGGTGATCGTTTTCATGGTCGCTTTTCAGGCGCGGACTTTTCCTTGGTGTCGAATGAATGGTTAGATAAACATGTGCGACAAAAAGGCCCCTTAGGTGCTGTATACCCGAGATGGAAGTTCATGATGGAGGGCGATACCCCAGCATTCCTAAACCTGTTGCAGCTTGGGCTAACGAATCCCGAATACCCCAACTGGGGCGGTTGGGGCGGTCGATATGAGTTGTACACGCCAAAGATGGAAAAGTGGTTCTTAGAGCCTGAAACGCGCCCAATTTGGACCAATGTGCAAGACGAAGTTCAAGGTGTAGACGGTGAATGGCACACCACTAATCACGCAACGATCTGGCGGTGGCGTGAGGCTTATCAAAATGATTTCGCGGCCAGAATGGATTGGACAATTAAACCCTATACGCAAGCCAACCATCCGCCTGTTGCGGTATTGGATCATCCGAGTCGGCTACGCGCAACCTCCGGTCAGACAATTGACCTAAGTGCCACGGCGTCGCATGACCCAGATAACGATGCTTTGTCGTTTCATTGGTTTGTTTATGAAGAGCCGGGAACTCGCGCGATGTCGAGCTCCGACACGGGTATTAAACATGTTATTAACGGGTTTGATCAGGCCAAAGCAGAGATCAAAATTAAATCTGACCGCGTGATGCCGCCAGGCACCGGCACCATTCACGTTGTTTTGGCGGTAACAGATCACGGAACGCCACGTTTGACTCGGTATCAGCGTTTAATTATCGACGTACTAGAGTGAGTCCCCGGGTTTTATTGCCCGAGCGTAGCCGCAGTCACCATATTACCGGTCTGAAAAGGTAATGATGCGCACAGAGATGGTGTCGCCCCTCGAATTGATCTCGCTGAGTTGTGCAATAGATAGCGGGGTCGCCGAGAAAGCCACCCAGGCCGCGCCAGTGTGACTGACTGGCTGCAATTGGTAGCGCTGCATCAATTTAGATATGGCTTCATGGTCGGCAGTGCGCGCGAAAGTGATCTGGAGAGCCCGTTGCTCCGATATCAGTTCTCCAAGGTCTGGGTAGCTGGCTGGTCTGGACGGCAGCACTCGCTCGGGTTGGTGCTGGCGTGAGTACCAGTCGAGGAACAGCGTGGCGCAAAGTAACAGTGTTGCGGCGACCCCGCCAATCACTGACCACGTGCTGGATTCGCGTGGTGGCAGGAAACGGAGGTCGTCGTCAGACTCAGCTGCCAGTTCATCGATGTGCCGCAATAAATCCTGGAAATTCTCAGAACTGAGGTGCAAGGGCGTTGAGTTATTTCTGGCGTAGTCTTTGAGCGCTGCGCGTAAAAGTTGTTCGTCAGCCACCGATTCACGAAGCGGTCGACTGTCAGTAATTAGGCGTTCAAAGTTAGTGCGATTCTCGTCGCTTTGGTTGCCCGCCACATAGTCGAACACCGCCATTTCATTCAAGACGTTATGCGGTTTGTTGTCGTCGGACATAATGCTTCCCCCAGCCAATGATTGCAGTCTGCTGCGTAAGATCGCGTCACATTTGCGCACCCAAAGCGCGAGCACAGCGTCTCTCCCTAGGTGCTGAAAAACAGGGGAATGGTTCAATTGGCTCGTTTTATTTTAGACTTGCGTAGTGCACATCGTATTAGTTGAAAGCGCCATGATGCAGCTCTTTAAGTGTTTTCGCGCATAGAATAGGCGGGTTTTTACTGTATTCAGCGGGCAATCAAGCATGTCGGCGATTTCTTGTGTGTCATAGCCGTAGAAATAAGCAAGTTCAATAACGGTGCGGTGCGCGTCTGATAGGCTTGTCAGCGCTGCGTGCAGGGTGGCTTCGTTATCCGCCTTCTGTGTGGCTTGCTCGAGTGCATCACGCTGTGCCTGATCACCGACCACTTCGACCTCGCGGTCATCACTCGCCTGGTGGCGGTTTTCTTTACGGTTGTGTGCCATACGAATTCGTACCGCAATACCAAATATCCAGGTGGATACTTTGGATTCCCCACGAAACGTTGACGCTTTGTTCCAAACTGTGAGCATGACGTCGTTGTAAATTTCGCCAATAAGTTTGGTGTGCCAGCCCCCGCGCTGAAGCAGACCGCAGACAGGGGATTGGTAGCGGTTATACAATTCAGCCAGAGCACGCCGATCTCGCTGTAACGCGATGAGGTCGATCAACTGCTTGTCGGGGATGCGGGCGCTGACACCCAAATTTGTGACATGAGATGCTTGTAAGGCGGCAGATGTAGTCATAACGCTCGACCCCCTGCAAAACACCACCGATCAAGCTCGTGCAGTGCTATGTATTGTGGTGTTTCTGGTTTAAGATCGAACATTCGCTTTCTCGTGAATTAAGCTCTCGGTTTTGAAGGTCGAGTCCAGCCTAAGTGGTTCGGAAAACGCCGTATTTAGCAGTCGACCCTGTGAATGACGCCATAGTAGGAATGGGGCGTTACATTGACCGTGGTAATGAGCGTGGTAATTGGTGTTTTTTGCGTGGTATTTGTAGGAGTTGGATGGACAAGCGAATTGTGGTCAATGTATTGGGTGAGTTGACCCTGAGTCATGATGGGCACGAGATAAACCTGCCCGCATCACGAAAAACCCGAGCACTATTAGCCTTTCTCTGTTTAACGGCGCGCCCACATCGTCGTGAACGGCTGTGTGAATTGCTGTGGGAAGTTCCAGACGATCCACGCGGCGCTCTGCGGTGGTCGCTGAGTAAGCTGCGCGGTGTGTTAAAAGGCAGCGTGGAGTCGCCGATCATGGCAGATCGTGAACGCGTGCAGTTGGACATGGCACCGTTCGACCTTGACTTGAACCGTATCCGCGCCGAATTGACTGACGCTGCACGTGTTATCTCAGTAGCGCAATTGCGAGCATTCGCCAGCAGTCTCGAAGCAGAGTTATTAGACGGCTTAGATTTGCCCAATCAGCCGGTGTATCAGGCCTGGTTGGTGGCTGAGCGTGAGGAAGTGCGTCTCTTACGCTTGAATGCGTTGCGTCGACTGGCGATGCATACTGAAATTGAATTGGAAGAAGGTGCAAACTGGGCCCGACGTTGGCTGGCGCTGGAGCCATTTAGTGAAGATGCCGCCAAGGCGTATGTGAATATCTTGCGGCGTCTTGGCAAGCTAGAGCAAGCAGAACGCGTGGTTACTGAGTTTACAGCTCAGTTAAAACAAGCTGGTATTTCAACCACCACGGATTTCGACGATTATTTACAAGCACCGCCGCAGATATACAGCGAGCAACCAACGCGTGCAAAGTTGCGTCGCCAGAAAATTAACTTCTGCCAGACATCGGACGGTGTTCGAATCGCTTATGCCACGGTTGGTAGTGGTTCACCCATCGTTAAAGCTGCAAACTGGCTGAATCACCTTGAGCTTGACTGGGATAGCCCGATTTGGGGCGACTTGTATCATGTGCTGGCTCGGGAGCGCGAGTTCATTCGGTATGACGAGCGCGGGAATGGTTTGTCAGACTGGGATGTGGACGAGATCTGTCAGGAGGTCTTTGTGCGCGATCTTGAGACTGTGGTTGATGAACTGGACTTGGAGCGTTTTCCTTTATTGGGCATTTCACAAGGTTGTGCGGTATCGATTGAATACGCAGTGCGCCACCCAGAGCGAGTTAGCGCACTGATTCTGATCTCGGGTTATGCCAGTGGCTGGCGGATCGGCGCGAGCCCGGAAGAACAAGAACGGCGCGAGGCGGTTATTACCTTGACCAAACACGGTTGGGGCGCAAAAAATGCTGCTTATCGGCATATCTTTTCACAGACGTTTATGCCCGATGCGAAACCGCAAGCCTTGGATTGGTTTGATGAGTTTCAGCGTCAGACCACCTCGCCAGAAAATGCGGTGCGTTTTCAACAAGCCTTTGGTGATATTGATGTGCGTGACCTGTTGTCGCAGGTGAACGTGCCCACCATCGTGTTTCACTCGCGCCATGATCAACGCATTTCGTTAGCGCAGGGGCGTGAATTGGCGATCGGCATTCCGAATGCTCGGTTTGTGCCACTGGAAAGCAATAATCATATTCTGTTGGGACATGAGCCGGCGTGGCAGGTCTGCGTAGACGAAATTGGCCGTTTCCTGGCTGAGCACAATTTGTAGTCTGAGCGAGCGTAGTTTGTGTGGTGCGACAGCGTAAACAATTGCGTCTGATCCCCGCATTGTGATAGCGTCAACGTGGTTGCGTAGGGCTCGGTCACACACGGTGTGAGCCGGAGTTGGTTATGAAAACACTATTAATGCCCAAACGCCATGCGCCACTCGTTCCGATTTTTTTTCGTTAGCCTCTGTTCTGCTTGTCTGGTATTCAGCGTTACCGCATTTGCCGATGCGACTCGCTTAGTGCCGATTATTACCTACCTTTTGCAAGACTCGCGGCTGGTATATCCGCCAGCGCCAGAATCGTGTCCTGACTCCAAAATCGGGGTCTGCTATGACATTGTCTATGTTCGTCAACCGCGCTTCGGTGACTTTCAAAATACCACCTGGCCCGAGGTGTTTCATCCTGGGCGCTTGGACCCAGGCGCTGATTTGGTGTTGCTACGCACAAATGGTACAGAAGAAATCTTGATTGATTGTGAGGTCTGCAGTGTCACAGACCCCTTTGTTTCATTTGACGGTCAATGGGTGTTCTACAGTCTGTTTCATGACCTAACGCAACTAAACTCTCAGCGCTCAGACCTGCCTCGACTTGGCGCAGATATCTATCGAATCAACTTAGCCAGTCGGCAAATCGAACAGCTTACCCATGGCGAATTCACGCCGAATACTGGTAATGGTAACTGGGATGAGCGCAATCCGCTGGACCCCGCATCGTCGTTTAATCGACTCGGTTATGGCATCTTGAATTTGGGGCCAATGCCACTGCCGGGCAATAAACTGGTGTTTACCAGTAATCGCAACGGCTTTGTGCCGACCAAAGGTTTCAGTACGCCAACCATGCAGATGTTTGTGATGGATCTGGATGGTGCTAACGTGCACGCGATTGCGCCCATGACCATCGGCAGCGCGCTGCATCCGACCATTTTGAATGATGGACGAATCATGTTCTCGAGCTATGAGTCGCAAGGGATCCGTGACCGACGTTTATGGGGCGTGTGGACCATTGATCCAGATGGGCGAAACTGGGCGCCATTCGTCAGTGCCATGACCTCGCCGAATGCATACCACTTCTTTACGCAGGTCTCCAGCGGGGAAGTGGTGGTGGAGCAGTATTACAACCTGAACAATAATGGCTTCGGTGCCTTATTTGCGTTGCCGGCGTCGCCACCAAATCCCAATCAACCCGCGTTTGGCAGTCCGTTTCCTAACTTGAACCCGGGCATCTTGCAGACAGTGAACGCTGCACATGGACAAACCACATTTCGAGATTCGTTTACACCGCAGGGCTACTACGCGTTGACACCCATGACGCACCCTGGCGATTCTGCGGCACCCGAAGACCCCAATGGCGGCCCTCGGGTCGGAAAATTCACCCATCCGTCAGCCGCGCCGCACAATGATCTATTAGTCGCTTGGACACCCGGACCAGCGAACGATTTGAATCGACCGACCACGCTGCCGTACTACGATTCAGGCTTGTATGTGATTGACAGTATGCAGCCGGTAAACAGCCCGAGTGAATTGAAGTTAATCAAAAATGACCCGCGTTACAACGAGGCCTGGCCGCGTGCGGTGGTGCCGTGGCGCGATATTCACGGCGTCGATGAGCCCGCGAGTAAGCCTTGGTTGCCCAATGACGGTTCCGTTCACGCCGAGCTGCCGGCAGGCACGGCGTACGGTTTGGTTGGATCGAGCAGCTTGTATAAGCGTGACACGTCGCCAGGCCGTGGTAGCAGTCAGTTTGATGGGCTGGATGCATTTAATACGTCGCAAAATGATCAGAGTAGTAATTGGTTCTGGCAGGGCGCAGATGCGGGCAAGTACACCAATTCGGATATCTGGGCAGTGCGCTTGCTCGCGATGGAGGCGATCACCGACCGGCGTTACGGCCCGAATAATTCACCGTCTAATCTGGCTGGCGATTTTTACAGTCATGCCAATGAGAAGCTGCGAATCCTTGGTGAGATACCGGTGCGAAAATTTGATCAAAGCGGGCAGCCAATTATGGATCCAGAAGGTAACCCCGATACTAGCTTTTTGGTCAAGTTGCCCGCGGATACGCCATTTACGTTTCAGACCATCGACCGGTACGGCATGGTATTGAATATGTCCCAAACTTGGCATCAGGTGCGCCCGGGTGAGCAGCGTAGTAACTGCGGTGGTTGTCATGCGCACTCGCAAATGCCATTGGATTTTGAACAAACCGCCGCTAGCAATTCAACGTATACGGTGCGAGATTTGTCGACCTCTACCCCCATCGTCACGGGCGACAATGCAGGCAATGTTGGTCTGAGTGAGGTGCCGACTGCGACCGTGAATGTCGAGTTCTATCAGGATATTCGCCCGATTCTGCAGAACCACTGTATTGCGTGTCACAACGGCAGTCAGAACGCCGGGCAGCTGGTGCTGGACGACACCAGCAAGGAGTCTGGGACGCATGTGCCAAATGATTATTATCGCCTGGCCAATGATTCGGGTGCGAAGTACGGATATCCACCAGTGATCCCGAACAAAAGTTGGCGACAATCCAATGCCAGTCGCTATATCCGGCGATTTCAGTCGCGCCGCAGTCTCTTAACCTGGAAGTTATTCGGAGCACGTCTGGATGGCTGGTCCAATGCCGATCATCCGACTGAATCGGTGCCGGGTGATGCATCCACCTTGCCAGCGGGAACTTCCGCCAATAATGCGGATCTGGATTTTGTAGCGAGTACGGCGCATCCGGCTGGTGGCATGACGAGCTTGAGCATGGCGCAAAAGATGATGGTGGCACGCTGGATCGACTTAGGTGCCCCGATTGATGTGTCGGCTGCGAATGGACGGCATCTTGGTTGGATGGCTGACGATAACCGGCCGACGCTAACGATTAGCCAGCCGCGGGCAAATGTGAACACTGTACCTGTCACGGCAATTGTGGTGGCAGTGGCCGACGCCTATACCGGGGTTGATTTGGACACCTTTTCGGTAACAGCAGACTTTAGCGTCAATGGGTTTGCTGCTGGGTCAGAACTTAAAAACCTGTTCTCGCATCAGGGTGGTGGAGTGTATCGCTTAACACTGGCATCGGCGTTACCGCAGAACCAACACGAGCGCCACATTTTTGCCGAAGTAAAAGACAATCAGGGTAATGTGACGCGTCAGGCAGTGCGGTTTTTTACCGCACCTTAATGCACGTTCATCAAGCCCCTAGAGATATTGCGTCTTCAGTGAACAACATTAGCGCTGGCTATCTGCGCTAAATCTATTTATCCTTTGCTGCACAACTGTGCGTGTCACAGGTTCGGTCGTTGCTGGTGCTTCGACATTGCCCCCATGCAATGTTGGTGGCATGCCGGTTACCCGAGTCATTGTGGTTCGCGCTCAGTAAGCGGTACGACAGCTCTCGCACCCAGGCTGTTCACCTTCAATCAGCACTTACTCGCAAACAAATACTGTGGCATCGTTTGACTTAAAAAGCCCGAGCGGTAACGGTCTGCGTTACCTGCGCGATTACCATACTTTTGGGCGGCGGAAAGACACCGTCGATACTCAACTGGATTTTGCCTACGTTTCGAAGTTTCATGCCGTGATCGAATGGCGTGAGCCGGACTGGTTGCTCAAGGATGTGTCACGTAATGGCGTTAAGTTGAACGACAAGATCATTCCCGCGCAGCAGTCGGTGGTGTTAAACGTTGGCGACACCATTGACTTTGCCGGTGTCGGCGAGGCCGTACTCACGATTCGAGATACCTCACCGCCCGTGCCAATGTTGATCAATCAAGCTGCGATGCACGAGATCATCGATATACCAGAGAGCAGCCTAGTACCGAACGAGGCCAAGCCCGAGTTGGCGGTCTACCGCTGCCCGGATCGTGAACAATGGTTTGCTGAGTCAGTCTCATCTGGCGACGAGAGCGGTCCGTTTGATCACGGTGATGTAATCGAGTTCGATGGCAAACGCTGGACGTTTTTTCTGATCACCGAAGACGACGCCACTAAGGAATTCAATCCACAGCAAACCACGCTGGCGGACGTGTTGTTTCGTTTCGACGTAAGTCAGGATGAAGAAAGCACGCGACTGAGCGTCATGGAGAACGGCGTTACCCATGATCTCGGTGAGCGGTCGCACCATTACTTGCTGTTACATCTTCTGCGCCACCGGCAGACTGAGTCGCCCGACACGGGTTGGCTAGATACGCAGTTACTGTTCAAACAACTAGGTCTGGAAGAGACCCACATGAATATTCAGATATTTCGTGCTCGGCGTCAGGTTGCATCGGCCTTGCCTGGGGTCACCGGACAGTCACAACTTATTGAGCGTCGGCGCGGCGCATTGCGCACCAATATTGTTCGCTTTGAAATCTACAAAGAGGGCGTGCGAGAGGACCAGTTCCCCGCATGAGTGACGCATTGAGCCATATAACGCGTCTTGGACGTTACCAGGTTTTGCGTGAACTCGGCCGTGGTGGCATGAGTGTGGTGTACCTGGCGCGCGACTCGGAGCTTGAGCGCGACGTTGCCATCAAGTGCGTGGATACGTCAAAGCCTGCCACCGCCAGACTAGTACAACGTCTACGGGCCGAAGCCAAACTGTTGGCGCAGCTAAACAGCCCCCATATCGTGCAATTGTACGACGTGGTAGAGCAAGATTCGATGTTAGGTCTGGTTATTGAGTTCGTTGGCGGTCATACCTTGACTCAACGTTTGCAACAGGCACCATCGCGTGCAGTCGTGTTGCGATGGTTGGCGGAAGTGGCAGACGGATTGGCCAACGCACATCAGCAAGGTATTGCACACTGTGACCTGAAGGGCGACAACGTACTGATTACCCAACACAACGTGGCTAAAATTGCCGACTTTGGGATTGCGCGCGTAAAATTGGATGACTATCTGGCTGAAGACGGTGCAGTGCGGTCTGGGAGCGTGAGTGGCAGTTATTTTTCATTATCGCCGGAGCAGGCCACCGGGCAACCCGTGGATACCCGTTCAGATTTATTTTCGCTGGCGGTGTTGATATATCAAGCCTTGGTGGGGCGTCACCCATTTGGTGAAACTGCGAATAAAGCTGCCTTGTTAGAACGAATCGTGAGCTCACCTTTCACGCTGGCGTCCGATGCTCAGTCAGTGCTTGGATTACGCTTAGGCGAAGTGGTATCCAACCTGTTAAGCAAAGCGCCCGCAGACCGTTTATACACCGCGTCTGAAGTGGCTGAGTTTTTGCGCAATGCGCAGCAGCCAGAAGGGCAGCAAGCTGATGACACCACGCAATTGATTCCATTGCAACCAACGCCTTCCGCCGCACCGCGCTGGAAAGCCTGGCTGAGTCGCGGCGCGCTATTGGCCGCTGGTTTTGTGGTTGGCATGGGCATCATTAAGTATTCCCCGTTATTCAGTGGTGCTAACGATACGGTGCACTTTGTGGCGCTCGACACGATCGAAATCACGACAGACCCAGAGTTTAATGACGAGCTGATGCCGCTGATTCAGAGTACCCTACAGACAACAGCGGAGCAGGCGGTGTTGTCGCTACAAGACACCGGTCTGATTTCAAGCAGGGAATTCGATGCGGTGGAAGGTGATTATCGACAACGAGCGACGGCTACAGGTGCGACGTCAATTCTGAATCTGTTGGCCGACTGTGGCAGAAATAAATGTGACCTGAAATTACGTAAGTATGATGGTCCTCAGATGGCTGTCACCGAACAGCGGAGCTGGCCGGTTGCGGTGCAGAACCTGACCGACATTCGTAACACACTGCGTGCAGAACTATTGGCACTTTATCCTGCAGCCGCGCAAGGCGATTCAGAGATGGCCGTGAGTGAAGATATTTATCGGACCTACCTGGATGTCTTTCTCGACAGTGAAAACGGCAAGCAGGCCAAGCCCGAGCACCTTATTACCCTGGACAAGTTGATCGCACGCCAGCCGTTTTTTATACCGGCTTACGACTTGGCACGACGCGTGTCGCAGCGATTGAATACGGTGACTGGGGATGGCGTACATCTAACTCGTTTGGAACGAATTTTGGCCTATGCCCCGGACGCCCTGAATGAAGACCCTTCCATTCTGGCGGCGAAAATCTACGTAAAATTACAGCAAGAGCGGCACGACGAAGCCGAAGAACTCTTTGCGTTCGCACAGCAGGTGGTAAAAGATAAGTCCGCGTTGATCAACTTGGAAACCGATCTGGCGTACTATGGCAACCAGCCACAACGGTTGCTGGAGTTGGATCGAAAGAACTCTGTGTTACGGCCATCGGCCAAGACATTTTACAATTTGGCAACCTCGGAGTACTCGTTTGGTAATTATACTGCTTCGATGGCGGCAGTAGATCGCGCGCTTGAACTGAACTCGGATTACTCGTTTGCACTTAGCTTGCGGGGAACAGTCGCAATGCGTCAGGGCGATTTGGTCAGCGCCATACGAGATTTCAATCAAGCGCTAAAGTCGAATCAGAGTGGATCCAATTACTCAAATCTTGGCGTCGCGCTTATGCTCAGCAGCGACTATCAGGGTGCGATCGACAACTTCAAACGTGCGCTCGAGATATCCGATCAAAATACCACATACCTCTTGAATATCGCGGATGCGCACAAGTTAAATCAGGAGTTGGATCTGGCAGCACAGTATTATGATGCAGTGATTGACTTGACGTCGCCGCCTGCAACGATCAAGCAATTCAGAGATCGTGCTCAAGCGTTTGCACAGAACGGTAATCACAGCGAGGCGATTAAGACCTTGAATGCGGCGACAAAAAAATTTCCTGATCAGAGTGATTTTGAATATGCCGCCGCGATTGTTTATACGATGTCGGATAACCAAATAGCGGCAGCTGTTGCAGTTGAAGAAGCGTTAGAAACCGGAGTTGGAAAAGTATGGTTTACGTTTCCGTGGTTTAAAAAGCTTTGCGTGAATGAGTCTTTTAGACGGCTCACGCAGCCTGAAACTGAAGGGCTTTGTGCCGATTAATGCGGATCACGATCGACTTCGTCACCTGGATCGATAGTTCCCAGATGAGTTAAAAAGTAGACGTCCTTAAAAATGTCGGTACCTGCCGGTGGCTCTGTATAAGTGAAGGTTAATAGGTTATTAACGGAAGCCCCCGGCGCTTTCGACATTGTTTGCGTTATGTACTGTAAAACCGCACCGTCAGAGTCCGTCGCATTGCCGGTGAAATAGTTACCTGAGTCGCCAAGGGTGATTGCCAATTGCACATTGTCATTGTTAATGCCGCTGGAAAAATGGGCTTCGATGACGTCAATCGACGTGCTGCCGTACATCAGGACGCCCGCGTAGACCACCGGATTCGACGAAATTTCAACGCCTCTGGTGAGCGTGACATTGACGATTCCGCCGCTGCCATCCCATTCATTCAAGACTAGGTAGGTTTTGTCGTTTTTCTCTACGACGCTAACATTAGGGTTAGACATTGATTATCTCCGTTGTTACTAAGTTTTATGGTGTTCATATAAGCTTAATTGCCCGTTCACATCCCCCGTAAAGATTTTTCTACAGTAGCATCAATCCCCAAGATGGTAATACCCTATCAAGGCGTCAATTTTGCGTTCTACCCGTGCCATCAAGACGGATTGAACGAAAGTATTTTCTAGGTGACGCCTAGACAGAGCACACTTCATTCGCATCATAGGCCTTGAAGAGCCGTTTCTAGTGCGGGTCACGCTCCACTTCGCTCTCTGGGTCAACAAGACCGATCGATGTCTCAAAATAAATATCCTCCAATATGCTGGTTCCAACCGGGGGCATAGTGTAGGTAAAAGTGAGCAAGTTATTTTTTTCGCTAGCGCAAGATTTCGATAATGACTGCTCAATATAGGCCAGGTCCTTGCCTGTCGCACTGATGGCTGGTCCGGTGAACCAGATATTTTTTCTTGCTGGGATCTTAAACTGGATTTGCACGTTAACGTTATTATCCGTACTGGAAAAGTGCGCTTCGATGACATCGATGTTCTGGCACTTGTATTTTACCTTTCCTGCATACACCACTGGATCTTTGCTAACCTTTTTTTTTCTGGGCTTTAGTTTTACTTTAACCAGCCCACCTCGAGAATTACTCTCGTTCAAGACAAGGGTTTTTTTTATTGTTACGCAGTTACGCCGTTTGGACATTCATAGCCTCCTTCACCTTATGTTCGACATGATCGTTAAGTAAGTCTGAGCGCGATTCGGTCTGTCGCCTCAGGGACTTCAACTTAGCACTGATTCGACGCTCTGTAACCCTACTTAAGTCCCTACCTGAATGACTGCGTGTTTTCAAGTTCGTTCTACGAAGCGTGTAATAAGGTGTAATACGCCTCAGCACACTCTAGGTGCATCATTACCTCATCGAAAGAGACAGCGTCGCGACAATGAGGCTGGATCAGAAATAATTTACACGGGTGGCGGTGTAAAGGAGTTGGGTGCCATGGATGGCGTTTCTAAACCGCGCATGAACTTGGGGAGTAACAACAATGAAGACGAAATTTAAAACCTGTACTGCAACCAGCCTTTGGTTTGGTCTTGGGCTGGCGATGGCGGTGTTAGTACTCAAGCCTGTGTCGTTTGAACTTTATGCGAGCAAGTGGCCTCTGAGCGGTATTCAGGCACATCTTGATGGTGTCGAAACGATTAGTGTTGCCGCTCCCCGGCGCGCTCTGTCGGTATTCGACTGAGTGGCAAATAACGAACTGTAATAGCGTGTAATACCGATGATCTTAGCATCGATTTACAGTGTAAGTATAAGATCGCACCACCGAGCTGGTGGCGCGAAATCAGGTAAAATTTGAGGTTGGACCATCATGGCTACAAAGATAAAACTGCAACTTTTCGAAAACTTTAAATCGACCTTCGGCGTAGGTGTTTTCCGCAGCGTGCATGCGCGAATCTATGGCAATCTATTGATGAGTGCGTTGTTCTTGTGCATGTTTATGACGGTATAAGTGCCGCCCTCGCTAATTATTGCGGGAATACCTCTAACGTAAGATACAAGGAATGGTGTCTTGCTTTTACTTTATCCGTCTTCGGTGCGGGCGCACTTACCTCGACCTCCAAAAGATAAAAACCAGCTTGTGCAAACTCAACGGTGATTTCACCAGCCTCGTTGGTGGTGAACGCTTGCGTGTTACGTTCATTGCGATGGCGTGTACCACCAAACTCAAGGTGCGCGTCAACGCCTGCTGTCAGCGGCTGTCCGTCCAGTAATAACTGGAATGTCGCCGGTTCGCCGACGAATAGATCGTTTGGGTGCGCGGTGCCGCCAATTTCGATGCCAGATCCGCTCGCATGCTTGGCAAGTGGTGTCGGAGCGTTATTTGTAATAAAGGTTTCAACGCGAGCGCTAATGAGGTGTGCTTCGATATCGGTCGCGCCTGGTGGTAACGCGGAACGTTCACCAATAATCCGATTGGGTGAGCCATCCGCGTTTTTGAAATAAATCATCTGCGTCGGCGTTTGTTCAATGGTTACGCGATAGGTGCCATCTTCTTTCAATGTGACGTCGCCGGTAGACTGTCGAGTAAACGCGGTGAGCTCGATTACTTCTTGAGTTTTGCCGTCAGGGCCCGTGATATAGGGTGTCACATGACTGAATATTTTTAGTAAGAACGGGTTGGCGCTGCCACCGCCATTATTACCCAGTGGTTTATCCGGATGGAAGATGTCGTTGGTGATACTGGCATTCAGTGTTACCGATTGTGGTTCTTCGCCCGACAAGAGAGTGTGACTGGGAAGGACATACCGGCCGTGCGCTAGCACCGGGGTTGCCGATAGCGTCGCGGCGATCAGAGTAAGGATTCGTATGGGGGTTGAGATGCGCATCAATAGCCTCAATTAGTTGAACTAGGTTTGAACTAGGGTTGAATGGAAATAGCGATTTCACCGAACTCATAGTTGCCGGTTAGTTGGTATGCTTGTGGCGTACCGGCACCGAGGTAAACTGTTTGGCGTAGAAAGTCACGACCGCCAGCCTCGCGCGAGGCTTCGAAACACAATACATAGTCGCCAGCAGTAATTCCCTCGGGCACTTGCCACTCGTAGGTGTACGTGCCGGGTTTGCGGGTTGCGCCAGTGACGCCTTGATACGCCGTGGCGTCAGCACGGCCAAGCTTTCGCCACCACTGCCGTAAATCCTTGAGCCATTCATCTTGTTCATACCACACACTAATGACCTCGACACCTTTGCGTTGCGGCGTTTCAAGCCAGACCGCGACGTAGGGACGGTGATACGGGTCGACCTCAAGTTCGGGTACTGTCACCGACAAAGAGATGGATTCGGCACTGGCCATTGCGCTTATTAAACAACCGGCGATAGCGAGCGTTTTGCCACCACCAATACCAAGAGATCGAAAAGCTGACATATAAAACTTACCCTGTGCGTTAATAGTTGGGGACGAAAAGCAGATACCAGATCAGCGGCGTTAGAACGCCAATAATGGTCAGCGCCAGTCCCCAGTTGCGGTATTTTTTGAGTTGAAAAAGAATTAAGATCCCTGCCACCGCTAACAAGGTCATAATGACTGCCGAGAAATCAATGAATGTCGACCACGCGGCTCCGGTATGCCGACCTTTGTGCAGGTCATTCATTAATACCCAGAGGTTGCCGGATTGGTGTTCGATCTCGATTATCTGATCGGGGACGAGAATGGATACGAACGCGTAACCTGCCGGCAACGGAAAGTCTAAGCTGACTTCGCCCAGCTCTAGGTCGTGATCGATTGAGCGAGGATGGCTTAGCCCGTGTTCACGCCGTAAATATTCGGTGACTAAAGCGGTCGGAAACACGGCAGGGTCGCTCAGCGCAGAACTGATTTCGTCGGGTAGCGTATAGGTATCAATGCCTGTTTTAGCGGCGCCTGAAAACCAGTTTGCATGATTGAGCGTAAACCCAGTCACGCTGAAGAACAGTACGATGGCCAAGGCAGTGGTGGACAAGTAAATGTGTAGCCAGCGGGCAATTTTGAACACGCGTTTGGCGACGTCGGATTTGGTCCAGTCCCACGCTTGTCTGGTTGGGCTGGTTGATACAGATTTAGTTGTTGTGTGCATGCAACGAACTGACTCTCAGTTTATTCCGAACGGGGAACGGCCTCTCGTGGAGGCCGTAATAATTTAGGGGTTTGGTGCTAGCTTAGAACGCATAGCTCAACGTTGCCTTAATGTTGCGACCTGGTTCAAAGTCTTGCAGGTACAACTCACCAAAGCGTGGATGCAGACTCAGTCCAGTTCGAGACGACTGAGAGGCGTAATACTCATCGAATACGTTGTCGACACCAACCGTCAACGATACAGACTCGAGCGTGCTCGGTGTCCAGCGCATAGAAACATTGTGCACTGTAAATTTGTCTTTGCTGTTATTGAGCGTTGCGCCGTCTAAGTCCAGACCCGAGGGTACGCTATCGACGGACAGTAAATCCCAATGCAGTGTCAGATTCGGTGAGTCGAAGTGGTAATCGAGATTGACGCTGATCGTGTCACCTTGCTGGCGATCGAGGCGTGCGCCGTCCAGTGTGGCGAATGGGGTAAATGCAGCCAACTCACTTTCGGCTTGCGAGAAGGTAAGCAACGCATTTAAGCCGCCTTGTTCAAAACCAACATACGCTTCATACCCGTCTAACTGCATGGTGCCAATGTTGTCTTTCCAATAGCCTGCCTCGACCGTGCTTGGTGTTGGTGCATAGTCGTAAATGTAGTTATCAATTTCGGTGTCAAAAAAGGTGACCCCAGCGCTAAAATGCTCGCCTTGGTATGCAAGTGATATTTCATTATTACGTCCGGTCTCGGCCTCGATGCCTGGATTCGCGGTGTCGTATAAGCCCGCGCCAGTAAACACTTCACCAACTTCAGGGCCTTTGAATAGTTCCGTCGTACTGAGTTTGACCAACACCGAGTCAGTAATGTTAACTTCCCCTGCTATGCTAAATGTGGTGTCGCTGAATTCGTCGTTCACCACCACGGTCGATACGTCATATTGGTCATATCGAACACCTGGAATCACAGCAAAGCGGTCGCTAATTTGTATTCGATCCTGAATGAAGAGTGCCGTGTTGGTTGCCGTTTCACTCGACTGATCGATACCGCCGACCAGATAAATTGACTCATACTCCGTGTTATAGCGAATACGTTCTGCACCGTAAGTCAGCATGTGTGACCCTAGTTCAGTGCTGGCAAGCAGATTCAAGCCCCGGTTTTCTGCAGTTCCAGTGACCTGGCCAGCATAGGCGGCAAATGCCGAGTTCTGCGCCCAACCGGATTCATCGCGTTGTAGCTGGCTTTCGTTGGTGAACGCTGCAATCGCAATTGAAGTGTGATCACTCAGGGTAAGGTCATAATTCAACGTTAAGGTGTCACGGGTAAACTCCGTGGGCCACAACAGCGGGATTTGCAGAGAGTTGGTAATTGCAAGGTCGGTGGCTAGCCCCATATCTGGTCGATAGCTGTAATCACCTTCGTCTTGGTAGCTTTCAAAACCCAGTTCAACACGCTGCTCACCGGTAATATCCCAGCCTAGCTTGATTAACATGTCACTCAATTCGCCTTCCAAGCCGCGTACGACGCCGTCTGTACCCGGATACACGTCGCCATGGAAGGTCTTAATCTCGCCACCTCCAACTTGGTAATTGTCGCGATCTACCTGGTTGACGTAAGCCAGCACGTCCCAGTTTTCACCCAGTTGTGCAAAACCTGTAAACGCCAGACTGGAACCAGAATTGTCGCCGTAGCTTGCTTGTATGCGTCCACCAATGGTGTCACCTGATTCCAATAGTTGTGCCGCGTTTTTGGTTTTAAAGCGCACTGCACCGCCAAGCCCACCATCGACCACCGAATTGGTGCCGACTTCCACGTCAACCTTCTCAAGGATGTCGGCATGAATCTGTAAATTGCCCATGTGGTGATACATATAGGTGTTTTGATTCGCACCGTCGATGGTAATCCGTAAATCTTTGTCATCCATACTGCGGATAGTAATGCGTTGGTTTAGCGAGTGCGCGCCACCAACGTCAACCCCGGGGATCGTGCGTAGCAGGTCGCTGATATGATCTGCCTGTCTAATTGCGATAGCGTCATCTTGTAAGGTGAGAGAGGATGCGCGAACGGCGGTTCCCCACACCGAGATTTCTTCGATCGGGCGGTCGGTACCATTGTCGTCGGCAAGAGCAACTGTTGACGTTAGGATGCTGGCGATGAAAAGTGCGGTCGGTTTAAGTACTGTGTTCATAAGATGATGAGCGAAGGTAAGTTAGTAGTCTTACCGAGTAGGTTTAATTATTGCGAATACTAATGATTCGCATTTTAATTATCAACCTTTCTATGCTTGATAAAATGTGCAACTTACGGATCGATGCGGTTGGTAAACATTGGAATCGGTCAAATGCATACGTATTCGGTGTACAAATTCCGGTATACGCTTAGAAATACGCTGCTGCGATGAGTCTGAGACGTATAATTCTGGCCTGATATAACAATAATTATTTTGGCGTGTATCGTGCTTAAGATCGCGCTTTATCCATCACACAGGAGACAGTTCATAATGAATCACGCTGAGACCAATCGGTTTTTCACCTTGCGCGTGTCGCTCATTGCCGCTATCGGTGGCTTTTTATTCGGGTTCGATACCGGTGTCATCGGTGGTACACAGTTGTACTTCACTGAGTATTTTTCACTGACGCCGTCGGAGCAAGGCTGGGCCGTTGGCAGTGCCTTGTACGGTTGTTTATTTGGCGCACTCGTAGCGGGCTATTTAACTAAGGCAATCAGTCGAAAATTTACGCTGATTTTATCTGCAGTCTTGTTCTGTGTGTCGGCTTGGGGGTCCGGTGTGGCTGGTTCGTTAACCGAGTTAATCGTATACCGGGTTATTGGTGGGGTTGGAATCGGTTTCGCTTCCATGGCCGCGCCGATGTATATCGCAGAAATATCGCCTGCCAGACTGCGTGGGCGTATGGTGTCGTTGTATCAGTTGGCGATCGTGTTTGGTTTTTTCGCCGTTTTTCTGGCCACGTATTATATCGGTGGTGGTAATGCGCAAGGGCTGTCACAGGAAGCACTGCAAGCAGTACACGCTTCGAACCTGGAGCGAGGCTGGCGCGTGATGTTCTGGTCGGAGTTGTTACCGGCAAGCGTGTTTCTGGTGGCTTTGCTGTTCGTGCCGCACAGCCCGCGCTGGTTGGCAATGAAGTCGCGTTTTGATGACGCAGAACGGGTTTTGAGCCGAGTGTATCCAGATCCAGCGGTCGTCGGACAACATATGACGCAAATCAAGGCCTCGTTCGACGAAGCTGAAGTCACTAATTTGAAAGTGTTACTGGCTGGTGGACTCGGTTTCGCGGTGTTCATTGGTGTGATGTTATCGATTTTTCAACAGGTGACCGGCATCAATGCAATCCTGTATTACGGTGCCGAGATATTTAGTAGCGCACTGGGCTACGGTCCGCAGGATGCGCTCAAGCAGCAGCTCTGGCTTGGTGCAGTTAATTTGTTGTTTACATTTGTGGCGATCTACACGGTTGACCACTGGGGTCGTAAACCGTTGTTTCTCGCTGGCACCGTTGGAATGATGTTGGGCCTAACCGTGTTGGGTGTGACGATTTACACGCAGTCAATGGGCGTGGTTTCACTGGTCGCGATTCTGGTATTTATTGGTTCGTTTGCAATGTCGATGGGCCCAGTGGTCTGGGTGATTTTGTCTGAAATCTTTCCGAATCGTGCACGTAGTCTGGCGATGTCGATTGCCGTTGGCGCGCAGTGGCTCTTTAATGGCGTAGTTGCGACGTCCTTCCCGTTGGTGAATCGCAGTGAGCTCAATGTCACACATTTTAATGGTGCTTTGCCGTATTTCATCTTTGCCTTCTTTTGTATTGTGACCTTTATCTTTGTTTGGAAGTATCTGCCTGAAACCAAAGGCAAGACACTCGAGGAAATGGAAAAACTCTGGTAGCACCCTGGTTAGAGCGTCAGTTTCAGCGGGCTGTTAATGATTGTCATCATTGCAAATGAGAATCGTTTGCATTTAGTGTTGAGTTAAGTTAGATTAGGGGCTTCCCAACAATCTGACTTACTAAACGGTGTGAAGCAAGTACGGCCTTGGCTTGTTTTAGTTCTTGCTTTTCATTGGTGATCGATCCGATATATCTATGCAAACGATTTGCTCAATGCAAAAGTGGAAGACGCACATTCAGCGCGGGAACCAGTATTTCTTCGGCCAAAAGTTTGATCAAGCGATGCAGTGCTATGAGGCGGCCAGACGCCAGGCAGAGTGGTTATTTGACGACTGGAACGAACCGGAAGAGGCGGTTTCGTCGTTTGTCGTTACGCATCACAATATCGCGGATGTGTACCAAAAGCGTGGTGAAGTAGCTGCGGCACGGGAGGTCCTCGAGTCCGTGCACGCATTTATTTTGAAGGCAGTAACCTCAACCCCTATCAGCGATGGCCGTCACCCTGCACTGTATCGCGCCTCAATTATCACTTACTCCACGTTGATGGTGCATAAGCGGTGTCATTTATTGTCCAGTTTGCACTAAACAATTCACGTTGGAGTCACTATTGAGTGCAATTGCGCACACGGACCGTGCGCAATCTTCGGCAACTGGGAGAAAACGTTTAGTTTATGCACTATGCTTGTATCAAAGGGCTAAGTTTAGACGTAATTACCAAGAAGCTTCGGGCAATGATTAGTCATTAGTATGAGCGGGCTCTAGTCCGTTAAGACTATATTGGTTTGTGGCAATTTGTGTTCCAATGCGTCAACAACACATTTTACGTTTGGGTTGGGAGATCATGAATATTGAAGAATTGGATACCAAGCATCTATCTGCTAAAGCACTGGCACTGGTGTCAGAGTTCGCGCTGATACTCTATCGACACAGTGGCGTCATTATTAATGTGGACGCGGATGACGTATTGTTGCGAGTCGCTGCTCAAGCGGACGCAACAAAAACACACCTGCAACTCCACGAAATCTACAAACGATTGCGTTCAGAGATTCGTAAAAACTTTCTAGCGTCGTTGCCACCGAGTAAGCTGGCGGCGATGCATGATTTACTGACTGACAAAAGTGCAGTTGATATCATTACGCATCACCGACGCATTCATTAAATAAGTTATCAAGGGGTACGGTATCTATAGTTTTGATGCCCAGACACCGTAGATACTGAGCGATTGCAGACACGGCATGCGCAGAGTGGACTCAGGCATCGGTCGAGCTGCCTGTTTTAAATCTTTCTCTGAGTCGGGTTGTTGCGATTGTGATCGCGCTCGATTGGCTAGGATTGCCAGTGTCGGTTTTATCTGCATGGGGTTTTCTCCAATACGTTGAATGTGACGTCAACTTTAATATCTCAAGCATGCTTTAGATCAAGTGGCGATCGACGTGTTTTTAACGCGGTATGCACGAAAACCAGCAATGAGTGCCTGATTCAACTTGAATCTAGCGGTGTTTATTAGCACAATCGGCGCCCTTATTTCACCCAATACTGCGATTCCATGTTACGAAAATTTGCATCTATCCTCTGTTCGCTCTTAGTCAGTAGTTCGGCTATAGCGGGCGACTGGTCCGGCCAGGGCGAAGCGGGCTATATGCGCGCCAGCGGCAATACACAAAGTGAAACCATCAATCTGGGCCTCAATTTCCTCTGGGAAGGCACTGCCTGGTCCAATGAGTTCGATCTTGCGGTGTATCAGTCATCGAGCGATGGCCTAGATTCTGCCGACAGCCTGGAGGCCGCGTATACTCTAGAACGGAGTTTGAGCGAGCGTAGTAGCCTATTTATGAGCCTCAGTTACTTGGACGACCAGTTCGACGGTTTTACCGAGCAGTCCAGTATCTCAGCGGGTTACAGCTACAAATTGATCGATCGTGAAAGTACAACCTGGGAAACGGGTATTGGTATCGGTTACCGTGATACAGAAGAAATCATTCCGGCCGCAGACCCTGCGTTAGCGCCGACTCTGATCGATATCAGTGGTTCAACGGCGGTGTTGCGTTCCAAGTTCAATACCGAATTGACGGACAATACCAAGTTCAAATGGAATCTGAAGACCGAAATCGGATCGGACAATACCTATGCGCAGAGTGATGCGGCCTTATTGGTGGCGATGAATTCTCGTTTTTCTCTCAAAGCACAGGTGATCGTAAGGCACAATACTGACCCAGCACCAACGTCGAAAAAGACCGACACGGTGTCATTACTCAGTTTGGTGTACAACTTTGGTGAGCGACCGAAGGCTGAGTAATCGGCGCGATCAGCGTTGCATCTTGCGTGCGGTTTGTTCTGGTGTCCAACCTTGAACCCAGCCGCGATGAATGCGTAGGCGGTTATTTTTGATGATAAAAAATGCCGCCAAGCTGTCGCATCGAAACTCGGTAAATAATGCACTGGATACCTGATTTACGTAACCGTGATAGGTGAGAGTACGCAGCCAACGAATCTTATTGCGCGCATTAATTTGCTGGATTACTCGATTGATGATCTCGCGCCGATTAAGTTGGGCAGAGTCGCGAATTACGAAGCCACCGCGCGCAATCGCGGTGAGAAATAGGCTGCTTTTAGACAGTCTGCGCAAATATTTGACGGCACGTTCCCAGTTCCCTGCTTCAATATGTCGTAGAAATGAACGCATACTGCGTAAGTTCTCGTCTGATAACGCTTTGGCGCTGAGCTCAGCGCGAATACCCGCCCGTTTGCGGGTCATATCCGCATCTTCGCTAAAATAGCTTATCGTTTTTAGTCCCCGCATAGACTTGACTTGGTGTGCTCACTCATTGATTAACCCTTGACCCTGTGCACGGAGTATAAATTAATTTTCCATCGCATACATCGTCGACGTACTGGCGCGTCTATCAAACTTGGTTTGCTGCTTTGTCAGTTTATATATGATATATATATGGATCATATAATTCGCGGTGTTATACATATGGGCATTCTAAAAATCAGCGATCAGTTGCATGATGATATTCGGAGTTCAAGCAAAGCAATGTCACGCTCTATTAACGCGCAAGCCGAGTTTTGGATTCGGCTGGGTAAATTGTGTGAAACCAATCCTAGTTTGAGTTACAACGAGATACTGCAGCGCTATTTGCTCACTGAAGATTTAGCGTCAGCACAGACGGCGTGATGAATAAGGTCAAGATAAAGTCGGCGTCGCAAATTGACGCTATGCGTCGTTCTGGTCAGATGTTGGCAGACGTGTTCAAGGCCATGGAGCCGATCGTCAAGCCAGGTGTGTCGACCATGGAGGTCAATGATTTCGTCACTGGATATATTTGTTCTGAGCTCAACGCACGACCAGCCAGTATCGGTCAGTATGGTTATCGGTATGCTTTGAATGCCTCGATCAATGACGTGATCTGCCACGGGATACCGAGTCAGAATGAGGTGCTTGGTCAAGCGGACATCGTCAATTTTGACATCACACTGGAGTACGGTGGTTATATCGCGGATTCGAGTCAGACTTATATCATGCCCGAGGCGTCGAACGCGGCACGTTCATTGGTTCAGAACGCGTATCAGGCTATGGTGTGCGGCATTCGAACAGTGCGCCCTGGCAGCTGTCTGGGCGATGTCGGTTTTGCGATCCAGAAACACGCAGAACAAGCTGGGTATAGCGTGGTGCGAGAATACTGTGGGCACGGTATTGGGCGCGATATGCATGAAGCACCAGAAGTCTTGCACTATGGTCGCCCGGGGACCGGATTGGCATTAAAACCAGGTATGACCTTCACGATTGAACCGATGGTCAATCAAGGCAGTGCGCGGGCTCGAACTATGTCCGATGGTTGGACGGTACGTACGGTGGACGGGGGGCTTTCTGCCCAATGGGAGCATACGATTCTTGTTACTCAGAGTGGTTTTGAAGTGTTGACGTTGCGCGAAGGCGAAGTGATTTAGTAAAGCTGACGGCCTATCACCGGTCGTCCATAATAGTCGGAGAGTGGCGCCGTCGTTACTGCAAATTATTTTATAAATTTGCATAAATATCATGTGTTTGTTGTATATTGTCCAGTATCGGACCTGGTTGGGAGGCCCGTAGTAACTCACTTTTCCTACGTGACAACCACAACCAGGAGCAGGCTCAATGTTTGACAAATTGCTAGACCGACTGGCGCCCGAGAAAATCAAAGGCGCTGCGCCCACGACGGCGGACAAATCCCAGGAAAACTTTGCCCCGAATACCCGAATTGCCTATAAATCGACGCTGGTCCCAACCTTAGAGCAGGAACACAAAGAATTGATGGCAGTGTACTGGAAAGCGTTGGCGGCAGCGCAAAATCATAAAACCGAACTCACTCGAAAATTACTCCTAAAGTTCAAAGAGCAGTTCGTCGATCACCTGCTTAAAGAGAATACGTCGTTGTATATTTATCTGCGTAAGACTGCAAAGAAACCAAGCGCGAAACAAGCAGTGACTTCGGTCAAGTCAGAAATGGATAAAATTGCTCGGTCGATTATGCGTTTTTTGGAGGAGGCGACCAAAGCTGACGCGGTGTATGACGTGGTGTTTGTTGATCGGTTGACGCAGATGGGGGAAGCACTCACACAGCGAATCGAGAAAGAAGAAGCGTATGTGTATCCGAACTATCGTCCCAGTTGAGTGACGAGCAAATAAAAAAACACCATGCCTGAGCATGGTGTTTAGTGATGTTGTACTGCGTTGCGTGTGATGGTGTTTCGGCGTGATGGCTGTCCGTGATCAAGAGACAGCCACCTCACTTTAGCCCACATCATTAGATTGCTGAGCCGGCACTAGCGGCGATAGCGAAGTTGTCGTCGTCCCGTGAAAGAACCCGGTCTGAGATTGTATCTACCATCAATTCCACAGATTCCTGTAAGGCAGCTTTGGTGTGATTCAAGCTGTAGACTTCATAATTAGCAGGGTCGCCCTGAGACACAACAGTGATTGTATCGATCTTGCGGGCCGGTGATGGTGCAACCGACGCGTCACTTGCCTGAACTAGGCTGCTCAACAACAAACTTGTCGCCAAACTTACGGTTAACACAATGCGTTTCATAATTATCTTTCTCCAATTAAGTTAAGTTGATGTTTAAGATCACCGTTGTGGTGTATCTGTAAACTTAGATGCAACTCTGTTCAGATTGGATTCAAATAATTTTAAAATCGTATTTTTTAGTTGTCGTCGCTCAAATAAGCTTGTTTAAAATGCCGTCTGCACAGTGAGATATAGCGATCATTTCCACCGATTTCGACCTGTGACCCTTGCCGGATCGCCTCGCCCTTTTCATTGACGCGCACCACCATATTAGCTTTGCTGCCGCAGTGGCAGATGGTTTTAAGTTCGACTAATACATCGGCCCACGCGAGCAGCCATTTACTGCCTTCGAACAATTGTCCTTGAAAGTCAGTGCGGATGCCGTAGCAGAGCACCGGAATACTCAGTCGATCGCACACATCGCTCAGCTGCCAGACTTGATCCTTACGCAGGAATTGTGATTCATCCACGAGAAGACAGTGTATAGCCTTGGCCCTGTGTTTGCGTTCTACATGTTCGAATAGGTCGACATCCGGGCTGAATAAGTCCGCCGGTTGCGACAAGCCGATCCGTGAGCTGACTTTGCCTTTACCGAAACGATCATCCAATGCCGCTGTGAGCAGCAAGGTATTCATGCCCCGCTCTTGATAGTTAAAACTCGATTGCAAGAGCGTGGTGGATTTACCTGCGTTCATAGTCGAGTAATAGAAATACAGTTTGGCCATGCGCGATCAACTAGTTGAAGGAGTGGTTGGTGATGGCGCTCAAAAATGTGTCGAGTACGCGTGGGGCGTCCACACCGATTGCGGCTGAAGTAAGTGGTCGATCCGTCCAGGCAGGCAGTACATAGGGCTCTTGTTGGGTATCGACCGACAATTGGCCGGCGGCGATACCGTCATTGATGACGCGTGTTGGGCCGGCAATCAACTGAAATGCGTCAGGAAGAACCGTGTACACCAGGGCGCTGGCATCGTGCATGGCACAAGAACGGTCAGTCGAGCCGAGGCGCGCCAAGCGGCTGGCATAGAAGTCGATATAGAAACGACTGGTGTCCCATAAGAATTTTCCGGCGCGCCCGGCTGCGTCGCGTATCATCGCAAGGTCTTGATCCCGCAACACAGTTTGCAACGTAACATCTAATCCGATGATGGTGGCTGGCCAATCGTGTGCGAACACCGCATCCGCGGCATGTGGATCGTTGAAAAAGTTAGCTTCGGCCAACGGGGTCACATTGCCCGGGTGCGCCACGCTACCGCCCATGACCACCAGTGATTTGACCTTCGCTGGCAACGACGGGTCGAGACTCACAGCGTGAGCAATATTGGTGAGTGGTCCAATGGCGACCAAGGTAATCTCGCCCGGGTTCTCGCTTGCCATTCGAACTATAAATTCGGCAGCACTTTCTGACACCGGAGCGGAACTGGGTTGTGTAATGTGGATGTTGCCTAGGCCATCTGTACCATGAACGAAGTCGGGCGCTGGGTAGCGTGTTTGATGTAGCGGGTCAGATGCACCTTGGGCTACCGGGACCTGTGGTTGACCGAAGACATCCAAGATATGCAATGCATTACGCGTAGTGATTTCTATTTCTGCGTTGCCGAATACAGTGGTTAGACCGAGTAATTCGATGTCAGGGTGTGCGATCGCAAACGCGATAGCTTGTGCATCATCGATGCCGGGATCGGTGTCCAAGATGATTTTGGGCATGAGTCGTTCCTAATTAAGTTCTGCCAAGGTGGGGATGGCGTCAATTGCCCCGGGGCGCGAGACCGCGATGGCGGCGGCCTGAGAAGCACGGTGTAGACTGTCTTGGTCTGACATGCCGGCAACGAGACCGGCTAAAAAATAGCCAACGAAGGTGTCGCCAGCCCCTGTGGTATCAACGACCTTCGTTGCCATGGCCGGGCATTCATAGACTTGTTGTTTGTGTATCAATATCGAGCCAGCCCCACCGAGCGTCAACACAACACGAGTGTGTTTAAAGCGCGATTGCAATTGGCTGACTAATTTGTTGATTTGTTCGGTGCCCGCTAATGCCGCCGCTTCGCCACGGTTGACGATCAAAGTATCAAGCGATTCCAGTGGAAGGTGGTTGATGTCGCTGGTCATCGGGGCTGGGTTGAGCGCGCAGGGCACGCCCATCGCGCGTGCCAGTTCCAGGCTTTCGGCGAGTAGGTTGCACTCGTTTTGCATTAGAAGTAGTTTCGCATCCTGATTCGCTTTCAGGGCGGTGCGTAGTTCATTTACGTTCAACTGATGGTTAGCGCCAGCATGCAAGACAATGGCGTTTTCACCCTGCGCATCGACCTGGATGATGGCGTGACCGCTGGCACCTGATGTGGTCTCAATCAGAGAAGTATCAACCCCCGCTTGATTGAGTTGTTCAATGGCCCAGCCATCAGTCGATCCGACCTTGCCGATATGCTTTACCCGACCGCCAGCGGCCGCAATGGCGACTGATTGGTTTGCGCCTTTGCCGCCGAGACCGGAGGTAAAGGTCTCGCTGGCCAGTGTTTCACCTGGTTGCACGAAGTGCGGAACGCGGTATACGTAATCAATGTTGATCGAACCGATATTGATGATCAGGTCACTCACTTGATTAACCCGATCTGCTTAAGTCGTTCATTCAGGTATTCGCTGGCCGTGGTTGGTGGATAGCGTAATGGGTTCTCTGCGTTAACGCACTGCGGCAAGCATGCGAGAGACGTATCCGGGTTCGGGTGCATGAAAAACGGAATTGAGTACCGACTCGCCCGGGCTTTGTCACCTTGTGGATTCACTACGCGGTGCGTGGTGGAAGGCAGCATACCATTGGTAAGTCGCTGCAACATATCGCCAACATTGCAGATGATTGTCCCCTTGATCATGCTAATCGGAACCCAGTCACCACGACGGCTCAGTACCTCAAGGCCATCCTGCTCAGAGCCGACCAGGAGTGTCAGCAGATTAATATCTTCATGCGCTGCTGCACGCAGATTGGGAATCTCGGTATCCGTAATGGGCGGATAATGCAGGATACGTAGCAAGGCTTCACCCTGGTCAACACGCGATTCAAAATAATCATGCGGTAGGTCTAGGCTTAGAGCAAATACGCTGAGTACCCGATGAGCCAACGTATCCAGCGACGCAAATAATGACTCAAAGCTAGCGCGAAACGTCGGAATCTCACTCGGCCAAACATTGTCTGCCAAGTGTGCCGCTGCGGGGTTCTCTCGTCCTACGTGATAGAACTCTTTGAGGTCTGCATGTTGTGCATCTTTGGCTTTCTCGGTGCCAAATGGGACATAGCCTCGGGCGCGACCGGCGGCGTCAGTCTCATATTTGGATTTAATATCGACCGGTAAAGCAAAAAAGTCTGCCGCAGCATCAAACGCAGCGCGGATTTGTTCGGGTTCGATATTATGGCCTGTAATGCCGGCAAAGCCCCACTCGGTATAGGCCGCTTTGAAAGCCTGAGTAAAGGTATCAGGGTCCCGTTCAAAGTCGGTAATATCTAGGGTTGGAATCTGGTTCATATGCGTGAATCGGGTGCAATTTAACAGCCAGAGGATAACGTAGACTGGCATAAAACGGTATGCGAATTTAGCTCAATTCACCGTTTCACGTGTTGGCTTTGAGCGGTAGCTATAATCCAAAATACGGCGGACTTCGGTGCCGGTTACCAACTGTTGTTGACTGTCATCGACACCGAAGATCGCAATGGGGTCGGCCCAATCGGTATCGAGCGCCAGATCCAATAAGTCTTCTGCCGACAGCGTTTTGCGTCCCATGCGCTCCTGTAATGGCATTTCTCGGCCATCTAAGCCATCAAACGCGCGATAAACCACCTCCGTACACACTAAGTGATCGGAGCGAAAGAAATCGAAATCGAAGTTGTAGCCCTTACCGCGATGGGTGCTGGCGCGTTGCAGCGCGGCGGCGACCTGTTGTTCCGTAAAGTTCGGACGCAGCACAACGAAGGCATCGACGCTCAGCGTGTCGGATAAGGGTCTGAAGTGAACCCCATCCTTCAGTGCTTCCAGTGTGCAGTTCATCTCGCACCAATAATCTGCATTTTCTGAAGTAATCCCGATACCCATGCGGGTACGATCGGTGTCATAGCCAACGTATAAGGCTGCATGCGGCCAGAAACCAGGCAGGAACAAATTTGTCAGCGCGCGACGATGACGTGTAACCAGGATGTCGCCCGGCTTTAACAGTGCCGCTATCTCACCACGGATCTGTGGGGTAACGCGTTTGGGGCGAGGCAGACTAATTTCAGAGGCGATGCGACCGCCGTACTCCAGCACCGTGAATACCGATTTTTGTTTGGCCGACGCGCCTCGACGTCGCCACACCAAACGCCGAGATCGAAGCCAGTTCAACAGAAAGTTTGAGCGACTTAGATTTACATATCGTTCCTGTTTCTTCAGTCCAGCGAAGGTCAACTCAATCGGCGTATCCTCGACAGCTATACGGATGGCCTTATATTGTTTTCGTAGCGTGCGATGGGCACGATGAATGCGCAACGCATTGAGCGGGTCCACCAGTGATTTGTAGATCGCGTTGAACTGTTTGCGTTCAATTCGATGACTGGGGAACGCCTGATTCAATTTGCGTTGAACGATGGTGTGATGAGCGACTTTGGTTATAAGGTATCGGTCCATACGGTATACCGAACACAGCGCGGAGTAGCCGAGAACAAAGTACGGGTAACTGTGTGACAAAGAAATCTTATTGGGGCCGCCAGTGGTGTTGATAATGATGTCGACCAACGATAACAAGTTGCGTCGCACGGTGATAAAGCCTGCAAACCAGTGAGCGATCGCGTCATCTTGCGCACTGGTGAAATGCGCGTTGGTAATGATCTGCGCAAGCTCCGCTTGTTTAGGTGCCTCAAGCAGGAGGGTCTCAAGCGTCTGGTCCAGGGTCGTTATCGCTTGGTGGATGCGTAGTAATTGGTGTGAGTCGTCAGAATAGGGCATTGGCGTCCGCAGCGATTTTGGGGACTGGGCGAAGATCGTCGCGCCAATCGTTGGATCATTATAGTCGTGGTCGCGGAGACGAGCAATTCACTCCAATGGGTGAGGCATGCAGATTGGACCGCGCTTAAAATAGTCGCATTGAACAGGGAGGTTCGTATGAAAATTTCGCTTCGTCGTGTTGACGATTCTATTATTTGCACGTTGCCGAATGGGCGTGAACTGGAGTTGGTGATGATCTGTGCTATCGGTGAGGATCATCGCGTTGAACTTGACCTGCGGTATGCTGAACAGATCATTGAGCGTATACCTCAGCGTCTATTTCGGCCCGATTAAGTCTCGCCGTCTTCAGCGGAGCATGAAAGTTCGGCTCCAACCGGGTTTAGTACTTGCTGGGCATGGGTTTTATACCGTGCCAGTTCGAGTCGTGTTCAGAGTTGGAATGAATGCGGGCCTAAGGTCAGAGGTTGCCGGCAATAGTGTGTGCAGGCAAATCAGTTCACACACCAAATGTCGGCTGGCAACAGCTGTAATGGTAATTATCTGGATGTTGCGGTGAAGCAACAGCCTGTCAGATTGTCCGCGCTGGGCCTACACTAGTCTCCCGGTACGCATCAGCTCAAAATCTACATTAAAGACGGCAGCTATCAGGGCGCTGAACTGGATCCCGGGTTGTGGCAAGTGCAGGGAAGCTACCGCGTCGAATCCAACGGGTATGGCGCACTCACGCGTCTGGCATTGAAGGAACTCGACATTGCCCCGTTGGAAACCAAGGGAATCATGATAGTCAGTTCGCATACTCTATTTTACTCGAATGCCGATGAGGTTGAGCCATATCGGGAAAATACAGCGTTAGGTGTGTATGCGGCTGATTCCGTCTGTGGGGAGCCATTTAACAATGTCTTGCGCCAACGGGTTTGGAACGGCGCGCTCTTCTACAATGAGGCGGAGTTGTGTTTTCCCATAAAGACGAATCAGAGATTGGTTCCGCTTTGTCTCTGAAGTTTCGCTCGTCGCTGACTCACTCTTTGGGCGCGTAGGCTGCAAATACTTCAGCGCCAGTCATGGTCTGAGTGGCATTGCTGAAGCTGTAGTAAAAAGGCTTTTCATCAATAAAGATTTGATGATCAAACACGAGGTCGGCTTGACCGTCAAATAACCCCGCAGGCATCACGTATTTGTTGCTGTCTTTGAGGCGGTAAAAAAGATGCGTACCGCAGTTGCTGCAGAAGCCGCGTTCTGCCCAGTCGGATGATTCGTAGGTGTTGACCGGGCCTTCAAACTCGATCTGAGATCCGCATTCGAGCCCCAGAAAAGGTGCGCCGCCCCAAGTTCGGCACATCGTACAATGACAGGCACCTATGTGCTTCGACACAGTGTCGGCGGTAAAACGTACCGACTGACATAGACATTGTCCACTTGCGCTGAATCGCTCTGCCATATTCGCTCTCCTTATGAAATTGTTAACTCATCAGATACGCCTTAGTTATAGCATAGTTCCGCCGACACAGCGTTTGGTGATTATAATTGTACGCCTAAAATGATGATGAAAAACCAGCAAAAAACCAGTATTCAGCGAGAAATGGCGGCGTTGGAAGCCGGGTTATGCCGACGTGTGCCCGGTGCTCGATTAACAGTGACGCCGCTACCCGCAGTGTCAGAAATACAGCTCGCACTGCTCGGTGCCGATTATCCGCAGCACTTGTTGTCAGCAGATCAAGTCCAAGACCTTATGGAATCACCACCGTATTGGGCGTTTTGTTGGGCCAGTGGGCAGGTGCTGGCGCGCTATATTTTGGACAACCCAGTGATGGTTCGCGGGAAAATGGTGATTGATTTTGGTTGTGGGTCAGGGATCGCGGGTTTGGCCGCTCGGCGAGCGGGAGCAAGCCAAGTTTTCGGTGTGGATTTAGATGCAACCGCTCTGCGTGTGACTCAACTGAACGCGGCAATTAATGATTTGGAGATCGAATGCGAGACCGCGATTGAGCATTGTGGCGTTAATCTTGCAGAGTGTGTGCTGTTGGTCGCTGATGTGTTTTATGATCGAGACAATCTACCGCTACTGAGTCACTTTTTACAGACTTTCTGCCTAGTGGTGGTTGCCGATTCGCGTGTTACCCAGCAAGCGTTGTCGGGCGTGACGCACGTCGGGCGCTATGAAAGTCATACCGTACCAGATTTGGATGAGTCAAAATCATTTAACTCGGTTGGAATTTACTTGTCCAATATTGGGTAGCGCACCGGCTCGAGACTCAAACACGAAACTAATTTAGTGAGCTGGTTTTAGATTCTAAAAGCGTTCGATCATAGCGTGTGTTGGTACGCCATTAGAATTGCCGTTGGCTCCGCGTTTAGTGCACATGGTTTCCGGCACAATCTCGGGTGTCAATTCAACCTCGCCCTCAGTCACGTCATACAAGGTGATTCGACAACGCGAAACCTGACCAGACACGTCATAATCAGCGCGGTAGCGCCGTCCTGCTTCAGGGTTGAAACCAATCGATGCGGAACAAGACCGTTCGGTATCGCGGCGCTTTTCTTCGTAATCAACTTGAAAAATAAACGGCTCTGATGAAGGAATATCTATCGTGTCAAACACTTCGACGTCATCCACATACTTCGCGCGATACATGCGGCTGCCTCGTTTAGGCTTCGTGCACGTATCGTCTAGGTAGCGGTTCACCGTGTAATGTCGACCCAAGGTTTTCTCCGAGTCCGTTTTCCCTATGAGGGAGAATTGTGCGGTGTTTTCTTGAGCTGTAGCGATCCCTCCAAGTAGCTGAAGCATCAGCCAACTGATTGCGATAACTTTACCAATCTTCATAACAACCATCTCTCACCCTTTGCGACCACCCGTGTAAATAGTTACCAGGCAGTAATTCGTGTCCTTTATTATTGACTGACTTTGTTTGGCAGGAATTGAACGGCCTGACCCAATACCCATTTTCAGCCTACGTGATAAGTATGTGAATTACAATTGTTTACGAAACGAATACATACGATGTCGTGTAGAGTTTGTCAAATTCACATTACATAATGCGCCCTGCGCAACTCATGCTCGTAAGTTAACCAGAGGGTGTTGATTGAGTTTGGGACGACGAATAAAACACTTAAACACAGATAAAAATATACAGGAGTCGTGATCTTGACTGCATCCTTAATCCCATTTTCTCCCGCCTGCGAACGTAACAAAGATCCGATCCTGAGTGTTATTACAGATTTGTTGTCAAGCGTGGAATCGGTGCTGGAAATTGGTTCAGGCACCGCACAGCATGCTGTGTACTTTGCTGCCTCTAATCCGTCACTGCGTTGGCAGACCTCCGATCTGGCTGAGAATCTCGAGGGCATTCGAGCACAGTTAGCTAATGCTGAACTGACGAATACCCCGGCCCCTCTTGAGTTGGATGTGACGCGGCCTGAGTGGTTTGCTTCAGCCGTGCGCTACCCGCTGGTCTACACTGCGAACACCTTGCATATTATGCCATGGACTAGTGTTCAAGCACTGTTTGCACAGCTTCCCAAAGTACTGGAGCGTGATGGTTATTTTGTGTGTTACGGCCCGTTTAAATATGCCGAGTGCTTCACCAGCGATAGCAATCGCGCCTTCGATGCGCGTTTACGTTCGCGTGGTGTGGGCAGTGGGATTCGGGACTTTGAAGCGGTGGCCACATTAGCGCAATCGGCCGGAATGGTTCTGGTGGCGGACCACACTATGCCGGCCAATAACCAATGCCTGATCTTTCGGCGCCAGGCCTGAGTATGGAATTGTCGCCATTTGAAGCGCGAAAACTCGCGTTACAAGGTCAGGGCTTGCACCGCAAGGATGCGTTTGGCCGAGGTGTTGCTGCGGCGGAACGAGCAGTTCAACAGCTCGGCTACGTGCAGATCGACACCATCTCTGTGGTGGCAAGAGCGCATTTGCACACGCTGTGGAATCGTGTGAGTAATTTCTCAGAGACCACGTTGGATCAACTTCTTCAGCGGCGTAAGGTGTTTGAATATTGGTCGCATGCCGCGGCCTATTTGCCAATTGCAGATTATCGGTTTTCTTTGCCGCGTAAGCGCCAGTTCGCGTCTGGTCAGCGTCATTGGCATCCAAAAAATGACAAATTAACTGCCGAAGTGTTGCAACGAATTCAATCTGAAGGGCCGTTGCGCTCCAGCGATCTGGCGAATCAGGCCATGCCCAAGGGCACCGGATGGTGGGATTGGAAACCAACGAAAGTTGCCCTAGAGCAACTGTTCATGGAGGGCGAGTTGATGGTCTCGCAGCGTGTGGGCTTCCAAAAGGTGTATGACCTGACTGAGCGCGTTTTGCCGTCGAATGTTGCCACAGATATGCCAACGGAGGCTGACTACGCACACCATCTGATTAATCGGTTTCTTACCACCAACGGCTTGGGAACAGCCGGTGAGATCGCCTACTTACGCAGAGGTATGCGTGCACCAGTACAGGCTGTGTGTCGAGACTTATGCGAGGTCGGAGATCTGGTTGAGCTGAAACTGCCTAAACTGAGTTTTAAGGAGCCGGTCTACGCGTTGCCTAAAAGCTTGTCGCAACTTTCTAAACCGCTCAGTCGGCGCTGCGTTCGTATTTTGTCACCATTTGACAATTGCGTCATTCAACGTAGTCGGCTTAGGCAACTGTTTGATTTTGACTATCAGATCGAGTGCTATGTCCCGGCTGCTAAGCGTCGGTATGGGTATTTTGTCTTGCCGATTTTGTATGGACACCATTTCACTGGTCGGGTTGACTGCAAGGTAGACCGGCAATCTGGTTGCTTGCAGGTCTTGAGCCTGTATCTGAATGACGTCCAACATGCTGACTTCGTGGCTGCGCTGGGCGCTGAATTACAACGATTTGCTGACTTTAATGGCGCGCAGGATATCGACTTCGGTATGATTGAAGTTGGTGGTCAGGTTTTGGATTCAGTGGCTCATAAACAGTTGATTACCTGTTTACTGCCGAAATAATATTTTTTTGCGACCATAGTCGAACCTTCAGCATCTTAGTCTTATGCACGGTGGAAACTCATCAATCCAGTACCAACGTTTTCAGCAGGTGGTGGCTGACGATATTGTGCTGGATGCCAAACAGGGCGACCCTCGTGCGCATGGTCAGCTGTATAAAACGTATTCGCGCGCCATATTCACTTTAGCGTTGGGAATATGCGGTTCGACAGAGTGTGCGGAAGACGTGCTGCACAATACGTTTATACAGCTGATCAATAAATTACCGACTTACGAAGGTCGAGCGCCATTGGGGATGTGGTTGCGACAGATTGCGGTGAATGAAAGTTTGATGTATTTGCGCAAGCACAAAAAGCATAATGCCGTTATGTCGAGTGACGAAGACGGTTTTTTTGAGCAGATGCAGGATACCGGTAGTGATGGTGTTTACCCTTCATCAAGCCATGACTTTTCACAGCGACTGACAGCCCAGAGCGATATGACTCTGCTGCTGAATAAATTGCCGGCAGACATGCGTTTGATTTTATGGCTCAAAGAGGTAGAAGGTTACACGCACAATGAAATTGCAAACCTAGTCAATAAGACCCCAAGTTATTCAAAGTCAGTGGTAGCTCGGGCTTTACAGTTTTTACGTGAGCGTATTCCAAGCTCGGAATTCGGTTCCACAATAGGTGAACACTAATGCACGCAACAGTAGAACAACTCAATGACCTCCGCGATGGCATTCCCAATGCGATGGCCTCGCATGTTCAATCTTGCACTCAATGTCAGGCCGAGATGGCGTATCTGGATAAGATGGCTGGGAGAATATTTGATACCGCAGACCAGGCACCGCCGGAAGATGCTTGGCAACGGATATTGGCCGCGAGCGAACTGCCGTCGGCGCAAATTATGGCGCTGCGGTCGCACACAAAGCAAGCGACAACAAATCCCAACAGTTCGTTGACTCGTGCAATTTATACTTTAGCTGCATCTATCGCGTTTGTTGGCTTGATCAGCGTGTTTATGCTGAATCAGCAAAGCACACAGCAACAGCGCGCTAGCAATCAGATGCAAGCCAGCATAAACCAGTTGATGTTGAATTCACGCGGTTTAGAAACCGTGTTACAACAGGTAGTGGCACAAAATGATGTGCTGAGCGACGACGATCGAGCCGCTGCCGAGCGGCTCTACTGGAAGTTGACTTACGTCGATCAGGAGTTGCAAGCAACGAACTCAGCGTCGCAGCAGGATGCTGAGCGCTTGCAAATTTTGTGGTCTGATCGAGTCGAGGTGCTCAATGAGCTGAACCGACTTTTTTATCAGCGCAAAGACAATGTAGTGAACGCACGATACTGATCCGTATTAGGTAAACGAATGAAAACAATGAAACTCAAACGACCTCTGACCGCTATGATTTTGCTGGCGACCGCCATGGTTTTGCAGGTGTCCCACGCTGGCGAAAGCAAACAGCAGGAGAAGAACAAAAGCAAAGACATCAAAGCCTGGACCAAAGAAAAGCATCAGGATGAGATCAAGTATGAGATCAGCTTCTTGGCCAAGAAGTTGTTGGATATGAGTGGCGAAGAAACCATTACGGTGAATCAAGATCCGATTCGCAAACCATTTCTGGGTATCTGTTCAGAGATTACGCCGGGTGGTGTTCAGCTTACCTGTGTGACGCCCGGACACAATGCCAAAGCCGCAGGTCTTCAAACCGGTGACATGGTGGTGGAACTAAATGGCGTGAATCTGGTCTCCAGTAAGATGGATGAGATCAAAGAGGCGTACTACCACCAGCTGATGAAAATGAAAACCGGGCAGACTATGCTGTTCAAGGTCTATCGCGGACCAGAAGCGTTAGAGATTCCAGTTACCGTGGGCGAAATCAATCATCCGGGTTATGTGATGACAATCAAGCGCAAATAGTGTCTAGTTTATTAACGACGATGCCAGGGAGTCGGCAAACCGAGCTTTCTGCTCTGCGGTCAATACGTTGTAGGTAGCGTTCCTGAAGCGCATCAATGCCGGTATACGTTGCTTGTCGGCCAAGAGCTGTTGGCCAATGGTTGTTCCAATAGGCAGTGTGTCTAACGCTGCCCCCAGTAGTTCCACAGACGCTTGATTGACGGCCATCACTTGGTCGTCGGACAAACCACCGACGCCGATATTCAGTTTTAAAGCAAATAGGGTCGCACTATTACGGTACACGGGTTCTGCGCGTTGCCGCTCAAATGCCCTAAACCGCTGTTGCTGCTCGGCGTTTAGCACGGCCGTCAGTGCGTGCTCAAATCGAACGCGATTGGTTTCGAGTGCAGTCTGGTCCTGAACGCGGGCTTGCTGCGCGGTGGTGTTGTTCACCAGCGACCAGGGTTGGCTGTTTGACATGCTGGAAAGTAGTTCAACGTCACGTCGAATCTTTTGTTCCGCCAGTGTTGCGATTTGCGTCGCAGTCGTCGTGTCATCGGCAAACACAGTTAAGAGCTCATCACGCAATTTCGCGCTCACATCGCGCACCATAAACTCCAGCATCTGAGGTGAAATTTGGCCGCTTTGCGATACGAACGGGTTGCTGGCGTCCGAGGTTTCGGTGTTCGCGGCCTCCGCGTCAGGTTGGTTTTGTGGCATGGTTTTGACGCTATTTGGGAGCAACCACATTCCCGCCGCAATCACACCGATGACGAAGACGGACAGTAGAATCACTTTGATCGGAGTTTGCATTACAGGTGGACTCATTGTAGCTTGCGAAGTTGGCGACTGTAGCGCACTTTGTGACACCGTGCATACATGATTAACACTAGAGAGAACAGATGAAGACGATTGGTTTACTGGGTGGCATGAGTTGGGAAAGTACCGTGACCTACTATCAGGCCATCAATCAAGGGGTCAAATCGCAGTTGGGTGGTTTGCACTCCGCAAAGCTGGTGCTGGCGAGTCTGAACTTTGCCGAGATCGAACAGTTGCAACATCAGGGCGATTGGGCTACCACGGCGGTTATCCTCAGTGATGCGGCGCGGGCGGTTGAACGTGCCGGGGCGCAAGGCCTGCTGATCTGTACCAACACTATGCATAAGGTAGCCGATCAGGTTCAGGCTGCGATTAACATTCCTTTACTTCATATTGCCGATGCCACGGCGGGAGTACTGGTTTGCGATGGGGTTCGCCGGGTCGGCCTGTTAGGTACGGCGTTTACCATGGAGCAGGACTTTTATGTCGGGCGCTTACAGGCTGCCGGACTTGATGTGATAATCCCGCATGCTAAACAGCGTATCCTGGTACATCAGGTAATCTATGAGGAACTGTGTCAGGGGCGGATACGTGATGCATCACGCGCCGCGTATCTATCGGTTATTTCTGACTTGCAGGCACGCGGTGCCGAGGCCGTGATATTAGGTTGCACGGAAATTGGCTTGCTCGTGAATCAGGCAGATACTGCCCTGAGCTTATACGACACCACTGCCATTCATGCGCATGCGGCGGTCGATTTTATGCTCGATGGTGGCTCAGACGCAGAATAGAACAACGAGATAAATGATGATTTACGACCTTGTTTCACAAATTAATGGCGTGCTTTGGGGCGCCATTCTTGTCTATGCACTGATTGCAGTTGGCGTTTGGTTTACCGTGCGCTTGGGGTTTTTGCAGCTACGCCATTTTGGGCACATGTTCAGCTTACTCAAGAACAGCCGTTCAGCAAACCAGGCGGGTATTAGCTCATTTCAGGCGTTGTGTATGAGTTTATCCGCGCGTGTTGGCACTGGAAATTTAGCCGGTGTTGCCATCGCGATATCGCTGGGTGGGCCAGGCGCGATATTTTGGATGTGGATGATTGCCTTGCTGGGTATGGCCACTGGGTTTGCGGAAAGCCTATTAGCGCAAGTGTATAAAGTGCGAGACGCTAATAACGAATTTCGTGGTGGTCCAGCGTACTACATCAAACAGGGGTTGAATAATCCTTGGCTTGCGGGACTGTTCTCGTGTTTCGTGTTGTTCGGGTATGGCTTTGTGTTTAGCGCCACTCAGGCCAATACGATCGCCGATGCCTTGAATCACAGTTATGCGATCCCAGTCGTCTACACCGCCTTGGCGTTGACCGTTTTAGCTGCTGTGATCGTGGTCGGCGGTCTGCGATCAATCGCTCGGTTTTCCGAACTGGTCGTGCCGGTGATGGGCGCTATTTTTGTGTTAATGGCACTGGGAATCTGTATCGCAAATTGGTCGGCGATCCCTGACTTATTCTGGCAGATTGTCAGTTCTGCCTTTGGTTGGCAGGAAGCGGGCGCCGGAACGTTTGCAGCCGCGCTAAAAAATGGTATCCAGCGTGGTTTGTATTCGAACGAAGCAGGTGCTGGGAGTGTGCCGCAGGCGGCTGCGGCGGCCGCGCCTACACCTAACCATCCCGCGTCTCAGGGCTACGTCCAAATGTTAGGCGTGTTTTTCGATACGCTTGTTATCTGTACCTGCACCGCGTTTGTGATTCTGCTTGCCAACGGATCTTTGAGTGGTGAAATGGAAGGTATTCGCATGACTCAACGTGCTATGACCACGCATATTGGCCCTCTTGGTGGCCATTTCGTGGCGCTGGCTATTTGCCTATTCGGCTTTACCTCAATCGTTGGGAACTACGCTTACGCTGAGAGTAATCTGCACTTCTTTAAGCTCGATACACAATGGGGGCGCCACGGCTTTACAATGGTTTTTTTGGCAATGATGTTCATCGGCTGCAATGTGCAGTTGCGCCAGGTTTGGGCTACGGCAGACATGGCTTTCGGCTTGATGGCAGTGATCAATGTGGTGGCGCTGGTGCTGCTTACGCGAACCGTGTTGTCGGTCACACGGGATTATCAACGCCAGCGTCTGGCCGGTGGCAAGCCCGAGTTCCAAGCAGCAAAATGCCCGGTTCAAGGTCGAACTGAAACGGACATTTGGTAATCAGGCTGCGGCGCGACCAGGATGGATCGGTTTCAGCTGTAACGGCAATAAGTCGATCGGTTTGCCAATTGGCGCGGGTTGATATGGCATTTCGTAGCCGGGTTTGACGCTGATTTCGTAATGGCGTAGCAGATGAAACAAGACGAGCTTGACCTGAAAGTCTGCAAATCGCAGCCCCAGGCATTTGTGCGCGCCGCCGCCAAACGGTATCCAAGCGTGTTTGTGTATCCGGTCTTCGGCACGTTCCGAATTAAAACGTTCCGGGTCAAATTGTTCCGGATTACTCCAGATCTCTGGTGTACGATGCGTCCAATAGGGGCTTACAAAGACTTGGTCGCCCCGTAAAATCTGGAATCCTTCAAACTCGCAGTCCTGCAGTGCTTGACGCGGAATGACGGGTAAAGGCGGATACAAACGCAAGGCCTCTTTGAATACCAGTTCAGCGGATTCAAACTCGGGCATTTGATCGTAATCGAGTTGGGCGCTGCCGAACGCCTGGGCTTCATTGCGAATGCGCTGTTGCCATTCCGGATTTTTCGCCAGCGCGAAGCACACGCTGGATAAAGCACTCGTGGTGGTGTCGTGTGCCGCCATCATAAGGAAGATGATGTGGTCGATGGTATCCTGGTGACTGAAACCATTGCCATCGTCGTCCTGGGCACGACAAATCTCGGCAAACATATCGGTGTCTTTCGACTGTTGTTTGGCGGCGATGCGTGATCCAAAGTAATCCACTAGGTACGCCCGGCCTTCAAGGCCGCGTTGGTATTTGTTACCCAGCACAGGGTATCGAACCACCACCATGGAGGCTTCGACCAAATCAACAAAGGCACGGTTCACGCGCTGTGACTCACGGTTTAGCGATTGCCCAACAAAAATGTTTGCGGCCAGATCCAGGGTCAACTCTTTGATGGCGCGATAAAACCGAAAGTCACGTTGTAAACCCCAACCAGTTACGGTACTGGCGATCGAGGGGTTCATGTCCTCGACATAACCTTTCAAGGCGCTGGCTTTGAAAGGGGCCCCCATCAAACGTCGGTGCTGACGATGCTCGTCACCGTCGCGTAGCATTAAACCGTTTGGGAATAGGTGCCGCAACGACTTATTCCATGCGCGCCGGCTGGAAAAATTTTTGTCTCGATCTAATAATACAAATTCGTTGCCCGCCGGTGTCATCAAATGTACGGCCCGAGTAGACAAATACCGGTTAAAATACACGGGGCCGTATTTTCCATGCATTTCCTGAAACAAGGCATTGCAATTGCGAATAAACTGTAGCGTATGGCCGACGACCGGTAGGCCGTTTTCACCAGGTATGGCGCGCAGTGGAGCCGTCATGGGGAAGCACCGATTGGTTGATGGTGGACATAATGTATACCATTTTCGTGGAGATTAGATGAGGTCGCGATCAAAAAAATCGACTAAGAATCGATTGTCGCACTGTTGTCAATTAAAATTAGTGAGCGGTACGTATTAAATGCACAATACCCAGGACCCTAGGCGCTATATCACGCCCTACGACTTTAAGGTATCTGAAAAATTACTTGGCAAAGCACTGGCCAGTCCAAGCAAGCGCTTGATCGGCATATTGCTGGATCTTATTGTGGTGGGCTTAATCGCCTCCTTAAATGGTGCAATATTGATTGGCGTCACCGGCGTATTATCTTTGGCTGCTGGCTTGCAACTCGTGCGTCGAGGTAATCGTATGGTCGCAGGTGTGCTGCTTTGCACTCTCGCCCTTTTGTGTCTAATTATTGTGGTTGCCGTCACGGCGGTCACCGAAGATTCAATCGTTGAAATGGCTGGTCTAGACGCCGTCGTAGAAGTACGTGACGATGTGGAGGGAGCGACCCGAGAAGAAATTAAAGCGGCCGATGCCCTAGTCGATGCGCAGGCTGAGTTGGCAATCGCCAACGAGCAAAACGGTGGAGTAGGGCAGAACTGGGACCTCGATAGCGATGAGACAAAACCGAAATCCAGTGACGTACTGACACCCAGTGTGATCGATTGGTTACGTGGTATGTTCGCGGATTTAGGCATCAGTTTTGGTTGGGCTGCGGTCTATTTCACCGTCTGTGTGGCGTGGCTTAACGGGCAGACTGTTGGTAAACGGATTGTCGGTACACGAATAATTCGTATTGATGGTCGTGACCTTTCGTTATGGGACAGCTTCGGCCGGTATGGTGGCTATGGCGCTGGGTTGGCAACCGGCTTACTTGGGTATATGCAAGTGTACTGGGATGTAAATCGCCAGGCGATCCAGGACAAGATTTCCGAGACAGTAGTAATCGACACGCGAAAACCAACGCTTCAGGAGCGGGCGTCTCCGCTCGAGATACCCCAAGCTTCTTAGACGAATTTAGATTGGGGGGAAGGCAACGAGTATGACAAAGAAAATAAGTCTAAAGACAGCCAAAAACGAAGCCAGTGTCGCGGACTTCATCGCCAGCCTACACCCAGAGTCAGTTCGCCAAGCGGCGCAAACGCTGGATGCCCTATTTCGTGGAGCAACGGGTGCGAAACCCAAAATGTGGGGCGGAAGTATTATCGGTTACGGCGAATACACGTATTACCGCGCGAATGGCGATGAGGGACAGTTTATGGCGTCCGGATTTGCGATGCGCAAAAGTGGCCCGGTACTTTACATTATGCCGGGCTATCAGAATTATGCTGATCTGATGAGCAAGCTGGGACCCCATAAACTAGGTAAGTCGTGTTTGTATCTCAAGCACCTGAACGACATTGACCTGGATGTCGTGGCCATTTTAGTTAAACGCGGTCTTGCCGACTTAGCCAATTCGCACGAAGTTCGACTCTAGTTTAGTGTGATGGATTAAGCCGCGTAAGACACGCACACACCGAGTTCGTGAAAATCTTCGACCACGCGTTCAGAGACTAGGCAAACTGTTCCAAGGTCACGCAGTTCTTCCGCGAGTGACAGGAGTTCGCGCAGCAGACCATGCTCATGTGTCTGTCGCAGAATAATTTCCAGCTTGGTCAGCAGCTCAGGATCTCGTAATGCCACGCTGCGGCCAGTGATTTGCCAGGTTTGATAGGCTATGCGAGATAAAACCTTGGCTTGAATAGGGGTTAGTTGCGTGATATCGATTTGTTCTGCATACATAATTGTGCTCCTTTTTAATTGTTCGTCCATCTACCAGCACACCGCTGGTACCCTGTAGGATCGGTATATGCTGTATCCTACCCTGATTGCAGTCACAGTAAATCACCCAGTTGGGTGATTTAGTGATATTAACCGCATTAGAAAAGCCGTCGCTGGCGCGCAGGAGACTATGTCTGTCGTTGTAACCCGAGTGGGCCAGATCACCAGAACCGTGTCTGACCTAGAAACATCCATTAAGTGGTACCAGAAATATCTTGGCCTGCGATGTCAGTTCCAGTTCGAGGGTATGGCATTTCTGATCTGTGATGGGATACGTATCATGCTGTCGCGGGCAGACGTCGTACAGCCAGAATCGATTCTGTACTTTGAGATTCGTGACCTGAAATCTGCCATAAAGGCACTTGAGTTAAAGGGTGTCACGATCTTACAAATGCCTCATAAGATTCATCAGCATGGTGACGGAACGCAAGAATGGATGGCGTTTATTAATGACCCAGACCAGAGACCTATCGGGCTAATTGAGAAGCTACATCCACCAGCGGACGACCCAGAATGACCTACTTAAAACTCGCCTTGCTGTGCCTATTGCTGCTAATACTGGCGACCGCGGTTTGGTTATACGACCCTTTGCCGGCAAACCCCAGCGCTGAGGTATTGCGTACCAAAGCCTCTGAATACGACGTCGAAATTATTCGAGATGAATGGGGTGTGCCTGCAATATTTGGCATCACGGATGCCGACGTGAGCTTCGGGCTGGCGTATGCCCATGCGGAGGACGACTTCCAGACCATGCAGGAAACCATCGCGGCAACCCGCGGTGTGTTAGCGCGTTACCGAGGTTTTGACGCTGCGGCGACAGATTACGTGGTGTCGTTTATGCAAATCTGGCCGACAATTGAACAACGCTATGCAACCGATGTGCCGGACGATGTGAAGGCCTTGGCAACCGCGTACGCTGACGGTCTGAACCTCTATGCCGCGCAACACCCGGATCAAACTTGGCGCGGTTTAGCCCCTTTCACTGCGCAAGATGTCGTGGCGGGCTTTATGTTCAAGACCCCTTTTTTTTATGGTTTAGATAAGTCCTTGAAATCCCTGTTCGACCCTGAGCGCAGCCTTGAGATAGCCTTGTCACCCAATTCTGAAGCACACTCATGGTCGTTGACCGAAGCTCGTGGTGTCGAACTGGGTTCGAATGCTATCGCGGTGGCGCCAAAGCGCAGTACTGACGGAGCCACGCGTTTATTGATCAATTCGCATCAGCCTATGACGGGTCCAGTTGCCTGGTATGAGACACATCTGCAATCGCAGGCCGGCTGGGTTATGTCGGGCGGTGTGTTTCCAGGTACGCCAGTCATTTTGCATGGATATGGCCCGAGCCTTGCTTGGGCGAATACGGTTAACCATATTGATTTGGTTGATAGTTATGTCCTGACGCGCAATCCACAAGACCCGCTACAATATGAGTTGGATGGAAACTGGCACGACTTCGACGTGCAGTCAGTGACCATTGATGTCCACCTTTGGGGACCATTTCGGTTTCCGGCACAGCGTCGTTTGTTGCGTAGTGAGCATGGCTCGGTGATTGAGGGCGACCACAATACCATTGCTGTCCGCTATGCTGGTATGGGGGAGATCCGCCAGCTCGAGCAGTACTATCGACTTAATCGCAGCCGGAATCTAACGGAATTTATGGCCGCCATGGCGTTAAATGCCTTGCCCAGTATTAACTATGTGTACGCAGACCGAGACGGCAATATTGGTTTTATTCATAATGCGCAGTATCCAGAGCGATTGCCTGGTTGGGATTGGCGCAAAGACCTACCCGGAAACCGGCGCGACCTCATCTGGCAGCGCTATCGTGATTTTGATCAGGTGCCAACCCTGATTAACCCAGAGTCGGGTTTGATATTCAATGCCAACAATACGCCGTTTAGCGCCACCGACGGCAGCGATAATTTGCAGTCCAATGACTTTCCGCCGTCGATGGGTTTGGCGATAAACCAAACCAATCGCGCGTTGCGATTGCTTCAGCTCAATGATGGTCATACGCGCTTAAGTCGCGACCAGCTGTTAGCCCAGAAGTTTGATACCCGATATGCTCGAGATTCGGATCACGCTCGGATCATTCAGGCGTTATTGCAACTCGATCTCAGTGCCGAGCCGACCCTCCAAGCGGCGCAAACCTATCTACGCGACTGGGATTACAACACCGATCGAAATAATTTGCATGCCGCACTGGCCGTGATGGTAATGCGCGAAATTACGCAAAGCGAGACCCCACAGGATCGCTCTGAGGGTCCATTACGCCAAGCACTGGCGCAGGCCGTTGACTATCTCAATTGTCACTACGGTGGTTACCGGGTACGCTGGGGCGAGGTGAATCGTCTGGTGCGAGGCAAGGTCGATGTGCCGGTGGATGGTGGCCCGGACGTGCTGCGCGCAATTTATGCGCTGGATTTCGAGCCAGACCAGAAGCCCTGGGCGTCGCATGGTGATACCTGGATTGCGTTGGTGGAATGGGATGCCAGTGGGCAACAAACAGCACGGGTAATCCATCAGTTTGGCAGTGCCACCACTGACCAAAACTCGCCGCATTATGCGGATCAAGCACCATTGTTTGCTGAGCGACAGTGGCGCAGGCCGGTGCTGAACAAGGCGGCACTTGAGTCACGCGCAACTCGGCGTTACCGACCACAGACAGGTCGCTAACGCAATCGCCCAGTCTGGGGCGCAATAGGGTTAAGTTGCCTGGCGGTGTCACGTATAATTCTGGCATGTCGTTACGTATCCTTTTTCTGACTAACCAAGCTTCCTACCATCAGATGCATTTTGCACGCGCTATGGTGGCGCACTTGGGTGCGGATAATTTTCGTATCGTCTTCCACCAACCAACCAGCGATGCGCGCACTGAGATGGGTTGGCGCGATGAGTACGAAGACCGCTGTATTCTTCGATGGTGGCAATCCGATGTCGAGCGCGACGAAGCTCTCGAGTGGATTGACAACGCGGACGTGGTTATTCAAGGGCGATTTCCAATTGGCTTTGTACGCGCGCGAATCCGTGCGGGAAAACTGACCTTTGCGTGTCAGGAGCGGTTGTGGAAAAAAACGCCGACGGTCTGGCGGCGTCTGTCGCGATTACCTCACCTGATTAAAAATTATTACTCGGTGGATCGTGCCAACTATCACTTTTTAGCAATCGGGCGCTATGCGGCTGCGGACCTTAATAACCTCGGTCTGTTTCGAGGGCGGAGTTGGCGTTACGGGTATTTTATGCATCGGCCTGAAGTCGGGATTGATCGAACGCCGAATGCGTGCTTGCAGTTGCTCTGGTGTGCGCGCCTAAGCCCGGTCAAGCAACCTTATATGGCGCTTGAAATCACGCGGGCGCTGCTGGATGGTGGTCGCGAATGTCATCTGACCATGATCGGTGATGGTGAATTACGGACGGAGGTCGACGCTCAGATAAACCAAGTGGGCTTACGGGGCCACGTAACGCTCACGGGTTGGCAGACGCCAGAGCAGGTGATTGAGCACATGCGGCAAGCCGATGTATTTCTGATGACTAGCCATCATGGAGAGGGCTGGGGCATGGTGGTGAACGAGGCAATGTCAAACGGGTGTTGTGTGATCGCGAGTGCTGAGCTTGGGGCTGCGGCATGGTTGATCGAGCATGGCCAAAGTGGATTTCTCTACCACAGGAATGATTATCAGCCAGCGCTCGAGCGAGTTCTTACCCTCTCACCATCAGGTTTAGCGGCGATGGGGCGCGCTGCACAACAGCGCATGGCGAACCTGTGGTGCGCCGAAGTCGCCGCGGAGCGTACCGTAGCGCTTTGTGAACAACTGCTCAGTACTGACCCGGCGAAAGCAACTCAGCTCTACACTGACGGGCCGTGCAGTCCGAGCACCGAGTCAAAGCGTTAGCGCTTATCGAACAAATAATGCGCAACCATCCATTGACGCCCATCATCCAGACCAAATAGTTCGGCGCAAGCTAGAAAAAACAAACGCCAGCGATTGACCCAACGTATGGCTTGGTCAGCACCATATGTTTGAGTAAATAGGGCCTCAATTTGGTCTCGATTCGCGTCCATATTTGCCAGCCAATCATTCGATGTGCGTTCATAATGCTTACCGTTCAGCAGCCAGCGCTGATCAAGTCGAAGATCGTCCTGAAAGTGGAGCAGTGTGTCGGTCGCGGGCATCAGGCCGCCGGTGAAAAAGTATTTCGACATCCAATCATCCCGGTTCTGTACTTCAAACGGGTACATCAAGGTGCGATGCGCGAAAATATGGATGAACAGCTTGCCATTGGCGTCCAACCAGCCCGCAATGCGGTTGAGCAATTGCTGATAGTTGCGCATATGTTCGAACATCTCAATTGAGATGCAGCGATCAAACTGCGCGTGCGCCAGCGTCAGCTCATTCATATCGCAGGTCATTACTGTCACGTTACTCAGACCTTTGGATCTGCATTGTGCATCAATAAACGCTTTTTGAGTGGCAGAATTGGAGACTGCGGTGATCCGCGCTGACGGTAGTCTTTCGGCCATCCACAGAGTTAACGAACCCCAACCACAGCCCAATTCGAGAATTGATTGCCCATCCTGCAATTGTGCCCTTGACATGTACAGCGACAACATCGCTTCCTCGGCCTGATTAAGATTGGTGTGACTCGACTTTGCGCCGTCAAGTTCAGGATAATAGGCACAACTGTACTTGAGCCGCTCACCCAGTGCTGCTAAATAAAATTCACAGGGCACTTCGTAGTGCTGTTCGTTGGCGGTGTTGGTTTCGATCGCGATTGGGCTGCTGCGCAGTGACTCAATCAATGTCTGAAATCGTTGTTGTTGGCGTGCCGGATCATCGATGTATTCGTCCTTCAGCCGCGCTCGACATAATCGACGGATGCCATACCGAACAAGAAAATCGGGGAGCTTGCCGAGCTCCGCCCAGTCGATGAGCCGGTCGGCCAGGGGCAATGCGCTGGTCTCGGTCGAGTTTTTAGAATCGGCAAACGATGACATGGAATTATTTGAAGTTTGTAACCTTGCTTCGGCATACTAGCAACTGTTTGTGAAACTACTGACCACATGTCTGGGCGTGAAGCCCTAAACTTAACTGGAATCTTTATGTTTAATTCTCGACGCTTTACCCGCGCTGCCAGCGCCACTTTGTGTTTAATTACGCTGTCTGTCAGTCCCTTGGTCTGGGGTTGGGGCGAGCGCGGCCATGATGTGGTTACCCGCGTCGCGGTTCAAAATCTACGTCAAATGGCGGAGGATAATGCGCAGCTGGTGACCCCGTTTTTAGCACGCGATCATATGCTCGCCCATCTCTCGAATGTGCCCGATATCGTGTGGCGTGCACCGTATATGAGCCAACAGGATCGTGACAGTAATTACAGCACGCATTACATCAATCTCGAACGTGTTTACTCCGAAGTTAAAGCCCACACCGACGTGCCTTTCGAGTTAACACAATACCAACAGGATGCACGTTCCAAAGGCCTTAGCGCCGTGGAAGTCGGTACTGCGCCGTGGCGTGTCTTACAGCTGTATCAGGCCATGGTAGACGCGCTGAGTTCGGTGCCAGACACCGCTGCTGACTCTGAGTATGAAGCAGCGATCAACGAAGCGTTGCTATACGCGGGACTGATGTCGCACTTCGTTGGTGACCTGGCAAACCCGCACCACACCACGGCGAACTATGACGGTCAGTTGAGCGGACAGAAAGGCTTGCATGGCTACTTTGAATCCGATGTGGTCATGTATTTGCCTTTGGGGTTGTCGGCTAAGGTATCCACGCAGGCGAATCAAATGGCGTTTCAAGACACGTGGTTTCCGGCTCTGAGTGATGAACAGCGTGCGGCTGTACTGCGCGACCCGCAGGCCTTGATCTGGGCGTTGCTGGCGGACAGCCACTCGTATTTGCCGCAATTGCTTGATTTGGATAAATCCATCTCGCTGGTAAAACCTAGCCGCGATCCAAAGCAGCGAGCAGAGCGTAAATCCGCCAAAGTTGTGGCACAGGATTTTGAATCCTTTGCTGTCGAGCGTCTGGCATTCGGGTCCTGGGTCCTGGCGCGTTTATGGTGGTTGGCTTGGGATGAAGCGGGGCAGCCGGATATGACTAAGTATCGTAGTTACCATTATCCCGTGAAGCCGGATTTTGTGGATCCAGATTATTTGCTATCCGACGATGAGAACGCCGTTACGGATGCTACGTGGCGGGCGCTGGACCTGGATCGTGTTATCGTGATGCAACTACCCAGTGGTCGCGTGGTGATCGAATTGGCGCCACAGTTCGCGCCGAAGCACGTGGAAAATATTCTGCTGATGACGCGAGAAGGGTATTTCGATGGTACCGCTGTGATTCGCTCGCAGGAGAACTACGTCGCACAATGGGGCGATACGGCTGGCGAGGAATCGGCAGCCAAGTCACTTGGCAGCGCGAAACAAAAAGTGAAAGTCGAATTCTTCGCGGATCCGCAAGCGGTCGGGTTTACACCAGTTGAGAGCCGGGATTCCTACGCCGACCAAGTTGGGTTTGTGGATGGGTTGCCCACCGCAAGTGATGGTAAGCAGGCTTGGCTTGCGCATTGCTACGGCATGGTCGGAGTCTCGCGTGGCATGGGTGATGACTCAGGGAACGGCTCAGGGTTGTATGTGGTGACCGGGCATTCTCCACGGCATTTGGATTTAAATGTGACACTGGTTGGCCGTGTACTGGAAGGTATGGAGCATCTCACAACTCTGCCGCGTGGTACGGGTAGTCTGGGTTTTTATGAGGACCCAGCTCAATACGTGCCAATTGATTCGGTTAAGGTGGCCAGTGCCTTACCTGAAGGCAGTATCGATATTGCCGTCATGCGTACCGACAGTGCCGCATTTCGTGAGCATGTGGCAGCGCGCACGACGCGTAAAGAGGACTGGTTTTTACATCCAGCAGGTCGCATTGGCTTGTGTAATATTGCCGTACCGACAAGCTCTAGGGCTGCACTTGAAGGAAAAGCCGGCGATTGATTTACGGTTTATAGACACAAAAAAAGCGGCCCAACGTGAACGGGCCGCTGTTAGTGGTTAACGTTTATTGGGTGTTAGCCAAGGATACGTTCGCGCTGATAAAGCTTAATCGCAATAAAGGTCAGCGCCATCGCGATCAGCGTACTACCCGCCATCGATAGTGCGATCAGGCTTGTGTCGATTGCCTCGCCTTTGAAGGTTTGAATAATGATCAAACCCTGACTCAAGCTTGGAATCCACATATTGTTAACGCTCGGCTGCGGTGACATCATCATCAGCAACATGAGCGGCAAGCTCGGTACGATCATCAACATGCCAAGATATGACTGAGCTTCTTTGTAGCTTTTGGTGAACGACGCCATTAACACCATCATTGCGCAGCCGAGGAACACGAATGGCAAGCAAGCGATAAAGGTCTTAACGATTTTCGCCGCATCAATTGACAAGGTGATCATGTCAATCGGCGCGTACTCCATCGCCAAACCAATACCAATGAGCACCAGCAGAAGCGTCAGCGCGGAGAACACCATGGTCGCCCCCAGCTTGGCGAGCAAAATGGTATGTCGCGCCACAGGTTGAGTTAACAACGGTTCAAGCGAGCCTTTTTCACGTTCACCAGCGGTGGTGTCGATGGCCAAATACATACCGCCGACCATAATGAATAACACGATCAAATACGGCATCATGCTCAAAATTTGTGCGTTGCGTGCTTGTGGATTCGCCACGTCGGAAGAATTCAGCTGCAACGGCTTGACGACTTCTGGACTTACACCGCGCGCCATCAGCCGCATTGCGCCAATCTGCGAGTTGTAAGCCAGTAAGGTTTTTTGCAGCGTTCGGTACCCGATCTTCTCTAATCCGCTTACCGAACTATCGTGGATTAACCGGACTGGTGCCGAGGTACCTTGTGTAAAGGCCTCAGCGTATTGATCACTAATTTCCAGCACCATGCGTTCATCGCCGCTTTTTACTGCTTGCTCCGGGTCCGCTGGTGGTTCAACAATCTCAAAGTTGTTTTGTTCCAGCCAGGCAATTAAGTTAGGTGCTTTGTCAGCACCAACCACTGGCAGGGCGATGGGTTTGGCGTTCACCAGATCGGTTTCCTTTTTAACCGTGTTCTCTGCAAACCACAGAAAACCAAACATCAACATTGGGCCAACAATAATTGATACCGCCATGGTGGTCAAAGTTCGACGGTCGCGCAGGTTGTCTATGATTTCCTTGCGCAGAATAGTCCAGAAACCGCGCAGATTACTGATTTTGTTTGCTTGCATTACACTAAACCCTCTTCTGAACCGATAGCCGACACAAACGCGTCTTCCAAGTTGTCTTTACCCGTACTCGCGCGCAGCTCGTCGGGCGTGCCGTTGGCGGCGACGAGTCCACCGGAAATAATCACGATTTGGTCGCACAGGGCGGCGACTTCCTGCATTACGTGGCTTGAAAACAAGACACAATGCCCCTCGTCTTTCAGGCGCTGAATCACTTTACGCAATCCACGCGTGGCCATCACGTCGAGGCCATTCGTTGGTTCGTCCAGCAAGACATTGCGGGGGCCGTGCACCAAGGCACGCGCCAATGCCACCTTCGTTTTCTGACCCTGTGAAAAGCCTTTTGCCCGTCGATCAATAAAGTCCTGCATCTCAAGCAGTTCAGCTAGTTGATCGATTCGTTTGTTTAGCGCAGCGCCTGTCAGTCCATGCAGCTCACCAAAGTAACGCACATTTTCGCGTGCACTGAGACGCTCATAAATACCGGCACCATGAGTCAATACACCTATTGAGGCGCGCACTGATTCCGCTTCTCGCGTGATGTCGAACTGGTCAATCGTGGCGGAGCCGGAATCCGGTTTGAAGGCGGTGTAGAGCATGCGCAGAGTAGTGGACTTGCCGGCGCCATTAGGGCCGAGTAAGCCAGTAATTTTGCCGTTTTCTGCACTGAAAGACACACCATCCACCGCTTTCACAGCACCAAAATACTTCTTTAAATTGTTTGCTTGAATCATGGTTTTGGCCCTGTGCTGGTGATGAAAAAGGGCACAGCACGCTCGCGCGCTGCACAGTTAGGGTTGAATTCCTCAAAATTGCCTTTGGCGACGAAATCGCGCACCAAGCCCGGGACGCAACCACGACCAATTACTCCGTGGCCATGTGCAGGCACAACGACGTGTTGCGCATGACCGAACATCTTGGCTGCGACGTCACCGTTTTCAGGCGGCGTGATTGGGTCAGTTTCGCCAGACAAAATCAGCACTGGTTTATCCGAGTCGAATGGCTCGCGAAAATCGGCGTCCATTTCGCCGCGTGGCCAAGCCTTACAAGACAGGTCGATGACTTCCTGCATGCGATCACCAATGTAGGTTCCACGCGAAGATTGGAGATCTGAAGTCGTGATAAAAGGGTGGTCTTCTGCGCAAATCACCGAGTTATGCATGCCAGTGGCGAAGGTGTTTTGCATGCTGCCTTCAACATTGATGACCAAGGCCGCTAACGGTGTGTAGTAACCTTCGTTCGCCTGATGTAAAACCAAGGGCAGCATAGCAATGCCCTCGGTTGAGTAGGGCAGCATGCGCACCACGCCATAGAGATGAAACTCCGTTAATTGCTGGTTTATGAGCTTGCCGGTTTTTGGATGCGGCAACGTGACGGTGACGGGCTTTTCTTTGAGAGACGCAACCAATGCTTCGAAGGATGCTGTAATATCTCCAAACGCCGACTTACAGCTGGGTTCTTGGTGACAGCGCTGACTCAAATTGGTGAACGCGTCTTGCGAACGTCGAGCAACTTCGCCGCCAGCGAGATTGAGTCCTATATGCGCAACACCGTCTAGAATCACGGCACGAGTTCGTTGTGGAAAGCGTCGCAAATAATGCTGTGCTACACGAGTTCCGTACGAGACGCCATACACTGTGAGTTGATCGTAACCCGCGGCCTCGCGTACGGCATCCAAGTCCTGCACTGCGACCGAGGTGGTGTAGTAGCGTAAATCCGAGTGGCTGAGGTCCGACAAACAAGTGCTCAGTTCCTCTTTGAATTTTTCAGGATCGAAGTCTTCGTAGAGCGTGTCTGATTGAGACTCGGCACAACGCAGCGGGTTGGATCGCCCGGTACCGCGTTGGTCGACAATGAGCACGTCGCGCTTACTCAGTATTGGCTCGAGGATCTTGTGCATGCCGATGGCCATATCAATGGATGAGGCTCCAGGACCGCCCTGAATCACGGTAAAGGCATCGCGGGCTGGCGTCGCGGCTACCGAGGGAATACGAGCCACAAACAATTCGATCTGTTTACCATTCGGCTCGTCGGGATTTTCGGGACGGAATAACACCGCACATTCGGCATCGCGCGCAACAGCTTCGTGTGCAATCTGACAACGTTCGAAATTCAGTTCCGACGGTGTCTGTGCGAGCACGAACAAGCTGTTTGAGGCGAAGACTAGTGCGCCTAGAAGGCATAATAATTTTCGATTCATAGTGAGTATGTGAAATTGACGAAAGGGTCATAAATGACGACGAGGGTTTACGTTAGCACACAATAGCCATACCGGATCAAACTAGATGATGTGTGGCGATATTTTCGGCTAACCGGTCATAGATCTACTGAATCTGGAAACCCATTCCACGACCGCGATGATGCTCGATCTGCTTTAGCGCTGGGTGGAATAGTGTTTTCGATAAGCACCCGGTGACATGCCCGTGAGTTCCTTGAAGGCACTGTAAAAACTTGATTGCGTGCGGAACCCGGTCATCATGCTGATTGCCAAAATTGACGACGTTGAATCCGTGGTCAGCAAGGTCTTGGCGGCGCGCACGCGATGCTCCCGCACAAACTTTGAGAAGCCCATGCCATATTCCGTGTTAATTAGTTCAGACAATTGGTGAGGCGTTAAGTCAATCACTTCAGCCAGCGTCGAGAGGTTAAGTTCTTCGTTCTCATACAGGTGTTCCGCGCGCATCGCATGCTCAATTGCGTCGCGTTTAAGTGCAATATCAATGTTCGCCAACTTAGAGTTGCTGTACGCAGCCTCGGTCAGTTCGCGTATATCGCCGAGTAGTTGAGGAAAGAAAATTAATGCGGCCGCAATCAGCAAAACCGCGATGGAGATGGCATTCGTATACAGCAAGTAATACGTGGCGTGCGGTAGTACCGGTAACACCAAACCGAGGGTTAATGCCATCACGGCTAGGAGAGCAAATAGAGTAAAGAAGAACAGTTCAAACTTGAACCGCGCATGTTGCTTGCGTAACTGCAATACTTTGACCACGCTCCAGCCCACGTACAGACTACCGATACTAAATGCGAACAGCGGTAAGTGTTCAAGCGGGACAAAAAAGCTCAACCCCAACGGAATTAGATGGACTAGGTGCCACCAGGGATAGTCCGGGTCCGGCAGAATTACCACGCGGGTGAAGAAATAGAAAGCCGGTGGTGCCAGCATCAGTAAGCAACCATACGCTCGGTAGTCGAGTAAGTCGGTGTTCAGTGCTATGTGATGGTAATGGGCTAGTTGCAGGAGAATTAAGCACAAGATCAGGGCGCTGCAAGCCAGTTTTCCGGGTAGACTCTTGCGCATGTCTGGCAAGAAAAACCAGTAAGCAACCAGCAGTATTGCCAAGGTGAACACACTAAAACCGATTAATAAAATAGTAAGGTGATTAATCATGGTGTGGGTATCACCAAGCGCGCAGCGCTGAGTTATTGAGGTCGAACTTAGATTCTACTGGCCGGTAGCGATCGAGGCAATTCCGCACTGCGGTCACGCGTTAAGCTGTTTATAATCGGGGTCTTTCGATATTTGGTGATTGATCACGACTATGCTGGCTGATCTATTAAACGGGCTGAATGAACCATTTCCTTGCAGCGAAAGCTGGTTCGGGGACTTCAAGCAGATTTCGGTGGTCGGTGTGTTTGTGGCCGTGTTTCTGTTTTTGTTTGAACCGTTTGGGCTACACGGTGTTGGGGATGACTTACCGTGGTTGTGTGCGAGCTTCGGACTGGTGACTATTGTATTTGGTACGGTATTCGATCTCGTCGTTCGGTATGTGCTGAAGATTAAGAAACAAGCTGCCAGCTGGACACTGTGGAAATGGATGTTGGCCTCGTTGTTAAATCTGGTATGGATTGCTTTGGGTAACTTCTGGCTGTTAAGTCGCGTCTATCCAGGTGAATACACGGTGCACTCGTTTTTTGGCGCCATGCTGGGGTATACCTTGTTACTGGGTGTATTGCCGGTGACATTCACCGGCCTGTTGGTGCAATTACGCGCAAAAAATGAATATCAAAAACAAGCGAGTTCGATCGAGCCACAGCGTCTTAGGCCACAGGCAACACACGCGGTAACAATCCAGGCGACGTATGGTGCGAGTCTGGATGTGAATGGCACGTCACTGTTATTTGTTGAAGCAATGCAGAACTATGTGGTGGTTCACTTCCACGATGATCAATCCACGAGGCAACGTGAAGTTGTGCGGACGACGCTAGCCGCAGCCCAACAAGCGCTGCAAGAACTTGGTGTCATTCGTTGCCATCGTTCGTATCTGGTGAACCCGAAAAGCGTGATCAACATCGCCGGTAATGCGCAAGGCCTAAAGCTCAGTCTCCAGGGTGTGGATGAATTCGTGCCGGTGTCTCGACGTTATATTCCTGAGCTGCGTGCTGCCATCGAACTGTGAGTAGTGTCATGGTAAAAGACGGTATCGCCAACTTGTCGTTATCTGACTGGGCTGGCCTGATTGGTTTGACGATAACGACGTATTGTTTGTTTGCACTCTCATCTATCCCGCTCGCGATTATGATCAATGGTCTCCTCGAAGCAGACGAGCACAACAGCCTCGGCATTTTTTTCTATAAGTGGGGTACGTGGCTATCCATGTCCTTTTTCAGTTGTGTAAGCGAGTTGCTTTTGATCCGGTGTATTAAGTAGGGCAAGCATTGCAACCATCGTTTACGCGCTTTCGTTAACGCTGGTATTTTTCTTCGGTTACGAGCAAGTCTCTAGCACTATGAACAGCCAGTTTGTAGACACGTTGTGCTACTTGATCCCCGGTGTCTCGGCTTGGTTTACATGGCGCCTTTGTACCTGGCGAGTATAGTGAGAGCTTATCGGTCACTTGTCTAAAAATCTCGAGTTCTCTTCTCGTTCTTCAACCCAAACATCGCTCGAAGTACTCTGACACGCTTAATCAGTTCATAGCTTAAAAAGCAGCCAAGCAGCGTTCCGATGATCACAATCGTCGCCTCCAGAATAGGGCCAAATGCTATCGGTTTAATCAAGGACGCGATCACTATCGTTATAGTCTGATGCACGATATACCAAGGCAAGATCGCTTGGTTCATGTAGCGAAGTACGGGTGAGGGTTGATTTAGGTGACGGTGCGCATACGCGAAAATGGCGAAGATGCACATCAATGCTGCGCTCACAAGGATGACCAGTGGCGTGGCCCGACCCCATTGCCAGAACCAAGCATCGGACTTAATGACGAGTGCAAATACTGACAAGCCGATGGCGCTGATCAGAAACCAGTTCCGCGCATCGGCTACTTTTTGAAAAAAAGCCTGTGAGCGAAATAGGTAGTAACCCAAAATTAACAACGAAAAATAGCGCGCGTGGTTGTACCAATCGTCGACCAGCGCGTTCGTTTTCGGGAAGTGTGGCGGTAAAGTCAGCTCTATCAGTACCAACCAGCCAACCACGACTGGCAAACCAAGGTATGGGCGTTTGACTAACCATTGGACCGGGGTTTCGAGCAAGGTGATCGTCTGTTTCAATGCAATGAAAACCAGCGTATAGGTCCACAGGTAAAACAGATACCAAAGATGGTTCCAGGTAAACAGGCCGAGTGGGCTATGGTGCATTTCAGGCAGAAGCTCAGTGCCTGGTGTCAGGTAGTTGAGAAAGAAGTTTGTCGCAGTGCCCGTATAACCATGGTATTGCACGGCCTCAAAATAGGCCTGGGGCCAGACAATCAAATAACTACACACAATGGCTGGTAATAGAAGTCGGGTGGTGCGCATCGTAATCAGTGAGCGCGCATTAAACTTGCGCTCGACGGCGGCCAATGCCATGCCGGAGATGATGAAGATCAACGGCATGCGCCATGGGTTGATCAACAACATGAGCGTCTGCAGCAGTTCACTTTGATGTTCGCTTTTGACGTGCCAGCCCCAGTCCGCCACGTAGTACATGCCGATGTGATAAAAGATCAGTAAAAGAAAGGCCAGAGTTCGAACCCAGTCAATGTCATGGCGTCGGTTCAAGGTTGGTTGGGGTGTGGCTTGCATAGCGTGTGTGTGTTGGTCGATTAGCTGAGCGAAGTTTGCACTGCGAATCACCCATGGCGTGGTTTTTGTGTCGAAGTGATGAGCCTTTGGGACCAGTGGCTATTTCTTGTGACGAATGTTGACTATGATTGAGCTACCCGAATTGGTGGCTTTAAACAATGGAACATCATCAACACTTTTTGCGACATGAAAAAAAATACCTGATTGGTTTTATCGTCGCTTTCTTTTTAATCAACTCGATTGTGTTGGCCACGTCAGTGTTGATGGAACAAAAGGCTGCCGGTAATTGGCCAGCTCCCTTTGCGCTGTGGGAGCCTTTTGTTTGGGAGATCAGCAGTTCGTTGATGATTGTGGCATTAATTCCCTTCGTGGCCTGGGTGATCGACTCAGATAAGTTTTCATGGGTGAACTTGTGGTCGAATTTGCTCAATTTCGTTCTCTGGTCTGTTCTGTTCAGTGCCATCCACGTGATTGGGATGGTGGCGATGAGAGAACTGGTTTATTGGCTCATGGGCAGTGATTATCGATTTGGCAGCTGGTCAGTTGGTTTCGTTTATGAGTACCGAAAAGACGCGATTTCATTTTTCCTGCTTTTGATCATTATTCAAGGTTATCGATCCATCGTGCTGCGTTTGCGTGGTGAAGCGTCATTGGTGCAGCAGGGCGAGGATGATCCACAGCGATCCGATCGGATTCTGGTTAAGAAACTCGGTACCGAGTTCATCATTAAATTGGACGATATTCAATGGGTCGAGTCGGCTGGCAACTACGTGAACCTCCACCTTGGCGATCGAGTCTACCCAGTCCGCAATACCATGGCGAAGTTTATGAATGAGATGAATGAGCGTGATTTCGCCAGAACGCATCGGTCCTATGGCGTTAGCCTTGATTTTGTGCAAGCGATTGAAGCGCCGCCAGGACAATCGGGTGAGGTGTTGCTCAAAAACGGTCGTCGACTGCCATTGTCAAAGCGGTATAACGCCGATTTAAGAACCAAGCTGAGCGTGTAGCCATCCAGTCGTGGACACTCGGTGTCAAGTATAAGCTCGACGTAGCTAGGAATATGAGCCGGCTTGAACCTATGCTCAACGGTGCAGTCGAGCGGGAGTCCGATGCTTTGACACTCAGAAAGTGAGAAACCGTATGGACAGTTACCCATTTGGGCACTCGGCGGAGTTCGAGTTTGGCAAACGGTGATAGCCCGCTTTTGAAGCGCATCGTAGCTGCTCGTTGCGGCATGTGCTCCTCCTTTCAACTGAAATTTTAAGAGATCATGTTATTCGCTGTCGAGCGCGAATAAGCCACCTTCTCAAAATAGCGAAAACAGTACTCTTGATTGATGTGCGATATTTGGCTGAAGCGAGCGAGAATGACGCCTTAAATCAAGACGGACTTATCAAGCTGATCACGTCTGCCAGTGCGCTGATCGTGTGGTGTGGAGACTCCGGGATGTCGTCGAATGCCGTTGCCAGGCGATTTTGTGCTGGGTCGTAGAACACGCCTCGCATGCCGGCTCGGATAGCACCTGCCACATCATTTAAGGCATGATCACCGATCTGCCAGGCTTCGTGTGGCACAACGCCAGCGCGCGAGAGCGCCAGTTCAAATACTGGAGCAAATGGTTTATGGGAACGCGCCTCAGCACTTATGGTCACATGATCAACTTCCGATTCCAGGCCCACTTGAAGGATTTTGCCCCGTTGTACACGCTCCATGCCGTTAGTGATGATGCCGGTGATAAAGCCTTGTTTGCGCAGTCTGCGTAAGGTATCGAGCGCGTCATGGTGCAGCGTGACATTGTTGCTGCTGAGGTCTAGAAACCGTTCAAACATGGCCTGTGCCAGTTGACCGGTGTTGCGGCTTTGCCCGGTAGCGACAAGGCAGGCAGCAAAGCAGTCTACGAACTGACGTTCCGGCGAATGCGCCGCATCGAACATGGTCGACCAGAGTGTACTGGCATTCTCGCGTAAAGCCAGAAAGAACGCTTTTCTGGCCGTGTCGTCATGATCACCAATGATGTCACTGTACACGGTCTGAAACAGCGTGGGCACTGGCATCTTATTGGCAATCAATGTTTCATCTAGATCGAAAAAAATGGCGCGAGGTGTTTGCATCGTGGTCTTATTAATACGGGAGTTCTAAGCGTGGTTATTTGTTTGCAGATTGGTGCGGTGGATTTTTTAGTTCAATATTGCCGGTGGCTTCTTCCCAAGCTCGGCGCAGCACGAATTTCCGGTTTAGTCCGATTGGGATACCTGCCATTGTGATGGGTTCGTATCCGGCGTCGGTGCTCAGCGGAGAATTCGTCAGCATAGCGTCCAGACTTAGTTTATTGTCTGCGGCCTGCCTGCCCAACGTGGCAAGTTCTGCCATAAAACGCTGAAAAGCACGCAAGCCTTGTTGGTCGGTGGTTGCACCGTGACCAGGAATAATTGTGTCTGCATTCAGGGCTAAGACGTTTTCCAGTGTTGCCGGCCAAGCTTGTACTGAGCCGCCAGCTTCCAAATCGATATTTGGGTAGTGGTGATTGAAAAACAGGTCTCCCAGTGCGAGCGCTTGGTCCTCCTCAAACCAGACGATTAAATCACCGTCGGTGTGGCCTCGGCCTGGATGAATGACCGTGATGGTCTTACTTCCAAGCTGAAACTGTTTGCGGTCGGTAAACGTCTCGTTTGGTAGCAATAGAGCGGCGTCACCTTCCCAAAAGTTTGAGTCCAGAACCTTGAGGTGCGACAGGGTGCGCTCTGTGGCTACCACCGTCGTGTTTGGCGCAAAACCGGGGTTGCCGTGTGTGTGGTCCAAATGGTAATGGGTATTGATCAGCAATGCGACAGGTTGTCCTGTCAGGGCTTCGACTTTGGCACGTATCAGTCGGCCTTGCATTGGAAAAGTCATGCTATCGACCACGACCGCACCACCTTCGGTGCGTAGGACCGAGGTGTTACCGCCGACGCCGCGAATAACATACAGGTCATCTGTGACCTGCTCGATCTCGAGTTGGCGTACCTGAGTGAACAGATACAGCGCAAGGGTTATCACCGCAAAGACGATGAGTAGCAGCACACGTTGCCATTTTTTCATATTATTTTGCCCGGTCGAACTCTTGAGATATTACCGACTGGACACTATAAACTAAAACACACAGTGACTGATGAAATCCATTAAGGTGGGTCGGCTATGGCGTGGCGGTTTGTGTCGGGTTGGGATGGCAGCGACGCGTCTGTAAGCGCAGTGTGCTACTATGTAGCCGAGTGGCCTTGCGTCCGCCGCGTCGAGCACTTTCAGTGACCTTGACTCAGTGCACGCTAATGCGCCGTTGAATGTTAATGCCGCAATTATCAGTTTATGGCTCGCGATACAGAATCACGGGTTGATAACACCTCTGAACTTGGCTGGTTTAGAGAAACTAACGAGAGAATTATGTCAGAACCCAGAATTGAACTTGTACAATTGGCGAATGGTGACATTGCATTGCGTCGGTCGGATAACCCGGACGAGCCGTTGGTGACCATTACCATCTCGGATCAAGTGCAGGATCTGTTGCCGATGGATAAGATCGATATTGCACAGTCTATGGTTGAGGCAGGTATCGAACGTTATCGTGACATCCAGTTGGAGCGCGTTGAACAACAGGAAATTGCGGTTGCGACCGGCATGCTGCACTGACAGTGTGGTACGCAATTATCAGTGAGGATGTGGCAGACAGTCTGCCACTCCGCAAGGTGCATCGTCCTGCGCATCTGGCGCGTCTTGAGGCGTTGTCAACAGAAGGCCGCTTATTGATCGCTGGGCCTCACCCGGCAATTGATTCCAGTGAGCCCGGCGAAGCGGGTTTTAGTGGTAGTCTGGTGGTGGCTGAGTTCGATAACGTAGCGGCCGCTGAGCACTGGGCCGCGGAAGATCCGTACCAGCTCAATGGTATCTACGCCAAGGTGACGGTCAAGCCGTACCTCAAGGTCTTGCCCTGACTCATTCCGCGCTTTCTGTTCCGCTTTCTATTCAATCTTGAATGCACAATTTACGCCAATCTCAGTGATTCACGCTGTGGCTGGCGCATCCAGCTTATGATCGCGGTCATGTGCCTTACTTTGTTCTTGAAATTGAAGCTCTGACAGCCGTTTGTATAACGGTGAAGCGGTCTGTAGTTCCTCGTGCGTACCCTGAGCAACGATCGAGCCATCTTGCATCACGGCAATTTGATCCGCATTGCGGATTGTCGCAAGCCGGTGCGCAATAATGATGGTGGTTCGGCCTTGCATCAGGTTTTCCAGTGCTTGCTGCACTCGAAACTCACTCTCTGCGTCCAGCGCCGATGTGGCTTCATCCAATAGCAGAATACGCGGATCTTTTAAAATGGCGCGTGCGATGGCAATGCGTTGTTTTTGTCCGCCCGATAGCCGCACACCCTGTTCGCCTAAATAGCTGCGATATCCGTCTGGAAGACGAGTAATGAATTCATGCGCATTAGCTGCTTTGGCCGCGGCGATAACGGCATCCTCGCTGGCGTTGGGATTACCATATCGAATATTGTGAAACACATCACCGCTGAATAAGCTGGGCGTTTGCGCGACAATCGCCAGTTGCTGACGTAGATCCTGCGGCGAAAATGCCCGTAGATCCGTGCCACCAAGCAATATTTGTCCGGCGCTGGGGTCATAGAATCGTTGCAACAATTCAAAAACAGTGGACTTGCCTGCACCGGAAGGGCCAACTAAGGCGAGCGACTTACCTTCGGGGATGGTGAGGTTGAGTTGCTTAAGAGCCGGTTGTTCCGGACGCGAAGGGTAAGCGAATTCGACCTGCTCCAATTTTAGCTCGGCGGCCAATGGGCCAGCTGGCTGCGCCTGCACCGGAGCTTGAATGAGGCTTTCAATACTCAGTAGTTCGAACAGTCGTTCTGCGGCACCGACTGCGCGTTGGACGTCTCCGATCACTTCGGAAATCGTGGCTACGGAACCGGCGACCACAATAGCGTAAAACACAAATGCACCAAGTTCACCGGCAGTCATGACACCACTAATTACGTCATTTCCGCCGACCCAAAGCATCGCGGAAACCGCGCTAAAGATGAGCGAAATCACGACCGCAATCAATAGGGCACGTTGCCGGATACGACGCTTGGCAGCGTTGAACGCGGTCTCAACATGCTGGCCGAATGCTGCCTGCTCATTCGCTTCCTGCGTATAGCTTTGAACGGTCTTTATCTGCTGGATGATTTCACCGGCGTAGCTGCCAACATCGGCAATGGAATCCTGACTCTGGCGTGACAGGTTCCGCACACGTCGTCCAAACAGCATGATGGGTAATAACACCACCGGTACCCCAGCGAGCACGAACAGGCTCAGCTTGAGATTGGTCACTAGCATCAAAATCATACCGCCAACAAAGGTAAGAAAGGATCGCAATGCCATGGACGCAGATGAGCCAATCACGGTCTCTAGTAGCGTGGTGTCGGTGGTCAAGCGCGACATGATCTCACCGCTGCGGTTTTCCTCGTAATAACTGGGATGCAGTGTCAGCAAGTGATCAAACACGGACTGGCGAATGTCAGCGGAGACACGTTCGCCGAGCCACGAGACAAGATAAAAGCGAACATAGGTGCCAATGGACATCAACACGGCAACACCGATAATGAATAAAGCAGCTTGATTCAGCTTTTCCGGCGAGCCAGCAACGAAGCCATCATCGATTAATAGTCGTACACCTTGACCCATTGCCAAGGTCACGCCCGCGGTGAAAAGAAGGGCGATACTGGCTGCAATCAACGTCAGCTTATACTTGCTGAGATAGGTCGCAAGTTTGAACAGAACGGTATGGGCTTTACTTTGCATAGGGCGTCCAGCTGAGCGGTGAGCGTCAATTCACACAATTTTGCGTAAATTGGGATTTAGTAGAGTCTCTTACTACATGGTAACGATTAATTTTTATTCAATTGCATCGTGCGTTTCGCATGCTTGATAATAGCCGTATGGATTACAAAACAATCAGCAAGTTGATGTTTTCGGGCCTCGTAACCGGGGCGTTGATCGCGTGTTCGGCGGAGCTCCCTGAAAAACAGACTGTCAGTGGTTCGGGTGATCAAGACTACCTAGAGATCAGTTTTGGAGAAGGCCCCAACCAAGGCGTATATCGTTATTTTCCCGGAGAGTCGCCGACTGCGGGCGTATCTTTGAGTTACAGTAAACCGAATGATGTGAGTTTTTTCGCCGCTGCCGATATCAAATCGTCTCAAGGTGAGTTGCAGATAAGCTCGGTGCGCCGTTTTACGCAGGGGCCGTTGGAGCTAGGCGACAATAGTGCGACGACGTGGCTTGCCCACAAACCAGACACCAAGTCGAATAAGCCGATGGATTGTGGTCGTGTGGAAATGCGAGATTTGAATAATACACAGCCTTACCAAGTGGTGTATGGTACCTACCTGGATTGTGGTGCTACGCAGATCACCCGGCTCGACGACTGGCAAACTGACGCCGATGGGCAGTATCGACGGGTCGAGGGTCGATACGAAGATCGAGTTCGACTGCAGATAGCAATGGATGATGCACCGTTCAAAACCATCGACACCACGATGGTTGTCGCATTTTCGGTGCTGCAACGGAAAAAGTAATACCAGTTGCTGAAATCAAAAAAGGCCGAACCGGTTTCCGGTCCAGCCCTCGTTGTTCGTTAAAATCGAATCGGTTTAGCCGCCAAACAGTTCACCTAGGTTTGGCATTTCTGGCAGGTCTTCCGGCTCGCCGGAAATTTCACTCTTGGCGCCGCTCATGCCGTACTCAAGCAGAGTCGAACTAAAACTGTCCTGTTTACCGTTGGTTGTGGAAGTACCCTCAGTTTTGACAGTGCCGAATGGGACTTTTGATGACAGCCACATGGTGCTGTCGCTTTCGACATTAATTTTCTTAAATACGACCTTCATGCTGACCGAGCCTTGACCGTTAATTTTGCGGGTCGAGAATTCACCGGCCGGCACTGAAATGGTGTCTGTACCTAGATCAGTAAAGTCGTATTGAATCTCGGTATTAAAGGCAGCCATCATGCCTGACATCATATTTTTACTGTTTCCCATCCGCATCGGCTTTTCATTGCCGCTTTGCATGATAGTTTCAACGCCGAAGCCGCGCAGATTATTGAGTACGTTTGCTGGGTCGCCAACCATGGTGGATTTTGGGATCAGCGATTTGATGATTGCGCGATCACCATCGGCTTTGCGTTGTCCCTTTTTGTTGATCTTAAACGAGTCGATGCCGATTTCGATCCAATAGTGTGTCTCGCCATTACGTTCCTCTGAGCCCAACATTGATGTGCGAATCGTGGTGCCGGTTTGACGCCCTTTTGCATTGGTAACGATATCCTCTCGTACTTGCCAACTTCCAACCGGGCTGGCTGCCAATAAGTCGAAGTTTATCTTTTCGGCGTGGGCAGTGGTCAAACAAAGTGAGGTGGTGAGTAACAGTAAAAACGTACTTAGCGTGCTTTTCATTAGTTGAATCTCCGTTAAAAAGTCGGTGTTAGGTGTGCAGCCGACCGGACTTAGGGAATGGGTTACTTAAGTTAGTGTTCGAGTAACGAAATTCTCTCAGGTCGATGGGTGCGATTTTTAAAGTCGCCTCGTTCAACGCGCGATCACAAGTTTTTAAGTACTGCCGATGTCAACAAAAACTGTTGTTCAATCTTGCTTTGGTGTAGATTGGGTGACCGCTCGCTATTGGAACACAACTTTTGGTTCTGGTGCAAACCATGTGCCAGCCGAAATTCAACGAAACGACGAACAATCCTGTTATGCCACGATTGACCTCTATAGAAATTTGTAAGCAGTATCTGCACTTTTCCGCCGCGCACTTCACCATTTTTTCAGCCACCGACCGTGAGCGTTTACATGGTCACAACTGGCGGCTCGGGGTCGAGATTACTGGCGAGATTGACGAGAACGGCTTGTGTTTTGATTACGCAATTTATAAGCGTATTTTGAAAGATTTGTGTGCGAAATACGATGAGTACACATTGATCGCACAACAGTCCCCGCATCTAAAAATTAGTGAAGACGAGGACTTCTATCACGTTACGCATAACGGTCGCACACAACCTCTGTTGAAAACAGACACGCTACTGCTGCCGGTAAAGAACATAACTATTGAGGAGTTAGCAGGCTATTTTTTAACACAGCTCACCGAGGATGCAGCGCACCTGGACGCACTCAAGATTCATGCATTTGAAGTGCGAGTGTCATCCGGTCCAGACCAATGGGGCATCGCCCGCTGGAGACGCTAGATGCAAGCCTTGGCAATCAGTGACTCAAAACTTCAGGAACGCCGCGAACGTGTGTTTCTGTTGTTAGCCGGCTTTTTTCTGTGCGCCATGACCTTATTGAATGTGATTGGCATCACACGGTTTGTGCAGGTGGGGCCGATGCAGTTGGCGGTTGGTGTGTTAGCGTATCCTTTGACTTTCTTATGCACTGACCTTATTTCGGAGCTGTATGGGCGAGCACGCGCTAACTTCATGGTGACCGTTGGGTTGGTGCTGAACATTTTTATCCTCGGGATCATGTGGCTGAGCAACGCGTTACCGGCGATTGATCCCGGGATACAGCCGCCATGGCAAACACTGCCTCTGGCCGGTGAAGTGGGATTGCCAAATGGCACCTCCGTGCAAGGCAATGTGGAACTGTTTTCGTTGATCTACGCGAATACAGCTGGCGCCGTCCTAGCGTCGATGGTGGCGTATATCTTGGCCCAATACGTAGATGTGGCACTGTTTCACTGGATTAAGCAAAAGACCCAGGGTAAGCATTTGTGGCTGCGCAATAATGGCAGCACATTGGTGAGTCAGGCTGTCGATTCAATGACGGTGATTCTGGTCACCTTTGGTGCGGTTCTACTTGCCGGCGAGATGAGTTGGGCCGCTGTGTTGACGCTCATGGCCAGCAATTATATTTTTAAGATGGTATCTGCGTTGTTGGATACCCCGATTATTTATGGTTTGGTTCACTTCCTACGACCTTATCTTGGTTTGGTGGATCAACAGGAGACGCAAGCATGAAGCAGGTTTTAGTCATTACGGGTGCGAGTAAGGGGATCGGGCACGCGACCGCTGCACGATTTGCACAGCAAGGTTGGAACGTGGTTAATTTATCGCGCTCGGCTTGTGATATACCGGGCGTGACAAATATGGCCGTGGATTTGACTTCCCCCACCTGGTCGCAAGAGCATGGTGAAGAACTGCAAGCGTTGGTCGGTACACCGCAACGCGTGAGCTTGGTTCACAATGCCGCCGTGATGACCAAAGAATCAGCACAGACCATCACGCCTGTGACCCTGCGACGTGTGCTGGAACTCAATGTGGTGGCGCCAGCGGAGTTGAATCGGTTACTGATCCCTCATATGCTGGCGGACTCGTCGATCATCTACATCAGTAGTACGCTGGGGCGCAAGGCTGTTGCCAACACTCACGCATACGTGGTCTCTAAACATGCGGTGATTGGGCAAATGCGGGCCACCTGTCAGGATCTAGCGGGAACGATGATCCACACGGCTGCAATCTGTCCTGGCTTCACTGAGACTGAAATGCTGCGTGAACATCTGGGTGCACACCCAGATGTGTTAGCGCAAATCACAGCCGGAATCGCGCACCGCCGCCTGGTGCAGCCTGCTGAGATTGCCGAAACCATTTGGTTCGTGGCGCAAAATCCTGTGTTAAATGGTGCGGTGTTGGATGCCAACCTGGGGCAGATCGAGACCTGAGTTCACACATTTCTTGGCTATCTGATGTTTATGCCCATGAGTGCTTGCCTATATAATGGCGTGCTGGTCGACTACTTCACAATCGGCGTCCATACTCTCAGCGATGTTGCTGGCTACACTATCCGCTAGGTCTTATCTGACGTGAAACATACTCCGGTAAAAATAGACTCAACAGATTCACATGCGCTCGCCACCGCGAGCCTTGAAAATCTGTATCGTATTTTCACAGTGCCGGAGGCGCCGAACAGCACTCTGGGCGCTATTGATAAGGAAATTTCTGATAATTTGATGGGCTTTCTTACTGATCGCATTGTCGCGCGTGAACGATCTTTGAAAGCCATTGAAGCGGACTTTTCCGACAGCGATATTCCCGAAGTGCCGCAGTTTGTGTCGGATTACACAGAGTTTGTACTAGATAAGCTGGTGGCGCAGTCAGTGCACACTGCTGCACCGGGGTTTATCGGGCACATGGCAACGCCATTACCCCATTTTATGTTGCCGCTGTCGCGCATTATGGTCGCGCTAAACCAGAATCTGGTAAAAATCGAGACCTCTAAAGCGTTTACACCCTTGGAGCGTCAGGTTTTAGGCATGCTGCACGGTTTGGTGTATGAGCGGAATGCGGATTTTTACGCGGATAATTTGCACAACAGTCGACGTGCGTTAGGGTCGTTCTGTTCAGGTGGCACCACCGCCAACATCACTGCACTTTGGGTGGCGCGAAATCAAATGTTTCGCCCCGATGGTGATTTTCAGGGGCTGGCGCGCGAAGGTATTGCAAATGCCATGCTTCACGCGGGGTATCGCAAACTGGCGATTGTGGTCTCTGAGCGCGGACACTACTCCTTAAGCAAAGCTGCCGACGTGTTGGGCATCGGTCGCAATAATGTGATCTCTGTGCCGACCGATGCGCGTTCGAAGATTGACCTCAAGGCGCTGCGTGCTACCTGTGCTCGATTGCAGTCTGAACAGGTAGGGATTGTCTCGATTGTTGGTATTGCTGGCGCAACCGAAACAGGGCAGGTGGACCCGTTAACCGAGATGGCCGCGATCGCAGCGGACGTTGGCGCGCACTTTCATGTCGATGCTGCCTGGGGCGGGCCAACTCTGATGTCGGACACCTACAAGCCCATTCTTAAAGGCATTGAACTGGCTGATTCAGTTACGATTGATGCGCATAAACAACTTTACGTACCCATGGGTGCCGGGATGGTGGTGTTTAAAGACCCGCAGGCACTCGGCGCGGTGGAGCACCACGCTGAATATATTCTTCGTGCCGGTTCTAAAGATCTGGGGCAGTATTCGATGGAAGGTAGTCGGCCAGGTATGGCGATGTTGGTCCACGCAGCGTTCCATATCATCGGACGCAAGGGATACGAGATCATCATCGATCAAAACGTTGAGAAAGCGAAAGCCTTCGCTCGTATGATCGATGCGCACTCGGATTTCGAGTTAATTACCGACCCAGAACTGAACATATTGAATTACCGTTATGCCCCGGCTGCTGTGCAGTCGCGCTTAGCAAGCGCATCGTCGGCAGAGCAAATGGTGATAAATGATGTGTTGGATCGCGCCAATAAGCGAATCCAAAAGCAGCAACGCGCAGCAGGCAAAACCTTTGTGTCGCGGACACGTTTCTCGCAGCATCGCTATGGCGGTCAGCCGGTGTCGGTGTTTCGTGTGGTTATGGCAAACCCGATGACGACCTTGGAAACGCTGCGAACCATCTTAAATGAGCAGTGTGACTTGGCGCAGCGAGATGGCACGCGCGCGATCCTGTCCGAACTGGATGCCCTGGCTTAAGTGCAGTAGGTCACAGTTGGGTGTGCAACGGTAACTCGGTGGTGTTTTTAATCTCCGTTACCGCCATATGAGAGTGTATTTCGCCGATATTGGGTACTTTTACCAGTAGGTGATTGCGCACAAAAATTTCATAGTGGCGAATGTCCCTCACGACCACTTTTAGCATGTAATCCCAGGCGCCGGTCATGGTGTAGCATTCGACCACCTCATCCAGCTTGGCTACGGCAGCTTCGAACATCTCCATATTTTGCCGCCCAGCCTGGCTTAGGTTGATGGTGGTAAATGCCACGAGGTCCATGCCGAGTGCGTCGCGATTCACTAGCGCTACTTTCTTTTCGATTACGCCCTCCTGTTCCAATCTGTTGATTCGCCGCCAACATGGTGACTGGCTCATATTGAGTTGTTCCGCTATGTCAGCAGAACTGCGATCAGCATTTTCCTGTAGTAATTCGAGGATTGTTATGTCCTGTGGACTCAAATCGATCATTTCTATTCCAAAATATTGCTTTTAGGGTCTATTCTAGACCATAAAGTCTGCTTCTTTGGGTATCAAAGCATAAAAAATGCACAATGTCATCGATATAATTCGGTGCATAATAATTTTAAAGGGGTTGGAGTCTGGTGGCTCACAATGCCTTAACCAAGAACGCTAGGCTAACAACATCACGCACTCGTTGTTGTGCCATTCCACGAACCAGCGTGACTGAAGGAGAATACATTGAGTAAGACTGCTCCCTTACACCTACGTGTGCCTGAGCCGGGTTGTCGGCCGGGTGACGAACCAGATTTTTCCGACTTTGTCATTCCCAAGGCGGGCGAAGTTGATCGTCCATCGTTGGATGTTGACCCGAATGCGATTCGCGAGATGGCGTTTTCGATTATCCGCGTGCTCAACGCGGATGGTGATGCCGTTGGCCCTTGGGCGGGTACCTTGTCGCACGATGAGTTGATCAAAGGCCTGCGCCACATGCTCACCCTGCGCATCTTTGACGAGCGCATGATGAATGCGCAGCGCCAGGGCAAAACCAGTTTCTATATCCAACACCTCGGCGAGGAAGCGGTAAGCTGCGCGTTTCGCAAGGCGTTGGAAAAAGGGGATATGAATTTTCCGACCTATCGTCAGGCAGGCTTATTGATTGCTGGTGGCTACCCGATGGTCGAGATGATGAATCAAATCTATTCTAACTCGAAAGACCCATTGCACGGACGCCAACTGCCAATCATGTATTCATCCAAGGAACATGGTTTTTTCAGTATCTCAGGTAATCTGGGAACCCAGTTTATGCAGTCCGTTGGTTGGGCCATGGCATCGGCTATTTCTGGTGATACCCGAATTGCGACTGGCTGGATCGGCGATGGGTCCACCGCTGAGAGTGATTTTCATGCCGCGCTGGTGTTCGCCTCCACGTATAACGCGCCGGTGGTCTTGAATATCGTCAACAATCAATGGGCGATCTCGACCTTCCAAGGCATCGCACGCGGCGGTGTCGGTACGTTTGCGGCGCGTGGACACGGCTTTGGTATCCCAGCCGTGCGAGTTGATGGTAACGACTATCTGGCAGTCCATGCGGTAGCAAAATGGGCATCAGAGCGCGCCCGTGCCGGCCATGGCCCAACGTTGATTGAGCATGTTACCTACCGCAAAGGCGGGCATTCCTCATCGGACGATCCTTCAGCCTACCGCGCTAAAGAAGAGAGTGATGCTTGGCCTCTGGGCGACCCGATTGAGCGCCTGAAACAACATCTGATTCACGAAGGTGTATGGAGCGATGCACAGCACGAGGCGGCGGAAGCCGAAATTCGTGCCGAGGTGATCGCCGCACAGAAAGAAGCCGAGGCCAATGGGACATTGGGGGCCGGTAAGCTGCCGTCACCGCGCGATATGTTTGAAGGTGTGTATGAAACCATGCCACCGCACTTGGTGAAGCAACGTCAGGAAGCGGGGTACTAGTATGAGCAGAATGACCATGATTGAGGCCATTCGTGATGCGCACGATGTGGCGATGGCTCGCGACGAACGGGTGGTAGTGTTCGGCGAAGACGTTGGCTATTTTGGTGGTGTGTTTCGTTGTACGGCGGGATTGCAGAAAAAGTACGGTAAAACGCGTTGTTTTGATGCGCCGATCAGTGAGCTGGGTATTGTTGGTGCTGCGGTGGGCATGGCGTCTTACGGCTTGCATCCAGTGGTCGAAATTCAGTTCGCGGATTACGTGTACCCAGCTATCGACCAAATTGCATCCGAAGCAGCGCGGTTACGCTACCGTTCAGCGGGCGACTTTACCTGTCCGCTGGTGATTCGGATGCCGACCGGCGGTGGTATTTTCGGTGGCCAGACGCACAGCCAGTCGCCGGAAGCATTCTTCACCCATGTGTGTGGCTTGAAAACCGTCATGCCATCCAATCCGCAAGATGCCAAAGGCTTGTTATTGGCAGCAATTGAGGATCCGGACCCAGTGATTTTTCTGGAACCCAAGCGTTTATATAACGGACCGTTTGATGGTCATCACGATCAGCCAATCGTGCCGTGGAAAAAGCACGACTTGGGTGAGGTGGACGACGACTACTATGTGACGCCGCTTGGTAAGGCAGCCATTCGTCGCGACGGTGAGGCCGTTACTGTTCTGGCTTACGGCACCATGGTGTACGTCGCGGAAGCGGCGGCTGAAGAGTCCGGCATCGACGCAGAGGTGATTGATTTACGCACCTTATTGCCATTGGACATTGACACCATCACTGAGTCAGTCAAGAAAACCGGTCGTTGTTTGATCGTGCATGAAGCGACCAAAACAGGTGGATTCGGTGCCGAGCTTATGTCTCAGGTGCAAGAGGCGTGCTTTTATCATTTGGAGTCGCCAATTATTCGGGTGACAGGATGGGATACGCCTTACCCGCACGCGCAGGAGTGGGATTATTTTCCTGGGCCAGCGCGTGTTATTGCGGCATTACATCAGTTGATGGAGGAGTAGTCATGGGTATTCATACAATTCGATTACCTGACGTTGGTGAAGGTATTGCAGAAGCTGAACTGGTCGAGTGGCATGTGTCTATTGGCGATCAGATTGAGGAAGACGACGTGGTGGCGGCCGTGATGACCGACAAAGCGGCAGTCGAAGTGCCGAGTGCGGTAGCTGGCAAAGTGGTCTGGCTGGGTGGTGAAATCGGTGATTTAATCGCTGTTGGCGCAAAACTGATTCAGTTGGAAGTGGCCGGTGACGGTAATGACAGTCTGGCAGACGTGGTGACGGCAGCCGAGGCCACGGTGGACGATGCCGACGAACCAGCGACTTCGCCAACACCGGTTGCCGAAAACGAAGAGGCGAAACAAACCGCGCCGAAACCAGTTGCGTCCAAGCGTCCAATGACAACTCGCGTGTCTGGCGCAAAACCACTGGCCGCACCGTCTGTCCGTGCACGCGCGCGCGAAGAAGGGGTGGATCTGCGTTCTGTACCCGGAACTGGGCCAGCGGGGCGCATCAGTCACCAAGACTTGAGCGACTTTATTGAAAGCGGTGGTGCGACCCCGGTAGCGCCGGGCGCGCACGTGAAAAATAATAGCGTAAAAGAAGTCAAAGTCATCGGTATGCGACGCAAGATCGCTGAGAAGATGTCGCTTTCCAAATCACGCATTCCGCACATCACGATTGTCGAAGAGATCGACATGACTGAATTGGAAGAGTTGCGCTTAGCCTTAAACAAAAAACACGCTGGTGCGCGGCCGAAGCTGACGCTGCTGCCATTTTTGATGCGTGCCATTGTGGAAGCGGTTCGTGAACAGCCGGAATTAAATGCACGGTTTGATGACGACGCAGGCGTGATTCATCAATACGGTGCGGTGAATATTGGGATTGCTACGCAAACGGATAACGGTCTAAATGTAACCGTAGTACAGCATGCCGAGGCTGCGAACTTGTGGCAGAACGCGCAACGAGTCTCAGACCTAGCGGATGCAGCGCGGGCCGGGACAATCCGATTGGAAGACCTGACTGGCGGTACGATCACCATTACCTCACTCGGTGCGATGGGTGCGATCGCGACGACGCCGATCATCAATCATCCTGAAGTCGCTATTGTTGGCGTCAATAAAATGCAGATTCGCCCGATGTGGGATGGACAACAATTTCAACCTTGCAAGATGATGAATATCTCTTGCTCCTTCGATCACCGTGTGATTGATGGTTGGGATGCAGCGGTGTTTGTGCAAAAGCTCAAAACCCTGTTGGAGTCACCTGCAATGTTGTTCGTGGAGAGTTAAATGGCTGATATTAAAACTAAATTACTTGTGATTGGTGCCGGTCCTGGTGGCTATGTGTGCGCGATTCGTGCCGGTCAACTGGGTGTGGACACCGTCATTGTTGATCCGCAGGCGCATGGTGGCACTTGCCTGAATGTGGGCTGTATACCATCTAAAGCGCTGATTCACGCCGCGGACGAATTTTACCGTATGACACACGCTTCGAGTGGCCCACTGGGGATTTCACTTGGTAGACCTGAGATCGATTTGGGTAAAACAGTGGCCTGGAAAGACGGTATTGTTGAGCGTCTTAACAACGGCGTGGCTGGTTTGCTTAAAAAGGCAAAAGTCCGTTCGATTCGCGGTTCAGCGCACTTTGTCGATGGTAAGACTGTCACAGTAAGCGGAGACGATGAAGAGCATACGATTCGTGCTGAGAACATTGTCATTGCGACAGGTTCCAGCCCGATTGAGTTACCATTTTTGCCGTTTGGCAAGACTATTTTGTCATCGACTGACGCATTGTCACTGTCTGAGGTTCCAAAGGCATTGGCGGTGGTTGGTGGTGGTTACATCGGATTGGAAATAGGTTCAGCGTTTGCCAAGCTAGGCAGCCAAGTTACGGTGGTCGAAGCGGCGGATCGTATTTTACCGCTCTACGACTCTGCTCTGACCAAGCCCGTGGCTAAACACTTGAGCACCTTGGGTGTGTCCGTCATGTTGAACACGAAGGCCGAGAACTACGCAGATGGGGTTCTGCACACAGACCGTGGTGACGTGTCGGCCGAGAACGTGTTAGTGACCGTCGGCCGCCGTCCCAATTTAGATACGGTTGGTGTTGATGAATTGATGCTGTCGATGAACGGCCCGTTCATTGATGTAAATGACGCCTGCCAGACGTCGATGCGTGGTATCTACGCGATCGGTGATGTGACCGGTGAGCCGATGCTCGCGCATCGAGCGATGGCTCAGGGTGAAATGGTGGCCGAGCGTATTGCCGGGCATAAAGTCAGTTGGGACAAGCGCTGTATTCCGGCTGTCTGTTTTACCGATCCCGAGATCGTGAGTTGTGGCTTATTGCCACATGAGGTTAAAGACGCAAAAGTTGGCGAATTTCCGTTCGCAGCAAACGGTCGCGCCATGACCACGGAGCGAGAAGATGGTTTCGTTCGCGTTGTCGCGCGCGCGTCTGATGACGCCGTGGTTGGTATTCAGGCGGTTGGTGTTGGCGTGTCTGAGCTGTCTGCCGCGTTTTCACTGGCAATTGAAATGGGGGCTACTCTGGCCGACATCGGTGCCACCATTCATGCGCATCCAACACAATCAGAAGGTTTGCAAGAAGCGGCATTGCGCGCACTTGGCAAAGCTTTGCATATTTAACCAGATTCTAGTTTAAGAGATTTTAAGAGGGTTTTAGCAATGAAGGCGAGTGAATCTCCATCGTTTGACCACCACGAGCACGTCGCAAAGATAGACGATCCGGTTAGTGGTCTGCGCGCGATTATTGCGGTGCATAACACCAAGTTGGGACCGGCGGTCGGCGGATGTCGGATGTATCCTTATGCCACTGACGCACAGGCGCTCGAGGATGTGTTGCGTTTGAGTCGCGGTATGACCTACAAGTCCGCCTTGGCTGGATTACCGATGGGTGGTGGCAAGGCCGTCATTATCGGTGACCCAGCGAAAGACAAATCCACCGCTTTGTTCCATAAAATGGGTGAGTTTATCGATTCGCTGAACGGCGTGTACGTAACGGCAGAAGACTCCGGTACCTGTGTAGACGATCTGCGCTTAATCGCTGAGCAAACCAACCATGTTTTGGGTGTAAATGCAGAACAGGAGTTTGGTGGTGATCCGTCGCCATTAACTGCCTATGGGATCTTCTGTGGCATCCGCTCTGCGGTCAACTACAAACTTCACCAAGACAGTCTAACCGGGGTCACCGTTGCAGTGCAGGGTGCGGGTGCGGTGGGTCGTTACTTGATCAAGCTGCTGATTGAAGCGGGCGCCGACTGTGTTGTGTGCGATATTAATCCGCAAAACTTGGCCAAAGCTGAAGCGTTGGGCGCTAAAGTGGTGTCTGTTGATGAAATTATGCGTGTGCCTGCGGACGTGTTTGCACCGTGCGCTATGGGGGCAATATTGAATGATGACACCATTCCTCAACTTGTGGCGACCATCGTTGCAGGTGGCGCTAACAATCAGCTGGCGCGCGCTGAACATGGTGCCCAGTTGCAGGCGCGCGGTATTCTTTACGCACCGGATTTTGTTATAAATGCAGGCGGGATCATCGAAATATATCGTCAGTACAAAGACCTTCCTATGGCGGAGTGCCGAAGTAGAATCGAGGGTATTGGCGATACCTTGCATAAGATTTTTGAACGCAGCGACGCCGATGGTTTGACAACGGCGGAAGTGGCAGAACAGATTGCAGAGCAGCGATTCAAGCCCTCCAGCGGTGTAAGCGACGCTGCCTAGTACGGTTTTTATGGCCTGGCGGCGGTAACCCGCTAGGCTTACCGCCTAGGTCGCAATGGGGCGGCGCCGAACGCTACACAGACGGTTGTGCCGGCTGCAATGATAAGGATTTTTCAAGCCTCTGTACGACACTGCTCGCATACGCTAACATTGGGCGTTACCCTGCTAAGTACAGCTTACGCAAAACTCATCAAACCGTTGGGATCCCAGTTGCTCGCATGATTATTGTGCCGGTTGAAAAAAGGATTGATTGGAAGCGCCCGCCAATAGTGCTGCTCTCGATTGTCGTCCTGAACATCCTTATTTTTGCGTTCTATCAGTCTAGTGATATAGAGCATGTGACCGAGGCGGTCTCCTTGTACGAGTCCTATGAACTTGAAGAGCTCGAAATTAATGCCTTTCGTTCTTATATGCGCAAGGTTGACCCGAGCTATGAGGTCGACCGCAGTGACATGGCGTTGGTCTGGCGCATGGCAAGCGACCAACGGTTTGCCCAATTTCTAGACGAACATCAGAAACGCTATATTCCGCTCAAGAAACGATCCAAATGGAAGCGGATTCGAGCGCAGATTAATGATGAAGTCGCAAAGATCAGCTCTAACGCGTTTGGGCTTGACCCCAATAACATCACGCCGTTAACGCTGATCACGCACTTGTTTCTGCATGGCGGTATTGATCACCTGTTGGGGAATATGGTGTTCTTATTACTAACCGGGTTCGCCGTGGAAGCAGCCTTGGGCAGTAAGCGATTTCTGGCGTTTTATCTTATTTCCGGCATCGGGTCTGGGTTGCTGTTTTCCGGCATCGAAACTATGTCAGGCTCGCTAAGCCCCGGATTGATCGGCGCGTCAGGTGCAATTTCCGGCGTCATGGCGATGTACGTGGTGCTATTCGGAATGCGGAAGATCGAGTTTTTTTACTGGTTGTTTGTGTTCACCGGTTACTTCCGCGCCGCAGCAATTATTATGTTGCCGGCTTACATAGTCAAAGAGCTTTTTATGCTGCTTTTCAGCGAGGGCTCCAATGTCGCTTATATGGCACACGTTGGTGGATTTCTAACTGGGGCGGCCTTGGTTTACGTGCAGCGGAAACTGCAGTCGAGTGTGATCGATGATGAGTATCTTGCCGAGCCGGAGACCAACGTCGACCCGCGCTTACGTAGTCTACAGTCAATCTACAATCATCTTGGCCAGTGTGAGTTTAAGCAAGCGTACGCTTTACTTAAGCCTTTAAAGCAATCCGACCCCAACAACCCAGAGTTAAACGAAATCGAGTTTAATATATTCAGCGCGTTAACCGGCCCCAAAATCGGGGACTATCTAATTCAGCGAATCGGCAAAGCCGGCAACAGTAAACGGATTCTCATTGCGCAATTGAGGATGTGGCGTCGCATGAAACCCGAAGTGAAAAATACGTTGTCGTTTGAGCAAAAGGCTTATCTATTGGGTAAAGGCTTGGAGTTAGGTCGACCTGACTTGTCAGAAGCAATCTACGCCGAATTGGAGTCAGAGGCTGGGAGAGAGTTGGAAATCGCCACCCTGGCGCGGCGAATAGCCATCCATTTTCAAAAACTTGGCCGTGAAGAGAAAACCCGTCATTACGATAAGCAGGCGCGGGGGTTGATGGCGGCACCGGGGGCACCAGCATGACGCACTGCACCTATCATCCGTTAAAAACAGCAATTCGCACTTGTGAGAACTGTGACCATAATTATTGTGACGCGTGCTCCGATGAGTCTGCATTGCGGCATAACCCTTCAGCTGAGTACGCCTGTTTCATCTGTGGATTCAGTCTTTTAAACCTGAAAGCGGAATCTGAGGTCGAGCCTTTTTGGCGACGTTTGGGTGATGTTTATTTGTACCCTCTGAGCGTGTCCGCGCTCATTGTGCTGTTTGCTACCTCGTTTCTGGCGGCCAGTTTTTCTCAGTTAGGTCTGTTGAGTTTGCTGCCTGAAATCGCGATCTCGCTGTATAGCTTTGCCTGTCTCCGGGAAACAGCGCATGGCAATATGCAGGCGCCTGGGGTCGAAGCGTGTTTTCAAGGGTCCATAAAACCCGTGATCAGCGTGGTGTTCGTAGTGGTGTTTGCGACTTTTACGACCGCTAAAATATTTGCCTCATTTGGCGTTGGTCTGGGTATTTTGGCCACATTCTTCTACATGGTAACGCTACCAGCCGCAATCTTAGTGATTGCAATCGAAGGTGATTTTTTTCCCGCGATCAATCCGCAGCGCTTAATGTCGGTGGTGAGCGCCACCGGAACTTCCTACTTTGTGATGCTGCTATTTCTCTTCATTATGTTAGGTTCCGTCGGCCTGCTCAGCTCGTTCATTTTTAGTGAACGATTAGCCTCACTCTCGATCTTTGCGCAATCAATCATCTCAAATTATTACGGCATAGTGACTTTTCACATTCTCGGGTATCTGGTGTATCAAAACCGTTACAAATTGGGGTTTGAAGGGCAGAACAATATCACTGCGCCGGATATTCGAGATGATGTTGATTGGCTTAATGCGAAGCTCGAAGTGTTGATTAAGTCTGGAGACTATCCGGCTGCGATTGAGCTTGCCAAGCAGCAGGTGGCCGCATCAAACTCACAGCTATGGCAGTGGGGTCGATGTTTCAAGCTGATGTGTACTGGCAGATCCTTTAAAGAACTCGAATCCTTCGCGCCGAAGTATTTCGATAAACTAGCACTAATGCGGCATGATGATGAGTTAGCTGACAGCTACATGATGCTCAAGAAACGTGTTCCTGCGTATCAGCTTGATGACGCTGAGCGGTGTATGACCGTCGCACGCAGTTTGTTCGACTTGGGGCAGTATCCCTATGTCATTGACATGCTGCAGGACTTTCATAAACGTGATGCCGACGATGATCTGATCAATCTATCGTTACAGATGGTGCGCGACAGTTACAAAAAAATGCCGGGTAAGGAAAAGAACGCGCAGTTTTTCCAAAACATTTACACTATGCGCAACGCTTCCGCTTAGACTTGCATCCTTATTTTGCATACGGCTATGATCGAACCACAATTAACCAAACATTCTGCCTGAGAGGCTCATTTATGCGTCCCCTTTACCTTGTTTTATTCTCAAGTCTGTTGTTTGCCTCTGATGGCAATGCAGAACAGTCCCAGCCCGCAGCCGATACGCAGGTAAGCGCAACGGCCCAAAGCACTGCCGCCAGTGCGCCTGCGGCGCAAGAAAAGTCCGAAACCGAAAAACTCAATGAGTGGTTTGAAGTTAAATACGAAGAAGAGCTCATGAAAAGTCCAATCGGCCTGACATTCCAGGGACGTAAAGAGCGTTACGGTGAGTTGGATGATTTGACTGAGAAAGCGCAGATCGAACAAATCGACTGGAAAGGGCAGACGGTGGCTGAAATGAAAGCCATGTTTGACTACGACAAACTCACGCCAGACGCGCAGCTCTCTTATGATCTCTGGGAGCACCAGTACCAAATGGCTGAGGCCAGTAAGCCCTTCATGCGCCGTGGTTACGTGTTTCACCAAATGAATGGGGTACACTCGTTCATCCCGACCTTTATGATTAATTTCCATAAGGTCGATAGCGAGCAAGATATGGTGGACTATGTGTCGCGCCTGCGTGCAATCGGGCCTGGCATGAATGAATTGATCTCACAGGCTAAAACCGCGGCGAGCGAAGGGGTTCGTCCGCCGCGTTTCGCGTATGAAATCGTCACCGACGAAGCCAAAGCAATCATTACCGGAAAACCGTTTGATGACAGTGATACAGCGTCATCGCTTTGGGCTGATGTGAATGCCAAAGTGGCCGCATTAGTAGAGAAGGAGGCCATTACTCAAAAGCGTGCCGATGAGTTAACTGCGCAAGCTAAGGCCGCATTGTTGGAGAGTTTGGCGCCTGCCTATAAAAACCTGGTGACGTTCCTGACTGAGGATATCAAACAGTCAGATGACGTTGCACAAGGTGTGCACGCCTTGCCACAGGGCGATGCGTTCTATGCCTACCGACTGAAGACCATCACTACCACGGATATGACTGCGGATGAAATTCATGAGTTGGGTCTGAAGGAAGTCGAGCGCATTCGTGCCCAAATGGAAGCGATCAAGGACCAAGATGGCTTCAAAGGTACACTGCAGGAGTACTTTGCACACATTCGAGACAGCAAAGACAATTCGCGTTACTACTTCGATAACACCGATGAAGGTCGACAAGGCTATATCGATGCGGCGACAGCAGCAATCGACAACATCAAAAAGGAATTGCCAAACTACTTTGGAATTCTGCCGCAGGCTGACCTGGTCGTAAAACGTGTTGAGTCATTCCGTGAGCAAGATGGGGCACCTCAGCATTATTTTCCTGGCACACCAGACGGTTCTCGTCCAGGAATCTACTACGCACACTTGTCGGACATGAAAGCCATGCCGAAAAATGAGTTGGAAGTGATCGCCTATCACGAAGGTCTGCCTGGTCACCACATGCAGATTTCCATTGCTCAGGAGTTGAAGGATATCCCGACGTTCCGAACCCAAGCCGGCAGCACGGCCTATATCGAAGGCTGGGCACTGTACAGTGAAGCCTTAGCGAAGGAGATGCCCGACACGTATACTACGCTGAACTCTGAATTCGGTCGCTTGGGGAGTGAGATCTGGCGTGCAATTCGTTTGGTGGTAGACACTGGAATGCACCATAAAAAGTGGTCTCAACAGCAAGCGATTGATTTCTTTGCGGCCAACTCACCAGCACCGCAGCAGGCAATTGAAGCAGAAATTCGTCGCTACCTGGTCATTCCTGGGCAGGCCACAGCCTATAAGATTGGCATGATAGACATTCAGCGTTTACGTAAGATTTCTGAGGATGCGCTGGGTGACAAGTTCGACATTCGTGCGTTCCATGACACGATTTTGGGCGGTGGTGCACTACCGTTAAACCTGCTCGAGCGCAAAGTGAAGCGCTGGATCCAGGAAACCAAACAGGCCTAAGCTAACGCGAATATTCGTGGGTATAAATATAAAATGGCGCTCACCGGACGAAATTATCGGTGAGCGCTACATGCGACGCTGGCATCTACGACGCAAGTCTGGTCGGCACAATTTGTATCTGCACCGATACGATGGCAGTGACGATGATCGCGCCTTACATGATCATCCGTGGCGCTCAATCGGTGTGGTGTTGTGGGGGCGCTTGTACGAAGCGACGCCAACCGGCGTCAGACGCCTTTGGCCATTTATTCCGAAATACCGCAGAGCCGAATACGCACATCGTCTAATACTCGAAGGTCGTGTTGCCTACACCCTGTTTTTTACTTTTCCTAAACAACGTGAGTGGGGTTTCCTTTGCCCAAAAGGTTGGGTTCACTGGCGGGAGTTTACCGATCAGAGTGGTCAGCAAACGGGCGCTGGTTGCCCTGAATAATACAGTTGGCAACCAGCACACCGCCTGGCCCACCTCACACATTCGTCAAATTCAATGGATTGAGAAGTTGTTCTAATTCTTCTCTGCTTAAGTCAGTGTGTTCCTGCGCGACATCGATAATCGGACGCCCGCTGGCGTATGCGGCCTTAGCGATCTCGGCCGCAGCTTCGTAGCCGATTTTTGGATTCAACGCAGTTACCAGTATTGGGTTCGCAGCGAGCGGCTTCTTAATGTTTTCAAGTTTAATAGTAAGGCGTCGAATGGCCAATTCCGCCAGATGTGTGCAGGCATTTTGCATAAGCTCGATGCTCTGAGACAAGTTGTATGCGATGACGGGCAACATGGTGTTGAGTTGAAAATTACCGGATAGACCAGCCGTTGTGACGGTTGCATCGTTGCCGATTACTTGCGCACAGGCCATGCTCACGGCTTCTGGAATAACTGGGTTCACCTTGCCTGGCATGATGCTGCTGCCTGGTTGTAGTGGCTCGAGCTCGATTTCACCCAGCCCAGACAGGGGCCCGCTGTTCATCCAACGCAGGTCCGAGCAAATCTTATTCAGACACACTGCCAAAACTTTTAAATGACCGGACAGAGCAACCGACAGGTCTTGTGAGCTGATCGCGCGGAAAAAATTATCGCTGGCGGTAAAGTCGTAATCAGTGTGATCGCTGATAGCGGCAGCAAATCGGGTGGCGAATTCAGGGTGTGTGTTGACGCCGGATCCGATCGCGGTGCCACCCTGTGCCAACTCAGTCATGTTGCCAATGAAGTCATCGATCGCCAATCGGCTGGCGCGCAGTTGCGCGGACCAAGCTGACATTTCCTGGCCTAGGGTAATGGGCATGGCATCCATGAGGTGCGTGCGCCCAGTTTTGGCAACGTAATTGAGCGGCGCGGCACGCTGATCGATGGCCTCAATTAATTGTCTGATAGACGGGAGTAGGGCGTCGCGAACTTGCTGCACACAGGTAACCTGGATCGCCGTTGGAATGACGTCGTTACTGCTCTGGCCCATATTAACGTGGTCGTTTGGGTGTACATCAATTTGCCATTCACGCCGACACAGATTGGCCACCACTTCGTTCATATTCATGTTGGTGCTGGTGCCGGAACCAGACTGGAATATATCGATCGGGAACTGATCCAAGTGTTTGCCCGCCAAAATTCGACTGGCAGCGAACTGGATAGCACGAGCACGCTCTGGATCGAGCAGGCCAAGTTCACCATTCACCTGCGCGGCAACTTTTTTAATCAAAGCTAAACTTTGAATGTAGCTGGCTGGAAAGCGTAGGTCACTGATATTGAAATTATTGATAGCGCGTTGCGTTTGTGCACCGTACAAGGCGGCATCTGGAACACGGACGCGACCCAGACTGTCGGATTCTATGCGACTCTTGAACTTAATCCCCACGATAATGTTACCTCATTTAGTTTGAAAGTCTGGGCATCTTTGTGTTTCGCCGTCGGCTCTCTTTATTCATCGTCGATGCGCGTTCCCCTCGGTGTTGCGCCTCTGTTTACAGTGCTCAGTCGGTGCTGCAGTCTGCGTAGAAAGATAAGCAAAAAAAATGCCAAATAGCACACTGAATTCTGTTGCCTAACATTGCCGCTAACTATTGATGATAACCAACCTTCACACAAGGTGATTCGTGCGGTTTAAATTTGTTTGGGGCATATCCACCAGTTTTGATGGTTTAAATCAACCATTGTTGGTGCATGTCCCGTGTTGTTCGGTTGGGTCAACGGGCGAAAGCAGCGGTCAATGTTGCTGGTTTGCAGACAGGCTTGTGCAATTTTCTGTGACAGGTGTATGCTATTGAGAATAACTTGCTCTGCAACAGCTAAATTTATTCGAGGTCCTTATGTCCGAAAGTGCCCAACCCAAAGCAGTGTCTTATGCACGGATTCTTGTTGCTGTGGATGATGAAGAATATCTACCTGTATGTCGGCGTGCAGAACTCTTGGCTACCCAGTTTGATGCCGATGTGATGCTGATTCATGTGATGGAGCCGTTTTCACCAGTGGTGGCGCCAGGTGTCATGGGCGGTGCCAGCATTATTCCCGATACCGAGGCCGAAAATTACGATGAGGCGCTGAAATTGGCGCGGCGCAGATTGGTCGATATTGCCGCGGCCATGACGATCGAGAAAGTAGAAACCAAAGTGGTTGAAGATGGCGACATCGCCCGCGCAGTGCACTCTGAAGCGGAGGCACACGGTAGTGATCTAATTGTCGTCGGCAGTCACGGTCGACACGGCTTAGCATTGTTATTCAGCGGCTCGACTGCAGTAGATCTTTTGAAGCAATCGCCTTGCGACGTGTTAGCAGTGACCTTGTAGACGGGTTGTCGAGAACGTAGACTTCCAACCGTCTGGGCCGGAAGTCTACAACGATGTAATCACTGAGCTCAGAACTCAATCACACTGCGGATACTCTCGCCTGCATGCATTAAATCGAACGCTGCATTAATGTCATCCAGTGGCATTTTATGCGTGATGAGTTTATCGATGTCGATTTTGCCGTCCATATACCAATCTACGATTTTGGGTACGTCGGTGCGACCTCTAGCACCACCAAATGCAGTGCCACGCCACACGCGACCGGTGACCAGTTGGAATGGGCGAGTGGAAATTTCTTGGCCGGCACCTGCCACGCCAATGATGATGCTTTCGCCCCAGCCCTTATGACAGCATTCCAGTGCCTGACGCATTGTATTAACGTTACCAATGCACTCAAACGAATAATCCGCACCACCATTGGTGAGGTCTGCGATCGCTTCTATCAGGTCGTCGGTCTGACTCGGATTGATAAAGTCGGTCATGCCAAACTCACGTGCAATCCCAACTTTGCTCTCATTGAGGTCGATGCCGATAATCTTATTGGCACCAACCATGCGCGCTCCCTGAATAACGTTTAAGCCAATACCACCAAGACCAAACACCACGACGTTCGACCCCGGTTCGACCTTGGCATCAAATACCACTGCGCCGACGCCGGTGGTCACACCACACCCTATGTAGCATATCTTGTCGAACGGTGCATCTGAGCGAACTTTGGCCAGCGCTATCTCTGGCAGAACGGTGAAATTGGCAAACGTTGAGCAGCCCATATAGTGCAATATCGGCTTGCCGTTCAGAGAGAATCGAGATGTACCATCAGGCATTAGGCCTTGACCCTGAGTAGTGCGAATGGCTTGGCATAAATTGGTTTTAGGGTGCAAGCAGTAATCACATTCGCGACATTCTGGTGTGTACAAGGGGATTACGTGGTCGCCGGGTTTGAGAGATTTCACGCCGGGTCCAACTTCGCGTACGATGCCCGCGCCCTCGTGCCCCAGAATCGCTGGGAATGCCCCTTCAGGGTCTTCGCCTGAAAGCGTAAAGGCATCAGTATGGCACACGCCGGTGGCCATGACCTCGATCAATACTTCACCGGGTTGCGGACCTTCCAGCTGCACTGTTTCCAGGGTTAAGGGTTGACCTGCTGCGTGTGCGACAGCGGCTCTTACATCCATAGTGACCTCCGAAGATATAGAGAGTTATTGTGCTTAGATCGTGTGTTGCACCCGAGTATACGCGGCTCGATTAAGAATGCGAAATGGCTTGATTTGCTAGATGGCTCGATTTGAGATAACACTGAAATTGGGAAGGGTGTCGGCGGATACCAGAGCGAGGTCAGCAATTCGGTTGGCTAATCGTTCAACTGCCACGAAGTGCCCGGGGAATACCCGTGAAAATGGTTTCATGACGGGTTCTAGGCGAATCTGGCGGCCTTCAGTATTGTGTCGGGTGCCAAAAATTACGCCTGGTTGTAAGACGATCGCACAGTGCCTATCGTTACGTTGACTGAATTCTTCCGCTGCTGTGAAAGCAAGCCGTTTGCCCTCTGCATAGCCAAAGTACCTATTGTTCATTGGCCAAGGGATTTTGGCGCCCAGTAGGATGACGCGTTGAATGCCTGCGCGTGCGGCTGCTTCGATTGCGTTGCGATTGGTAATGCCATTCTGGTGTATGGCTTGTTGATAGGCGTGGTCAGAAAATGTTGGCAAAGGCGGCGCACCGACTAAGCAAATTAAGATATTCGCAGTGCTAAGTAACTTTTCGTCCGGATCAGCGGCATCACCTTTACACCAACGGACCTGTTCGCTCCATGCCTCATCTTTGAGGTGTAAGGGTTTGTGCCCACTGCGACTTAAGCAGACCACGCAAGCGCGTTCCACCAAGGCTTTGGCAACATGGGTACCAACAAAGCCGTTGCCGCCGTATATGATGACTTTGGTTTTTTGCTGATTGTCTTGTTCCGGCATTGGCACATTGAATCCTGAGCGAATTGATACTTAGTAAGTCGACCCCTAGGATAGTCTGAGTCGTGTTGAGAAAATGTATTGGGTTAGTCAACCGTACATTTTGATGTTATAAACGCCGAATGAAAATAAAAAATAAAAGTGTTGTCGTCACCGGCGCGGCTGGAGGGATTGGTTCTGCTTTGTGTCGTGCACTTGCGGCTGGCGGCGCAAATGTGGTGGTTTCTGATCTGAATCTGGAGGCGGCACAGTCACTTGCGAGTGAAATTGGTGGGCATGCGGTTCAATGCGACGTGAGTAACGCGTTGAATATTGATGCGCTGATCGAGCAAGCTGAAGGCGCGGTCGGACCCATTGACCTATTTGTTTCGAACGCGGGTTTTGGCGTCGGTGAGCCGAGCCATGCCGCATCGGCTGATGACGCGGTTTGGCAGAAAAACTGGGAATTACACGTGATGGCGCATGTCTGGGCGGCACGTAACTTGTTGCCTAAAATGATCGAGCGTGGCGATGGCTACTTAGTTAATGTTGCGTCCGCAGCCGGTTTGTTAGTCCAGATTGGTGACGCGGCCTACAGTGCCACCAAGCATGCCGCAGTATCACTGGCTGATTCTCTTGCGATTGCACATGGTCACCAAGGGGTTAAAATCTCCGTGGTCTGCCCGCAATATGTGAACACGAATATCCTAGCTATCTCGGAGGCTGAGCGGCAGCAGAATCTGCCGGGAGTGATCACGCCAGAGCAATGCGCTGAGCGTATCTTAGAGGGTATTGACGAGGAGCGATTCATGATCCTGACACACCCAGAGGTGGCAGGGTATTATCAGAATCGCGCTAATGACCCGGATCGCTGGGTGCAAGGTATGCAGCGGTATCGCGCCGCCGTAGTCGACGAACATGGTCAGGTGGATTTTCGCAAAATTTTCGGCGTACACTAGTTCGCCTGCACCAACCGGAGGTCCTCTTCGAGCGCCTCCGGTGGTCCCGAATTGGGCGTTAGTTGATCGTTGGAAGGGTGTCGGCGATATTTGGCTTGCCTTGTTGGATTTCCTCCAATGTTAGCCCTTTCAGCTCGTGAGGGAATACCAGCCAACCGTCGGTCTCATTGACGTAATAATCTGGCTCAATGTCGGTTTGATTGCGTGCTGGCTTATACCAGGGACAGGCGATTTTGATTTGTTCTGGCATATTGCGACGGGTCTTCTTTTTCAGGCGTTCTAGGATCGCCAAAATACTGCGGCCGGAATCAAACACGTCATCCACCAGCAGGACACGATCGTCGGCATTGATATTGTCAACGATGTAGTCCAGTCCGTGAACGCGTACCGTTTTTTCCTGTTGATCAATATTGGTGTACGACGAGGTACGAATCGCAATATGGTCAGTCTGTATTCCAGCGTAATCCAGATACTCCTGAATCGCAATCCCAACAGGTGCGCCACCACGCCACACGCCGATAATAAAATTGGGTTTAAATTCGCCTTCACACACCTGTTTGGCAAGTTTGAAGGAATCGCGCAGGAGTTCCTCCGCAGTAATAAATATCTTGTCCATAATTCTGTTGTCGCAGCCCGAAATGGCTGGCCGCATATTATAAAAAGGTGAACTTTAACGCGAAAATGATCGCAATGATATAGACCGCCAACGGACACTCAGAGGCGCGTCCGGCTAGCGTTTTAATGGCGGCGTAGGTGATAAAGCCTAAGCCAATGCCATCAGCGATTGAGTAACTCAATGGCATACTGATTGCCGCGACCACCGCCGGTGCAGTATCGGTTATGTCATCCCACTCCAAATCGGCCAATGACCGCACCATGATGCAGGCGACAAACAGTAAGGCAGCCGCGGTAGCAAACGGGGGGATACTTTGCGCCAATGGCGCGATGAACAAGCAGGCCAGGAATAAAACGCCAGTCACGATTGCAGTAAGCCCAGTGCGACCGCCGGCCTCTACACCAGCAGCACTTTCCACATAGCTGGTGGTGGACGAGGTGCCGAGCAGTGCGCCAGCAGCCGTGGCGGATGAGTCCGCCAGTAAGGCGCGGTTGAGGCGTGGCAACTTGCCGTCGGCATCCAGCATATTTGCGCGCGTGGCAACCCCAACCAGTGTGCCGGCGGTATCAAATACATCGATTAGCAGCAAGGTGAGAATCACAGTCAGCATCGAGACGTTTAGCGCACCACTGATATCGAGCTCCAGCAGAGCGCTGGCACTTGGCGGCGCAGAGACCACACCTTTGAATTCAGTGAGGCCAGTTCCCCAGGCAATCACAGTGACAACCAGAATGCCGATGACCACGGCACCGACCACGCCGCGAGCAGTCAATGCGGCGATGAGTGCGAAACCAAGCATCAACAACATTGGCGCCGGCTGCGTCAGATCGCCGAACGATATCAGGGTGGCCGGATTATCCACCACGACCTCACCATTGCTCAGGGCGATGATCGCAAGGAATAAACCAATACCCGCGGCCATACCCAGTTTAAGTGAACGCGGGATGGAGTTAATTAGCCATTCGCGTACCGGCAGCACGCTAATAATGAGGAACAGCACGCCGGAAATAAAAACCGCCCCCAAAGCGACTTGCCAGCTATGCCCCATTCCGATACAGATGCCGTAGGCAAAAAAAGCGTTTTGCCCCATGCCCGGTGCGAGCGCAATAGGATAGTTAGCCAATAGCCCCATGGCGATACTGCCAAGCGCAGCGGCTAAGCAGGTCGCCACGAAGACGGCGCCGAAATCCATCCCGGCTTCTGACAGGATCGCGGGGTTGACGACCGTGATGTAAGCCATCGCCAGAAACGTTGTCAATCCGGCGATGAGTTCGCGCTGGATGGAGCTGTGATTGCGTTCAATCGCAAAAAAGTTGTTGAGCCAGTTATTCATGCGTTGCGTACCATGGCGAGTAGCAAAGCGACAAACGGAGTACGCCTTGCTGGAGAATGCTCTGAAAATGAGCAGATTAGTGAGTGATGCCTTGTTTTAGTTGGGACTGCAGTGTTTGCGCGATTTGCAGAACTGCGGCTTCAAAACTGTTGGCGATCTCGCCACGGCCAGATTCGAGCGCTCCGATCATCATCAAATTGTCGGCCATTTGAAAATCTTCAATGGACTGGCCGTGAGCGTCTTTACCTGGATTGTCTGCGTCGACAGGGTAATGACGAGCAACGCGCTCGGCATAGATTCCAGGTGCTTCGTTTTTACCATAAAACGGTTTGGCATCGTAGTAGGCAAACACGGGTTTGTTTAAGCCAGCCATGTAACCCATTTCGAATGCGGTACCAACGTCCATGCTAGGGCCGCGAAAGCGTACCATATTGGCAGTTATAAAATGAGCCTTGTTCATAAGGTCTATATTCGCGTGATAGATTTTCATGCCGGTTTTAAAATCAGGCGCAAAATCATCGATTTCGTTGTCCATCGGATATAAGCCAACCAAGGTGAAAGGCCAGTTATGCTCCTTATTTAGTCGCTCGATGGTTTGTTTTTTGTCGACGCCAGCTTGGATTGGGTCGGGTAAAAACACTTCGGGTCCGGCCAGGTAAATGTAGTAGGTCGGCTTGGCATCGTCAGGAATGTTTTTAGCCTGTGCCGTCGCCGTTAACAGTGCGGCGAAGAAGGTAAGAGTGAAGTAAAAATGTACTGAAAAATATCGGGAACGAGAGCGAATCACGAGTAGAAACTCCGGTAAATTGGTCGAACAAAAATGCGTATAATGACCTTACCACGTTGACGATAATTTGTGTTCGCTTCACCTTCCTAATTCCTAAAAACGAGTGAATTTTCATGCTTGATCAATACGCTGAATGGCTAGCGACAATACCTAAAACTGAACTGCACTTGCATTTGGATGGCAGTTTACAAGCGCACCGCATGTTATCACTGGCCGCCAAACATGGTATTGGTCTGCCCTATGCCTCAGTCGGCGAGGTGGAAGCCGCATACCAATTCAAGAACCTGCAGAGCTTTCTCGATCTGTATTATTTGGGTGCCTCAGTGTTGCGTGACGAAGAGGACTTCTATCATTTGATGATGGACTATTTGCTCGTCTGTCGCGAACAAAATATTGTGCACTGCGAGATTATGATTGAACCACAAACCTATGCCCCCAATGGTGTGTCTTTCTCAACCATGATGGCTGGGTTCACACGGGCGGTCGACGAGGCCGAACACGATTGGGGGCAGTCTGTTGGTTTGATTTTGAGCCTTTTACGACACCTGAGTGAGGAAGACGCACTGCAGACCTTAACTGCGGCGGATGAGTTTCGAGACCAGTTTGTCGCGATTGGACTTGCCAGCGCCGAGTTAGGAAATCCACCCGAGAAGTTCGTACGTCTGTATGCTGCGGCGCGTGAGCGCGGTTATCGTTTGGTGGCACATGCCGGCGAAGAAGGTCCAGCTGATTACATTTGGCAGGCATTAAAGCGCTTGCAGGTAGATAGAATTGATCATGGCGTGCGGTGTGTCGATGATCCAGAGTTGATGGCGCACTTGGCAGAAACGCGCATACCATTGACCGTATGCCCGCTCTCGAACGTACGTTTGCGTGTGTTCGAGCGTATGGCAGACCATACGCTCTTGCAACTGCTTGAAAAGGGACTCTGTGTGACTGTTAACTCGGACGATCCTGCGTATTTCGGTGGCTATTTGTCTGAGAACTACCATGCCATGCACGTGGCACTCGGACTAGACCGTTCTCAGACGCTGGCTCTGATTCGAAATGGGTTTGAGGCCAGTTTTCTGTCTGACCAGAAGAAACAAATGTATTTGGTTCAGCTGGCCAACTAGGAGTGATAAATTGACTCGTAACGAGAGTAACGAAGATTACAGAATCGACACTGTGTATTCTCGTGAATCCCAAGTTGGGTATGATGCCGGTTTACCCTAACCCAAACCCAAGTACGGTGGCGTATGCCGCACCCATTATTATGAAAAAATTAACCCTAATCCTGACTGCTGGGCTCACGTGTTGCTCATTGGCGGTTGTCGCCCCGACCTTCGCCCAACAGGAAGGCACCATCAGTAAAGACGAGTTTGTGCAAAGCCAACTGGCGATGATGCAGCGACTTAAAGATGCTCAGGCTGATATCGAAGCCAATAACGACAAAGCGCTTAAAGAGCAGTTGTCGCCCGAAGCGTATGCTGAATACCAAGCTGAGATGTCAGAGTACAAACAGGAGCAAGAGGCGAAAGTGGCAAACTGTCTTGGTGTGCCGACAGATGAAGTCGCTGGCATGTCGGAGAAAGTTGGACCGGATTTCCAAATGCAACTAATTAAAGCATGCTCCAGCAAATTGCCTGATACCTTGAATCTCAATGCGCTGGATCTGGAGTCGAATACCGGCCTGGCAGAATATCGTGAATGTGCGGAAGAGATGGTTGCGAAGGAAATCGGCGTTTCATCCGAAAAATTGCGCAGTTGCAGTGAATTGGCAGAAGATATGTAAGCACCGCGTTACTACCCGTTAGGTAGACGTTAGATTCATTACCTCATAGATTAATCGTGCCGCCACTCGGGCGGTGCGATTATCTTGGTCCAAGGACGGGTTCATTTCAGCGACATCGAGCATTAACCATTTTACGTTACGTTCCGCGCAGGCATGTTTAACATACTTAAGGGTGTCTAACACAGTGGTTAGCGAGACTCCCAAGGCCGCTGGCGCGCTGACCCCCGGAGCAAGGTCACCGGGAAGGGCATCAAGGCAGACGGTCACATACAAAGCATCCACCTTAGCTACCAAGTCCGCGACCAAGGCTGCGCAGGTGGCCGGTGCGCACTCGTCATCGAGTACAAAGTTGACATTGTGCGACGCAGCAAAGTCGAACAGCGCACGTGTATTGGCGGCCCGGCTAATTCCGATACACGCATACTCAAAAGCAACATCGCGATCTTGGCAGTCCTGGCTAACCTGATAGAACGGTGTCCCAGAGCTGCCCTGCCAAGCGACGCCGTCGGGTGGCGTCCGTAGGTCAAAATGGGCATCGAAATTGAGGATGCCAAGCACCGCGCGCTCTTTGCCGCAATGATCCAAGTAATGGCGTGCACCTTGGTAACTACCCCAAGCTATTTCATGCCCCCCGCCCAAACCAATCACAAATTGTTGGTTACATAACGCGTTGTATACCGCACCGGCATAGGCTCTTTGCGCTGTTTGGAGAGGTTCACGGTCAGCTTGGATTTCGATCTCGATATCGCCGGCATCGTAGCAGGGCGTGGTGTCGTGCCAAGCGAGATTGGCGAGACAGCGACGGATCGCTGGTGGCCCTTCCCGGGCGCCAGTGCGGCCCAGATTGTATTGCACACCGAGATCCGAGGCGAGCCCCACCAGCGTTATCCCTCCGGGGGCAACTGCGCTGGAGTAAGGCTGGACATGCTGGTGCAAACGCAGGCCGGCAGCCCCGCCTTCGGGGTCGGTCCGCCCCTGCCAAAGTTGCTTAAATTGGTGGTCACGCATTTGACATTCGTGCTTGTTTGCTGAGCTTTCCATCTTGCCAGACTGCTGTAGGTCGATGGAAGTTGATTGCGTACGATAGTTCAGCCGGGTGATCAATGCCCCAGAGTGCGAGATCTGCATCTGCACCAACGCGAATAACACCCTTGTCGTGGCACTTCAGTGCACGTGCCGCATGACAGGTTGCACCACGCAGGGCTTCTTCTGGGGTAAGGTCAAATAGCACACAGGCCTGATTCATCGCGTTTAGGAGCGAGGCCATGGGCGCAGTGCCTGGGTTGAGGTCGGATGCGACTGCCATCGCCACGCCTGCCGCGCGCAGTGCGTTGACGGGCGGCTTTTGAGTTTCATGCAGAAAGTAGAAAGCGGCCGGCAATAACACAGCGACCGTGTCCTTCAATACGTGCACATCATCGTTTGCCAGGTATTCGATGTGATCGACGGACATGGCATGGTGTTTGGCGGCTGCCACCGCACCGCGTAAATTGCTAAGTTGTTCTACATGGCCTTTAATCGGGAGCTGAAACGCCTGTGCCGCACGGAACACCTGCTCGCACTGCGCCACGCTGAACCCGATACCCTCGCAAAATACGTCCACCGCGTCGGCCAGACCGGATTCCGCAATAGCTGGTAGCATTTCCTGGCAAACGTGATCGATATAAGCTTGTTTTGGGTTACTTGCAGCTTGAAATTCGGGTGGAACGGCATGTGCGCCGAGAAACGTCGTGCGTACCGTCACGGGGTATTCTTCGCCAAGTCGACGAGCCACCGTTAACATGGCGGTCTCGTGTTGTAGATTGAGCCCGTACCCCGATTTAATTTCTACCGTGGTCACGCCTTCTTCCAGTAGCCGCTCCAGCCTGGGTGCGGACTGCTCGAACAACGCTTCCTGTGACAATGTGCGCGTTGCATTCACGGTCGATACGATACCGCCACCGCGCTGGGCAATGGTTTGGTAAGACTCGCCTTGCAGGCGCCACTCAAATTCCTGTGCGCGATTACCCCCAAAAACGAGGTGTGTGTGGCAATCGATAAGCCCTGGTGTTAGCCATTGCCGTTGTGCGTCGATTTCGTTCGTTGCATGTAAGGTCTCGGCTGCATTTGAATCGCTTTCAATTACCGCGATTTTGCCTGCCGCGAGCCCAATCGTGGCATTGTTAAGCGCGCCGTAGGTGTGTTCAGAATCGCTCAGAGTAGCAACGCGTGCGTTGCGGATTAGCCAGTCGAGCTGTGGTGGTTTGGTCTGCGCGGACATAAATACATCTCAGTTGCGTGGTGCGATTCATACTACTTGTATAGTGTTGTATATACAAGTAGTATGTGCGGCAGATTGTACCGTCGAGATTGACCTTGTGAGCGAACCCAGATACCAAGCGATTAAACAACACCTGCTGGATCAGATCGAGAGTGGAACCCTGACGCCAGGCACGCGCGTGGCATCCGAGAATCGCTTGTCAGAACAGTTCTCCGTCAGTCGCATGACTGCACGGCGCGCGTTGGAGGAGTTGTCGGATGCGGGCTTTTTGTTTCGCAGTCAGGGCTTAGGAACCTTTGTTGCGGATTCAAGACCGATGAGTTCAATGATTGAAATCCGCAATATTGCAGACGAGATTCGTGAACGTGGTCACCGGTTTGCGGTGCAGCAATTGAGATTAGAGGCCTGCGCAGCAACCGACTCTCAGGCGCAATGGCTGGGCTTGAAATCGCCTGCGGAGGTGTTTCGGTCAATGCTGGTATTTTTGGAAAACGAACAGCCTATTCAATTGGAGGAGCGTTTGGTCAACCCCGAACTCGCCCCGGAATACTTGCAGCAGAACTTCGCCAGTATGACCCCGCATGAATACTTGTCGCAGGTCGCGCCACTGACCGAGGCGGATCATATCATCGATGCGATTTTGCCTGCTGAAAGCGGAATTGCGGATCTGCCTAACCATCTCGGCGTAGACACCGTAACCCCGTGTTTACGGGTCTCGCGCCGAACTTATTCATCGCGCGGCATCGTCAGCGTCGCGACCTTGATCCACCCAGGAAACCGTTATCGGCTAGGTGGGCATCTTAACTTTAACCCCAGGTCGTCGATTTGATCGGCGGCTTAACTGATCTGAGTTGACTATGAATACCATGAATTTGAATCGAACTGATATCAAACGCAGTATCAAGGCCGCGACTGGCACTGAACTGAGTGCCAAATCGTGGCTGACAGAAGCGCCGTTGCGTATGTTGATGAATAATCTTGATGCCGAGGTAGCCGAGCATCCACAAGACCTTGTGGTGTACGGTGGAATCGGTCGTGCAGCCCGAAACTGGGCCTGCTACGACAAGATTGTGGAGGTGCTCCGACGGCTGGAAAATAATCAGACTTTGTTGGTGCAAAGTGGCAAACCAGTCGGAGTATTTGAAACGCATGAGAATGCCCCGCGCGTGATTATTGCCAATTCCAACCTGGTGCCGCACTGGGCAAATTGGGAGCACTTTAACGCGTTGGATAAGCAGGGCTTGATGATGTACGGCCAAATGACAGCCGGCAGCTGGATTTACATCGGTTCTCAAGGCATTGTGCAAGGGACATATGAAACGTTTGTGAGCGTTGCAAAGAAGCACTTTGGTGGCGACGCGAGCGGTAAATGGGTGCTAACAGCTGGCCTTGGTGGCATGGGTGGTGCACAGCCATTGGCTGCAACCATGGCGGGATTTTCAATGATCGACGTTGAGGTTGATGAAAGTCGAATCGATTTTCGCATCAAGACGCGGTATCTAGATCAAAAAGCCACCAGCCTGGATCAGGCGTTGGCGATGCTGGAAGAAGCCAAACACGCCGGAAAACCAACCTCGATTGGATTATTGGCCAATGCGGCTGATATTTTTCCTGAGTTAGTGAAACGTGGGATAACCCCCGATGTGGTCACTGATCAAACCAGTGCGCATGACCCATTGAACGGCTACCTGCCGCAAGGGTGGAGTATGCGTCAAGCAGCCGATATGCGTAAGAAAGACGAGGCGGCGGTGGTGAAAGCAGCTAAAGTCTCGATGGCAATTCAAGTGCAAGCAATGCTGACTTTACAGGAGCGCGGTGCGGCAACCCTGGATTATGGCAACAATATTCGCCAAATGGCGTTGGAAGAGGGCGTGGAGAACGCGTTTGATTTTCCTGGCTTTGTGCCGGCGTATATTCGTCCCTTATTCTGCCAAGGTATCGGGCCATTTCGTTGGGCTGCCTTGAGTGGTGACCCAGAGGATATCTATAAGACTGATGCCAAAATCAAAGAGTTGATCCCGGACGATCCACATTTGCATAACTGGCTCGACATGGCACGTGAACGTATCCAGTTTCAAGGTTTGCCAGCGCGAATTTGCTGGGTTGGCCTTAAAGACCGAGCGCGTTTGGGTCTGGCCTTTAATGAAATGGTTGCCAGCGGTGAATTAAAAGCGCCGATCGTAATCGGACGCGACCACCTGGACAGCGGATCCGTGGCGTCACCAAACCGTGAGACAGAGTCCATGTTGGACGGTTCCGATGCGGTATCCGATTGGCCTTTGTTGAATGCGATGCTGAATACTGCCAGCGGTGCAACATGGGTCAGTTTGCATCACGGCGGCGGTGTTGGTATGGGTTTTAGTCAACATTCGGGCATGGTGATTGTGTGTGATGGCACGGCGGAAGCGCAACAACGTGTGGCCCGGGTGCTGCGCAATGATCCGGGCACGGGTGTGATGCGTCATGCGGATGCTGGTTACGAGATTGCGATCGACTGCGCGCGCGAGCAAGGCTTGGATTTACCGATGTTGGATGTTTGATTTTTGCGAGAGAATTAGGAAATGCACACACTACAAATAAACCCCGGAACACTTTCACTGGATGAATTAAGACTGGTGCACCGTCATGCTGTGCAGGTGTCGCTGGATCCGGCGTGTGAAACTGCCATTGAGCACGCTGCAGCCACGGTTGCCAACGTTATCAAAGAACAGCGCACGGTCTATGGTATCAATACCGGTTTTGGTCTATTGGCCAACACCAAAATTGCCCCCGATGAATTGGAGACCTTGCAACGCAGCATTGTGCTCTCACACGCAGCGGGTATTGGTGCTTTTATGTCAGAAAGCACTGTGCGTTTGCTGATGGTGCTCAAAATCAACTCGCTCGCGCGTGGCTACTCGGGCATTCGCCTGTCCGTGATTAATGCGTTGATCCATCTCGTAAACAGTGAAGTCTACCCGGCGATTCCGCAGAAAGGCTCTGTCGGTGCGTCAGGCGATCTCGCCCCGCTCGCGCACATGAGCGCTGTCCTGTTAGGTGAAGGCGAAGCGTTTTATCGAGGTGAGCGTATCTCGGCCAAACGTGCGCTCGAAATAGCCGACATTGAGCCGATCACCCTGGCACCAAAAGAAGGTCTGGCGCTATTGAACGGGACGCAGGCAAGTACGGCATTCGCTTTGCAAGGCTTGTTCTACGCCGAAAATGCGCTTAAATCGTCAACCATTATTGGTGCAATGTCGGTAGAAGCGGCGAAGGGCTCACGGGTTCCATTTGATGCGCGTATTCATGACGCGCGGGGTCATCAAGCGCAAAAAGACGTGGCCAGTGCGTATCGTGCGCTGCTGTTGGAGTCTGAGATCGGTGCCAGTCATTCCGGTTGCGACAAAGTGCAGGACCCCTATTCACTCCGTTGCCAACCACAAGTGTTAGGCGCGTGTTTGCAGCAGATTCGATTCGCTGCCGAGGTGTTGCTGGTGGAAGCCAATGGGGTGTCTGATAATCCACTGGTCTTTGCAGACACGGACACCATTCTCTCGGGCGGTAATTTTCACGCTGAGCCGGTCGCCATGGCCGCTGACATGCTGGCCATTGCACTGGCGGAAATCGGTTCGTTATCGGAACGTCGTATGGCCTTGCTAATCGACTCAAACCTCAGTGGACTGCCGCCTTTTTTGGTTGAAAACGGCGGTGTAAACTCGGGTTTTATGATTGCCCAAGTGACCAGCGCTGCGCTCGCCAGTGAAAACAAAACTCTGGCACATCCAGCCTCGATTGATTCGCTGCCGACCTCAGCGAATCAGGAAGACCATGTGTCGATGGCCACCTTTGCTGGTCGGCGTCTGGCAGATATCTTCGAGAATGTGGCTGGGATTTTGGCCGTTGAATGGCTCGCCGCGGCACAAGGAATCGATTTTCGTCAACCACTCAAAAGCAGCGAACCGCTCGAGCAAGCAAAATCAATTCTGCGCGCCGAGGTTTTGTTCTACGACAAAGACCGTTACTTCGCGACCGATATTGAGCGAGCGGTTGAGTTGCTGCAAAACGAAAAGTTATCGACCGTGCTTGAATCGGGCGTTTTGGGGTTTTAAGTCGACCGTTTGTCCGTAAACACCCAAATTTCTCTAACGGATCTTGGAATGCGGGCCTAGCCTTTATGGTCGTGATTTGTAATACTTTGTATTACAAATCACGTCTTAGCGTAGGTGGAACATGCGTGTTACCAGTATTCGTTTAAATGAAGAGTTAGATAAACCGTTGGAGACTCTGGCAAAGAAGCTGGATCGTAGTAAAAATTACCTAATAAATCAGGCGATTATCGAATTTTTAGCTAAACAGTCGCTAGAAGATTCGCGATGGCAAGACACGCTCGAAGCTTTAGAATCAGTCCGGCAGGGCAGAACAATGAGTGAGAACGATGTGAATGTTTGGCTTAATTCTTGGGGTACTGAAGAGCGAAAACCTAAACCTGAAGTATGAATGTAAGATTTACTTCAGAGTCGGTTAACGACTTGCAGCGCGTCGTCGAGTTTATAGAAGTTAAAAACCCTTTCGCAGCAAAGCGTATAGCAATTGATATCCAAGAGGGCATCGCACGCTTAAAAATTTTCCCCTACTTAGGGTTACCCGTCATAAAAGCAGACAACCCAGAGTTAATCCGTGATCTTTATGTCAGGGATTACACTGTGCGTTACCTCATCGAGGACAAGGATATCTATATTCTTCGAGTCTGGCATAACAGGGAAGCAGAAAAAGATTCTTAGTGTCTCGACATGGTTTGTGGAGCTATATGAAAGATCAAATGCTAGGTTTTAATTCAAGTGTTTTCTTGATTGCTTAGCGCTGCTTAAAAGCCAACCATACATAACCAACGCAATCTGCGAGGCTAAATTTGAATGAGACATAACAACTTGGTGCAGCTTATATCCGGATGGAACGAATGGCTGGATTTGGTTTTGGCTGAAGTGATGAGAGTCAAAGGAGATGAATTCGAGTCTAAGAAGGGGAACCTCGCAGTCTTAATTCCAGCCGTGATGTTTCAATCAAAAGCTATTGCTCAAGTCATAAATCAAGATTATGCAGCCGTCGCATGTTCGGCATTAAGGACATACCATGAGCATGTCGCATTATTGACTGCCCTGTGTCTTACAGACTTCGATGATGATATTCATCAATCCTTTAGCAATAGTAAAGATGTTGCTTCCGCAAATGAATTCTATAGCAAACACCTGTATGGCAAAAAGTTGCCAAATAAACTCCAGCTCGAACATGACAGAAAATTTTCTGATCAGCAGAAGCGACATTTCCCAAAAGCACCGGACTATCTAAAGATTTTTCAAGACTATAAAAACGCATTCAACAAGTACACGCATCCGACGATGAGAAGTTGCATTGACATTAGTCTATCTATGGAAACTGTAATAAGCCTAGAAGAGAGTATTAAACAGTCTGGTCAGCCTCATCAGGCTGAGTTGGATAATATCAGCTTTATGAAACGGCGAGGAATTGAAAACGAGATTTCTATAATCAAGGCGTTCCTCTTTATTCCTAATTCATATTATGAAACTATCTTTGCTGCTCTGAGTCAGGACAAAAAGTTGAGAGCTCAATTCTTGTATCTAAAATCGAATACCTTGACCTACCAACAGACAGAATTAGTTGTGCCTGATTAGATAGCCCTAAAACAACCCAGATTGGGGGAATGGCTGCTACTTCATTATTTCATTAGCGGCAGCCAGAAGATTGTAATCTGTTTATGTTCGGTGCTAGAGAGTTTTTGACTTAGTCCTTCTTCGCTGCCAGCTGGCGTAGCACATAGTGCAGGATGCCACCATGTTGGTAGTACTCAACCTCTTTCGGGGTATCCAGTCTGACGCGGGCTTGGAACGTCGTTGTGTTACCGTCGGCATTAGTGGCAGTGATGGTGACTTGCTTGGCATGGCCGTTTTCAAGTCCGCTTATATCGAACACTTCGTGCCCCGTGAGACCTAAAGATTCAGCGCTTTCACCGGGTATGTAGTTCAGAGGCAGCACGCCCATGCCGACTAAGTTGGAGCGATGGATGCGTTCAAAGCTCTCGGTCAAAACTGCTTTGACGCCTAACAGTAAGGTGCCTTTGGCCGCCCAATCGCGTGAAGAGCCGGTACCATATTCTTTACCGCCCAACACTACCAGCGGTGTGTCATTCTCCTGGTATTGCATGGAGGCATCAAAGATCGACATCACTTCGCCGCTTGGAATATGTGTGGTCCAGCCGCCTTCGGTGCCCGGTGCGAGTTGATTGCGTAGCCGTACATTCGCGAAGGTCCCGCGCATCATAACTTCGTGGTTACCACGACGTGATCCATAGGAATTGAAATCGGCCTTTTGTACACCTTGTTCATTCAAGTATCTTGCTGCGGGACTGTCTGCCGAGATTGAGCCGGCGGGCGAAATATGGTCGGTTGTGATGGAATCGCCCAAGAGTGCCAGGCATCGAGCACCTTGAATGTCCGCTACCGCATCCACATCAATTCCCATGCCCTCAAAGTACGGTGGGTTTCGAATATACGTTGAGTCCTCTTGCCATTCATAGCGTGCCGCTTTAGGGGCATCTACCGCATTCCATTGCGGGTTTCCATTAAACACACTGGCGTAGCTGTCTTTAAACATCTTGGCATTGACTGTGCTGGCGACGACCGATTGGATATCGTGGTTGCTTGGCCAGATGTCTTTCAAAAACACATCGGTACCACTTGAATCTTGCCCAAGTGGTTCATTGTAGAGATCGATGTCCATGCGCCCCGCAATAGCGTAGGCGACTACCAGTGGTGGCGATGCTAAATAATTTGTTTTAACGTCGGCATGGACACGGCCTTCAAAGTTGCGGTTGCCAGACAATACTGATGCGACCACTAGCTTATTGTTTCTCACCGCATCACCAACCGCAGGCGGGAGCGGGCCGGAGTTACCGATACAGGTGGTGCAGCCGTAGCCTACCACGTTAAAGCCAAGTGACTCCAAATCGTCCAGCACATCGGCTTGGCGTAAATACTCGGTCACCACCTGAGAGCCCGGTGCGAGCGAGGTTTTAACCCATGGTTTAACCGTCAGACCCTTGGCCGCTGCGTTGCGGGCCAATAATCCCGCGCCCAACATGACCGCTGGGTTAGAGGTGTTGGTGCAAGATGTGATCGCCGCAATGACGACTGCGCCGTGTTTTAACTCAAATTGTTCATCGCCCTGTTCGACCACCACGGTTTCATTTTGTTCCTCCGTCATTTCGGCCAAGGTGTCGAGAAACGCAGCCTTTGCAGCAGAGACCAATACGCGATCCTGTGGCCGCTTGGGCCCAGCCAGACTCGGTTCCACCGTAGACATGTCCAGACTGAGCAGTCCGGAATAGCGAGCTTCGGGCAGACCGGGTGTGCGGAAATACCCCTGCGCTTTGGCATAGGCTTCCACCAATGCAACCTCGCTGTCGTCGCGTCCGGTCAAGCGCAGATAGCGCAATACTTCGTCGTCGATCGGAAAAATACCGCTGGTGGCCCCATACTCAGGTGCCATATTGGCGATGGTGGCGCGATCCGCCACCGGCAGATGATCCAAACCGTCGCCAAAGAATTCAACAAATTTGCCCACCACACCGTATTCGCGCAGCATTTGGACCACGGTAAGCACCAGATCCGTGGCGGTGGCGCCTTCAGGCAATTGCCCGCTTAGTTTAAAACCAACGGTTTGTGGAATAAGCATCGATATCGGTTGCCCGAGCATCGCCGCTTCGGCTTCAATGCCGCCAACGCCCCAGCCTAAGACACCAACACCATTAATCATGGTGGTGTGTGAATCGGTACCGACCAAGGTGTCTGGGTACGCTAGTAACTTTCCATCAACCTGATTTTCGAACACGACGCGTGCCAGATACTCCAGATTGACTTGGTGCACGATGCCCGTTGAAGGTGGCACGACGGCAAAATTATGAAAAGCGGTCTGGCCCCATTTGAGGAATTGGTAGCGTTCTTTATTGCGCTGAAACTCAATTTTAGCGTTTAGATCCAGCGCATCTTTGGTGCCGTAGTGATCGATTTGCACTGAGTGGTCTATCACGAGCTCCACTGGAGACAGTGGGTTAATTTGTTCGGCGTCGCCACCTAGAGCTTCGACGGCTTCGCGCATTGCTGCCAGATCCACGACGGCGGGTACACCGGTAAAATCCTGTAACAGAACGCGAGCTGGTGTGAAGGCGATTTCCGTGTCGGGTTCGGCGGTGGCGTCCCAATTGAGCAGCGCTTCAATGTCACTGCGAGTGACGTCCACACCGTTCTCCAGGCGCAGTAAATTCTCTAACAGGATTTTTTGGGCAAAGGGGAGTTTATCTATGTTGTGGTCGCCAGCCAGTTTTGGCAGGCTGTAAAACGAATACTCTTTGCCATTGGCCGTAAATGTCGACAGGGCATTGAAAGAATTGCTCATGGATCACTCCGTTGTCAGCGCGGTGGTATGGTGCCGCCAGTTTTTTGACGGCATGCGTGCCAACAGTATGCCATTGTGCTTGTGTGAGAACCATCAAGACGGTTTCGATGTCTCGATTCGGTGAGCCGGAATTCGCTTACCGCAAGGCTAACGCTCGAACCCCAACAGATGTATCTCGCGCCTTAGCCGACGCGCATGGCATTGGCGACCTTCGATTGATTTGGCTTACCGAGGATCTTGGCAATGTTATGACTAGTCTCTACCAGCTTAGGCAGATCAACGCCTGTGGCAAATCCGAGCCCGTGCGTTAAATAAACCACATCCTCTGTCGCGACGTTGCCAGCAGCACCTTTGGCATAAGGGCAACCTCCAAGTCCGCCGACCGAGCTATCCACGGTGCGAATGCCGAGCTCCAGCGCTGTATGGATATTGGCGATCGCTTGGCCGTAGGTATCATGGCAATGGATGGCAAGTTGCGCCGCTGGCACTTCCTCCAACACCGCGTTGAGCATGCGACGAATTGTATTGGGTGTGCCGGTGCCGATGGTGTCGCCCAGCGAGATTTCGTAACAACCGAGTGCAAGTAGCTGCTTGGCAACTCGCGTAACCTGCTGTGGATCGATTGCGCCGTCGTACGGGCAGTCCACCACGCAAGACACATAACCACGGACGGGAATGCCCGCCGCTTTTGCGGCCGCCATAACAGGTTCGAAGCGCGCGATGCTCTCTTCGATACTGCAGTTAATATTTTTCTGCGAGAAGGCTTCCGAGGCGGCACCAAATACCGCGACTTCATCCGCTCGTGCAGCCACCGCCGCTTCAAACCCACGCATATTCGGCGTGAGTGCGGTGTACGCCACGCCGGGTTTTCTTTTTAACTGGTCAAATACCGCGCCGCTGTCGGCCATTTGTGGCACCCATTTGGGCGACACAAAACTGCCAGCTTCGATTTTACGCAGACCAGCATTCGCTAATTGCTCAATCAGCGCCACCTTGTCGGCGACGGAAATGAGCGTCGCTTCATTTTGCAGGCCATCGCGTGGGCCGACTTCGACAATAGTGACGGAGTTTGAATTGCTCATAGTTGGGTTGTAACCTCAGGTTTACGCATCCGCATCAAACTGCAGCAACTCACTGCCGCCATCGACCAGTTGGCCGACCACACAGAAGATCTCTTTAACGATGCCATCAACAGGTGCTTTGATGGTGTGCTGCATTTTCATGGCTTCCATGACCAACAGAACATCGTCGCGCTTTACATGGGCCCCATTGGTGACGCTAACTTCAACGATGGTGCCATTCATCGGCGCTCTAAAATCCCCCGTGTTGCCTTCAGCTTGCTGGCCAATATCTGGCGCGCTGATGTTAAAGACGTAGGGTGTTGGTGAGTTGGCGAACAGGGTGTAGCCGTCGCTGTGCGCCACCACCGTCGCACGCCGCTGATGACCGTTGATGGTCGCGATCAAGAGAGTGTCTTGAATCTCGCCCGACACGAGGTATTTATCTTCGCCCAGCTTGAGTTGATATTCAGTTAGCGATGCGGAGTGGAGCGTCTTGGCTTCAAATGACAGTGGTTCGCCTTGCCAGTCAAACTGCATGGAAAAACTGGCTGGTTGATTGAGTCGCCAATCGGTATTTTGCGTCCAGGGCGACACGGTTTGTGTACCCATATTGTGACGTTTCAATGTGAGATAAAGACTCGCAAGAACTTGGTGTGTGGCGTCTGGAGTGGCGTCACTGAGTAAGTCAGTTTGATGCGTGTCGATAAACCCGGTATCCAATTCGACAGCACGTAGGGCTGGATGCCCAGCCAGAGTATGAAGAAAACTGACATTGGTGTGCAGGCCGTCGATCAGGTAATCGCGCAGAGCCGCACGCAGTCGAATCAAGGCGGTATCTCGGTCCGGGCCCCAGACCACCAGCTTGGCAATCATTGGGTCGTAGAAAGGTGAGACCACATCGCCTTCGACCACACCGGTGTCGACACGCACGTAATCGTTCTCGGTCGGCGTTTGTAAACAGCGCAGTTTGCCCGTGGAGGGCATGAAGTTGTTGGTCGGGTCTTCGGCATAGATGCGTGCTTCAAAAGCATGGCCGTGGATGCTCAATGCTTCCTGTCGCAGCGGCAAAGGTTCGCCCAATGCAACGCGTAACTGCCATTCAACCAGGTCTTGCCCAGTGATCATTTCCGTCACTGGGTGTTCAACTTGGAGCCGCGTATTCATTTCCATAAAATAGAATGAGCCGTCGGCGTCGAGCAGAAACTCTACCGTACCGGCGCCAACATAATCAATCGCCAGCGCGGCACGCACCGCGGCTTCACCCATACGGTGACGTAAGTCTTCAGTGATGCCAGGTGCCGGTGCCTCTTCTAATACTTTCTGGTGGCGGCGCTGAATCGAGCAGTCACGTTCAAACAGGTAGACTGCATTGCCGTGTTGGTCGCAGAATACTTGTACTTCCACATGGCGCGGCTGTTGCAGGTACTTCTCGACCAACATATCGCCATTACCGAAACTGGCTTTGGCTTCACGTTTTGCATCGTCCAGCGCAACGTTGAATTCGCTGCTGTCCCAGACCTGGCGCATGCCTTTGCCACCACCGCCTGCTACGGCTTTGAGTAGAACCGGGTAACCCATCTCATCCGCTGCAGCTTTAAGTACCTCCACAGACTGATCGTCACCATGGTAGCCAGGCACCAATGGGACGCCGGCTTTTTCCATCAACGCTTTGGCTGCGGACTTAGATCCCATGGCGCGGATAGCGCTCGCGGGAGGGCCGATAAAAACTAGGTCGCTTTCCGCACACTGTTCTGCAAAGTCCGCATTTTCGGACAAGAAGCCATATCCCGGATGGATTGCCTGTGCGCCGGTGGCTTTGGCGGCGGCGATTATTTTTTCGCCTCGCAGGTAGGATTCGCTCGATGCCGCTGCACCGATATGAATGGCTTCATCCGCTGACTTAACATGCAAGGCCTGTTGGTCCACGTCGGAATAGACGGCCACGGTGTGAATGTTGAGGCGTCGAGCTGTCTTGATGACTCGGCATGCAATTTCACCTCGGTTTGCGATTAATATTTTCTCAAACATACAGTGCTCAGTGGGCTGCTTATTGTTCGACCCAATTCGGGGCGCGTTTTTGTAAGAAGGCGGTAAGACCTTCCTGGCCTTGTTCCGACACGCGAATGGCGGCGATACGGCGACTGGTGTCTTCGCGTAGTTGCGCTGAGATTGGTTGTGCCGCGACCGTATCGATCAGTGTTTTACAAGCAGTGAGTGCCGCCGGGCTATTACTCAGAAGGGACTTAGTCAGCGTTGTCACTGTGCTATCCAGCTCGTTTGGGCTCACGACCTCATGCACCAGATTCATGTGTTTGGCCTGATGCGCATCGAATCGCTCTGCAGTGAGAAAGTAGCGCCGAGCAATGCGTGTGCCGATGGCGTGTATCACGTAAGGCGAAATAGTGGCTGGAATTAAGCCGAGTTTGACCTCACTGAGACAAAAGCTGGCGCGATCGCTGGCAACCGCCATGTCGCAGCAGCTGACTAGGCCTACAGCACCACCAAATGCAGCACCCTGGACGGCAGCGATCGTGGGCTTTGACAGGCTATACAAGCAATGCAGCATGGTGGCTAAGGCCATTGCGTCAGCATGATTTTCAGCCTCCGTGTAGCTCGCCATACGTTGCATCCAGCCTAGATCAGCACCAGCGGAGAAGCTTTTGCCTTCTGCTGCAAGCACCACAACACGGACGTCGTCATTGCGGTCCAGTTGGGTGAAAACCGCCGTTAAATCCGCGATTACGGTGTCGTCAAAGGCATTGTGTTTCTCCGCACGTGTTAAAGTCACGGTGGCCACGCCCTGGGTGTCAATGTCGAGTCGAATATGATCACTCATATTTACATCCTGAACACGCCAAACTGCGTGTTTTCAATCGGCTTGTTAAGACTGGCGGCAATCGCCAAGCCTAGTACGTCGCGGGTCTGTGCTGGATCAATTACGCCGTCATCCCAAAGTCTGGCGGACGCGAAGTAGGGGTGGCCTTGACGTTCATAGGTGTCGAGGACAGGCTGCTTAAACGCGGCTTCCTCCTCTTTGCTCCAGGTTTCGCCGTTGCGTTCTTTTTGTGTGGCTTTTACCTGCGCCAGTACACCAGCAGCCTGCTCACCACCCATGACTGAAATACGGGCGTTCGGCCACATAAATAAAAAGTTGGGATCATAGGCGCGGCCACACATGCCGTAGTTGCCGGCACCGTAGGAGTTACCGATCAATACAGTGAATTTAGGTACCTTGGCACAGGCCACGGCCGTCACCATTTTGGCGCCGTGTTTAGCAATGCCACCGGCTTCGTATTGTTTGCCGACCATAAAGCCGGTGATGTTTTGTAAGAATACCAAGGGAATTTTTCGTTGCGCGCAGAGTTCAACGAAATGCGCGCCTTTCTGAGCTGACTCGCTGAACAGAATGCCGTTATTGGCTACGATGCCAACTGGGTAGCCGTGAATGTGTGCGAATCCACAGACTAAGGTTGTCCCGAACAGCTGTTTAAACTCATCAAAGCAGGAGTCATCAACCACGCGTGCGATAATTTCACGTACGTCAAACGGCTGGCGCATGTCCTTTGGTACGATGCCATACAGATCTTCGGCTGGATAGCGCGGTGGCTTGCTGGGCTGAATATCCAACTGCGATGCGGTGGAGCGGTTCAAACGACCGACAGCATTGCGGGCAAGCTGCAGCGCGTGATGGTCGTTATTTGCATAGTGATCCGCCACGCCCGATTCACGGCAATGGACTTCGGCACCACCCAGTTCCTGTGCCGATACCACCTCGCCAGTGGCGGCTTTGACCAAGGGCGGGCCAGCGAGAAAAATAGTGGCGTGATCCTTGACGATGATTGATTCATCCGCCATCGCTGGAACATAGGCACCGCCGGCCGTGCATGAGCCCATAACTGCGGCAATCTGCGGTATATTTTGCGCGGACATGTTGGCCTGATTAAAAAAGATACGACCAAAGTGTTCGCGATCTGGGAACACCTCATCTTGGCGTGGCAGGTTGGCGCCACCCGAATCAACTAGGTATACGCAGGGTAAATGGTTTTGTTCCGCGATGGCCTGCGCGCGCAGGTGCTTTTTGACCGTTAAGGGGTAGTACGAGCCGCCTTTAACCGTGGCGTCGTTGGCCACAATCATGCATTCCTTGCCATTGATGCGACCGATACCCGTAATGATGCCGGCGGCCGCAACTTGTTCGCCTGGGTAGCATTCATACGCTGCAAGCTGCGACAACTCAAGAAACGGCGAGCCCGCATCGATTAAGGCATCAATACGTTCACGGACCAGCAATTTGCCACGTGATTTGTGGCGCGCCTGATACTGTTCGCCACCGCCAAGCTTGATTTGTTCGATTAGGGCATGCAGGTCTGAGACTTGTTGCTGCATATGCGCGGCGTTGGCCTCAAACTCCGCGGCTCGGATGTTGACTTTGCTTTGCAGTATGTTCATCGGCTTAGCGCGTCTCGTTGAACAGTTCACGTCCGATCAGCATGCGACGGACCTCGGACGTACCGGCACCGATTTCATATAATTTGGCGTCGCGCAGCAGGCGTCCGGCAGGGTATTCGTTGATATAACCATTGCCACCTAGGGCTTGAATGGTCTGCAGCGCCAGTTGTGTGGCGTGTTCTGCGGTGAACAAAATGACCGCGGCGGCGTCTTTACGACTTTCGTGTTGTGCATCGCAGGCCCGGGCAACCGCGTACAAATAGGCTCGGCTGGCGCTTAACGCTGCGTACATGTCTGCCAGTTTGCCCTGCATCAGCTGAAATTCACCAATCGCCTTATTAAACTGCTTGCGCTCATGCACGTAGGGCACCACCAGATCCATGCAGGCTTGCATGATGCCGACGGGACCACCGGACAAAACGGTGCGCTCATAATCCAAACCGGACATCAACACACGTACCCCGCCACCTTCAAACCCGAGGATGTTTTCTTGCGGCACTTTGCAGTCCTGGAATACCAGCTCGCAAGTGTTGGATCCGCGCATCCCCAGCTTGTCTAGTTTCTGTGCCTGGCTAAACCCCTCGAAGCCGCGTTCGATGATGAACGCGGTTATGCCTTTGGAGCCGCCGTTGACATCGGTTTTGGCATACACCACATACGTATCGGCATCTGGGCCGTTGGTAATCCACATTTTGTTACCGTTTAACACATAGTGGTCGCCGCGCTTGTCAGCACGTAGTTTCATGCTCACCACGTCTGAGCCGGCATTGGGTTCAGACATGGCTAAAGCACCAATGTGTTCACCCGAACAGAGTTTGGGCAGGTAGCGTTTTTTTTGTGCTTCGCTGCCGTTCTTGAAGATTTGGTTGACGCACAAGTTAGAGTGCGCGCCGTACGACAAACCGACTGAAGCGGACGCGCGGCTGATTTCCTCCATCGCGACGACATGCGCGAGATACCCCATGTCACTACCACCGTATTCCTCAGAGACTGTGATGCCGAGCAGGCCCAGATCGCCGAATTTACGCCATAAATCTGCCGGAAAAAGGTTGTCTTGATCAATTTGCGCTGCTCGCGGGGCAATCTCAGTGGTCGCGAATTGCTGCGTCATATCACGCAGCATATCGATTTCTTCGCCCAGAAAGTGTTGCAGAGAAGGGAATGTCGTGGTCATAGTCGTGTGGTGTGATCAGTGGTTGGCGCCTTTAGCCATTGGCGCGTTTGGGTTCCGTAGCCAGTGCCTGTAAGCAACGCTCCTCGGCGTCGCGCAAATCAAGCAACATAAGCTCCAGATCTTTTTGCTGTTCTCTCAATTGAGCACGCTTATTTCGAATTTTGCTCAACAGGGTTTCGAGTTGGTGACGGTTGCCGGCCTCAGGGTCATACATGCGAATGATGCCGCTGCTTTCTTCCAGCGTCAGTCCGAGTCGTTTGCCACGTAAAATCAGTTTTAGCCTAGTGCGGTCGGCAGCGCTGTAGGTGCGAGTTTGTTTGCTGCGGGCCGGTTGTAACAAGCCCTTTTCTTCGTAGAAACGCAACGCACGGGTGGTGACGTCGAATTCTTCTGCCAGTTCGCGGATCGTGTAACGTTTAGACATGTTGGAATGGGTGGGCGCGAACGCGCCTAAGTAACCGTTGTCACACCAGTATACGCAAAAGTTACGTTTACGTAAACGTCAACTAGATGCGCTTAAGTCTGGTGTGTTATCGAGTGCGAATCATGGTCGGGAGGCGGGATCGTAGCGCAGCGCCGATAATGAGTCGGTTCGCTGGCTGCGATCAATACTGGTGGGTTCAGGCGTTAACGCGGTTAATGTGTTTATTGGCCTCATTCTGCTGTGTGCTATAAAGACTGAGGGTCTCGCTGACGCCATTTTCCAATATCTGTGTAAACCAGTAGGTTAGCTCTTGGGTGAAGCGGGCGTTGATGATCAAGTCTTGGCCGAACACAGCTTGGACTTGTAATAGCGCATCCACCAGTGCGCTTGGGTCGCCCGTTACTTCATCAAATATCGCAGTGAACCGGTCGGCCATCGGGTCTTGAACCTCATACGGTTGGCCGCGCTCGTCCTCGCCCTTGAGATATCTCAACCATGCCGCGATGGCAATGCAGGTTGCCGAAATGGGGCCTTCGTTTGCCAGGTGGTAACGCAAGGTACCAAGTAGGCGCTGTGGCACTTTCTGGCTTCCGTCCATCGCGATCTGGTAAGTACGATGTTGTAGCGCGCTGTTATCGTAGCGGTCTTGTAACTCCCGACGGTAAGCGTCAATATCCATTCCGGTTGGAAGGTGCAGCGACGTTGCGGCTTCTTGGCGCATGAAGTCGTCGACGTACTGGCGAAAAACCGGTTCTGCCATCACTTGGTGTACGTAATTGAAACCAGCGAGATACCCAAGGTAAGCAAGGGCGGAGTGACTGCCATTGAGCATACGTAATTTGGCGTCTTCGTAGGGGGCGACATCGGATACCATGGTGGCACCAGCGCGTTCCCAGCTAGGGCGCTCACCAGCAAAGCTGTCTTCAATAACCCATTGGGTGAAAGGTTCAGTTTGCAGCACGGCGGCATCGTCAAGACCAGTGCGTTGTGCGAATGCGAGTTTATCAGCCGCTTCCATCGCCGGTACAATCCGGTCTACCATGGAACTTGGGAAGCTCACATTCTGACCGATCCATTCAACTAAATTGACGTCCACTAGGCCAGCGAACTTGGTGACAATTTTTTCTACAGTCTGACCGTTGGCAGGCAGGTTGTCACAACTCAATATGGTGATCGCCCCGGCGTCGGCGTCTCTGCGTGCTTGCAGCCCGGCAGCCAGGTAACCAATTGCGGATACAGGATGCGCAAGGTCTGCCAGGTCATGCTGTATGTCCGGGTGTGATTGGTTTAGCTCGCCCGTCGCAGGGTCGTGACAATAGCCTTTTTCAGTCACTGTCAATGACACAACTTGTGTTGATGGTTTGGCGATTGCCTGGATCACCGCTTGTGGGTTCTGTGGTGCAAACAAGACGCCAGCCACGCTGCCAATGACACGCGTGGTGGAACTGCTGCTGTCCTTGATCACAACTGAGTATAAGCCGTCTTGTGGATTGAGCTGGTCAGAAATGGTTTGGCTGCGCAGTGACACGCCAAGAATCCGCCAATCACCGGATTTCTGAGCCATCACATCATCGGTGTACACGGCCATATGGCAGCGGTGAAAGGCGCCAATGCCAAGGTGTACGATGCCAATATCGCGGGCTGTGTGGTCGTACTGTGGGCCCTGAACTCCGGTCGGTAAGTCGGCCAGAGCCTGATTCGTCAATTTCATGACAGCTTGTATCCCTGTTTGGCGAAGTCATAGGCCAGTGCTGGTGCTAATTCCTCTGCTTCGTGCAGACGCAGTCTACCCTCCGCGACCAGAGTCGCCAGGAATCGGCAATCCATGCGACGCGCAACGTCATGCCGGGCTGGAATAGAAAGGAAGGCGCGCGTGTCGTCATTGAAGCCAACGGTATTGTAAAATCCAGCTGATTCGGTCGCTTGCTGACGAAAGCGCAACATGCCCTCGGGGCTATCGTGGAACCACCATGGTGGACCTAGTTTTAAGCAAGGAAAGTGACCGGCAAGTGGTGCCAGCTCACGTGAATAAGTGGTCTCATCCAGCGTAAACAGAATGATATTTAGTTTGGTCTCATTCCCGTACTTGTTCAGCAGGGGGATCAAACCGTCTAGATAGTTGGTGGATGACGGCACATCAGCGCCTTTGTCGCGACCAAATTGTTCAAATACCTGTTGATTCACATTGCGTCGCGCGCCTGCGTGAATCTGCATGACCATGCCGTCTTCCAAGCTCATCCCAGCCATTTCAGTCAGCATCTGTGCGCGAAACAGTTCTTGTTCCGCGGCGGTGCTGTGACCGGATAAGCATTTGCTGAACAACGCTTCACACTCGCTGCGCGACAGATCGGCGGTGGCCGCCGTCGGGTGGCCGTGATCGGTGGCCGTGGCACCATGCTCGCGAAACGTTGCACGCCGTGCTCGCATGGCGTCTAAATAGCCCGTCCAGGTGGTGGTATCTTCACCGGTCAATTCGCCAAGTCGAGCAACGTTATCAATGAAATCTTCACGTGACGGATCAATCGCATCATCTGGCCGGAACGTCGTAATGACGCGCTTTGCCCACTCCGTGCCGGCAATGGCACGATGGTGAGGCAGCTCATCAATAGCGCCTTCGGTGGTTGCTATCAATTCGATGTTGAAGCGATCCAGCAGCGCGCGTGGTCGATAAGCATCGGTTTGCAGTTGTGCTGAAATATGATCGTAGAACGAATCGGCGGTTGCGGGGGAGAAGAGCTCGTTTAGGCCGAAAACCTCGTAAAAGACGTGGTCCATCCACATAGAGGATGGCGTGCCCCGAAACAGATGGTAATTCTCTGCTAGGCAGTGCCATATTTTGCGCATGTCAGTTTCTACCGCACCGCCGTCAACGCGAGGTACCCCCAAGCTGGACATCGAGATCCCTTGCGAATACAGCATACGGAACAAATAATGATCTGGCACCAACAATAGTTTAGTGGCATCCGTGAAGCACTCGTTATTAGCAAACCAGCTGGGGTCGGTATGACCATGAGGGCTGATTATCGGGCGATCTTTGATGGTGTTGTAGAGCTGGATTGCGATCTCGCGCGATGCGGAGTCCGCCGGAAACAGGCGGTTAGGGTCCAGTAGACTGTGCTTATTCGTCGTCATTGTCTGTACTTAATTTTTTACTAATTTATAGAGTGACACCGGTCTTCCATATCGCGATTTCGCGGTAGTCATTGCGTTCATTGCATGCAGGTTTACCCGATGCAATGTCAAGGATGGTTTGCCAGAGCTGATCGGCTACATCTGGCAAAGGCGTGCCGTCGAGAATGGCACCGGCATTGAAGTCGATCCAGCGCGGTTTGCGTTCAGCTAAGCCGCTGTTGGATGCAATTTTGATGGTAGGTACTGGAAAACCCAGTGGCGTACCACGCCCAGTGGTGAACAGGATCAGGTTGGCCCCGGCCGCTGTCAGTGCGGTCGAGGACACGGCATCGTTACCGGGTGCTTGTAACAGCGTGAGCCCAGATTGTGTTGCACGTTCGCCGTAATCGATGACGTCGCGAACCACCGCCGATCCACCTTTCTGAATGGCGCCAAGTGACTTTTCTTCTAGCGTGGTGATGCCACCTGCGATATTCCCAGGCGAGGGGTTTTCCGACACCGGTTGATTATGCGCGGTAAAATAATCTTTAAATTGATTGATCAACTCAACGGTTTGCGCATAAACCTCTGCGTTTTCAGCTCGGTTCATTAATAGCTGCTCCGCGCCAAACATTTCAGGCACCTCGGTCAAGATGGCGCGGCCATCCAACGCCGTTACGCGATCAGTCATCAGCCCCACTAAGGGATTGGCTGTGAGTCCTGAGAACGCATCGGAACCGCCGCACTTCATTCCCAAGGCGAGCTTGGAAGCAGGTAGGGTGGTGCGCTTATCCTGCGACATAATTTCCATCAGATCATGGATCGAACGCATGCCACTGGCTTCTTCATCCTCGACCTCTTGCGCGGTAAAAGAGCGAATCCGTTCATGAAAGATAGGATCAATGTCTTCCAGCAAGCGGCTTAGCTGATTGTTTTCACAGCCTAAACCGATGATGACCACGCCACCGGCATTCGGGTGGGCTGCCAGGGCGCTAATAATCTTTCGTGTGTAATCCAGATCGTCGCCCAGTTGACTGCAACCAAACGGATGTGAAAAAGCATGGATTCCTTCTACGCTGGCACTGGCCTCACATGCGCGTGCGACACGGGCGGCCGTGGCGTTCACGCAACCGACGGTGTTGAGCACCCAGATCTCGTTGCGGGTACCGGCTTGACCATTGGCGCGCAAATACCCTTCAAATGTGTTGTTGGGGTCGCGCGCTAGTTCAGGCGCTGCTAGTGGTGCATAGTGATACTGGTCGCCACTGCGTAGTCCGGTTGTCAGGTTGTGGCTGTGCACATGCTCGCCGACTGCCACCGCTTGGGTGGCAATGCCGATGGGGTGACCGTATTTGGTGACGGCCTCATTGCGAGCAATGGCACGCAGGGCGAATTTATGCCCCTTGGGAATAGCATGTCGAAGGGTGACGCCGAGGACTTGCGTCGCTGCATCCAAGTCGGTGAGCGCAACGCCAACATTGTCATTCGCGTGAACCTGCAATGCACTCATGCTGCGGGCTCCGTGGGAAGATCGCTCAGTGTTTCGATGTGGTGGCCGTCTACCTTCATGTTTTTCAACGTGACACGACCGACATTTTCTACGATCGACGGTTTATCCGCATGGTCAATCGTCACATTCTCCAGTATCACGTCATTGATTTTTGCGTGCTCAAAACCGCGAACGTTCAAAATCCGCGACGCGTTTGCGCAATGGACATCCTGTATATGCACGTCGCGAACATCCGGCACATAATCACCAGACAATCCTTCTTCGTAGTAAAAGTTAATCAGTAACATGTCGCGCACGGTCCCAATATCTATATTGCGCACGTTGACATTGCGTACAAAACCACCACGCATGGCATTTGTCTTAATCCGGATGCTGCTCCACAACTCTGGGCTGCTCATCTGACAGTTTTCGACAAACACATTCTCAATACCGCCAGACAGCTCACTACCCATGACCACGCCGCCATGGCCGGCTTTCATATTGCAGTTCGCAACCACAATGTTTTTGGAAGGCTGGTTAATTCGACGGCCATCCGCGTTGCGGCCTGATTTGATGGCGATACAATCATCGCCCGTGTCAAACAGGCAGTTTTCGATCAGCACGTCGGTACAACTTTCTGGGTTGCAACCATCATTATTCGGACCGTAGCTGTGGCAGGTGACCCCGCGTACGGTGATGTTCTTCGACAACACTGGATTGATAAGCCAGAACGGAGACTCTTTGATGGTCACGCCCTCGATCAAGATACGGTCGCATGCGTAAAACTGAATGAACGGTGGTCGCAGATAGGCTTCTTTTGCATACATGCGCTCGGCGACTGGTACACCGTTTTCGGCGTCGGTAAACAGTGCGGCCCGTGCGGGATGCTGGGTGTGTGGATTGTCCTCGGTTTCGGCCCATTTCCATGGCCACCAGGTCTTTTCATCAGCACTGCCATCCAGTGTTCCGCCGCCGGTTATGGCAATGTTGTGCTTGCCGTGGGCATAGATTAGGGGGGACAAGCCCATCAGTTCGACGCCTTCCCAGCGCGTCAGTACGGCAGGCAAATATCGATCTGGATCGGTGACAAATTTCAGCGTCGCTTGGTTTGTAATGTGCAGGTCTATGTTGTTTTCAAGGTGAATGGGGCCGGTAATGAATATGCCTTCCGGGATCAATACACGACCACCACCGGCATCGCTGGCGGCCTGAATCGCAGCCTGAATGGCCTCACTGCTGTCGTGTTGTCCGTCGCCGACTGCGCCAAACTCGCGTACGTCAAACGCTTGGTTTGGAATGGTTGGGGTCTGAATACGCTGGCGAATTTGCTTGGCCATGTGCCAAGCATCGGGTGAACGCGCAGGGTCAGGCCGCTGACATGCGCTCAGTAAGCTCGGTGCCAGCGATGTGACTGCGATCCCCTTTAGTAGTGTTCTTCTCGAAGTGTAGACCATGATTTTAGCGGCTCTTCATTGAGGTTTGTGTGGTTCTTATTATGCTCGAGTGCAAGAATAGTCGGTTTTGCTACCGGTGGCAATATCTGTTGGCAAACTATTCTTAAGCCCACTTTGGAGGGCGGTGGCATGGACTCTTGCTTACCTTGTTATGCGCTGAGGGCTCACTTGCGCCCAATCAAATGGATTTGTGGCGCTCTACAAGGAGCGCGTCGATGTGCGTTCGACAAGCTCGGGAACCAGGATAATGGACACGTCGGCTTCGTCATTGCGACCGTCAATGCTGGCAATCAGCTTGGTCGCGGCGTGCCGTGCCATGTCTTGTACTGGCCTGCGAATTGTGGTCAGTGGCGGCATGATTCGGGATGCCAGTATGCTGTCATCGAATCCAGCAACGGAGAGATCTCGCGGCACCTTGAGGCCCATATCTTGCGCTGCATTGATCGCGCCGACCGCCATTTCGTCGTTACTGGCGAAGATGACCGTCGGCGGGTTGGTATTGGCCATCAGTTTGCGAGTGCACTCAATGCCCGATTCAAACGTGTACGCGCCAAGTGCGATCATGTCGTCGTCTGGTTTGCACCCATGTTTTTCTAATGCATCACAAAAACCTTCGAGCCGCTCTCGAGTTGAACGCATGCGACGTGGCCCAGAAATGTATCCGATGCGGCGATGCCCGAGTTTCACCAGGTATTCTGCCATCGCTGCAGCTGCTGAGCGTTCATTGGAAATGACTACGTGTCGAGCAGTGTCAAGCGCGATGGAAGCCAGACGAACGTAATTGACGTTCGCGCTGCCGAGCGCACCTGCGAGGTCGTTATTTTCGGAGATAGGCGGCAGGATGATGACCCCATCGAGTTTGGATCGATTTACAAAACTGACCGCTTCGTCAATGAGTGTGTCTGATTGCATGTCGCACGGGTGCACCACGAGTTCGTAGCCGAACTTGCGACAAATGCTGAGTACGCCGCGCTGTACATCGTTGATATACAGTGCGTCTGGGTTGTCGTAAATCATTCCCAGTAAATAGGAACGCCTGGCCGCCAACCCGCGTGCCTGCGCATTCGGGCTATAGTTGAGGTCATCAATAATCTTCTGCACCTTGAGTCGCGTCGCCTTCCCGACCTTTGGGGAGTTGTTGATTACCCGAGATACCGTCCGTTTTGAAACACCGGAAAGCCGTGCTACGTCATTGATGGTTGCGCGTTGATCGTTGAACTCGTTCATATGGTTTTACTTGTGCTGGGTTCTGTCGCAGTTATCGAGCTGAAGCTGTGATCAGTAAATCCGCTTATTAGAACACAGGCTTTCAGATTGCCATAGCATGACGGTAAGCTCAGTCGCCTTTTTGCCTGGGTGACGCAGATGTGGGGCATCGTGGTCGAGCATTAAGTTAGCTGGTGCTGGACCGCCGTCACGTTTCATTAATGTCAGAAACTCGGTTGTATCTAACAAGGTCGAAGACTTGATGAAGGGCATTCATAAGGTGTGCTACCGTTGGCACATTATGTCGTATAAATAGTGAGTATGGGTAAGTTTTTCTTTACATAGTTGCCAGCTTGTGAAGCAGAAGCTGGTATTGATATGTAGCGAGGTCGTGCAAAATCGCTCCAAGAAAACCTTTATTTTGCGATAATTTGTCGTGAAGTCCGGCGACATTTGTTGGCGTACTCCAACTATTTGAATAAAAATTGCCACCGATGGCATTATTTGGTTGCAATTTTGTTGGAATTTGTGAATTATGTGCTTGGGCGCGGCCGAGAGGGGCGCGTCGGAATCGAAGAAGAGCGGAAAAATCCGCCCGCAAAACGCCAGAAAATTACCATAATAATTTCCAGAGGAGAAAAAAATGCGATATCGCCTTAATTCCATTTCGCGTGCGATTGCACTTATGGCAGGAAGTGGTCTGCTGTTGGGGAGTGCACCCGTTTTGGCCCAAGAATCATCGAGTCCCGAGGTCGAAACACTTGAAGAAGTGGTCGTTACCGGTTTCCGAGCAAGTATGCAACGCGCTACTGAACTGAAGCGGAATGCGGTTAATGCACGCGAGAGCATCGTGAGCGAAGACATCGGCAAAATGCCTGACTTAAACTTGGCTGAAGCGATTCAGCGTATACCCGGCGTGGCGATTGTCCGTCAGGGCGGCGAAGGGCGTCAGGTTTCACTGCGTGGTTTGGGTGCCGGTTTCACCCATGTTACGCTCAATGGGATGGAAGTGCCGGCATCAACCGGTGGTTTGGATAGCTCCGGCGGCGTAAACCGTGGCCGCGGGTTCGATTTTAATGTGTTTTCAGCTGAACTTTTTAACCGTATTGACGTAAACAAAGCAGCACGTGCTTCGTTAGAAGAAGGTGGTATTGCCGGTAGCGTCGACCTGTACACACTGAAGCCGCTTGATCGAGCTGGCTTTAATTCATCGGTTTCTGCGCAACTGGGCTACAACGATCTGTCAGAAGAGGCTGATCCGCGTTTGACGGCCACAATCAGTAATACCAATGAAGACCAGACTTTCGGTTATATGGTGTCAGCGTCCTATACTGAACGCACCACGTTTCAAGATGGTTTTGGTACCGTTCGCTGGGCGCAGCCGGACCGTGACTTTGCCGCAAATAATGAGCTTAATGGCGTTGATCTGCGTGAGGTCTGGTTTCCACGATTACCGCGTCAAGATAGTTTTCGTCACAGCCAGGACCGTTTGGGTCTAAGTGCCGGTCTTCAGTTCCGTCCAAACGATGACCTCGATATCGGGATCAACTGGGTTCACTCAGAGTTTGACTCAACGACGAATAGTTATAACTCGTTTGCGCAGTTCCGACGCAGTGGTGATTACGGTTACCCCGCGATTACACCTAACTCAGTGGTGTTGGATTCAACCGGTCAAATTGCATTGGCAGGTAATTTCGACGGAGTCGGCCTGCGAACAGAGAGTCGTCAGTCCTTGGACGTAACTGATTTTGATCAGTACACCATCGATTTTGATTATCAGTTGAACGACAACATGTCCTTGTCGGGTATGGTGGGAACGGCGTCTTCTGATTATCAGAACGACATTTTTCGCGTTAATATCCAGACGCCGACGGGCACCAACTTTAGCTACGACTTCACCGGTAACCCAGACGTCGCGGCCATGGATTACGATATTGATGTCACCAGCATCGATAACTTCGAAATCATTGATGGCGAGCAGTTGCGCCGTTTCAACGTTGACCGCCAGAATGATACAGCACGCTTGGATTTGGATTGGCAGTTGAGTGATTCGAGTTCGGTAAAAATCGGTGCAATCTACAATGATCGTGAAGTATCCAGTGTGCAAGGTGATCGCCCATCTAACGATCCCCGCAACTTGGCTGATTTGAGTACTGTGTTCTCTTTCACCGATTTAGGTGCGCACGGAAATGCGACGGAACTGGATTTCCTTGTTCTCGATTTTGATAAAGCGATTCCTGCGTTTGGTTTAGCGCCGTACGGTGTTTCGCGCGGTCCGGGCTCACAAACCTGGGTGGTGCAGGAAGAAACAACCGGCTTTTATGTCGATTATGATCTGGATACTGAGCTGGCTGGCCGCGGTCTGCGGTTCAATATTGGTGGTCGTTATGTCACCACGGATGTGACGGCGCAAGGTTTCCTCGCGTCGGGTGAGCGGAACGTTGAAACCAATGACTACAGTGAATTTCTGCCGTCTTTGAACCTTGCGTATGACTTGACTGATAACTTGTTGCTACGGTTAGGTTTGGCCAGAACCATGACGCGCCCTGGCTTATCCAGCCTTGCACCATCTAAGGATATTACTGACGTGAATTTCACGGTAGCCGGTGGTAACTCGCAGTTGGACCCATTGTTGTCTGACGACATCAACTTGGCGGCTGAATGGTATTTCGACGACGATGCCGTATTGGCGTTTAGTTACTTTCGTAAAGATATCGACAGCTTCATCTCATCACCAACTACCTTTGAGCCACTGCGTGCAGAAGATCGTGCCATCGTTGCCAATATCTACGCATCGCAACCTGAGCTACTGGATCCAAGTCTGATCTGGCGTTATAGCTCATCGGCAAACACGGAAGGCACAGAGTTAGATGGTTTTGAAATTGCCTACCAACAGTCGTTTAGCTCACTGCCTGGTTTGTTGTCGAATCTCGGCATAATCGCTAATTACTCGCATGTTGAAGCGGAGACCGTGGTGGTACGTGATGGTGTTAATACGATTGCGCCACTGACGGGCTTGTCCGAAGACTCATACAACTTCACAATTTTTTACGAGGTTGACCGTTGGGGTGCGCGGATTTCTCTCAATAATCGTGATGACTACGTAACGCGTAACATCGGCAGTAACGGTAACTTTTCCGAGAATACGACGGGCCCAACACACGCGGACTTAAGTGCGTTCTACAATCTAAATGACAATATTACCTTTACCTTAGAGGTGATTAATCTAACCGATGAAGAGGAGCGTTTGTTTACTACGGGTAATGGTTCACAAAACTTGGTGCGCGAGATCAATAGCACCGGACGCCAGTACTTTGTGGGCGTACGCGCAAACTTTTAAATAAGCACTCTCAAAAGCTTGGTGTTTGATGCCGACCGGCGAGTTTCGCCGGTCGGTTTTTTTATTTGAGCTTTAGAGGCGTGCCATTGATGTTCGTATCGGTGGCAATTGCGTTCGGTGCCCAAAGTACAATGTTTGGCTTTTGTGCGGAGTTGACTTGTATTGAGTTGAGTGACAGTGCCTTAACAGGGGTCTTCTGGGTGCCTACTATATTGAGTGCCCGTTGGGTTTTCTTGCACTGCAGTTTGTGGATGTGGATTCCGCGAATGCTTGGAAAATGCTTTTGTTTAGCAGCAAGTTCTAGCGGATCGTCTTTCAGTGGCTCACCGAAATTAGCCTGCACTTCGATCAGGTTTTCTAGTGCGTGGTGAACTTTGATACTGTGTAAATGGATATTGTGCGTATAGCCGCCGCGTTGATCGTTAGTTTTAATACGGAATAGGCGAAAGACCTTGTCGGCGACAACGTTGCTGACGTACACGTTCTCGATTCCCCCTGAGCTTTCACTACCGCAAGAGATTGCAGATCGTTCTGATTCGAAGTGACAATCGCTGATAATAATATTTCGGCTTGGTGTGTTAATGCGACGGCCGTCATGATTGCGGCCAGATTTAATCGAAATACAATCATCACCATTATTGAAGTAACAGTTGTCTATCCACACGTCTTCGCAGCATTCAGGGTCAATGCCGTCCGCATTGGCGCCAACTGGATTGTGTATGGTCACACTTTTGGCGATCACGTTGCGGCACAGCACTGGGTGGACCGACCAAAATGGCGCATCTTTGATCGTGACGCCCTCAATTAACACATTGCTGCACCGGTTAAACTCCACCATGGAAGAGCGTAGGTAGTGTCCGTCGCCAAACCGGCGTTGGTTGACCGGCACGTCATCAGCGGCCATTTGCATCAGTTGATTACGGGCTGTTTTTTGATAGGGCATGCCGGGTTGCCAACCGGTTGACGTGCCCGAAATCGCACCTTTCCAACTGCGCGGGCCGCGCCACGACCACCATCCATCAAAGGTGGCGCCACCATTAAGAAGTCCTTGCCCGGTGATGGCGATGTTACGCGCGTTGAGTGCGAAGATATGTGGTTGATAATTCATCAGTTCCACGCCTTCGAACCAGGTTTGGACCATGGGTAGGTAGTCTTCGGTGGCTTGTGAAAAGCGCAGCTCTGAACCGGGTTTAAGGTGTAGTTCTACGTTGCTCAATAGGCGGATCGCGCCAGTTCGATATATGCCAGCAGGGATCATGACGCGCCCGCCACCGGCTTCGTGACAGGCGGCTATAGCGTTGTTAATTGCGTCTGTGCAGAGTTTGGTTGCATCACCAACGGCGCCAAACTGGGTAATAGTATAATGTTGATCTGGGAAGCTAGGTGGTAATAAGCGGGTTTTGATTTCCTCCACGGCGTCGTCGAAGTTGCATTGGGTATCGCGGTCGCTTGCGTGTAGCCGCCGGGCGGGCAGGCTGCTGCCGATCGCGACCGCGCACGCGCCTTTGAGTAGTTGGCGGCGGTGAATATCTGCATTGTTTGGCATCGATGTTTTACCTTTTATAGTGGTGTCTAATTGTCGTTTTTATGACAGAGCGGGCTCCTAAAGTAGCATCAAATTGCTACCGGTGGCACAAATTTTACTATATACTAGACGGATAAAACTGGCCCATGTGGCAAAGACTAAAAAGCCAGGCAAACTGGCATGGAGAGGAGGAATGCATAATCCGACAATTCGGAATTGGCGCTATTTGCCGATTCTGTTATCCGCCTTGCTGGCATCGTGTGCAGGGCAGAGTGATGTGACCGTTTTGAAACTAGGTCATGCACTCGATACCGGTCATACCGTCCATAAGGGAATGGTGCATATGGCTGAGCGACTTGATCTGTATTCAGGTGGCAAAATGAAGATCGAAATATACCCCAGCGGTCAGTTAGGGTCGGAGCGTCAGCTGGTTGAATTACTGCAAATTGGCAGCTTAGCGATGACAAAAGTATCCTCCAGCCCGCTGGAAAGTTTCGTGCCGGAGATGAAGGTATTCAGTTTGCCTTACGTTTTTAGAGATCACGCACATTTTCGTAAAGCACTGGACTCAAAGGTGGGTCAATCGTTGCTTCTCGCGCCGGAGAAGGTGAGATTGCGAGGTTTAGGGTATTACGACGCGGGTAGCCGAAGTTTCTACACGACCGATAAGCCAGTGACTACGCCAGCTGACCTAAAAGGGTTAAAAATTCGCGTCCAAAAGAGCCAAACTTCAGTCGATATGATTGCAGCAATGGGAGGCGCTGCGACACCGATTTCTTGGGGCGAGTTGTATACAGCTCTGCAACAAGGGGTCGTTGATGGCGCAGAAAATAACCCGCCTAGCCTGTTTCTCTCAAGGCAGTATGAGGTCAGTCGTTATTACAGTTTGGACGAGCATACGTTTGTGCCAGATATCTTGCTGATGAGCTTGCATATTTGGAACAGCTTGTCTGAACAAGAGCAGGTTTGGTTGCAACAAGCCGTGAAGGACAGTGTGGTGTTTCAGGGTGAGCTATGGCAGCAAGCCAGCGATGACGCTCTGGCCGCGATTGAAGCCAGTGGCGTAGAAATTATCCGTCCTGATAAACAACCATTCATGGACGCAGTGGTTGAAATGAAAGCGGCGTACGAAGGCACGCCAGTTGGCGACATGCTGAATGCCATCAACGCGTTATAGGAGCGGATATGACAGCAATTTTAGATAAATTCGTGCAGACATTGGTGGCCGTGTGTATGGCGCTAATGGTAGCCGTTGTGAGTTGGCAAGTGGTGTCGCGGTATGTGCTGGGCGATCCAAGTCCGTGGACAGAAGAAGTGGCCTTGACGTTGCTAATTTGGGTCGGTTTGTTGGGTGGCGTTTACGCCTATCGTGAACGAGCCCATCTTGGTCTTGACCTGTTTCACCACAAAGTCGGAGACCTTGGCAAGCGTCGTTTGTATGCCATCAGTGATATTTGTTGTGGTCTATTTGCGCTGGCGGTGTTGGTCATTGGTGGCGGGATGCTGGTGCAGTTGACCTACGAACTCAAACAAACCACGGCAACACTTGGCATTCCAATGGCATGGGTCTACGCGGTACTGCCGTTAAGCGGACTTATGATCGTGTATTACAGCGTGTACTTTCTGGTGACGCTTGAACAAGAGGTAGTGGTATGAGTATCTTGGTTTTGTTTGTGGTCTTTGCCATCCTGTTGCTGGCAGGCGTGCCGATTGCTTTTTCGATTGGAATCGCCACCGTCGCCACGATGCTCATTTCCATAGACTTGTTTCCCGCCTTAACTACAGTCGCACAACGTATGGCCGGCGGGCTGGATAGTTTTTCATTGCTGGCGATTCCGTTCTTTATTCTCTCTGGGCAGTTGATGGGGCAGGGTGGGATTGCGCGGCGGTTGATCGACTTTGCTCGGTCATTAGTGGGGATGTTGCCAGGTGGTCTCGCGTTTGTGAACGTGATCTCATGTACTTTGTTTGGTGCCATTTCAGGCTCCGCGGTGGCAGCTACTTCAGCGATTGGCAGCTTTATGATGCCGGTGATGGAGAAAGATGGTTATCCACGTGAGTTTAACGCCGCGCTGACGGCCGCGTCATCGACTACGGGTTTATTGATTCCGCCGAGTAACATTCTTATTGTGTTTGCAGTCGCCAGTGGTGGGGTTTCCATCTCCGCGTTGTTTGTCGGCGGTTATCTTCCCGGAATACTGGTGGCACTCGGGCTGATGTTGGTGAGTGCCGCGTATGCTAAAAAGTTTAACTTCCCGGCGGGCGAACGCGTGCGATTTGCCACGGTGATACGAACCACATCGGCTGCGTTGCCAAGCTTATTCCTAATCGTGCTCATCATCGGCGGTATTTTAGGCGGAATCTTTACGGCTACCGAAGCTGGCGCGATTGCGGTTTTGTATGCGCTCGTGTTGTCAGTATTCGTGTATCGTGAAGTAGCGGTTAAAGACTTGTTCGCTGTGTTGTTAAATTCTGCCAAAACAACCGCCATCGTGATGTTGCTGATCGCGACTTCAACGGCCATGTCTTGGATTTTGGCGTACGAGAACATCCCGACCATTGCCGCAGAAACACTGCTGATGCTGAGCGATAATCCGATCATTATTCTGTTGATCATTAACCTGATCTTATTATTGGTTGGCGCTTTTTTGGATATGACACCAGCAGTGCTGATCTTCACACCCATTCTGTTACCGGTTGCAGTCGCACTGGGCATGTCGCCGTTGCATTTCGGTATTATGATGGTGTTAAACCTCTCTATTGGCTTGTGCACACCGCCGGTTGGTGGTGTTCTTTTCGTGGCTTGTGCGGTCGGTAAGACCCGTGTCGCATCTATTGTAAAACCCTTAATGCCAATGTATCTCGCGATGTTTGTCGCGTTATTGGCTGTTACGTATTTTCCAGGTCTGAGCGAGTGGTTGCCACGTGCGTTCGGCTTGATTGACTAACCGTCTGTGAGGAAAACAAACATGAAATTGCTCCCAATTGTCACCGTGCTGGCCGCACTAACGGCTTGCACGAGCACAACGCTCGAGACTAATTCGGCGGCGCCGGAACTGTCACACAGTAAGGCTGAACCATTGGCTAGTTTAAATGTCAGTAACCCATCCTTGTTCGCTCGTGACGATGTGTTTGTGCATCTTAGTCTGAATCAACTTGGTGTACCAGAAGGCCAATCCGTTCAGGTTTGGGCCGGGTCCCAAGCGGTGCCAACGCAGATGATCGATAACGATGGCGATGGTAATTACGATGATCTGGCGTTTTTGACCCGACTGGCAGCGTCGGAGACCAAGTCATTTACTATTGACACACGTTTGCACCCTTCAGCCCCGCTTAAACGCACACAAGCGGAGGTGTCAATCAAGCAAGATGGCGAATGGCAGGACAAAAAATACCTCGGCGGCACCTTCAAAAATGTGAATCAAGTAACTCCGCCCGCTCAATACACTGACCACAGTGAATATATCCGCTACGAAGGACCTGGTATTGAGAGTGATAAAATTGGTTACCGAGTGTACTTAGACTGGCGTAACGGGTTCGATATTTTCGGCAAGAAAACCGACAAAATGGTGTTGCAGGATGTTGGTCAGGACGGCTATCAAAGCTACCACGAAATGGCAGACTGGGGTGCGGATATCTTGAAAGTCGGCTCGAGTCTGGGTGCTGGCGGTTACGGGTACTGGAATGGCAGTGAGGTGGTACTGGTGTCGGAAACTGGGCCTCGATCGGTCGCCATTGATGTCAATGGCCCTTTATATTCTGCGATGACCATCGATTATTCACAATGGAATACCGGTGATCAGATTGTCGATATGTCTGCGGGCTTATCGATGCGCGCAGGCAGTCCAATCGTCGATGTAAACCTGAGCACCTCCGAACCGCTAGACAATATCGCGGTAGGACTGGTTGCGCATCCTGATACCGAGTTGATCACTGGCGATTTAGATATCACCGGCGAGGCCTGGAGCTATGTCGCCAGTATCGGAAAGCAATCGTTATTTGACGACACACTCGGCATGTTCTTACTGTTTAAGAAACGAGATTTCTTAGAACAAACACGCGATAAGAGTAGTTATGTGGTGGTGTTGAAACCCCGAGGTAACACTTTACAGTACGCATTCGGAGCACTATGGGAAGGGGGGCATCAGCGCATTCAAAATAGGGCAGACTTGTTGGCGTTCCTAAACCAAGAAGTCGAGCGACGTACACTGGCGCCGCGCATTCAAATTGTCACAGAGAAATCAAAGCAAGCACTGGCAATGTCGCCGACAACAATTGCGGTGAATTTGGCTGATTCTGAAATCACTCGGCGCGGAGACAGCCTGATCTACGGCAAGTTCGACGACGTGCGTGAGCGACGAACTCAATGGACGTACACCACTGGCCTGTTAATGGAGTCACTGGATGACGTATCGCAACTCACAGGTGAACCACGTTTCAGCACCTACGCAAAATCTATTATGGACAGCTACCTTGGTGACGATGAGCCGATCAAGGGGTATCGGCCTGAGAACTATAATATCGACGACATCAACTCGGGCAAGATGATACAAAGGTTGTACGCTCGCACCAGCGATGCTAAGTATCGCGCCGCGATTGATGCCTTGGCGACCACGCTTGAAACACATCCTCGAACTTCAGACGGCGCATACTGGCACAAAAAGAGGTATCCGCATCAGCTTTGGTTGGACGGCGTGTACATGGGAATGCCATTTTTAGCTGGCGTTGGTAACATGCAATCGAATCCACATAAAGTGGAAGCCGCCGCGCATGAGTTTATTATTGCACGCGAACGCCTGCGCGACCCGCAGTCCGGGTTGTATTATCACGCTTGGGATGAAGTCAAACAGCAAGTCTGGGCTGATTCAGAAACTGGGCGCTCGAAATACTTCTGGTCTCGCGGTTTAGGCTGGTACGCCATGGCATTGGTGGATATCTTGGATGTGATTCCTGCTGAACGTGCTGAGCTGCGGGAACCCTTGCTGGCGATGATTCCCGAGTTGGCCGACAGTCTTCTTAAATACCAAGATGAGTCCGGTGCATGGTATCAAATCACTGACATGCCAGATGCCACAGGTAATTATCTCGAGGCCTCAGGCACGGCGATGTTTACCTACTTTCTTGCTAAAGCCGTTAATCAAGGGTATTTGCCATCCTCTTACCAATCGGCTGCGGAGAAAGCTTATAACGGCCTAGTAACGGAGTTTATTTCGATTGACGCAAATGGGCATTGGCACCTAGACAATATTTGCGAGGTGGCGGGGCTTGGATTCGGGCGTGATGGCAGTTATCACTATTATATGAGTGAACGTTTGGTGTCAGACGATCCAAAAGGGTATGGCCCTGCGATTATGGCGGTCGTACAAATAGCTAAATTATTGAATTCAAAAGAGTAAGTTATGAGCACAAACTATCAAGAGCGGTACGCTGTCCACCCGGACGATTACCCCAATTACACCATGGCCCGATTGCGGGAGAACTTCCACGTGGGCGGCCTATTTATTGCAGATCAAATCAACCTGGTTTATACCCAAATTGACCGTTTTATCGTTGGTGGCGCCTGTCCGGTGTCAAAAGCGTTAGATTTGGATACGGTTAATCCGCTCAAGGCAGAACATTTTCTAGACCGTCGTGAATTGGGTGCCATCAATGTGGGTGGTGCGGGTCGCATCACGGTAGACGGCACGGTGTATGATCTGGCCTACAAAGAAGCGCTGTATATCGGTGCACAGACCAAAGAGGTCACTTTCGAGAGTGTCGATGGCGCAAACCCGGCCAAATTTTACCTGAACTCAGCCACTGCACATCACGCGTATCCAACCAAGAAAGTGGGTTTGGACGACGCTGAGAAGCTAGAACTTGGCGCGCTGGAAACATCGAACCACCGAGTGATCAACAAACTGCTGGTGACGGGCGTGGTCGAAACCTGTCAATTGCAAATGGGTATGACCGAACTCAAACCTGGCAGTGTTTGGAATACCATGCCGGCGCACACGCATGGGCGTCGTATGGAGACCTACTTTTATTTTGAGCTGCCGGAAGATCAGGCCGTGTGCCACTTCATGGGACCAAAACACGAAACGCGCCATATTTGGGTTGCCAATGAAGAGGCGGTGATTTCGCCCACCTGGTCGATCCACTCAGGCGCGGGAACCTGTAATTACACCTTTATTTGGGGTATGGCAGGTGAGAACCTAGACTACGACGATATGGACAAACTGAGTCCATCCGACTTTGCTTCAGGGGAATAATTGTGGCGCAGGACTTATTTGACCTACACGGTAAAGTAGCACTGGTAACCGGTGCGACGCACGGGCTTGGTATGGCAATGGCGATGGGTCTGGGCGAGGCCGGTGCTACGCTGGTTATTAATGGTCATTCAAGCGACGAAAAAATCAAAGCGGCCGTCGCCGAGTATGAAAAAGCCGGTATCAAGGCACATGGTTACCGTTTTAATGTCACGGATGAGCAAGAAGTCGGCAGCGCAGTAAAGCGCATCGAAGCCGAGGTTGGGCCTATCGACATTCTGGTGAACAACGCTGGCATCATCAAGCGTGTGCCTTTGCTCGAGATGGCGGTCGACGAGTTTGAAGACGTGATTCGCACTGACCTGACCGGTGTGTTTATCATGACCAAGCCAGTGGTGGCATCGATGATCAAACGCGGCGGGGGCAAGGTGATTAATATTTGCTCCATGATGTCTGAACTAGGTCGCAACTCGGTGGGTGCGTATGCGGCGGCCAAAGGTGGTTTGAAGATGCTGACACGAAACATGGCAACAGAATGGGCCGCCAGTAATGTGCAGGTAAATGGTATTGGGCCGGGTTACTTTGCCACCAGTCAGACCGCACCGATCCGTGTCGATGGACATCCATTTAATGACTTTATCGTGCAGCGAACACCAGCGGGTAAGTGGGGCGATCCCGACGATCTTAAGGGTGCAGCCGTCTTTTTGAGCTCGGCCGCCAGTAACTTTGTTACCGGCCAAGTGCTGTATGTGGATGGTGGCATTCTGGCCACGATCGGTAAACCGGCAAACGAGTAGGCTCCACCATGAGTGATCGCATTGCCGTGATTGGCGAATGTATGCTGGAACTGCGCACGGCAGATCGAGCCAGTCTTACCAATACCAAGCCGCTGGACATGGGGTTCGGCGGCGACACCCTGAATACCTCGATTTATATGGCGCGTGCGGGTATGGCACCGTCGTACATTACGGCTCTCGGTGATGACGCCTTGAGCACCTGGTTACTTGAAAGCTGGGAACAGGAAGGCATAGCATGTGATCAAGTTGTGCGGATGCCAAACTCGGTTCCTGGCATGTACATGATCAATGTCGACGCACAGGGTGAGCGTTCATTTCTGTATTGGCGCAAACACTCACCAGCCAGTCGTTTATTCGACGACCTTAAGCGCGCCAGTGATGTGTTTTCAATGCTGCGAAGCTTCCCAACGATTTATCTCTCCGGCATCAGTCTTGCGATTCTGCCGGAGGCCTCACGAGAGCGACTTATTGATTTTCTGGTTGACTACAGTCGCAATAGAGGTGCCGTATTGTTTGATGGTAATTATCGGCCGGCGTTGTGGCAAAGCCCGAATGCGGCGCAGTCGGTGTTCCAACGCTTGTACGGCTTGAGTCAAATTGCCTTGCCCACGTATGAAGATGAAAGTGATCTGTTTGGTTATCAATCCCCCGCGCAAGCGATTGATGCCATAACCGAATTTGGTGCACGTGAGATTGTTCTCAAGATGGGTGCTGAAGGGTGTCTGGCACGCTCTGAAGCAGGCACCGAAATCGTCCCGTCGATCAAGACGGAGGCGGTTGATACCACCGCTGCGGGCGACTCGTTTAATGCCGGTTTTCTGGCCGCAAGATTGCGCGGTGCCGATATCGTTTCCGCCTGCCAACGTGGTCATGAACTGGCATCCCGCGTGATCCAGCACCGTGGTGCCATTATTCCTGCGTAGCCTTCGTGGTGCGCGCTTGTTTCTTCACTCGGAGTCTTTCTGATGCTGTTGACTGGCCGTTGTAACGTGATTCGTTCGGTAAACCTGTTGTTGCTGCCGCTGATGTTTCTCGCCAGTGTGGTGAGTGCCAAGACCGTGCATATTGCCGGTGACAGCACCGCCAGCAACTATGGCGTTGAGGTGTTCCCACGAATGGGGTGGGGGCAGGCACTCGCCGATTTTTACACCGGCAAACACCGAGTGAACAACCTGGCCCAGGGTGGGCGTAGCTCGCGAAGTTTTATCGACGAAGGTTTTTTTGCTGAACTGGAGTCTGCGGTGGTTGAAGGCGACTTGGTGTTGATTCAATTTGGTCACAACGATGCCAAGGACCACAGCCCGGAGCGTTACACCTCCCCCGATGGCGAATATCAGGAATTTTTGATGCGCTATGTGGCGATGGCTAGAGCAAAGAAAGCCACACCTGTGCTATTAACGTCAATCGTCCGTCGCAAATTCGAAGATGGCAAATTAGTGCCAACGCACGGAGACTACCCAGCGGCAATGAGAGCCTTAGCCGCCGCTGAAGGCATTGCACTGATCGACCTCAACCAGCTCAGTCGTCAATGGGTGAGCAGCCTGGGTGAGGAAGCCAGCAAGCAGGTTTATCTGCACCTGCCAGGTGAAGACGGCCTGATTGAAGATAACTCACATTTTTCGCAATTCGGCGCATACCGCCTCGCGGCCATGGTGGCGCAGTCTCTGAACCAACAAGGCTTGCTGCAGCTCGATCTGCCGACTCCCCGATTTTTGCGCGTTGAACAAGACGGTTCCGGCGACACCACACGCATTCAAGACGCACTCGATAAACTGGCCGGTTCTGACGGCCCCGCGGTAATTTTAGTTGGCGAAGGCGTATTCGACGAACAGCTGTTCATGACGCGAGACAATGTGGCGATTGTTGGCAAAGGTCGAGACAAGACAACCATCAAGACCAGCTTGTTACGCGCAAACTGGCGCCAGGACCACTCGGACGACTGGGGCGCTTCCACCATCAATATTAAGGCCAGCGACCTCAGCTTTTTGCAACTGCGTGTGGTAAATGATTATGGCATTGTGCGCGGCGATCACTCGCACCAGTTTGCCCTGCGTTTGCTCTCCGGTACTCGAATCTTAAGTGAAGACAGTGTCTTCATCACCGGCGGTGCGGACACGGTCAGTCTGTGGAATAAAGACGCCGGGATGTATTATCACCGCCGGGCTTATTTCGAGGGTTATACCGATTTCGTTTGCCCTCGCGGTTGGAGTTACATTACCGACTCGACATTCTTTAGTCGCGGTGGTGCCGCGGCCATTTGGCATGATGGTGAACGCGCCGAAGATCAAAAATTGGTGATAAAAAACTCATCCTTCGACGGTGTGGAGAATTTTATTCTCGGACGTCGTCACTACGACGCGCAGTTCTATCTCATTAATAATCGTTACTCGGACAATCTTGCCGATTTACCGATTTTTCGCGTTACCTACGACGATCCGGCGAAAAACCGTGCCAATCTCTGGGGCGATCGTGCATACTATTTCGGCTCTCAGAAAGCGGGACGACCCTATGCTTGGCTGAACAACAATATCACTGCTGAGCAGGCGAAAATCAGCGCGCGCGACACCTTTGGTGCACGTTGGGATCCAGAAGCTAAACTGGCGCAGATTAAAGCACAAGTGGGCTTGTTTGAGTCGCCGTTGCGGAATGCAGCACTGAATCAGCCAACTACCGATGCCCCGGTCGCGCTGCGTATGGCGAGTCAGCATATCGAGCGATTCCCAAAACCATGGCTGATGCGCAAGTCAGACGGTGCCTACGTTTGGAGTTATACTCACGGATTAGTGTTGATGGGGATGCAACGGTTGGCGACACATGCCCCTGAGGCCGACGCGGAGCAGTTTCGTCGCTACGCCAAAGCATACGCAGATCACTTTATCGATGAGTCAGGCAGAATCGAGTCATTGGATCTCACCGAATTCAATATCGATTCGATTAATGCCGGCAACATCTTGTTTGAGTTGTACGCCGACACCGGCGATGCGCGCTATAAATCGGCAATGGACCAGCTGCGCACACAGCTCAGGTGGCAACCGCGTACAGACAGCGGTGGTTTCTGGCACAAACGCAAATACCCGTGGCAAATCTGGCTTGATGGGCTGTATATGGCACAGCCGTTCTATGTGCGTTACGCTTCTGAATTTGAGTCGGTCCCTGCCGTGTATGAGGACAGCGTGCAGCAGTTTGTGCGCATCGAGATGGAGACACGTGACCCGGAGACAGGCCTGCTTTACCACGCCTGGGACGAAAGTAAACTCCAGCCTTGGGCTGACCCGAAGACTGGTCGAGCACCTGGGTTCTGGTCACGCGCCATGGGCTGGTATGCCATGGCGTTGGTTGATACCTATGAACATTTACCCGCAGATCATCCAGGTCGTGAATCGTTGGCCGCTATTCTCAAGAGGCTGGTAGCGGCATTAGCGCCGTATCAGCATCAAACAGGTCTTTGGTATCAGGTGCCTGATCAGGGTCATCGCGCCGACAACTGGCTGGAGGCATCTGGCTCGGCGATGTTTGTGTATGCCATCGCCAAAGGCGTTCGTTTATCGATGTTGGACTCGGTTTATTTACCGATCGCCGAGCGTGGGTATCAAGGTTTGCTGGACGAGTTGATTTCGGTGGAGGATGGTGTTGTGCACCTAAACAACGTCTGTCGCTCCGCTGGATTGGGTGGTGAACCTTATCGCAGTGGTAGCTACGAGTATTATGTGACAACGGACCGCGTGCGCGATGATGCGCATGGAATCGGTGCCTTTTTGCTGGCCGCGAGTGAAATGCTCATTATTGAACAGAGCGGGGATTCTTCGCTTCGCTCAGAATGACCTCGGTGTATTTGTAACCCAACTCAAACACTGTCTTTACGAGCGCAGCGTGGCCGTCTGGTGAGTGGAGATTCTTCGCTATGCTCAGAATGGACGTTGGTGATTTTATGATCGAAATCAAACACCGTCATTGAGAATGAAGCGTGGTAATCTCCGTCAGAGGTGTGCATCAAAATGCGAGTAGTGAGAGGCACGTTGAAAAACAAAAAATCCCCAATTCAAGAAAATCCACGGAAACACTAAAAACGTGCAAAGCAGGCTTGACTAGCCGACGGCGCAAGTGTACTTGTTCACCTCTCAATTCAAGTCGGCAACGGATACTATTGTCGGTTAACGATACCTTTCGTTCCCGCCAATAAGGAAAAATTGGCTATGTAGCTCAGCTGGTTAGAGCACAGCATTCATAATGCTGAAACGCGTTGCCAGCAGTCGATGTAAGCGGTCAGGCACCTTGGCAAACACTGCCTTTGGCGGATGACGTTGGCCCACTAAACGGCACGAGCGTGCGGGGCGATGTTGAGTTATTTGCGCTCGTTTACGCAATCACCGTCGGTGCCGTGCTGGCCTCAATGCTGGCATACATACTTGCCCAATACGTTGACGTATTTCTATTTCATTGGATCAAACGAAAAACCCGTGGCGAACATCACTGGCTGCGTAAGAATGGCGGCACAATTGTCAGCCAAGGTGTCGATTCAGTTACCGTGAGTTTAGTTACGTTCGGCGCGGCCATTGTGGCTGGCGATATGGCGCGCGTGCTTGGTTTGATGCTGAGTAATTATCTTTTTAGCTATGTTCAGCCATAGCCGATACACCCATTATCTATGGATTAGTGGCCACACTTAGACCTTATTTAGGTTTAAATAAATTGCCCTCTGGAGAAACATCATGAATCAGGTATTAGTTATAAGCGGTGCGAGCAAAGGAATCGGTTGAGCGACCGCCAAGCGATATCTGCAAGCGGGTTTTCGTGTTATTAACTTATCTCGATCGCCCTGTGAGTTGCGGCAGGTTGAGAATATGGCGATAGATTTATTGGAGCCAAACTGGAACAGCAACACAGGGTTCAGCTGCTAAATTTAATTGGCGAGCCTGAAAAATTGGTGTTAGTGAACAACGCGGCGATGATGACTAAAGAAACGGTTCAAACCTTAGAGAGTGAAATCTTGCGGCGCGTGATGGAGCTAAACGTGGTGGCGCCCGCAGCTTTGAATCGTCGGTTAATACCGCGTATGAAACCCGGTTCATCGATAATTTACATTAGCTCTACCTTAGGGCGTAAAGCGGTCGCTAACACGCATGCCTGTGTTGTATCGAAGCACGCGGCCATTGGGCAAATGTGTGCAAGTTTTCAGGACCTTGCTGCAATCCTGATTCACACGGCTGCCGTATGTCCGGGCTTCACCGAAATCTAAATGCTGAAATAACATTTAGAGGCATATCCAGAGGTGTATCAACAGATCACCGCCGGAATCGCGCATAAACGGTTGGCACAGCCTGAAGAGATCGCAGACACGATCTGGTTTGCGAGCCAGAACCCCGTCATAAACGGCGCCAATATTGATGCTAACCTCGGGCAAATCGAAGCGTGAGGGAGTGGGATCCTGCGCTCGCGGTTTGGTGTGCAAAAGGCCGTCTGTTTTCCATCAAGCCGTTAGCCTTGAGCGGCTATGCCCAAATCTCCGCATCTGATGGCACTGATTTATCGCTCATGGTGAAGCCAATGCGTTGCACATTGAGCATGTGTTGGTAATTTAAATTTTCCGATGTCGAGTTATTACCCCAGAACCCACAGCCCAGCGTGCCGGTTGGCACAAAGCCGTTTTGCAAGGTGCCGCCCACCGACAAAGAGCCAGCCTCATTGATAGCGATACGGCTGACCGGTAATGCGGCGCCGATTTTTTCGATATGCTCTAACGTGTTGGAATGGATAACACAGGTGTGGCCTTTTCCTCTTACCTCTAGGTTAGTTTTGGCGATGGAGATTGCTTGGTGGAGATCTTTGTAGGCGAACGCCGACAGTACGGGGCACATTTTCTCGCTGCGTAATACGTCGTCGTCTCGGCCATTTGATTTTACGACAATTAACTTTGCAGCTTTGGGTACATCAAGTCCGGCGTGTTGAGCAATCACTTGGACATTCTGGCCGATTAAATCTGGGTTGGTGTAACCGTCTTTGAACAATGCGTCACGCAGTTTGTCAGCCTCGCGTTGGTCTTCAATGTAGTAGGCTCCTTGCGAGGTAAAAGCGTCGATAACCTGCTGGTAATGCGTCTGAGGAATGATAATACTTTGATCGCCTGAACAGATTATGCCGTTGTCAAAACACCGCCCTGCAATGACTTTTTGTGCGGCCACTTGGTAGTCCACGTCGACATCGAAAATGGTCTGTACGTTACCGGCTCCGACTCCAAATGATGGTTTGCCGCTGGAATAGGCTGACTTGACCATCGCTGGCCCGCCGGTTGCGACAAGCACATCAACCGATGCCATGAGTTCGCTGGTCAATTGCATCGAGGGTTGCTCAATACACTGAACCAATTTTTTTGGTGCCTCAAGTTTGTCGAGTTCAGCGTTAATAATCGAGACTGTTTTAGCGCTCACTTTTTTGGCACGCGGGTGCGGCGCAATCACAATGGCATTACCACCTTTGAGTGCGCACATCACATTGCACATAATCGTCATGCTTGGGCTGGTGGTCGGCGTAACGGCCCCAACCACACCAGCTGGATGAGCAATGGTGATCATGCTATTGGTTTCGTCCCGTTCAATGATTCCGGTCGATTTTTTGCCTTTTAGGTAGTGCCAAACATTACGTGATTTACTTTGGTTTTTAAGCGTTTTATCTGCAACGTTGCCCATGCCGGTTTCGTTTACCGCATCTTCGGCCAGTTCCTGTGCGTTGTCGTAAAGTGCTTTGCCAGCGGCGCGCGCGCACGCGTCGAGTTGCTCTTGAGAGTAGTGTGCAAAAACGGCTTGTGCCGCACGGGCGTCATTCAAAATTGTAGTGAGAGTTAACATGGCATTGATTTCCAAAGTAATCCGCTAATGCTTAATTGGTATAATTAAAGGGGTATGTTTTACTGCTATTTTGTTTACCGACCAGTAAATGACTGAATGCCGGTTTGCGCTCGACCTAGGATAAGTGCGTGGATATCGTGGGTCCCTTCGTAGGTGTTGACTGTTTCTAAATTCACCATATGTCGAAATACCGGGAACTCGTCAGAGATACCGTTACCACCTAGCATGTCTCGCGCGGCACGTGCTATATCGAGCGATTTGCCACATGAATTGCGCTTGATAAGCGAGATTAGTTCTGGCGCCAGTTGGTCTTGTTCTTTTAGCCGCCCAGCTTGCAAACAGCCCAGTAAACCCAGTCCAATCTCTGTTTGCATGTCCGCCAGCTTCTTTTGAATGAGCTGGTTTGCCGCCAAGGGTCGACCAAATTGGTTTCGATCTAATACGTATTGTCTGGCAGATTCCCAGCATGCTTGGGCAGCACCTAATGCGCCCCAGGCGATGCCAAAGCGCGCATTGTTCAGGCAGCTCATTGGCCCTTTCAGGCCTTGCACATTGGGTAGCTTATTTTCTTCTGGAACGAACACGTCTTGCATCACGATCTCGCCAGTAATAGATGCACGTAATGACAATTTTCCCTCAATCTTTGGAGCGCTTAGGCCGCCGTAACCTTTTTCTAGAATAAACCCTTGTATGGTGCCATCGTCGGTTTTGGCCCACACCACAAAAACATCGGCGATTGGGGAATTTGAAATCCACATTTTAGCGCCGTTTAAACGGTAGCCACCTGGAGCGCTTTTAGCGCGGGTTATCATACTACCCGGGTCGGATCCGTGGTCTGGTTCGGTCAGTCCGAAACACCCGATTGACTCGCCGCTAGCCAGTTTTGGTAAGTACTTTTGTCTCTGCTCTTCACTGCCGAAGGCGTAAATTGGGTACATTACTAAACTTGACTGAACGCTCATCATTGACCGATAGCCAGAGTCGACGCTTTCAATTTCACGCGCAATTAAGCCGTAACTTACGTAACCTACACCTGAGCATCCATAACCCTCAATGGTCGGGCCGAGCAACCCAAGTGAACCTAGCTCTCGAAAAATAGCTGGGTCAGTGCTCTCATCTCGGTACGCTTGAATAATGCGTGGCTGTAACTCTTCTTGCGCGTACTTGCGCGCCGTATCACGAATTAACTGCTCCTCTTCTGTGAGCAGATGTTCAAGTTGGAATGGGTCTTGCCAGTCGAAGTTAGGTCTTTTAGGCGTGCTCATGGTCGATTCTCCGCTGAAATCTTAAGCTGGGTAGTTTTATTGCTCGGCAGCACACACAAGGGATCCTCTTGGGGCGTATACCTGGCCGCAACGTAATTCACAGTTGGCAGAGTAAACTGGAATGTGATTTGTTAATAGTTGCTAAACATGAGTGTTCTGGTGAGCTGCTAGCACCAGCCAAGTCACTATTCGCATCTCCAAAGATTGGCCGCTTCGCCGTATGATGAACTCAATAAAAAATAACTAATCTGGCTTAACTTCGACTAGCGTGAGCCGGGTTCAAAAAAACGCAATGAAAGGTGATGGTAATGCAAAATATCAAAATGGTGTGGCTGGCTTGTGTCGCAATAGCGGTGTTAACAAGCACCTCGGCAGAGGCTTCAGAGTCAGTCAGCACAAGCGCCAACGTGTTGACTGCTTGTGTGGATGCCTCGCAATTTGCGCACTGTGATTTTTCTGGCGGCGATGCCATTCAACAGGCAGTGGATGCGGCAGAATCTGGTGCAGTGTTGCGCATTAAGCCGGGCATCTACCAGCCTAAAACCTATCGCGATACGCCCCTGAATGAACTGCAGATCCGTGCTTACACACTTATTGAAGATAAACAGCTGACGATTATTGGTGAAGGCGAGGTTGTGATCGATGGCTCGCTCAGTGCGGCCAATGGCTTCGTGACAAAAAACAGTCAAGTTAGCTTCAAAAACCTAAACTTGCAGAACTTTAAGTGGGGCATTCAAGAAGACGATATCTACGACGGCCATGGTATTTTTATTATCAATGGGGAGTCCAAGATCGCTGATGTGTCGATACAGAAGGTGCAAAAAATGGCGCTCAGTGTGCATGGAAATGCCAAGGTCGATGTTACCAATTTAACCATTACTGATAGCCATCTTGGGGTTTGGACCAATGATGACTCTAACGTCAGTATTAGCAACTCAGAAATTTCCGGTAGTGAGTCGGCCGGTTTGGCGGCGTACCAAAGGTCGCAGGTCGTGATATGGCAATCGGTGTTCCAAGCGAACCAAGACGACGGGCTTTTTGCCAGTGATGACGCGCGAGTGTCAGTAACCCAGTCAGTTGTATTAAATAACAAGCCGTATGGACTGAACGCTGATGAAAACGGCGCGATTGAAATCGATAAAAGCTATGTGTCGGGCAATGACACAAACTTTGTCGTTGATAAGGTCAAGCGTATCAACGTTGGGGCCACGATGCTAAATGCTGACCCTCGACCTTTTACTGCTCTGTAACAATTGGGCAAGCACTGGAGTGGAGCTTGCTTGAGTTTCATCATTGATGTGGTTTGCTCGTTCGATCGCATCAGTTGCCAAGTGCAGAAGAGTGCAGCAGAGCGCAGAAGAGCAGCGACGGTTTAGTGTGGAAGTGGAATCGCTAGTCGGTATGACCAGCAAATAATTACTATTTTTGGAGGCGACGACATGTCGTGTTTTTTGAAAAAATTGTCAACAGTCAAACGGCTTGGGTTAGTTGCGCTGACGGCTTGTTACTTAGCTTGCGCAAATTTATTAGCGCAGGCCGAAGACTGGGACATAAGTGATACCGGCCAGCCGTATATTGATGTCGAATTTACACTGAACGAAGGAACGTGGATGAGTTTGGACGTCAGTCCAGACGGTCAAACTATCGTCTTTGATTTGCTCGGTGACCTGTATAGTCTGCCGGCGACAGGTGGTGAAGCGCGTTTAGTGAGTGGCGGCGCGGCGATTGATCGAATACCGAGTTTTAGTCCCGATGGCAGTAAGCTGGTTTACATTAGTGATCTAAGTGGTGACGACCGCGTTTGGGTGGCAAATGCAGACGGAAGTAATGCGCGAATGGTCACCGTGGTCGCCGACAGTATGTTGACCAATCCGGCGTGGAGTGCCGACGGTGAATACGTGGTCGCCACCAGTGTTGACCTTGGGTTTAATGATCAGAAAACGTCTTCCTTGCGCATATTCCATCTGGACGGTGGGTTAGGTCGTACCCTAGTCGATGCGCCGGAAAACAAACGTGATATTCAAGAACCCAATTTATCGCCCGACGGCAAATACGTGTACTACACCCAGCGGCTCGTCGACCATCATATTTACGTGGATGCGAATCATGTCAACTATGGCATTATGCGACGCGACCTTGAAACGGGTGAAACCGTTGCGTTGATAAAAGGCTTTGGCGGTGCGCTGTCACCTCAGGTGTCGCCGGACAGCCAGAAGCTTGCTTTCGTCCGTCGTGTAAAAGACAAAACCATACTGTTTGTGTATGACCTTCAGACCGGTGAGCAGCGGCCAGTGTATGCTGAACTTGATCGCGACCAACAAGCAGACTTTTATCAGCAAGGCGTCTACTTTCCGCAATTCGACTGGTTTCCAGACAACACGCATGTGGCGATTTGGGGTAAAGGAAAGCTGTTCAAAGTAAACATGGATTCCGGTGTTGCCAAAGAGATTCCCTTTGTTGCTCACACTAAGCACAGGATTATACGGTCGCCTAAGTTTGCTGATACCTTAACGCCTGACGGTGTTCAGGTAAGAGCGATTCGGCAGCTTGCCGTGGCAAACGATAATGACGAGCTGATCTTTAATGCATTGGGTCGTCTATGGAAAAAAGCACTCCCAGATGGTACGCCTAAACGCATCACGCAATCGCCTTCGTTTGAGTTTGATCCAGCCTATTCGCCGAATAATCGCCGTCTTGCTTATGTTGAATGGGATGACGAAAAGGGCAGTGCGCTACAGTTGATATCGCCGAGCGGGGGCAGTAAAAAAACGCTGGTCAAAAGCCGCGGTGTTATACGCCAACCGGCATTTTCTCCAGACGGCAAGACGATTGTCTATAGTATCGAAGAGGGCGGCAACGGCTTAGGCGGTTATCGCTCCACGCCAGGTTTGTATACTGTTGCAGTTTCTGGCGGAGAGGCCCAACAAATCGGTGACGCCGCCAGTAAGCCGAGCTTTTCAGCTGACGGAGAGCGAATTTACTTCACTAGCACGGTGTCTAAAAATACCTCAATTTCGAGTGTGACAGTGGATGGCTATGAGCGCCGAGATCACGCGCAAGCATTGGGCGCGGACCGCAGCGAGTTGTCGCGCAGCCCAGATGGCAAATGGATCGCTTTTAAGGAAAACCAGCAATATTATGTGATGCCCTACAAGGAAACTGGAGGCTTAACTCCGGTATCTGCCACGGCTGGCGCGGTACCGACGTTTCGCTTGACCGAAGGCAGCGGCTACAACCTGACGTGGTCATCCGACTCGCGAACCTTGAATTGGAATTTAGGTGACGATTTATACCGTGTTGACGTAACCGAGTTGACGACCAACGATAAGCCACTGCCGCAGCCATTTGCGACCGTGGGTTTGAATGTGCCGCTGGATCGCCCGAGTGGTGTGGTGGCGTTTCGTGGTGGTCGGCTTATCACAATGGATGGCGATCAGATTATCGAGCAAGGAACGGTGGTGGTTGAAGGCAACCGCATCGTGAGTGTTGGGCGAGCTGACGATGTGGTGATTCCAGAAAATGCGCACGTGGTTGATACCACCGGTAAAACGGTGATGCCCGGTTTGATTGATATGCACGGGCATATCGACTGCTGTTATTACGGTGGCATCATGCCGCAGAAACACGCCAGCCATTATGCTGCCGCTGCGTACGGCGTCACCACCAACTATGACCCGTACACCTCGGAGCTGGCAGCCTACGCAACCACCGAAATGCTGCAGGCTGGTGAGCTGGTCGGGCCGCGATTTATTTCCACTGGCAAGGTTGTTTACGGCCGCCCAGGAAAAGGTGATCGCACTTATGTGCCGCTCTATACGTACGCCGATGCGGAAAATACCATGCGTCGTAAACGAGCGCTAAATGGTCGAATCATTAAGAGCTATAAACAACCATCGCGCCGTGCGCGCCAGCAACTGGTTAAAGCCGGGCGCGAGGCTGGTGTAATGGTCGATGCAGAAGGTGAGAGCCACTTCTATTTTGACATCAGCATGATTCTTGATGGCCACATGGCGTTGGAACATAACATTCCGGTTGCGAACCATTACGATGATCTTGTGCAGTTAATGGCACACAGCGACATCGCGAATACCCCAACTTTGAACGTCACCTTTGGGGAGATCATGGGAGAGAATTATCTGTATCAGACCACTCAAGCTTGGGATGAGCCTAAAATTAAGTCTTATGTTCAAGAGACAACATCGAGTTACAGCCCGGTTGGCACGCCCTACGGCGCGCCTTTGCACGTGCGCAGTATGACCGGCTTGCATGCCGCTGAAGAAATTTGGGACATCGGGTTTCGTGCGGTCAGCCGCTCAATTAAAAAACTGGATGATGCTGGTGTAACCATCAACGCGGGTTCACACGGGCAAGTCTTTGGGTTGGCGTTGCACTGGGAGCTGCAGTCGATGGCGCAAGGTGGTATGAGCAACCATCGAATCCTGCGAACAGCAACGGTTAACGGCGCTGAGACCCTGGGGCTCGATACTCAAATCGGTTCTCTGCAAGTGGGTATGCTGGCCGATATTATCGTGCTCGATGCCAATCCGCTCGACGATATAAGTAATACCAATAGCGTGCGTTACACCATGCTCAATGGCCGCCTGTTTGATAGCCTAAACATGAACGAGATTGGTAACTACGATCGTGCGCGAAGCAAGTTCTATTGGGAGCTGCCCGATTACAAGGGTATTGATTGGAACGAAGCCTGGTCAGGTCAGTAATTGTTGAGTCAGAATTTCGTTATTAGTAGTTGTAACCAAAAGTGATCCCGATGCGTATTAACCGAATTGCCAATAGATTTTCCTGTGTAGTCTTAGCGTTGTTAAGTTGGCCCTCATTTGTATTGGGCTGGGACGTTAGCGATACCGGTCAACCGTATACTGACGCCGCGTTTCGCCTTGAAGAAGGAACCTGGATGAGTGTTGATGTGCATCCAGACGGTGACTTATTGGTCTTCGACTTGCTAGGCGATATTTATACCTTACCAACAACTGGTGGGCTAGCAACGTTAGTTCATGGCGGCCCAGCGATGGTGCGGATGCCGCGCTTTAGTCCAGATGGCAACTTGCTTCTGTATGTGAGTGATGAGAGTGGCAGCGATAATGCATGGGTGTCGAGGTTAGATGGGTCGCAAGCGCGCCAAGTTACGCGTGAAACCAAAGACGTGTTAACCAACGTCGTTTGGAGCCCAGAAGGTCAGTACATCGCTGCCACCAAGTTGTCGTCAGCGTATTCTGATCTTTTTACTTCAGAGCTGCGAGGGTATCACCTTGGAGGCGGTGCTGGATGGCCGATAGTTGAATCACCTAGCGCATTTCAAAATATTACTGAAGCCCAGTTTTCCCCTGATGGTCGATACCTGTATAACACGCACAAGGTCGGCGGCCCTGAAGGTACAGGGGTCTATATCGATGCCAACCATACTGTGCATGCGGTTATGCAGCGCGACCTTAAAACAGGTAAGACTAAGGAACTGTTGAAGGGCTTTGGTGGCGCTACCACGGCGCAAGTTTCACCAGACGGCAAGACAATTGCGTTTGTGCGACGCGTCAAAGCGAAGACCATATTGTTTGTGTACGACCTAGAAACTGGAGAGCAACGCCCAGTGTACGATCAATTGGATCGTGATCTTCAAGGTGAATGGATAGCTCAAGGCACTTATTATCCGCAGTACAGTTGGTTTCCTGACGGGCGCTTTATCGCTATTTGGGGTAAGGGAAAGTTATACAAAGTGGATACCCACACGGCGAGCGCCAATGTGATTCCCTTCACCGTCGATGCCAAGCATCGAATTACTCAGGCAACTCGATTTGATGCCAGTGCGGCAATACAAACAGACACCGTAGCGGTTAAAGCCATCCGGCACTTAGCTGTGTCACCGGACCAACAAACAATTGTGTTCAATGCATTGGGTCGCTTATGGCATAAATCACTACCAAACGGCAAACCAGAGCGGCTGACTAAATCCCGGGCATTTGAGTTTGAACCAGCCTATTCGAGTGACGGTAAACAGATTGCGTATGTTGAATGGGATGACGAAAAAGGCAGCGTTATACGCGTGATGTCAGCAGCTGGTGGTAACGCGCGGGCTGTGATTAAGAGTCGAGGTGTGATCCGAGAGCCAGTATTCTCTCACGACGGCCAAACACTTGCCTATCGGGTTCAAGATGACAGTAAATGCATGGGTGGCTTCGGTAATGACAGCGGCGTGTTCTTGCTCGACATACGCACTAAAACATCACCTGTACTGGTTGCTAAGTCCGGCGTTAAATTACAATTTTCGCCCGATGATCGGCGACTATTTTTGCAACATAGCAGCTATCAAAATGGCGCTGTGGTGACTGAGCTGCAGAGCGTCAATTTACGCGGCTATGAAAAAAGAACGCATGCCGTGTTGTCGGGTGCCGATCGAACCGAGTTGAGCGTCAGCCCAAATCTAAAGTGGATTGGGTTTAAGCAACAACAGAGCTACTATGCCATGCCACTGAATGACGCCGGTGGTGCCATGAATGTGTCTGCCAACGCGCCCGCCACACCGCTGGTTCGTCTCTCGGATGAAGGGGGCTATAACCTAGCTTGGGCGAGTGATTCTGAACGGCTTTATTGGTTGTTAGGTGACACGCTTAACAGTTTTTCGGTTGACGATTTAGCGTATTCTGCGCCGGTATCAATTGACCTGACGGTCGAGCGTGATGTGCCAAAAGGAATGCTGGCCTTCACCGGCGCGCGTATTATTACCATGTCCGACCGTGATGTAATCGAGAACGGAACCGTGCTTGTCGATGGTGATCGTATTGCTGCTGTTGGGCCGGTCGATCAGGTTGAGATTCCTAAGTCTGCCAAGGTCATTCCCAGTCATGGAAAAACAATTATGCCTGGGCTAATCAACATGCATGGTCATGTGGAAAGCTGCTATTACGAATCAACCGGAGGTATTCCGCAAAAGCAGGCGGCGCTTTACGCATCGTTGGCATTTGGTGTCACCACAAACTTTGACCCGTATTCGTCTGAGTTATCCAGTTACTCATCTGGCGAGATGCAACGCGCTGGGGTCATTGTGAGTCCGCGCACGGTAAGCGTCGGCAGTGTGGTTTATGGACGGCCTGGCAAAGTTGATTCAGTCTACACGCCGATTTCAAACTTAGCCGATGCTGAAAAAGTCATGACTCGCAAGCGTGCGCTGGGCGGCAGCACAATCAAGAGTTACCGCCAACCATTACGTAGTCAACGCCAGCAGTTAGTCAAAGCGGCCCGGGCGGCAGGCATAATGGTGTCGGTCGAAGGCGAGAGTCATTTTTATAACAACATTAGCTCGATACTCGATGGTCACAATACCGTCGAGCACAATTTACCAGTCGCGAATTACTATGATGACGTAGTGCAATTATTTGCCCACAGTGAAACCGCCAGCACGCCGACGTTAGTCGCATTGTTCGGTGAAATATTGGGCGAGAATTATATTTACCAAACCACTCGAACGTGGGAAGACCCTCGCATTGATAGTTTTGTGCCCGAAGTCACCAGCGGATATAGCCCGCTGGGTATTCAGTATGCCGCCCCTTTGTACGCACGCGGAATGACCAGTTTGCACGCAGATGATGAGCGCTGGGATATTGGTTTCAGGTCGGTCGCTCGATCCACTAAAAAACTCGATGACGCGGGCGTATTGGTGAATGTGGGATCTCACTCTCAAGTGCAAGGCATGGCCATGCATTGGGAAATGCAGTTGCTGAATGAAGGCGGTATGAGTAATGAGCGCGTGCTCAGAGCCGCCACGCTAAATGGTGCTACAACCCTTGGCCTCAATCAGGTGCTGGGCAGCCTTGAGGTTGGCAAGTTGGCCGACTTGATAGTATTAGATAAAAACCCGCTTGATAACATTCTGAATACAAAGTCGGTGCGTCAGACGATGGTTGGTGGCCGACTCTATGACAGTTACAGCATGGATGAAATTGGTAACTACAACCGCCCTCGAAGTAAGTTCTATTGGGAGCAGCCAGATCACACTCACTCAGGTTGGAATCGGGCAGCTTCCGGCCAATAGCTGATTCATGGTGATGTTTATGCACCGCTGCGGTGTTGTTTGGCAACTTCCTAACTATACAAAAGTAACGCTACTATGACGGTTCAGTGAAAAACCCACTTGGGATAACAATTATGAAGAGAACTAAAATAGACAGGGCAATAGTCATGGCAGTCGCGGCGTTCGGAACGACTCTAGCGGTGGAAGCCAGTGCCGAGCAGGTAGTATTAGAAGAAATTATTGTTACAGCGAGTAAACGCGAACAGAGCTTAGTTGATGTGCCAATGGCCATTTCAGCTATAACTGGTGATGAGTTAGAAACGCGAGGTATCGACACCATTCAAGACTTGTCATTCGCCGTGCCAGGGTTAACCATGCGTGAAGACGGCCCAGGTAGCTACCAGATTTTTCTACGTGGAATCGCCAATGCTCACGGCGGTGGTGCGCTTACCAGCATCTACCAAGATGAAATTCCCATGGCCCTAACAGGCTATGAGGTATTACCGACCCGAGTACTAGATCTAGAGCGAGTTGAAGTGCTCAAAGGTCCGCAGGGTACTCTTTATGGTCAAGGCGCTGTTGGTGGTGCAATTCGTTACATTACCAAGCGGCCGAACACTCACGAGTTTTCTGGCAGTTTGCAAGGTGATGCATACTCTGTTGCCGACGGCGATACTGGTTTAGGAGTGACAGCAATCCTGAACATGCCAGTAGTTGAGGATAAGTTCGCGGTTCGCGTGGTGGCTGATGTTAAAGATGGTGGTGGTTGGCAAGATCAGCCAGAGGCCGGAATCGAAGACGGTAATGGCGAAGACCTCTCAACCGTGCGTGTCAAAGCACTGTGGACACCAACAGATAGTTTAGATGTACTAGCAACGGTGGTTAAATACAACGCCGAGTATGAGCTTGGCCAAGGCTATGAGCAGCCTGATCGAACCGTCTATGTTCCAACTGACCCAGGCCTTACGTTGAAGCCAAAAGTTTGGGACTATGATTTATATAACCTGGAAGTAACTTATGATCTTGGTTTTGCAGAACTGTTGAGTTCAACCTCCTATGCGGAGATGGATCTGGACTACCCATTTTCATATTTTGGTGGGCCAGAAACTATTTATGGCGGAACACTCGCTGGCTACAGCAATCGAAATAACGTCGGAAGTCAGTTTGCTCAGGAGTTGCGCTTAGTTTCAAATGCTGACAGTCGCTTACAATGGACCGCTGGCATATTTTACCGCGACATGGAGGTGGACCTAAATATTCCTGAAGTAGTGACTGAGTTTGGGCCGGATATTTTTGTCTCTTCTTACTACACACACGACACCTCCGAATCTTTGTCGGTATTTGCGGATATGTCATATCAGTTAACCGACAGACTGAATGTTGGCGTTGGTGCGCGTTACTTTGAAGATGATCAGACTCAGCTTATTGAAGGTTCCACAGGTGTTCAAGCAGGCTCATTTGATTCAGTCGATCCTCGAGTTTACCTCTCTTACAACTTAAGTGACGGTAAGAATATTTATGCCAGCGCAGCTAAGGGCTTTCGTAGTGGTGGCTTTAATGGCTTCGACTTCAATGGTGTTGAATTACCCGACTTCGACCCTGAGTCGCTTTGGAGTTATGAGCTAGGTTACAAAGCAAACTTGTTTGAAAACAAACTGTATTTTGATGCGGCGGTTTACTATACCGAGTACGACGAAATGCTGCGTCGGGGTCTAGTGTTTATTGAAGGTCGCGGTTTTGAAAGCTTTGTCAGTAATATCGGTAAGGTTGAAGTCGCAGGCTTTGAAGCGTCGATGAAGTGGCATGTAACAGATGCATTCTCATTTGATGCATCACTGGCGGTGATCGACGCCGAAGTCAAAGAAATTGGCGGCACCGACACAGCCAACATCGTCGGTGACCCGATCGATTACGTGCCTGACTACAGTTATACCTTAGGTGCGATGTATAACTTTAATTGGTCCGCCGACAAACCGGGCTTCTTCCGCTTGGGTTATAGCTATCGCGACGAAATGCCATATGTGGATCGAACCAGTTTCTCTGTGGAGAACATCGGTCAGTTTTCTGATGCCATTGGTCTTTTAGACGCACGCTTAGGCATGACCATCGATGGGATTCGTCTTGAGTTATATGGTCAGAATCTCACCGATGTGAATAAGTACATTGACCCATATCATGCTTGGAACAATGCTAATCGTACTCGTCCTCGTACGATTGGCCTAAGAGTCAGCTTCGATTTCTAACGTCCCCCCAAGGACTTCTCAAGTCGGCTAGCCATTGTAGTATGGATAGTCGGCTTGAGAATGTTGACCTGTTCAATCAACAGCTATTTCCTCATCTTAAGTTAGCGGCGTATTCCGCATCTGCTAGGCAAGGATCGCCGAGAGTCGAGTTGCCTTCTTTGGTAGTCCGTCAGTAACGCTGTTATTAGTGGCCTGCGCTGAATACAAACTCAACCGAGCATTGTGCTGAACCTCGGTAGAGTAATGCTCATATGTATGTTCTTTCTGTTCGCGTCGTCGGAGTCCGTGCTGAGCGGCTAGATTGTCAAGGTGAATAAAAGACTAAATCCTTAGCGTTGCTCTGGATGCCATTATTCGGAACACGGAACACGGAACACGTCGATAGATTGTGTTTGAATGATCGATCTAGCGAGCGCCTATCCTGCTAGCAATTGAACCTTATGTGCGGCATAGACTGGGTGTTTATTGCTTCGGCCTCGACGGCTTAGTGTCCCGACGTGTACGAACCGTCGTGATATATCGGCCTGGCACGGCTCTATCGTTACCGATTATTAGCTACGAATTCTGTTGGTATGCGCGGCCTTTTAAGCCTCGCGCCAATGCGTAAAAGAACACTCTAAGTGATAGTGCTGTGGTGAGTAAACCAACCAAAAACACCCAGAACTGGCTGGCTGCCCCGAGTATTCGCCCGCTATGCAGCGGTAATTGGGTGAAGTAAAACAGGTCGCCAGCAGTTCCCTGAGCAGGTGTTTTACTTGCGACAATGCGGCCGTCGACACCGCTCAGGTACAGCCAATTGTTGCCCATTCCGCTGGGGTCTCGATTGCCAAAAGCCATTCCATAGAAGTTATATGCTCGGCTGTAAAACAGCTCGCCAATAGGCTGCGACCAGTCGCGTTGTGCGCCTACGACTGTGGCGACGTTAAAGGCATCGGTATAACTGAGATTGCGGTCGCCAAAATCTTGTTCAGCTTTGCTGCCATATTCTTCATACACACTGGGTTTAACCGGTGAGAAAACAGAGGTGATGGGTTTGAAGATCTCAGCTGAAAAATTCATTGCGATGCTACTGATGGACAATGGCAGCATGATCAATGCGACGATTATCGTTGCAGGCGCTGACAGTGATAGCCAAGGCACTCCTTTTTTCACAATCAAGGCGCGCACCAGCAGACTCAAACAGGCGAGTAACCATAAACAGGCAACCACGCCGACTAATTGAAACCCGCGTGCCCCGGGTATGGTTAAGGAGTGGTGAAGCTCATACAGGTAGTTGACCAAATTTTCTGGTTCAAAACAGCATTTACCCCATGACCGAGCGCCAATGATTTCAGCATTGCTGGGGTCGACATAGTAATAGTTGTATTCAAGCTTACGTTCTACTTGGTCGCTTGAGGACGCACGTTGAGAAACCGCTAACATACTACTTCGCCCCGGTTCCTCAGCGACTTGTTGGTACCAAACTTCGGCACTTGGAACCTGTGCCTCGAAAAGGGCGATGACGTCCGCCGGCGGCATCATCGGCGCTTCGTTATTGGTTTGATAAAAGTTGGGGTTTAGCCACTCATCGATCTCATAGTAATAGGCCTGTACGCTACCGGTTACGGCGGCAATAACAAGTAAAAATGCGGTTGTGGCGCAGGCTAGCCAGTAGGTACGAGTGAGTATTAATTTGACCATGCTTGTTCTCCAGTTTACCGACAGTCAGTGTGGCTGTTGTAGGCTTTAGTATGCCTGGTTTGACGAATTTCTCAGGTGTGAATTTGTCACCAATGGTGTGCGATTAAGCAACTACCTGATACAGCTCATCTCTCTATACTGACAACTTATAACTTCCCAGCCGGTAAGCTAAAACACACCGAAACATTTGGTGAATGTGAGTTGCGCGGCTGAACGCTTAGATGGGTTTGATCGAGAGAGGAGACTGTCTGTGTTTGTCTACCAAAAAAGTGTGCCTGAATTAGGGCAGTTTTCACTTCGTCCGTATTGCAATACCGCGGATGCAACGTTAATTCATGCTTGGGTGAATGCCGCGCACGCTAAATTTTGGATGTTGCAGAACACCAGTGTGGAGCAGGTGGCAATGGAGTACGAAAAAATATTGGCTACCCAAAACACTCAGGTCTTCATTGGCTGCTTTGACCAAGTTCCAGTGTTCTTATTTGAGTTTTATAATGCTGAGCTCGATGATGTCGCCGAGTACTATGAAGCTCAGCAAGGCGATTACGGCATGCATATTCTTGTTGCACCGACACAAACCCCGTTGCCTAAGTTCACTTGGCATGTGTTCAAATTTATCCTTGAGTTTATTTTTTCTCACGCGCAAGTGCAGCGAGTCGTGGTTGAGCCGGATGCGGATAATTCAAAAATCCACGCCTTGAACCTAAAAGCAGGTTTTTGCTACCAAGGCGTAGTCGAGATGCCGACAAAGCGCGCGCAGTTGGCATTTTGTAGTCGCGACGACTTCCGCTCGGCTGTCGCCGAAGAGGCTAAATCATGACTAAATTCTTCTACCGAACTGTTTTGTCAAATTCGGTGCACAAGCAATGAATTTTAGTCAGTATGCTGATTGTGACGGGCTTACGTTAGCGCAGTCTGTAAAGGCCGGCGAGATCGATCCACAGCAATTGCTCGAGCTTGCGTACCAACTTGTTGCTCAGCTCAATGAACCATTAAACGCCTTCGTGTCGGTGCAAACCGAATCAGCATCAGAGCAAAGTCGCAACCTAAATTATGCCGCTGAGTTTGCTGGCGTTCCATTGGCGATGAAGGATTGCGTGGGCTATGTCAACGGTGTGGCGCGCGACTTCGGCAGTCGCTTGGCTCGCGGTACCGTGATCGACTTCGATGCTGAGGTCGTCAAGCGCTACAAGGCGGCGGGCCTTATTCCCATGGGTACTACCAATGTGCCGGAGTTTTCATCATCGCTGACCACAGAGTCGCAACTGCATGGGCCATGCCGTAATCCATGGGACGCAAGCCGTTCTAGCGGTGGCTCAGGTGGCGGCGGTGGGGCAGCAGTCGCAGCAGGCATCATTCCAATTGCGTATGGCAACGATGGCGCCGGTTCAATTCGTGTACCTGCGTCATGCAATGGGGTATTTGGCTTAAAGCCGAGTCGAGGGCGGGTTCCAACTGGTCCAACGGACGGCGAGTTTTGGTATGGATTGATGACACATCATGCCATTACTCGTAGCGTGCGAGACAGCGCTCTCATGTTAGATATTAGTGGTGGCGTCGATACCGGCGCGCCGTATACTGCGCCGCCTAAGAAGCGTCCTTACTTACAAGAGGTGAGTGCAGCTCCGCAGCGCCTCAGAGTTGCGGTGTGCGATGGTCGCGCCCAAGGGATTAACGTGCACCCAGATTGCCTAGCCGCGCTGGATGAGACCACAACATTGCTGAGTGATCTTGGCCATGACGTGGTAAACGCCTCTGTTGATTACAGCGCACAAGAGTTACATCACAACGTGACCACGATGTTAGCGGTCTCGATGGCGGCAGAGGTCCAGCAGACAGCCATCGACAGGTGCCGAGAAATTGATCACACAACGGTCGAGCGTTGTAACCTCGCGCTTTACCATCGAGGCTTGGCGACAAGTGGCGTTGATTTATCTAAGGCGCTGCAATTTCGCACTGATTTAGGTCGGCGTTTGGGCGCTTTTATGCAGGACTGGGATGTCATGCTGACACCAACCTTAGCGCAACCGCCAATCAAGTTGGGGGTACTGGATGCGAACTCAGGCGATCTTGACGCGTATCTTGAGCAAATGTGGCGCTACTGTCCCTTCACGCCGTTGGCGAATGTGACAGGCGTACCCGCAATGAGCGTGCCACTGTGTTGGAACCCACGCAATTTACCGATCGGCATGATGTTTACCGCTGCGTATGGTGGTGAGGATACATTGTTCCGTTTAGCTGGCGAACTCGAGGCCGCCCGCCCGTGGCGTGATAAACATCCGCCGTTAAGCGCCTGGTCGGTGTAGCAGTATGTGTGTAATGCCAATCCGATATCGGACCACCATATGCCTGCGCACCTGTGTCGTCGCGCGGAAAGTAATCGTTCGGTTTTCAACACTCCTTCAATTAGGTAAGACATGAATATCTTTAAAACTGTACTGAGTTATAAGCCTCGCTTGCACCACGACCGTAGTCGAGGTTTCGTGTTTTCTGCGCTGCTGGTCGGCAGCCTTTTCTCCTCTATTAACGTCGCTAGCGTTGAGCCGAGTGAGTTACAAACGGCGTGGAGCGGTGCATGGACCGATGGGGAAGGCGGAGATATCTCGGTGCGGGTAGATGGCCAGTTTCTGACTGTTTCTGGTCGTGATGTCTACTCTGTATACCAGACTACGTGTTTGTTGTCAGCAGATCGTAAGCAGGCTAATTGCCAAGGTGATGGGGTTCAAATGCGCTCTGGGAACCGGTTTTTATACCGCAGTGAATGGACATTGACGCCAGCGGGGATCAATGAAAAGTGGGTCGCCGATTTAGCCAGGGAGCAACTCCAAGGTGAGCTTACCTTTACGCGTGACTCTGAGGTATCGCGTTAAGTGGTTGGGATTTGCAATCACTAATGATGATCAAGAACAATTTTTAACAGGTTTTCGCTATGTACAGAAACATATCCACACACGTCATTTTAGTGCTTTCTTTAATTTCAGGATGTCCAGTTGTGGCCGTGGCAGAAGACAGCCTGGCGGATATTCGGGCTCTGGTGAATGCGCAGGAACGTCAGTTAAACGAACTCAAGGCTAGGCTAGCCCGGCTTGAGGCCGTCGCTGCTACAGGATTAAAAGTGGGATCTAAAGAGGACTCTAAAGTCGGAGCTGTCACAGGGGCAACCAAACCCGTGGTTAGCCCAGCAAGTGGCGCTATGGCTTGGGCTGGGGCATCGCCTCAGTTTAGTCAGCCAGAAAGTGAATCGCAATTTAAGTTTCGTGGTAAATTTCAAACCGAAATTATGGCGACCCGCAGTGATATTGAGACAACTGACTATGGCCGAGCCAGCGAGATTCGGCGAGTTAGATTAGGCGCTCAAGGTGCATTTTCCCCATCGCTAGACTATGTGGCTGAGTTGGATTTTGGTGGTGACAAAATAGGCTACGAGGATATTTTTGTTCGATATCGAATGAGTGATCACACGGCGATTCGCTTAGGGCACCATGAAGCTTCGGTTTCACTCGATGACGAAACCAGCGACTCAAATCACAGCTTCTTGGAGCGCTCGCTGCATAACTCACTAAGCTTAGGGCGTTCGGTAGGGCTAGGGTTTGAAACCCAGGGCCAACGTTGGTCGCTCAACGCAGGTTTGTTCGGTCAGTCTCAGCTCGACACGGAAGTGGGTGAGAGTGAAGGCTGGAAGGCGGCCACACGGCTTATGTGGACGCCGCTGCACAACTCGAATCATACTTGGCATCTTGGTGCAGCGAGCTATTACGTGTCACTTGGTGAGGAAGATTATCGGGTCTCGGCACGCCCGGAGAGTCATCAGTTAGCTGCGCTATTTGATACTGGCGAACATGCCGCTAATGACGTGAAATACGTTGGTTTGGAAGCGGCGTTTCAGCATCATAGCCTGCTGTTCCAAGCTGAATTTGGCGAGCAAACAGTGGATTACACGCAGTTGGATGAGTCACGTTTTGTGACCGGCTATGCGCAAGCGGCTTGGTTAATCAGTGGCGAGCAACGCAACTATGACCGCAGTCGCGGAAAATTCGGCGGTGTTGTACCAGCGACTAGCTGGGGCGAGGGCGGTAAGGGTGCGCTCGAGCTAGCATTGCGCAGCAGCCACATGGATCTCGTCAGTGGAGATATTAGCGGTGGTAAGGGGTCGACACTTTCTGTGGGATTGAATTGGTACCCAAAATCATTTCTAAGATTGTCGGCTAATTGGGTTCACTTTGAGATTGATAACAGTCTCGAAGTGTTACCCCAAGGGTATGCCACACACAAAGGCAATGCCTTTGCCGTACGCAGTCAGGTTACGTGGTAAAGATAATTGATTGACTGCACAAGTCAACAAAGGTTTGGCCCCGCCTTGCTCCGCTATGTGTTGTTTTGCGCTGTTCTGCATTGGAATGATGTTTTAGCTGATGTGGAGACCAAACCAGCGTTCGAATTTGGTATTGAAAAGCATAGCAAGTATGTCTCTCAAGCCAGAGACAACCTCGATAGCGGAGGTTTGATCTCAGTTCAAGCTGCGATGAATTGGCAACCGCTTAGCACTAGCATTTGGTTTGGCGATAGCGATAGCGGATCGTACCAAGAACTCAACTTCGGTATAACTCACGATTTTGAATTGGGTGTGGCGAACGTGTCTCTTGGGTATACACGCTTGATATTCCTGGACACAGGCGAAGCCGACAATGAGTTTAGCCTCAGCGTCAGCGCTGACCGTGATTTTTGGATTGTTCCCCGCGTCGACTACACCTATTCAACGCAAGCCGCAGCCGGCGTGGTCGAGCTGTTTCTAAGTTCTGAGTTTGATCTCGGCTCAGAGTCAATTAGTGTCGAGCCATATCTCATGCAGGGCTTCGATTTTGGCTTTGCAGGGCAGGAAAACTACTCACAGGCAGGGGTAAACGCGAACTGGACACTTTCTGAGGTCGCTAGTGTGTTCGCCAGCGCTAACCGCAGTTGGTTGGCTAACCCAAAGGGGCATGCACTACCAACCGGTCAAACTTGGATTACGGTAGGTTTGTCGGCGGAATTTTAGCGGCGTACTGCGGCAGCGAAAGTAATAAATTGAATTTAGGTGATGAGGTTATCCATGCGTACTAGCTTAGTTAAGTTACACAGATATCTTGGGTTGGGGATGGCGTTGTTTTTGCTGTGCGCAGGCCTGACCGGAAGTGTGATTGCCTTCCAGGATCGCTTTGAAATTTGGCTCAATCCCGAGCTTTTTGTGATTGACGAAGTCGGTGAACCTAGCCTTTCGGCAACGCAACTGGTAGCGCATATTGAAGCCAGCGATCCCCGCATAAGGGTCAACTACCAGCCTATCGTCAGTGCCGCAAGCTACGCTCTGGTGTCATACGTTGAGCCAAGACATAACCCAGTAACAGGTGAGCCGTACGATATTGATTATGATGAAGTCTTCATTAATCCTGTTACTGGAGAGATCAAAGGTAAGCGCATGTGGGGAGAGTGCTGCTTACAGAGAAAAAACCTGATCCCGTTTATCTATAAACTGCACAACCGGCTGTTGTTGCCAAAGCCCTTGGGTAGTCGCATCATGGGCATCATTGCGTTGCTGTGGGTGCTGATGTCGTTGATCGGTTTGTACCTGACAATGCCGCGAGGTAAGCAATTTTTAAAGAAATGGAAACGTGCTTGGACCGTGCAGTGGCGCTACCCTTGGAAGGTTAAGTTTTTGCAACTGCATAAAAGCATCGGCTTATGGTGTTGGCTGTTGATGCTGAGTAGCGCATTAACAGGATTGTCGATGAATTTGGAAGACGAGCTATTTAATCCGCTTGTCGAAACCGTATCCTCCTACAGCAAAACTGATGTGGCTGATGAAGCATCGTTGCCGGCGAATGCGGTGGACTTTTCTAGCGCGCTCGAGATAGCCGTCGAGTATGCTGAACGCAACCAACTTGCTGTTTTACCTAGAGTTGTAAAGTACTCTGCGTCCACAAATCAATACCGAGTCAATTTGGCTCAGCCAGGCACACTCGGTTTAGGACCTATCACGGTGTATGTTGGAGCGGGTAGTGGTGAGGTACTGGCGGTCGCCGACCCGGCTGGTGACACTGCAGGTGACTTTGTGGCCGCACTCCGCTTGCCGTTGCATAGTGGTAGAGTCGCTGGAACCGCGGGCTCGGTGTTGGTCGCATTGACTGGTTTGATGACCGCGCTGATGGTTATTTTCGGCGTGAGTATGTGGTTTAGGAGGCGCTTCCGATAGAGTGTTATGGCGGCCGACAGAGTGTGTAAACCGACACTGTGCAAAGCGTGAACTAAATCAGAGAGGTTGCTTGGTTACACAGTGTCGATGCGGCCGCTGTTTGGCGTGTTATTTGTCTAGATTCCAAGTGTTCATCATTTTGATTGTCTTGTGATCAGTCCAGTCGAGCTGAATCGGTGTGACCGCGATTTGTCCTTCCTCATACACTGTCATATCGCTGTATGGTAGATTCGCCTTCGGGTACGAGAAGATTGGCGTGAATTTGTCGTCCGCTTTGGTGAAGCCATCGACTTTAACGTTATCGTGATCCATGGGGGCAATGCGTATGCCGCCTTTTGTGTTTTCCGGCACGTTAACGTTTAGAACCACTCCCTTGGGAAGGCCATTCTCTCGGATTGCTTCCACTAGTGTTAAGACAGCTTGCGTGGCAGCGTCAAACTTATTCTCCTTGGCCGCTTTGCTTTCAATCGACACAGCAATAGCCGCAATGCCGTAGTAGGCGCCTTCCATGGCTGAGCCAATGGTGCCAGAGAGATGTGACAACGAGCCAAGATTTTCGCCGTGATTAATGCCTGAGATGAGCAGATCGACGGCTTGCTTTTTCTGGCGTTGCTGGATGATACCAAATCGCGCTGCATCGGCAGGTAAACCCTGAACCGAATAGGCTGGCACGTGGTAAGCGGGCGTGTCGGGGTTGGTATTTGTTAATGTGAATTCGCTAACTTCCATTGGCCCTTCCCATAGCAATGTGCCGTGGCTTCTTCCGCCCCACTTTTTTGTTGGAGCGGAGACCACCACGTCATAGTGTGGTGAAAGCGCTTTGACCAGTGCTTGTAAGCCTTGCGCGTTGATGCCATCGTCGTTAGTCAGCAATATGCGAAAGCCTTTAGCACCGGCGCCGAATGCCGATGAGGTGCTGACTAAAGCGATTGAAAAACACAGTAAGTGGGTAAAGAGCGAACGTCGGCACATAGCGGTCTCCTTTAAGGCGGTAGTATATGTGAGAGGAATTAGGGTTGGCGAGTTGTTCCCGGTGCGCCCCGTGAATCAGGCTGTAGTCTGATGCACGGGGCCTTGGGGATTCAAGAGCTTGACGGGGCAATAGCACCTACTTGCGGCGCTATCAATATTATTAGTCGATGCTATTGAACAGTCAGTTCAAATTATTTTTTCACTAATGCAGTCAATAAGGGGCCACGCAAAAACAGAATCAGTATGCCGCCGGAAGCGACAATTGCACCGTGCATTAACCAGAAAGCAGACGGGGCCATGACCTCATAAAACCGCCCTAGCCAGCCACTAAGTATTCCGCCAAAGAAGATGGCCAAGTAGTAACAGCCAACCAGTGCCGAATTGACCGATTGTGGTGCAGAGCGAGAGACCAATGACAATATCGTGGGGCTGGCATATAAAAAGCCGACCGAGCAAATTAGATGGAAAATAACTGGGTAGATCAAGCTGATTTTCTCACTGCTGCCAGATAGTTCAGAGTAAGCAAGCGACAGACACGCGCTGCCGAACACAAGAAAACCAATTGATATTTTGTTTAAGTCACTGGGCTCGGTGTTGCGGTTTGACTGGCGTTTCCACAACCACAACACAACTGGCGCCAGTATTAACACCGCCAAGGTGTCGATTGATTGAAACCAGCTGACGGGAATAGTTAGGTCAAATATTTCGCGGTCCACTCGGCCTTTTACCCAAATTGGGTACGTGTTCCAAACCTGAGTTTGGGCGGTCCAGAACAGTGCGGTGATGGCAAGCAGTAAGAGAATCAGGGCGATTCGTTTGCCGTCTCCGGGTTGCAGTGTGAGCGCTTGTTTGCCGGCGGATTTTGACTGAGAATCTTGCGGCAAATGGCGTCGACCTGAGATGTAGATGATCATACCAATCACCATTCCGATTCCGGCAACACCGAAGCCGTAATGCCAACCGTAGACTTCCCCCAGTGTGCCGCAAATCAGTGGCGCTGCGAAGGCACCAACAATAATAGCGATGGTGTAAATTGAATAGGCCGAGTCGCGGCGTTGATCGCCATCTTTATATAACTGACCGACTTGAGCGGTGAGGTTGCCCTTAAGAAACCCAGAACCCAAAATCAGAAACAACAAGGCAAACAAAAATGCAGCTTCGATAGCCATCAGAAAATGGCCTATAGCCATTAGGATTGCACCGATAATAACGGCCTTGGTTCGGCCGATATAACGATCGCCAATAAACCCGCCTAAGACCGGAGTAAAGTACACTAAGCCGATGTATAGCCCCACGAGTTGTGTGGCGAGCGCTTGGGTCGATAGCGGACCAAATACGCTTTCTAGTGCGGCGCGAAAGCCGGAGAACGCAAAAACATTTTCAATCGTGCCCGGAAGTAACAGATAACTGGAAAGATAGAGTATTAATAGCGCTTGCATGCCATAGAACGAGAATCGTTCCCACGCCTCAGCAAAAACAATGTAGCCCAAGCCCTTCGGGTGGCCTAAAAATGCAGAATCAGTGTCGCTTAGCTGATCGGCTGACATGGTCGTAGAGGCATCTATACTCATAATTATTCCGGGTTGTTGCGCTCGATTATCGCTGGCAGTAAAAGTCGGTAGCGGCACTAAAGAATTCGTTGTCGATTATTTGTTCTGTGTTCATCGGTTTAGGTCGCGCGCTCCACACTACGATAACAATATTCTTCTTTGGGTTAATATAAATACGTTGTCCAAAAATTCCGCGCGCACTGAATGCACCGTCGTTGAATGAGCCTTGCTGATCAGCGATCGCCCACCACATGTAACCGTAAGGAATTACTGTGTCACCGATTTTGAACGGGGTTGTTGCTTGTTTTACCCAACCTTCAGGCAGCAACCTTTCGCCATTGACGATGCCATCGTTCATCATAAAAAGTCCGAAGCGGCCGTAGTCCCGCAGCGTAGCAGTGATTCCGCTCCCAGCTATTTCGAGGCCGTCTGGCGACTCTAGCCACCAATGGCTATCCGACTCCATACCGAGCTTTGACCACAGGGTTTCACTCAGGTAGTCAGCTAGGTATTTGCCGGTGGCTGCTTTGAGGAGTGCGCCAACCACGTGAGTTTCTCCGGTGCTGTAATTCCATACGCAGCCAGGTTTCGCTACTTGCGGTAAGGTCGCCATGTAGCGAAGGATGGCGCCAGGCTGCTGTGCAATTTGCAGCTCGAGTACTTCTCTTCTTTCAGAAAGCGGGTTGGTGTGGTCTTCATTCCAACGCGCACCAGATGTCATTTGCAGTAGCTGCTCAATGGTGACTTTATCGTAAGTGCTGTTCACCAGCTCAGGTAAGTAATCGGTAAGTGGATCATTAACACTCTTAATGTAGCCTTGTTTTATGGCGACGCCGACTAAGGTAGTGCTAATCGATTTTGCCATAGACATGGACATCCAGCGACTCTTCTCGTTGATGCCGTGCTGATAGCGTTCAAGAATGATTTGGCTGTCTTTCAAAATTAATAGGCCGGTTACTCGATTACAAGCAATGTATTCGTCGATGGTGTAGTCACGATTATGTGAGCTAAACTGAGCGTTTTCGGAGTGATCTTTGTGCTCTACTAGAGGAGCAATTTTTGGCCCCTTAGCGATGCAGCGGGTTGGAAACAAATGCTCTGTACTGCCGAACGTTTTGACCTGAATCTCTGCAGGAAGTTCCCCAGCATAAGCTAGGCGAACAAACTCATCGTTGTCTATCTTCTGGCCGCGGCTTTGGGATAAAAATAAGTTATCAGCCGGCCGGGTGTTTTTCTGCATAGTCATGTTTGGGCTGGGTAGCTTGGTTCGTTGTTAGTCAGCAGGCCTTTTGGTTGCTGCATAAATGATTAAATTCAGTATATGAATCAAGTGATTGGTAAGGAAGTTGCCAACAGAGTCGACGTCGGTGCGCCAATCACACCACTGATGCGAGTGGTGATATGCAAACCTTAATGGCGTGTTGCGCGCGGGACACCAGCGCAGTCGGCATTGGCATCTTCATGGCATTTTGGCGCCACGGTATACTGAACCAACTAACGAATACTAATACTTAAGTCAGAGGATTCCACAATGAAACTTGATGCTCATTGGATGCCATTTACGGCGAATAAAACGTTTAAACAGGATCCAATATTAATGGAGTCCTCGAGTGGCATGCATGTGACGACCGAAGCCGGTCAGACTATGATCGATATGACGGCTGGGCTATGGTGCACTAACTTAGGCCACAGTCGCGAGCGCGTTGCCAAGGCAATGTATGAATCGGCAAAAACGCTAGGTTACGTGTCTTCGTTTAACCTTGGGCACCGCGCATCATTTGAGCTTGCCGAGCGTTTGACTGATTTGTCTCCAGGAAACCTTGACCATGTGTTTTTTAGTAATTCCGGTTCAGAAGCGATTGATACGGCACTCAAAATAGCGATGGCTTATCACGCGGCCAAGGGGCAGTCTGGACGCAAAATGTTTATTGCTCGAGAACGTGCTTACCATGGCGTGAATCTTGGCGGAACGGCGGTTGGTGGCTTAGTCAACAATACGCGTAATTTTGGTCGATGGGGGTCGGTTGCTCATTTACCTCACACACTCGATCATGCTAACAACGCGTTTTCTCGTGGCTTGCCGAAAACAGGTGTCGAGAAAGCGCAAGCCCTAAACGACTTGATCGCCTTACATGGTGCAGAGAACATAGCGGCTGTGATGGTAGAGCCAATCGCCGGTGCTGGTGGTGTGCTGCCGCCGCCGGTAGGGTACTTAAAACAGCTGCGAAAAATTTGTGACGAGCATGATATCTTGCTGATCTTTGATGAAGTGGTGACCGGCTTTGGGCGCACAGGATCGTTCACTGCCTCTATAGAGTTTGATGTTATACCCGACATTTACACTTCCGCTAAAGGCTTGACCAGTGGCGCGGTTCCAATGGGCGCCACCTTTTGTAAAGACTTTATCTACGACGCAGTTGTGAATTCGGCTGAGGGCATCGAATTTTGGCATGGCTACACTTACTCTGCGCATCCAATTGCCTGCGCGGCGGCGAGCGCTTGCTTGGATATTTATCAGGAAGAATCCTTGTTTACGCGAGTTAATGAAGGCATTGGTGCTTATTTTGAGGAAGCACTACACAGCTTGAATGACTTGCCGCATGTGATCGATATTCGTAACTACGGTTTATTGGGTGCAATCGAATTCCAGCCGCAATCAGATGGTTTACCAATGGGATCGCGAGTGTATAAAAAGGCCATGCAAAAGGGCGTGATGGTGCGCGGTGCAGGCGACAGCATTATTTTATCCCCACCGCTTATTATCGAGCGCAGTCATATTGATGAGTTTGTTGAGAAAACTCGATTAGCAGCGGCGGAAATTGCATAGCCAGTGTGTGCCTTCTTGGCTACTTAACTAGGCCCAGTTAGCGATTAATGCTGTATGAGCATCGTGTCTGAAGAAGAGGGTTTAACCATGATGATTGGTTAAACCTTCAATTACCCCCCCAGCAATTGGTGATTCAACTAAGGGAGTTGGAGCGCCAGTGCGTAGACAGTGTTCGCTATGTGACTCGGTATTAGCTTGCGCGGTCAATCTTATCTTGCATCATCTTAGCAATCGTTTGCGCGTTTGGCTCTTGGGTTTTGTTTAAGCCCTTAATGACTCCTTCCAAGTCGGTCAGGTCACGGCTTTGCCCTAGTCGTTCAATGCCTTCCATTTCTGACACCGTGAATCGAAACGCCAAGACACCTTGGCTGAACTGTTCGAGTAAGCTCGGGTCAGTTTTGTCTATATGCCATGGGTTATCATTATCGCGCTCCATGTGATCGATTGTCTTGGCCAATACCTCAAGTGTTTGCTGGTGGTCAGTTATGGCGCTGAACTGCCCCCTAAGTTGAACCGCAACATAACTCCATGTTGGTATTTTAGGTTCCATTGTGTACCAACGCGGCGACACATAGGCGTCGGGCCCCTGCAACAACGCAATGGCGTGCGCGCCAGCGTGAATAGCCTCGCAGTGTGGGTTGCGTTTAGCGATATGACCGATAAATTCGTATTGAGTCTTGCTTCGAGTTGTGGCCCCACCTTGCTCTTGTTGACCTATGTAAATCAACGGCGTGGCAGTCACCTGCAGTAAGTCGTTGAAGCTTGAGAACAGGTGCGCGAAAGGGTGGGCTTGTACGTAGCTAATAATTTCCTTGTGTTCGGAAAAATCAAAATGCTCAGGTATGAACATATGGGTGCCCGCGTCATCAAGCGAGCGCGCTAGTATTTTTCCAGATATTTTGTTTGAGTCTGCCACTGAGTTTCTCCTATGTACCATGAGATAGTGCCATGAAGCCGAGCGATGCACACAATGTAGTGGTGTGCTGTTGAGGTGAACTATAGCTGAGTCGGTCGGCATCGACTGTTGTTAAAAATAGGGTTGCTGGTGATGTTTTATCACCTATCGCACTGAACTCTTAACCTGATTGGGAGAGCCAACTGTTCTAGTATTTCCGCCGTACTTCGCCGAGTATGGTGGTATCTAAGCTAATCGCCATTGCCAGCACTCCACATGACTGTTGCAAGACGTAACTACGTGGCGAGCCTCTTCAATCCAGCCCGTTCGTGGTTGTGGGCAGTTGAGAATGGGCTGTTCTGAAAATCATTTGGTTTTAGTCTGCGGGACAACCTAGCAAGATTTAATTCACTTAAATTGACTATGAACTTAAATTGACTATGAATAGGAACACGTATCTTTTCAAACAAGTTTCTGATTTGCTCAGGAATTTCGGCTATTCGACAACTCAATGAGGGCACGTATACTCAGTTTGGGTCAATCTAGTGATTTATGCTTGAGGCAGTAGTGGGCTAGCACTCGGTACTCAAACCTATCGTTGAACACGCGTTATGATTACTGTAACCTAATTAAAAACAGGAACACAAAGCGTACCCTCAAGCTGGGTCGGTTGTTTCTTACCCAGCTTCACTTTATGCCAGCGAGTTACACATTTTCAAGAGAATTACATGAGCTCAGATGCTAAGTATTACGAACTATCGAAACGGATTCCTTCGCGAAAATCGATTCCGCCTTTTGAATCGTTGCGTGCATTTGATGCGGTAGCTCGCTTAGGTGGAATTCGCAAGGCTGCACATGCTTTGTTACGTAACCATGCGGTGGTTAGTCGGCATTTGAAAGCGGTTGAAGAATGGACCGGCTGTGCGCTGATTGACCGAACACCTGGCGGTGTCGTATTGACTGAAGAGGGTCAAATTTATCACCTTCAAATAACTCAGGCACTGGATCTGATTTCTGAATCGACTATCGCGTTAATGAAGCGCTGTTCTGACGACTCACTACAAGTTTGGTGCATGTCTGGGTTTGCACTGCATTGGATGGCGCGTCACCTCAGGGCATTTGAAAATGCCAATCCAGGTGTGCATTTAGAGCTACGATCAACCGGCGAAGAACCTGATTTTAGTCGTCACGAAGCGGATGTGAATATTCGACTTTATCGGGCTAATGAGAAGTCATCAAGCCTGCCGCCAGGCATGAAAAGTCAGCGAATTGCCAAGCCGCACATTATTCCGGTTGCAAGCCCTGAGTTTCTTGCTGATTGTGGCGATATTCGAGTGCCTGAAGATTTGCTTAAACATCAATTGCTGCGCGAAGATAGTTTTGGCAACTGGCAGCATTGGTTTCAAGAAAATGACGTCGATGACGTGGATGAACTAGATGGCGTTAAATTATGGGATGGCCATATGACGCTTGCTGCAGCGCGACATGGCCGAGGTATTGCGTTAACCAATAATTTGATCGCGGTGAATGATATCGCCAGTGGACGGTTGGTCGAAATTGGCGCAGACAATGACCTGTTCAAACCGGTATCACTCGGCTCATATCATTTTATTGCCCGTGCTGACCGATGGGATGTGCCGTCGATATCGCGTTTTCGGAATTGGTTAGTATCTACTTTACAAAGCGAGTTTAAAGACTAAATAGTTGGTTGCCTGGCGTGTGCAAGCGATCAGCTTGCGTGCTGGCAAGTCTCGTCTTTTTGGCGCGCGGCCACCGCTTGGGTGGTGATGTTCGCGCACCACGGACCACTCAATTGGCTTCTCAAGTGCAGTCGTGACTGCTGCTACACTGTCTACACCATTCTAAGATCACTGCCATTTATATCTATGCGCGCCATCACTTTGAGTTTGACCAAGAACGCCTTATTCGCATCGTCACTAGTGTCGTTTGTATTCGCTTCGACGAATCTACAGGCGGCTAGTCAAGACAGCTTAGTGCCGACCGTCAACATGGATAGCGGCGCATCCTTGGAGTTCGATTGGCCGGGTATTCGAGTCGGAACCGCTAGCTATGAAGAAGGCCCAACTGGCGTCACTGTCTTCCATTTTGACAAAAAGGCCAAGGTGGCCATGGATGTTCGAGGAGGCGGGCCAGGCACGGTTAACGCGCCTTATGTTGAGCTCGGGTATGACGTTGCTGAGCTAGATTCAATCGTTGTGGCTGGCGGCTCGTGGTACGGTTTGGAAGCTACTACAGCGGTTGCCACGGCGATGATGGACGACGGACTGCGAGACGGAGATGCATTTTCATTAACGCCATCTGTGGCGATGTCTTTAGGGTCTATTATTTTTGATTTCGGCAGTCGACGCTTGAACGAAATTTATCCCGACAAAAAGCTTGCTCAAGCCGCCTATCGAGCGGCTGTCCCCGGTCAATTTCCATTGGGTGCAACCGGAGCTGGACGGCATGCCATGACCGGTGGATTCTTTGGCTGCGCAGTGCACTCCGGGCAGGGTGGCGCGTTTAAGCAGATTGGTGATCTAAAGATAGCCGCGTTTTCGGTGGTCAACGCCTTCGGTGCTGTTACCGATCGTGATGGCAAGGTAGACGCATGTTATACCGATAAAGGCCTTGAGAGAGATCTGCAAATCAAAGATATGTTTGCAAAGTTTGAATCTAAGTTTAGTGAACAAACTCTCGAACGAGCTGACAACAGCAATAAGAACACCACGATCAGCGTTCTGGTGGTGAATCAGAAACTAGAGCCAGCCTTACTAAAACGCTTGGCAGTGCAAGTTCACACGTCGATGTCACGCAGCTTACAACCTTACGCAACTCTGTTTGATGGTGACGTATTCTACGCAGTGTCGACCGAAGAAATTGACGACAAAGAGTTGAGCCCGGTGGATTTAGGTGTGATTGCGTCTGAAGTAATGTGGGATGCGTTATTAGCGGCGGCACCGGCGCAACAACCTAAGCACGTGCAAGCAAACCCAAACGTAGCGTTGTCATCGGCAGACATGAATGCGATTGCGGGCGAGTACCAATTTAGCGACAAGGTGAAACTCAAGGTGTTTGTGCGTAAAGGTAAATTGTTTGCACGCGCGACGGGCTCAAAAAAAGTGTTTGCAATTGCCACTGACCAAGACAAAGAACTACTGCCGGTAGCAAAAAACCAATTTGTGGTTCCATCTCGGGTGCCGCTCACATTGGATTTTAGTAATGCAGAAAAAGTCATTTTGAACCCAGGTCATTGGCAGCAAACAGGCGTTTTAATCAGCAACTAATGGCTCTTGTGTGGCTACCGGTTTGCTACCGCGACACTAATTTGCTGATTTCAATTTACCAAAATTGTCAGCCAGCCGGCAACAAAAATAGGCTTTGTGCCTAGAGGACATCATGAAGCAGTTACCCTCTTTAGATAAACATTATATAAACGGTCAATGGGTGTCGAGTCAGTCTACGGCGACCTTTGACGTGGTCAGCCCGGTGACTGCACAGGTGGTTGATCAACTCTCACTGGGTGGCAGCGCGGATGTTGACTCAGCTGTCGATGCGGCTAAGAATGCATTTCCGCTATTCGCCGCCACCACTCAAGCGCAGCGAGTCGCGATGTTTGATCGTTTGATTGACGCTTACGAAGACTCGCTTGAGGATATGGCGCACGCCATTACCACTGAAATGGGCGCGCCAATTACGGTATCGCAACAGAAGCAGACTATGGTTGGTTTGGGCTTGCTAAAGAGCATGCGCCAAACCCTGATGGACTTTTCAACAACCGAGAAAATTGGTGATGTGCTAGTACAAAAACTGCCGATTGGTGTGGCCGGCATGATCACACCGTGGAACTGGCCGATGAATCAGGTGGTGTGTAAAGTATCTGCCGCTTTAGCGGCCGGTTGCAGCATGGTGTTAAAACCGAGCGAATACGCGCCTTACAGTGCGGCACTATTTGCCGACATAGTGGACCGTGCAGAGTTACCACCAGGAGTATTTAATCTAGTTCACGGTGGTGCGCAAGCAGGTGAAGCATTGGCTTCACACCGTGATGTGGATGTTATATCAATTACTGGTTCGGTTCGAGCTGGCGTAGCCGTTGCCCAAGCGGCAGCACCAACCGTTAAACGAGTTACGCAAGAATTGGGCGGTAAATCGCCTTTTATTGTTTTGCCTGATGCCGATCTTTCTGCAGCGGCAAACTCGTGCGTCGCCCGACTTATGTTGAATACGGGGCAATCCTGCAATGCACCAACCAGGCTAATTGTGCCAGAGCAACACAAGGCAGAGACTCTGGCAGCAATTAAAACCGCTATCAGTAACTATCAGGTCGGTGATCCATTTGAGCAGTCCACCGATATTGGTCCGGTGGTGAACAAACTGCAATTTGATCGCGTTAATGCCTATATCCAAACCGGAATCGATGAGGGAGCCGAGGTGCTGTGTGGTGGTGTGTCCGATCACGATGCAAACGACGGATTCTTTGTCAAACCGACGTGCTTTTATGATGTTGACGAGAGCATGACGGTGGCGCAGGAAGAAATTTTCGGCCCGGTGTTAGTCGTCTTGTCTTATTCCGATATTGAGCACGCGATACAAATCGCCAATGCGTCCCATTTTGGCTTGTCGGCCTATGTGTATGGTCACAACAATGATGACACCATGCACGTGGCAACCAAACTGGAAGCAGGTATGGTGCACGTTAATGATGCGATTGCCACCATGGATGCGCCATTCGGTGGTTTTAAGCAGTCAGGTAATGGTCGAGAGCGCGGTGTGTTTGGCTTAGAAGAATATTTAGAGGTCAAGTCTATTTATGTTGGCTAAAATGGTGCTCAATACAGCGCTAGTGCAACCCTAGAGTTTCGATCTGATTCCAAGTTTGCTTAAAACGGGTCCGGTTTATACAGAGTCTCTAAAAGGCTCTTTTGAGCACCTAGTTCCTTAGCAGCGGAGAGATGGCATGATTAAGCATGGCGCGTTGTCGCACCTTAAGGTTTTAGACTTGTCGAGAGTATTAGCTGGGCCGTGGGCTGGGCAAGTGCTGGCTGATTTTGGTGCCGACGTGATTAAGGTTGAGCAGCCAGAAAAAGGAGACGACACTCGGCATTGGGCGCCGCCGTATATGCCTGATTCAAGTGGTGCCGATACGGCAGAGAGCGCGTACTACCTATGTGCAAATCGAGGCAAGAGATCGATTTGTGTGGATATTCGTAGTGCCGAAGGCCAAGCGGTGTTGCATGCGCTGGTGCAGGACAGCGATGTCGTGATCGAAAACTTTAAGGCCGGTCATTTGGCAAATTATCACCTCGACTACGACACCTTATCTAATATAAATCCGGCTCTGATTTATTGCTCGATCACTGGATTTGGTCAAACCGGACCGTATAGTGAACGACCCGGCTACGACTTTTTAATTCAAGCCATGAGCGGGCTTATGAGTGTGACTGGAGAGCCTGATGGTCCACCACAGAAAGTCGGCGTTGCGGTAACAGATGTACTAACCGGGTTGTATGCGGTAATCGGGGTATTGGCGGCTTTGTCCGAGCGTTCGATCTCCGGATTGGGGCAACATATCGATTTGTCCTTATTCGATGTAGCCGTCGCATCCATGGCAAACCAAGCGAGCAATTACCTCGTTGGCGGAATGACTCCGCAAGCGATGGGCAATGCGCATCCAAATATCGTGCCGTATCAGAGCTTTGAAACGCAACAAGGACACTGTGTGGTAGCTGTCGGCAATGACTCGCAGTTCGCGCGGTTTTGTGTGGTTGTTGGGCGCCCAGAGTGGTGCGACGATGAGCGCTTTAAATCGAATAGTCAGCGGGTCAAGAATCGAAAAGTGTTAGTTGTTCTAATTGCCGAAGAGATGCGGCGTGACACGCGAGATAACTGGTTGGCAAAATTTCAAAAAGCAGATGTACCAGCCGCGCCGATAAATAACCTACAAGATGTTTTCAACGACCCTCAAATTCTTGCTCGGCAAATGAAGATCAACGTGCCGCATCCGAGCAATCCAGACCTCGAGTTAGTCGGCAATCCACTTAAGTTTTCTCGCACGCCGGTTAGCTATCATCGACCGCCTCCCGAGCTGGGGGAGCATACTGAGGAAATATTCAATAAACTCAAAGGCACCTAGTGCCTTAACTGTTAATGACCTAACTGGAAAAGTCTTAATCTAGAACAGGCTCAGCGGCAAGTACCTTCACTAGCGGTCGCTTCTAGCGCATAGACAGCACAGCTGGTGCAGCGTGACTTTCTGGTTGTTTAACCACTGAGTGCTGCGCGTACAGGTCGAGCATTTCATCAATGAGTAGGGGTTCGTTTTGGCTATCGATAAAATGCCCCATGCCTTCCAACGCCACAAATTTAGAGTCGGTAATCAGCTCAGCCGTGTGTTGTCCGGCTTGCAGTGGAATGAGATTGTCTGCGGTGCCGTGTACTACCAACGTTGGTAGCTTGATTTGCTTGAGAAGATCAACACGATCACCGGAATCAGCAATTGCCCAAAGTTGCCGAGCAGTGCCATCAGGATAATGCGCTCGGTCGTAGCTTCGGGTCATGCGCTGTTGCCATGCTTGTGTCGATAGCTCGGCAACATCACCGTCTATTTGCTGTGCAAACTGTGCCCGTGACACGATTACCTCTGTTCGGCTCATGCCGTCGAGATTCTCGAGTGATGGCTGCAGTGTGCCACTGGGTAAGTCAGGATCACTTGAGGTGGACATGATTGAGGTGAGTGTCGTAACCCTTTCTGGGTGGTGTGCTGCCATTAACTGCGCAATCATTCCGCCCATTGAAATACCGGCAATATGCGCTTGTTCAATGCCTAAGTGATCCAACAGCGCAATCGCGTCGTCTGCCATATCATCTAAGCGATAAGGCGCGCCCAATGGTAAACCGAGTTTATATTTGAGTAGCGTAAACGCGCCAGGTGCGCCTTGTTGGTGAAATTTGCTCGACCAGCCTGAATCGCGATTATCAAATCGAATCACTCGGTAGCCTTGTTCCACTAACGAAAAAACAAAACTGTCTTCCCAGTGTATGAGTTGTCCGCCGAGCCCCATGACCAACAGCACCGCATCATCCTGTGGTTTACCAAACTCTTGGTAGGCGATGCGAACACCATTTACGTGCGCGTAATAAGTTGGGTATTCGGTGTGTCGAACCAATTCCAAGGTTTCAGCGGGCAGAGCTACAGACGGCGAACTCGATGAGTGTCCCCACTGAACTGAAAAATAAGCGGCCACGGTGAGACCAATAACTGCGAATACTACGCGTTTCATAACCCTGGAGACGATAAGAATTGAGTTGTCATCATATTGTCACACAAATATGATCCATGGTCGATGCTCTCGCGTAAATAGCGAGGATTATCAAAGGTTTATTTTTGCATAGCGGCGGTAGGAATATTTTCACTTGGTTTAAACGCCTTATGCCGATTTTGCAATATCGATCTGCTGACTCAATGTCTGCTTTGTTTGACATGGTTAGCTGACAATATCTGGGAAATAGCCGTGAGTATTGATGCGCGGCAAACATTCGAAGGCCGCTGGGATCCAGAACAAAAGATTATGGACCTGGTAGTCGCAATGGCCTTATTAGACATCGATGCATTGCTATCACATGCGCAAACACAGTCGGCACCGGAGACCGGGGACACACTCGAGTCGCCCGCTATTGCCATAGCAAATCAACTTATTGAGCGATTCCCTAAGCCGTGGTTAATGCGTAATTCCGACGGCGAATACGTATGGAGTTACACGCATGGTTTAGTATTGCTAGGTATGCAACGCTTAGCCGAGCAAACTGGCAACACCCAATACTACGACTACATCAAGGCTTATGCAGATCACTTTATTGACCAGCATGGAGCGATCACCAGTCTTAAGCTGAGCGAGTTCAATATTGATTCAGTCAATGCCGGCAAGATTTTGTTTGGGCTCTCTCTACCAAACAAGCGGCGATGAGCGTTACAAGCGAGCAATGGATCATTTAATGTTGCAGTTAACATGGCAACCTAGAACGCACAGTGGTGGCTTCTAGCATAAACGTAAATACCCGTGGCAAATCTGGCTTGATGGGCTGTATATGGCGCAGCACGTTCTACGTGCGTTACACCTCCGAATTTGAGTCGGCCTCTGCCGTGTATGAGGACAGCGTGCAGCAGTTTGTGCGCATCGAGATGGAGACGCGTGACCCGGAGACAGGTCTGCTTTACCACGCCTGGGACGAAAGCAAACTCCAGCCTTGGGCTGACCCGAAGACTGGTCGAGCACCTGGGTTTTGGTCACGCGCCATGGGCTGGATCGATGTTGGACTCGGTTTATTTGCCGATCGCCGAGCGTGGGTATCAAGGTTTGCTGGACGAGTTGATTTCGGTGGAGGATGGTGTTGTGCACCTAAACAACGTCTGTCGCTCCGCTGGATTGGGTGGTGAACCTTATCGCAGTGGTAGCTACGAGTATTATGTGACAACGGACCGCGTGCGCGATGATGCGCATGGAATCGGTGCCTTTTTGCTGGCCGCGAGTGAAATGCTCAATACTGAGCAGAGTAGAGACTCTTCGCTTCGCTCAGAATGAGCTTGGTGTATTTGTAACCCAACTCAAACACTGTCTTTACGAGCGCAGCGTGGCAGTCTGGTGAATGGAGATTCTTCGCTATGCTCAGAATGGACGTTGGTGGTTTTATGATCCAAATCAAACACCGTCATCGCGAGTGACGCGTGGCAATCTCCGTCAGAGGTGTGCATCAAAATGCGAGTAGTGAGAGGCACGTTGAAAAGCAAAAAATCCCCAATTCAAGAAAATCCGCGGAAATACTAAAAAAGTGCAAAGCAGGCTTGACTACATGACGGCGCAAGTGTATTTTCTCGCCTCTCAATTCAAGTCCGCAACGGACACTATTGTCGGTTAACGATACCTTTCGTTTCCGCCAATAAGGAAAAATTGGCTATGTAGCTCAGCTGGTTAGAGCACAGCATTCATAATGCTGGGGTCGGTGGTTCAAGTCCACCCATAGCCACCATTTCTCATATCGGTTTTTGCTGATTTTCTCTTCCTAATTAATACCGGTTTTCGCGCCCGAATTCCCTCGACAGTAATCAAGCTCTATACTCAGGGCATACCTAGGTGAGTGCCGGAGGCTTCGAGTGACATTGCTGTTATTTGTGTTTGGTTTAGCGATCTTTCTATTCGCCATGCGGAATTTGGAGCGCGGTATTCGCTTGTCGGGTGGCGAGGGTTTGAAGCGCTGGATTGTGAATCGGACGAACACGGCCTTGAGTGCTGCTGGCGTTGGGGTTGCCGTTACCGCGATTATGCAAAGTAGCTCGATGGTGTCGCTGGTCGTGTTGGCTTTTGTGAGTGCTGAAATTCTACCCTTGTTCAACGGTATTGGTGTGGTGTTGGGCGCAAATGTCGGCACCACGGTCACGGGCTGGGTGGTGACGATTGTGGGTTTCAAAATGGACTTGCAAGCCATGGTGGTGCCCATGTTGGGTATCGGCGCTGCGTTAAGCCTTGATTATTTTAAAAATGACAAAGTGAAAGGTTTGGGCACCGCTTTGTTCGCTTTTGGATTGTTGATATTTGGACTCGATATCATGAAGAACAGTGTTGCTGGTGTGTCTGAGATGTTCGACATTGCCGAATGGCGAGACCTGCCCGCATGGGTGTATCTGTTGATCGGTGTACTCCTAGCTGCTGTGATGCAGTCCAGTTCTGCGGTGATGATAATCGCTTTGTCGATGCTGAATTCCGACATTGTGCAACTTACCGACGCTGCGGCTGTGATCATTGGAGCGGATCTAGGCACCACGAGCACCACCATCCTCGGTAGCCTGGGGCAGTCCGTTGTTAAGAAACAGTTAGCGCTTGCCCACGTGTTTTTTAATTTGATAGTCAACTCGCTGGCGTTCATCTTTCTGTTGCCCGCATTGCCAGAGTTGTTGCGTTTCTTGAGTGTTACCGACCCAATGTTTGGTCTGGTTACGTTTCACAGCACATTTAATGTTCTAGGCTTGCTGGTGTTTCTGCCGATACTTAAATTTTATGCACGCTGGATTCAGCGTGTGTTGCCGACCGAAAAAGATTTGCGTGCACAGTTTTTCAGTGTGCCAATCGAAGTGCCAGACGCGGCGATCGACAGTCTGGAGTCCGCACTGACTCAGCTTAAGAGCGACGCAATCCGCTTAAATCTGAAGACGCTCGATCTGCCGCTTAAAGGTTTGGATGAGCGGCATCAGCTAAAGCCGAGCAGTCTGGTTGGTTCGTTTGACGAGTGCTATGAAAGCCTCAAGCTATTTGAAGGTGATCTGATTCGCTACGCACGCAAGGTGCAACAAGCGAAACTGAGTAGCGAGCAAGGTGATAAAGCGGTCGCGATTTCAGAAACAGCACGCGCGCTGGTGTATGCCTCTAAAACACTCAAAGACGTTCGTCATGATTTTGCGCAATTAAATACGTTGGCAGAAACCCCGCTCGGCGAGGCTTTGGGCACAGCGCACCGGCAGTACTTGAGAGATTTTTACGTTGACTTGATCCCACTATTATTTTCAGCGCATGATGCGCCGTATGTGACGGAGTCGATGGGTCGCTTGGCGGAACAAAACGCTCGCCATCAGCAGGTGGCGGACGACATTGTGGCGCAGCAACTGCAAGACGAAGGTCGAGAGAGTATGCCGCTTTCGACCCTGTTTAATTTGAATCACGAGCTTCACCACTATGCTCGCTATATGTTGAGCTCGATTGGCACCTACGCCGGCACAACGAGCAAATGACAAGGCGTATGTTGATCTGGATCACGGTCTACGACGTGTCGCTATGTTCTAATGTATTAATTGAATCCGACCTGCGAACGGCATGAAGGTAAAAACTGTCCTGATCATCGAAGCGCTGACCGACATCGTCTTAATGATGATTAAGTTGACGGTGGGCATGATTACCAATTCGAGTGCCATTATTAGCGACGCACTACACTCTCTGACTGACTTGGCAAACAACGGCATTGCATTGATTGCTATTCGTTTATCTGAACAGCCCAGTGACGCCGACCATCATTATGGTCACCGTAAATTTGAGCATTTGGCGGTATTCAGTTTGGCGGTATTGCTCAGTGTGGTGGCTTTAGAGTTGGTGTCGAATGCAATTCGGAATTATGGCGAACATGTCGCGCAGAGTGGGATTGGTATGGTGGTCCTGTTAGTTGCGTTAGGGTGTAACGTCGCATTAACTGCCTGGGAACATTATTGGGCGAGTCGGTTGGATTCTGATCTGCTTCAGGCCGATGCCAAACACACGTTGAGTGACGTGCTTACAACGGTTGCTGTGATCGGAGGCTGGCAATTTGCAGCACTTGGTTACTATTGGGTGGATACCCTGATGGCCATCGTCGTGGCGGTCGTTATTTTAGTTCTCGCTTTTCGCTTATTGCTGCGCGCCGTTCCAATTCTGGTTGATGCTTCACAGCATCCTCCAGCTGAGTTGGCGGCGGAGATCGAAAAAGTCGGTCAGGTCGAACGCGTGCGTCAAGTGCGCGCCAGAAATACGAAAGATGGTAATTATGCCGACGTGATTATCACGGTCGACCCAACTATGCCGACCGTGAATGCGCATCACGTTACCGAACAAATCGAAGCGTTATTGAAGCGTCAATTCGATATTCATGACGTTGTTGTCCACGTCGAGCCAAGCGAGTAAGCGCCCCCTTCATTTATTCAGGGTATTAACTCCTCGAACTCCTAGCACTAGACCAAGGGCCACGACAGCCACCAAATTGCAGGCCATAAATGCCCCCGTGACGGTAGCGTGACCTAATACTGGCAGAAAATCTCGGCCGATCAATGCCAGCACCACAAACAAAGATGCAAAGACGCCCCACGCTGCGAGCAGCTTTGGTATCAGTCTTGAACGCAAAAATAGCCAGAACACACCGGCTTTCGAAATGCTACCAAGAACCAGACCCAAGTGGAAAGAGGTGTAGTCTGAGGTCACTTGCAGGCTGATCAGAAGTGACCGTTGATTGCCGCTAGCGATCGAATCAAACGCAGAATTACCGGCAATCAGCGCTGAATTTAATGCGTAAACTGCCCCCAGCAGGGCAATCACTCCGGTAATGATGGCGAGAACTAAACTCCATGATGCAAGCACTAGGCCGTGATCACGCAAGAGTAGAAAAAAACCGATTGCGATAAACATCTCCAGCAGAATTTGTAGCACGGAGAGATAGGCTGCAGCGTGTAGCCTAAGTTCTGCCGTTAGCATGTTTTCGGCCGTCCCAGCAATATCAGCGCTGAGGTTTACATCTATACCTGGCGTGATAAAGAGTGCGCTTGCTATTCCTAATACGATCAACAATATCAGCGACCATCCTATCTGGTGGCTGAGTTGCTGTGAGTTGAAAGCTTGATGTGTCATTCAAAATCTCCTGATTTTTAATCATCAGTGCTAAGTGGAACACCTGAATAACTATCAAAATCAGGTGACTTGACCGTCAAGATGAGCGAATCATCTTGATATTGGATGCAATACTGATGCGTTTGGATTCAACTTTTTTGTTGTTTAGTAATCAATAATACGATTCCGAACGAGTTGGCGCCAAATCAATGCGACTTGCCGTTGTTGATCTGCTTGACGCGAGTATGAGCGGTCAACCTCCCAGGGGATACTCGCAGCACGAGGTCTTGCCGGTTCGCATGCTATCCAAACCCACTGACAAAATTTCAATCGTTGCCGAATCCGACTCGCACCACTCCGAAGCATAAATCAGTCGCACCAGAGCCGTTCCAAATTGCTTTTAACTTTTAGTATGTTCAGACGAGCGGCGGTATTCTGCTCGTTTCTTGGAAGCAATTCCAGCGCCTGACTAAGATCAAACAAGGTCTGACGGTGGGCGGCAAGTCGGATTTTGCTTTGAATCCATCCAATCGCGGCGAATCGCTCTCCGGCCGTGACGGGGGTTACGCGGTGAATAGTGTCTGCGGAATACACATAAGCACTCCCCGCTGGTAGTTTGATTTGCTCGATGCCGTCCGATTTGTGAATTTCGAGTTCGCCTCCGGAATAGGTATCGGGGTCAGATAAAAACAAAGTAAATGCGATGTCGGTGCGCGTATTGTCTATACAGGCCTCATCAATATGAGCACCGTATTCCATGCCCGGTTGGTACCGACTGATAATGATCTTGGCGAATCGCTGGGGGTAGACAGCGCGTTTTAGCAAGGGGTGCGACGCCAGTGCAGTTTCAATTTTCTGTTTCACACCTAGAATGGCAGCCGCTTCGGGGTCGGCTTGCAGGTTCTGTTTAACCTGGCGAGCGGACTTACCCGCTGTGAGCTTGCCATCTTGGTATAGGCTTGAGTCAGCCACAGCGTCTTGAATTGCTAGAAGAGAATGATTATCAATTGCGTTTTCAATTAAAAAGGCCATACTAAGCGGGGTTCTGATTGTGATTAAAAACAATAGACACCAATCTTAGCAATAATCCAATTCCCCCACGAGGTTGTACTGAAACTATGATTAAACGAACTAAACTCTGGATGAGTATCAACAAGATTACGCTGGTGAGTGTCGCGAGTGTTGGGATCGCGGGCTGTGACTCAAACAGTGATACGGCTACTGACATAGAGCAGCAAGCCAAGGTGGCCTTGGAGCAAACAGCTTCCGTGGTGGAAGGTGAGGGCGAAGGCGAAGGTGAGGGAGCTGGGTCCGTTGATCTGGCGACCAACGATCTTGCTTATCTAACTCAGTTGGCATTGATGCGCGGCCATCTGTTTGTTGGCAACGCGCTTTACCAAGCAGGTCATTTTGAGCACGCTAAAATGCATATGAAGCACCCAGAGAGTGAACTGTATGCCGCCGTGGAACCCGCCTTTAAAGCGCGGGGTGTTAGAGGCTTTGCTGCGCAGTTAACCACCTTATCGACGGCGGTGGAACAGGAGCAAGGCGATGCCGTGGTGTCTGCAGCCTACGCGGCTGTGGTTGAAGCAATTACTGCGAATGAAAAGGCGGTCAATGTGGCGAGTATCTCAGTGGCACAACAATTGAAACTGGTGGCAGAAATCATGCGTGTCGCGGGTGAGGAGTATGCCATTGCAGTGGTCGACGGGAAGATGGAAAACGCACATGAGTATCAGGATGCTCTCGGTTTCACCACTGTCAGCAAGCGGATAGTGAGTGATATTTCTGTCGCCAATGGCGGCGAGCGTGACGCCAAAGAAGCCGCGCTGGCGCACCTGGACGCACTGGAAGCGCATTGGCCATCAATGATTCCGCCCGACTCCTTGGCAACCGAGGCAAGTGCGCTGTACGTCGCGGCAGCCAAGATCGAACTCTTAGCCTTTGGTGTGAAGTAAGCGTCTCAGGCTATGCTGAACCGGGGTGAGCGTAGCCTGAATCGAGCCTGTGTTCGGTACTAACTATCCAGGCTCTGCTTACGATATTGACTCGGGGTAACGCCGACGAGTTTTTTGAAAAATGTGTTAAAGGTGGCTTTGCTGTTAAAACCACTTTTTGACATTACCTCGATCATCGTCAATTGGGCAAGATCTGGGTCTTGCAGCAGGCGCTTCGACTCTTCGATCCGGTAGCGATTGATGAATTCGAAGAAGTTTTGTTTAAAGTGACGGTTGATGATATTCGATAAAGTTCGCGTTGGGAGCTCCAGTTGTCGGGCGAGCTGCTCCAGAGTCAGGATATGTTGGAGGAATGGCTTTTGGTTCGCCATGTGGGCTTCAATGCGTGCAACTTCGTCGCACTCAAACTCCACGTGTTCGGAGTTGCTTTCCTCCACCGTAATCACGCCTTCAAACAAGCGTGAACGGCTGAGACTAAAAAAGATCAATGCCGTAACCAGCCCCAGGGTGGCGTAGTTGCCTGTTAAGCCCATTAAACTGAAGTCGATGGGAATGCCGCCGTGGACATTTAGAATAATTGCGGCGGCTACAAACACGGCCCAGCAACGAATGATGGTGAACCCAATCACCAACAGGTTTAACCAGCCCAGATCGATATTTTCCAGGCTGGAATAACGATGCCGAATTTGTTTTCGAAACTGGTGGATTTCGATCAGACACAAAATGCTGAAAAATACACGCAGGCACTCTCGGATAAACCCTTCGGCATGGCGCAGAAAGTTGGCTTGTTCTGTGTGGTAGTTGCGTAAAAACTCAACTTTTATCTGGAATGGCAGCGTGTAAAACTCAAACCAGATCCAGATTAAATAGACTGCCGCTGGCAGTAAAAACAACAGATCGATGCGTGTGAGTTGGTAATTTTTGTATACCAGCGCACGTGTATACCAAAGCAATAATGGCCCCTCGAGCCAGTACGCAATTTCAAACACGCGGTAGAGATCAGGCGAGATATTCAGCGCGATATAGCGGAATTCGGTGCCGTAATTCACCAAAATGTGCAGTGGGATGGCTGCCTGAGTCAGTAAAAAACCGACCAGGAAATAGTCCGCCATTCGTCGCTGGTGTCGCACCACAAACAACAGCATAGCGAATAACGCGCACTGATAAATCGTAACGAGCAGCACAATATCGTGCGTGTTAAAAATTAACCGTTCCAATCCAACCGCCCTCTTTTCTTCTTTTTACGGCAGTATAGCCAATCCAAGCGTGTAGTAGTAATCGTATTCTTGCAAATAGTCGCTCTGAATTAAGCGTGCTGTAATGCTTTTTGTACTAAGGTGACCAATGTTGAGGTGGGGCGTTGGGCGTCAAGTGTTAGCACGTCTGGTTCGTCGGCTGAGATATCCAAAGTTGCAAGTTGACTGGTTAGCAAAGAGGTGGGCATAAAATGATTTTGTCGTTCGGCCAATCGACTTTCCAAGACTTCGGGAGACGCCGATAGGTGCACAAACTGAATCTGAAAGTGTAGAGCACGAAAACGATCGCGGTGCGCCCGAACCAACCCGGAATAGGCGAGTACGCAGTTTTGTTGTGCAGCACACCGTAACTCGAGCTCAGTTAATAACGCCTTGATCCAAGGCTCGCGCATAGTATTGGTTAAGGGTTTGCCACTGGCCATCCACGCTTTATTCTCCGCGCAATGGAAATCATCAGCTTCGATAAACAGCCAGCGCAACTGTGACGCCAATGCGCGCCCCAAGGTGGATTTTCCAGTCCCGCTCACACCCATGCAAATGACTAAATTCGGCTTGTCCATTAGGGCTGAGTAGTCGCTGGCAATTGGATCTGTACAGAATACTGCTTACCAACAGTTAACTGTGACAGCTCGTTCTGTGGTAACCGTACACCGTCCACATAGGTCTGCTGACATGTTGCCGACGATGTTCGTTCAATGGTGATGTCCAATTGTACCCCGGCAATGTGTTTACATGCCTGCATGTGACGTAAGGTGCTGGGTGGCTGTGGCGCGAACCGTACTCCGTTAGCGGTAACGAGTATCCCTAGCAAGCCCTCAACCAAACTCCGGTAGAGCCAATGCACGGTTCCGGTGTTAAACAGTAAGCTCGAGCGGCCAGCGGTGCGCGGAAACTGCCGACTCGCCCCTCGGTAGTAATTCGGGATGAAATTCGGTAGCTGTCCGCGTTGAGTGAGGTCCGGTTCGTCCAAACTGGGTATCATTTTACGTATGAGGCGATACGCGTGATCGGCTTCGCCAATGGTATACAGGGCATAAATATAAAACGCCGCTGCGTGGTTATAAACCGAGCCATTCTCGGCTGTTCCAGGAAACTTTTGCGTCACGCGACCGATGTCTTCATGCATCTGAGTGAACGCCGGGGTAACCAGTTCAACACCATAGGGCGTTTCTAAATGATGTGTCACGGCGGCCAACATGCTCGTTTGCTGTTCTTCATTCACACACTGGCTTAACAAGGCCCAAGTTTGCGGGTTAAGAAAAATAGCGCCTTCCTCGTCACCATCAATCCCAAATAGTCGCCCCGCATCTGTGATGCCTCGCCCGAACCAGTCACCGTGCCAAAAATGGGTATTCGCGGCGGTGGTCATGTCATCAATCGCTTGTTGCCAGAATGCTCGTTGATTTGTGCGTCCCAGCCGGGCACAAATTTGTAACCAGGTTTGTAGCGCGTAAATTGTTGCGAAAGTGAGCCAAGCAGAGACCCCCTTACCTTGATAGCCGACCATGTTCATCGGATCACACCAATCCCCTTGGCCAATTAAACTTAACTGTCGATGATCGCGCGCTGCCAACAAATGACTCAGCGCGCGCTCACAATGGGTAAATACGCTGGCGGTTTCTGAACTGTCCGCGAACGGTAAGTTTAGATCGAAGACGTCGGTGTCATTGCTGCATTGTAAGTAAGCCTGCAGGGCGATGGGCAGCCAGACCGCATGGTCAGTATGCGGCACTTGGTTAATGTATTTAAGTGATGCATTGGCGTGCAGCAAAACGCCATCCGGCAGAGCCCCGTCCGCGTATTGTTGTCCCAGAGTGGTGAGCAGCATCTGGCGCGCTTTAGCGGGAGCCAGGTAACAAAGCCCCATCGCGTCTTGAAGGTAGTTTCGCGTTTGGGGATCGGTCGTCAGGCGGTTCAAGTCGCCGTGGTAGGCAATTTGTCGTGGTAACCAGAAATTCACAAATGCATCTAATTGCGGGTCGTTCGACTGCATTTGTAGAGTCTGGTCAGCGTACCAGTTCGGTTTCGCCAATTTTGGTGTTTGCCTAAAAACCGTTGCACGAATCGCTTCGATTTCGGCGCGATTGTTGGCGGGCCCAAACGCGAAGCGAAATGTTTTCTCGCCTCCGGGAGTCAAGCTAAGCTGGTAGTGTAGTGCGGCAGTCGGAAGTTCGTAATGAGCACTGCTTTGTGACAGTTGCGGTTGCATCACGCCCTGGGGGGCACGTAAACCGCCGTTGCCTTCAAATGCCTGTTGTCTTGCGTCCCAACTGATTGGCGGTTGATCAGCTAGCAAAAAACTGAGGTCTTTAAACTCTTTTTGTTTGAAATAATCAGCGGTCTTTTGGTACGGCGTCACGCTACGGCAGATAATACCGTTCAGGTCGGAATCAAAATCCGCAGATTGATTCATCCAGGATCGATAACCAAATGGAAAGTACGGGTAGATATCGATCTGCTTTGCAGTGTCCAAGGCGCTGATGGTGAGGGTCCAGACCTCTACTGCTAACTCGGCGTGCAAAGATACCTGCCAAGATAACCGCAACCCTCGATGCGTGATATGCCAATAGATTGCATCATTGGCGCACTGAAATTCAAAGTGTTCAAAGGTCTGTTTGCTCGGCGCAAACGGCAGCGAGAAGAGCCCACCGTCCCGAGCGTCTTTCACGTACACGAAGCGACCAGGGCTGTGCTCGAAAATCGGCTGCTCTGGTTGCATAAATGTGGTGGCTTCAAGGCTCGGACCACTGGCGTATTTAGCCGGTTCGGGTTGTAAGAACTGCGCATTGGCGTAGCCTTGGCAATTCACTTGCAGCAAAGTATGGGCGTTCCATAGGTAACTGCCAGCGGTGGGGACAGCCTGTGGGTCGAACAAGCTGACGGTCTTGTCTTTCTGGTGAGCTAAGCGCATGGTTAACGTGTCTCGAGATCAAGCTGTATTTGCCGCAAACGCTTACCGGTCAGTGTGTAACGTGTGACCAGCACTGCCGCTATAAGGGCAAATACGCCGGGGATGACGGTTTGTAATAGATTGATGCCCACCAGTGACGACCCGGCTTGCGCTTGGTTCGCCTGATATCCGAGTAGTGCAAGCAGCCATAGCATGATCGCAGATCCGAACGCGCCACCCAGTTTTTGTGAAAATGTGGCGGCGGCAAACGTCATGGCTGTCGCACGGCGTCCCGTTTTCCATTCCGTATAATCGGCGGTGTCGGCGTACATCGACCAAGTCAGTGGCGATTTGGGTCCTAAACACAAACTGATCAGGCAATTGAGAGTAAAAATAAGCGGAATGCCATCTTTGGGTACAAAGTACAGACAAATAGAGAACGTGGCAGTCAAAGCCATCAGTAACATGAGCAGCTTGGCTTTGTCGATAAAGCGCGTCATCAACGGTGTGCATGCTGCGCCAACGGCGTAGAAAATCATCTGCCAGAAAAGGTACGACGACAAGAGCTCTGGCTTTACGAGATAGTAGTTAAAATAGTAATACGAAGAGCCCGCACGCATGGTAATGGTCAGCATGATAATCAGTGCCAACGCGAACAGAATCAACCAAGGTTTGTTGTCGAGCAGGTCTTTTAAATCCCCGACGGCATGGCTTTGTTGTGTTATCGGTGGCGCGATGCGTTCTCTCGTGCTGAGAAAGGTCAGAAGAAAGACCAGCGTCGCCAGTATGCCGTAGAGGCCAATCGTCAACTGCCAGCCACGAGCGGGGTCACCCTGACCGAACTGTTCAACTAACGGTAAGGTATAGCGATTAACGAGCGCACCGCAACCAAAGGCAAAAATAAAGCGGATGCTGATTAGCGAGGTGCGATCCTGGCTACGTGATGTCATGACGCCCGACAGCGCAGAATAAGGTGTGGAGACAATCGTGTAACAGATCATCATCACCGAATAGGTCACGTAAGCCCAGACCAGTCGGCCCAGAGCACCGAGTTCGGGCGTGGTAAACGTCATTAACGCGGCCAGTGCCAGTGGCGCGCCGCCCCATATCAGGAAAGGGCGAAACTTACCCCAACGCGTGCGGGTACGATCTGCTACGGCACCCATGACCGGGTCCGTGAAAGCGTCAAAGATCTTGGTCACCAATAACATGGTCCCGGCAGCCGCAGCGCTGATGCCGAAGACGTCAGTGTAAAACGCTGCGATAAACGACGCAATGGTGGTCCAGTATAGATTAAATCCAGCGTCGCCTAGCCCGTAGCCGAGCTTCTCCTTGGTGCTCAAAGGTGTGCTTCGAGTCGTAGTGGTGGTTGTATTCACGAGACTGAGTCCCTGTATCATTATTATGTTGCGGGGATTATGGTCGAAGCCGCACTGGTGATAAGTTCAACTTTCGGAGTAGGCCGGAATTTGAACGCAATGCTAGACAAACTGAAGCGCTGAGCGGCCTGGTTGTATTGGTTCAACTTTCGGTTTACCGAAAGTTGAACGTTCAATTTCAGGTCCGAACCGAATGTTTGTCGACCGCCTAAAGTGAAATACACTAACGTAGACCTGCTTGGATACCAAGCCAATCCATTAATGGGAGGAGATAATAATGAAAAATACAACAACGAGGCCACTGGCCAGGGGCGTCACTCGACTGTCCCGAATTGCACTTAGTTTAGGGTTTGCGAGTCTGACGCTGTTGAGTTCGGCGGCTTTGCAGGCGCAGGAAGACGATAATGCCGAAGTGAATCCCTATGATATTGAAGAAATCATAGTGACCGCGAATCGTCGAGAGCAAAGCATTCAAGATGTATCGGGCGTGGTCCAAAGCTTATCCGCCGATGAGATTCGTAGCGCCGGCATTACCGAGTTTCGTCAGTTGCAGCTCGCTGTACCCGGTTTAAGCATCGCCAATCAGGAAGGGAATGTTGAGTTGTTTATCCGTGGCGTAGGTTCTGCGAACAATACTGAGTTGGGTGACCCAGGTGCGGCACCGCACTTAAATGGCGTCTACATTCCGCGTCCGCGTGGATTAGGCGGCATGTTCTACGACTTGGAGCGTGTTGAGGTTAATAAAGGCCCGCAGGGAACCCTATACGGACGTAATGCACTGGCTGGCACACTGAATATCATTACCAAAAAGCCGACTTTTGATGAAAAAGACGGTTATTTTCAGGCAGAGGTTGCCAGTCGTGGCGGCTATGGGGCGGAAGGTGCCACCAACGTTTCGTTGTCGGACAGCAGCGCACTGCGTATCGCTGGTTATTATCAAGAGCGTGACTATGGGTTCAATAATGCCGGCACGCAGTCTTTGGACCCAGCGGGTCTACAGGAAGATAAAGGAATTCGTCTGACTTACCTAAATGAGCTGAGCGATACGGCTAGCTTGTCAATCGTCGCGGATTACGCCGAGGAAGCGGGTACCGGGTACCCGGGCACAAACATTAACGCCGCGGTGCGAGATACGGGGCTGCGCCCGTCTGATCTGAATCTGCGTGATGTGCGTTACCGCGGATTGCAGGGTGAAATGGAAAATGAAATCGCTGGCATCCAGGCTGTGTTCAAGAAGTCATTCGACAGCGTTGACCTCGAAGTTAACACGTCGTTTCGTACCGTCGATTTCTATCAACGAAATGCGGCGTCGGACGGTATTGCTTATGACGGTGTTGGAGCACTGGATGAGGATAACTTCAGTGGCCAATTCTGGGCCTCGACATCAGAAGCCCTGGTTGCAGAGTTGCGCTTAAGCTCCAATACGGATGGTCGTCTCCAATGGTCTACCGGTGTTTTCGGTTTCTCTGAAGACCAAGAAGTGGGTTTCTTCTCTCTGGCAGATAAAGGCTACTGTTGTTACTCGGGAACCGAGTTCACGATGCCGGACGTGGATGGCGATGCGTTCGCAATTTACGGCGACATGACGTTTGATTTTTCAGATCGCTTCCGCGGGATGGCTGGGTTGCGTTATACCGACGAATCAAAATCACGTTATGGCATTGGCGGTAACTGGGCGCTGACACTGGGTGGTCGAGATTTCGCCTGTTGTGTGGCGACGCGCTTGGGTACCGAAGGATTTGTTCCGGCACTGCTGGATCGACCTAATTTCGATGTGTCTGGCCTTGATACACCACAGGCGCAAGCGCAATTTCTGCTTGAAGGTATTGTCACGCCGGGTGCGCGGGATACGCTCATTCAACAAATATCTGCGGTCGCAAATGGTGGTCCCAACGGGGAGTGTTTTGTACGTCCAGATATCGACAATGGGTTTGTGACGTGTCCGGATGATGGCTTTTTTACCTACACCAATCTGACAATTCCAGCGCAGCAGCAGGGTGAATCTGAAGCAGATTATACTGACTTCCGACTGGGTTTTGAGTACGACGTCTCCGATTCGCATATGGTGTATGCCAAAGTGTCGTCTGGCCACAAAGCGGGTGGATTCAATGACAGCTTTCAAGGCTTCCTGCCAGAAGTGTTTGAGCCAGAAGATATTGTGGTTTACGAAGTTGGGTCGCGCCTCGACTATGAGGCATTTGGTGGCCCCGCAGTATTCAATGCGACCGCATTCTACTACGACTACTCTAATCAGGTATTCCAGGATTTAACCTGCATCAACTTTGATGTGCGGGAAGAAGAGTGTAATGGCTTTGCCTTGGTGAATCGAAATGTCGGTGCTTCAGAGTTGTATGGGCTAGAGATTGAAAGCCGATTCAATTTTGAGAACAACGTGTCCCTCGACGTTTTCGCAACATTTTTGGACAGTGAGGTCACTGAAGGCGTGGTGGCTGACGTGCGTGAGCAAGATTTTGGCAATGGTGGTATCACGCCGCTGATTGACTTGACGGGTAACAAGCTGCCGTTGCAATCTGATTTCTCGGCCACAGTACGTCTGGCACAGGTTGTGGACCTCAGTGGTGGTTCGTTTGATTGGCAGATTCTCGCCAGTTATCGTTCGGACTACTTCCTAAGCCAGTTCAATGAGCGCGATATCGTTCTGCTGAGCGGTGACCGCTTATCGGCGTTGGAAGTTGGACACCCTGAGAAGCAGGACGGCTTCGCAACCATCAATGTGGGTTTTGGTTACACCTTCGCCGATGGTCGTTATCGAATTGAGGCTTATGGTCAAAACATTACCGATGAAGTGGCATCGCAAAAAGCCATTGTTGGCAACACGACCAATGTGCGCTTTCTGAATGATGCACGTACCTATGGACTCAGAGCGATCGCAATTTTCTAAGTCTGGTATCTCCGTCGTTCGTTGCATCATCGAGGTTTTTCCCCTCTCTTTCTCGATGGTGCAGCGAGCGATTTTTTAAACTCTCGACAAGGATCGTTCATTGTTCGGTCCACCATACCCGTAATCCAATCGTATCTAGCGCTGGTTAGGAAGTTAGTGTCTTATGAATCTTAAAACTGTTGTACTTTGCCTTTTGGTGACACTGGGCGTCGTGGTTCTGCTGTTGGGCAAACACAATCAATCGGCTAAAGAAGAAGTAACCGATACTGAAAGTATCACCAATGACAATGGCTTTGATCTACAAACCTGGCCGGCACGTGCAATGAGCCCGCGTAGAGATCCAGTCATTGAAGCTCGGATTGATGCGTTGTTAGCGCAGATGAGTATTGCAGAAAAAGTTGGGCAAATTATTCAGCCGGAGTTGAAATATGTGACACCGGAGGACGTTAAAACCTATCACTTAGGTTCTATTTTGAATGGCGGTGGCACCACACCAAACAATGACAAGTACGCTTCATTGGATGACTGGGTGAACACCGCAGATGCCTTTTATACTGCATCGATGGATGAGTCTGATGGCAACATCGCCATTCCGCTGATCTGGGGGACCGATGCTGTTCACGGCAACAATAATGTTTATGGGGCAACAATTTTTCCACATAACATTGGTCTGGGTGCGGCAAATGACCTACCGTTGATGTATCGTATTGGGCAGGTGACCGCGCGTGAAGTCGCAGCGACCGGCGTGAACTGGACCTTTGGGCCGACGGTGGCGGTAGCACGTGACGTCCGCTGGGGGCGAACGTATGAGTCTTACTCTGAAAATCCGGAACTGGTAAACCAGTATGCGCGCGAGATGGTACGCGGCATTCAAGGTGAGTTTAAAAATTCCATGCGGGTCGGGCCGAACCATATTGTGTCGACCGCAAAGCATTTCCTGGGGGATGGTGGCACCTCGATGGGGGTAGATCGAGGTGATACCGTCGCCAGTGAATGGGAGTTGCGGCAAGTGCATGGTGCTGGTTATATCGCCGCGCTGGATGCCAACGTCTTGACCACCATGGCGTCATTTAATTCCTGGAACGGCGATAAATTACACGGGCATCGCTATCTACTTACTGATGTTCTAAAGGAGCGCATGGGGTTTGAGGGGTTCGTGGTGGGTGATTGGAATGGTCACCAGCAGGTTCCAGGGTGTCATGTATCGCGTTGCCCTGCAGCAATTAATGCCGGGCTCGATATGTTTATGGTGCCAGAACACTGGAAAGCGTTATACGAAAATACTCTCAAGGACGTAGAACAAGGACACATTTCGCCTGCGCGGTTAGATGATGCGGTACGACGAATTCTGCGTGTTAAGCTGATCGCTGGATTGTTTGATGCGGGTCCGGTGGCGGACCGGCCATTGGTGGGTGACGTCGGATTAATTGGTCACCCGGACCACCGTGCGCTAGCCAGAGAGGCGGTACGTAAGTCGCTGGTGTTGTTAAAGAATAACGGCGGCGTGTTGCCATTGAAGCCAGGGAGTCGGGTTTTAATCGCAGGTGATGCGGCTGACAACATTGCCAAGCAGAGCGGCGGCTGGAGCCTTACTTGGCAGGGTACCGGAAATCAAAACAGCGATTTTCCAGGTGCGACAAGTATCCTTGTGGGTTTGCAGTCGGCTATTGAGCAGGCAGGCGGGCAGAGCCTCTACGCTGCGGATGGCGTTTGGGAGCCAAGTGATTTTGGTGAATCCGGACGCCCGGACGTCGCCGTCGTCGTATTCGGTGAAGAACCCTATGCAGAATGGCACGGCGATCTAATTAATATCGAATACCAGTACGGGGATAAGCGCGATCTGCGCTTACTGCAGGCGCTCCAGGCGCAAGGTATTCCGGTGGTGTCGGTGTTTATTACTGGGCGACCTTTATGGGTGAACAAAGAAGTGAATGCATCAGATGCGTTCGTGGTCGCTTGGTTACCCGGAACTGAAGGTGCAGGCGTCGCTGACGTGTTGGTTGCCGACGCCGCAGGGAACGCACCGTTTGATTTTCAGGGGCGACTCTCATTTAGCTGGCCCAAGTACGTCAATCAGGCGCGCCTGAACTTTGATGAGACTGGATACGATCCATTGTTTCCGCTGGATTATGGATTGAGTTATGCGTCAACAAACCCACCACTCGGCCCGTTGGACGAGCGTAATGCGCGTCAACCAAACAGTGTATTGGATGAACTTTGGGGCTTCGTCTCTCGGGCGAACGCGCCATGGTCGATTGTCGTGCGGGAGCGCGACGAAGCCTTAATCGCCATGCAAGGAAATTCGGTTTCGACCCCAACCGAGATGCTGGTTGTACAGTCCGTCGACAAAGTGGCCCAAGAAGATGCGCGCCGACTTAACTGGTCCGGTGTCGGCAGTGCGACATTTGCGCTTAATGCCCAGGTTCCACAGGATTTGAGTGCGTACCAACGGCATAGCGCAGTCATGACGTTATCGGCGCAATTAAACGCCACGACACAGGCAGATGTGGCGTTTTCGGTGCTGTGTGATGCGCAATCCTGTGCCGATCTACCTGAGGTGGCAGCCGCTGTGACAAATCTAAGCCCAGGTGCATGGCAGAACATCGTGATAGACAGCACATGCCTGGCGCGGAGCGAACAGCGTTTTGCTGGCGTCAGACAACTATTGGCAATTCGCACCGACGGCGAGCTGGATCTGACGTTGGCGGATATCAAGCTCGTGCCTCAAGCGCGTTTGATGGAAGACCCAAGCGCGCTCACGGTACGGTGTGGTGGCTAGCGAATTGCCTTTGTGTGTTGATTTTTACTGATTCAGACTTGATTGATGCGCTCGCTCTGCGCAGACTAGACAGCCAAAGTGAGTGGAGCGCATCAACGTTGAGCTTTTCCATCATGTAAGCGTGCGCTGTTCTCCAATGATTCTGTGAGGGAGGCGAGCACTGCGTACGCGAGACAACTACCAGACTGAACTAAGACACCGGCAACGGATGGAAGCCGCGGTGTCGTATGTGTTGCAGTCGCTGGACGACTCTCTAACCCTGCAGCAGGTGGCGGCACGCTGTTTCTATTCGCCGGTGCATTTTCAGGCTTTATTTGCTGAGTATATGGGCGAGACGTTTTCAGAGTACTTATTGCGCAACCGTTTGTTTCTGGCAGCCAAGCGATTGACTGAAACACACGCGCGGTTACCAGAAATAGCCGTATTGTCTGGCTTTTCAAGCCAAGCGAATTTTTCACGCGCCTTTGGGCAGTGGTTTGATAGGTCTCCGGCCCGATTTCGGCATGACTATTTCGGCTCGCCGGTGCCGGTTATACGTCGACGCGGGCGGGCGCGACGTTCTGACTTAGAGCCAAAACTTGAATGGTTTGATGCCAAAACCTTTATTACTTGCGCCGCTCAAGGCTATATGTCTGCGCGATTTGAGCACACGCTTTGGGAGGCGATGGCAAGACTATGTCACTCAGTGTGTGGTTTGTCGGGCAACATTCAATTTTCCTCAGAACCGATGTATTTAACTGGTGATGTGTTGGATCTTACTCGGCTGGATCAAGGTGTTAAGTTGGCGGCCATTGAGGTGCTCTCAGGCAATGTCCCGAATGTGCCTGGCTGCGCAACCGTCGAATTTACCGGTGGCCACTATGCCACCTTTGTTCATCAGGGTGTGTTACCAGAACAAACATTGAATATTGCGTTATTCGATTGGTTACCCGCCAGTGACTATTGTCTGGATCCTGCACGGCCAGTGGTAATGCGGTCACAACAATTACGCTTGACGGATCTGCTGCCCGCGTTGGAGTCACGAGTATTGCAGGATTCGCAGTGTGTATTGAGTGATGGTCTGGGTTTAAGCGCTCGCCTGCTTGGTGAGTTTGAAGTCACGCTGAGCGTGCCGTTGATGTTGCGTTAATTTGTGGTGGCGTAAGGGGAAGCGCGCGTCCTGCACGCTTCCCTAAAGTTCGTTTGTTCTAGTTGTTAGCCGCGATAGTCTGAGCGCGTTCCCACATCACCACGAAGCGTTCAGCGGAATTATCCAAGTGATCTATGTACTGTTGTGGTACGCCAATGTTGTGCAGATCCTGCACCAGCTGTGGTAGCAAGCCGACGTGTGCTAGGCCTTTGCGTTGAATATCCTGTGTTGCCGGGTCGTTGTCGGGGTAGCAACGCGGTTTCATCTGGGTGATAAAGCCATTCAGGTCAGCTCCGAGGCCAAGACTCAAGCCTTGGTCAACGCCAGCCATCAACGATTGAGCGAATGAGCGGATGGAACCGTCACAGTAGTTGCCAACACTGGTGTTATAGGTGGTCGCAGCCTCCAGACCCGTACGCAAGCCCACCATACCGCCGGTGCCATTGATGAGGCTGATTTCGTCTGACTTGATGTACTTTTCATTGCGCTGATCCTTGTTACCGTCAATGGAGTCAAATAAATGCGCATGTGAATAGAACATCGGATAATTGTTGTTCTGACTCATTATTGTGTGAATCTGTTTGAGTGACTTTCGTGACACATGCGCTACGTCGACAAGCATGCCACGGTCAATCATGGCATTCACCAGTTGCGCGCCATCTGCGGTCAATCCCTGCGTATTTAAATGCGTGTCACCATCGCAGTTGTTGCCACAACTGACGTCATTAATCGGGCTCATCTCACCTTTAACTACTTCAACCAAATCGACGGTCTGTACCAGTTTGGGGATTGGTGCTGCCCCCGAGAAGCGATTATTGTGGTGGTGGACAAGTTGTACAGATCGAACACCTTTGTTGTAAAGTTGGTCTAGTTGGTCAGTAATACTGCCATTTGGAAACAGCTTGCTGACCTCAACAGCTATCACCAACGCGAGTTTGTTCTGCGCTGCCAAAGTTCGCGCTTGAGCAGGTGAACGCGCGATGCCAACCCAGCTGGAATGGTTGGCGACGAACTGGTTTAGTTTGTCGAGTTGGCGGTGTACAGAGGCCATCTCGTCACAATCATAGCGTCGCTTGGACGATGGCGTATTGCGACATAGAAAGTTGGATTCTGCAAGCGAGACCACCATGACCTTCATGCCGCCATCAAACGCCTGTTTCAGGTGTCCGTGCCACATTTGCTGATGTGCCAGTCCATCGTGTCGTGGCCAGTGTTCAAAGTGTGGTCGCGGACAGGTTCCGGGAATGGTAACGCCGAAGATTTTTTTACATTTTCGACGGTCATAGCCACGGCGTTTGCCCAGATGGATGCCAGTGTCCGTGGCGATAAATTCGGCCACACCCGGAAGGTTCTCGATGGCTCCGTGACTCTGCGCCGGGTTGCCATCACAGCGTCGTAGTGCCCAGTCCAACGAGCCTTCAACGGTGCCCCAGTACCAGCTGCCGCCGAAGGTGTGTTCCGCCATCAAATGCGAGTGCAGGTCGACAAATCCATCAATTGTTTGTGCTTTAGTACGTGGGCTGATTGCGAGTAAACTTACTGCCAATAGCAATGTTGTGGTGATAGAGAGCCACCTGGGTGGTGTGAGTGTTTGTGGTGCTGTCATGGTTCCTCCTGTGTGGAATGGGTGAGTAGGGTAATGGTTTTCATTGTGGAATTTCCCTCATCGTCAAACTGGATAGCGAACTTTGCTCGCCCCAGGCTGTCGCCGAGGTATAGGGTGTTAGACACAGAATCAAATCCAAGCCCGTGAACAGCCTGACTCGGCAAGCTGAGCAATCGTTGCTCTTGACGGGTCCCGGCTTGATGATCGACTGAGTGGCGATGTATCGCGCCTTCAGATATGAAGAGCAGGGTATGGCCATAAGACGATGCAATCGTCAGGTCGTAGGGGTCCTCGAAGTTGCTTTCAATGGTGCGAATATTGTTGCCGTCCGCGTCTGCGACTTTAAATGTTTGGTCGCCAGCGCTGGTCCACACGAGCGCCGACGACGGAGGGATAACACCAAATGCATACGGTTGATTGAGCTGAGATAGGAAGTTTTTCGAGTGATATATCGGCACGCTACTGGGTTGGTCCGTTAGCGTGGAATCAGATTTTTTAGGTGTGCTCAGGGTGCCTGCAATGGCGTCGGACGGCGCTTCGATGTTTGGTGTTTTATCACTCGTAGGCACAGCGGGGGCGTGCGGGCGCTGGAACCACCATAGGGCGAGTGCGAATGCGGCTAACACCGTCGCGTAGGCAAAGCGTTTCATTTTACCGGGCCGGTTGTTCGCCCATGCCTGGATGCAAAATCACTGAGTATCAAGGTCATACGAGGTCGCCAATTGAGTGAGTCAACTTGTCCACGTACACAGAGTCTGTGGTGTGTTACTAACTCAAAAAACTATAGCAAGCTCGCCGTGTTCAGTTTTTATCAATTTTTAGGATTTTGTCGCCCCTCATTAAAATGAAACTAAAAACAAGGGGCCGGGAGTCATTTAAGGAACGTTTTTGCGCGGGGCAACCACAGAGCACCCCTAACGCTTTGCTAAACAACGTGTTTGATCGCTGTGCTTAATTTTTGGCAAAATTCATCAAGGGGTTGTTCTTCGATGATGAGTGCGTCAGAGACATGCCGGCAGTAACGGTATTTCGGACGAGTATCCGGTTATGCGCCACATGGTTAACCTCCAAACAGTGAACACTTACGAAGGTACGCACGACGTTCATGCGTTAATATTGGCGCGAACCCAAACTGGGATCGCTGCTTTTTAACTATTTCGAGAATTCAGATGACCAATGCTGCCTTATCTCATATTCGAGTGTTAGACCTTTCACGTGTTCTGGCCGGCCCTTGGGCTGGGCAAACGATGGCAGATTTGGGGGCCGATGTCATTAAAGTTGAGCAGCCCGGAAAAGGCGACGACACGCGTCACTGGGGGCCGCCGAACCTTTCGCGGACAGACGGTGAGACTGGGGAGAGTGCATATTTTCTATGCGCTAATCGCGGCAAGCGTTCTGTTTGCATCGATATTAAATCCGCACAAGGTCAGGCTCAATTACACCGGCTAATTGCGGAGTCGGATGTAATAATCGAGAACTTCAAAACCGGACAGTTGGCTGATTATCAACTCGATTACACCACTGTATCGACCATAAATCCGCGCATCGTCTATTGCTCGATTACAGGATTCGGTCACTCTGGACCTTACGCTAAACGGCCTGGCTATGACTTCTTAATTCAGGGAATGAGTGGACTAATGAGTGTGACTGGAGCGCTCAATGGCGAGCCACAAAAAGTCGGCGTGGCTGTCACGGATATCATGACGGGCTTGTACGCCACAATCGGCATTCTTGCAGCCCTGGCGGAGCGAGAGCGGTCTGGCTTGGGTCAGCACATTGACATGTCGCTCATGGACGTGGCGGTGTCAACAATGGCGAACCAGGCAAGTAACTATTTGGTTGGTAACATCGTGCCAAAACCTATGGGCAACGCACATCCGAACATCGTCCCGTATCAGAGTTTTGCAACTAAAGACGGACATTGCATTGTGGCGGTCGGCAATGATAGTCAGTTTGCGAAGCTGTGTGATGCAATAGGTTGGTCGAGTTTGGCAGAAAACCCTAGATTTTGTACCAACCAACAGCGCGTTGCCAACCGCGACGCGTTAGTTACCATTATCGCCGAGGCGATGTTGATGAGAGAGACAGCCGATTGGCGGCAACTTTTCGATGAATTGGGTGTGCCGAGTGCGCCAATAAATACGCTCGACACGGTGTTCACTGATCAGCAGGTGCTCGCGCGAAATATGGTTGTCACACTCCCTCATCCTCAGCACGCAGAGCTGAAATTAGTTGCGAACCCGATCAAGTTTTCACGCACACCGATACGCTATCACCGGCCTCCACCGCTACTGGGCCAGCATACCTCGGATATTCTCGATGAGATCCTAGAATAGCCATCTGTCCCTGTTGTGCCGCGTCGATGTGACATGGATTGACTCAAGCAATCGTAGCTTATCCGCGCTGACTCCGCATTTCGTTCACAATTAAATACTAGACATTAGACAACGTTGTCGAATTCATGTAGGATTCGGACAACGTTGTCATTATGTCGGCCAGTTAGCGGTGATCTTTGGTCGAATTCGCCATGCTGCTGCTACTGCGTTCCTACTCTCAAGTAGTGGTTCAGCATTTTTACTCATTTAGCCGACAACCCTACATACAGGTTGGCTATTTAATGGAGGATTAGTAGATGTACAAGTTAGTCAAATCGTTAACTATCGCTACCGCCGGGCTTTTCTCGGCCACCGCGTTTGCAGTTGACTGTAGTTCGCTGAACAGTTGGAGCGCGTCTCAGGTTTACAATGGCGGTGATACGGTAGAAGCGAATGGTAGCGCATACAGTGCCAATTGGTGGACGCAAGGCAATGACCCCGTCACCAACAGCGGACCCAGTGGCTCCGGACAGCCTTGGAGTGTACTGGGTCTCTGTGATGGCGGCAGTAATCAAAGCCCGGTTGCGAATGCCAACGGACCATACTCCGGTACGGTAGGCAGCAATATTGCCTTTAGCAGTGCTGGCTCGAGTGATTCAGATGGTCAGATCGTGTCGTATTCCTGGAACTTTGGTGATGGCGCTTCTTCCAGCGCTGCAAGTCCGGCGCATGTGTATTCCAGTGCGGGCAACTACACGGTTGCACTCACGGTGACGGATGATGACGGAGCGACCAGCAGCGCATCGACGTCGGCGACCATTTCCGGTGGCACCTCCGGCGGATGCAACGGCTTGCCGACATATTCAGCCGGGCAGAGCTATTCGGCCGGCCAGCATGTGAGTAATGTAAATAAAGAATTTGTTTGCAATGTCGCTGGCTGGTGTTCTTCGTCCGCAGCGTGGGCGTATGAGCCAGGTGTCGGCGCTCATTGGCAGGATGCCTGGTCTGAAGTCGGTGATTGCAGCGGCAATGCGGCACCCAGCGCCGATGCCAATGGACCTTACTCAGGAACCGCTGGTTCCGCGATTAGTTTCAGTAGTGCCGGCTCGGTTGACCCTGATGGTCAAATCGTCGGCTACAGCTGGAGTTTTGGCGACGGAGGTAGTGCTACGGGTGCGAATCCGACGCATACCTACGCGACTGCCGGGAATTATACAGTCACACTAACAGTGACTGACAATGGCGGTGCATCTGCAAGCAACTCAACCACGGCGACGATTTCGTCAGTTGGCGGTAATCTGGACCCGGTTGCCAATGCCAATGGGCCATACAGTGCCTTAGTTGGTAACAGCATCGCCTTCAGCAGTGCCGGTTCGCAGGATTCTGATGGCAATATCGTGAGCTACGCTTGGGATTTTGGCGATGGTGCGAGCTCGAGTGCAGCGACTCCGGCACACGCCTACGCGACTGCTGGAAACTACACAGTGAGTCTCACAGTGACAGATGATGACGGCGCAACGAATACCAGTAGTACCACAGCCACGATCAATACAAGCAATCCGCCAACCGGAAATAAGAAGGTGGTTGGCTATTTTACCGAGTGGGGCGTTTACGGCCGTAATTATCACATCAAAAACCTGGTCACCAGCGGATCTGCGGAAAAGTTAACGCACATTGTCTACGCCTTCGGTAATGTACAGAACGGCGAGTGTAAGATCGGCGATTCGTACGCTGCGTACGACAAGTATTACGATGCCGGAGCGAGTGTGGATGGTACCAGTGATACATGGGATGCGGGTGCATTGCGTGGAAACTTCAATCAGATTCGCAAACTGAAAGCCATGTATCCAAACATCAAAGTTGTGTGGTCGTTTGGTGGCTGGACTTGGTCTGGCGGTTTCGGTCAGGCGGCAGCCAATGCGCAAGCCTTTGCTGATTCCTGCTACAACCTCGTCAATGATGCGCGCTGGTCGGATGTGTTCGATGGCATTGATATCGACTGGGAGTACCCTAACGCCTGTGGCTTGTCGTGTGATTCTAGTGGTCCGGCGGCGTATCCAACGCTAATGGGTGCCTTGCGTGCTCGTTTCGGCAATCAGTTAGTAACCTCAGCGATTGGCGCGGGCAGTGCTAAGTTGAATGCGGCTGACTATGGCCCAGCTGCGCAATACCTAGACTTCTATATGTTGATGACCTATGACTTTTTCGGCGCATTCGATGCCGATGGGCCTACGGCACCACATTCCCCGCTTACCGCCTACCCTGGTATTCCGATTGCGGACTTCCATTCGGATAATGGCGTACAACTGTTGAAGAGTTTCGGTGTGCCATCTGAAAAAATCTTACTCGGCATTGGCTTTTATGGACGAGGCTGGACCGGTGTGTCACAAAGTGCGCCAGGTGGCTCCGCCAGTGGTGCCGCGCAAGGCACGTACGAGGCGGGCATTGAAGACTACAAAGTTTTGAAGAATTCATGTCCTGCGACCGGCGTCGTGGCTGGAACTGCGTACGCATATTGCGGCAACAATTGGTGGAGCTTCGATACGCCCGCGACTATTCAAGGGAAAATGAATTACGCAAACCAACAAGGTCTCGGTGGTGCGTTTTTCTGGGAATTTAGTGGAGACACGGCGAATGGCGAGCTGATCCAAGCTATTTCAGACGGTCTGTAAACTAACCCCACTGTCTTTAGGGCAGCGCTGCCGGGTGCCAACTGTCACCCGGCAGTATTCTTTTCAACTCACATTCTGATCGTCAGTCGACGAGTGAGGTAATCATGACTTTCCTACGTTTATGCACCGCACTGTATTGTGGTGCGCTCTTATTTGTTCCTGCATCGGCTTTGGCGGTCGACTGCAGTAGTCTATCTTCCTGGACCAGCAGTACAGTGTACGTTGGTAATGATCAGGTTAAGCATGCGGGATCTGCCTATCGCGCGAAATGGTGGACACAAAACCAAAACCCAATTAACCATTCGCAACAATGGGATGTCTGGGCCGTGTTGGGATCTTGTGGGGATACGCCGACTAACCAAGCACCGAGTGCACAAATCAACGGTCCCTATCAGGCGCTGGTTGGTCAAACACTTAATTTCAACAGTGCTGGATCAACCGATGTCGATGGCACGATTACAGGCTATCAGTGGCAGTTTGGCGACGGTGCTTCGAGTTCGTTGCCCAATCCGCAACACACCTACACGACGGCGGGCACCTACACCGTCACCTTAACTGTTATCGATAATCAAGGCACCAGCAGCGTCGCCTCCACTTCGGCGGCAATCAGTGACGATTCTGGCGGCGAACCAGGCAGTTGTGATGGCGTTCCGGCGTATGTTGCTGGCGCGAGTTATGCAGCTGGTGACATGGTGTCCAATGCCGGCAAGCGTTTCGAATGCCTGATTGAGGGCTGGTGTTCTTCGTCCGCAGCTTGGGCATATGAACCAGGCGTCGGTGCGCATTGGGGAGATGCCTGGAATGAGTTTGGTGATTGCCAAACAAGTGGCAACAATCAACCGCCCGTTGCTGAGATTAACGGCCCTTACTATGGCCAGGTTAACCAGATGATTAACTTCACTGCCGCAGGCAGTAGCGACCCAGATGGCAGTGTCGCCAATTATAGCTGGAGCTTCGGTGACGGGGCACAGTCTAACCAGTCATCTGCCTCGCATAGTTACACCAATACGGGAACCTATACGGTCACGCTAACCGTCACCGACAATGACGGGGCTGCAACCACCGTGTCAACGGTGGCGAATATTAACGATGGCAGCGCAACGGGCAGTCCATTACCACACCGTGTATTGGTTGGTTATTGGCATAACTTTGTGAATCAAGCAGGCTACCTTCCTATTGGATCGGTCAGTGATGTCTGGGACATCGTAAACCTTTCATTCGCTGAAAATAAACTCGGTGGTCAGCCGGGTGAGGTGGCGTTTGCACCGGCTGAAGAGAGCGAAGCAGCATTTATGGCGGGTGTCCAGATGTTACAGGCGCGTGGGCAAAAAGTGCTTATCTCGCTGGGTGGTGCAAACGCGCATATCACGCTCGATAATGTCACAGAGCGCGATAACTTTGTGCGCACCATGGGCGATATAATCGCGCGCTATGATTTGGACGGCATGGACATAGATCTCGAAGGCGGATCGTTAAACATGAATCCCGGCGATACTGTGGCGAACCCGCAAACTCCGGCGATTGTGAATTTGATTGAAGCGACACGTCAGTTGAAAGCGCGCTTTGGTCCCGACTTTATCCTCACAATGGCCCCAGAAACCGCATACGTCCAGGGTGGCTATGCGAATTTCGGTGGCATCTGGGGAGCGTATCTGCCCTTGATTCACGCCTTGCGTAATGATCTGAATCTGTTGCATGTACAGCACTACAATTCCGGTTCCATCCTGGCCACTGATGATGTTGCCTACAACGCCGGAACCGCCAATTTCCATGTGGCGTTGTCAGACATGATGATCACGGGTTTTCCAGCTGGACGAGATGCCAACAATTTCTTCCCTGGCTTGCGTGCCGATCAGGTAGCGATCGGACTGCCAGCCACAGCCGGTGCTGCTTCATCAGGGCTTACCTCAAGTAGCGTTGTGCATTCTGCTTTAGATTGTTTGATCAAGCGCACTGGTTGTGGGGCTTATGTGCCGGGGCAGGCACACCCGGATTTTCGAGGTCTGATGACCTGGTCTATTACCTGGGATGCCTATGGTAACGGTAGTTTTTCGAATCCGCATCGTGCTTATCTGAACGCAAACCCTTAAGTAATAACACCAAAAACGCCCGTTGTGACCGGTTCAGGTTGCCGCGGGCGTGTTCGGTCGATGTAGAACTAAATCGCACTTAGTACGCGAAAACAACATTCTGTTACATATCAATGACAACGTTGCCAAAAAAATCGTATTTTTCACATCGCAAGATTGACAACGTTGTCTTATGTTTGTACTTTGTTCCCACTAGGTGAGAACCCAGTGCTCATTTGGCGAATAATAATGTAAAAAATTCAGATACGAGTTTGTGACAAGTTACCGTTTCGGTAGGAGATGAGAATGTCCAAAAAGTTCAATAAAATGCCACTCAAGGCCAAGCTAAAGCGAATTAGCGACCCGGCTTTGTATGGTGCGGTTGGTACCCTTGCAGCGGCAATGCTTGCGCCTGTAAACAGTGGCTATGCGCAGGATGCGCAAGTGAATGCAGAGATCGAAGAAGTCGTTGTCTACGGCACACGTGGCGCATTACGCAAAGCACTGGAAGTAAAGCGTGCAGCAAACTCGGTAGTGGATGCAATCTCCGCGGAAGACATTGGTAAATTCCCAGACAAAAACCTGGCCGAAGCGTTACAGCGTGTACCTGGCGTGACGATTAACCGCGGTTTCGTTGGCGAAGGTAACGAAGTGTCGATTCGTGGTGTAAACCCAGAATTGACACACACCATGATGAACGGTCAGTTTGTAGCATCTACGGAATGGTTCTCATTGGGTGCGAACAACCGCAGCTTTAACATGGACTTGTTGCCATCTGAGCTGGTTTCGAGCATTGAAGTACATAAGTCGCCAACCGCATCGCTGGATGAAGGCGGAGTGGGTGGTACTGTTATCGTCAATACCCGGCGTCCACTGGAAGCGACGGATGCGTTAACAGTTTTCGCATCAATCGAAACGAATAGCAACAGCTTGGCAGATAGCGATGACACCGGCATTGGTGCGACTGGTTATGTCAGTTGGAAAAATGATGACAGTACTTTTGGTGTATCCGGCATGGTGCACAGCAATGAAATTGTTGGTCGTGCGGACAAAGCAGAAAACTATTGGGAAGAATCCTGGTCAGCAATCGGTTTGGCAGAATTTCGGCAAAATCGTGAGCGCCAAACGGTTGATCTAACCTTGGAGTACGCGCCAACGGACGAGCAGTCTTACACGCTTGAGTACTTGAAGACCGAAATCGACGCGCAAAACATTAATCAGAACTTCCTGGTAATTAATGCCAGCGATATTACCCCATCTACGTCGCGCGTTGCCCCATCAGCAGCCTGTTGTGGTCGCGCAGAAGTATTGCCGCTGGCGGGCACAGTCAATGCAGCAGCGAATCTGGCTCAGGACGCGAACGCACGGATGCCCGTGATGGAAAGCGATGTATTGCACTTTACCGGTGAGTATGACGGTGAGGGCTGGACTTTGAGCTATGAGCTGGGCAAAACCACGGCCGAAGGCGGTAACGGTGGCAATGCGAACGCGTTGATTGGATTAGGCGCGTTTGATGCCACATCGGGTGTCACCGTGGATTTCGATGCCGATCTGCCGCAACGGATTATTGCTAACATTAATGGGACGTCGGTTGCCAACGCGTCGGGCAGTACCGTGCTGAGCATGGCGCTGGCAGAAACGGTGTTGGAAGACGAGGAAACCTACTACCAGGCGGACTTGAATTTTGATGTCGATTGGGGTGTGTTCAACTCCGTCGACGTTGGTGTCAAATTGCGTGATCATGCGCAAGAGCAGAACCAATTCAATTCCACTGTGTCATTGCCAGAAGGTGCAACAGTCGCCAGTCTGGGAATAGGCGATGGTGCGCTGAACGTCGATGGCGATGTGTGCGGTGGGAACGCGTGTAATTATGTCCGTATTGATAGCGGCGCGCTGCACGGTGCAGCGACTAGCCTTGCCGGTGCCCCGCAGCGTGTAGATAACGCGTTTGGTCGCATTGAAGAGGACATCACGGCATTTTACGCACAAGCAAACTTTGCCGGTGACAGCTATCGCGGTAATGTTGGTGCACGTTATGTGCAGACGGATGTGACTGGTACGTCGGCGTTCAACGTGGTTGAGTCGGATTACTCAGAATTGTTGCCAAGCTTCAATATCGCGTTTGATTTGTCGGACGACCTGTTGTTACGTGGTTCGATGGCGCGCGTGATGTCGCGTGCAGGGTACAGCAGCCTGAATCCGGCATTTGGAGCTATCGCCAACATTCAACAAACTGCAACGCAAGGTAACTCCGCGATTGAACCATTCATTGCTGACCAAGCAGATATCGGTTTGGAATGGTATTTCGGTGAAGGTTCGTTGTTGTCTGGATCGATCTTCCACAAAGACATCAAATCCTTTATCACGACGACGTCAGAAGTGCGCACGTTGACACTGCCTGGTGAGCCACCTCTGCCATACCGCACAACGATCCCTGTCCAAGGTAAAGGCGGTGACTTGACTGGCTTCGAAGTTCAGTTCCAAAAAGAGTTCGAGAACGGCTTTGGCTTGATTGCGAACTACACCTACGTCGACGCGGAAGGTGAGTTGGATGATGGCACTAAGGTCGATTTGCCGGGTACCTCTGAGAGCGCGTACAACCTGAGCGGTTACTACGAGAACGAAAAAGTCTCAGTGCGTTTGGCGTACACCTATCGCGACGCCTTCCTGGCGGAAGGTACGGCACTGGGGACAGCGCTTGATTCGTTTGAAGATCAGTCGTTCGTTGACTTGTCTGCGACTTACCACATCACCAATAACCTGGATATCTCTTTTGAAGGCGTGAACCTAACGGAAGAGGTCACCATCCAGAACTTTGGTTCAGGCCTGAATAGTCTGCGTGTTGCATCAGTGAATGGCGCGCGCTACTTCGTCAAGCTGGCGTATCGTTACTAGGCGGCGATCGGCGATTAGAGGGGAGGGCAGTGTCCCTCCCTTTTTTTGTAAAGTGTGGCCTGAAGCAGTCTTCATGCTGAGTTTGTTTCAGGTTCACTAAGCATGGATAGAGCGTGCAATGGAGTATACTAGTCTGCATGAAATTGGGTGAGCTTCGAGTTGAGCAGGTGGTCATCGTTGGTGGTGGCACCGCGGGTTGGCTAACAGCCTGCACATTAGCTAAAAACCTTGTGTCAACGCGACCCGGTGCGATCCGAGTTTGCGTGATTGAATCGCCGGATATCCCGACTATCGGTGTGGGCGAAGGTACTTGGCCAACCATGCGTCGAACGCTGGAAAATATTGGTTTGGATGAAACCGAGTTCATTCGAGAATGTAACGCAACCTTTAAGCAAGGCAGCCAGTTTATTGATTGGAAACAAAATGCAGACGACGCTCAGCCGCATACGTATTACAACCTTTTTAGCTCGATCTACAATCCTGCCGACTTTAATCTCGCGCCGTATTGGGTGCTTGGGCATGCTGGGCGTGATGTCAGTTACGCAAATGCGGTGAGTGCTCAGGGTGTGGCCTGTGATCGCGGTCTGGCGCCCAAGAAAATCACCACGCGCGGTTACGATGCGGTTCAAAGTTACGCGTATCATTTGGATGCGGGCAAGTTCGCCGCACTACTTAAGCGGCATGCGGTCGATAAGCTGGGCGTCCATTTTGTGCCCGCCAACGTCACGCAGGTAAATTGTGACCACGATGGGTTCATCACCGACGTCGACACCGAAGAGCAAGGCAAAGTCAGCGGTCAGTTGTTTGTGGACTGCACTGGTTTTCGGAGCTTATTACTCGGCGACACCATGCGAATACCGTTTAACGACGTAAACGACGTATTGCTGACCGATACCGCAATGGCTGCTCAGATTCCGTACCTTTCGAAAGATGCAGATATCGCGTGTGTGACCAAAGCAACGGCGCAGGCAGCTGGTTGGATTTGGGATATCGGGCTGCAAAACCGGCGCGGAGTTGGTCACGTGTTTTCTTCCGCGCACATCAGCGACGATCAAGCTGAGCAGCAGCTGCGAGCATACTGTGGTGACCTAAGCGGTGAGCTGAGTGTACGCAAGATTAAAATGCGGGTAGGCTATCGGGAAAAATTTTGGCACAAAAATTGTGTTGCGATTGGCTTGTCAGCCGCGTTTGTGGAACCGCTCGAAGCATCAGCGATCTTTTTGGTAGAGGCAGCAGGGAACATGTTGTCTGATTTATTCCCTCGATCACGGGGTGCAATGGCACACACAGAGAAAAAATTTAATAAATCGTTCCGTTTTCGGTGGGATAAGACTATCGACTTTATAAAACTGCATTATTATCTGTCTTCTCGTCAGGAACCATTCTGGCGAGACAATAAGCAGTCCGAAACGGTCCCCAACAGTTTGTTGGATAAGCTGGATGCCTGGTCTCGGCATCCAGTCAGCAAATACGACTTCTCGGACACGAATGAACCCTTTCCGCACGAGAGTTATCAATACATCTTGCACGGTATGGGGTTCGAGCAATCGTTGCAGTCGAGCGCATCGACATTTGCCCAGGTGGAACAGGCCAAGATGTCTTTTGCCAACGTGGCCAAAGCCACTGAGCATGTGTGTCGAGACTTGCCGTCGCATCGATCGTTGATTGACAAAGTATGCCAATATGGCTTTCCAAAGATTTAAAAATAATTATGACATCACTCGTAGCACTAAATTCCGATGCCCACCGTAACCTAAAGGTGGAAGTTAAAGACCAAGTGGCACTGGCCGAAGGGCACAACCTGTTGCCGATTTTTATGGCTGAATTTGGACCTTGTTCCTCTGAATGCCCGGTTGTATTTGCAAAAAATAACGAAACAGGTCAGATCCGCCCCGTTATCATGACCGGCTTTACACCCGATGAGAATTTGCTGTGTGAGAACGGCAAATGGCTGGGCCGCTATCTGCCGGGTAGTTTGAGACCGTCAGCGCTGGTTGCTATGCCTGATAAGAACAATAGCGAGAAACTGGTTATCTGTGTTGATGAGGACTCGAAGCTGGTGAATACCGATCTGGGCGAGCGGCTTTTTGATGACGAAGGAAATCAAACTGAATTCCTTCAGCATCAGTCAAAATTAGCTGCGGAAGTGCGCGCGCATGGCATGCAAATGCTGGACTTTATTGACACCTTAACCGAGCTGTCACTGTTGAAGAGCAACCCGATCTCCATTACACCGCCGAGTGGTCAGCCATTCAATGTCACGGGGCTGTACTTTGTTGATGAAGTTGCCCTGGGCGAATTACCGGCGGAGAAGCTGGCCGAGTTGCGAGACAAAGGGTATCTGCGTGCTATCTACGCGAGCTTGGTGTCTTTACATCGACTGGACGATCTGATGCAACGACGTGCTAAACGGAGCGCTCAGGAAGCCAAGTAATTGGCAGATCAGCACGTAACGTCGATATGAGCAGGGTAACGCGTGTCTTAATTGTTGGCGGTGGCACAGCCGGCTGGATTACCGCAGGCTTGCTGGCCAAACGGTTTAATTGCGCAGATGACCCGACTATCACGGTGTCGTTGGTGGAATCACCGAATGTACCAATTATGGGTGTTGGTGAAGGCACTTGGCCGACTATTCGAACCACACTGCAAGTGCTCGGTATTGATGAATCCGAGTTTATTCGATGCTGCGACGCCACGTTCAAACAAGGGTCTGAGTTTGTCAACTGGGTGCACACACCCGAGCCGGGTGAACGTCACAGCTATTATCACCCATTGAACGCGGTGTTTCATGCAGCCTATGACTTCAATCTCGCGCCGTACTGGATACTCGGTGACGGCGGAGATTTGCCGTATGACATGGCAACCGCCACGCAGGCTCAGATGTGTGCGCGTAATTTGGCGCCTAAAAAGATTACAACGCCAGCCTATGCAGCAATCCAAAATTACTCATATCATCTCGATGCCAATAAGTTTGCGGACTTTTTGCATGAGCACTGTGTCGCCCATTTGGGGGTACAGTTTCACTCAGCAGATGTGAATGAGGTCTGTCTGGATGAGCAGGGCGATATCATGGCCGTTGAAACTGACCAAGTTGGACGTTTGGAAGCCGATCTATTTGTGGACTGTTCCGGCGCTAAAGCAATTCTGTTAGGCGAAGCGCTGGGTGTACCGTACCAAGATATTTCGGACATCATTTTTAACGATACGGCGCTGGCGATACGCGTGCCCTATGAAGATGATCAAGAGCCGATAGCCACGCACACCATTGCTACTGCATTTGCAGATGGTTGGACTTGGGATATCGGCCTGACCGAGCGCCGTGGTGTTGGCTTTGTTTACAGTTCAATGTATACGGATGATGCACAGGCTGAGGAATATTTACGCGCCTACCTTGGTGAGGCAGGGAACCAGTTCGAGGCACGCAAAATCCGGTTTCAGAGCGGTTACCGTCGTGAATTTTGGCACAAAAACTGTGTCGCGATTGGTATGTCGGCCGCGTTTATCGAGCCGTTAGAGGCTTCCGCAATTTTTCTGGTGGAGGCCGCCGCCAACATGTTGGCCGAACAATTTCCCAACACACGGAAGGAAATGCAGTACGCGGCGGATCAGTACAACAGTATTTTAAATTTGCGCTGGGATAAAACCGTCGACTTCGTTAAGCTTCATTATTGCGTGAGTAAACGGCGTGACAGCCAATACTGGATCGACAATTGCGACCCAAAATCCATTCCAGAATCGCTGCAGCAACGCTTAGCATACTGGAAGACACACGTTCCCAGTAAGTACGATTTCGATTACGCGTTTGAGCCATTCGTGTTGGACAGCTATTTATTTGTGTTGTACGGCATGCAATACGAGGTTGATTTGCGTGACAGCGAACATCAGTTTGCTCAGAAGCGCTCGGCTCGACAACGGTTTGATGAGGTTCGTCGTTCGGTATCGACGCTCGAAACCCAATTACCAACGCATCGTCAACTGTTGGAGCAAGTGCACAAGTTTGGATTTGCTAAGATTTAACCAAGCAGTCCCCTATGGGCTGTCGAGATTTGCTGAGCTTACTCAGCTCAGCCGTCTAGGGCCTGTGACCAAGGCGCAGTCAATAAGTTAGGATTAACCATGAAAGTCACCATAAAAGATGTTGCCGAACTGGCCGGTGTGTCCTTCAAAACCGTTTCGCGCGTCGTAAATCAGGAAGGCGGTGTTAAAGCCGAGATGCGCGAAAAAGTGCAGGCCGCGATCGAGAAGCTAAATTATCAGCCAAACTTGTCTGCAAGGCGTCTGCGCGGAAAGTCTGCCACCATTGGCTTCATTTATAACAACCCCAACAGTAATTATGTGATTACGATGTTGCACGGCATTCTCGCAGCAGCGAGAGCGAATTCGTACGAGTTGGTAGTACATCCTTGTGAGACTGAGTCAGATCCAGTTGCTATTGTGGAAGAAATTATCGCCCTAACCAGGCGGAGCATGGTCGCAGGGTTGGTGCTTACGCCACCAATTTCAGAGAACCCCGACATTTTGTCTAAACTAGATGCGGCCGAGATTCCGTATTCTCGAATTGTATCTAGCTCCAGTCCACCGTCAGATGCCGAGCGGACAATTTATATCGACGACCGCCAGGCGGCATATCAGATTACCCAACATTTGCTGACGCAAAAACACACGCGGATTTGTTTTTTGAATGGCGACCCAGAACACATGTCCAGTGGCGAACGACTGGAAGGTTATAAGCAGGCACTTCGTGAACACGGACTGCCTGTCGATGACACGCTGGTGCTCGAGGGGCATTATACGTTTGAGTCCGGCATGGAGCGCGCCCAGCAAGTGTTAAGTCAGCCGTCGGCGCCGACAGCCATCTTCGCCTGTAATGACGAAATTGCCGCAGGTGCACTGTTTGCGGCACGAATGCGGGGCGTCCGAGTCCCTGAGCAGCTGGCGATTGCCGGTTTTGAGGATAGCCCTTTCTCAAGGCAGACATGGCCTTCGTTGACCACGGCTAAACAGCCCATGGACGAGATCGCACAGCATGCGACAGAGATACTCATTCGCCTGGTCAGCGGAGAAGCTCATGATGATGCGGGTTACCGTGATCATGCCTATTTGCCGGAGATCATTGTACGAGAATCTTCAACGCAGATTAAAAATAAGCCTTTAACCTAGATCTAGCAACCCTCAGTTCTGCAATGAGAGTACACCAATTCAGCATGCTGCTAGATGCGGTATTCGCAGACACGGGATTCGCTTAGCTAGGCTGGGCGCGCGTTATGTGCTTTACTTTAGAATCATATGATTGCATAATTGACAACGTTGTCAGATAATTCCTGAACCTATGCTTTTTGACCCTTATACACCGTCATGACCGAGTTCGCCCTTCAAGCCGATCGGATATTCAACGGCGATCAATTTCTTGAGAACCATGCTGTGGTTGTGGAACAGAACCGCATATCCGCGGTGACAGCACGCAGTGAACTTCCCTCAGATATGGTGGTTGAAAACTTGGGTTCGGGTGTTTTGGCCCCCGGATTTATCGACTGGCAGGTCAATGGTGGTGGCGGCGTGTTATTCAATAATGACACGACGGTCAATGGTATTCGGCGCATACTGCGTGGCCATTATCAGGGTGGCACCACGGGGTTGTTGCCCACCTTGATCAGTGATACGCAATCAGCCCGTGGCCTTGCTGTTATGGCGACCCGTGCAGCGATTGCCGAAGGTGAACAAAGCGTTTTGGGATTGCATCTAGAAGGCCCATACTTCGCTGCGGCGAAGCGTGGCACACACCATGAGGCGTTCATGGCGTCGCCCAGCGATGCAGAGATTGCTTGGCTGATCGACAATGCGGATTTACCTCTACTCGTAACCTTGGCGCCGGAAGTAGTTGGCTGCCAGCAGATTCAGCGTCTTAGCGATGCCGGCGTTATAGTTTGTGCTGGGCATACTAACGCAGATGCTGCGACCGTGAATAAGGCCTTACGGGCTGGCTTACGTGGCTTCACGCATCTTTACAATGCGATGCGCCCGGCGACGGGGCGGGAGCCAGGCGTGGTCGGTGCGGCGCTGGTTGATCGACAAGCTTGGTGCGGCATTATTGCCGATGGACATCATGTGCATGCGGATATGATTCGCTTGGCGTGGCATGCCAAGCCCACCGGCAAACTGTGCCTGGTAAGTGACGCCATGGCCACAGTAGGCGGTGTACATAGATCTTTCGAATTGTATGGTCAAACGATTACTGAGCGTGATGGCAGACTATTGAACAGCGAAGGGAATCTCGCTGGATCAGCGATTACGATGATCGATGCAGTGCGGATCGCGCATCAACTGGCGGGAATTGAGCTTGGGGAAGTCTTACGGATGGCCTCCTTGTATCCAGCCGAATTTCTACGCCAACCGAAGTTAGGCTTGGTTAAACCTGGCTATCGTGCGGATTTGGTGCACTTTAACTCAGAGTTTCAGGTGCAGCAGACGTGGGTTGCAGGGCAAGCCAAGCTGCCATCAAACAAGCGTGTTTTATCATGAGAGTAGTGATTGTTGGATCTGCACACGATGCGGCCGCGTACGGGTGTGATTTGTTTCTAGGTCAGCTTCACGATAAGCCCACGTCGGTGTTTGGTTTAGCCACCGGATCGACGCCATTAGCGTTGTATCAAGCCTTGATCGACGCACATCGAAATCAAGGTATCAGTTTTGCTCAAGTGACCACGTTTAATCTTGATGAATACGTCGGCTTAGCGGGCGATCATTCGCAAAGTTATCGCCATTTCATGCAGCGAAACCTGTTTGATTGCATTGACGTTGCGCCCGAAAATACCCATGTTCCAAACGGTATGGCGGAAAACGCGGAACTTGCGTGTGCCGAATACGAAGCACAAATCATGAATGCAGGCGGTATCGATCTCCAGTTGCTTGGTGTCGGGCGCAATGGCCATATTGGGTTTAACGAGCCTTCGTCATCGCTGGTGTCGCGAACGCGCGTTAAAACCTTGACTGAGGGAACGATCGCGGACAACGCTCGCTTCTTTGCTGATGGTGAGTACCAACCGAGCCTGTCGCTAACGATGGGTATTGGCACGATTATGGATGCGCGTCGGGTGCTGTTAATTGCAACCGGAGACTCCAAGGCGGATGCGATGCGGGCGGCGATTGAAGGGCCGGTCAGTGCCGCTTGTCCAGCATCGATATTGCAGATGCATGCAGATGCGATCGTGGTTATGGATGAAGCAGCGGCTGCAAAATTACGGAATGCAGAATTTTATCGTTTTGTGGAAACGCAACGGATCAAGCTGGCAGCAAAATCCTCTGCGGCATAAGATTATTCCGTATCGGCAATATCCCTTTCTGTTTATCGTTCTCGATTAATTTTATTCATGCCTCGGATCACGATCAGCATGGTGATCGTAAATATGCTCAGCAAGATACTGGCAACGCCATAGTCGAGTCGCAGGCCATAGCCAATGCCAAACATCCCGGCGTAGATCCCAATCGAGCCTAAAACAAAATACAACATGGATGCGGCAAAACTTCGTGCAGGTTGATGGGCTTGGTTCAAATTTTTCCACAACCCGATCGGCTTGACCTTATCAACAAAGCGCTGCAGCGTTGCGTCTGGTACCGCTGGCGTAATGAATGTGGTGACGAGAGACACCAGGGCTGCGCAGACAGAGATCCAGCAGATGACGTGAATCGGATGGCTCGCAATTGCGGTAGGAAAGATCGATATCTGACCGGAAGGCAGCAGAGTATTGTATTCGAGTACATAATTACCAAGCGCCAGCAATAGCCCCGTCAACATGCCGGCCAACTCGGACCACGCATTGGCGCGCCACCAAAACCAACGCAACAAGTGCGGCAGGCCAAGGCCGGCCATCATGCCCAGATATAATTGCCACATAGCGCCAACATTCTCGATAAACGATGCAAATGTCACGGCGGCGACCGTGATGCCCAGTGTGGCAAGACGACTCACCAGCGTAAGGCGCTGATTAGTGGCTTTCGGGTTAACGAAACGTAGGTAGAAATCGTTCGCGATGTACGATGCGCCCCAATTAATGTGCGTCGATACTGTCGACATGAACGCACCCATCAAGGCGACCAGTGCCAAACCGAGTAAGCCGGTGGGTAAGACGTCTTTGATCATAGCAGGATAACTGCGTTCACGGTCCTCGCGGAATTCGACCTGAGTGGTGCCGTCAGCCTGGGTAATATGTTTTTCGTACAACAGACCAAACTCGTCAATCTGGCACGCGTATCGACTGTCTAGACAGGTGCGCTGTGCGATACTGCAAACTTGAGAGTCGTTCAAACAGGCGTTGAATTGTGCGGCGACGTCGTTCACGGCGACTCGCGGATAAATAACCAATGCGGCGATGCCAGCGATGACCCAAGGCCAGGACCGAAAGACAAAGTGCGCCAGGCCGTACCATAGGGCCCCTTTTTCCGCTTCGCTGTTATCCGCTGCACTGTAGAGACGTTGTGCAAAAAAGCCAGCACCATCCACGTTTCCGTTAGTCCACCACATAAACGTCAGCGTTAGAATAAAGGCCGAAAAAGGAATGCCGAGGGAACCAACAGCCTCGTCGGAGAATGAAGGGATAAACGAGCTGAGTTGTTGGTGGTCCAGAAAGGCCTTGCCATCCAGATCTGTTGCATTGCCGCCGACCGGATAGGTTGTTTCCAGGCTGGCCCACAATTGATCTAAGCCACCGACATGAGACACAGCGAAATAGCTGAGAGTGATGGCCATAGTCATAGCCAGTACGAACCAGATCATGTCAGTGACCAGAATCGCTTTGAGTCCGCCAACGGCGGAATAAGTGAGTGTAACCACGACGAGAGTAAAAATTGTCAGACTGGTGTTCAGGTCATTAAAGATCAGCACCTCTGGATATATGCTCTCGATAACGGTGTAGAGCGTGGAGCCGAGCAAATATTGCCAGTCCATAAACGGTTCCGCAATTTTGGACATGCCCGCAAACACCCAGCCCAGGACGACACAATTAACGATCACAGAAAACACGAAGGCTTTGCTGGTGCGCAATACAGTCGCGGGTTTGCCGCCATAGCGCAATTCCGCAATTTCAGCGTCAGTGACGACTCCGGTGGAGCGCCAAACCCGCGCAAAAAACACGGTAATGGCCACGATGCCTATGGCGCCGCCCCACCAGAACCAGTTCCCGGCGACGCCGTAGTCGGCAATCCAGCCGGTAATCACCAGCGGTGTGTCGGAGGCAAAGGTTGTGGCGGCGATTGATGTCCCGAGAAACCACCATTTAGCCGAGCGATTGGCAGTGAAAAATTCTTCAACGCCGCCTTTCCCGCCGCTGTCTTTTAGTACTAGGCTGATGACTAACGTCAGGCCCAATATCAGGCCGATTATGAGCCAGTCGAGATGAGAAAGAACGGTAGTGTGCGTCATGTTGGTCGCAATCAGGTGACGGTTATTTCATCGACGTAAAGCGGCGGGATGATGTCGCGGGCGTCTTCGAAGGAGTAAATGGTTTGCCGGTTGTCGACACTGAAACGAAGAAATCGATAGGTGTGTTCTGCACTTGAAAGTGCCCAGCGCCCGGTCGGTTGACTGGGTTGTAATTGACCTAGTACTTTCCAGTCTTGCTCATTCTGTGAACCGTGGACCGTGACGCTAACTGGAAAATAGAGGGACCGTCCGAGCGCGCCGTCAAAGCCGACAGAAATAGTCGAAAAAGTCTGCGTAGTGCGTAAATCGAGATCAATATGAAAACTGTCCAATGCTTCAAACAGCGCCCATTGCGCATGCTGAAAACGAACACCTTGCTGAGGCAAGCCATTGGTCAATTGGTTGAGATGATCGATCTCGATCAGGTTTAATGCGCTGTCCTTGGCTACCACCTTACAGCCCATTGCGTGATGTGGAAAAACAAACAGTGGCACCACACCGCTGGCCGGCTTGTTGTCAGTTGAAAAGCAGCCGGCATGCAGGAGGGTCGGTTCGGTAATCAGCAGCGGTTGTTGATAAGCAGAGGAGCCCTCTGTAGGGCGAGTGCCGTCGGACGTAAAGTAGATCGGCAATTGAGGAAACTCCGAATGTAGCGCCACACGTAAATAGCCTGTGCCTCGATCGAGCACGTTGAACTGCGGTACAAACACGGAATCAGCGGCGTGATATCCGAGTTTCTCATAGCGTTCCAGAAGAGCTGGAATGCGTTGTCTAAACGCTGTCCATGATTGTTGTGATTTGGGTGTCCATGCGATCTCAGCGAGTGCCGCAAGCCTGGGCAGCAAGGCGTACTCCAGTTTGGGCATGGTGTCGATGTACTCGGTCCAGACATTGGCTTGCACGCCTTGGATTGTGTCTGAGTGTTCTAAGGGGTCGTAGTTGTAGACCTCTTTAAGTGGGGCATGCCCGTGTATCGCGAAGGGTTCGTCAATCGACAAGGACTGGTAAAAATCGAAGTAGAGCTTGCTCTGAGTCATGATTACATCATGACCACGCGTGAGCGCGTCGCAGGCTTTCTCTTCACCCAGCCAAGACATGATTTTTACGCTCTGATCTAGGTTATCAGAATCCAGTACGTCGTCCCAACAGATGGCGCGCTTGTTGAGGTTAGCCAGAATTTTTGTGACACGTTGAATAAAGTACCCGTGTAAGGCTTCGCTATTCGATAGCGCACGATCTCGTAACACCTGCTGGCAGTCTGGGCAGCTATCCCAATGCGTTTTTTTGACTTCATCGCCGCCGATATGCACGTACGGCCCAGGAAACAATACGGCGAGTTCGGTAAACAAAGTTTCTAGGAACGTGAAAGTGGATTCACGGTTGCACAAAACCTGCGTGAAAATACCAAAATGCGTTTGCACACGCGGCGGCGTCGGTGCGTTGTGGCATGCCAAGACTGGGTATGCGGTAAGTAATGCTGAGCTGTGACCCGGCAGGTCGATTTCAGGAATCACCGTAATGTGGCGGGCCTTGGCATACGCGACGATGTCTCGGATATCCTGCTTTGTGTAAAAACCACGGTGTGGGGTATTATCGAGTTCATTGTCTCGATCCAGTGTGTGTTTGGTAACGGTGCCGGGTCGATGGCTGCCAGTTTTGACCAGGTCTGGGAACGCGTCTATTTCGAGTCGCCATCCTTGATCATCCACTAAGTGCCAGTGAAAGTGATTCAATTTATGCATGGCCATCAAATCCAGCACACGTTTGACGTTGTCAACCGGATAAAAATGGCGACTGACATCGAGGTGCAGTCCACGATACTTGCAGCGTGCGGTATCGCGAATCTCGAGCGTCGGTAGGTATGGCCCCAAACTTTGAGCCAATTGAATCAAGGTTTGTACGCCATAAAACATCTGTGTTTCATCGCGGCCGGTTAGGCTGACCGTGTCCACGCCTATTATCAATTCGTAATCTGAGTCGAGCGCCGCATTCAAGTTGAGCGCAATAGCTGGACTTTTCCCTGAGCGTTCAGCGTCAAGTTGAACGTTATGCTTGGGCAAATCAAGCGCAGCGTGTAGGACTTCGGCGTACTCGCTCAGGCATTGGTTGGCATAGATCGTTGCCAGCTCGAGATTGAATCTGTGGTCATTCGCCGCCAGCTCGCAATGGGCGGGGTACGGCGCGAGAGGAAGATTGGTTATTGAGCGCCGAATGTTCACCGCGTAGGCCATAAAGTTATGTGTTAACCGGCTTTTTTATTCGCGTTGGCGGATTCGGTTTTGGCAAAATGAATTGCGCCATCTTCCGGTGCATGTATTGGGTCTGATAAGGTGTTTTTGACATCCTCTGCCAACCAGGGCGTGATCTCTGAACGCAGCCCACCAAGTAAAGACAGGCGACCAGGATTGTCAGTCAGAATCTTGCGTGCCATGCTGTCTAAGTAAGATACGCCTTCTTCGAGAATGGATACGGCGACAGCATCCCCACTTTTTGCTTCCGTAAAGACGATGGATGCTAGCTTCGCAAACTCTTTGGGTGGTTGATTCGCCATTGCATCCGCAATCCCGCGAGGGCGGGCACCTAGGTAATCACAGATTCGATCGGTGAGGACGGTTGCAGGGCCGAGGTCGTCGGACGCAAGCAGAGCGGCGACAATTGCTTTCCATCCGAGCCAAGCGCCACTCCCTTGATCGCCCAAGGGAAACCCATGTGCGCCGTACATCTTAGTTTTACCGTCAATCATCGAAATCCCGCAGGAACCGGTGCCGGAGATGATCACTGAGCCATCTTGCCATGCGTGTGCACCTAGGCAAGCAATATGCAGGTCGGTTGTAAGGTGCATTTCTTTAAATGGGTGAGGCCAGTTGTTCACCTGCTCGAACAGGGACGGTAAATTAACCCCAGCAAGCCCAATACCCGCGATCACGTTGCGAAGTGCTCTGCGCGGCAGGTCGGCGTCGGCTAAGGCTTTGTGCGCCGAATCAACGATGGATTCCAGCGTGGTTTCCATACCGTGTACGGGGTTAGCGCGACCGGAAATACCGACGCCGACAAACTTGGCATCGTCTGAAACGAGCTTGGCTTTACATTTGCTGCCGCCGCCATCGATGCCAATATAGAGCGAAGGAAGGGGGTCAAGTATGTTGGCCTGAGTCATGATGATATCTACTAAATTTGGTGTGAACCGAGACTCAGTGAGTCTTGCTAAGTTCGAATTCAAGTCCATTACTATTTATATCCCGATCATAGCCATCAATGACAACGTTGTCAATTAATTGCTGAGTGCAAATTGGTGTGGTTGCGAGTAGTGCAAAACTGACACCAACGCAACATGCTTCTACTCGCGGATGCGCCGATTGGCAATGTCCTATTCTAACTTGATAAACACCTTGTTGTCGGTGGTTAAGTAAGTTGGTATTGACCGTAAGGAATGTACCATGGGCCATGCTACATGAAAAAAATTAGCCGAAGGTAGGAAGCATCAACCTTGGCTAATGGGGTGTTGTCAATTAAATATCTCATAGTTATGTATAATAAATGCACATTTATAAAGCATTGAAAAACTTATGATTATAAGATTTATAATTGATATTTGTTATTAATATTGGTGTTTTTGCAGGCGGAACGATTATAAATGCCATTAGACTTTAGTCTAATAATTGACGAATATTTTATTTTTTCTTGCCTTTTTTTTGTCTTCTGACCATATTGGTTAGGCAGGAGCAAGTTGTACCGCAACAGCTCGGCATAGGGTCAACTAATACAACTGATTATTTCTTGAACAATTATCAGTAGACTCCTATCCACTGGCTGCGCGGCCTGACTTGACAAGAATAGTGGTGTGAGGAGTCTTGGCAAGTTAATTGTTTCTGCAAAAGGGGGGAGGCTTGGGGGCCAACTTCTGATAGTGACATCTATCACAGAGTGATGTCGTGGGGGTAAGTATGGTAAACGAGCAAATCCATTGCTTGCCTCCACGACATGTAATAGAGGCACTATTGGAGATGCGTTTTCAAGCTTCAAAATACATTGTTTAATTGACAACAATTTTGGGGACAACCATGCGATATATTAAACCTGCTTTCAATGCAGTACTGCCAATCCTGGCATTTCTTTCATTCTCATCTTCTGTCAGCGCTGCCACAGTCAGCGATACCTTCGAGGTGCGTGTCACGGTTGCCGAAGTGTGTGAAGTCACCGCCAACGATCTTGATTTCGGTACCTATGACCCTCTTGATGCATTGCCCCTGATTAGCGGGCTCGCATCGATCGATGTGACGTGTGCTTTATTGACGCCGCACAACGTGGGGATTGACGCTGGGCAAAACGGAACCGGTGTCTCTGACCGAAAAATGATTATCGACGGTGCTGGTACGGATACAATCGACTACACCTTGGGTTGTGCAATTAACCTGCCTCCACTAGGTGCAGTGCTGACCAACTGTGCGACGAATTGGGGAAATACCGTCGGTACTGACACATTTGTGGGCCTTGGAACTGGCTTACCGATACCAATCATTATGACGGGAACAATACCGGCTGGGCAGAATGTTCCCATCGGTACCTACCGTGATAATCCGGTTACGGCGACGGTCACATTCTAGGCGATGTGTGAAGGGTTCCGCGAATGATGAACGCCAAGTTCTTATGCGATTCACGCTGTGGAGCCCATTTGGTACGAGTCGGCCTCTTTGATTGAGTGCACTGACTCTTAATGGCGCTGGGGTAGTTTTTCAAACCCTATTTTCTCCTCTTCTGCCTCAGTTGCCATTTTTCTCTACTCGATGAGCATGGTATATCACCATGCTCATCTAACAGGCTTAACAATAAAAACAACATGGAGCGGTAGATGAAAACCCTGTGTCAATTGATGCATTTGGTTCGCATAATTGGGGGCACTGTTCTCGTTACGACATCGTTGACGGTGAATGCAGCCTCATTCAACGTATTGCCCGTGCGGATCTATATGCCGGCAGAACGGCCCGTGGCCAGCATCAAAGTTGAAAATAAAGAACAAACGGCTGTCACGGTTCAATCCGAAACCGTATTGTGGGCGCAGCAAGACAACCGCCAGATACTGACGCCAACCAATGAGCTGATCGTGTCGCCGGCTATCTTTGAGTTGCCCCCAGGCGGGTCCCAAGTTGTGCGTGTGGCTGTGCGTGGTGATACGCCCATCAATCAACAACGCACATTTCGTCTCTTTCTTAGCGAAGTCCCTGCAATTGAAAAACAAAGCGCGAACGCAACGGGCGTCACTGTGGCATTGCGCTTGAGCTTGCCAATCTTCGTGACGCCAAAAGAGAGTAAGGCGGTGTTTTCTTGGCGGCTCGCCAGACGCTGCGATGACGCGACTAAGCAGGATCTACTCGTACAAAATCTGGGTGATCAACATGCCATGATGTTGAAAATGACCTTGCGCGGCGAGACCCAACTCGAGCAAATATATCATCCTCGCTATGTATTGCCTGACTCGCGCGCATTCTGGCCCTTAACAACCGACATATCCAAATTGCCTCAGACACTGTGGTTGGATTACGAAACCTTGAGCGGCGCAACAGATTCGGCAGAGTTGCATGTAGATGAGAATAAATGTTGGCAACCTGAGACTGTCACAGCGCGGCCGGAGGTTTCGGTAGGGGGTTGATGCGAATGCGTTGGGGGCAATTGTGTAATGGTACGATCATGGCAGCCGCTATTGGAGCGCTGTTGGTGGCCTCGCTGATGGTTAGTGTGCCGGTCGCGGTCGCCGCAAGCGATGCTGATCGACGGTTTTATCCTCACCTCGACATTAGCCAGGCCACAGAATTACTTGTAAGCATTGAACTCAACGACCGTCTAATTCACGGTGGTGCTTTTGTGTACCAACATGAAGGCGATTACTGGGTGCCAGAATCAGTATTGTTCGCTAACCGATTGTCAATACCGCACCACGCGACGGGCAACAGCGCGCATACGGCAAGCGATCGATTTATCGCTCTCAGCAGTCTACCGTCGGTCCGCTTCGAGTTTAATCCATCTCAGCATGCGTTGTTATTGAAGGCAATGCCTAGCGCATTTGTCGCGCGAGAAATCCAGTCGTCACGGAACGCCGAAAACCAACCGCCAGATGGTTTGACGTCGTTATTTTTAAACTACAGTACAAATACGACGTACAGTGCGGGCCAGACTCAATCCAGTGGATTTACGGAATTTGGTCTGACTTTGCCGCGAGCGGTGTTCACGTCATCGTTCATATTATCGGACTGGAGTGCAGCGGAGAAGCTGGTACGGTTAGACACGGTGTTGACCAAGGACTTTTTGGATACGCGCACGCGATTCAGTCTGGGTGACACGATTGCGCAAAGTGCGGATGGTAGCGAACTGGGTTCAACTTTTCGCTTTGGTGGCGTTCAGCTGGGCACCCGTTTCGAGCTGGAACCCGGCCTAGTAAGGTATCCCTTGCCGAGTCTCTATGGTGAAGCGTTTGGTCAATCTTCGGTGGATCTATTTGTTGGTGAGTCGCTGCGCTATCGGACGCAAACTGACACGGGCCCGTTTATCATTGAGCAACCGCCGATCATGAATGGCGCAGGTGATGTGCGCGTGGTGGTGACGGATCTGCTTGGCCGTGAAACTGTGTTCACCACGCCGTTTTATGTGAGTTCGCGTTTGCTTGATGTCGGTCTGAATGACTACGAACTAAATGTTGGGAAATTGCGCCACGGCTATGGTGTTCGCAGTGCCGACTACGGAGATTCGTTCGCTACCGGTCGCTTTCGTCGTGGACTCACTTCATACTTAACCGCTCAGGTCGTGGTGGAAAAATCTGAAAGTTTGGAACTGTTAGGGGTCTCAGGTGTGGCTGCCGTGCCCACCGTTGGGGTGCTCGGAATGTCACTGGCAGGCAGCGATAGCTCAGTGGGAACTGGACGTCAGCTTACTGCGTCGTTTGAGAGGCAGACAGATCGAGGCAGTCTTGGCCTACGATGGAAGCGTTTTGATGCCGACTTTCGCAGTTTGTCGCAAAACACCCTTGGGAGTCGAGTTCGAGAGGAAATATCGTCTAACTTCCGGTGGTCACCAACACGTAATGGCTCGCTTTCACTAATTTATACTAACCGCGAGTTTCACGATGCCACTGATTTGAAATTGCTGTCACTCACTTATTCGCAACGAATCGCAGAGGGCGCTATGTTCAGTGTCAGCGGTAGTTTGATACGGGGCTCGGAATTTTCCGATGTTGGGCTCGCAGAGTTTGAGGATCAGTCTATTGAAGTTTCCATTGCCAAGAGCTTTGGTAAACGCCGTTCGGCCAGCGCCAAAGTAAAGCTGGATCGCGAATTCATGCCGCAAAGGCGTCAAAATACAGTCAGTACCTTATCGTTTCGAAAATCCATTCCGCGTGGACTTGGCGTGGGTTACCAGGCCTCGATTGAGAGAATGGAGGGGCAAGACACTACACGCGCCAAAGCAGGGCTAGACTGGAGCACGCGCAATGCAATTTTTAATCTCGGCGCAGCAAAGTCCAACAATAATGATGCGGTCAATGCCAGTGCCGATGGCTCTATCGTCCTGATGCATAACAATGTGTTTTTGCAGCGCCCACTCCGTGAGGGCTTTGCTTTGGTCGACGCTGGCGGTTACTCAGATATCGGGATTTACCGTGGTGGCACCTTGGTTACCCGCACCAATCGCAACGGGTACGCGATTCTTCCGGAACTCGCACCGTATCGAATCAATTCGATCTCCATCCAGGCTAATGAGTTTCCAATCGATGCTCAGTTAAACAGTGAGCAAGCCCGAGTGATGCCGTATTTTAAAGGTGCCACCCGGGTCGGGTTCGGCGTGCATCGTGAATACGCCAAACTCGTGACGTTACTCGACGAAACTGGGCAAGCATTGCCTTTAGGTACGCTCGTGACCGCAATGGGGTCGGGCGAGCAAGCGCGGGTCGCAATGGGAGGGGCTGTCTACCTGCGTGAATTGGATCAACAACGAACTTTTACCGCGATGTACGCTGACCGCATCTGCCAATTCGACGTTGATTATCGGGTGGATGACCCGGGTAGCCAGCGCATGCAGGCAGCGTCGGTAGTTTGTCGACACACAGTTGATACACCAGCGAGGTCATCCCAATGAAAAGGTTAATGCTGATTTGCATGCTGTTGGTGTGTGCGAGAGCAAACGCCTGTTTGTCGATTGATGTAACCACCACCGATCTCATCTTTGGTATCTACAATCCACTTGAAAACACGCCTTTGCAATCGAGCTTTGATGTGACGGTCGACTGTGTAACGGACGGCGTAGTGCCAGCCCTCACGACCGTCTTCTCACTCGGATTAGTTGCTAATTCAGAGGTCTCGCAAGGGTACCGTATCTTATCGTCTGGTACCGATCAGCTTCAATACACTGTCAGTCGCAACTATGGCGCGGGACCAGAGTGGGGGGCACTGAGCAGCGGCCGTGTGTTTAGCGGGCGTTTTGCGGCGATCTTATTGCCACAAGCGCAGGTGTTCAGGGGGTACGCCTCGATCGCGCCTCGACAGAATGTGCGTGTTGGTACCTATACCGATACCTTGGTGTTGGAAGTAGCGTTTTAATCTCGTTGCTGTGTGACGTTGGCTATATCCATTTTTTCCACTTGAAAAAGCTAATCAACCCGAGTGTGGCAATAACCATCAGCAGGCTTGCGAACACAAAACCGTACGGGCTTTCTACACCAGGTAGGCCACCAACGTTCATGCCAAGTAGACCGGTCAAAAAACCCAACGGCAAAAATATGGCTGCCACCACAGATAGAACATACATTCGCGTATTTTGTTGTTGCGCGAGCTGACTCAAGAAAGCCTCCTGCAAAACGATCGCGCGTTCACGAGCAAGGTCAAGGTCCTCAAGATAGCGAGAAATCCGGTCCGACTCTTCGCGTAAGCGCTGCCGGTCGTGATCTGTGAAAATATTGTTTTCCACGTAGTGCATCCTATCTAATGCATCGCGTTGAGGCGCCAGGAAGCGGCGCACCGATGCGATTTGGCGACGTAACGAACCAAGTCTGCTGCGTAAATCATCGGCATCGTTATCTTCCAATGAATCCTCTGCCTCCGCCAATTCGTCTTCCAGTCGATTAACGTAGTCTCCAATTCGATCAGCCACGCGTTCAATTAGATCAGTTAGGAATTCTCCGGACGTGTGCGGGCCATCCTCTTGGTCCAAACTGTTGGCGAGATCGCACACCGAAAGCAAGCGGCGATTTCGACTGGAGATAATGCGATTCTTTTCGATCCAGATTCGAACCGAAACCATATCCTCCGGATTGTGTCCAGGGTTGGTGTTGACACCGCGCAACACCACCAGAACGCCTTGCTTGTGCGCGAATGCTCGTGGCCGAGTCTCCTGTGCTGCGAGTGCTTCAACAATTACGGGGTCGACGCCAGCGGCCTCACTCAGCCATGGGTAGCTCTCAGGCTTACTTAAATCAAGGTGTTGCCAAAGGCAGGCTTCAGGATCGTCGGGCAAACTGGCCTGATGATCGGTAGTGAGCTGAATGTTGGCCGTTGGTGACAGCAGGTATTGGAATAAAAACAACGGCTCAGACGGACTATTCATTAGCTCATTACCTCACATATTCGCCTAACGGTCGGTTTCGCGATCGAGTTTGATTGCGAGTGGTGTCTGGGTGTAGAGATGAATATCTCGTTGTGGAAAAGCGACGACAATCTCAGCGTCTTTCAGCAATGCATGCAAGCGAAAACGAATCTCGCTGCGTACTTGGCGCAGCGGTTTCTCACCCAGCACATCGCACCATAATAGGGCTTCAAATATTAGTGCATTGTCGCCAAAGTCATCAAACACGATTTCCGGTTTGGGTTTTTCAATGACTTCAGGTTGTTCAAGTACCGCCTGTAGGAACAGCTCGCGAACGCGTTCAATCTCAGAACCGTACGCCACGCCAACGCGCACCGATGTGCGGGTATATTGGTCTTCGAGTGTCCAATTGGTGACGGTGTTTTCGAGTAGTTTAGAATTAGGTACCAGAAGGTGTACGCCGTCAACTCGGCGGATGCGTGTGGAGCGTGTGCCAACGTGCTCAACAACCCCGAGGTTACCGTCAATCTCGATAAAGTCTCCCAAACGAATTGGGCGCTCGGCGATCAGTATCCAGCCGCTGATAAAATTGTTGATAATGTTCTGCGCCCCGAACCCAACCCCAATCGCTATTGCGCCGGTGGCGAAAGCAAATGCCGTAATCGGTATACCCAACAGGCTCAGCGTCGTGATGCCAACCAGAATCATGATCGCATAGAATGACACGCGCTTGATGATGTCTACCGCGTCGGCACGTAATTCGGTATGTGCGAGTTTGCGCGCCAGTAAAAACTCAACCAGTCGACTCAAGAGATAGCCGGCCAGCAGTAATATGAGCACGAGTGTGATATCGCCGACAGTGACGTTGATTCCTCCATTGGTGGCAATCACGCTGGTATTCCAAATTTGTGTAATGGCTTGCATCAGGTTGTCAGACGTGGCGTTGTTGCATCGTTATTTTTGTTTATCAAGCTGGCAGTATAATGGACTTGTGCGCGCCTCACCAAGCAAGACAGCGTGTGTTCAATTCAATGACGCGATGCTCACGTCTGAGTAGTATCGTGCTGTGCATGAACTATGTTATTGCGTTTCTTGGTTTTTTGACCAGTTTTCTTGTGTTGGACTCGATCTGGATCAGTCAAGTCGTGGTTGGGATGTATCGAACTCAGGTGAATCATTTGATGGCGCAGGACGCGAATGTGCTGGCCGCAGTGCTGTTCTATATTCTGTATGCGGCGGCGGCCGTGTTTTTTTGTAGACCTGCAATTAAGCGTGGCTCACCACGTTTGGCTGTAGTCTACGGCGGAACTACCGGCGGCTTGGCTTATGGTACTTACGCGCTCACCAACTTTGCCGTACTCGACGGGTGGACCTGGCAATTGGTGGTCGCCGATGTGCTGTGGGGTATTACTGTGACCGCGGTCTGTTGTGCCATCGCTGTATTTGTAACACGGTGGCGGAATACCAGCGTAACTTAGCCCGGCATTGATTCTTGTTCGAACCCAGTTACACTACGCGACTATGAATCGCGTCAACACAAACAAGGCTATCACCGCGCAGGCGTCAGTATGAATATCGTGATTGCGGGCGCCGGTATTGGTGGTTTGACCACAGCGTTGTGTTTAGCACGTGACGGCCATCACGTGACGTTGCTTGAGCGAAAATCTGAGTTTTTGGAACTTGGGGCGGGTCTGCAATGTGGTGCGAACGCGATGCGAGTCTTGTTGTCTCTCGGTTTGGGTGCTGCGTTGGAAGAGTATGCGGTTGCGCCCGGTGCGGCGGTGTTTCGTCATGGGATAAGCGGAGCGCAATTTCATTCAGCCGAGCTTGGTGCGTCATACGCTTCTCGTTACGGTGCACCTTACTACCACCTCCACCGCGCGCACCTACAACAGGTCCTCGTTGATGCCGTGCGGCAGGAATCGAGTATCGAAATTCATATGAATAGTCGGGTCGAAACATTTAAGGCCGACGTGAATCACGTACGGGTTCGAGCTGGTAGCCTCCAATTAGAAGCCGATTGCCTGATTGGCGCGGACGGAATCCGATCCGCAGTCAGAACACAGATGAATCCCGGCGTCGCACCACGCAAAACAGGCAACGTGGCATGGCGCGGAGTCATTGATGTATCACGCTTGCCGAGCGACTTTATGCCGCTCATCGCCACTAACTTTGTCGGACCCGGGCGACATATGGTGGTCTACTACGTCGATGCCGGCCAATTGCTTAATTTTGTTGGTGTGGTCGAGAACCGGCGCAGCGATGCACTGGATTGGGTTAGTGTCGCGCCATGGCAAGAACTCAAAGAGGATTTCAGCGGCTGGCATCCCATGGTTCAGACACTTATTGATGCGGTCGACCGGCACGCCTGCTACCGATGGACGCTATGTGATCTGCCAACGATGTCAACGTGGACTCAGGGGCGAGTTGCCTTGTTGGGAGACGCGGCGCATGCGACGTTGCCATTTATGGCGTCCGGCGCGGCCTTGGCAATTGAGGATGCGCGTGTTCTGCAACGTTCACTGGCGGCTGAGCCGAACCTGCCAATGGCCTTGAAGTTCTATCAAAACACGCGGCGAGCCCGTGCACACAAAGTACAACGAGACTCTGCGCGAGTCGGGCGTTTGTACCATTTGTCGTCAGCCTGGTTACAGAAGCAGCTGTTTGGTGGTTTAAGCATTGCCGCGCAGCGACAAGCACGTTTTTTGGCTGAGTACGACGCCAATCACACACGCTTAGTGTCGGCCAGTGATTAAACGAGTAACGACTTAAGTGGCACTTCCTGGTTACTCAGGTCATCTGTATCCGGTGTTGCGCGAGACAGAATCAGCTTTTTGCCAAGCATAAAATCAGCCGGTGAATTGATTGCATCCACCGCAATGACGTGGCCGTCCTGCAGATAGAAAACTGAAAATTTACGCGTTGCTTGATCACCGCGAACCACCACCTGATCGAATCCGTCAAACAAACCGGCGGTTTGTAGTTTTAGATCGTATTGATCAGACCAGAACCATGGTAGTTGATCGTAGACAATAGCTTGTCCACAAATGCTGGAGGCAGCAGTTTTGGCTTGCTCAACTGCATTCGGAACCGATTCGAGTCGCAGGTGGCGGTTATAAAATGGATTGTGATGATAACTGCAGTCGCCAACGGCATAAATATGCGGGTCGTTGGTTTGCGCATGTTCATTCACCACAATGCCGTTGTCACACACCAGGCTAGCGCCGGCTGCGAGTTCGGTATTCGCCACTACACCAATACCAACCAAGGCAATATCAAACTCGAGCTTTGACCCGTCTCCCAATTCTGCTTGAGAGTTATCTGGCTGGTGCGTAAAACCTGTGACCGACGCATTGAGGCGTAAGTCCACGCCAGCGTTTCGGTGCACTTGTTGGTAAAACTCTGACACCGTCTCACTGGTGACACGAGCAAGCACTCGTTCCATTGCTTCGAGCACGGTAACCTGGCAGCCGAGCTGCAGCGCTGATGCCGCCACTTCGAGCCCGATATACCCAGCGCCAACGATCAGCATTTTAGTGCCTTCAGTTAGTTTAGCCTGGATTACTTCCACGTCTTGCAACGTGCGCAAATAATGTATGCGTTCAGAATCCGCACCGTCCACTGGCAGTTTTCGGGCACGTGTCCCGGTCGCCAGAATCAGATATTGATAGTCGAGTTGTTCGCCATTATCCAGAACCACCCGATTCGCAGGTCGGTCAATTTCGACCGCGCGACGACCGAGATGCAATTCAACATCGTGTTTTTGATAGAAAGACTCCGGCCGGATGAGCAACTTGTCTGCGCTTAGGTCACCCTTCAAAAATGCTTTGGACAATGGTGGGCGATGGTAAGGCAGATGAGGTTCATCGCCGATCAGGATAATCTTGTCAGTCCAACCCAGCTTTCGCAGGGTGGCAATGGCTTCGGTGGCCGCATGGCTAGCGCCGATAATCACAACACTGTGCATAGGTACGCTGTTTGATTAGATGGACAAAGCGTCAGTGTAGCTGGAGATTCACGAGAATTCTAATTGAACTTTTTGAAGCTTGTTGTTGAGGCTCGGTGTTGTTTGGTTTACGTTTACGTAAACGTAATGTTTAAGGTATACTTTTGCGAACTTCCAGCGAACCAGCAATGACGCTGACGGGCTGACAATAGCGAGATTGATGATGCTTAAAGAGATTTATATCGTGAGTGCCAAGCGCACGCCGCTGGGCGGCTTTCAGGGTGCTTTGTCTTCGCAAACCGCGCCGCAACTTGGAGCGGTCGCCATTCAGGCTGCGCTGACCGCTGCGGGCATTCAGCCTGATCAAGTAGATGAAGTGTACATGGGTAATGTGATCAGCGCCGGCGTTGGTCAGGCACCAGCGCGGCAGGCGGCATTGAAAGCCAGCTTACCCGTCTCAACACCGTGTACAACGGTGAGTAAAGTGTGTGGCTCGGGTATGAAGTCTGTCATGTTGGCAGCCGATGCAATGCAGTTGGGCGGCGTTGACTGCGTAGTCGCTGGCGGTATGGAGAGTATGAGTTTGGCGCCGTACCTGCTTCCCAAAGCACGAGCGGGGTTTCGTCTGGGGCACCAGTCGACCAAAGATTCGATGTTTGTCGACGGGTTAGAGGACGCTGACAGTGGACGTTTGATGGGCGAGTTTGGTCAACAAACCGCCGATCGATTCGGGATCGGTCGTGAGGCCATGGACGCCTTTGCGATTGAATCACTGCGCCGCGCAACCGAAGCAACAGATAAAGCGTATTTTACCGATGAAATTGCAGCGCTCGAAATTCAAGGCCGCGGCGGTGTCACGACGGTTGTAGAAGACGAACAGGTTCGCACCGCAAAGCCAGAAAAAATCCCGCAGCTAAAACCGGCATTCGCCAAAGACGGTACAGTCACCGCGGCTAACTCGAGTTCTATTTCCGATGGCGCCGCTGCATTGGTGTTGATGACCGAGGATGCCATGGCAGCTCGAGGCGCCAGCGCATTGGCGAAAATTTCTGCGTATGAGAGCCATGCGCAGAAGCCGGAAGAGTTCACCTTAGCCCCGATCGGTGCCATGCAAAAATTGTTGCAAAAACTCGATTGGCGGGTTGACGATGTGGACTTGTTTGAGATTAACGAGGCCTTTGCCGTGGTGACCATGGCGGCCATGCAAGAGCTGGGAATTCCCCGCGATAAAGTGAATGTCAATGGTGGTGCTTGTGCGTTAGGCCATCCACTCGGCGCATCTGGTGCGCGGATTATCGTGACGCTGGTACACGCCTTACGGCGGCTGGATAAAAAACGCGGCATCGCCAGCTTGTGTATCGGCGGTGGTGAAGCGACTGCCATCGCGGTTGAGTTGGTGTGATCCGACATGGACTTTTCGTTAACTGAAGATCAGCGTTTGATCCAAGAGACTGCCGCAAACTTTGCAGGCTCAGTCTTGGCACCGGCTGCAGTGAAAGTAGCGTCCGACCGCACCTTATTCCTGCATAATTTGCATGCCCTGGCGGAGCTGGGTTTCATGGGGCTAAATGTCAGCGCCGAATACGGTGGCAGTGATGTTGGTACGGTAGCATTCAGTCTCGCGATTACCGAGATCGCCAGTGCCTGTGCGTCTACCGCGGTGACGGTGTCCGTCAATAATATGGTGGCGGAGGTGATCGAATCAGTGGCTGATGAGGCGCAAAAAACGCGCTATCTACCGCGTCTGTGTGACGGTACTTACCCGGCCGCAGGATTCTGTTTAACCGAAGCTGGAGCGGGATCGGATCCTGCCGCCATGCGCACCAGCGCAACACGTGACGGCGATGACTGGGTGCTCAACGGCAGCAAGTTATACATTACCAGTGCTGAGTATGCTGGCCTATTTGTGGTCTGGGCAGTGACCGATAAAACGGCGCCCAAAGGACGCGGTATTTCCTGCTTTTTGGTTGAGGCGGATACACCGGGTATTACCATCGGCACGGCTGAGAAAAAGTTGGGGCAACATGCGTCGAGCACCAATGAAGTGGTGTTTTCTGATTGTCGTGTGCCCGCCAGCGCCTTAATGGGGGGCGAGAATCATGGCTATAAAATTGCGGTATCGGAACTGACCGGCGGCCGAATTGGCATCGCGTCGTTGGCCTTGGGGCTGGGGTTTGCGGCGATGGATTACGCGAAAGCATTCATCCAAGAGCGATCGCAGTTTGATCAGAAAATATCTGAGTTTCAAGGTGTGCAGTGGATGGTTGCCGATGCCTATACTGAACTGGAAGCCGCACGTTTACTCACCATGCAGGCGGCCTACAATAAGCAAGCAGGATTACCGTATGCCAAGCAGGCCTCGATGGCCAAACTGTATGCCAGTGAAACAGCCAATAAAGTGTGTGGTACGGCCGTGCAGCTTTTAGGTGGCGCGGGCTATTTGGAAGATCACCCGGTTGAGCGCTATCTACGCGATGCGCGTATCACCACGATTTATGAAGGCACATCGCAAATACAGAAAATTATAGTCAGTAAACATCTGTTTGCTTGAGGGTTAGAAATGAATATTACCGATAAAGTGGTCGTGATCACCGGCGGCGCGTCCGGTTTAGGTGGTGCTTGTGTGGATTGGTTTGTACGCCATGGTGCCAAGGTGGCGGTGCTGGATCGTCGCATACCAGACCCCACAGCCGATCCGCAAATCGTTTATCTTGAAGCGGATGTCACGCAGGCCGACAGCGTTGCCGCGGTGATGGACAAGATCGCTGAGCAGCTCGGTGAGATTCGAGTTTGCATTAATTGTGCGGGTATTGCGCCAGCGGGCAAAACGGTCGGTCGTGACGGTGCCTTGGCGTTGGATAAGTTTCGTCAGGTGATTGATGTGAACCTGATCGGCAGCTTTAACGTATTGCGGCTAGCTGCGGAAAAGATGCTGGCATTGGAACCCTTGGATGCGGACGGTGCGCGTGGTGTGATTATCAATACAGCCTCTGTAGCGGCGTTTGAAGGCCAGATTGGTCAGGCGGCGTATGCCGCGAGTAAAGGTGGTGTGGCTGCCATGACCTTGCCGATTGCGCGAGATTTGGGCCCCCGTGGTGTACGCGTTAATACCATTGCGCCGGGTGTGTTTGAGACGCCAATGATGGCTGGGCTGAATGAGGAGTTCGTCAAACCACTGGAGCAAGCGGTGCAGTTTCCTAAGCGCCTGGGGCGTGCCGAGGAATTCGCTAAGTTGGCCGCACACATTGTCGATAACGACTATCTAAATGGTGAAGTAATTCGATTGGATGGCGGAATTCGCATGGGGCCGCGTTAGATCCGTCACGTTACCGGCCCGGCAGTACTTTTGCTGAACTCGGGCCGCAAGTAATCTTGTTCACGGACGATACGAATTAATTTTTGTGCCGCCAGCCAAACGTCTTCGTAGCGTAGATAGAGTGGCGTAAAGCCGAAACGGATAACATCCGGTGCGCGAAAATCGGCCACGCAACGCGCTGCGATTAAGGCTTGTGTGATCGCGTAGCCGTGCGGATGCGCCAATGCGACTTGGCTACCACGTTCAGCATGCTCGGCAGGGGTTAATAGGCAGAACTCATGCCAGCATTCTTCGGCTTGTAGGATGTTGATGAACAAGTCTGAGAGTGCCAGTGACTTGGCTCTTATTGTCTCTAGATCGACGCCGTCAAACACATCCAGCGCGGCATCCAGCGCACTCATTGCCAATACACTGGGTGTGCCGCATAGATACTGATTTATTGAAGGTGCAGGTGTGTAGTTCGGGCTGAACTCGAAAGGCTTGGCGTGTCCCATCCAACCGCTTAGCGGCTGCGTATGTGCGCCGTGATGGCGACTGGCGGCATACACAAAGGCTGGCGCTCCAGGCCCGCCGTTCAGATACTTGTATCCACAACCAACGGCGAAGTCAACCTTCCACTCGTCCAGTGATAGGGGCATCGCCCCGGCGCTGTGTGCCAGGTCCCAGATAACGAGCACGCCTGCCTTATGCGCGGCTTCGGTCAGTGCGCGCATATCATGACAATAGCCAGTACGAAAATTTACTTGTGTCAACATCAGTACGGCTACCGAGTTGTCCAAGTGATCGATTAATTGGTTGGTATCAAGCGTGACGAGTTCGCATCGTGTTTCACCAAGGAGTGAGGCCAGGCCTTCGACCATGTATAAGTCTGTCGGGAAGTTATCCCGCTGAGAAACGATGCGATGCCGACCCTGTTTGGCTTGGATTTGCAGTGCAGTAGATAACACCTTGAACAGGTTGACGGAAGTTGAATCGCAACACACAACTTGCCCGGGTGCGGCCCCGATCAAGGTGCCGATCTTATCTCCGACCTGCTGTGAAAGCCGGATCCAGCCATGTTTATTCCAGCTGGTGATTAAGTCTTGTCCCCATTGTTGCTGTACCACGTGTTCGAGTCGTTGGCGGCTCGCACGGGGTAACGGCCCCAACGAGTTCCCGTCCAGATACTGGGTCTCAACAGGCAATTCAAATAGCGCCCTGGTATGCTTCAAGGGGTCTTGTTGATCCAGTGCGCGAATTGAGTCTGGACACGTCATGGTAGTAACTCCGCCAGATTTCGTAATAAGGACTTAAACGCAGGTGTGCCAGGGTGAACCCAGTCGAAATGGCCCGCTCCCTCGGTGATCTGAGTCAATTCTTGTAGGGCTAGTGTTTGCTCAATCGGCACGATCGAGTCTAGGTCACCGTGTAATAAACGTGTCATTGGGTGCAGCGTTCTATGAATTGGATTAGCTTCTCGGTAGTGCCGTACTAGTTCATCCGGTGTGCCCCCCATAAACGCAGGTGTTGCAGTTTGGCAGCTATTTTTGCCACGCGCGTAACGCTCGATATCCACAATTGCCGCTAAGCCGATGACGCCTTGTAGCCGTTCAGTACGATCGCTTCCGGCCAGCAATGCCAGATGGCCACCGGCGGAATGTCCGGTTAGTACGACGCGACTTAAATCAAGCGGCACGGTGTCAAGCTCGAAGAGTGCATCAATGCCGTTCAACACGTCAGTATAGGTGTTGGGCCAGCCGCCATTGGGGTCGCCTGTACGACGATACTCGAGCGACCAAACTGCGTAGCCAGCATGCCTTAGCGCGGTGCTCATGGCATGGCTGTGGCTGATGTCGAACTGGTTCAACCAACAACCGCCATGAATAAAAATCACTACCGGATAGCCGTCTTCCGGCACCACGCTAGACTCGCCCGAAGGTAGCCATAGCTCGGCAATCTCGACCTCTGATTCCCCGTATTGGTGGCGTGAAGAGGGCGCTGAAACTGGCAGTGCGGTGACTGCTGAATAGGCTACATTGCGTGCCGAGGGGAGGTCACACAATGCGCCGTCGTTGTTTTCTCTTTCAATCAGAGACGTAGCCGCAGCATGGTTCATCGCGGCGAGCGCGAAGCATATAATGACGTGAATTAGAGCAAGTGTTTTCATCGCACTAGTTTACTGCAAAATGATGTAATATCCGTTTGAAATGTAATTTCATGGCGCGCCGAACTCGCTGTGACTGACTTGAAGTTGATCTGCTGTCCGGCGACTCATGGCTGATTACGCCACTAACCAGAACCGGAGAATGAATCGTGCAACAACCATTCACACATTATTTGCGAGTGCGTTATGCAGAGTGCGATGCGCAAGGTGTGGTCTTCAACGCGCGTTACGGTGAATACGTCGACGTCGCTGCCACGGAGTTCTCTCGGGCGGTGTGGGGAAATTACCAAGATCTTTTGGCGCGAGGTCTCGACACTCAAGTGGTTAAACTCACCACTACTTGGGTTGCACCAGCTCGATTTGACGACGTGCTGGCAATCGACGTCGCACTGGCCCATCTCGGGCGCTCTTCGTATCAGTTGACATTGACACACCGTTGTCATCCGACCGGTAAGCACATTGCCACCTCCGAAATTACGTATGTGATGGTGGACAGTGGCGCATATCAGTCCACGCCGATACCCGATGATCTACGTCAACGCCTAACAGATGCCGGTGCGGGGCAGGTCAGCAACCATGCTGGTGTTGAGCTCCCTGGATGAGTGAAAAACTAAACGAAAATTTGAACTATTTTCGTTTACAGTAAGCGAATCGTCACGTTGCCGCCTTTTTGCGGTGGTATCCTACCGAACGATATTGGCCTAAGCTGAATTTAGAGAAAGATAATGTTGTTAAGATCTGTATTCCTCACCCTGAGTGTTTGGCTACTTGCCGTTGGTACGCCTGTGCAGGCGCAGAATGATGGCGGTGCGACTGGCGTGTTTGTCGCACCGGTTAAACTGGCGTCTTTTTCCGATGATATCGAGGCACTTGGCACCTTGACGTCAATACAAAACGTGACCCTAGCGTCAACCGTGACTGAACTGGTGACTGCCGTACATTTCCGTGATGGGCAGCGCGTGAAGCAAGGTGAGCTATTGGTTGAAATGGATGCCTCGGAAGAGTTGGCAGAACTTGCCGAAGAGCAGGCCTTAGTGGAAGAGGCGCGTCGTCAAGTGAATCGCTTCGAGCCGTTGGCTGGTCGTGGCGCTGCGTCTGAAGCGGCCTTGGATGAGAGCCGACGGTTGCTGAAAACTGCGCAGGCGCGAGTGCAGGCTGTTGAAGCCCGAATTGCACAACGTAAAGTAGTTGCACCATTTGATGGCGTGGTTGGCTTGCGGCAGATCAGCGTGGGGGCTTTAGCGCAACCAGGCGCTATGATTACCACAATCGACGACGACAGTGTTATGCAACTGGACTTTTCAGTCCCAGAATTGTTTTTGCGTACATTGGTTCCCGGATTGAAGATTTCGGCCACGGCTGCGGCGTTTCCAGGACAAAGCTACGACGGTGAATTAACCAGCGTCGATAGCCGCGTCGACCCCATTACTCGCGCCATCACCGCCCGAGCTTTAATTCAAAATGAGTCGCGACAACTCAAACCGGGTTTATTGATGCGCGTGACACTGCGCAACAATCCACGTCAAACTTTGGTGGTGCAGGAAGAGGCGATAATTCACAACGCTGATAAAGCGTTCGTATTGGTGGCGATACCAGAAGGCGAGGCGCATCGAGCAGAGCGCCGAGAGGTAAAACTCGGTGTGCGACGCGAAGGTGAAGTAGAAGTCCTTGATGGTGTGGCTGCCGATGAGCTGGTGGTGGTGCATGGCACCATGACTGCGCGCGATGGTGGCCTGCTGGCGATTCAGGCGATCGAAAGCAAGGGAGAAACGCTTAAGCAAATGTTGGAAGCGACGCCAAGTCAGGACGCCTCATGATTCTGTCGGATATTTCAGTTAAACGGCCAGTGTTTGCGGCCGTAATTTCATTGTTGCTGATTGCCTTTGGTCTGGTCGCCTTCGAGCGATTATCCTTGCGAGAATATCCAGACATCGACCCGCCGGTCGTGACCGTGCAGGTGGACTATCCGGGTGCGCCTGCGAATATCGTCGAGACTCGCATCACCCAGATAATAGAAGAACGCGTCGCGGGTGTAGCGGGGATTGAATTTATTGAATCGACGTCTACTGACGGACGCTCCAGCGTGGTGATCGAATTTTCAATTAACCGTGATATCGACTCGGCAGCGAATGACGTGCGTGATCGAATTGCCGGCGTGATGGACAACCTGCCCGAAGAGGCTGATCCTGCTGAGGTTCAAAAGGTCGACAGTAACAACGACGTGATCCTTTGGCAGAATTTGGTGAGTGATCGATTGACGGTGCCGGAGTTAAGCGACTACGCGCGTCGATACTTGATTGAACAATATTCGGCGCTGGACGGCGTCGCACGTGTGATTGTAGGCGGTCGCCAGAGTTACGCGATGCGAATCTGGCTGGATCGACAAGCGTTGGCCGCACGTGGTCTAAGTGTGAGTAATGTTGAGTCGGCTTTGCGCGCCGAGAACATAGAGCTACCCGCGGGGTCGATTGAATCGAACGAAGTACTTTTTAAAGCACGCGTTGATCGTAGTTTCAAAACGCCGGAGGACTTCGCGAAACTGGTATTGCAGCAAGGGGAAGACGGGTATTTGGTGCGTCTGGGCGACGTGGCGCGCGTCGAAAAAGGGCTGGTAGAGGATCGCACGTTTTTCCGTGGCAATAAGGAGCCGATGGTGGGCTTAGGTATTGTACGGCAGTCGACCGCAAATACCATTGATGTGGCTCGGGCGGTGAAAGCCTTGAGTGCACGATTGAATAAAAATTTACCGGAGGGAATGTCTGTCAAGCAGAGTTTTGACGCGTCAATTTTTATTCAGTCATCCATTAATGAAGTGTACAGCACGTTGTTCATCTCGATTGCCTGTGTGGTATTCGTAATTTATCTTTTTCTGGGCAGCTTTCGGGTGATGTTAATCCCGGCAGTGACGGTTCCCGTGTCGCTTATTGCCACGTTTATCGCCATTTACGCCTTCGGGTTCTCGGTTAATTTATTGACTTTGTTGGCGCTGGTGTTGGCGATTGGCCTGGTGGTGGACGACGCGATCGTAGTGCTGGAAAACATCGTGCGACGGATTCAGGAAAAAAATGAGCCGCCGTTAGTCGCGGCTTATCGAGGCGCGCGACAGGTAGGGTTCGCGGTCGTGGCAACGACATTGGTACTCATCGCGGTATTTGTACCGATCACCTTTTTGGAGGGAGATTTGGGACAACTGTTCACGGAGTTTGCGTTGACCATTGCCGCAGCGGTAGCGTTTTCCTCTTTGGTCGCGCTGACCTTGTCCACCATGTTGGCCTCTAAAATTTTGTCGTCCGAAACACCCAAGCCCAATCGCCTGGTGGCCGGCGTTGACAATTTGTTTCGTAAGACGCGCCGGGCATATCGCCGAATTTTAGTGCGTACTTTTCGGGCGCCGGCCATTCCACTGGTGGTATTTGGTATTTTGATTGTGGTCTCGGGCTTGTTATACAAGGGTATCGAGCAGGAGTTCAGCCCGGCCGAGGATCGCGGTGCTTTCTTTTTGTTGGTTAACGGTCCAGAAGGTGCCAGTTTTCAATACATCAACGAATACATGACCGAAATCGAGGCGCGTCTGATGCCCTTGGTGGAGAGTGGAGAGATCAATCGACTCCTGGTGCGCGCGCCACGCGCGTTCGGCTCGATCGAGAGTTTCAATAGTGGTATCGCGATTGTGATTTTGAACGATTGGTCGCAGCGACGTTCTGGTTGGGAAATCATGGACGATGTGCGTGAACGTATCAAAGATCTACCCGGGGTTCGTGCGTTTCCAGTCATGCGGCGAGGCTTTGGTGGTGGCACGCAAAAACCGGTCCAATTTGTGGTCGGCGGCTCAACCTATGAGGAAATTGCCGAATGGGTCGATGTCTTAAAGGCTAAGATTCAGGAAGACAACCCAGGCTTTTTGGGGTTGGACAGTGATTTCAAGCAGACGCGACCACAAATCGATTTTGTTGTGGATTACGAACGGGCCGCCGATCTCGGCGTCACCATTGCGGAAATTGGGCGTACGCTCGAAACAATGATGGGTGGGCGTCGGGTTACCACGTATCTAGAGCGGGGTGAAGAGTACGACGTCATTCTGGAAGGTGAGCGCAGTCAACAACGGTCGTTTAATGATATTCAAAATATCTACGTTCGTTCCGCGCGGACTAACCAGTTAATTCCGCTGTCGAATCTGGTAAATATCAAAGAGTACGGGGCTGCAAATAGTCTAGCGCGGTTTAATCGAGTGCGTGCTATCACGCTGGATGCCAACCTGGCCGATGGGCTTAGTTTGGGCGAAGCATTGGCGCACTTGGAAGCGCTTGTAGATGCCCATTTGCCGGACGAAGCTGTGGTTGACTATAAGGGTGAGAGTCGCGCATTTATGACGTCGGGTGGTTCCATAATGTTTGTGTTCTTACTCGGGATTGCCGTGGTGTTTTTGGTTCTTGCAGCACAATTCGAGAGCTTCTTGCATCCGTTGATTATTTTGACCACGGTACCCCTGACTATTGGTGGCGGACTACTGGGTTTGGCTGTTACCGGCCAATCTCTGAATATTTATTCGCAGATTGGTTTGATAATGTTGGTTGGCCTGGCTGCGAAGAACGGCATCTTGATCGTCGAGTTCGCGAATCAGCTCCGCGATGCGGGCTACCGATTTCGGCGCGCAATTTTGACCGCTTCGGTGACTCGATTGCGTCCGATCGTGATGACGGGGTTGACTACCGTGGCCGGAACAATTCCGCTAATTCTCGCCAGTGGCGCAGGCGCCGAGACGCGTTTGGTAATTGGGACGGTCATTCTCTTTGGTGTGCTCGCATCCACGGCACTAACGGTGTTTATTGTGCCTGTGGTGTACAGTTTGGTGGCCCGTCGGACGACTTCGCCAAATGAAGTCGCCCGACAGCTGGAGACGGAAATTAGCGTTACGCGGCGGGCTTAGTTAAATCGTACGTGCTTGCTGAAAGGTAGCTCGCGGATTCGCTTTCCAGTTGCTGCGAAAATCGCGTTCGCGAGCGCTGGTGCGGCCGGCGGTACGCCGGGTTCACCGACGCCGCGGACTTTGTCGCCATTTTCCAATACTCGTACCTCGATCTCAGGTGCTTGATTGAAGCGCAAGGAAGGGTAGTTGTGAAAGTTGCGTTCTTGTACCTCGCCGTCTTTTACCGTAATTTGTCCCATCATGGCAGCAGCTAGGCCGAAGTTCATGCCGCCCATGACCTGAGCTTTGACATTGCGCGGATCCAGAGCGATACCGACATCCACAGCAGCCCAAGCTTTGACCAACTTGATACTGTCATCAATCGCAGCAACTTCGATCACCTGTGCCGTGGGTACGCCAAATGACAAAACAAAGGCAAGCCCTAGGCCATGTCCGTTTGGTCGTTCGCGGCCCCAGTCAGAGAGTTCGGCTACCGCCTCCAGTACCTTGCGAGACACATCATGATTAATTAATTGCAGCCGCATTTCCAACGGGTCCAAACCGCCGGCATGAGCAATCTCATCTAGCATGCTTTCATGAAAGAAGCCATTCTGAGAGCCGCCGACCGAACGCCATGAGCTGACCGGAAAGGCCTTGGGTGTGCGATAACCGGTAACACGATAGTTTTTAATGTCGTATGGTTGGTCCCAGGCAGCTTGCACGATCATGATGTCCGGCCCACCGACTGGCACACCTAAACGGCCCATCTGTGACTCAGCCACAGATGGCGCGGCGAGATGTAAATCACAGGTATCGATCGTGTTATTTTCGAGTTTGGCTTTGAAACGCGCGATTGCCATTGGTCGATAAAAGTCATGGCTAGTGTCTTCTTCACGTGTCCAGGTGGTCTTAACCGGTGTGCCTTCGAATTCTTTAGCAATACGAATTGCTTGAATTACAAAGTCCATCTCGGCGCGTCGCCCAAAGCCACCGCCCATTAACGTTGTGTGAACACGTATGTTTTCTTCGTCGAGGCCGGTAATCGCTGCGCCTTCTTTGAGTGCCTGAGTTGGCAACTGGTTGCCTGCCCAGATATCGAGTTTGCCATCGCGCAGCCACGCGGTGGCATTCAATGGCTCCATGGCCGCATGTGCCAGATACGGTACCTGATACTCTGCCTCAATCACTTGGCCAGACTGCAGAGTTTGTTCGACGTCGCCGTCGTCACGAAATTGACTGTCTTGATGATCTGCCGTGAGGCTGTCGCGTACCGCCGCAAGGAGCCCTTTAGTATCGTTGGCGTAGCTTGCATTGGCCCAGTTACATTGCACTGCATTAACTGCTTTAAACGCATACCAAGTGTTGCTAGCCACCGCTGCAACGCCGTTGTTGACTTGAATGATGCGTTTCACGCCGGGCATGGTTTCGGCTTTGCTGGCGTCGAACGAGGTCATCGGAGCGCCGAGTCGGGGGTTCATTCTGACCGAGGCGTAAAGCATCTCCGGTAACTCGACATCGATACTGAACTCCGCAGTGCCGGTTGATTTAGCGACTACGTCAACTCGTGGCATTGACTTGCCCAGCAGTTTCCACTGAGATCGCGGTTTAAGTACCGGTTCCTTGGGCGGTTCAAACCTAGCCGCTGTAACCGCTAATTCGGTGTACGCCAGGCTGCGGCCATCGCTGGCCAAAACCTGGCCTTCGTTGGCAGAAAGTTGACTGGTCGCCACGTTTAGTTGGGTACTCGCAGCTTGTAGCAGTACTTCGCGCGCGGCTGCGCCGGCAATGCGCATCTTGTAAAATGCATCGGGTATAGAGGACGAGCCGCCAGTGATTTGAAGTCCAAGAAACTTGGCCGGAACTTTGGTGAACTCGCGCACCATGTTAGCCGTCCGGCTGACATCGGTCGTTGCGAATGGAATGCCTTCTTCGAGTACGGCGGCGTTGAAATACGCATTCGATGCTGGGCCGTGGAGCACGTTAATAGAGTCCAGTGCAACTTCGAGTTCTTCCGCAACCAAGGCGGCCAACGTGGTGTGTACACCCTGACCCATCTCCGCCCGCGGTGCAATAATGCTGACACCTTGCTGATCAATAATGATGTACGGCGTGAGTGCGGTTGCCGAGTCATCTAGGTCGGATTTGAGCGGGTTTTCTATTGGTTGTTTGTACTTCCAATAGCCGAAAGCGACACCACCGGCGATGGCGACGGAGCCGACCAAAAAAGTACGTCGGGTTATTTTGCCCAATGTGCTCATGCCGTGCCCTCCGCGTCATCATTCTGTGGAACCGATTGTGAACGCAAAGCTTGAGCTGCGCTCTTAATCGCCGCTCGAATCTTGGGGTAGGTGCCACAGCGGCACAGGTTGCCCGACATGGCGGTGTCAATTTCCGCATCCGACGGGTTGTTATTGGTCTCGAGTAACGCGGCGGCAGACATTATTTGTCCGGACTGACAGTAGCCACATTGGGCGACCTGATGCTCAATCCAGGCGTGTTGCACAGTGTGCAATGCGTCCGGTTGTCCCAGGCCCTCGATGGTGGTCACCGCACCTTGCACGGCAGACGCCGGGTAAGAGCAGGCGCGCACCGGGCGGCCATCAATGTGCACCGTACACGCTCCGCACATTGCAATGCCGCAGCCGAATTTGGGGCCCTTGATGCCCAATTCGTCGCGCAGTACCCAGAGTAACGGCATATCTGGAGTGACCTCGACGTCATACTCCTGCTCATTGACAACAAGCTTCATGGTTTGCCTCCCGACCCTCTATAATTTTGTGGTTTAGGAATAATCATACACTTCGTCGAGTATAAATTGTATGGTCTTGCGCTTGCCTGTGTATCAGTCCGTCAAGTGTTCAGCATGAAACGCGATATGCTCGCCGATAAAGCTAGCAATAAAAAAATAAGAGTGATCATAGCCTTCCTGCATTCGGATTTGCATCGGGTACTTGGCGGCTTGGGCTGTTTCGACCAGCAACTCAGTTTTGAGCTGCGTCTCCAGAAAGTCGTCACCGGTGCCTTGATCAACTAATACCGGAAGTTGGTCTGTGGCTATAGCAACCAAGGAGCACGCGTCGTACTGCAGCCAATCGTTCCGGTCGCCGCCGAGGTAATGCGTAAAGGCTTTCTCGCCCCAAGGACATTGAGTGGGGGCAACGATGGGTGAAAAGGCGGACACCGATCGAAAGCGAGCTGTGTTTTTGAGTGCGATCGTCAGTGCGCCGTGCCCGCCCATCGAATGACCTGAAATCGCCTGTCGTTGTGAATCGATCGGAAAGTTCTGCTCAATGAGCGTGGGCAATTCTTCAATCACGTAATCGTACATCTGATAATTCGTGGACCAAGGTGGCTGGGTCGCGTTTAGATAAAAGCCGGCACCTAAACCGAAATCCCAGCCGCCGTCTGAATCATCGGGAACACTGTCGCCGCGTGGGCTGGTGTCGGGACAAACGATGGCTATGCCGTGCTCCGCTGCATAAACCTGTGCGCCTGCCTTGGTTACGAAATTTTGATCAGTGCAGGTCAAGCCCGAGAGCCAGTATAGTACCGGCACTGGACCAAACTCGGCTTGTAGTGGCAGGTAGATAGAGAACGTCATCTCACAGGACAACGTTTGTGACGGGTGTGTGTACTGGCGTTGTCGTCCACCGAATGACTTGATATCGGAGTTCAGTTGCATGAAAAAGGCCTCGTGACCAAACGTTTGAATAGACATCAGTGTAGCTGCTGCTCGTGTCGACGACCAGTGCGGATTCCGGATTCGCCTGCTGGGCTCTGAAAACAAAAAAGGGCATGCTAAGCATGCCCTTTTTGGTCGCCGTTTTTAACGGTTTAGAAGCGTTTTGTGAACTCTAATCCCCAGAAGGCGGGTTCATTGACGAAGGCGGTCAGATTCAGGAAGTCGAGTGCGCCATCGGCTACCACTTCATCCGTAATGTTGCGTCCAACCAATGCGATATCGATGCTGTTGTCCGCGTTTTTGTAGCCAATGCGTAATCCACCGATCCAGCGTTTCTCTGCTACAAATTCAACCGATTCGTACAAGAAGATATTGGAGTCGCTGCGGTAATTCCAGTCGGTTTGTGCGTACACCAGACCATTCTCAAGCTCGTAATCGTAGTCGAGTGAGAAATTGAATAGCCACTCAGGTGCGCGAGGCAGTGGGTTGCCGTTTACAGAGACCAGATTGACGGTGCCAAAGAATCCCGGGAAGGTGTCCACAATCGGGTCCAGTGAGGTACACAGTGGTGTGGCTGAACACAATTCGGTATTTAGATTCGGATCTTTGATCTCTGTTTCGTTGTAACTCAAATTGGTGTTCAAACGCAGATTGTCCGTGACCAGGAATTCGAACTCAGTTTCAAAACCGGAGCCGGTCACCTCGGCTGCATTCAGCAGTTCATTGGTGTTGCCAGTCCCGCCGGTAGCGGTCAGTTGCTGGTCGTCAATGGTGAAAGTGTACACCGTGGTGTTCCAGCGGCCGCGCCCGTCAAATAGGTCGGCTTTGAAGCCGACTTCAAACGACGTGATTTCTTCGGTATCCGCCTGGCTGACGAAGCCAAATCGACCCAGTGTAACCGGCCCGCGAGATGCCGTGGCCAATCGTGCGTAGGTGCTCCATTCGCTGTTCAAATCGTAATTGGCCGACAGTTCCCAGCTAAAGTAGTCATCACTGGCTTCGATGGTCGCTGCTGGTGCGGTAGACCCTGGTCCTGGAATGACTTCAAGCTCCTTGTCATCGTCTGTGTAGCGCAGACCGCCAGCGATAGAGAACTGCTCGGTCAGATGAAACTCGGCTTGGCCGAAGACTGCCATCGAGCGCGTGTCCTGCTGTGCTTGAGTCAGTTGGATGCGGTCACCCGAGTTGGCAAAGTCAATGCTGTCTACCGTAATGTCTTCATCTAAGAAGTACACGCCAACTTGATAAAACAGATCATCCAGATCAACCGCATAACGCAATTCTTGAGTTAATTGACTGTGATCTGATAAGCCGTCACCAGAAGACACGCTGAAGAATGCTTGACCACCTAATTGGCCGATTGCTTCAGGTCCACCCTGAACGCCGCCGTCAATGTCAGCTTGGCTGAAGCTCTCGACGGTATCGTACGCGGTGATTGATGTGATTGTGGTGTTGTCCCGATCAAACGTTAGTTTGGCACTGCCGCCGAAGTGGTCAAGCTCCATGCCCGATACCAGCGCGTCGTGTGACGCGACCTCAGGATTAAAGCCTGGCCGCAGACCTTCAACACCGGGTGTGAACGCGTTGCCATAAAATATTTGTGGCTGGTTGCCGTCTTGTTTGAAACCGTGCAATTTGAATAAGGCTGAAAATTGGTCATTCGGTGTTGCCAACAGTTGTAAACGGTAAGCAAATTCATCAAATTCACCAAAATCATCGCCCGCCCCGTTGAAGGTATTGTCGATCCAGTTGCCACGATCCAAGTATTTGAATGACGCGCGTGCAGCAAGTGTGTCGCTTACAGCGCCACCGACTGCACCTTCTGCCGACACGGTTTCGCGGCTGCCATAGCCCAAGCGGATATAGCCCTCCGATTCTTCGGATGGTTGAACCGAATCGACTTTAACCACGCCAGCCGTGGTGCTGCGACCAAATAGCGTGCCTTGTGGGCCTTTTAACACCTCGATGCGTTCTACATCAAACAGCGGGATGCTTTTTAGTACCGAGTTCTCTAATGCGACCTCATCCATAATCATGGACACTGGCTGTGTGGCATTGACATCGAAATCATAGTTGCCAAGGCCGCGAATATAGAATCGTGGCGACTGGCGTCCATTCGATGATTCGATTTGCAGGCTCGGTACACGTCCCGCCAGTGCGCGAATATTTTCGCCAGCACCCAAGAGGTCCTGCACTTGCTCTGATGGAATCGCCGACACGGCAGCGGGGATGTCCTGTAAGGTTTGTTCACGTTTTTGCGCGGTGACAACAATTTCCTCAAGGGTTAGATTGTTCTGCGCGGAAGCGACAGTCGAGAGACTGGCTAGTCCCACAACCAGTGGGGCAGTAATGAATCGAATACTCATAGTAAAAATCCGGGTAAACACGTTGGGTCAAGCTGAAAAACTCTAGGAGTGGTGACTTTACCACCAACGACGTTGCAAAGAACCCCTAAACTCATGAATTGCCAACATTTTGGCCGCAAAAATAGCGAAACGCGATACTATAGCGGTCTGATCAACCATGCTATTTTCCCATGCCTGCTGAGCTATTTACCGTCACCAATCTACTGGTGGCAATCACCTGTGTTGTCTCCTTTCTGGTGATGGAAAACCAAGCCGTCAAATCCCAGTTGTTATTTCATCCTGCGACGGTGCGACGGGAAGGTGAGTGGTACCGCTTTTTGACTTCCGGGTTTATTCACGCGGATATGTTGCACCTGTTGATCAACATGTTTGTTTTATGGTCATTTGGTAATGCCCTGGAGACGAGCTATTTTCCCGTGTTTCTGGGTGAGGGGACCGCGCTTAAGTTTTTGATCTTGTATCTGGGCGGCATTGTGGTGGCTTCGATTCCGGACTATTTTCGTCATCGTTACAACAGTACTTACGCTGCTTTAGGTGCGTCTGGTGGGGTATCAGCCGTGGTGTTTGGCGTGATCATTTTTGCGCCTTGGCAGAACCTTTACCTGTATGGTGTGATCGCCATTCCACAAATCGTGGCTGGGGTTGGCTATCTCTGGTACTCCTGGGTCAAGGACAAACAGGCCAATGACAACATAGGTCATATGGCACATTTCGCCGGCGCTGTGTGGGGTTTTGTTTTTACTGGCTTGATGAATCCGTATCTATTCGTGTCGTTCGTGCAGCAAACGCTGGCTGGCCCGAATTGGTGATCGGCGAACACTCGTAATCCGATGATGTCTGCATTAGATCTCAACGCGGCGATGACTGCGGGACTAATGGTGGCCGCATTTGTCACAGCCGTAGTACACGGTGCCACCGGCATGGCTGGTGGGATTTTGTTGGCCGCAGTCCTGACTCATGTGGTCGGGATTAAAAATGCAATTCCGTTGACCACGTGTGCTTTGATCATCAGTCATAGCAGCCGCGTTTGGTTGCATCGACATGAGATAGACTGGCAATCGGTGCGACTCGTTGGCCTGTTCGCGGCACCAGGAATTTTGTTCGGGGCGTGGCTGTTTGTCGGTTTATCTGCGACCACGGTGGCATTGGTGATGGCTGCGTTTTTAATATGCTCGATTCCGGTTAAGCTCTGGGCGCGACGACAAAATTTGCAGGTGAGCGACGTGTTGCTTGGCTTGGCCAGCAGTGTTTGGGGCGTGTTAGCTGGGAATGTCATCGGCCCGGGCTTTGTGCTGGCACCGTTCCTGCAAGGCCGTCGCTCGCAATCTTTGCGTGGCCAGTCACGGACTCTCACACGAACTGAGTTTGTCGGCACCTTGGCGTGTATCGTGTTGGGCATGAATTGCATCAAGTTGCTGGTTTTTAGTGGCACCGCCTTGCTCACCTTCGATGGGCTGTGGTTGGGCGTTGCCTTGGGGCTGGCGACCATTCCCGGAAACTGGTTGGGTAAAACGGTGTTGCTACGCCTGAATGACGATTCACATCAACACCTAATTAACGTGATGACAATCCTGCTCAGCGCGTATTTTTTCTATCAGGCAGCATCGTAAGCTGCTACTCTCTGGCGCTGGGCGGTCGTCATACGATGTGCCCGTGCGCCGATTGATCAATTTTCTACTCTCGTTCACCGATGGATTTTAGTTACTGGTATTTTTTCCTGCTCGCGTTGTTTGGTGCTGTGGTGGCGAATTCCACTGGTGCGGGTGGCGGTGTGGTGTTTGTGCCGGCGTTTAATTTGTTGGGGTTGTCCCCTGATTCCGTGATTGCTACCAGTTTCGCGATCCAGTGCTTTGGGATGACCGCCGGTACGCTCGCGTGGTTCAAGCATGCCAAGCTGCAACAGGCGAGCAGTGCACCAAGTGTTTGGCGCGAATACTTGCCGCATATTATATGGTTCGGTTTGCCTTCTATGCTTGGTGTTGCGGCAGGTCAAATCTTGTTTGAGGCGCGTGCTGCGCATGAGGTTGTGAGTCTGTTTAAAGGCTTCTCGATTATGTTCGCGATCTCGATTTTAGCGACCACGTATTATCTTATTCGGGCGCAGAAACGGAAGCTACCGCCCGTACAGGCACAGGGATACTTCTACCTTCTGTTTATGACGGTCGGTCTCGTTGGCGGTGTGATTACCGCTTGGTTATCCATTGGCGTTGGCGAATTAGTCGCCGTGCTGCTAATTTTAATGCGATATCCGGTGCGTATGGCCGTCGGCGTCGCGGTGAGCGTTAGCGCAATGTCGGTCTGGGTCGGCGTACAAAAATACCTTTGGTTGATGCCTGCCATCGATTGGAATGTCTTGGTCTTCGCTGGCCCAGCAGCGTTGGTCGGTGGCACGCTGGCGAAGCACGTGATTGCTTGGTTTACCCCAGTGCAGCTTAAATTATTCATCGCTGCCTGGATTCTGTTTAGTGCCATTGCCATGTAGTATCAATAGCTGGGGGTACAATTGGGCTTCACGGCGGGCTGGACAGGCTCTCCATCCAGTGTTACAACGGTAGGGTTGCGATTGACTCACGCCGACCGGCCCGTAGATCGGGCTCCCTTAAAATTACACAATACATTAACTCTGCTCTGCTCCTGCCAGGGTGCTTAGAGGGAATATGGTTACGACTGCTCGCCTAAACAAAACTCGCTATGCCTCGCTGCTCGCTGCGATGATAATCCTATTGGTGCTGGGCTTGCTGGGGCAGGTGTTTTGGTTGCAGCCTGCGCTGAATCAAGCCGCGACGCGTTTGAGCGCGGGTCTGACAGAGCAAAAATTGTGGTTGAACGCCGATGTATCCGGTCGAGTAAAACGTGCGTCGCTGAAGAATTTTGTTTTACAGTTGCAGCAAGGTGGCGCGGTTGCTACTCCGCTTGATGCGGTCGAAGTGCCTGCGTTACCCAATCAGGTGCTTGCAACTGAACTCAATAATTTGGTCATTGCAATGCAGGATGGCGATGACCCTGCAATTCGTTCCGCGGTGGAAACCCTAAATGCCGGACTCTTGGCGCAATTGCAGCAAAAGCAACTTGCTCGACTGGTATTCTGGCTCGCGATTTCATTGGGTGTGGTTGGGTTAACGGCGAGGTTAGTGTTGGGTTTACGCAAGGCACTAGTGCGCTCAGAAATTATGTTGAGCGCAAGTCAGCGAGAGAACAAAACGATTTTGGAAGCCACCAAGGAAGGCTTATTTATCGTTAAACCCAATCACCAGGTCGGCTCGGTTCAGTCGCAAGCCGTGCAGACGTTGTTTGGAATCGATGAGCCAATTCGTGGCGACTTTTTTGAATTTTTAAAGCGATTGATTAGTTTCGATGACCTGAATGAAGTTCGTGCCCATGTTACCGCCAAGCTGGCGGGTAGCCGGGTCGAGAGCAGTACCGTCGCGTCTCAGGCTTTGAATGAGATTGAAATCGTCACCGAGAATAATAAGGGCTACGTGAAGCGCAAGTACCTGAGCTTTGAATTTGCTCGCAACGAACAAAATCCTGCTGCAGGTTTGTTGGTGACCGTGTCGGACGTTACGCCGCAAGCGGATCTCAAGCGAGAGTTGAAAGAACTCAGCCGCCAAAATGACGAGCGGTTTCAGTTGTTGCTGGGCAGTGTTGCAACGCAGACTGCTGAGACCAAATCATTTTTCCTACAAACGCATCAGCATTTGAAGGCAATTAACGATGCATTGCGAAACTCAGATCAGCTTCATGCCTCACATGAGGGCAAAATGCAGGAAATTAAAACGGCAGTGAATGCGCTTAAGCAACAAGCGGCAGAGGTTGGTAACGTGCTTTTAGAGACTTCGGCACAGGCGTTTGAGGTAAAAGTTGATGTTCTGTTGGAGGCGTCAGAAGTCAGTTCTGAGCAGATCGTGAACCTCGGCGCGCCACTAAAGCAAATGATCGCCGAGTTGGATATCCTTGAGAAATTGTCGGCAAGACTCGGTGTTAGACAAGCAACGACACCAGCTTTGTCAGTAGTCAGTCAGCCACAGGGAGTGCCGAGTAACGCAAGAACTTCCAAGAACGATGAACTGTCTCACTTTGCTCAAGCGTTTGCTGCGAGTCAGCAAAAGCAGGCATCGTTGGTACTGTCTGGGTTCGATGAAGATGTTTTTCAGCCTCAGTATAAGCCTGAGTTGATTAAATTATTTCAGCAGTTGGTCGAAAATGCGGTGATGCACAGTTTGGAAGTTCCCAATGAGCGTCTTCGTGCAGGTAAGGCCGCCACGGGCGTTGTCACCATACAGCGACACGACTCGAGCCAGTCGGAGGTGCGCTTTTCGGTGCAGGATGACGGTGCGGGCATCGATTTTGATGCAATCAAACAGGCAGCGGTGTCGCGTGGCATTCTGACAAAAGAGGTAAGTGAACGTTTATCTAAAAATGAGCTAGTGCGCCTGGTGTTTATTTCCGGGTTCTCGACGGCAGCCACGCAAGCCGATGAGCCGGAGCAGGGCATGGGCCTGGAGCGCGTAAAAGCGGCCTTGACTGAGATGGGTGGTAAGATTGGTATCGGGTCGCCAGATGGTGTTAGGGCGCAATTTATGATCAGCCTTCCGACATCCGTGTTGAGATCTTCCAGTACTGCACAGCAGCCGGCTAGCGTGTAATTAGGCCATGCAATGGCTGACGATGTCGGCCGAAGCGACTATAATTGCGCTTTGAATTGCCCTCGGCCAACTTATGAAGCTTTATCAGTACCCAAAGTGCTCGACCTGTCGCAACGCGGTTAAATTTCTGCGTGCGCATACTGTCGAGTTTCAATCGATCGATATTACCCTACAACCACCAACAGTGGATGAGCTACGTACCATGCTGGCGGCGTACGGCGGAGAAATTGGGCGTTTATTTAATCGTTCCGGAGTTCGGTACCGTGAACTGAAATTAAAGGATTCACTGCCAACCATGTCTGAAGCGGAGGCGTTGGCATTGCTGGCGAGTGACGGAAAGTTGATTAAAAGGCCATTTCTGGTTGGCACAACAGGTCCTTCTTTGGTGGGCTTTAAGGCGGACGAGTGGCAGGCGGTGGTGTGATGCGGTATGTAGATTGTTTTAATGGCGATGCCGATGGCATTTGTGCGTTGACGCAGTTGCGTCTGCATCAACCAGTCGAGTCAGAACTGGTGACTGGTGTTAAACGTGACATTAAACTATTGGAGCGGATCAAGGTTCAACAAGGGGATTTAGTTACCGTGTTGGATATCTCCTTGGATAAAAACCGGTTCGAGCTTGAAAGAGTGCTTGGCTCGGGTGCGACTGTATTTTACTGCGATCATCATTTTGCCGGCGAGATACCAGATCACCCAAAGCTCACGACCTTGATTAATACAACGCCCGACGTTTGCACCAGCCTACTGATAAATCAGCAATTGAAGGGGCGCTACTTGGCCTGGGCTGTGGTGGGCACCTTTGGGGATAACTTACTAAAATCTGCTCGTGGTCTTGCGAAACCCCTGGACCTCACCGATGCTCAGCTAAACGAGCTGGAGTTGCTGGGTATCTACCTGAATTACAATGGGTACGGTGCCGGGCTTGAGGATTTGTATTTTGATCCAGCAGTTTTGGCTCAGCGTACCATGCAGTTCGCCTCGCCGTTTGAGTTTATGCTGGAGGATCCTGAGACCTTTGGTACCCTGAAGCACGGGTACCACTCCGACATGAATCACGCTGCTGCGATGACGCCGCATCACCGGTCAGCCGAGGCAGAAATTTATATCTTGCCAAACGAAGCTTGGGCAAGGCGCGTTAGTGGCGTATTCGGGAATGACCTGGCCAATCGAGCGCCAGATCGTGCACATGCCGTGTTGACTGAACGCAGTGATGGACAGTTTTTAGTCAGTGTGCGCGCGCCATTAAATAACAAGCAACACGCGGACGTTGTCTGCCGTCAGTTTGCCACAGGCGGTGGACGTGCCGCGGCGGCGGGCATTAACCAATTGCCGGCGTCTGAACTTACTCAGTTTATCTCGGTGCTGTGTGAAACCTATCGATAAGCAATCTGCCGAGCCGGAAGCTGATACCCGCGACAAAGTCGTGCGCATCGTCGAGCGGATTGGCAGCGTGGCAGAGGGCCTGTTGCGAAAGGTTAGCTGGTTTGTCGGCTTTGGTGTGCTTGCCTCTGTGTACCTTGCCTGGCTGGTGTATTCGCCAGAGTCTGCTTGGTGGTGGAATGCTATTAAATGCGTGATTGTGTGTTTGCCAGCATTACTGTGGAGTTTTATCTGGTTTGTGTTATCACAACTCAGTGAAGCACCGACGCAGGTTGCCGGCTTGATGGATGGTGACAATCAATTGGTCGGTCATCTCAAAGCGATGCACCTAGGCGAGAGAAAAGGTGTGCGCGGGCTTTTCAGCACCTTAAATGCGGTGCGCAATGAGGAGGCGTTTAGTGCCGTGTTCGACACGATCGGTGGCGTGACCTTGCTGGCTAATCCGTTATTCGCGTTTATTGCCTTGGTCACCGGGTTACTGTTGCTTTTATTGGTGTTGATCGCCGCCTTATTTTTGGTGTTCTGACATGACGTCCGAGCTGCTCAATCAACTGCATGTGCAAGCGTGGCGCCTACGTGCTAAGCCAGAGATTCAGGTTGTCTCTGCACCGCCCGAAACCGTTGAGCCTGAAGGCATACCAGTTCCTAGCACGGAAACACAAGCTGTCCAGGAGGTGCCCGCACTGGACGATGATGCGCAGGTTGGAGCCATTGAATCTGAGCCGTTTGTGGCAGCGCTGGGGGGGCACCAGGTTCCGGTTTTGGCTCCGGTTATGGTGGCTTCGGAGCCAGCGTTAACGGCACCTGAAATGCGCGAAGAGCCGGAACATGTCATTCCCGATATCTCAGAACCGTTGGTCTCCGATCCGGTTGCGGTCGCAGACTGGACCACATTGCAGTCCATGATCAATACCGGGCTCCTATGCCCGAGTTGTAATACCAATAACGCTGTAATGGGCGACGGCAGTCAGCAAGCACAGTGGCTATTTGTATTTGACTCACCAACCACGACGGATCTGCGAGAAGGCCAGATTTGTAATGGTCGGGCTGGGGGCTTATATGACGCACTGTTGTCCGCTTGTGGGATGGCGCGGACCAGCGTGTACACGACCACGGTGTTCAAATGCGCACCGACGGACGATCTAAGTCTGTCGCCAGCATGCCATGCCATATTACGTAGACAGATTGAGTTGATTGCGCCGAAGGTGGTGGTGGCATTCGGTGAGTTTGCTGCACAGTCGGTGCTCAAGGCCAACGAACCCTTGGATGCTCTTCGTAAACAGACTCAGACTTGCTTCTCGACCGGGGTTCGAGTGGTACCGACGTACAGCCCATTGCAGATGCTGGAGCACAATGAATTGAAAGCTGAGGTGTGGCGCGATTTGTCGACAGCGTTACGCTGGTATCGTCAGCTTCCGTAATTGGTCGGCATGTCTTCCGCGTTACAGCAGATGATTCTGGATCAGGGCATCGAGCTGCGCGATATGCAGGATGCTGACCTGGCTGCCGTGTTACAGATTGAGCAAGCTGCGCAAATGAGTCCCTGGGGTCGTCTGTCTTTTGAGGAAGCCCTCACCAGTGACTACGTGTGCCGGGTGCTGTGCTGCCAACGGCAGGTGTTGGCTTATCATATTTGCAGCAGCGTGCTAGATGAAGTGCAGATTCTCAATGTCGTTGTCGCGCCGACGGCGCAAGGTGTTGGTTTGGGGCACCGGCTATTACACGATGTACTCGAGCTGGCTGCTGCGAGGGCGTGCAACACGCTCTTTCTCGAGGTGCGACTCAGTAATCAAAAGGCACAGAATCTATATCGGCAGTGGCAATTCGAGCAGATCGCGGTGCGCAAACACTATTACTCGACGCCGCACGGTGATCGAGAGGATGCGCTGATTTTCGTTCGGCGGATCGTCGATTAATTCAAGCTCGGTCGAATCAAGATGGTTTGATTCAATTGTAGAATCTGATTGCGCGCAAAATTATTCCAATCTAACAGCTCACGAATTTGGACATTATAGCGGCGTGCGATCGACCACAGTGTGTCGCCACGTTGCACTTGGTGTACTAGCTCGGTCTGCGAACTGGCAGTGCTGAGTGCGGCAAGCTCGCCACGCACCGGCACAACCAAGTCGCGGTCAGCACGGATCATATTGTTTTTGAGGTGGTTCGCCTTACGCAGTGATGCCACGCTAACGCCGTACTGACGTGCAATGCCGCTGAGCGTGTCGCCGCGACGAACCCGATGATTTTGGAAGCGGATCGCCGGCGCGGATGCAATTGCGGTTTCAGCGCGTGTAATCATGTCACCATCGCCGATCGGCACCAAGATGCGATGCGGTCCGTCAGGTGCCGTGGCCCAGCGCTTGAAACCAGCGTTGAGGTGACGCAACAGGTCGCGGTCGATCTGTGTTTGTTCCGCAAAATGGTTTAAGTCGATCTGTCCCGGTAACTCTAATACTTCGAAATAGGGCTTGCTGGCGATTTTTGGCAGGGAGACTTTATATTTTTTCGGATTCTGAACAATATTGCGCAAGGCCAATAATTTGGGTACGTAACGCCGAGTTTCAGATCGGAGATTTAGGTTTTTGTACACCGCTTTGTGTTGTGGTCGGTGACGTTTGATCGCTCGCCGGACGGTGCCAGGCCCGGCATTATAGGCAGCAAGCGTTAAGAACCAATCGCCCTCAAACATTCTGTTGAGCTGTTCGAGATAATCGAGTGCGGCCCTGGTCGAGGCAATGGCGTCACGACGGCCGTCGTACCACCAAGTATCGTGCAGGCCGAATTCACGGCCAGTCGCCGGCACAAACTGCCATAAGCCACCAGCCCGTGAGCGACTGACCGCCTCGGGTTTATACGCGCTTTCGACCGCAGGCAATAATGCTAACTCCATCGGCAGACCGCGTTTTTCGATTTCTTCAACGATGTGATACAGAAACGGTGTTGCGCGTACGAAAAGGTTTTTCAGATAGGTTGGGTGCGTCGCGTCCCAACGCTCATATTCGCGCACATACTTTGAATCCAGCTCAGGCATCGCGAATCCCGCACGCATGCGATCAAATAGATCGCCGTGCGCAGCGCCGTCGGTGCTCGGGGCAGCGTCGGCGGCTTCCAGCTCGGCATCGGAGAGCACAATTTTATCTGTGTCATCGCCACTGTCACCGTCGTCAAGCGGTGGCAGGTTTGAGGTGGTCTTGGCGTCTGGATTTGGTGTGGCTCGATCGGAATCGAGGTGCCCGCAGGCGGAAACCAGCGCGAGCAATAATAACGTAACAAGCAGTTTAAAATTCATCGGCGCATAGTAAAGATGGGCTGCTCAACAGTCAATGTCGCTGTCCTCGATTTCATGTAAGATGAGTGTAATCGAAAAGCTGGAATGACAACAGTGCAACACAACGAGCAGTCTATTAACAACTGGCGGCACAGCGACTACGCGAGCCATTATTTTGCTATTGAGCAACCGTTTCTAAAGGCGGGCCTCAAGCAGGCTGTTGGGCCAAAAGCGTTGCAAATTGGGACTCAGATCGATCAACACCTGATCGATGAGTTAGACCTGCCGTATATCGTACGCACGACACAATACGCGCAACAGTCCGCGGACCTTATCTCGGATCCGGCCTTTCTCCCATTTGCACCTAATTCCTTCGCGATGGTGATACTGCCGCATGTGCTTGAGCGCCACACGATTCCGCATCAGGTGTTGCGGGAAGCGCATCGGGTCTTGATGTCTGAGGGGCATATTGTTATTACCGGGTTTAACCCCACCAGCTTGCTCGGGGTTCAGCGTTTTCTTCGCCCGAAAGCGGTAATGCAAGGGCGCTACTACACCGTAAAACGCGTGACTGACTGGTTGCAATTGCTGGGATTTGAGGTGGTCGCAAGTTCGATGTTTCAGTATGCGCCGTTATCGCGGCGAGCTAGCGTGGTGAGGTCGCTGCGATTTATGGAGTCCGTCGGCGATCGCTGGTTGCCGATGTTCGGCGGGGGCTATATGATCACCGCCAAGAAACGAGATGCTGGTATGAACTTGGTGGGGCGTCTGCGATTTCGCTCCCCAAAACCCAAACTGGTATCCGCGGTCAGAGCCTCTGCGCCGCGCAGTAGTAAGCATTCATAGAAAAAAAATAGTGACTAAACAAGTAGAGATATATACCGACGGCGCATGCCGGGGAAATCCCGGGCCCGGTGGATGGGGCGCCCTATTGATATATGGTGACCACCGTAAAGAATTATGTGGTGGAGAAGCGGCAACGACCAACAACCGCATGGAGCTGACTGCGGCCATCAAAGCACTACAGTCCTTAAAGCGTCCGTGCGATCTCGTGGTGTATACCGATTCGCAGTACGTGCGTAAAGGCATTTTAGAGTGGATTCAGAACTGGAAGGTGCGAGGTTGGAAGACTGCGGCTAAGAAACCCGTAAAGAATGCGGACCTCTGGCAAGCGCTGGACGATGAGGTGAATCGCCACAACGTGACCTGGGTTTGGGTGAAAGGTCATGCGGGTAACGCGGGTAATGAAGCCGCAGATGCCTTGGCTAATCGCGGGATCGACGAATTGGAGTAGCAAAATGAGTGAGTATGACCGTCAAATAGTGTTGGATACCGAGACCACAGGTCTCGAACACCGGCAAGGCCATCGTATTATCGAAATCGGATGCGTTGAGCTGATTAACCGCAAGCTGACTGGGAATAATTTTCACCAGTACCTAAACCCTAGACGTGCGATCGATCAAGGCGCGATCGAGGTGCATGGAATCACCAATGAGTTTCTCGCCGATAAGCCGTATTTCGAGGACGTGGCCGAAAGCTTGGTAAATTACTTGCGCGGTGCAGAGTTAATTATTCATAACGCCGCATTTGACGTGGGCTTCTTGGATGCTGAGCTACTATTAGTCGATGAAAAAGGCCCTCGTATTGAGGAGTTTTGCGGCGTGCACGACACCCTAATTCAAGCGCGTAAAATGTTTCCAGGACAACGCAATGACTTAGATTCTTTATGTCGTCGATATGAGATAAACAACAGTCATCGTGAGTTGCACGGCGCATTGCTTGACGCTGAGATTCTGGCCGATGTGTATTTGGCAATGACTGGTGGGCAAGCCAGTTTGTCGCTGGACAGCGGAACGGGACGTGAAAGCGCGCTGCAAGGCAGTCAAGCCAGTGTGAACTTTGCGACTTTATCATTGCCGTTGGTCCAACCGAGTAACCAAGAGTTACAAGATCATGTAGAATGGCTTGCTCGCCTTGATGACAAGGTAGAGGGGCAGTGTGTTTGGACTCGACTGAATGCCAAGCACGAGCCTGCACAGTAGTTTGACTCAGCATCGCAGTCACGCGTCCGGCGCTTGCTGAGTTTGGTTTGGCAATTTTCTCGCGGTTGTGAATCATGGTAGATGTCAGGCAAATCAAGAAGCTCTCAGGATATGATCTCTCCGGTTTTAGTTTGACTGGCAGTGACCTTGCTGGCGCGAATTTGTCACAAGCAATCCTGCGTGGTGCTAATTTGGCTGGTGCGGACCTTTCGGGTGCCGACCTGTCACAAGCTGATTTGACCGGTGCCGACCTTTCTGGAGCGGATTTGTATCAGGCTAAGCTAATGGGTGCGCGGCTTAATGGCGCGAACCTGAGCCATTGTGACGCGACTTCGGCACGGTTTGACGACGCGGCCATGTCCGGTGCGAACCTTGAGTGTTCAAACTTAAGTGAAGCGAGTTTTAGTAAAGCGCATTTGAATGCGGCCGATTTTACTGATTGTGATCTCAGTCAGGCTGACTTTACCGGTGCGCAAATGTCCGGTGCAGTTTTTTTGCGCTGTAACCTGAATCGAGCCAAGCTTGATCACAGCAAGCTATTTGGTGCCCGTCTTATTGATGCAAAACTCAATAACGCGAGTTTGCGTCACGTCGAGCTGGGTTCAGCGAAGCTGCGTGGCGCGCAGATGGAGAATGCGGATTTGATGAATGGGAATTTGTTTAACACAGATTTTTCCAATGCCAATCTTTTGTTTACGAATTTTGAAACGGCAAATTTACGCTCATCTGTTTTGAGCGGCGCTATTATCAGACACGCACGAATGGAAGGCGCCAATATGGCCAATAGTCGTCTCACACGTGCTGATTTTTCCCAGGCCTCGCTAGAGGAAAGCAATTTACGTTCGGCGCGCGTTTCGGGCAGTTTGTTCGTTCGCACCAATGTCAAGGCGGCAAATTTGATGGCGACGGGCCTGAGTAAAGAATTTGCACTGGCAGAATTTCCAGACTTGGAGTTTTCCAATCTCACAACCTGGGACTCCGAGTTGCACCGTCAGCGCCATGTCTCTCAGGCGCAGAGCGAGCGACTGGCGCGTGAAGTAAAAAAACGCGGATTCTTTTCACGCATATTTAGTCGTTAGAAACGTTTTGCATAGAGCGCCGCGACTCAGTCACGGGGTGTTGAGAGCCTATGTGCCCGAGGATATGCAGCCTTCGGGTTATGCGAATGTTGCTTGACATTTATCTGCCTATTTGATTGAGATAAGCTCCCTTTTTACTTGTGACTGTGTGGTTTTTTCGGTGCGAAAATGGTCGCGATTATCTGTCCGAATAAAAATATAAAAAATTTTTAAAAAAGGGTTGACCGATTCCGTTTCGACGCGTATCTTACGCGCTCCTTCGAGGTCTGGGGCTATAGCTCAGCTGGGAGAGCGCTACACTGGCAGTGTAGAGGTCGGCGGTTCGATCCCGCCTAGCTCCACCAGTTCATTCGCGAAGTTCGCTGCGCGAACGGAAGCCGAGCTTCCCGCGCTGAGGGCTCTTTTGGATTCGTCCAAAAAAGAGTGACCTGGCAGAGACCACAGGTGAAAGTGAAGGAAAATAGACGTCCCCATCGTCTAGAGGCCTAGGACACCGCCCTTTCACGGCGGTAACAGGGGTTCGAATCCCCTTGGGGACGCCAATAAAAAAGCCTTGCTCAACTGAGCAGGGCTTTTTTATTGCTTGGAGAATGCTGCCCAGACGCGTGTTTAGACTTTTTCGGAGGCGCCATGGGATGGCGATTCGAATAATTGTCTTGTAAGCAGATCTGCTGCGTCCATGTCTTTTATCAGTACAATTTGTCTGCTAATTAGGCGTATTCATAATCTTGTAATAGAGTGAGCGTAGAGTCGCACCTGCATTGAAATTAGGTAAGTCTGTAACTGGATTTTTGCCTAAAAAAATGATTGAAGAATTGCGACATTTGTGGTAGTTGATTGTAAGTTTTTGATTTTGTTGTGTAAAATTTTGAAATTTTTTTTTCCAAGTTTATTGACTCGTGACAAAAAAGTAAGATAAGCTGAACACATTGTTAGCTAAATTGACTTTCGCGAAGTCGCAATTTAATTAACGATACGTCCGTGGGTTTTCCGGGGGGGCGTATAAAACAAATTTTGTATGCTGTGACTCGTTTAGGAGTGTGCGGTGTCAAAACTTGTTGAGATGCTGGTAAACCTACGTACGACCGTCTTCATCGTGGACGAGGTGCACACCTGTGTGCCATAGTTCCTTCGCTCGCACGTTTATACCCCCGCAGCATTCTGACAGGCTTTGTCACGCGAGCTCATACCCTAATACCCACCTCACGCCGTTCCTTAAGCGGACTCACGGCATGCATCTAAAAATAAATTGGCACAAGCATGTCGACGTAGAGTTGCGTGTTGCTGCGAATTTATGGGTGCACGCTGCAGAACGTAGTCTGTGTCCACCAATTTCAGTTTGAACTGACCCATTTAAAATTAAGGTTCAGGCTGAATTTAAAATCCTTAACCACGACTATTTCTAGGAGTTTCAAATGAATAATGTAGTTCTTAACGCGAAAAAACGTCAACGCGGCCAAGGCATGACCGAGTACATCATCATCGTAGCGTTGATCGCGATTGCAGCGATTGGTGTTTACAGTAACTTTGGTAAAGCTATCCGTGGCCAAATGTCAGGCATGACACAAGAGCTCGGTGGTGAGTCTGCTGACATGACTGAAGTCAACAAGGCTGTAACTAAGAACAAAGCCAACGCGAAAGCAAACAACAACTTGAGCAACTACAATCAAAGCGCCACCAACGGTGTGAAGTAGTTTTTGCTGAGGTCGTTTAACGGCTGTGAGTAAGCGGTTTTAATCTGGGAGACTGGATTAAGCCGCTTACTTGACTCTTCCGCTGCAGTTGAGGTTTTTCCTATCCAGAACTTCTCGATTGCGCGGCCAGTTGCACAATTCTTGTTCGCCACAGTTGTGTGGTGTGTTGTTTAGGTTATGTTGATCTTCTTAAAGCGCGTGTTGACGCAGGCACTCGTTGTAACAAGTTTCACAATTTCTACTGTTGGTTGGGCGGCTAGTGACATTCTGGTCGGTATTTATCCAGGGCTGAGTGAGTACTCCACCCTAGAGGAATCGTTTTTCGCTTACCCGGTCGCGGTGACTCCTATTGATGATGATGGTGTGCTGACGCCTAAAATTATCAAAGGTAAGCTGGCGCACTCGGTTTTTGTTGGTTCTGATCAGGATAATACGCTCGAGGTGTATCAAAGTTTTTATGATGCGCTTTCCAATGGTGGTTTTGAATTGGTGTTTACCTGCTCCAATTCGGAATGCGGCGGTGATTTGGTGTACGAACTTGTCGGTAAGTCTTCGATTGCATCCGCTTACGCCGAAGTGCGACAGTCAGGACCGGTCAATACTGATTTTCACTATCTTGTGGCTCGTCAAAAGCAGGCAGATAACCCCGCTTGGCTAAGTTATTTTATCTACAAGTACCGCGGTAACAAGCTGTACCTCGCACAAGATGTCGTCACGCCTAAGGCAATCGCAACCAAACAGGTCGACATCAAAATCGCATTTGATGAAATTGATCAATCTGGTCGAGTCATCCTTGATGGCTTGTATTTTGCAACCGACAGTGATGCTTTGCAGCCCACATCTAGCCCGGCATTGAAAGATATTTCAGCGTATCTGAAGCGCCACCCAAAACGTCAGTTTTTTGTGGTTGGTCACACAGACAGTCAAGGTAGTTTCTCACATAACCAATCTTTGTCTGAACGGCGAGCAAACGCAGTGGTTTCCGCATTGGTGACTGACTATGGGGTTCCCTCGACGATGTTAGCGGCGCGTGGCGTAGGCCCACTGTCTCCTAAAGCGAGCAACCTTTCTGAAGCGGGAAGATCGCATAATCGGCGTGTTGAGCTGGTGCCAGCAAACTAAATGCGTAACAGAGCGATGACCATGTTTACTCATTTAATTTCCCCCGACGTTGCCAAGCGCGCAGTTATTACTCTCGGGTGGATGACCATTTTGATTGCCCCAGCTTTCGAAAGTCGAGCAGATCCTGGTGCGGGTTTTAGCTGTCACCATTGGGGCGAGAACGCCAAAAACGTGCTTGCCGACTATCGGATTCGTTTAGAAAGCGGCATGGACAATCCTGAAGCGGGTACCAAAGAAATGGTCAGTTATGAAAATATGAACGAAGGGAAAACTGGCAAACTTTACTACGACACGATTTTCCCAAAAGTTTTCGCCTTGGTGAGCCCAGAAACGATATATGTGATAGCCAAAGAGTTCTGTGAGTCCATGCCTGATGATGCATTTATTCCAGACAATTTTTATTGAGTTTTGTCCCACCCATTGACCCAGAACAGTCAGAGGTATTCAAAATGTACAGATTTAATTCTCGAAAACAGCAAGGCGGTTACGCTACTGTACTAGGCGTCATCCTGATGACGACCATGGCGTTGTCCATATTTTCTCTGTACGACGTCGGCCAGGTGACGACGCATAAAATGCGTGGCCAAAATGCCTCCGACGCCGCCGCTTACAGTGTGGCAACCTTTGTGTCTCGTGATCTAAATTTCATCGCGACGACTAATCGTGCGATGGTCGCTAACCAGGTCGCTATTGGTCAAATGGTCGGTTTGAGTTCGTACGGTCACATGATTGAAAGAACTGCGTCAAACATTGACATTATTGGTGATATTGCTCAGTTTATCCCCTATGTCGGGCCAGTGATTAAACGTATTACCGCATTGCTAGAAGATGCGGCTGAAGCCATGGAGAGTGCGTTTGACAAGGCTGCTAAGGCGATTATCCCTATGAACGAGCTTATCTTAGGCTTTTTAAGCGTTTCACAGACCATGTTCCACAATGGGATGTTAATTTCGAGTCAGCAGGTACACAACAAGGTGGCAAAGGATAACGACCCGGATATTGAATCTTCTGTGGTCGTGGGGGCTTACACTGTTGCTAACTTTATTTCTGAGCACAATAAAACGCTTGAACGTAACACTGCGCCAAGTGTGCGCGGTGGTGGTAGAAAAAATCCCTTGCACTTAAAGCGGTATGGGGAATTTGAACAAGTCGTAAAAGGCTCTCAGGACAAGTTTTTAAACACCCGTTACACGCGTTATATCGCTGGCACGGTGCGTGGCCTTGGTGGCAATGATTTTCGTCGTCGGGCGATACGTAACAAATACGTATGGGAGTGGACAGCTATGGACACCATGCGGGTTCGAGTCGGGCCCTGCTGGTTTGGGTGTCTGTTGAGTGCACCGCTCGGTTGGGGGGCGGGACATGCACTGAATTCAGGGTCCTATTACAATTATCGACGAGATACGCGCCGCTGGGGCGGTGCATGGAGAAACAGTTCTGCCGCATGGTGGGCGCGACGAACGGACTCGCGTAACAACCTTCGCCGGACTCGAAGTATTCGTCCTTTTTACGATCTTGAAGAGGATGGGCTGCGGGAAACTGGGCCGGCCATGGTTTCTATACTGAAAAAACCGGTTGAGCCTGTTCGCACTTGGAAAGAGGCTTCTAAAGATATTCCGAGTTATAACCTGCAGGAAAGGTATGACGTTGCCAAAGACGGTGGTATTGCAAAAGACCAGATGTTGAGTATTAGTAAGGCTGAGCCTTACTTTTCTAGGCCAAGGGATCTTTGGCGTCGCAGGGACAACAACCTGGAGTACGGGAACTTGTATAACCCTTTTTGGCAACCACGATTAGTTGAGACCTCATCGACAGAGAGAGTAGCCGTTATGGCGGCCGCCGCGGGGATCAACTTATGATTCTATCCAATATGAAAACGGCACCGAAGCGCCCCGTGCAGTATGACCAGCGAGGCGCGGTTTGGGCTGAGTTCGTGGTTGTTGCGGGCTTTGTTTTGGTTGGTGTGATTACGCTGGTCCCGCTTATGGGAAAAATGATTGATACTCGCCACAAAGTAGAAATGAGCGGTCGCTATGCTGCTTGGGAGCGAACAGTGTGGTTCCAAACGCGACCGAGTTACCACCCTAACCGAAATTTGGCCAAGTCGAACGCGCAGCTCCAGAATGAAATACATCATCGTATATTTAGTGAGCCAGATACGGTTCTACACAGTGAGCAGCACCGAGACTTAAAAGGGCTGGTTTATGATCCGATGGTTCGCTTTAACAATCCAACCAAGCGACGTCGTGATCGATACGATAACTTGTTGGTCAAAAAAGGCGAGGTGGCAGGCGAAGATTCCTTTGTCCAGTTGCGTCAAACGGATTCGAATCCACCTGGTGAAGCGACACGTTTGATTACCAACGTGCTTGGCACAATCAATCGATTTGGTAACGCGAGGGTCAACCAAAAAGGCTATTACTCTGGTCAAGTATCCGTGGAGATAAAAGAGTTCTCGTGGATTCCAGAATTTAAAGGTGTTAAGCCGAATTTCACCACAGGCTCGGCCATTCTCACTGATGGTTGGAATGTCGGCGGACCTGATGATGCTAAAAAACGTGTCACGCCGTTCTTACCTCAGGATTGGATTGACGGCGATGTCACCGACGTACTTCAGGACGTCGCGGGGTTCTTTTTTGATCCCCTTAAATCGTCTTCATTGGACATCGGACGGGTAGATTCTGAACCCGTACCAAGGTCGCGATTGACCCGTTACCGCAGTCGATAATTTTTTAGAGGCGATGCAAGATGAATTCTCTCACAGTTAAAAAAATCAGTGCTTTATTTATTGTTGGTGTTTTACTCTTTAGTGACGCGCGTGCCAAAGGCTATCCTGAATTTCCATATTCGAAAAATATGGACGTCGTTATTGTGGCCGATAACATGGACTTTAACGGGCTTGAGATGCGCGCATATCAGTTCAAGAGTAAGGACGATGAGGAAGATATCGTGGCCTTTTATGAGTCCGAATGGGGCGATGAAATGACCAATGTGTTGTTCGGAGATTGGCGTATTTTATCGCATCGTGAGGGCGACTATCTCATGACAGTGCAGATTGAGCAAAACACCATGGCCGTAACTCACGGAACACTTGGGATTACTCCAATGTTTCGATTGGTCGATGCGGGTTCTGCGCACATCAAAAAATTGCAATCAGGTATTGGTAAAGATTTTCCAACCCCGCCGAAAAGTAAAATTTTAAATGATATTAAGTCGGATGACGGCGGCATTGTGACGCGGACTTTGTTGTTTGAGAATGCGCAGAGTGTGCGACAAAACCTAAGGTTCTATTTACGCAGTATGCAGTCTGATGGTTGGCAAGTACTGGGCGGAACGCCCGAGAACATTAAAGACGTTAACGTATTAGCAATGAATAAAGGGGGAAGAAAGTTGAATTTAAGCTTTGTCAGTCGTGATGGCAAAACTTATGGAGTTGCCACATCCATCAATTAATTAAAAGATCATAATAACGAGCTACCCTACTCAAAAAAGCTATGACTACCCACTCACAAATGAAGAAAACATATCGCGTTCGGCTAGATCGAGCACGCGGAGCCACCGTGGTTGAATACCTCATCGGGCTCATTGCCATCGTTTCGGTCCTCCTAATTCCAGTGCCGGGAAAAAATAAAAGTGTTGTTGTGTTACTTGAAGAAGCAATCAAGAAAGAGCACTCCGCGTATATCTACGCCCAATCACTCCCGTCCCCAAAAAAATAGCCGAGAGCCATGAAAGATTTTTTGAAGAGTTGGGGCCTGCTCCTAGCAGCGCTCCTTGTTGGTGCGTTGGCATTTTTTGCGGCCACGAGCTACCTGTCTGATGCTGAGGAAAACCTCAAAAGAAGCTTAGCCGGAACCGGCGGTGATTTAGTCGACATTGTGGTTGCGAATGCCGATCTGCCTGCTGGAACCACCGTCAGCGCCGAGAATTTGGCTGTGGCGCAAGTGTCCGCAATGAATCTATCCGCGGCAGTGATCACTCCAGATATGTTTGAGGATGTCGACGGCAGTCTGTTGAAATTTCCGATGTCGAGTGGCGAACCGCTATTAACGCATTTTCTGGAAGGTGTGTTGATTGAGCGTTTTTCAGAGTTGCTTGAAGATGGTCAGCGTGCGGTCACGCTCGAGGTTGATAATCTCACGAGTAATGCCGGACTATTGTCTGTTGGGGATCATGTCGATATTTTTCTTTCTGGCGAATTTGCCGAGTCTGACGATGGCAATGAAGAAGTGTTGGTACCGCTTTTTCAAAACATCCGTGTATTGGCTGTGGATCGAAATCCCTTACTCACTAAGGAGCAGCCGTATCGAGGCCAAGACTACTTGGACGAAGAGAATATCTTCGATTTTGGTTCTGTAACATTGGCGCTGAAAGCAGACGACGCAGATAACCTCGCTTTTGCAGCAAGTCGCGGTGAAATAGTGTTCTTATTGCGCGGCGCTAATGACAATCAAATGCGCAATTGGAGTGTTGTTGACACCGCCAGTGTCATAGAAAGCGGAGCTTCTGGGCCTAAGCGAACTTACACGTTCTTCGGGCGCTCTAATCGTGATGCGACTGGTATCAAGCCTGAAGTGCGAACCATTATGAGTACTGCAGCGAAAGCTAGTTCTGGCCGGAAGTATACCAAAAGCGTACTGAAGGGAGACGCAGCTGTGGAAGAAGCTAAAACCAGTATTGAATCAGCACCACAAGTGGTCGATGAGAGTGAATCAACTGAGCCACAAAATGAACCGGTCTCACCTGAAGAAAACAACAAAGCCGCCGGCAATGAAGAATAGAAAAATGAAAAGTGTATTGGTGTTATTTTTTGTGTTGTGTGCACAATTGATGGGTATTTCTGAAGCGTGGGGCAGCACTCAGAAGCTCTCTCTTAATGTTGGAGAGATCGAGGTCATCGAGGTAGGTGAGGTGACGCGTCTTGCTGTTGGCAATGATGATGTCCTTACTGCCAGTGTGTTGGAGACAGGGCATTTGATGTTGATTCCGATTCTAGCAGGTGAAACAGATCTAGTTGTTTGGAAAACTGGTGAACGAAAGCAACACTACCAGGTCAAGATTCTGCCAACTGACATGATTGAGTTACAAGAGGTCACAGAATCTATTTTGCGCAACTACGACCGAGTCACCACGCGCGCGGTTGGTGACAAGATTCTCGTTGAGGGGATGGTCGAGCCGGAGGAAGCCGAGCGCTTCCAGCAGCTGGTTGAAAAATACCCAAACCTAATATCAGTTGTGCGACCGGTTCGAGGCAATCGTGAGATGATTGAGATGAAGGTCCAGGTCTTGGAGCTTGATAAGCGATACCGAAAGGATCTCGGCATCGACTGGGCTGACAACGCGAATGGACCTATGGTGACGACAATTGGCTCATTACTAAATAATGAGGTTGGCTACCGTGTCGTGCCAGAAACTGATAACGATATTGATTGGCTTTCTGTTATAGGGCTAATACCGCCTACGGACAAAACCTTTTACCCTTACGCTGGGTTAGCTACGTCGGTTACATCAAGAATAAACTTCTTGCAAGAAAATGGCGCCGCCCGTGTTCTTGCGGAGCCGACATTGAGTACAAGAAGCGGCGAAGTTGCGTCTTTTCTCGCCGGTGGCTCCATTCCGTTTCCATTCACTGATTCTGACGGGCAAACGACCGTTCAATTTCAAGAGTATGGAATTCAACTTGATATCGAACCAACAATTGATTCAAACGGAACAATCGTCTCAAACATCAGGGCTGAAATTAGTTCTATTGATAACGGTGTACAGGTTCTCGGTGTGCCGGGTTTGTTAATACGGGAAACCGAAAGTGTCGTTAGTATTCAGCCTGGTGACACCGTTGCGATCTCTGGTTTACTGACAACCAATGATACTAAGACCATCAATAGTGTTCCTTTGCTTGGCGAAATTCCTGTATTGGGTTCTTTGTTTCGATCCGAGAGCTTGGAGGAGCAACGTACCGAAATTGTATTTTTGGTAACGACTAAGGTTGTAGATGTGAAGTCACCAGCAGTAAATGACCGAGTAGAGAAGCAGCTCAAGGAGATGCAGGAGATCCAGGGTAATGGTGGGGTTTTTAATAAACTTCTTGCGGAGTAACTGATGATAGAAATTATTGTTACCACGAGTAAAGGCACACATGTTGACACGGTCGTGACCAGCGAGAGTAAGGTTTCAATCGGGAAAGATAAGGCCAGTGCAGTGCAGTTACGTGGCTGGCGTATCGGTGGCGAGCATGCCTGTCTCTATAATCAAGATGATGGTGTTTATATCCTTGATATGAAATCCGCATCCAGTGGTGTTTCGGTTAATGGCGAAAAACAAGAAAAGTACGGTCCGATCAAAGCGTCAGATGCCATTCTCATTGACTCGTATGTATTGACCATTAAAGACAAGACAGACCGTTCCAAATCACAGAACTTAAAAACGGACGACAGCGACCAGAGCACTGACACGAATCAGACTGAGAGCAGCCCTGATACGCGCCCCGAAGCATCTGTTACCGATATTAAAGAGGCCAAGAAGGCAGCTGCCGAAAGCACGATGCCCGTGATCGACGTTCAGAAGATGGAGCAGGGGCGTGAATGGCGAGCGAAGATGCATGAAGCGCTATTGGGGCAGATGGATTTGCGGCGTGTGAATGTAAAAGACATGAGCGATGACGAAGTTTTGAGCATGACTAAGCAGATGCTCAAAGAAATCGTCGATGGGTACAAAGACTTCCCTAAAGAATTGGATCGTGACTCATTAGTCAAACAAGTTCTGGACGAGTCAATTGGACTTGGGCCGCTCGAGGATTTGATTGCCGATGATGATATCAGCGAGATTATGGTGAACTCGGCAGATGATATTTTCTACGAGAAAAAAGGTGAGCTATTTAAATCAGAAATAACCTTTACTAATGACCGTGCTGTTCAATACGCGATTGAACGGATTGTCACACCGCTTGGCCGTCGTATTGATGAGGGGTCTCCGATGGTGGATGCGCGTCTTAAAGACGGCTCACGTGTTAACGCCGTAATCCCCCCGTTGGCGTTGAAGGGCTCGTCCATCACCATTCGAAAGTTTATGAAGGAGAAGCTGACGGCAAGTCACTTAGTCGGTTTCGGTTCGCTGGATCAGAGGATGGTCGACTTTATTGAAATGGTCGTCACAAACAAGCAGAACGTAGTGATTTCCGGTGGTACAGGCTCTGGTAAAACCACGCTGTTAAATGTGTGTTCAAACTACATCCCGGATAACGAGCGTATTGTAACAGTGGAGGATGCTGCTGAGTTAAAGTTGTATCAGCCGAATTTGGTGGCTCTGGAAGCTCGACCTCCGAACCAAGAAGGCAAGGGTGCAATTCATATTCGAGATTTGGTTAAAAACTGTCTGCGGATGCGACCTGACCGGATCATTGTTGGTGAGTGTCGTGGTGGCGAGGCGTTGGATATGCTTCAGGCGATGAATACGGGTCATGACGGTTCATTGACTACGGCCCACGCCAACAGTCCAAGAGACTGTATCTCACGTATCGAAGTGATGGTGATGATGGCCGGTATGGAATTGCCGATCCAGGCGATCCGAGAGCAAATAGCCTCGGCTGTCGACATTATCGTGCAACAAACTCGCTTTTCGTGTGGAACGCGAAAAGTAACCAGTATTTGTGAGGTGACCGGAATTGACCAGGGTGTCGTTCAGCTGGGAGAGATCTTTAAATTTCAGCAAACCGGTCGGGATGCCAAGGGGAAAGTAAAAGGCGAATTCGTTGCCACTGGGTTAGTGCCCAAGGTTTACGAGGAACTTCGTGATAGCGGCGTACCTGTTGATATTAGTATATTCGACAGCAACAACAAGGAGGCCGTGTAGGGGATTAGCATGAGTATTGTTGTTGCATTAATGTTCAGCGTGTTGGTGGTCATGTTGATGTACCTGATTGTGGTACCGCTGTTTGATTCAGCCACCAAAGCCAAATCTCAATTTGTGTCTAAAACAAAGATGAGTCTGGCGGATATGTACCTGTTCATTGACGCCGAGAAGATATTCATTTTATCGCTGGCATTAATCTTTTTTGTGTCTTTGATTTTGTACCTGTTGACACAATCGCTGGTGGTTACTGCGATGGTGGCCGGTGTCATGTCGTTTATGCCGAGCTTATTGCTGAGAATTTTGAAAAGTCGACGTGTTGATCAATTTGTAAACCAGCTGCCGGACTTTCTACTCAGTGTCTCTACGTCGATGGCGGTAGGCATGGGCTTAAATCAGTCGATTGAGGTGAGTGCGAAAGAAGAAGGCGGGCCAATTCAACAAGAGTTCGATTTGTTTTTGAATGAGTTACGACTCGGCGTTAATTTTGATGACTCACTGGATAATTTGAATAAACGTATTGATGTACAGGAAATGCAGCTTGTAGTCGCAGCGATGAAAATTTCACGTGAAGTTGGCGGTAACTTGTCTGATGTGTTGCGCCGATTGTCTGACACAATCCGCACCAAGTTGGAAATGGAAGCCAAGGTGAAAACGTTAACTGCACAAGGCCGAATGCAGGGGTACGTGATGGTCGGTTTGCCGATCTTTGTCGGTGCAGCGTTATTTTTTCTCGAATCCACTGAAGCGTATATGGGGCAACTGTTCACCGAGTGGTATGGCTGGCTAACATTAGCATTTTTGGGCTTTATGTTGAGCTTAGGTTACTTCTTTATCCATAAGATTGTGAATATCGATGTTTAGTCAAATAGTAATATTCGCCACAGGCCTGTTGTTCGCCACGTCAATTTGTGCATTGATCTATGCCGTAAGAAATATTGGTCACACGGTGCCCCGTGATGATCGGACTTACAAAGACCCTCTACCATTTAAAATGAAGCTTATCTGGCCTATGGCAACTTTTTTTGCCTATTACATTGGTCGGTTTCTCAGCGTTGAATATATCGAACAGACCAAGCGTACGCTCCAGAAAGCTGAGTTGATTTACTTGATGGAGCCGGAACAACTTTTTGGCCTTCAGCTGAGTGCATTCTTATTGGCAGGCGGTGCATGTGCAGTTGCACTGAATATGCTAGAGATGTTTTCTTGGATGTATGTTTTATTGGCCGCATTACTTGGTTTCTTTTTACCGCTCATATCTGCAAACGATCGACGTAAAAAGCGCGAAAAGGAAATTCTTAAGTCTCTGCCTACGTTTCTGGATTTTATTACCATGGCAATTGAGGCTGGCATGAACTTGAGTGGCGCGATGCAGCAAGCGGTTGAGAAAGGCCCTCCTGGTCCACTCGGGGTAGAATTTAATACCGTACTGCGTGATGTACGTGCCGGCATGAGTCGTATTGCTGCACTGCGTTTGATGGCGGATCGCTTGAATATGAAAGAGATCAATAGTTTGATTGCCGCGTTGGCTCAGGCTGAGCAAACTGGCGCCAGTTTGTCCGAGACCTTACGAATACAGTCTACGCAGCGCCGAATCGAGCGTTTCCAGAAAGCGGAGAAAACAGCGATGGAAGCACCTGTGAAACTCACTTTTCCATTGGTTGCCTTCATTTTTCCATGCACGTTTGTGGTCCTGTTCTTCCCCATTATTTTGAAGTTCATTTTTGAGACATGATGATGATGTCCTGGTTGTTGACACTGCCTGGTGAAGAACGGCAAACCTACCGCGTACACAAAATGGAGTCTTTCATTGAGCGCGCGCGAGGCTTGTTGTTTCAGTCAGGAATAAGTGCCGGTGAAGTCTACTGGTTTGATCGGTGTTCAAGCGTGCACATGTTCGGGATGCGATTCCCAATTGATGTCGTGTTCTTGGATAAACAGTTCAGTATTACAAAAATAGTGTCAGGGCTAAAGCCTTGGCGATTCTCATATTCGTTGGGCAGTCGCTCGGTACTTGAAATGAAGTCAGGTGAATCGAGTGCCCGCCAAATGAAAGTTGGTCAAGTTTTAGAATTTCAAAGGGTCGAGGACGTCAAAAATGTATAACCGAAAAAGTGGCTTCGGAGTCGTCATTATTGTTGTACTGAGCCTGTTGTCGGCCTGCGTCACGCCACCAACGGGCTCGCAGCTGAGGCCCCCAACAGCGACTGGCTTGCCTGGCCAACTGGATCTGAAGGCCAAGTTTGAGAAAGCCAATATTGCATATCAAGAAGGGCGTTTGGTGGAAGCTGAGCGCTGGTTTCTGAATATTGTGATGGCGCATCCCACGTTGGCGGATGCCTGGTTCAAATTAGGCAATATCTACTATCGTTCTGGGCGCTTAGCGGCTGCTGTCAACGCGTACGAAGAGGTGCTGAAGATCGATAATAAGTTTGAGCAGGCTTGGTTTAACCTTGCGCTTACACGGGTCAGTCAGTCGGTTGAGGTGATTGATCAGAGCCTGAGCTTTATCGAACCTGATTCACCTTACTTTGATCAGGCACTTGCGCTGAAAGCCAGATTGATTAACAAGGTAAATGAAGGGCAATCGGATAAAAAAGAAGCACCCAGCAATTCGCAGGTGCACGTGGTTGGGGAAGTGAATGAGTAAGTAGTCGTAGAGGGTTGGTTTAACGGCATGAATTGAGGTATGGACATGAAAAGTTTTAGACAAGCAATAAATACACAGCGTGGTGCGACCTTGGTTGAGTTGATTTACGTGCTGCCCCTGTTTTTTATTTTGCTTTTCGGCATCGTAGAGGTCGCCTATGTGTATCGATCCAAGGCGACGTTGAACGTCGCTACTTTCGAAGCAGCTAGAGCAGGGGCTTTAAACAACGCACGTCGATCCGAGATGCGCGATGCGCTGGCCGGTGGAATGATGCCCTTGTTTGTTAATGGTGACCGAAGTGCCGCCAGTGTTATCGGTGGCTACGCAAAAGCCAAAGCCTTTGAATTTAGTGTCAATGCAGCAGCCATCGGCGACCTGGATACGGTTGAAATAATCAGTCCCAATCGACGCACTTTCGATGCCTTTAAACAACGCATGCCGATTCTAGATGAGCGACGTCAACGGGTCTCGTATGTAAACGCGATCCCTAACGATAATCTTACCTACCGATCTACGACAACGAAAAATATACGGATCGGTAGCAAGACACAGAAGATCAACATCCAGGACGCTAACTTGTTAAAAATCAAGACCTTGTGGTGTCATAAGCTGAAAGTGCCAGGCCTTCGAGAGCTAGCCTATCGTACGATGCTACGCGGATTCTTTGGTTTTGGGCCCTCGGTAGAGCAGCGTACTTGCAACGCCGTCGGACTGGCAACGGGTGACGTGTACGTAGCGATTACGGCGCATGCGATTACTCGGATGCAAACGCCGGTCTACCGCAATGATTTAGAAAACTAATCTGGTTGTTTGTTTAAGTAACCAGTCTCACAAAACACTATTTATAACGAGATTTATGAACGTACTATCAACTCGAGTCATGCTTAAACTGTACCTGCTTACCGCGATTGCCATTTTGAGTCTTACCTCCCTTGCGCAGGCCTGTGCCACGTTTAAGCCTGCTGGCGCTGAGCTCTTCAAACACGTAGATAAGCACAGCACGGTAGCGGAAGTCATTCAGGGACCGGTTGAGTATTTTAATACTGAGCAGGATGGTTACTCCGTCGGCTACCGACCGGTTACGAGTGTCAAAATGCAAGGCTCGGTGTGTCATCAGGTATATGATTTTGACGAGCAGCAAAGTGCGTATTCTCTATTTCAGCAGGCGAAAACATTTTTCTCAGCGCGGGGACAGACAGCTGAATTTGAATGCCAAGGTACACGCTGTGGAGAGACAACCGGCTGGCAAATTTTCTTCGATAAGTCTGTCGCGGGGCCAACGGAAAACCAATATTATTTGTTGAGTACCGTTGGCAACGGCAGTCGCTATCTAGTCGCCAATATGGTGCATGTAACAGAGTTTGATGGTCGACCAAGAATGATTTTACGTTCAGTCTACGACCCCGCATTGTATCGCATACCCGGAATTCCCAAGCCGCAGTATCAAAGTCCTCAGGCACACAACATCGCAGAGGTCTCATTGCTGTCGACAGTGTATTTTGACACTGGCAGTTCCGCGAGCGATAACGCCGAGAAGCTGAGCCTCATCTCTGAACAAGTCAAACTGAATGGCGATGACAAAACCTATGTCATCGTCGGATTCACGGATTCGGCAGGTGATGCCATCACAAACCTCGAGCTGTCGCGCATGCGTGCCCACAGTACAATGGAGCAATTAAAAGTCCGCTCAGGCTTAGCGGCGCAGCAATTTATTGCTTGGGGCGCTGGCGAAATCGATGGTGGTCAGCAGTCTGCTGGTCGTGCTCGCCGTGCAGACATTTACGTGGTACAAAACCCATCGTGATTTAAATCGAGCATCGAGGCCTACTGAATACATACAAGATATTTGTGCGTACAGTCGGCCCAGATCGTCGTTCATCCTATTATTTTTCTCTTGGCTCCGGTTGAAAATCACTTGAATCCGTAGCAAGCACTTAATGAGCATCTTCTATGATTAAGTACGCCGTTGCGGTATTTCTGTCAGCTTTTCTGCTTTTTCAGGTTCAGCCAATCATTGCACGCTATATTTTGCCTTGGTTCGGTGGTGCATCCAGCGTGTGGACCATTTGCCTGGTGTTTTTTCAGGTGTTCCTATTGCTTGGGTATTTGTATGCGCATTTGTTGGCGCGCTTGGCTACGCCTAAACTACAAGCGGCAATCCATTGCGTGTTAGTTCTGTTTGCCGTCGTTGTCTTTTTACCAATCGAGCCTTCTCAACCTGCGGCATCGCTGCAAGGTGTGCCTGAACCGCAGATCGATATATTGATTCTGCTGGTGTTGACGGTTGGCCTACCCTACGCCCTCATTTCTTCCTCCGGGCCCTTGTTCCAAAGCTGGTTTCAGAGTGTGTTTCCAGGCGGTCAGACATATCGACTGTATGCTTTATCCAATGTTGGTTCATTGTTGGGTTTGATCTCTTATCCCTTTTTGATCGAGCCATACCTTACTCTGAAGTCACAGACCGGACTATGGTCTGCCGGGTTTATCGCATACTTGCTGGTTTGTGTTGCCTGTTTATGGTCATTGCGACGAATTGACGCCACGGCGAGTAGTGAGCAACCGGGCCCCGAAACCGATTCCGAAACGCGTGTGGCAGACATCTTTTTATGGATTGCGCTGGCGGCTACCGCATCGGTATTGCTGCTCGCGACGACCAATCAAATAACCCAAGATATCGCTTCGGTACCATTCCTATGGATTCTGCCGCTGTCGCTCTATCTCATCTCTTTTATTATTTGTTTTGATAAACCTGGTTGGTACCAACGCAGAATTTGGATCCCACTGTTACTAGTGTCGGTTGGCGCAGCGCTGGTCGCGTTACTGTTGGGCAGTACCGCAAGTTTCTGGTACCAAGTCGTGGCGTACACCGGCATACTGTTTGTCGGTTGCATGGTGTGTCATGGCGAGTTGTATCGCAAGAAACCCCATCCGAATTTCCTAACCAAATACTATTTGACCATTTCGTTCGGTGGTGCTCTCGGTGGCTTTTTTGTGGCAATGATTGCACCGCAGATTTTTTCTGGTTACTGGGAGCTCGAGATCGCATGGGTTGCAATGCTGATTTTGGCTGGCTTATGTATTTTCGATACCGTAGCCATCCGCTCGCGTGTGCTGGATTTGAGTGCTCAAACCAGCTGGATTTTGATGTGTTTTATTCTGAGCTTGATGCTGTATGCCCACATCGAGAACACCAAAGCAGATAACACCGAGCAGGTGCGGGGGTTCTATGGTGTGCTGACCGTGAGTGAAATGGTGTTTGACGCTAAAGACCCGACTGCCGTGCGTGATATCCGCTTGCTCAATAATGGCGCAATTATTCATGGCTCGCAGATGCGATTAAACGATGCGCCGATCTTCGCCGCTACCAGTTACTACGGACCCGAAAGCGGCGTTGGTGTCGCGATTCGTCATTTTCCAGTTCCAAAAAGACAGCTTGAGGTCGGTGTGCTGGGAATGGGGGCCGCTACCATCGCCAGTTTGTGTCAGAACTGTAAAGCAATGACGTTTTTCGAAATTGATCCGAACGTGATTACGATGGAAGATAAGTATTTCTCTTATCTTGCTGATTTGCGTGCGTTGGGTGTGCCCGCTGACGTGGTGCTCGGGGATGGCCGCATTGCCTTACAAAAACGCACGTCACAAGGGCAACCCTATCAATTTGATGTGCTGGCAGTGGATGCATTCAGCGGTGATTCAATTCCAGTGCATTTGCTGACCCTGGAGGCAGTGACACTATATTGGCAGAACCTGACGTCTGATGGCGTACTAGCCATGCACGTGTCAAATCGCCATCTTGACCTAACTCCGGTAGTGGTGGCTTTTGCCAAAAAACTGAACAAAAAGGTTTTCCGGGTAACCAATAAAGACGTTGATGATCAGGCGATCTATGCTTCGGATTGGATTCTCATGACCAATAACGACCATTTTTTGGAGGCCATGTCGCTGACTGAGGAGTGTCTACCCGGTCAAACCAAAACCTTGCCATTGTGGACGGATCAATACAGTAACATCCTGCGCATACTGCAAACGCCAGAGACTCGAAGCCTAGCTGACAAGCCTTACTTAACCTGTTTTGAATAGGTTCGATGGTTGCCAACCGGGCCGGATGACATGTTTTCATGTCGGACTTGTCATCTGGCCGTGATCACGGTAGGTCAGATTCCGTATATACTAGCCTTCGCATTTTTACAATTACGACCGGCTTATGGATTTACGTAACAGCAATATTGAGCGTCTTCAGCGTGCAGACAAAGTATTCGATGTCTTGGTGCTAGGTGGTGGGATAAACGGCGCGGTATCTGCGGCCTCGTTGAGTGCTAAAGGCGCTTCTGTGGCGTTAATTGATCGTGGTGATTTTGCTGGGCTAACCAGTTCCAATTCTTCCAATCTGGCCTGGGGCGGCATCAAGTATCTCGAGTCGCATGAATACTTGTTGGTCAACAACCTGTGTAAGAGTCGAAATCACTTAATGCAGAGTTACCCGTCGACGGTAAAAGAGATTCGTTTTCTGACCACCATCGCCAAAGGGTTTCGGTTTCCTTCTTGGTTTGTGTATTTAGGCACGATTTTCTACTGGATCATCGGGCGTTTTTACACGCAGTTCCCAGATTACATGAATGCGCGCAAAATTGAAGAGCGTGAACCGGTAATTAACACCAGTAATGCCGCTGGCGGCTTCGAATACTCAGACGCTTACCTATATGACAATGATGCCCGGTTCGTGTTTAACTTTATCCGCCGCAGTATGGATTATGGTTGTGTCGCTGCAAACTATGTTGAGTCGACTGGCGCGGAACGCAAAGATGGACTCTGGCATGTGACGGCACGCGACACGCTCTCTGGCGAGACCTTTACCGTTCGTTCAAAAGTGCTGGTTAATGCCTGCGGCCCCTATGTCGATCAGCATAATCAATTGACCGGTCAACAGACCCAGCACCGACATTTATTCTCCAAGGGCATTCACTTGATTATTGATCGGGTCACCAAAGGCAATCGTATTCTGGCCTTTTTTGCCAGTGATGGTCGCTTGTTTTTCGTGATACCGATGGGCAATAAAACCTCGATTGGTACCACCGATACGCAAGTTGCCAGTCCGGATGTGACCGTCACTGAGGAAGATCGAGAGTTCGTGTTAAAAAATATCAACAGCCTGTTAGACTTTGAGCAACCGATTACCTTAGACGATGTGATCGCGGAGCGCTGCGGTGTCCGACCACTAGCACAAAAGGGCGGTGATGGCGTCGCGGATTGGGTTAAATTGTCACGCAAGCATGCAGTCGATGTGAATGCATCTGACCGTCATATCAGTATTTTTGGTGGTAAGACCACAGACTGCATAAACGTGGGTAATGAAATCGCAGAATTGGTAAGTGACATGGGGGTCGAATTACCGTTTGAGGGCTTTAAGTGGTACGGTGAAGATGATGACTCAGTCAAAGACGAATTCTACCATCGGGCACGACTCATGGACCTCGACAACTATACGGTCGAAGGATCATCAGAGCCACTCTCTCAACGGCTTTGGCGACGATACGGTGGCAATGCCTTAGAGTTGCTGGAAGATATTCGGCAGGATCCAAGGCAGGCAGAGCGCTTAATGCAGAGTGCTGAGTACTTGCGTTGTGAGATCGAGCATACCGCGCGCTATGAAATGGTAACTAAGCTGGAAGACTTTCTGCGCCGACGTTCGAAAATCACGCAGGTGGTACGCAATCGCGATATCGTGCATGCGCCAGGCCTAATGGAGGCGTGTAAAATATTTTTTGGCGATCAAGCTGAGGCAAAACTCGAGGAATATATCGCTTCTTTGGGGGATCAATTGGATGGCCCGAATCCATTCTAGCTTACCATGCTGCCAGCGATGAAACGGTTCTCATCACTGGCAGCAAAGGGTACAATCGCACCTTTGCGTATTTCCGGATAATCAACAATGAAAGTAGAACAAACCGAGCTCGACGGTGTCCTGTTGGTGACGCCAAACGTATTTGGTGACGACCGTGGTTTTTTTATGGAAACCTACAACCGGGAGGTCGCTATTGAACTGGGGTTGCCGGCTGAATTTGTTCAGGACAACCACTCCAAGTCCACCAGGGGTGTTTTACGCGGCCTGCATTACCAGTATCCACAATGGCAAGGTAAGCTGGTGCGAACAGTGCAGGGCGAGATCTTTGATGTGGCCGTTGATATTCGAGCTGGTTCACCAACCTTTGGTAAGTGGGTTGGTTATTACCTGAATGATGAAAATAAACAGCAATTGTATGTGCCGCCCGGTTTTGCGCATGGTTTTGTGGTGACCAGCGACACCGCAGAAGTGGTCTACAAGTGTACCGATTTATATGCGCCCAGCCAGGAGGGCAGTGTATTATGGAATGATCCGGATATCGGTATTAACTGGCCGGTAGACTCTCCGATTTTGTCAGCCAAAGATGAGCTGGGTCAGCGACTTGCTGATCTACCGTCGCTGACGGTGGCAGATTAGCATGAAAAAAATTCTCTTAATTGGTCAGAACGGGCAAGTGAGTACTTATTTGCAAGGTGTTTTGCCAGCAGACTCATTGCAAGTGGCCAATCGCGAGATACTGGATCTGAGCAAAGTAGATCAAGTTCAGGAATCGCTTGCGGCACTGGCGCCGGATTTGATTATCAACCCTGCGGCCTATACGGCAGTGGATTTGGCTGAATCGGAAACTGAACTCGCCTACGCCATTAACCGCGATGCAGTTGCTGAGATTGCGCAGTACGCGGCCAGGCATCAGGTGCCGCTGATTCATTTCTCTACCGATTATGTATTCCCTGGCGATGCGGACAAGCCATATAAAGAAACTGACGTGCCTGGCCCGACCGGTGTGTATGGCGCAAGTAAGCTGGCAGGCGAAAAAGCCGTGCTTGAATCGGGCGCCCCTGCGCTGATCTTGCGTACGGCCTGGGTTTATTCAAATCATGGCAAAAATTTTTACCGCACGATGTTAAGTTTGGCCGAGTCACGCGATGAACTGTCAGTGGTGGCTGATCAAATCGGTGCGCCAACCTACGCGGGCAGCATTGCCGAGGCCACAAAGCGTTTGGTCGACATTATTCTGGAGCAAGGTGGTTTGCGGAAGGAACAATCGGGTATTTACCATTTTACGTGTGCTGGTCAAACGTCTTGGTGTGAGTTTGCGCGGGCCATTTTTGTCGAAAATGAGGTCACGAATGTCACGGTTAACCCAATTGCCACGGCCGATTACCCGACGCCGGCCAAACGTCCGGCGTTTTCTGTCCTTGATGGCAACAAGTTGAAGTCGGTTTTCGGCATTGCACTGCCACATTGGGGCACCGCGTTAGCACAGTGCGCTGCTGAATCTAAGTCGCTTTGATTTTGTAGCGTATGGACTCCGACAGTATTGCGCATATTCTCGGAGAAGCGGGCGCGTTTTCTCGCAGCGTCGCTAACTTTCAGTCACGCCCATCGCAGGTGGAAATGGCCGAGGCCATTGAACACGTAATTGAAAACAAACAGACCTTGTTGGCGGAGTCTGGCACTGGTACCGGTAAAACATTTGCTTACCTAGTGCCGGCTTTGTTGTCGGGCAAGAAGACCTTGTTGTCGACTGGGACCAAACATCTGCAGGAGCAACTATTCCACCGCGACATCCCGCTCGTTATCAAAACTTTGGCTTTGCACGTCAAAGTGTCGCTCCTCAAAGGTCGCAGCAACTACCTGTGTCTACACCGTCTATCGTTGACTCGTGGTGGCCCTCGTCGTCTGGATAAAGTCCAAGCGGCCGAACTCGAAGCGATCTATCAGTGGGGCAGTCGATCCAAGGATGGCGACGTTGGCAACTTAACCGAGGTGCCTGAGGACTCGCGTATTTGGCCGCAGGTCACCTCAACCGTCGACAATTGTATCGGTCAGGAATGTAGTTATTTCGAAGATTGTTTTGTCAACAAAGCCCGCAAGGCTGCCTTGACCAGTGACATTGTGGTCGTCAATCATCACTTATTCTTTGCTGATAAAGCACTCAAAAACGATGGGTTCGGTGCTCTGCTACCTGAAGTGGATACGGTGATATTTGATGAAGCGCATCAAATTCCCGATATCGCTTCCAATTTTCTCGGCAGTAGTTTCAGTTCTTGGCAAATCATGGAATTGGCCAATGACACTCGAGCCGCCGAGTTAAGGGAGAAGAGTCTAATTCGATCTTTAATTCCCTGTGCCGATGAGTTAGATAAATTGACCGCTGATTATCGGCTAGCGCTAGGGTTAAACGAGCGGCGTGTCGCGTGGATCGATTTGTTGGATGAGATTCCAAACCTGCCCAAGAAACTCGAAACGTTGGCGGATAAGCTGTCTGAGTTTCGTGATGTGCTGGAGGAGGCCTCCATGGCTGGTGAAGCGCTCACCCGCTGCTACGAGCGAGCCAGTGAGCTGGCCGAGGCGTGTCAGGTCTTAGCGCAGGAGAGCGACAGCGATGAAACTGTGCGTTGGGTTGAAATCGCGCGCCGTACATTCAGGATCCATGAAACACCGTTAAATATTGGCAGCGAACTAGCTCGATATTTTGGGAATCAGCAGCAAGCGCGGGTTTTTACCTCTGCAACATTGTCCGTGGATGGTAATTTCACACACTTTAAGCAATTGACGGGTTTGCCTGGCGAGGCTGAGGATCGAACTTGGGGCAGCCCGTTCGACTATTTCAATCAAGCCGTGTTGTATGTGCCTGAAGGTATGCCTGCGCCGAAAGATGACACGTTTGCCGAAGTGCTTTTTACGCGTGCGCTGCCAATTCTTGAGGCCAGCCAAGGTGCGGCGTTCGTGTTATTCACCAGTTTTAAAATCATGCAAGGTTTCGCTGAAATGCTCGAAGACCGGGGCTTCAATGTCTTAGTTCAGGGTGATACAAATAAACGTGAATTACTGCGAGAGTTCGTTGCCAAGCCCAGATCCGTATTGCTCGGTACCATGAGCTTTTGGGAAGGTGTGGATGTGCCGGGTCATGCCCTGCGTTGCGTTATTATCGATAAATTACCCTTCGAGTCGCCGTTTGATCCGGTTATTAAAGCGCGTCTTAAAGCCATGCAGGACGATGGTGGTAACCCATTTATGAATTACCAGGTGCCGCGGGCTGTTATTACCTTGCGCCAAGGTGCAGGTCGTTTGATTCGTAGTAGTCACGACAAGGGCGTGCTGGTGATCTGTGATCCCCGATTGCGAACCACCAACTACGGTCGATTGTTCCTAAACAGTTTGCCGCGTATGCGGCGCACCAACAATGAAGCAAAAGTGGCGCAGTTTTTAGTCCGCCTAGCGGTCGAATCCGAGGAAACCCCCGATGCCTGAGTCCACCAGAATCTTGGCAATTGAAACCGCTACGGCCAATTGCAGTGTTGCGGTAAACTCCGGTAGTGCCGTTTATCAGCGTCAAGAGATCGGGCAGAACGTGCACTCTCGCGTCGTGTTGTCTCTGGTTGAGGCGGTGCTGGGCGACGCCGGGATATCCGTGTCTGAACTCGACGCCGTCGCTGTGAGCGAGGGGCCAGGTTCGTTTACTGGTTTACGAATTGGTATCGGTGTGGCGCAAGGCCTAGCCTATGGTGCGCAATGTCCAATGATCGGCGTGTCGAGTTTGGATGCGTTGGCACTACAAGCTGAAATATTGGGTCGAGTAAAAGCCGGAATAGATGCGCGAATGGGTGAAATTTATTGGCGGGACTACAATGTCGCAGAAGACGGTTTAGAGTATCTTGGTCCCGCGCAGGTTTCTGAACCTCAAGTGACGGGCGTGGATGCGACCTGGTGTCTGGTCGGCAATGGCTGGGCAGCGCACGCCAATCAATTTGAAGCCATGGGTGTGTCTGTAGCTGACATGAGTGAATCGCATTTATATCCGACCGCCGCCAGACTATTGAAATTGGCGCATACCAAATTTATCGCTGGTGAATTGGTTGATGCGGCTCAATTTGTGCCGGTGTACGTCCGTGATAATGTGGCCAGGAAGGCTGGGGAAAAGTAAGCTTCAGCAACGAAGCTGAAAATACTAGCAGCTGACGTCGAAACTGCCGCTGGCCACTTTTTTGCCGTCTACTTCAACCGTGACGTGCCACGGGCCGATAAACTCTTCGAGTCCTGCCGCTGGATTGATCCATTGCAGCATGCCGGCACCGGTGGCACGCGACAATTGCAACCAGGCCCAGAGTTTCTCTTCGTCTTCGCGAACATAGAATGGGTATTCGGTGCGTTCGCGATCCGTCCCGGCTGGGTCGGTCCAAATGAACGCAATATGGAATTTGCCTTTCGGAAAATTAGACAGCGTGATCACACTGTAAATCTTGTCGCTGCAATCAAAGTTTTCGATCGCGTCGGCTTGCGGAAAGGCGTGTTCGTCTGGCAACGTAAAGTACAACTGCTGATCGGGTTTTACGTCGGAAGGTTCAGTTGCGATGTCTTGCGAGATCGCTGCGCCAGAAACCAAAAAGGCCATCATAGCTATGATGGCCTTCAATTGGAGTTTAAGACGAGTGGTATCCATAAAGTAAGCTGGCTACCGCGCAGTCGTCATTAAATTCGGTTCAGGGTCATGTCGCCTGTGCCGGTTGAGTTGCTGCATAAGCTTGCATCGGCCACGTAGGTGCCAGAAATAGTATTTCCGTTGTTACTGATGGCTAGCTGAATGTTGATGTCTCCGGTCACATCTTCACGCGTGGTGCTAATTGTGGTTCGGAGTCCACGACTGTCGATGGAGTCGCGTACACCTTCACTGCCAGAATCTCGGTAGACTTCAGATGAAGTCGTTTCGATAATCGGCTCCCCGTTATCATCTGTGCCAACGATTTGCTCACGTTCGGTAATCACTAGAAAGCGTGAACGAGTCTGGGTCGTAATCAATGAGATATTGAATCCGTTGCTGCTCCCCGCCAAGGTGCCGTTGGCAATACAACGAATGTTGGTGTTGTTGGTCACGATCATGTTCCCAACAATGTTGCCACCTTCATCTTCCGCAATATCAAAACGGATCTCGCCGTTTTGTGTATTGTTTTGATTTTTGAATGTGCCCGAGAACTGGCTGTTCACAGTTGACGGTAAGGGCGATACAGTGGAACCACTGCTGCATGCGGCCAAAAGCACAGCCATAGCTAGGGTAAGGGCTAAATTTTTCATAAGATGGATTCAGTATCGTATATATGTATTTGTTATTTCTAGAAATATATATTAAAAGAGCGGGGATGGGCAAGCGCTCTGAAAGGTTTTTCAATGATTTATGATTATTGGTGATTCGGCGTCAAATGTCTATTACAAGGGTGTTGCAATCGTAGGTTATCATTCCTCGCCAGCTAAAATCGTTGTATTGAGTCGTTTTAGTCGTGCTACATGCACCGACGTATCGCGAGTTTGCACGATTTCTACCGTGTAGTCACCCAGTTTAAAACAGGTGCTGGCAACAGGAATGTCTTCTAAATACTCGGTAATAAGCCCGTTCACTGTTTTAACGGTGTCAGTTGGTAGTTGCCAGTCGAGCTGGCGGTTTATATCTCGCAAGTAGGTGCTGCCCCGTACGAGGAATGAGCCATCTGGTTCGCCTGTAATGTCGTCGTCCATGCCCGGTACGACGGTCGTAAAGTCGCCGACGACCTCTTCTAGGATCATTTCTAGGGTCACCAAACCCTTAATATCGCCATATTCGTCGACCACAATACCAAATCGGCGTCGTTGTTCTTGGAGGTTGGTTAACGCGTGTGTGACCGAAGTGTTTTCGGGAATAAAGTAAGGTTCACGAATCATCGACAACATTGTTTCGCGGTTAAACTCCGCCATGTGCGTGAGATAAAACATTTTACGGATGTGTGCAATTCCGATCATATTGTCCATTGAACCCTGGAATACTGGCACACGCGTGTGGTGTGATGTGGCGAGCTGCTCCACGATATCGTCCCAGTCGTCTTCTAGGTCAATGGCTTCCATATCGGCTCGTGGAATCATGACGTCTTCGACCGTGACTTTCTCCATTTCGAGGATGCGGAGGAGCATTTCTTGGTGTGAAACGTCGATCTTTTCGCTGGACTCGTAGACCGCGGCGCGCAATTCTTCGCTATTCAAAGCGTTTGTTTGAGCCGTGACGTGTACCCCAAGCAGATTGAGTAAGCCATTAGAGAAAATCTTAACCGACCAGACAAATGGCGACAGTAAGATTTGTAAGCCTGCCAGTACCCAAGCGGCAGGGTAGGCGATGCGCTCAGGGTTTACCGCGGCCAGAGTTTTAGGTGCAACTTCGGCAAAAATAAGAACCACAAACACCAAAATCATTGGTGCGTATGCAAGGCCGACATCGCCAAACAATCTCAAGCCAACCACGGTTGCTAGGGTTGAGGCCGCAATATTGGCCACGTTGTTGCCGAATAGGATTGTACCGAGCAAGCGATCAGGTGAGCTAAGCAAGTTGAGTACCAGTTTGGCACTTCGATTGCCCTGATCAGCCAGGGTTTTTATGCGATAGCGGTTGACCGCCATCATGGCCGTTTCGGATGAGGAAAAAAAAGCTGATAGAAGTATCAGCAGCACTAGCGCTAGGAATAATATCCCTATAGGTACGTCGTTCAATGCGTATTCACACTTTTGATAGTCAAGATTATCCGAAACCGGCCGGGTACGACCATTGTATCACTTCAAGTTTCCTTGTGTGTATAGTAAAATCCAGCCCGCGTCGCGCACAGGCTGAACTTGAAGTCTGACGCGCAAAGTATCTAGGGGTCGCTGCCACGCAAGCGTTTAACGACCCGCCTTTTCAAAAGCTAACAAGCCGAGGATTTATTGTGTTAGAAGCCTACCGTGCGCATGTCGCTGAACGTGCAGAGATGGGTATCGTACCCTTGCCATTGGACGCCAATCAAGTTGCCGATTTGATCGAGCTGCTTAAGAACCCGCCAGCCGGCGAAGAAGCGTTCTTGATGGAATTGTTCACTCAACGCATTCCCGCCGGCGTGGACCAAGCTGCCTATGTGAAAGCCAGTTTTCTTGCCGCTGTCGCACAAGGTGACGTAAGTTCACCATTGATCTCAGATGAGCGTGCGGTGGAGATTTTGGGTACGATGCTGGGTGGTTACAATATTGAACCACTGATTAAGGCGCTGGATAACCCGAAACTGGCCGACGAAGCCGCGACCGCGTTGTCACACACTTTGCTGATGTTTGATGCGTTCTACGATGTGAAAGAAAAAGCCGACGCTGGCAATGAGTACGCAACAAAAGTAGTGCAATCTTGGGCCGATGCCGAATGGTTCACTGCCAAAGACGAAGTGGCCGAGAAAATTACCGTTACCGTTTTTATGGTGCCTGGTGAGACGAATACCGATGATTTGTCACCGGCCCCAGACGCATGGTCACGCCCAGACATTCCGTTGCACGCTTTAGCCATGCTGAAAATGCCTCGTGATGGTTTTGAGGTTAATGGTGATCCGCTGGGCAAGATCGAAGAACTCAAGGCGAAAGGTCACCCAGTAGCATACGTCGGTGACGTAGTGGGGACTGGTTCATCACGTAAGTCTGCAACCAATTCCGTGTTGTGGACCATGGGCGATGATATTCCTTATATCCCTAACAAGCGTGATGGCGGTTATTGCTTTGGTAACAAAATCGCACCGATCTTCTATAACACGATGGAAGATTCGGGTGCCTTGCCAATCGAGATGGATGTCTCCAAAATGGAGATGGGTGACGTAATCGACGTCTACCCTTACGAAGGTGTGGTGAAGCGCCACGGTACCGACGAGGTTATTTCGACCTTTAAACTGAAGACACAGGTGCTGTTGGATGAGGTTCGAGCGGGCGGTCGTATTCCACTGATTATCGGACGTGGTTTGACTGCGCGCGCGCGCGAGTCTCTGGGGCTGCCTCCATCTGACCTGTTCCGTCAACCAGAGCCAGTGACCGATTCTGGTAAAGGCTACACCTTGGCACAAAAAATGGTGGGCAAGGCGTGTGGTCTCGAAGGCGTACGACCTGGGCAGTACTGTGAACCTAAAATGACCACTGTCGGATCGCAGGACACGACTGGGCCGATGACGCGTGACGAGTTAAAAGACCTCGCTTGTCTAGGGTTCTCCGCGGATCTGGTGATGCAGTCTTTCTGTCACACCGCCGCGTATCCAAAGCCGGTAGATGTGACGACACACGCACAATTGCCAGATTTCATTATGAACCGTGGCGGCGTGTCTTTAAAACCGGGCGACGGTATTATCCACTCATGGTTGAACCGCATGTTGTTGCCAGACACCGTCGGCACTGGTGGTGATTCGCACACGCGTTTTCCGATTGGAATTTCCTTCCCAGCGGGCTCGGGCCTAGTGGCGTTTGCTGCGGCAACCGGCGTGATGCCACTGGATATGCCAGAGTCTGTGCTGGTGCGTTTCAAGGGCAAGATGCAGCCTGGCATCACACTGCGCGATCTGGTGCATGCGATTCCCCTGTATGCCATCAAACAAGGTCATCTGACCGTTGAGAAAGAAGGCAAGAAGAACATTTTCTCTGGCCGGATTTTGGAAATCGAAGGCTTACCTGACTTGAAGGTGGAGCAAGCGTTTGAGATTGCGGACGCGTCCGCTGAACGTTCGGCAGGTGGTTGTACCATCAAGCTGAACAAAGAGCCGATCATTGAGTACATCAACTCCAATATCACCATGCTGAAGTGGATGATTGCGGAAGGCTATGGTGACAAGCGCACGATTGCACGACGTATTATGGACATGCAAAAGTGGCTGGAAGATCCACAATTGATGGAAGCGGATGCGGACGCTGAATACACCGAAGTCATTGAGATTAATCTGGATGAAATTAAGGAGCCAATTCTGTGTTGTCCAAATGATCCGGATGATGCCAAAACACTGTCTGATGTCTTAGCTGCCGGTGAAGTTGGTGTCGACGAAGTGTTTATTGGTAGTTGCATGACGAACATCGGCCATTTCCGCGCTGCGGCCAAGCTGTTTGATGAGATGGGTGAGCCTGTACCAACGCGCACTTGGATCGTGCCCCCCACCAAAATGGACGAAGCGCAACTGACTGCCGAAGGGCACTATGCGACCTTCGGCAAAGCTGGTGCGCGAACAGAAATGCCGGGTTGTTCACTCTGTATGGGTAACCAGGCACGCGTGGCTGCCGGTTCGACCGTGGTATCGACCTCCACACGTAATTTCCCGAACCGTTTAGGCGATGGTGCGAACGTGTACTTGGCCTCAGCCGAGTTGGCAGCCGTTGCCGCGGTCAAGGGCCGCTTGCCAACCGTGACCGAGTATCTGGATATCGCGAAAAACCTCGATATGGTCTCAGAAGATATCTATAAGTATTTGAATTTCAATCAACTGCCCGCGTATCAAAAAATAGCAGATGAGGTGGTTTTGGACGTGTAACCACACTCACAAACATTACCATTTAGAAGCCCCGTACCAAAATACGGGGCTTTTTTTGTCAATCGTCTAGAAAATCGTTGCTGACGATAATTGCTCGTGTGTGTTCAGGAAATCTCTGTGATATAACCAATCTGCATCATCACTCACGAGCTACCCGTTCCGTTTTCGTGTTGGATTAGATGCTTTAAAAGTACGGAGATACTATGAAAAAATTCTTGTTCGTTCTCGCTACCGGACTGTTGTTGTGCCTGACTCTACCGAAATCTGCTTATGCTGGATTTCCAAATGATTTCTCAGATGTCACCTGGATCGACCCGGATATTTCCGGATGGGCCCAGACGTCGCGTATTACTGTCGATGTGCGTGGATCTCGTTTGAGTGTTAATGACACAAAGCGAACGGTGTGGCCAGCACGCTTTCACACCACCTTAAACAATAATTGCTGCAACCGCTCATTGTGGATGTTTATTAAATTCAAAGGTCGATGGTATGCGACTACCTTTGAATATATGCGTTTTGGTCAGATAGACAAGAACGTTGAAGCTGTGAGGGGACGCCAGATGAAACGCATGCCGTTCTCTGGACCGGGGGTCGAGTGGCACCCGGCTGAGGGCGAAGTCTACGGTTTCATGACCAGTGGCATGGCACGTTTCAACCTGGATAACGTTAATGTCCGTGAGCGCAGTAACGTGGCGTTATATCGATGGGGAGTCGGTCCAACGGACAATGCCAATTTCGAAGAGGTACCACGACGACCTAATGGCCACCCAATCACGGGTGGCGAGCCGGTGGAGCCTGTAGAAGAGTGCGTTGAACCTGAGCCGCCAGCCGAGGTGATCAATACTCATGTTTATCGTGGAGAAGCGATAGGCCAATTAGTTGTGACAGGTAGCACGAACCAGACAGCGGAGTTTCGAGAAAATGTAACGATTGAAGTCAGCGACACGCGGTCTGTGGCATTCCGTGTCGATGATGAGTTTTTTATCTCGCAAGTTGGTCAAAACGGTAACTTTAGCGGCAGATTTACATTTGATATCGGAAACGCTGGTATCTGTATTGTCGACATCGACGTAATCGGGAATGTTAGTGGTAAAACAGCGTCTGGCAGCGCAAGCGGTAACGACTCCTGTGCTGGCAACACGGCAAGTTTCACAGCGACTTTTAGTGCATCTTCGACGACTGCGCCTAGCTATTTAGATTTACGGCCGCCATTACCTACCCCACGCAGCGTGTGTAATCCGCCTAATGTGTCACCTGCGATCAATTTATTGCTATTTGGTGACAACGAATAGGGGGATACGTTACACGGGTCGCTGAGTGTATCCACTTTGCGCGGTAGATAACCGTTGTCTATGATGAGCATGGCTTTTCTTCATCGTAAGCCTGCTCATCGTGCTCTATACTGATTCTGAGTTAAACACCGGAGTTTGCTATGGAGCTTGATCCTGTCCTGCTGTCGCGCATTCAGTTTGCGCTGAACATCAGCTTCCACATTCTGTTCCCGACCATCACCATCGGGCTCGCTTACTTCATAATATACTTTCGTGTTCGCTATACTCTGACGCGAGATCCACATTGGGATTTTATTTATACCTTCTGGGTCAAAGTCTTCGCACTGACGTTCGCATTGGGTGTCGTGACCGGGATTGTCATGAGCTTTCAGTTCGGGACGAACTGGCCAGGATTTATGGAACAGGCCGGCAATATTGCTGGTCCACTCCTTGGTTATGAAGTCCTCACTGCCTTCTTCTTGGAAGCATCTTTTTTAGGCATTATGTTGTTCGGCAAGAGCCGGGTTTCGAATCGCTTGCACCTGATTTCTACCATTGTCGTGGCGTTAGGCACGACGTTGTCTGCGTTCTGGATTCTCAGTTTGAATTCGTGGATGCAGACCCCGACCGGGTATACTTATGATGGCGACGCGATGATCGTAGAGAGTTGGCTGGCAGTCATTTTCAACCCGTCGTTTCCGTATCGTTTCGCGCACATGATGGTGGCGTGCTTACTCACCGCTTCGTTCCTGGTGGCGGGAGTTAGCGCCTGGCGCACGTTGCGTAAAGTTGACGGCCCCGCTACCGCCAGAGTAATGCGAACCGCCGTTATTGCTGCCGCTCTATTGATCCCAGTACAGATCTTTCTTGGCGACTTGCATGGACTGAATACGCTGAAGCACCAACCGGCTAAAGTTGCCGCGATTGAAGCGGTATGGGAAACCGAACGCGGCGCAGCGCTCACACTGTTTGGTTTTCCCGATGAAACGGCCAGGACCACGCATGCAGCGATTAAAGTACCGAAGCTCGGTAGTTTGATTCTGACGCACGAGTGGGATGGTGAGCTGAAAGGACTCAATGAGTTTATTGGAGAACATCCTCCTGTGGCGCCGGTATTCTGGTCATTCCGTATTATGGTCGGCGTGGGCATGTTGATGCTGCTGATTTCTTGGCTTGCAGTTTGGCAATATTGGCGGCGCGGTGCTTTAGGGTTGAATACCTTGCGCGCCTTGTTCGCTATGACGTTTTCTGGCTGGGTTGCTGTGCTGGCGGGTTGGTATGTAACGGAGATCGGAAGACAGCCGTGGATCGTTTCTGGCCTGATCAAAACTGCCGATGTGGTTGCGGATCATCCTGCTGGTACGGTGTTGACAACGTTAGTGGCCTACTCGGTGATCTATACATTCCTGCTGATCAGTTACATCGGTGCTTTGTTTTATATGTCGAGCAAGCCAGCTCAGTCGCTGTTGCACATGCACAATTACGGCTTGCCTGGAAGGCATCCTGAAGACCAGGCATTTAGTAAACAACCGATCGGAGGGCAGTGAACATGGACCAATTTTTGCCTTTAATTTTCGTCGCTGTCATGGGTTTGTCTTTATTGCTGTATGTAATTCTTGACGGCTATGACCTCGGCGTTGGCCTGTTGCTGCCGTTCGCCTCGGATGCCGAAAAAGACGTGATGATTGCCTCGATCGGGCCATTCTGGGACGCCAACGAAACGTGGATTGTCATGGGGGTTGGCGTGCTGCTAATTGCCTTTCCTTCTGCCCACGGAATTATACTAACCAAGTTGTACTTGCCTGCGACTATCATGCTGTTCGGATTGATTTTGCGCGGCGTTGCCTTTGATTTTCGGGTCAAGGCTGGGGACGATAAAAAGGTCATGTGGAACCGTTTCTTCTTTCTTGGTTCCCTGGTTGCTTCCATGGCGCAAGGCTGGATGCTCGGGTCTTACATTACCGGTCTGACTGGTTCATTTATTAATACCTTGTTCGCGGTGTTAATTGCCGTGTGCTTGCCCGCGCTTTACTGCGTGCTCGGTGCAACTTGGTTGTTGATCAAAACCGAAGGCGCCTTGTTTGAGAAAGCCGTCGGGTGGGCACGAACCTCTGTGTTGCCCATGGCATTGGGCTTGTTTTTGGTTTCCATCGCGACACCCTTGGTGAGCAGCGTGATTGCCGAACGCTGGTTTCAGTTGCCCAACTTCATTGGCTTATTGCCGATTCCGGTCACCAGCCTGATCGCGATGGTTGTACTGGTGGTGCTCCTGAAACGCGATCTGACAGCGCTCAGAGAGCTTAACCCGATGTATTTGTTTGCCTGTCCGGTGGTGGTGTGCCTCATGGCGGCTCTGGGTCTGGCATACAGTATTTTTCCCGACATTATCATCGGCCAAATGACAATCTGGGAGGCAGCGTCTCATCCTTCCGCACTCAAGTTTACCTTGGTCGGCGTGCTTATTGCGTTGCCATGTATCGTACTGTACACGATCTTTATCTATAAGGTATTTTCTGGCAAAGCCAGTGAGCTGCGTTACGATTAACGTCCGGTTTTTAATCGGGCCGTGAAAAAGCGATGAATGTCAGCGGCCACTGTTTGGTTGCGGGTAAACCACGGGTGGAGTTTGAGCACAATGTCGACATGTGAGTAGTTGTCATACAGCACCGTTTCCACGTCTACGCCGGCATTCTCTAAGCGCTCAGCCAGTCCATCCTGGTTGTATTGGCCGACTCGCTCGTCCCCCTTGCTGTGCAGTAGTAAGGTGCTGGGTTCATCGCCATCGACATAGTTAAAAATGTCCATTAAGGGATAACGTTCAGCCGGGCCGAACACCGCCATGGCTGCTTCTGAGTCGGGCGTAAAACTGTAGGGTCCAGCAATGCCAGCGACACCACGCAGATCTTTGGGGCTGAGTCCCGCGCGCTGTAGATACTGCTTGTCTGTCGCCAACATTAAGGCTGTGTGTGCGCCGGCGGAGTGCCCGGCGACAAAAATATTGCTGGCATCGCCTTGGTATTGCGCGATATTGGCTTTCACCCAGGCGATCGCCAGCGCGGCATCCTCGATAAAACTTGGAAATTTAGCGCGCTGGTCTGGGTGCTTGATGTAGTCAGGCATTACGACCGTGTAGCCTAAACGGTGGAAGGTGTCAGCAGCGAAAAAATACTGGTCTTTGTTACCATGCCACCAGCCACCACCGTGAATAAATACCAATACCGGTGCGGGTTTGTTTTGTGGGTATACGTCTAACCGTTGCCAAGGCTGATCGCCGTATGCAAGGTTCGCAACGGGTTGCGCTTTACTAACGGCTCCGATGGCAGTGTTGATCAGCTTTAGGCCACGATCACGGTCAAGAGCTGCCCAGGTTATTCCGGCAGCAAGAAGGGCAATGATGACAAGAAGAATCGTCAATATTTTCATGGTGTATGGACCGTCTTTGAGTAGCGTACGTATTTTGCTTACTGATAGTATCACTGTATGGATTCACACATTTTCACTGGTACCGCTGTACAGGCAATAGATCGTTACCTGATTAACGACCTCGGAAAGCAATCGGCCGAATTAATGCAGCTGGCCGGTGAGTCTGCCTTTGCGCTATTGCAACAGAGATTTGACGAGACTGCACGGTCAATGCTTGTCTTGTGTGGTCCAGGTAATAATGGCGGCGATGGATTCGTTGTTGCGCTGGAAGCATTGCGCGCCGACTGGCCAGTACAGTGTGTTGCTGCGAGTGCACCAAAATCTGAAGCGGCTAAGCAAGCGTTCAATCGCTACCGCGAAGCCGGCGGTCAACTGAGTCCGGTCGATCAGGTAATGGGTGGCGAAACGTGCTACGAGGTGGTCGTTGACGCCTTGCTTGGACTGGGCCAAAACGGTGCACCGCGCGGTTTGATCGCTGAGTTAGTGCAATGGAGCAATGAACAAAACGCGTTTCGGTTAGCGCTCGATGTGCCAACCGGTCTGGACGCCGATACCGGGTCGGTGCGGGAACCGATTTTTTCGGCGGATCTGACCATTACATTTCTGGCGCATAAACTGGGCTTGTTGACCGGCGCTGGCGTGAACCACGTAGGCGACTTAGTGCTGGAGACATTGGATGTGACACCGGCCGAGCGTGGTCATGTGGCGCCTGTCGCTAATCTGCTTCAGCCACCAAAACTACCATCCCGCCGCCCTGACTCGCATAAAGGGACTTACGGTCACGTCGTGGTCGTTGGTGGAGACAATGGTATGTTCGGCGCAACGCTCTTAGCCGGTGGTGCAGCGCTGCGAAGTGGCGCTGGCAAAGTCACACTAGCCAGTACCACAGGACATCTAGATAAAGCGGCTTATTGGATGCCAGAGCTAATGAGTACCGTCATTGAGGTCGACGCGTCCCCGGCAATCGCCTCCAGCGAAATTCTAGCCGTGGGGCCAGGTTTGGGTACAGATGAGTGGGGGCGGCATGCTTTTGAGTGGAGCCTTCAGCAAATCAACGACCTAGTGATAGACGCAGACGCCTTAAACTTACTGGCTGAGCATGATGAGCAGTTTCCGTCCGATCGACGGGTGGTATTAACCCCGCATCCGGGCGAAGCTGCACGACTGTTGCATTCAACCACCGCGCAAGTACAGCTCAATCGGCTCAGCACGGTCTCTCAAATAGCACGAAAGTACCGCGCAATCTGCGTGCTTAAAGGCGCAGGGACCTTAATAGCAGATCCAACCGGCCGAGTCGCCCTTTGCAACCTCGGCAATCCCGGCATGGCCAGCGCTGGGATGGGGGATGTGCTGACCGGTGTGATTGCCGCCTTGCTTGCGCAGGGACATCGCCCGTTTGATGCGGCCTGTGCCGGTGTGTGGCTACACGCAAAGGCGGCTGATATTGCAAAATCTGATATCGGCGAAGCCGGGTTGATAGCCACTGACGTTATCCAACAGCTGCCGCTCACACTGGTACGTTGCCAGCAGAGCTAATGTTGGAAGTACTCAAGTATTTTGCGACTTTTTAGTCGATGATTCACTTGTGCGACGTTGATACTCTGAACCAAGAAGAAACGCCACCGCGCACCAGGCGAGCCCCAAGAATAAACTGATTCCGGCGATGCCAACGGCACCAACTCCCAGCGCGCGTACACCGGAGAATGCGAATGCACTGGCCATATTTCCGCCGCGTAAAATGGTGGTGTCAATAAAGTTTTTGGCTTTGTATTTTTCCTCGCGGCTGACCACCGAGAACAGCATTTCGCGCGTCGGCTTCATGATGGCGTAGTCGCCGGAGCGACGAAAGACTTCCACTGCGACCATCACGCCGAGTATTGGAAGGGCTGTCATCACGCCAAAGCCGATGGTAATGCCGAGTGGCACAAATAAAAGCGTGGCTCGGAATCCCCATTTTTTGATCATGTGTGCGGTGACGAACAGCTGCAGTAACAGTGCCAATACATTGGCAGCTAAATCCACACTTGAGAACAGGCGGGTACGCAGTTCTGGATCCGCATAGTTTCGTTCGATTAAGGTTGCCTGCTGAATCTCGATAAATGTAATGCTGATGGCGTAGAGTGCAATGAGCAAACAGATCCCGAGCAAGTATTGATTCCGGAGTATGAGCGTGATGCCGCCCCAAACGCTGCCTTTAAGCGCGCGATTCTTGACGGTGTGCGTGGTTGGTTCTTTGCTGAACTCGTCGTTTTGCCAGTTTGTCAGCCAGTTAATCGTGAGTACCGACACGCAGAGTAAGCTGCCGGAAATGAGGAGCAGTGGTGCCAACCCAAGGCGTGTCACCAGGAAGGTGGTAATAATGGGGCCGCTAATTGCCCCAGCGGTACCACCGGCGGCAATAAACGCGAATAAACGGCTCGCTTGTTCCCGGCTGTAAACATCGTTCATAAAGCTCCAGAACAGCGAGACAATGAACATATTGAATACATTAACCCAAACAAAAAATGCGCGTGTTACCCAAATAGAGCGCGCATCAACGTTAAACAGAAAGTAAAAGATCACCAGATGGCTGGCGAAGAACAGGGTGCAGTAGGCCAAGAATTGCTGGGTACGAAAACGCGTGGTAACCCAACCAAATACCGGCGTAATGGCGATTAAGACCAGAAATGTCATTACCATCAGCCATTGAATATTGACCACTCCGTTCGCAATTGCCATCTCAGAGCGGATTGGCCGAATGATGTAGTAGGCGCACAAAATGAGGTAGAAATACCCGCAGGAAATCAGTAAGGCGCTGATTTCTTTCGATTTTACCGAGACTAGACGGTTGAGGAGTTGGGTGATGTTCGACATCGTGTTACCAGGGGTAATGAACGAATGTCTGACATCATATAAAAAATGCTGAATTTCACATAAAACGAACGTTCGCTCTATTTTTTGTGCTAGACTGCCGCCATGTCAACTAATGCCACCAAAGTCATTGAGAGCCGCGACACGCTGGATACACCGGTCGCGCTATCCTCTTTTGCGGCATTTAGAGAAACGTTTCCACTCCAAGGGGAGCGGCTGTATACCGAGCTGTTTGAACGTAATAGTGACATCGTTCAAACCCAAAAAGCACGGTTTGCTGTGGCGAATCTCGAGAAAATCATGAAGGCGACCTTTGAGGTGTCGTCGGTTTCTGGATTCGACCGCATGTCGTTGCGAGACCTGTCTCGACAAACAGGTATGAGTATGGGGGCAATCTATTCCTGCATCAGCAAGAAAGAAGACATCGCCCTAATGGTGGCTGATATCGTTCGGCTGTCGAGCGAGTTGACGCGCCAACATGCGTTACGTGTGAGCTCAAACTGGGCCCAAATTGAAGAGAGTATTCGGTTTCATTTGTATGCCAGCACCTTATTGCAGCCCTGGTATTTCTTTCTGTTTTTCGAAACGCGCAGTTTGCCGGAAGAGCAGCAACAGGCATCGACGCAAATCGAGCTTGATGGTATTCGCAGTTTTGAAGAGCACATCAAAAACGGAGTATTGCAGGGGGAGTTCTTTACAGACGATGCGCGCATGGTGGCCAACACCATCGTGGTATTGATGGAAGATTGGTATCTTAAACCTTGGAAAAACCGCTTGTCGGGCGAGCGGCATGGCGATGCTGTTTGGCAAGAGAAGCAAATTAATAACTATCACCGTGCTGTAACTGACATGGTGAAGAAGCTGTTGGCGAGACGTTAAATCGCCGTTCATTCAACGAAATCAAATTTGAAAATTCTAGCGAGCATTTATCATGAATTACAAAGTCCCATTAAAAGACATTAAGTTTGTGGCCAATGAAGTGTTGGGTATGTCCGAGCACTATGCCAAATTCACCAAGGGTCAAGCGGTGGATCCCGAAACGCTGGATGCGATTTACGAAGAAGCGGCCAAATTCTGCGAAAACGAACTTGAGCCATTAAACAAAATTGGTGATGAAGAAGGCTGCACGTTCAAGGACGGCGAAGTCACCACGCCAACTGGTTTTAAGGAAGCGTACAAGAGCTTTGTTGACAACGGTTGGCCATCATTGTGCGGTCCGGCTGAGTTTGGCGGTCAGGATATGCCGGAATCGGTTGGTCTGGTAATGATGGAGATGATGATTGCCTCGAACCACAGTTGGAGTATGTATCCCGGTTTGAGTTCAGGTGCCATCAAAACAGTCCACACACACGCACCGCAGCATTTGAAAGAGCGTTTTATGCCGCCAATGGTGGCAGGTAACTGGACCGGCACCATGTGTTTGACCGAGCCCCATTGTGGTTCTGACTTAGGTCTTCTTAAAACCTTCGCCGTCCCAGACGCCGAAGCAACGGAAGACGGTTCCTATAAGCTTACCGGTAGCAAGATTTTTATCTCGTCCGGTGAGCACGATATGGCAGATAACATCGTTCACATCGTACTGGCACGCCTGCCAGATGCGCCAGCAGGCATCAAAGGTATTTCTTTGTTCTTGGTTCCTAAGTTTTTGGTTAACGAAGATGGCTCACTGGGTGAGCGCAATACGGTTAGCTGTGGTTCGATCGAAGAGAAAATGGGTATCCACGGCAACTCAACGTGCGTGATGAACTTTGATGAAGCCAAAGGTTATTTGATCAGCGAGCCACACAAAGGTATGCGCGCAATGTTTACCTTCATCAATGAGTCACGTCTGGGCGTTGCTATGCACGGCCAAGCGCACTCGGAAGTCTCGTTCCAGAAAGCATTGACCTATGCCCGCGACCGTTTGCAATTCCGTGCGCATCCTCGAGTCGATGAGAGCAAGCCAGCTGACCCGATTATCTGTCACCCAGACGTTCGTCGTATGCTGTTAACGCAAAAAGCCTTCGCCGAAGGCGGTCGCATGTTGAATATGGCCTGCGGGCAGCTGGTGGATGTCACCTTGTCACCAGATTTCTCAGACGAAGAGCGCGAAGAAGCAGAAACCATGCTCGCCGTATTGACACCGATCGCGAAGGGCTTTTTGTCCGAAACCTCGCTGGAAACCACCAACTATGGTATCCAGGTTCTAGGTGGCCACGGATTCATTAAAGAGTGGGGCATGGAGCAGGAAGTCCGTGATGCACGTATCTCACAATTGTATGAGGGTACTACTGGTATCCAGGGTCTTGACCTCTTGGGCCGTAAGATTCTGCAATCGCGCGGCAAAGTACTGAAGCCTTTAATGGCGCGTGTACAAGCGTTTATCAAAGAAAACAAGCGCAACAAGTTTGCCAAAGAGCTGAAGTCATACGTTAGCTCTTGGGAAAGTCTGACACGCTCTGTCGGTTTCTCTGCCATGAGCAACACCGACGAAGTAAACGCAGCAGCGGTTGATTACTTGATGTTTGCTGGCTACGTCACAGTGGCGTACTTCTGGGCGGAAGCCGCCGTCGCGGCTGAGAAAGCCATTAAAGATGGTGCCTCAGAGCCAGAGTTCTACAAGACCAAAATTGCAACGGCAGACTTTTATTATCAACGCATCATGCCGCGTATTTTGGCGCATGAAGCGGCAATCAAAAATGGCGTCGATACTATGATGGCCATTGATGAAGAACACTTTGCGTTCCTATAAATTGACCTATTAGGCCAGTTCGAAAAAGCCCGCTTTAACGCGGGCTTTTTTGTGTTTGCGTTGGGGTTTTCGTGCAGCCCAACTATGGGTAAGGTGAATTGGTGCGCAACATATTCATGAAAAGTCGACGTGATACCGATAAAAGTGATCAGTTCGGGTCCCCTGTTCAGCTAGATCGGCTTTATCATTATTCCTATAAACAAGGCCAATACATCGGCGCTACGTCTGCGATACAGATATTGTTTGGCGACGATTCAGGGACGAGCGAAAGCCCATAACGTGCCAAACAAACGATGCCAGTGCCGTTGATCATGAGTACGGTGCGTAAGCATCCGTTGCGGAGGGGTGAAGAAAAACCCCTTTGATATTATCGCCGGGGCCCCAACCTAGCTAAGCTAGAAGCATTTCGTGACGAGACAGGTTCGTGCGCGAGTCTCCAGTGTGAGCGGGTCTCCTACCGACCTGCTTTCGCGCGTACGAGGAATAAAAACAACGAGTTTTGAAACCCTGTCCTTCAACAACTTAGGGCATTAATCCAGTCTTAAGGGAACTGGCTACGTCCGCTAGTCACGACAGCGAGTCTTTACGGGGGGGACTACCTTGTATCAGGTGACTCACTTAATTTATAGCGAATAAACTGCCTAATCTCTGTTGGTTGCGTGATCTCGTAAACCTTCCTCACTTTGGGTGGCGGACTTCAAATGGCAAACATCGAATGGCTTACTAATGACCGTTTTCATTGAACAGCCTAGTTTGCAATGATCGATTACGATGTGCTTGCCTTTGGATACGCCAGAGGCTTCCTGCTATAGCATCTTGAATCACAGTCCCGGTCTTGATTTCAGGTCACATAAACGACATGCTGAATCGCTTCTCGGCCAGCACCTGGTACGATAAGCGGCCGCTTAAGTAAACAAAGCTGCCCTCGGAGCGCATGTTTCTATGGTCCAGTAAGGCTCTGTTCGCTCGAATTTGTTCGCTCACGCTCTTTGATCTTCGGGAAGAGTAAGCCAAGCAAGAAATATCCACCTTTATCGTCGGTGTTACTGCGAATGCTGATTGACGTTATGACCTAGACCCGTATGTACTGTGATTATTGTTTCATATTGATTAAATTTTATTCTGCGCTTCTTCGTGATGGTTCTCCTGTGATACTGATTGCATTGCTGGGCTCGCCAAAGATGTCTGGTCTGAGCTGATAACGAGACACCTGACCTTGGGTGAGACGTTCAATATTTTTGCATGTACGCCACCCGGGTCGCTTATTCCCGCTCAAGAATTGACTGATCAGGCTTTGTGAGACACCACACGCGACAGCAAACTCCGCCTGAGTCCCGCCGTGTATCGCCATTGACTTTCTTACTAAAGCAATCACGCCTTGATCATCCATGGATTAAGGTTATTACTTTGGTAGTCACTTGTCAATACTTTAGTAGTTGGAATAATATTACTTAAGTAATATTATCAGTCTATGAGCTTAGCTGACCGAATTAATGCACGAATACACGCCCTGAGCTTAACGCAGGACGAGGTGGCATTGCGTGCCGGGATATCTCAAGGCATGGTTTACAAGCTGACGTCTGGTCGCGCAAAGCGTACGTCGCATATCGTTGAGTTGGCGCGTGCCTTAGAATGTGAACTGGGCTGGCTGGCCACAGGCGAGCACTTTGGACAGGGCGTTGGCGAAGCAAGTGCAGATTACCAAACCAACAGGGATGGTGCGCGACGAGAGGAGGTAGAGCGGATGTTGTCTCGATTGCCAGAGCAGGATCAAAAAGAGATTGCGTTACACATTATGCAATCTCTTCTCGATAAGTAAGTGGCGTTTTTAGCCAGCTGCGGGGCGTAGCATATCGATATGCGGAATCCCATCTTCTAGGTAAACCTCAGATTGCGTTTGAAAGCCGAGGCTGGTGTAAAATTTTTCTAGGTACTGTTGTGCCCCGATCTTTATTGGCTGGCCAGGATGCCGCCGTGAAACAATGTCGATCGAGCGCGCCATCAAGCGCCGCCCAAGACCGCCACCACGGTGCGTAGCCGCGGTGGCAACCCGTCCAATGGATGGATTCGGATAGGTGATTCCTGGCCCCAACAACCGTGAGCAGGCGATTAACTCATCATCTTGCCAGGCAAGTAAATGACTGCCTTTGAGGTCCGCGTCATCGATGTCGGGGTAGGGGCAGTTTTGTTCGACGATGAAGACAGCCTGCCGCAGGCGCAGCATCTCGAACACTTCGCGTCCAATTAATTCTCCGAATCTGGCGTGTTGCCAGCGCGTTGTGGCATCAGACATGGTAGCCAAACGGGTCATCAATTGAGTGTGACGGTTCGGTAAACCATTTTGGGCCTTCGCTGGTCATATAGAAATGGTCTTCCAAACGGATACCAAACTCACCGGGTATGCAGATCATGGGTTCGTTGCTGAAACACATGCCGATATCCAAGGGCGTGGTGTCACTCGACACAAGATACGGCCATTCGTGGATATCCAACCCGATTCCATGGCCCGTTCGATGTGGTAATCCGGGTGTGGTATAGGCAGGACCGTAGCCCTGTGACTCCAGGTATTCACGTGCGACTGTGTCAATCCTGCCGCAGGGTGCCCCGATTTTTGCCGCCTCGAAGCCTGCCGCTTGGGCGCATTTCTCGTGCTCCCATACTTCACGATCACGGTCGGTCGGCGTACCGAACACGTAGGTCCGAGTGATGTCTGAATTATAGCCGTGCACCTGACAGCCAGTATCGATTAGGACCATGTCGTTCAGGTCGAGTGTTTTCGGATTGCTGACGCCGTGCGGGTATGCGGTGTCTTCTCCGAATAAGACAATACAAAAATACGAGCCTTTTGGTGCCCCAACCTGACGGTGAGCCGCATCAATAAACTCCGTGACTTCGTCCGTCGTGATACCCGGTCGCAGAATTTTAGCGGCCGCTTTATGAACCTCCATTGTCATGTCTTTAGCGCATTGCATTAGGGCCAGTTCGGCGGTGGATTTGCGCATGCGACATCCGGCAGTGACGGGTTTAGCATCAGTAAATTGTGTTTGTGGGCTGGCTTGAACCAGTCCGTTGCTGATGAAGAATGGGCATGACTCATCCAATCCAATCACCGCGTCATTTCCTAAGCCAAGTTGTTCCAGTAGCTGTGAAAACAATGCATAGGGCGACTCGTGTTCATGCCAGCCATGAACCTCGCCTTGAACCTGGAGATAGCCGCGTAAAGTGCTGATCTCAAAGTGTGGCGCAATGTAGTGCAAGTTGCCAGATGCGGTCAGTAATGCCCCGACCATCCGTTCACTGGCGCCCCAGCGCGTACCGGTGAAATAGTATAGATTGGTGCCAGCATTGAGGTAAATGGCGTCAAGTCCAGCTGTGCGCATCGTGTCACAGGCGTTTTGTTTACGTTGTTCAAACTCACTGAGGCTTATCGCCTGGGCTTTAGTCGCCATATTGACCAGTTTGCTCAGTTCTGTGTTGGCGTCGCTACCGCCGACTCCAATTGTCATAATTTGTCTCGCTCTTTTAAGTGATACGCGTTATAAGGAGGCCGAAAACAACCTGAATGCCTCTGACATTGTGCAGATCGCACACGACAACACGCCCTGAGGTGCGCGTGTGCTTTGCACAGAGTGACATACGATAACGCGCGTGGAATTTACTATGGCCATCAAGCCAACAATATATAAGTTGAGGATTGCACTCTCTGATCTGGAACGCAACTATTATGACAGCTTGTCGTTAACGGTAGCGTTACATCCGTCAGAAACACTGACTCGCATGATGGCGCGGGTCATGGCATTTTGTCTAAATGCAACGCCGGATCTGACGTTTACCAAAGGGTTGAGCGAACAAGACGAGCCCGATATCTGGATTAAGTCGTACGACGATAAAATTAAACTCTGGATCGAAACTGGAGAGCCTGTGGTAGATCGGGTGAAAAAAGCGGTTCGTAGTGCAGAGTTAGTCAGGCTGTATACATTTAACAGTAAAACTGACGTATGGTGGTCTCAGAACGGTGCTAAGCTGTCGCAAAGCGGCGCGCAAATAACGCGTTTTGACCCCAATAGTATTATTCGGATGGCCGAATTAGCAAACCGAACCATGGACTGTTCGGTCACGATTACGGGGCAGTCGGCTTACGTAGCGGTGGCTGACGGCGAATGTGAAATTACTTGGGAAGTCCTTTGTGAATAAATTTTAGTTTTTTTGAATCCATTCCCTCGCGGTTCGCATCTAAACATCAGAAGTACTAAAACACGAGTGAAAAAAGGTGTGACGTTATTGTCTCGCAGCAACGACTAAACACCATGAGTTGCGCAGTAAAGCGCGTTTACGCTCTACACCAAATGATGGGATTGGAGTCGGTGGTTACCAGCCCGCTATAAGAGATAGAGCCTTGTTGATATCAGGGTCATAGGATATTGAAAATGAAATTAGCCAAATTTAAACCGTTTTTGATCGGCGTCGGAATTCTGTTCAGTGCAGTGGCGATCATTGTTGTTTTGCAATCCATCAAGCCTAAGCCCGAAGAGGAAGAGAGCACAAAGCCGCCATTGGTGGTGCGGACTGTTGATGTGACCGACATTGAGCAAGTGGTCTATTCGAGCTTTCAAGGCGAAGTGCGGGCGAAGACCGACATTGAATTAGTGACCGAAGTGAATGGCAAGGTCAAATCTGTGTCGAATAAATTTATTGAGGGTGGTCAGTTTGAACCGGGAGAAGTGCTGTTAGAGATCGACGATGCCGATTATCAAGTCGCATTGAAGTCTGCCGAAGCAGCGGTAGCTTCCGCACAGGTCGATGTGGACATCGAGCTGGCAACTGCGGCGACTAATGCTCGTGAGTGGGAGGACCTGCAGGGTAAACCGCTCGATCAGGCAAATCCCTTGCGTTTGAATAAGCCTCAGATCGATCGCGCCAAGGCTCGATTGGATGCGGCGAAGGCGGAACTTGCGGCGGCGCGCCTGAACTATGAGCGCACCAAGATATCCGCGCCGTTCTCGGGGCGCATTATGACAAAGTCGGCCGAATTGGGACAGTTCCTAAGTCGCGGTGCCAGTATTGGTCGCGTATTTGCCACCGATGCGATGGAAATTCGAATCCCGATGACCGACGTGCAGATCGAAGAACTGGGTTTGAAGGTAGGCTACTCTTCAGATAAATCAGGGGATGCCGGTCATCCAGCTAAAGTTTCGGCAGTGTTCGGTACCGAGCGGCATGAGTGGCCAGGTTACTTAAAGAGCATTGACGCAAGTGTTGATAACGACACGCGTCTGTTGTTCGCGACCATCGTGGTAGAGAATCCATTTGCGTTGAATCAAGAGCAAGATGTCCCATTAGTTCCAGGACTATTTGTTGATGTTGAATTGGCATCACCGACTAAGTTAGCTGGATTACAGATTCCACGCACCGCGCTGCGCAATGGCAATCAGGTCTATGTTTACCAAAATGACGAACTCGCGACGCGTACTGTCAAGGTGGTGTACACCTCGGAAGAGTTTGTGATCGTAGCCAATCACGGTTTATCTGACCTAAGCCCTGGCGATCGGGTAATCACATCGTCAGTGCCAGGTGCACACACCGGTATGGCGGTGAAATTACCGGAATCCGACGTCGCACCAATTGCCGAGCCAGCCCTGGAATCTGCGGATGATGACGAGGAAAAAGTAGTGTCTCCGGATGCCTCTGATGCCGCGACATCCGCTGCTGCCGACGCCCAAAGCTAATTACCGCATACTACGAGGAGAAAGCAAATGAAAAGCTTAATAGCCTGGTGGGCTGATAACCACGTCGCGGCAAATCTACTGATGATTGCCATCATTATTGCCGGCATCATGGGTTTTAATAAGTTAGAACGCGAAATTTTCCCGACCATCGCATTTCCAGGCATGCAGGTGATCGTTGGGTGGCCCGGCGCCAGTCCACGCGATGTGGAGGAGCAAATCGTATCGCGAATTGAAGAGTCGCTGAAGGACCTTGAGAGTCTGGATTGGATTCGATCGGAGTCAGCGGAAGGCTATGGTGGCGTTTACATCATGGCCGAGAACGCGGCTAATTTTTCGTCTGTCATGGACGATGTCACCACACGGGTTAACAGTATTTCCAGTCTACCACCTGACATAGAACAGCCGCGGATTACCCAATGGGTGACGCGTGAGGAGATGATGCGAGTTGCGGTGCACGGCAACGTCGGTGAACGTCAGTTAAAGCGTTTGGCGGAAGACATGCGGCGCGAAGTCGCACAATTGAAGGGCGTGTCTGTGGTCGAAATTTTCGGCACACGTAACGAGGAAATATCCATTGAGGTCAGCGAAAGCGCGCTGCGTCGATACCGTATCAGTTTCGATGAGATCGCTAACGCGATTCGGGGATCGTCGATCAACTTATCTGCCGGTAATGTACGCACCGGTGGCGGCGAGTACACCCTTCGGACTAACAATTTAGCGGACACGGAAGTGGATTTTGCCAGTATCGTAGTACGTCAACTGCCGGAAGGTGGTGTGATTACGGTAGGCGATGTTGCCACCGTGATCGATGGTTTTGAGGAGAATGAGATTCTCGCCACGTTGAATGGTGAACCTGCCGTCTTAGTGCAAGTTATGTCGAGCGAAGTGATGGACGTAGTCACGATGTCCAAGTCAGTTAGAGAGTGGATGGAGAAGCGCAAAGAAACGCTGCCTGAAGGCGTGAGTCTAACGTTATGGCAAGATTCAGCGATTGACTTTAATAGTCGGCTATCCACCATCGGCAGTGCCGCATTCTCTGGTTTGATTTTGGTGTTCTTGGTGCTGTTTCTGACTTTACGCCCCAAGGTCGCATTTTGGGTTGCCGCTGGTGTTGGTACAGCGTACGCAGGTGCCTTTGTGTTAATGCCAAGTCTGGGTGTGTCTTTGAACATGCTATCGACTTTCGCATTTTTGCTGGTGCTCGGTATCGTAGTTGACGATGCAATCATTGTCGGTGAACGTATTCACACCGAAGTAGAGTCTGGTAATGGGGGATTACAAGGCGCGATCGATGGTGCATCCCGCGTTGCTAAGCCCGTAATTTTTGGTGTACTGACGACCATTATCGCCTTTATGCCGTGGTTATTTATCAGTGGTGCCACCTCGGAGTTCACGCGCCAAATCTCATGGGTGGTGATTCTGGCTCTGAGTTTCTCCTTGATCGAATCCTTGTTTATTCTGCCAGCGCATCTGTCTAACGTAAAACCAGTGCATGCGCACAATCGACTAACCAAAGCCCAGAATCGAATTGCAGAGAGCATTGTTTGGTTCGGGGATGTGAAATACGGCGCGTACTTGCAGCGTGCGCTGCGTAACCCGTTGATTACCATAGTGATTTTTATCGCCGCACTGTTGGTGGTGGCTGGCGGGATTATGGGCGGCGGCTACGTGAAGTCCTCCTTTAATCCAGAGATTGAAGCCGAGCAAGTAGACGTAAATATCGATTTGCGAGAAGGGACGACGTACGATCGCGCCCTTGAGATTCTTGGCCAAATTCAGCGAGCACAAGAAACCTTGATCAACGAGGTCGAGACTGCCGCAGAAGAAGGCGAGAGCCAGAAGGTTATCGAAAACTGGTATACCCGCTCTCGCCGCGACAGCGTGATAGCAATCATGCGTCTGGCACCTGCCGAAGTTCGCGCGATGGGTGCGAAAGAAGTGGCATTACGCCTACGTGACCTGATCGGGCCGGTTCCCGAAGCCAAGTCTGTGCGGGTCGGATACTCCATGGATAGCGACGGTCCAGATTTGGACATTTCGGTACGCCACCCAGATCTGGATCAGCTGCAACTGGCGGTGGATGACATTACGGATAAGTTGCGTGGATTCGCGTCGCTGTATGACATTTCCAATAATCTGGACAGTGCCAGTGAAGAACTGCGTTTTCAACTTAAGCCTGGCGCTGAGCAGCTTGGGCTGACCTTGGGACAGGTGATGCAGCAGGTCCGTCAAGCCTACTACGGCGATGAAGTCCAGCGTTTGCCTCGCGCATCGCAAGACGTCAAAGTGATGGTGCGCTACCCGAAAGCCAGCCGCAACTCATTGGAGAGTCTGAAACACTTCCGTATTCGCATGAGCGATGGTCGAGAGGTGCCTTTGACCTCGGTAGTTGATATTTCTTATGGCCCAGGCCTCAAGCGAATTCAGCACTGGGATGGCTTACGTGCAGCGCGCATTCAAGGCTATTTGCGCGAGCCCGTGTTGAAGGAAATCATGCAGGAAATGAACGATGAGTTCTTTCCCCAGCTAGAGAAGAAATACCCAGGGCTGACCCGCGCCGCAATTGGCCAGCAAGTCGCAGAAGCTGAGTTCAATGCTGAGATTGGGCGATTAAGCTTAATCGCATTGATGGCCGTGTTGTTTTTATTGGCTATTGCGTTCAAGAGCTATTTTCAGCCATTGGTTATCATGGCTGCGCTCCCCTTTGCGTGGATGGGCGCAGTGATTGGTCATCTGTTCCTTGGTGAGTCTTTCTCGCTCTTTAGTATCTTCGGGGTCGTGGCCGCGTTCGGCGTGGTTATCAACGACAACCTTGTATTGGTTGACGCGTTCAATGAGTACCGCAAACAGGGTATGAGCGTGTTAGACGGCATAGTTCGTGCTGGTAAATCACGGTTCCGCGCTATTCTGATCACGTCGGTCACCACGTTTATTGGTTTGGTGCCGTTGATGCTGGAAAAATCTAGCCAAGCGGCCTTTCTCAAGCCGATCGTGATCTCACTGGCATTCGCGCTCTTGGTCGCTTTCTTTTACACCCTGTTCTTTGTGCCCGCGCTGTTGGTCATCGGCGATAAAATTGCTGGTTGGTTTCGTCGTGTATTTGGTTCGGCAAAACTGAGTGCTAACTATGTAAAAGCGAAACTAGATGCGTAACTAAGAAAGCTGAATGGCGAGACCAGAAAGGCCAGGCACCGATTTCGGGTCTGGCTTTTTTGTGTCTGGTAGCGTGGTAAGCCTGCATGACTTGTTCACCGCAAACAGTTACGATGTGCGCTTTATCAAACTCCGAATTCCCTGTAAAACACTATGTCAGATAATCAAATTGATTTTTCCGAACGCCAAACCAGCGTCGATGTTGCCCCAATTTTTGTACAGCGCTGGTCGCCACGCGCATTTCAACAGCACCAGATTGAAGAACCTGTCCTTACGAGAATTATGGAGGCTGCGCGGTGGTCACCGTCGTGTTTTAACGCGCAGCCCTGGCGTCTCTACACCTCAACGGGTGCGACTTTTGACGAGTATTTAAACTTACTAGTCGAGGGCAATCAAGCTTGGGCCAAAGACACCAGTGTGATCGGGTTTATGGTGGCTGAACGCCATTTTGAACACAACGGCAAGCCCAATGCGTATGCTGAGTTCGATTGCGGGGCGGCGTGGATGGCGTTAACCTTACAAGCTAGAAAAGAAGGCCTCTACACGCATGGAATGGGGGGCATCTTAAAACCGGAAATCACCGACTATTTGAAGCTCGATCCGGCCCGACACGAGGTGGTGATGGGGTTTACGATCGGTAAGCTCGCCGATCTGTCGAACCTCAGTGACGAGAAACGCAATGAGGAAGTGCCGAATAGCCGTAAATCACTGGATGAAATATGGTTTAGGTAGCGAACCATGAAAGCGGGATAACGCGATGCGATTATCCCGCCCTGATACGAATCCGTTACAACCCGTGCTGTTGCATCACGGTGCGTAAGGACTGCTCAAAGATTGCCACGATACTGTCCACGTCCGACTTGGTTGTGACTAGCGGTGGTGAGAAAGCCACTGAATCCACTGAAGGCAATGGTCGCGCGATCAATCCATTTTTGTAACATTCTGCGGTCACTTGAGGTGCGATTTTGGTGCTTGGCGCAAAGAATGTCTTGCTGTCTTTGTCTTGCATCAACTGCACTGCAGCGAGCATGCCTTGACCGCGGATCTGCGCCACGAACGGGTCATTTGCAAAACGCTGCTGTAATTGTTGATGAAAATAGGCACCGACATCGGCCGATTGGTCTACCAGTTTTTCAGACTCAATGATGTCCAAGTTAGCCATTGCCACGGCAGCCCCGATCGGGTGTCCAGCATAGGTGTAACCGTGTGCAAAACTGCCATATTTGGCTGACCCTTGCTTGATTACGTCCCAGATTTTTTCGGTGATGAAGGACGCGGAGAACGGAAAGTAACCACTAGTAAGCGCTTTTGCAGTGGTCATCATATCCGGTTCGATATCGTAAACTTCGCTACCAAACCATGTTCCCAGTCGACCAAACCCGCAGACCACTTCATCCGCAATAAACAGGATGTCATACTTTCGGGTGACTGCTTGTATTGCGGCAAAATAGCCTTCGGGTGGCGTAATGACGCCGCCGGCACCCATCACGGGTTCGGCGATAAATGCGCCGACTGTGTCAGGTCCTTCGCGCAGTATCATCTGCTCCAGTTCGTCTGCGCGGCGCTGCGAGAATGCTAACTCGCTTTCCCCTGGGTTCGCGTGGCGAAAATAGTCAGGCGATTCGGTATGCAGTACACCGTCGATTGGCAAATTAAAATCTTTATGAAACGAGGGTAGGCCGGTCAAGCTGGCCGTGGCAACCGACGTGCCATGATACGCCTGCCAGCGCGAGATGATCTTGCGTTTGGCTGGCTTTCCAATCAGGTTGTGGTAGTACCAAACAATCTTCATCAACGAGTCATTACCGTCTGAGCCGCCGCTGGCAAAGAACACTTTGGACATTTGTTTGGGTGCCAATGACAGTAACCGTTCAGCCAGTTCGATCTGCGGGACATTCGACATGCCCGTAAACGTATGGTAATAACTAAGGTTGGTGGCTGCTTGTTGCATGGCGTCGGCGAGTTCACTTCGGCCGTAGCCCACGTTGACACACCATAGTCCTGCCACGGCGTCGATCAGGGTATTCCCGTCGGTGTCGTGCAGGTGGATACCCTTTCCGCTCTGAATGATTTTTGAGCCAGTCTCGGCAAAGTCATGGGCATTAGTGGACGGATGCAGGATGCTTTGCGCGTCTAATTGTTTTAGGTTCTTGTGCTCTGAGGGCATAGTCTTACCGTGATATTTTTATTCGTGGTGATGCTAAGTTAGCATATGCTTCACGCAGCATGAGTAACGTGATTAAATTCGATATATGATTCTTTCCAGCACTTGGCAACAAAAAAAACTGCGGAACAACTCGGTTTTCTCCGAGATAAATTTACACTTACAGGCGTTAGTTAGCAGCACTGACCAAACTCTCTACGATTGAGGGGACTAGATTGAGGGAACTATGGCGGCACTCAGCAAAATAAATAAAATTGATCTTAAGATTCTGACGATTCTGCAAACCAATGCGCGAATTACCAATCAACAGTTAGCCGAGCAGGTCCACCTCTCGGCCAGCGCCTGCCTAAGTCGAGTGAAACGCTTGGAATCGGAAGGCTTGTTAAAACGCTATGTGACGGAAATAGACCTCGAAAAACTGGCGGCGCACGTAGAGGCCTTTGCCGAAGTGACCTTGGAAAACCATTTTCCTGAGGACTTCGAGCGTTTCGATGCCGCGGTGCGGGATATTCGGGAAGTCACCGACAGCTATAAAATCAGTGGCGCTTACGACTACTTACTGAAGTTCGTGTGTACCGATGTCAAAAGCTACAACCGTATCAGTGAAGAAATACTTAAGAGTAATATTGGTATTGGGAAAATGAACACACTGATCATTCTTGAGCGGACCAAAGACTTCTCCGGCTACCCGTTAGATACGTTGGTTGATCTTTAACCGCCGATTAACCTGTGATTCCTCCGTTCGGCACCATATTCACCGCGGTGAGGGTCTTTCGCGCATACTGTTTAGCGTAGATACATTGTCTTAAACCTGACTCGACAGTAGGAGTGCAACAGTATGCAGAAAAACCAAATTATCAGTGTGTTTATCACTGCGTGTTTGCTGAGTGTGGTGGTGAGTGACATTTTATTCAAGAATCAACACGCGACTGACGCAGTCGTGTCTATGCCCCTAACTATCTCGATCCAGCACGACGATTCAACTCTAAGCACGACGTTTAAGCTGACTTTGGATCAAACCGACTCTCCATCGAATATGGTTTCCGGTTTGGCGAATGTATTGCATGTGCAAACACAGTTGTGGATGGCTGCTGCCACCACCGCCGTAACGCAGTCACCGCAGCTGATACTCGATTTTTGTGGTCACCTTGTGGCGCGAGTGGTGAACGACTAATGCAAACCCAAGCCTCCCACTCTGTACCCCTTTTTACCGCGAGTCGTTCTTTTTGGGTGTGTCATATCGGCGGTGTTTTACTGCAATTTAGTTTCGCACTCGTCCTCTGGTTTGTGTTTGGTTTTAAGGAAGGGTTCTCGGTGTCCATGCTGGGCAATACGCTCTGGCTTTGCGCTTTTTTCATCGGTGGCCTTTATGTGCGCCAACGCAACATTGTGTATCGACGCTTAGACCTTCCTAACAGCACTATTATTGTAAAAAATGTAGGGCTGGTGCTTGCGGTAAGTGTCATGGCGGTTGCCTTTATGTGTGTCATTATGTTGCCGATTCACTACGACGAAATTATTCGCCTTCAGCGGCTGCAGGCTCCCTCACAGTCACCTGAGCATATTATTTGGGCCTTCCTGTTTGGCAACTTTGTGCAATCAACTTTGTATTTCGTATGTTGGGTTGCCGTGTATTTGGGGATTACGAATTCGCGCCGTGCGCATCAGACGAGGATCGACAACTTACAACTACAAAACAGCCTTAAAGAAGCGCGTCTCAGCAGTTTAGCGAATCAGTTAAACCCCCATTTTTTGTTTAATGCATTGAACAATATTCGCTTTATGATTACCGAAGATGCTAAACAGGCTGAGAACATGCTGATGTCTTTGTCTGCAGTATTGCGGTACTCATTGGAGAGCAGTAAACAGGAAACCGTGATGTTGAGTCAGGAGCTTGATATCACTCAACGTTATTTAGATTTAGTGAAAATTCAGTTTGAAGACCGACTCCGCCTCTCCATGCGTGTGGACGATGGTTTGCAGTCGGTGATGGTGCCGCCCATGATGCTGCAAATGTTGCTTGAAAATGCGGTAAAACATGGCATTGAGCGAATGCAGTTTGGCGGAGATGTTGACGTCAGTATTGTGAAGGAGTCGGACATGATGAAAGTCTCCGTGAGCAACAGTATGCCCGATTCGCCTTCGGTAAGCGCAGCAAACGATACCAATGGTGAAAGTGGGATTGGCTTGCGCAACATTGATCAGCGACTACAATTACTCTACGGTCCAGCCGCAGGGTTGTATACGGACGTCAATGATCATAAGTTTCACACGCGTGTGGTCGTGCCATTGGAGCAGGCGCAATGAAAGCATTGGTCGTCGAAGATTCGCGGTTAGCGCGCGAGGGGCTGCTCAAAATGCTGGCAAACCACGAGAACCTAAGTGTCGTCGGCGCGGCTGATCATCCGGCCACCGCGTTGTCTCTGATTGAGCAGCATCATCCTGATGTGTTGTTCCTGGATATTCATATGCCGGGTGAAAGTGGGTTTGATCTACTTGAAAAAATCCCTTATGAGCCAAAAGTAATTTTTACCACGGCGTATTCAGAGTATGCCTATCGGTCCTTCGATTTTAATCCGGTTGACTACTTGCTAAAGCCGATTTCCGAAGAGCGGTTGGCTGAAGCCATTGATAAACTCAAATTTGGGACGCGCGAGCATGAATCGGTCGCTGAGACACTCGATATGAATAGTAAAATGTTCATCAAGGATGGCGATGATTGTCATTTGGTGTCGCTTGCCGAAATTCGCTACTTTGAAAGCTGCAAGAATTACGCGCGGGTATTTTTTGCGAATCAAAAACCGTTTGTGAAAAAAGCGCTGAACTCGATAGAAACGCGATTACCACAACGCTATTTTTTTCGGGTAAACCGCCAATACATCGTGAACTTGAACGAGATTTCAGCTATCCATGAAGGTGTTGGTGATGGCTATGAACTCACCATGAGTGATGGCATGGTGGTCGCGGTGTCGCGGCGCAACGCGGTAGATCTCAAACGTCGACTGAGCTTTTAGACTGAGGTGAGAATCACAGGTCGCGGCGCATAGTTCAGTTGGTTAGCAATATCGTGGTTGCAGGTGCTCGCCTGTGTTTGGACCAGAAGGCGAGCTGAATTTTGTACGGCCATGAGGGGCGTGAACCGCAGAATCTAACTCTCTTGGTTTCGCTTTCAATGCCTAATTTCGGGGTCAACATGCCAGAATGAACGGCATTGGAGGGTACCTCATGATTATAGTTCGCACGGCAAAAGAATCTGATCTCGACGGCGTCATGTCGCTGGCTGAACAGGCGTTTCCCGGTATGACTACCTTGCCGCCTGAGCGCGCAGTGTTGCGCAGTAAGCTGGTTAACTCGGCTGCTAGTATTGAAAAAAATATCACGCAACCAGACGATGAGACCTATTTTCTGGTAATGCATGATACTGAGAAGGATTTGATCGTCGGCACCGCAGCCATTATTGCCTGCTTGGGCAGTAAGGATGAGTTTTATTCGTATAAGCTCAATAAAGTGACACACTCCTGCAAGGAGCTGGATAAAAAAGTGACGTTTGAAATGTTGAACCTGTCCAATCATTTTGAGGGTTTTTCTGAGGTTGCGACGCTCTACTTAGATCAAGGTTACCGCAAGAATGGTAACGGTCGCTTGTTGGCCAAAACGCGTTATTTGTTTATGGCGCAGTTCCGTGATCGATTTCCAGAGAGTGTCATGGCGGATTTGCGTGGCTATTTTGATGAGCACGGTAACTCGCCGTTTTGGGATGCCGTTGGCAGCCACTTTTTTGAGATGAGTTTCGCTGATGCGGATCTTTATGGTGCGGTACATGGCAATCAGTTCATTGCTGACTTAATGCCTAAACAGCCGATTTATGTGAATATGTTGCCACGCTCGGCGCAAGCGGTAATTGGTCGTCCGAACGACGTTGGCAAGCCGGCTATGCGAATGCTGGAGAAAGAAGGCTTCCGCTGGAATGGGCATGTGGATATTTTTGATGCGGCGCCCAGCGTGGACACCAAAATCGACGATATTCGATCGGTTCGCAACAGTCACCTCGCTGAGCTGATTGGTATTTCTGAATTCGACGGCGATGATCAAGCGCTGATCGCAAGTAGCGACATCCACTCTTTCAAAGCGTGTGCCACCCGTATTTCAGTGGAAAAAGGCGGTGTGCGCTTGCCACGGGCCACCATTAAAGCACTCGAGCTGGAGTTGGGTGATTCGGTCCGATACTTGTTGAGCAACCCAGAATCCACATCCTGAAGCGCGCACGCTTCGATCACCACGAGATATCATGAATAGCTACGAAGTCAACTTTGATGGCCTGATCGGCCCGACGCATAATTACGGCGGTTTGTCGCACGGCAATGTGGCCTCCAAGAGCAACGCTTTAAAGATCGCGTACCCGAAACAAGCGGCGCTGCAGGGCTTGCAAAAAATGCAACAACTGCGCAGCCTGGGCTTGCAACAGGGCGTATTGTTGCCACAGCAACGTCCGCATTTGCCCACCTTGCGTCGACTTGGTTTCACAGGTTCGGACACCAAGGTCATAGAGCAGGCCTCGAATCTGGCTCCGGAACTGTTAGCCAGTTGTTATTCGGCCTCCAGTATGTGGACCGCTAATGCGTGTACCGTTTCGCCCAGCGCGGACTCTGCCGATCAGCGGGTCCATTTTACGCCAGCGAATCTGAGCAGCATGTTTCATCGCTCGATCGAGCACGAGTGCACCGGTAAATTGTTGCAGGCGATCTTCAATAACGAGCAGCACTTTGTGCACCATCCTGCGTTGCCAGCCGGTAGTCATTTTGGTGATGAAGGTGCGGCCAACCACAATCGATTTGCGGTTGATTATGGCGCACCGGGTGTGCAACTGTTTGTCTATGGTCGTTACGCGTTTCGTGAGAATACACTGGCGCCAGCGCGCTTCCCAAGTCGTCAGACCTTTGAGGCATCACGGGCAATCAGCCAGCTACATCATCTCGACCCTGGCCGCGTGGTGTACGCCCAGCAGAATCCGCAGATCATTGATGCGGGAGCGTTTCATAACGACGTAGTCAGTGTGTCGAATCTGGATACGTTCTTTATGCACGAGGAAGCCTTTGTTGATAAGCAGGTGATGCAGGAATCGTTACAACGACAGTTCGGTGAGTCGCCGCTGCACTTCATTGAAGTGCCAACCGATGCCGTCTCGCTCGAGTCAGCGGTTAAATCGTATTTGTTTAATTCTCAGTTGGTCAAATTGCCGGACCAGCAAGGCATGGTACTCATCCTGCCTCAAGAGAGTCGTGAAAACGACGCAGTGTATGCATATTTACAGACTCTGCAAGAATCGCACACACCGATTCAGAAACTGATCTTTGTGGATGTGCGTCAGAGTATGCAGAACGGCGGCGGCCCGGCTTGTCTGCGATTGCGAGTGGCGTTAAATGAAGCCGAGCTCGCCGCAGTCAATCCGCGTTTCTTACTGAACGACGCCTTATTCGACACCTTGAGTGATTGGGTTAATCGCCACTATCGAGACGAGCTACGTCCTGATGATTTGCGAGACCCATCGTTGGCGCAAGAGAGCTTTAGCGCCTTGGATGAATTGACGCAGATATTCGACCTGGGAGCATTTTATGAATTCCAGCGTTAGTACGCAGCGCTTCTTAGCTAGAACGCTGGCGGCGCCGGAATCACCGACATCGCTGACCGAAACGCTTGCCGATGGCACGCGACTGACGTTGCTTGACGCCGGTGTGTTGCGCATCAGCCCAACGCAACCCGGCTCACATCGAGCGCTTATCTCTTGCGGGGTTCACGGTAATGAGACTGCGCCGATGGAGATCGTTGATCAGCTTGTGTCTGACATTTTCAACGGGCAGCTGAAGGTCAACAATGAGTTGATGTTTGTCATCGGTAATCCCCCAGCCGCCATCGCAGAGCAGCGGTTTGTCGAAGAAAATTTGAACCGCTTGTTTTCAGGCAAGCACCGGCACTCGACGGCTAAAGAGGCTGCGCGTGCGGCGCGGCTGGAAGCACTGACCGAGGCGTTCTTTCTCGACGGTGACGAGCCACGACTGCATTATGATTTGCACACGGCGATTCGCGGTTCTTATATCGAGAAATTTGCCGTCTACCCGTATCTGCACAGTCGGACATGGTCAGAATCACAGTTTGGTTTTTTGGAGCAAGCGGGTATCGAGGCGGTCCTGCTCTCCAATCAGCCGTCAGGCACGTACTCTTACTTTAGTAGTCATGAGTTTGGTGCCGACGCGTTCACCATCGAGCTCGGTAAGGTTCGAAAGTTTGGTGATAACGATATGCGTCGTTTTGCACAGATGACGGAGTCGTTACGTCGTGTGGTTGATGGCACAGAACGTTTCGTTGCTCGACGGCAAGCAATAAAGATCTTTGCAGTAGTCGAAGAAGTGATTAAACGCAGTGAAAATTTCAAGCTCCACATTCCGGATGAGGCCAAGAACTTCACTGAGTATGACGCTGGCGCTTTGCTGGCCTCGGACGACGATTATGAGTACCGCACTCAACGTGATGGCGAGCGTTTTGTCTTCCCCATTACCAACGTACCACCAGGCCAACGCGCGATGCTTGTCGTGGCGCCGGTGACCGATTTAACTGAATTAACCGAGGCGTAAACGCATGAACCAATCCAACCAGACGCAAACCAAAACCAAGGTGTCGATCATTGGCGGAAGCGGCTTTTTATCGGCCGAACTGCTTCGTAACCTGCTGTCTCGCGATGATGTGGAGATGCTCCGCGTGTCGAGTAAAGACCATATCGGGCAGAATATCGGCCAAGTACACCGAAGCTTTTATGGGCTTAGTGACTTGGTGCTGGAGGACATTCCACCGATTGAAGCGGTCGACGGCGCGGACATTGTGTTTCTGGCCATGCCGCACATCATTACCGCCAAGGTGGCAATGGAACTGTTTGACACCGATGTACGAATCATCGACTTGTCCGGTGATTTTCGTTTGCAACAACTCGACGACTACACACGCGTTTATGCGCCGGAGCATCCGTGTCCGGAACGTTTGGGCACCTTTGTATACGGTATGCCTGAGCTGTATGCCGAGCAGATTCGAACCGCGAAGCACGTGGCCAACCCTGGCTGTTTTGCCACCTGTATTGCGGCCTCCTTGTTACCCATGGCGGCGGCAGGGCAGCTTTCCGGGCACACTGTGCGCCTAGTTGCACTTACTGGGTCCAGTGGCTCGGGTGTGCATCCGCAGGTCGGTAATCACCACACCATTCGCAGTAATAATCTCAAGGCGTATAAGGTTTTTAATCATCAACACACACCTGAGATTCTACAAACCTTGCGCGCGGCCGGCGGTGATCAGGTATCGCTGGATTTCGTGCCGGTATCGGCACCCTTGTCACGCGGGATGATGTCGATTGCCCAACTGGATGCGCCGGATGACGTATCTGAAGACGAACTGCGTGCCCAGTACCAGGAATACTTTAAGGACTTTCCGCTAATTTCCGTGCTACCAAAAGGAATGACGCCGGAAGTCGTCTCTGTGAAAAACACACTGCGCATTGAAATTGGTTTGGATATTAAAACGGATGAGGTTTCAGGCAAGCGCACCGTGTGTGCAATTGCGGTGTTGGACAATCTCATCAAAGGCGGGGCGGGCCAGGCCATGCAAAACTTTAACTTGATGACCGGCCATCACAACGCTTATCAATTGCAAAATCCAGGTATGTGGCCGTAAGCGAGACGCAAGGTATGACAGCGAAGCAAGAACAAACCGCAGTAATTAAAGTTGGCGGCGACATGCTGGCCACGCCTGAAGATCGTCGGGCACTTGCGCAAAACGTCGGCGATCTGATTCGGGCCGGCTGGCGGTGTGTCATCCTGCATGGCGGCGGTCCGCAATTAAACCGTCTGCAAACGGTATACGGCCTGACGCCGAACAAAGTTGAAGGGCGGCGGATTACCAGTGCTGAAGACTTGCAGGTGGTGAAGCAGGCCTTATGTGGTGAGGTGAACGTTGACCTGGTCGCCAGTCTATTGGCAGGCGGCGTGCCCGCCTTTGGTTGTCATGGGGCATCCGGGCAGTTAATTCAGGCCCAAAAACGCCCGCCAATGGATTTTGGTGCCCGTGGCATCATTGATCTGGGTGAAGTCGGTGACGTTACGGATGTGAATGTACATGCCATCGAGTGCTTGCTGAACGGTGGTTTTGTGCCGGTGATCGCGTCGCTTGGGGTTGATGTTGACGGTCGCGTTTTTAATATCAATGCAGATACCACGGTGGCGGCCATTGCGCGCGCAATGCAGGCCGACTTGTTGCTGCTTAGCACGCGGGTCGGCGGCGTGTTCGCTGATATCACTGATCCCGCGAGTCGCATTAAATCGATGACCGCGGCGGAGTCAGAAGCCCTGATACAACAGGGTGTTATCACTGATGGAATGATTCCTAAACTGCGTGAATCGTTTGCATTGCTGGATCATGGTGTGGGCACAATCGCGATTGGCAACGCCGCATCACAAGGGGCATTTCTGGCGTTGGCGACCGGCTCAGACCGCGCCGGGACTCGTTTAATCACCGGCTGAATACACCTTATTCGCGCCGTTTACACAATTTGTCATCGTAGCTGTGTAGAATTCATGCTCCCATACTACAACTATAAGCACGGTGGAGAAGGATGGATAATCAGTTTTCTGCAGCGGACCTCGAGTTTCAGCAAGAGGTTCGCGCGTTTTTTAAGCAGGCATTTACCGATGATCTGCGAACCGCACTGGATGACGGTACCGACATTAAAGGTACCATGGAAGCCTGGCAAAAAAAGCTCTATGAAAAAGGCTGGGTAGCACCGGATTGGCCCGTCGAATATGGTGGTACTGGCTGGACGCCAGTACAGAAGTTTATCTTTGAGACCGAACGCAGTCGCGCCGGGGCACCGGAAGTCGTGCCGTTCGGTCTTAGAATGGTGGCCCCGGTTATTTTCACATTTGGCTCTGATGAGCAAAAAGAAACATTTCTGCCGCGCATTCTGCGCAGTGATGACTGGTGGTGCCAAGGCTACTCCGAGCCTGGTGCTGGTTCCGATCTGGCTGCACTACAAACACGTGCCACCTTGGATGGCGACCATTACGTTGTCAATGGCGCCAAGATATGGACGACGTACGCACAGCACGCCGACTGGATTTTTTGTCTGGTGCGTACTGGTACCTTCGACAAACGTCAGCAGGGCATCAGCTTTCTGCTCATCGATATGAAGTCCGAAGGGATCACCGTGAATCCGATTCACAGTATCGATAATTATCACAGTTTGAATGAAGTGGTATTCGACAACGTTCGCGTGCCGGTCGCGAATCGCGTGGGCAACGAGCATCAAGGTTGGACCTACGCCAAGGCGTTGCTGGCGCATGAACGCACGTCCATTGCAGCGGTAGCAGAAAGTCGTCGTGGGCTAAGCCAGATTGTGGAGCTGGCGGAGAAACAAACTAATGCCAATGGGCGTTTGATTGATGACCCTGTGTTTCAGACCCAGGTGTCGGATATCGAGATCGAATTAATGGCGCTGGAGTATATGGACCTGCGTGTGCTGGCGTCTTTATCAGCCGGTGACACACCGGGGCCGGAAGCATCACTGCTCAAAATTAAAGGCACTGAAATTCAACAAGCGATTCAGGAGCTGCGGATGCAAACCATTGGCGCGTACGCTGGTGCTTTGAAACAAGACAGTTTTCAAAATGAGTTACACCGATTAGGCTCGAACGCACGACGTTCATATATGTACGGTCGTGCTGCCACCATTTATGGCGGTTCGAATGAAGTGCAACGTAATGTGATCGCGAAAGCGGTCCTGGGTCTATAGGGAGGCGTTATGAATCTTGAATACAGTGAAGAGCAGGTTTTATTGCGTGACAGTATCGTCCGTTGGGCACAGGATAATTACAGCTTTGATCAGCGTCGAGCGTCGACCGAGAAAACCGAAGGTTTTGAACCAAAACATTGGCAGACTTTTGCCGACTTGGGTTGGTTGTCGATCCCATTCGCCGAAGACTTCGGTGGTTATGGGGGCAGCATTATTGATGTGGCTGCCATCATGCAAGAACTCGGGCGAGCCCTAGTGGTTGAGCCAGTCGTGCCAAACGTCGTCATGTTTGGTGGCCTGTTAGAGGCTAGTAGCGCAACGGATAAAGCCGAGATACTTGGTGAACTGATCGGTGGCAGTTTGATGGGCGCCGTGGCGTTGTATGAGCAACAATCACGCTTTGATGTGGTGAACGTGGCAACCACGGCCACCGCTGACGGTGATGCATATCGGTTGAATGGCACCAAGGTGTGTGTCTTGGCTGCGCCGTCGTCATCCAAGCTGTTGGTCCTTGCGCGAACCAGTGGTGAACAAACCGAGCGTGATGGCTTGAGTGTGTTTTTACTTGATACGCAAGCGGATGGTGTGACGCGACAAGGCTACCCATTGATGGATGGTCAGCAAGCGGCGGATATTACGTTTACGGATGCGCGAGCAGAGTTGGTATCTGAATTGGGTCAGGGTTTGAGCTTAGTCGAAGACATGCTGACGCGTACGCACGTGGCCTTGTCGGCAGAAGCCGTCGGCATCATGGAAAAATTGAACCAAACCACGGTGGCTTACACCAAAACGCGTAAACAGTTCGGTGTGCCAATTTCGTCGTTTCAGGCTTTGCAGCACCGTATGGTGGACACGTTTATGGCCTTTGAACAGGCCAAATCGCTGTTGGTTGGCACGCTGTGTGAACTCACCGATGAGGCGTCTTCCGAGCACGATAAAGCCAAGATGGTGGCCGGACTTAGAACCATGATTGCTAAGAACGGTAAGTTGATCGGCGACGAGGCGATCCAATTGCATGGTGGGATGGGACTGACCGACGAGCTTGACGTGGGCCACTACGTGAAACGTCTGATGATGATCAATTTAATGTTCGGAGACCGCGCTTTCTTCCAAAACCAGTTTAACAAGCTGGCTTACGCTGTATGAAGCAGATTGACGACATACGACAGATCATGGTGGCTGGCGGTGGTACGCTGGGGCTGCGGATTGCCTTGCGCTGTGCACTGGACGGTTACCATGTGACGTTGTTTGATCTACAGGAGTCTCAACTCGAAACCGCTAAGCAGCAGCATGCCAGACTAGTTCATGGCTTGCTGCGAGACGAGCAGGTATCCAATGCTCAGGCTGGGCGAGTTGCCACCCATTTGCAGATGACAACTGACTTATCCGAGGCGGTGAAGGAGACTGATTTGGTAATTGAATCGATTACCGAAGATGTGCCGATCAAAAACGCGTTCTTTACGGATGTGTGTCCTTTACTATCACCAGATGTTCTGCTTGCCACCAACACCTCGTTTTTACTGCCATCACAATTTTTAAGCGCGGTTGATCGACCCGCTCAGTTCTGCGCATTTCATTTTCACGATGTGTTTAATCAAACCGTGGTCGATGTCATGCCGCACAGCGAGACGGATCCGGATTATGTTGCGTTACTGATGGAGTTTGGCCGACGTATCCATCAAATCCCGGTTCATGTGCAACAAGAGACGCCGGGCTATTTGTTCAATGCCATGCTGTTTACTATTATGCAGCAAGCCACACAGTTGCTGACTAGCGGTGCGGGTTCGATTCAAGATATTGACCGCTCATTCATGGGCAATTTTAAAACCCCAGCCGGGCCATTTGGTATGCTGGACCAGATTGGTTTGGACACGGCACTGCATATTGCGCACAACCGGCCAGAACTCACCGGCGACCACTTTGTGACCCTGTTGCAATCGTATGTCGACAAAGGACATTTGGGGTTTAAATCTGGACAGGGGTTTTACCGTTATCCTAAGCCGGAATTCGCGCAGCCTGGTTTCCTCGCTGCCCACTCTGGCGATTAACCGAATAGAGAGAAATATTATGAAAAGTGCTGTTATTGTTTCCACCGCCAGAACACCTATTGGTAAGGCGTATCGAGGTGGTTTTAATGATTTGAATACTGCAACACTGGGTGCGGCAGCGGTCAGCGAAGCCGTTAAGCGTGCAGGCGTTGAAGGCGCCGAAGTGGAAGACGTCATCATGGGTGCGGCACTCCAGCAGGGTGCGTCTGGGCAAAATATTGCGCGCCAAATTGCTTTGCGTGCCGGTTTGCCGGTCAGCGTGGCAGGCATGACGATTGACCGTCAGTGTTCTTCGGGCTTGATGGCGGTAGCCACCGCGGCCAAACAGATCATGGTAGACGGCATGTCGGTGGTTGTGGGCGGTGGTGTGGAAAGCATTAGTTTGACCCAGAACGACAAGATGAATATGTACCGTGCCGCCGATAAAGAACTGCTCGCCATGCATCCGCATATTTACATGCCGATGTTGCAAACTGCCGAAGTGGTGGCTAAGCGGTACGGCATTAGTCGCGATGCCATGGACGAGTACGGTTTGCAATCACAGCAACGTACCGCGGCTGCCTACGAGGCCGGACATTATGACGCGGAGCTGGTGTCGGTGGATTGCACGAAACTGGTTTACGACAAAGAAACCAAAGAGGCTAGTCCAGAAGCAGTGACGGTGTCACGCGATGAAGGCCTACGCGCCACCACCGCGGAAGGTCTGGCCAATTTAAAAACCGTAGTCGATGGTGGCACGATTACCGCTGGCAACGCATCGCAGTTGTCGGACGGCGCAGCGGCGCAGGTGGTGATGGACGAGAAGTTGGCAGAACAACGTGGTCTGGAACCGTTGGGTGTTTATCGCGGCATGGCGGTGGCTGGTTGTGAACCGGATGAAATGGGCATCGGGCCTGTATATGCGATCCCTAAATTACTAAAACAACATGGTTTGTCGATTGACGATATTGGTCTGTGGGAATTGAATGAAGCGTTCGCGGTGCAGGTGCTGTACTGTCGTGATCACTTGGGCATTGATAATGACAAACTGAATGTCAACGGTGGCGCGATCTCGATCGGTCACCCATACGGCATGAGCGGTTCTCGTATGGTCGGTCATGCCTTGATCGAAGGTAAGCGTCGAGGTGTAAAATACGTGGTCGTAACCATGTGTATTGGTGGTGGCATGGGCGCGGCTGGATTATTTGAGGTTGTTTAGCCATGCGTGACAGGTATCAACTTTACGGTGTGGAATGTTCTCTGTACTCGGGCAAGGCGCGTTCTTACTTACGTAAAAAAGGCATTCCATTTGATGAGGTGCTTGCCACCATCAGTGTGTACAAGAAATTTATCATACCACGCACGGGTGTGCAGTTCGTGCCGGTGGTGCAATCCCCAGAAGATGATGTCTGGCAGGACACCACGGAGATTATTGACCAACTGGAAGCACGATTCCCGGAGCACTCCGTTTACCCGTCAAGTCCCAAGCAGCACTTAGTGGCGTTGCTACTGGAAACTTACGCTGACGAGTGGCTAGTGATTCCAGCCATGCATTATCGGTGGAATTACCCCGCCACCAACAGTCGATTTATTTACGGCGAGTTCGGCAGCATTGTGATGCCGAATGCGCCCGGCTTTGTCCGCCGCTACTTAGGTAAGAAAGCGGGAGCGCGCTTTAAAGGCGCAGTACCTAAACTTGGAATCAATGAACACAATATCAATGCCATTGAAAAATCTTACGTAAGCCTGTTAGGTGATCTGCAAGCGCATTTTGAACAGCATGACTTTGTATTCGGGAGTAAGCCGAGTTTGGCGGACTTTGGGTTGATTGGGCCGCTGTACGCGCATCTATATCGAGACCCAGCACCGGGCAAGCTGATGCGCAAAAAAGCGCCGGCACTGTGTGATTGGGTACGACGCATGATCAGTGATGAGGCCAGTATGGAAGCAGGCGAGTGGCTAGCAGATGACCAGGTCCCCGAGACCTTGCTGCCGGTGCTAAAGCGGATGAGCCGTGAACAACTTCCGGTGATTGCTGATACCGACCGTCTATTAGCCGAGTGGCGCACTCAGAACCCGGAGAAAAGCGCCATCGAACGGATGATTGGCTCACACGAATTCAATGTGGAAGGCGTGACTGCGGAGCGTGTGGTGCTGCCGTATGTATTATGGATGTTTCAGCGCGCTGTTGATTACTATGACGGTTTGAGTGATACCACCGAGGTGGATGCTCTATTGCAGGAAGCTGGTTTTGGCGATGCACTGCAACGCGGGTTGACGCATCGAGTAACGCGCGTAAATAACCGACTGCAGTTTGCCGCTGAATCTTAAACCTTCCCGGCCAGAAAGTCTGCCGTGTGTTCATTGGCAGGGTAAAACGTTTCGACCCGAAGCTCATCTGCGGTGATGTCCTGTGCGGTACCAAAGGTGGAAATAACGGAACACAGGCTCAGGTGTAATCCGTTTACATTCAGCTCAATGGGAATGATCGGCAGCAGTGGTTCCAAGGTTGGCACGTCACTTTGCGGCAGATAGGCACTGAGTTGCTCGAGCCGGCGCATAATTCTTTCGTCGCAGCTGTCTAACGCTTCTTTCTGTAACCGTTGTGCGAATTGAATCGCCACATCGTCCCAGTTTTGGACAAATTGTTTAAACCCGTGCGGATGCACCGTCAACAAAGCGATGTTGCGCTCCCCAGTATCGCCAACCGCTTGCCAAAGTGCTTCGGCGCCACCAACCATGTCAAACATTCTGTCGGCAGCGTAATTCTGCTGTTGGATATTCCAATACCGGTCGAGAACGAACGCAGGGTAGGGCTCGTGGTGTTTTAGAATTTCGGCTAACACCGTTTTGATTGATGCCATGGCCGGGTCGTCCAACTGTTGTTCGCGATACACATCCGCGAATCCGGCGGCATTGAGCAAGGTATTACGCTCACGAAGGGGGACTTCCATGGCCGCCGAAAGACGCAGAACCATCTCGCGACTGGGTTTGCTGCGACCGGTTTCCAACCAGCTTACATGGCGTTGCGACACGTCCGCTGCCAAGGCAAGTTCCAGCTGCGACAATTTCCGGTTCTTACGCCATGCTTTGAGCGACTGGGTAAATTTACTGGTTTCCGGCTCCATCGTGATACCTCATTGGTATTGACCGTGTAGCGGTAAAGGTAACAACTGGGGACTGCTGATCGCAATAACCTGCCAGGTAATTGTCACCATTCTGCCGTCGCGGCATGCTGATGACCTTTCAACGTTAATGAGGGTTTTACTATGTCTGGTATGTTGTCGCGTCGAGCACTGGCAGTGCTATTACTCATCCCGTTCTCTGCACTGAGTCTGTATGCGCTGATGCAGGCCGGTTATGCGGGTATTTGGCGGTATCAGTTTCAGTCCGCAGCTGGTTGGCAGGTTATCGCTGATCTGGTGGTTGCATGCGTTTTGATATTGGTTTGGCTGATTCCGGATGCCAAGCGCAAAGGTGTTACGGTTTGGCCATTCCTCATTCTAACGGCCACGCTGGGTTCGTTTGGTCCATTATTTTACTTGTTGATTCATGGTGGTCAGGAGCGCGCATTTTGATGTCGCGGAGTAACGAGTTTGCGGTAGTCGTCTTGTTGTTGTCGTCCTGGTACACGCTTTGCGGGTATTGGGTGCGCTCGGTGCGAGCCAGCGACGCAAGCTCTATGCGGTGCAAGCGGATGATTCGGCGATATTGTTGTTGCTACAGCAGCGTGCGACATTGTTTGCTGTGTTGGCAGCGGTGATGTTCTATTGCGCATTGACACCCGGCCTGCGCGTTCCAGGCTTGCTGGTTGCACTGCTCTGTACGGCTTCGTTTGTCGTGCTCGCTCTGAGCGGCGGTGATGAGATGCGTCACGCGCTTCAACGCGTGTTCTGGGTTGATGTGGTCTTGATGGGCCGTCGGCCAGTGTTTTGCTGATGGTCACTGTGAGTGGTTTTTTCAGCACTAAGGCGTAACTAGTTTGTGTTCGAATTCTAAGTATACTTGAGTTCTATAATAATGAGAGGAGACACACGACATGCACCAAGCTGAGAAAGACATCCGAACCCAACTCGCCGCGTGTTATCGAATATTTGATTACATGGGCTGGAGTGAGTTGATCTATAACCACATCACCGTCAAGGTACCGGGCGAAGAGGGACATTTTTTGATCAATCCCTATGGCCTACACTACAAGGAGGTCACGGCATCGAATCTGGTGAAAGTGGATATTAATGGCAATGTGGTGGAAGACACGGACTACGCGGTGAATCCAGCCGGTATGTTGATTCACAGCGCGATTCACGGTGCCCGTGACGATGCACACTGTATTGGTCATATTCATTCCACCGCAGGGATGACGGTTGCTTGCCAGCAAGACGGTTTGCGCATCGACAATTTTTACTCAGTGCTGTTGCACAAACGCGTGGCGTATCATGATTTTCATGGCATTACCGTGATGGATGGCGAAAAAGAAGAATTGATCGCCAGTCTGGGGGATAAGAACTTCTTGATTTTACGTAGCCACGGCTTGTTGACCTGTGGTCGCACGATTCAAGAAATGTTCTTGAATATGACTCTATTACAGCGCTCTTGTGAGATCCAGGTCTCAGTCGATCAGACTGGACGTCGCATCGTGCCAGTGGCTGAATCGATTGGCGAGATGACCGGTCAGTTACTAAAAATGCAGATGCAAGCCAGTGGTGGTGAGCCAGATGGTGGCTTGGAGTTTGCTGCGTTGCAGCGACTGGTTGACCGTGAAGACGATTCGTATCGCGACCTGTAATCGGCGTGACAGTGTTTAGTTCCGAAAACCGCCAGTAATGTTTGGTTCATGGTCTAGAATGAGATCATGAGCCAAATCCAAGACACCGCTACCCAGGCACGTTATGCCATTGCACGCCGAGCGCGTGATGCGCGCTTTGACGGCGAATTTTTTATTGCAGTAAAAACTACTGGAATTTACTGTCGACCAATCTGCCCAGCGACACCACCGCTGGAGCGCAATGTTCACTACTACGCGACGGCCATCTCCGCGGCCGAAGCTGGATTTCGTCCATGCCTGCGCTGTAGACCAGACAGTGCTCCGCATTCGTTCGCCTGGTTGGGTACCGATACCAGTTTTCATCGCGCTTTGGGTTTAATCAACGACGGTGCACTGCAAGACGGTTCTGTCGCCGATCTGGCTGCTCGACTTGGCGTGTCCGACCGTTACCTGCGTCAACTGTTCAACGAAAAATTGGGCACGTCACCGAAACGTTACGCGATCTATCAGCAATGCCTTTTTGCTAAAAAGCTGCTGCATGAAACATCGTTACCCATCATCGACATTGCCTTTGCGGCGGGTTTTCACAGCGTGCGCCGTTTCAATGAAGCCATGCAAGCAGAATTGGGCCTGCCGCCAAGTAAAATTCGTCAGCCAAATTCACCGCGCCATGCTGCGGTGACCTTGAAGGTGCATTACCGACCGCCTTATGATTGGTCCGCTCTGCAGCATTTTCTGAGCTTGCGGGCGATTGACGGATTGGAGGTCGTGAGTGCATCGGAGTATGGGCGGAGCTTTGAGCTCGGAGAAGCTCGAGGTTATTTCAAGGTGCGTCCGCAGATTGAAAAGCATTGTTTCGATGTGGATATTCACGTCAACGACACTCGTCAATTGAATAAAGTGGTGCAGCAGGTACGAGCAATGCTGGACGCCGATGCGCCGATTAGTGTCATCGACCAACACTTGATAACACAACTCAGCGATGCGCTGAGCTATCAACCGGGTTTGCGGATTCCTGGAATTTGGAGCGTTTTCGAAGCTGGTGTTCGAGCGGTACTGGGGCAGCAAGTGTGCGTGTCAGCAGCGCATAAGTTGGTTACTACACTGGTGCATAACTTGGGTGCACCGGCTGAGTTTGATGGATTTTCTGGTCAGTTTTACTTCCCCACGCCGGAGTCCGTGCTCAAGAGCGATTTGGCTTTTTTGAGGATGCCCGGTTCGCGTAAAACGACATTGCATGCGCTGGCCCGGTATTGCATCGATGCCGACAATCCGGATGACGTTGATGCCTGGCAGTCAATCAAGGGCATCGGTCCGTGGACCATTAACTATGTCAAACTGCGTGCCTGTCGTAATCCCGATATTTGGTTGGCGGGCGATGCGGGTTTGCGTAATGCGCTGGCATCTATTGACTCGAGTGTTGATTTGGATGCCGCGCGGCCCTGGCGCAGTTACCTGACCTTTCAATTATGGCACCACCTCACCAACTGACTGATCTAACCCAACTGAGAACCAAATAATGCATTTTCATGACACGCTTGAAACACCGCTTGGACAAATTTTGCTCGCTGCAACGGCACAGGGCTTGAGTTCAGTGGTGTTCACTGAACGCGTACCGGACGGGCGACCGAACACCATAACCGACCGAGCAAAAAGACAACTTCGGGCCTATTTTGACGGCGACGTTCGTGACTTTAGCGTGCCTCTGGATGTGGCTGGCACCGCATTCCAAAAGCAGGTTTGGCGCGCACTGGCCACGATAGAGTATGGGCGCACTTGCGCGTATCGCGACATCGCCGAGCAGATTGGGAACCCGAAGGCGGTACGCGCAGTTGGGTTGGCTAATGGTAAGAACCCAGTGGCAATTATTGTGCCGTGTCACCGTGTGATTGGTGCTGACGGTAGTCTAACGGGTTACGCGTCCGGTGTGGACCGCAAAGCGTGGTTACTCAAGCATGAGCAGGCGCAGTGATGCGCTTCTCTCTGTCGAGTGGTTCACTTATACTGTTGTGACTATCATCAACATGGAATGACTATGACTGTACCTAATGATTCAAACCCCTATGCCATCACGCCTAAGGCCGACCTTCAACCTGACGGCGGTGCAGGTGTCAACCTGCGGTACGCTGGATTCTGGATTCGCGTGGCGGCGTCCATTATCGATACGATTGCCATGATGATCATCGTGTTTCCGTTGTTGTTTATGATTTACGGCGGGGACTTGTTGGCACAAGGCAATATGTCCAATGGCTTTTGGGATGTCATCATCAGCTACGTACTGCCAGCCGTCTTGTCGATTACACTTTGGGTGGTATTCGGTGGCACTCCAGGTAAGCGTCTGCTTGGATTACGCATTGTGAACGAAAAGACCTTACAGCATCTCAGTTGGCCGGTAGCTTTGGTTCGTTATCTGGGGTATTACCTGAGTATGCTGGTGTTATTCTTAGGGTTTTTCTGGGTGGCATTCGACCGCAAGAAGAAGGGTTGGCATGATCATCTTGCCGGCAGCATCGTGATTTACGACTGAGCTTAAACATATCGCGGTTTTATTAGTAAGGGCAGTCATGAAGGTGGCTGTCCTTTTTTGCTTTACAGCTGCTCAACAACGTGTTTCATGCCTATATGATCAGGGTGGTTTACAATGTCTAACCCTTAAAAACATAGGGAGAATGAAGCCTACCTATTCAAGACATGAATACCCGATACGGTAGCTTTAATGAGACAATATGTCGCATAATACGGGGCGAATTTTGGGACTATCCTCCCCATTACAGAAAAATACCAACCAGAGGCCAACTTGATGTTTAAAGGTAGCGCAATAACGGTCACGATGCTCGATGGCGGCATCGCTGAACTAAATTTTGATTTGCAGGGCGAATCAGTCAACAAATTTAATACTCAAACAGTACTCGAGCTCGAAGAAGCGCTCGGTATTCTTGATGACGCTGACGATGTGAAAGGTCTGTTGTTGACCAGTAGCAAAGGCGTTTTCTTGGTCGGCGCTGATATCACTGAGTTTGTGCCGCTGTTTGGCAAGGGAGAAGGTAAAGTCGGCTCGCATTTGGCGAAAAACCACGACAATTTCAACTTGTTGGAAGACCTGGATTTCCCAACCTGTATCGCGATCAATGGTTATGCCATGGGTGGCGGTTTGGAATTGGCGCTGGCATGTGATTTTCGCATTATGAGCACAGTCGCCAAAATTGGTTTGCCAGAAACCAAGCTCGGCATTATTCCAGGCTGGGGCGGCACAGTGCGTTTGCCACGTGTTGCTGGCGCGGACACAGCGATTGATTGGATTTGCTCAGGGAAAGAGCAGCGCCCAGACGTGGCATTGAAAGCCGGTGTGGTCGATGGCGTGGTTGAGCCAGAGCACCTGCGTGATGCGGCATTGGCCGTTCTGCAAGACGCCATAGATGGCAAACTGGATTACGAATCGCGTCGCGACCAGAAGACTGAACCGTTGAAGTTGAACGAGACAGAAGCCATGATGGTATTCGAGACATCAAAGGCCTTCGTTGCCGGCATGGCTGGGCCAAATTATCCTGCCCCGGTTGTGGCGATCGAATGCATGCAGCAAGCTGCGCGTAAGTACCGTGATGACGCGATCGCAATTGAGCGTGCCGGCTTTGAGAAGGTAGCCAGCACCAGCGTCGCCGAAGCCTTGGTCGGCTTGTTCCTGAGTGATCAGCTAATTGGTAAGAAAGCCAAAGGCTGGGAAAAACAGGCAGACAAAAAAGTCGAACGTGCTGCGGTTCTCGGTGCCGGCATTATGGGTGGTGGTATCGCCTATCAGTCTGCATACAAAGGCACGCCAATCAAAATGAAAGACATCAACCAGGCTGGTTTAGACCTGGGCTTGTCCGAAGCCAATAAGCTGCTGGCGAAACAAGTGAACCGTGGCCGCATGACGGTTGAGAAAATGGGTTCAATTTTGGCCTCAATCGACCCAATGCTGACTTACGACGGTTTTGAAGATGTGGATGTCGTGGTTGAAGCCGTGGTCGAAAACCCGAAAGTCAAACACGCTGTGTTGGCGGACGTTGAAAAGCAAGTGTCAGACGACACGGTGATTGCGTCGAACACCTCGACGATTTCAATTAGCTATTTGGCGGAAGCGTTGGAGCGCCCAGAAAACTTCTGCGGTATGCACTTTTTCAACCCCGTGCACGCCATGCCGTTGGTGGAAGTGATTCGCGGCGAGAAAACATCCGATACGGCGATTGCACGCACCGTGGCATACGCCAACGCGATGGGTAAGAAAGCCATCGTAGTAAACGACTGCCCAGGTTTTCTGGTTAATCGCGTCTTGTTCCCATACTTCGCTGGTTTTATGGGTTTATTGCGAGACGGTGCTGATTTCCAACAAGTCGATAAAGTCATGGAGCGTTTTGGGTGGCCAATGGGGCCAGCCTACCTGATGGATGTGGTTGGTATCGATACCGGTAATCATGCAGAACAGGTGATGGCGGAAGGTTTCCCCGATCGCATGACCAAGGAATTCAAAACTGCCGGTGATGTGATGTTCGAAAACGATCGTTACGGTCAGAAGAACGGTAAGGGTTTCTACCTTTACGAGAATGACAAGCGTGGTAAGCCGAAGAAAGTGGTGGATCCGCAAGTCTATGAGTTGCTCAAGCCCGTGGTGGCGGATTCAAAAGAATTCGACAAAGACGAAATTATTGCCCGCATGATGATTCCAATGGCAACCGAGTTAGCGCGATGCCTGGAGGAAGACATCGTTGGCTCGGCACCAGAAGCCGACATGGCGCTGGTATACGGCGTTGGCTTCCCACCTTTCCGCGGCGGCCTTTTCCGCTGGATCGACGACATGGGTATTGAGAAATTCGTAGCCATGTGCGACCAGTACAAGCATCTTGGCAAGCTTTACGAAGCCACCGATGCACAACGCGAGATGGCTGCTAACGGCGGCAAATACTACACGCTATAACCGGAACAAATTTTAGGTAGAACCATTATGAGTACTAATACAAAACCGCAGCCAAGAGATGCTGTTATTGTGGATTTTGCGCGCACCGCGATGGGACGTTCAAAAGGCGGCTGTTTCCGTAACACGCGTGCCGACGAGTTGAGTGCGGAAGTAATTAAAGGGTTATTGGCTCGTAACGAAGCCATCGATCCAGAAGAAATTGATGATTTGATTTGGGGCTGCGTGATGCAGCGTGATGAGCAAGGTTTCAACCTGGCGCGTTTCGTCGGATTGATGGCTGGCTTACCGCACACAGTGCCAGCGCAAACTGTGAACCGTTTGTGCGGCTCCTCGATGTCAGCTATGCACACGGCGGCAGCCAACATCATGGCTGGTCTCGGTGACATCTACATCGTTGGTGGTGTCGAGCATATGGGCCACCTGGATATGAACAAGGGTGCTGATCCAAACCCGGAACTGGGTCTGTACGCAGCGAAAGCGGCGGGTAGCATGGGGATGACTGCTGAACTTCTCGCGATGATGCACGGTATTAAACGTGAAGATATGGATAAGTTTTCTGCGCGTTCTCATCATTTGGCAGCTAAGGCGCGTGCTGAAGGTAAGTTCGACAAAGAAATTATTCCAGTTATGGGCCATGACGCGATCGGTCGTCCTTTCATGGTGTCGCAGGATGAAACAATTCGTGAAGACACGACGGTAGAAGGCCTTGCGGCATTACGCCCGGTGTTCAACCCCAAAAGTGGGACTGTGACGGCCGGTTCGTCATCGCAAATTACGGATGGTGCTTCTGGCATGATCATTATGTCTGCAGAACGCGCTGATGCGCTGGGCATTGCGCCAAAAGCACGCATCACCGCAATGACGCTGGCTGGTGTGGATCCATCCATTATGGGTTATGGGCCAGTTCCCTCAACTGAAAAGGCCCTGGATCAGTTGGGTCTGACAATGGATGACATTGATTATGTGGAACTCAACGAGGCGTTCGCTGCGCAATCTTTGCCGGTCTTGAAAGACCTTGATCTGCTGGATGAGATGGAGGAAAAAGTAAACGTCCATGGGGGCGCGATCGCATTGGGTCACCCATTTGGTTGTTCCGGTACGCGTATCTCCGGATCATTATTGACTGTGATGGAACAGCGCGACTTGACGCTGGGTGTATCCACCATGTGTATTGGTCTCGGACAAGGTATCACCACGGTTGTCGAGCGTTTGAACTAGTCACATCCGCGCACGAACCACAAAGCCCTAGTCATCCACATGACTGGGGCTTTATTGTTTTAAGGGATATTGCAGCTGACTCAGTCGAACTGGGTACCCAGATATTGCGCACAGCGTGTCATCAATTCATCCCAATCTCCGCTGCTCGATTGTCGTAGTACTTTAGTATTGGGGTACCATGTGCTGTGATCATTATCGTCCATCCAACGCCAGTCAGCATAGGGTGACAATAACGCCACGCAGGGCACACCCAGTCCCGCCGCAAGATGTAGGACGGATGTACAGACGCTGACGACCATATCGAGTTGTAGGGCAAGTTTGCCGGTGTGCGCATAACTCACCAGGTCGATTTCTAGATTGGTTACGTTTGCCGCGGCCAATTGCTCACGGTCGTTTGCTGACACAGGCAATTGTAAGCTGTAAAAGTTGAAATTCGTTTTTCGCGTTAAAGCCAGCATCGATTCCAGCGGGCATGAGCGATGGTGATTGATTTGCTGAGTGGGACTACCAGCCCAGACTAGACCGATTTTGGCGCGTTGACTGGCCGGCAGCGATGGTACGACGACCTGATCGGGTACACGCAGATAGGGTAAATCGGTTGGAAGATTGTCCAGCTCTACGCCCAGTGCGCCCGGAAGAGACATGATTGGACAGAACACGTCAAACAAGTCTTGCGGTAAATTCCCTGGTAATCGGACTTCATCGACGCAAGACATGGCTGAAAACATCAACCGCAGCGGCTCTGTGCACACCACAATTAGCTTTTTGCAGCGCTGACGCGCCAGCGGCAAAAAACGCGCGAACTGCAAAGCGTCGCCGTTGCCTTGCTCGGTGTGGACCAATAAGGTGAGATCGCAAATGTCTTCGCCTTGCCATTGCGGTTGTGGGCAGTTGAACGCCTTAAAACTCGGCATTTTCCAGCGCCATTCGTAGTCCTTCCAGCCGTTGCGGAAATCACCTTGTAGGAGTTTCACGCAGCCACGATTAAAATGCGCGGTGGCATAACTTTGATCAGCTTGGATGGCGGCGTCATAGTGTGTCAGGGCTTGCTCGAAGTTTAATTTTCCGGCCCAAGCGTGCCCCAAACTATTGTGCGCTTCTGCGTGGTTTGCTTGGCGTGCGGTCACTTGGTCTAAGTGGCGAATGGCTTCATCCCACTGCTCTGTGTCTGAAAGTGCCACGCCGAGGTGATAGCGCGTAGTGACGTCCTCTGGCTCGTCTTGCAAAATCGCCTGGTAAGCGGTGATCGCTTGGGTAAATTCGTGACGTCGATGATGGCTAAGCGCCGTTTCAAATCGCAGGAGTCGAGGATCCGGGGCGACGAACTCTGCCAGCGCTGAATCGGGTATCGAGAATGACGAACTCACTAACGGGTCGGTAGCGTCGAGCAGAGCAGGGTATCGCCAAGGTAAAACCTGAACCGAGAAGATTTCCTGGACGCCATCCGAGAACACCAAAAAGCCCACCGTCTGCCCGGTCTCGATATCCACGATCCACACGCCACATTTGCGATCCTGTTCGCGCTGGGTCAATGGCAGACCCGCAAATACAGCCGTTTCGCGTACTTGAGAAAGGCCGATTAAGGCATAGCGGTCAATGAAATCGATGCCGCGACAAAACCCGGGCACCTCGGCGATGACGGTCTTCGTGCCATTGTCCGGGTTGATCGTGATGAGTTGTCCGGCACCGGATTCCAGTACCCAGAGTTGATCTCGATACCAACGCGGAGAGTGGGGCATCGATAATCCCCGACAAATAAATTCCTCACGCTGCATGTCCATCAGCATGCCACCGAACGCTTTGTCATGCCGCCAGCCAGCGGGGTCATCGGAGGTGCCTAGTGCGGTGACATAACGTGGCTGGCCGTCGCGCATCGCCAGACCATTTAAGTGGCATCGATCCGTTAAATCGTAGCCGGAGATAAACGGTGGACGCCAGCGGGGCACAACGCTGTGATGGAGGTCTAAGGTGCAAAGGCACGACATTTTGGTATTCACTAGCCACAGCTCACCGTCCGCATCAAACCCCATTTCATGGATGTCGATGTCGCCAGTGGTATGGGTTCGGCGGGGTAAAAAGGCACTGTCATGCGTATTCGCTGGTGGTATCTTGGGTCCAACATTATTCATGTTGAAATAATCAATCACCTGCGCGCCGGAGCCGACGCTGAGTCGCCCCTGTGTGTAAGCCACGCCCATAGGTTTGGGGAGCGATACAAAGTGTGTGTTCAGCGACGCCGCGTCGGGTCGCAGCAAAATAAGTTTGCCAGCTTGGTATGTTGACACCACCACGCTGCAACCCGCTTTCTGTAACAGTTCCGGAAATGTATTGGTGTGTTGGCTGTGGAGCGCGTCTGTCATGAGATCAAAAGGTAGTGTGTTTGTCTGATTGTAACCAAGGCGACCGACTGACGATAGTCAATACCGGAATATGGAAGGACTGCATTGCGTGTTCACCACGCCTGTTGTCTAATGCGCGTATGGAAAATAATAAAAAACTTGCTGTTCTTATTGATGCCGACAACGCGCAACCGAGCATTGTTGATGCATTGCTCTCTGAGATTGCGAACTACGGCATCGCAAGTGTTAAACGAATTTATGGCGATTGGACATCGCCGGGGCTTAAAGGCTGGAAAGAGGTGTTGCTGGAGCATTCCATCCAACCAATGCAGCAATTTGCGTATACCAAAGGTAAAAACGCGACCGACAGCGCGATGATCATCGATGCGATGGATCTGTTGTACAGCGACGCTTTGGAGGGATTTTGTATCGTGTCGAGTGACAGTGATTTCACCAAGTTGGCCTCACGTATTCGCGAATCTGGCTTGTCGGTGTTTGGTTTTGGGGAGAAAAAAACCCCGGCGCCGTTTGTTGCTGCCTGTGACAAGTTTATCTACACCGAGGTATTGCGCACACTGCCGGATGATGATGATTCGAGCAACCGCATGTCAACCAAAGAGCTGAAACAGGATACTAAGCTGGTTTCATCATTACGTAAAGCCGTTGAGGCTGCGTCTGACGAGAGCGGTTGGGCGCAGCTGGGTCCGGTAGGTAGCCACATCAATAATCAGGCTTCCAACTTTGATCCGCGCAACTATGGGTACGCCAAACTCGGTGAGCTGGTTAAGGCCGTTGACCTGTTTGAAATTGAAGAACGACCGATTGGGAATGGACGCTCTAAGGCGGTATATATACGCACTAAGAAAACCCGCAGTCGACGCGCATCGGCAGCTAAGTCATAATGTCGATGTCTTGATCTGGTGGTGGAAATGCGAACTGTAATTTTAAACAAGCAGCCGGTTGAGCTGTACAAAGTCCTTAAGTTTGAAGGGTTGGTGGCCAGCGGCGGTGAAGCCAAGCTGGTGATCGAGCAAGGTATGGTCCAGGTCAATGGCGAGCTGGAAATGCGTAAGCGTCGAAAACTTGTGAGTGGTGATCAAATCGAATTTGGCGGGCATCAACTAACGCTGTCACTCTGACACGGTATTGAGTTCGACATAGCACTATACCCGGAGGATTGAATGGCGACATCGTTTCTTATGTTTGTTGGCGAGCAGTATGGTCGTGCGCACCAGGCTATCCAATTTTATCGAGCGACGTTCACCGACAGTCAAACCGACGAGATACAGTGCTATCTTGATGACCAAGCGCAGGCTGGGAAAGTGAGAATTGCGCGTGTCGGTCTGAACGCAAAGTCGTTGATGGCCGCTGACGTATCCGGTGAGCACGGGTTCGAGTTAACGCCGGCGCGCTCGTTGTTGGTGGATTGCGAAGATCGTGCGCATCAATCAAATCTGTTTCAACACTTTGCTGGCGGTGGCTAGGTTATGATGCCTTTGGGCGATTACGGGTTTAGTCAACAATTCGCATGGGTTGCCGACAAATTTGGTGTGTCCTGGCAATTGAATCTAGCTTGAACCACACTTGCCAAACCTTGTCACACTGTATAATTCAGTGTTTTGTGCTAACTTCAAAAAGTATCCCTTGCCAACGACGGATGTGGGCTTCGCTCGATAAACGCAGGAAATGACGAAACAAAAAACGGTTTATATGTTAAATGCGCTCTGGTTTAAACCACAGGGCGGCGCGGATCGCTATCGTCAGTACATGCGCAAAGTAGCCCCGTTAATTAAGCAGGTTGGTGGCCGAAAGCTCAAAAGCTTTGTGCCAGATCGCGCAGTCATTGGCGAGTTCGATGCCGACTTGGTTTACTTCGTGGAGTACCCAGATTGGGAGGCATTCAAACAATTCGCCAATTCACCGGAGTACCACAAGATTGCGTATTTACGTGAAGAGTCCGTAGACAAGTCACTGTTAATTCGCTGTATGCGCCCGGCGGTACCGTTCCGTTAAAACCCCAGCTACTCGTTTGGTGCACCGGTCGGCTCATTTGGCGCTGATTCGGCATCGCAATATTCTGCCAGACTCTCACACCAGCTGTTCGGCTCACCTATGTTGACGCCGTTGCGTACTTGGCGATACGCGGCGGTGTGAAGATACAGGTCACGGCGCAGTTGGTTGATGTGGCCTAATGGCTCATGCTGTTTAATACCATGCCATGGATTAAAGGACATGGCTTCACACATAGCATTTTGTTGTGGTGTGTCAAAAGTTTGTTTCGGGATATGGATTCGTGCAATCGGTACAAAGGGAGACGTGGCTTCAGACCAGCGCACCGTGGTGTCTTGGATTGGCATGCGCGCATCTGGGTCGCGCAACTGTACCATGAACTGGAAACAGGTGTCTCGTTCCCGCAGCAGATACGCCATACTGTTGCGGAGCAGATTAGGGTCGTCGCGATTTACCATTGGAACGGTGTAGTCTTCGCAGGCTTTGGCGCTGTACTTGATCTCATGTGGGCCCAGTTTGTAGGCCGACATACTGTAATACTGAGTGGATAAAGGCGTATTCGGGGCTGGCTGACGGGTACTCAAACCAAGATACAACTCACGCAGCCGCCAGTCGAAAGGATTCAAGTAGTATTCACCAAAGAAGTAAGTGAACGGCCGACCTTGTGCGCTCAGGCGTTCAAGCTCACGGTAGTCTTCGATCGAACGAATAAAAAACGTTGGTGAATTGATCATCAAAAAATCTTGCGTACTACCAGCCAACATGGGCGGCAGAAGCTGCTCGCCCTCCACACCCATTACTTTGATGGCCATTCCGCGCGCGTCAGACTCGGTGTCAGGGAGCGCGGGTACTGTGCCATTGCTGAACCGGATCCAGGCTTCATAGTGACCGGGTTGGTTGAACAATCCGTGGTTGTAGGTGGCTTGCGATTCGAAGACTTCGAATCGGGCTCGCACGCAACCGTGCGGTTTTGAATGCGCGTCCCGTTGATACTCCGGGGTTCGGTAGCGATCCACCATCTGGCGAACAGACTCAATAATGGCAGCATTATTCGTTTGACGCTGGGCTTTTGCGGATGGGCTATTGTCAACCAAATCGGCGTCGGGGTCTCGTAACGCGCCAGCCGCCATTTGCCATGCGAATACACCAAGGAACATCAATGCGTAAACTCCAGCCACATAAAAAAGCCATTTTACAGCTCTGCGGCCCATCGCCGACAGGCCTATCAGCCAAGGTTTGAGTCGCGTCAATAATTTCATTCCGGGACCTCATTGAAATTGGATTGCGGCCAGCTTACGTTGGCACAATGCGGGGTCGAAGACGGATCAGGCCGCTCGCCGTCGGAGTGAATTTTCAGGTATTCGATCAGGGCTTGGCGTTCGTGTTCGGTGAACTGGCGGCAGTATCCTGGCCGGTCCTTTAACTCATAGCCGATAACACCGTCACCGCACAAGCCATCATTGAATTCGTGTCCGAAGTTGCTGTTACCAACCAACTGCGTGTCATATTTAAAGGCGCCTTTGAATGGACGCACATCCAGTCCCAGTGTCTGCGGGTTGAACTCTTTGCGACCTAGATAAAACTGACTGTCTCGCTGGTCTGCTGGCAGCAGCAGCTGATAGATGCTCGGCACCGAGCCATTATGTAGAAACGGCGCCGTGGCCCAGACGCCTTCCAGCGGTCGCGGTCGATAGGCGCGCCAAGCAACCGGGTTATCGTGCTCACCAAATCCGTCTAAATCTGCTACTAGCTTAGCTGTTTCGGGTTCGGCGATATAACCCGAGGCGTCCATCAGTTGCCAGTCTCGATACTGTTTATAGCGGATTTCGCCGCCTAGAAACTGTAAACCAGGCCCGAAGGCGGTTTGACTAGGGTCCGGAATCTTGTCTGGGTCCGGTAAGCGCAGATTGGCGCCATTGGCGCGTGCCTGGGCGATTGCAGAGACCACTGGTGTCAGGTCGTAGGTGTTATTGATCATGTTCTCTGCGGAGGTAGGGTCAGTGCCGATGTAATCCAATGGAATGTGTATCATCTCCCAATAGCCACCACGTGCAGATTGCAATTCATAGCTGGGTTTCGCCTTACCTAGCCAGCTTCCTTCGCCAAGTTGTACCGGGGGATGCGTCCTACGGTTGATCAAATCAAGCAGATCACCATCCGCCGTCGTCATTAGCGGACCATGACATGTTTGGCATTGGTGGTTGGCCGCGGTCTGTTGGTAATCAATCTTGCCGTCGACGGCTTCGCGGTTAAACGGGCCATGGCATTTGGCACAGACTTCGCCAAATATTTTTTGCCCTTCGCCGGCCAGACCATGGTTGATGGGACCGAACACATCTTCTGGCCAGCGCGGTGGTTCAAGGTGTTGTAAAGTGGTTTCGATGCAGTGCATTTCGGACATCATCACCGAGTTGTCATACAAGCCATCGGCATGCACAAAATTGGCCGGCGCACGTGTGCCCATGGCTTCATTTACATTGCGTGCCATTGCCTGACGAACTGAACCCATCCACTGTACCCAATCGAACGCCCAGATGTCCCAAACGTGAGGATAGTTGACTGGCGCGTTGGCGGTGCGATAGTTTTTATCCGAAATATAGTCGCCGAAGACCGTGTTGGCGATTCTACCTAAGCCGTCGGTTCGGCCGTAGCCTTCCGGGGTCGGATAGAGAAAGTAGTTATGTCGCCCATAGACCAACGCTTGTTTAATGGTGTTCCAGGTTGCCTTCCGTAATTTGGCTTTCTCAGCGGTATAATCTGCTTCTGGTATCTCGGCGAGCACCTTGCGTGCAAAACGATTGAATTTAAACGGGTTGAAGTAGGTGACGGTCAGCGACAGCACGCTGTTGGTCATAAACTGAGTCGGATCGAGTGATGGCAGCGCGTGACCGCCAGCACCGCCATCGATCACCAAGGCAGTGCCTTGATAGGTCAGTTGTGACGAATGGCACGCGGCACAGCTGACGTCCAGTATCTTGTCGCCGCTGTTTCGGTCATAGTGCCAGGTCAGACCGATCGGGAGGTCGCCTGGGTTATTGGGGTTTATTTTGGAAGAAGGGTCGTAGATATAGCCCAGCTGTTGCATATATTTACGCGTTATTAACGGTTTTTTACCGACCGGCTTCTCTAGTGCGGTGATCCAGTCGTACTGCAATCCAAAAAAGTTGGTGCCTTGTGGTAATCGGTAATAGTGTTGTCGTTGCGCGTCGCACCAGCCCTGATACGCTGGGATCATCAGATCATTATTTGGGTCATTGGGGTCGGGGTTTTGCGGAGTTGGATTGTCACAGCGCAGTTCCGCACTTGGATTGAGGAACTGATACTGGGTGATGGGTGTATATGCCGGAATGTCCGGATAGTTCGAGATGCGCCACAATGCAATATACAATCCGAGACACAGCACTAAAAACAGGGTTAACAGACCACCAAGCCAGAATCGCCATGAACGCAACCTGGATCGTCGTAGAGACTTATTGTTTGCGGTCATGATCGCGATTCTCCTCGGTTTGCAGGGTTAGCTAGACTTTAAGTTCAAGGTGTTGCGGTCAAAGGCACTGCCGTTATAGTTCAGCGCCAGCCCCGCGACCTCAGAGCGTACTTTGAGTAGGTAGCCGGATGCGCCGCAGGTAATGTAAGCAGTTTTCATGTCTGGCCCGCCAAAGCATATATTTGAAGGCAGTGGGGCAAAGTCACTATTTGGCAAAGCGATCGGACAATAACGGACTTCGCCCTGTGGGGACACAATGGATATCCCGCCGTTGCTCATCGGGTTGTTGCCATTCGGCAGCATAGTCGCCACATACACGTTCCCTTCGCGGTCGACCGCCATCGAATCAAGCACGGCCTGTCCCTCGAAATTCGCCGTGAGTAAATGTGAGCCGTCCAACGTTCCTTGATCGGGACCGGTGACGCTGTTGGGGATGATTACACCGGGGCTGGCGAGTTCATAATAAACGATCTTGCGTTCGAAGGTGAGTGCCACGTATAAGCGTTTACCGTCGGGTGATAACGCGACGCCATTGGGGTTATTCAATGGATACACAGCCTGGGTGATGGCACTGCCATCGGCTGCGGCGTAATAAAGCCCAGTGATGTCGCGGTCGCGTTCGCGGATTTTGCCGTAATCGGTAAACCAAATGCCGCCCGCGTCATCGACGACCAAATCGTCTGGTCCGCATAAAGGGTAAGCAGGCGACCAGTCTTCTATCTTGGTGCCGGGCGGATTCTGCCGTTGCTGACTGCTTGTATAGAGTGTTTGGAGTTCGCCGTTGGCTGGGTTGTATGCTTGCAAGCTGCCGCCAAGATAATCTGCTGGTTGATTGCCAGCAATATCCAATGTTTGGCCACTTGGTAGCGGAATTGATAACCAGTCAAAACCACCATCATTGCAGACATAAATTCGGTTATCCGGGCCGATAGCAGCGCCATTGGGCCCGCCTTGGATCGTTGCGACCACCTCTTTTGGGCCCCCATCAGCAGGGATCAGTGATAATTGCTCATTCTTGATCTCCACCAGCAAAATACTGCCGTCTCTGCAGTGCACTGGGCCTTCCGGGTAGCCTAGGTTTGAGGCCATGATTTCCAAAGTCGAGAGGTCGAGTGCTGCCATAATGTGCTCCATAGGTTGAGTTGGCGAGAGACTGATTAGCTGATGAGTTTGTACTCCTTTAAGCCCTCAATAAATGCGGCAGCGTTCTCAGAGCCACCAACAATTTTGTAGACATTTTCGGCATATAATTGTGCCGTCAACAAGGGGTTGATGGTGGCGGCGTTGTCTATGGCGACGATTGCCGAGCTTTCGTCACCGAGCTCGCAATAGGCATTAGCCATCAAAAAGTAGTTGTGGACCCAGCCAGGTTGCTGGATCAGACTCTTCTTGGTCAGTGCAATAACTTCTTCTTGGTTGCCATAGCGTTGTTGAACTACGGCCATGAAAAAGTTCCAATAGGGCGCCGATGGGTGCTTGGGTGCGGTGGCAAAGTTCTCTAGAATGATTTGTTCAGCCTCGGCGACATCCGCATCTGAACCCGTAAAGGCGAGTAGTAATGCTAGATAGCCACGTGCGATCAAATTGAGTGGTGCCATCTGCACCACCCGACGTAAGGCCAACTCTGCGCGGCGACTTTCGCCAATGTTTTGCCAAACGACGCCAGCGTTCTCCAACACGTCGATGTCATTGGGTGCCTGCTGATAAGCCATCTCGATAAGCTCACTGGCTTCGTTGACACACGCGTCATAGTCCTTGCAGATGCGAGTTGTCATTTGTTGTGCGAGTAGCATGGCGAGCGCAGCACGCGCACTGGCATACTCCGGGTCTATTTTGATGGCTTGGCGCAAATAGCCGTCCGCTTTAAGAATGCCTTCTGGTGTAAAGTTAGTCAGCCAGAAGTGATAAGCTTTTTGCACCAAGCCCCAAGCGTCCAGTTTCTGTACTGGCAATGCCCCAGCGAAGATGGTCTCGGCCAGCTTTACTTCGCCGAGCACCGCGCCAACGATGCATTTCGCGATATCCTGTTGGACCTCGAACAAGTCCTGTATTTTACGATCGTAGGTTTGTGCCCAGATCTCAGCATTGACGTGCATGTCTGAAAGCTGCGCGATGACGCGAATCCGATCATCTTTGTGGCGCAGACTGCCTGTGAGCACAAAGCGTGTGTTGAGCTGTTCGGCAACGCGTTGAATATCCGCCTTGCCTTTGCTCATTTGATACGAAGACAGACGTGAGCTGACTCGGATGTCTGGCACCATGGTGACGTGCGCGATGACTTCAGAGGTAATGCCGGCAGCGATGTATTCGTCTTCTTCATTGCTCGATAGCGCGTTGAATAAAAGCACCGCAATGGAAAAGTTTTTATTGTTCAAGGCCACGACCTTGTCAGTCTCGTTGTCTTGCTCGAGTTTGGCTCTGTCTTTCGCTCCACGCTGAAGGATAGGCGTCAGGATGTAACGCAGCGCCCCATAAGAAATGCCCGCGATCACCAAGATGGCCGCCACAGCCGAGAGGGCAGATTCATTGTCAGTCAACCATTGAACGACGTACTCAGCTACTTGCACGGGAATTTTGGTGTGTAGGGTCGCATCTGGTGATGATTATAAAGCAGCCCTACATGCAACACCACGGTTTGCGTCGGCGAGAGGCAATAAAAGGGCGACTTGCAAATAACTGAACTATCGTCATTCTGCGATGGAGTCTGCCACAATGGGCCTGTATACTCCGCCGCCGAGCGGCAGAGAGAGTGGGCCGACGACAGTAAACAAAGGGTTAGATTGGTCTGAACTGTGTAACGTGTGATTGCGTAATGTGTCGCATGCTGAGCCAACAATGCCCGTAATCAGCGTCACGCAATTGAGTGCGTGTCCAGGAGCATAATATGGCGCATAGTGAGCCAACTGAGATCAAATTTTCTGACTTGGGTCTACCTGAGTCGATCCTCCAATCCGTTCTGGAGTTGGGGTATGAACAACCATCGCCAATTCAGGCAGAAAGTATTCCAGCTTTGCTGAGCGGTCGAGACTTGCTTGGCCAAGCGCAAACCGGAACCGGTAAGACCGCCGCGTTTGCCTTGCCGATGCTGAGTCAGATCGACCCAACGCGTCGAGATACCCAGCTGTTAATTCTGGCGCCAACCCGAGAGCTTGCTATTCAGGTGGCGGAAGCCTGCCAGCAATATGCCAAGCATTTGCGAGGCGTGAGTGTATTGCCAATTTACGGTGGTCAGTCATACACCATTCAACTCAAGCAGTTGTCGCGTGGCGCACAAGTGGTGGTTGGCACCCCTGGTCGAGTGATGGACCACATGCGGCGCAATACGCTGTCGTTGGACAATCTTAAAGCACTGGTGTTGGATGAGGCCGACGAAATGCTGCGCATGGGGTTTATTGATGACGTTAAATGGGTGCTTGAACAATCACCACCCGGGCGCCAGATTGCCCTGTTTTCTGCCACCATGCCGCGTGAGGTTAAAAAAGTTGCTGACTCGCATTTGGCGGATCCGGTTCACATCAAAATTGCCAGTAAGACAGCGACGGCAGCAAATATTCAACAGCGTTATTGGATCGTTCGTGGAACGCACAAGCTGGATGCGATTACACGTATTCTCGAGATCGAGGAGACAGATGGCGTGATTGTCTTCGTGCGCACTAAAACCGCGACGGTGGAATTAGCAGATAAGCTGTCTGCACGTGGCTTTCGCAGTGACGCATTGAACGGTGATATCCCGCAAGCCAACCGCGAGAAAATTATTGATCGGCTGCGTGGCGGTAAATTGGATATTTTAATAGCCACGGATGTGGTGGCGCGCGGTTTGGATGTTGAGCGGATCAGTCACGTGATCAACTACGATGTGCCGCACGATACCGAAAGTTATATTCACCGCATCGGTCGGACTGGGCGTGCCGGTCGATCTGGGCAGGCAATCTTGTTTGTGGCACCGCGCGAAAAACGCATGCTGTATGCCATCGAGCGTGCGACCAATCAGCCGATTACAGCGATGGACTTACCCAGCGTGGCGGATATCAATCGTTCTCGCGTTGATCGCTTTAAACAGAGTATTGTTGCTGCGGTGGCCAGCGAGAACTTAGATCTGTTCTCGCAGATTATTGCCGAACTGCAACACGACGAAGAGTTGAGTGCCGAGCAAATTGCCGCGGCGGCGGCCTTTATGGCACAGGGTGACACGGCTCTACTGTTGGACGAAAAAGAACTCAAAGCCGAACGTGCGCATGGCCCGGCGAAACAACGTGACGCCGATTTCGATAACGTCCGCTCGAATCGAGCCAGTGCTAAGCCAGTGCCAGCTGCACAGGCAACACCGCTGACTGATTTCCCGGATGTTGAAATGCGACGGTTTCGTATTGAAGTCGGCCGGCGCAATCAGGTGAAACCTGGCAATATTGTTGGTGCGATCGCAAATGAAGCCGAGCTGGAAAGCAAATACATTGGTGAAATCGAAATTCGTGACGACTACTCCACGGTCGACCTGCCAGCCGATATGCCAAAGGAAATTATGGCGATTCTGAAGCGCGCACGCGTAGCCGGTCGTCCAATGGAAATCGGTTACTACTCGCCTGAGGATGTTGTGGCCTCCGACGAACACGTGAGTCGACCAAGGTCAACGAAATCCGCGCCGGGTAAAAAACGATACGAGTCAAAAAAGGGTAAGCACGATAACAGTAAAAAACGTAAGGCTACCTCAGACTATGCGAAACGAAAACGGAGTGAGCGCAAGCGCTAATCGCTCATCATTATCAGGGGTTTTATCGCGCCTTGGTTCTGGTTTATGCTGGCGGAATGCGTCGCTCCTTAATTTATTCGCTGTGTTTGCTCTTAGTGCTGGGTACGGCATTAGGCGGTTGTTCTACCGTGAGCTACTATTCCCAAAGCGTGGTCGGACACACGCGCATTATGCTAGCCCGGCAACCCGTTGAGGAAGCGATTGATACGGCGACTGAGCCGCTGCGTTCGCAGCTAATTTTGAGTAAGCAGGTACGACGCTTCGCGGTGGATGAGCTCGGGTTACCGAACAACCGCAGTTATCGTCATTATGTAGCCTTGAACCGCGAATACCCAGTTTGGAATGTGGTTGCTGCTGAAGAGTTTTCCATTGAGCCCAAATATTGGTGCTATTTGGTGATTGGCTGCGCCGCATATCGCGGATATTTTAAACAGTCTAGCGCACATGCTTATGCGAACGGTTTAGCACAGGATGGGTTTGAAACCTCAGTGTCTGGTGCCTCGGCTTACTCCACACTCGGTTGGTTTGCTGACCCAATTCTGCCTTCAATGCTGCGCTACGGTGATGTCGCGTTTATCGAAACCTTGCTGCATGAGATGGCGCATCAACGGCTGTATGTGAACGGCGACAGTGAGTTCAACGAAGCATTCGCATCATTGGTTGGCGAAGAAGGGACGCGTCGCTGGTTACGACAATATCGGCCGCATGCACTGCCTGACTACAACGCCCGAATTCAGGCGGTTGAACAATTCGGCGAGCTCGTGCAATCGACCAAAGCTACCTTGCAGTCAGTGTATGCGCTCAATGTGAGTGCCGAGACCAAACGTCGACAAAAGCAGCTGGCTTTGACTCAGATGCAGCAAGAATATGCGCGTATGCGTGACGAGCAATGGAATGGTAAGCCATGGTTTGACAATTGGTTTCGGCAGCCGGTGAATAACGCACGCCTTGCTGGGTTTTCCACCTACCGTGCGAAAATTCCCATGTTGTCACAACTGTTGATTAAGTGTGCTGGTGATTTGGCGCGGTTTTATCAGCGCTTAGAGCAGGTAGCATTTGAGGGCCACGACGTTGTTGTCCCGACACAATGCGACCGCCACGATGAGGGTTGACGAGTGAAAAAAAGTTTAGGTAAGACTGGTTTGGTCATGGTGTTGCTCATTGCGCTGGCTGGCTGTGCGAGTCTCAGTGAGCGGGAGTGCTTAAAAGGAGATTGGTTTGAAATTGGTTCGCTAGATGGTCAACGCGGATACCGGGTAGATCGACTGGAAACTCATCAGCGTGCGTGTGCAAAACACGGTGTGTCGAGTGACGACGCAGCGTACTTTGCAGGCCATGCGGAGGGGTTAACTGATTATTGCCAACCCGAAAACGGTTACCTGGAAGGTCTTGCGGAGCGTGATTACGCTTATGTTTGTCCCACGCATCTGGAAAAAGATTTTTTACGTGAATATGCCAAGGGGCTAAGTGATCAGATTCGGGAGCTAGATTATGCTTACGATCTAGTGCAACGTGACCTCGACTATGCAAGACACGATGCGCTGTATTTGAAGTCTGAAAAGCAGCGTGCACGCGCACGTTACCAAGCCGAGCAGCTGGAGTCTGAACTTCGCACTATCAGTGAACGCAGATTCCAATTGAATGCGTGGTTACGACACACGCTCGACCGTCTATAGCGGTAACACACACGGATTGGGTTGGCTGACCAGCGCTGTTTTGTCGGTCTCAGTGCCGTAGGTGCTTTTTTAGGTCTAAGTCAATACGCAACTGGTTTGGCGCAGACCGGCATAAGGGTGCCGGTTAGGGTGTGCCTCAAGCTGCGTAGAGGGGTTGATCACGCTAGGTCGTTCGTGGTTCTGCGTGGATGGCCAGACGACGTGGCCCAATTACGTATCGCGTTCAATCATGACAGTCTGGTCGCTAAAGTAAGTCGCGAGGTAAAAAAAATCGATGCACCACCACGAAGGGTGGGCATCGATACAATTACCAAAGTGTCGATCATGTCGACCTTAAAGGAACTTTATTTGTGCTCGGTTGGCAGGTTTTGCGCTCAGGAGTGTGGGCCGCAGTGGTGTAAGACCAACGAACTTACTTGTGGTGACTGACTTATACTTTTGAGTAAGTTACTTCACCGTCTTTAGTGACTTCACAGATTGTTTTCAAGCGCTCATCTTCGGTGACCACACGCATGGTGATTTTATAGACGCCACGTGTTTGTTTGATTTTGGTGGATTTGCTTAACTTGTATCCTGGGTGAGCCAGTTGCGCTTTTTCTTTACACAAGCCGATTGCTTGTCCGGCGCTGTCTACTTCTGCCGCATTGGCGGTGCCCAGCATCATTGGAGACATTAAAAGTGCGGTAGTTGCTGTCAATTTGGTCAAATATTTCATGGTTTTCCTCTGAAATCGTTATGAAAACGAGTTATGGGTCAAATTCGCCCCGGTTATAACAGAATGTGTGTTCTGGAAAAAATCTAAAAAAATTAGGTTATGGTTTCATCAATGCTAGTGCGCAGCGGACGTAGTTTTGACGCTCGTCCAAGGCGCAATTTTGTTTTGTCATAGCAATCAACGCGCGTTGTATCCCCATCACGTAGATGACCAGCTCTTCCACCGGCAAAGGTCGGATTTCACCGTCTTCAATAGCATTTTCAATTACCGTTTGAAAAGATTTCCGACTGTTATCAAAAATGCACTGAATTACTTTGTCGACATCAGGGTGCTTACCACCTCGTTCGATGGCGGCTTGATGAGCGAAACAACCTTGGTGCTCGCCATTTTCAAGCTGGTCTAGTACCCGATCAAAATGCTCAACCAGGCTTTGGTAGCTAGCGCGTCGGCCGCTAAAAGGTTTGACAAAGTGATCGTGGATTTTTTGCTGATAACGCTTAAGTGCCGCGCAATACAGCTGGTCTTTGTCTTTAAACGCCTGGTACAAACCGTAGCGCGCGACACCGGAATGTCGAACAACATCTGCCATAGAGCAGGCTTTGTAACCCTTTCTCCAGAAGAGATCGAGTGCAGCGTCTAGGACAGTTTCAGGTTCGAATTCGCGCGTGCGTGCCATAGGAAGCAGAATATACATTCTGTATAGTAAAAGTCAAATGCCTTTGTCATAAAAGCTGGTCGGTTTCCGTGCTGAATGATTAGTGATTCAACTGTTCCTGAATTGGCGTGTCATCTTAGGTATAATTCAACGTCATGCAATTTGACTGAACCACCGGAGTGAATTATGAGTGTTGCGCGTATTACGGAAATTTCGGCCTCTTCGAAAAAGAGTTTTGATGACGCCGTCAAGGTCGGTATCGCAAGAGCGTCTAAAACCTTGAAAAATGTGTCCGGAGCTTGGATTAAAGATCAAGAAGTGGCGATTGCTGATGGTGTTATTACGGAGTACCGTGTGAAACTGAAGATTACCTTCGTGCTCGAAGAGTAGTCATTGGTATTTTACCGGCGTGTTAAGCGCAGTTATGATGACGCCCATGCTGCGCGGCGATAGAGCCAATAGATTTGTTGTAACAAACCGCGCCATCACTGCGTTTACATGATATATTTCGGGCTTAGTCTCAGCGGTTGAGGCAAATTCTGGTTCAGTAGAAAAAAGCTCACAGATGGGTTGTGAGTAATTAAGTTTGCTGAAAAATTATCACAATTTTGAGGTTACAAACCTCTCTGTGCTCGGATTTGGGTATTCGAAGTCACTGGCAAGCGACTTACGTTCTTTGTTTAGCGGCTTTGTTGATGGGGAGTTACAGTCGAGATTCATCGACAGGGTGCGCGCAGATTAAGAATCATGTGCTGGAGGAACACACATGTCTCTGGTAGGTACGCTTATAGGATCGCTCGTGCTGGCGTCAGCCGGTGGCGCTGCATGTTGGTGGGCCAGTAATAAGGCGCCAGCATCCAAATTCGATTTACAACGCAAGCGCAGCCTAATGTCGGCTGCAGAACGGAATTTTTTTGAAGGATTAATGAAGTCGCTTGGCAACGAGTTCTATGTTTTTGCCAAAATGCGTGTGTCAGATGTATTGCAGGCGGGCTCCGATGCCAGCTGGTTTCAAGAACAACAGATCAAGTTGCGCCTAACAGATGAAACATTCGATTACTTGCTGTGTAAAAAGCAAGATATGTCGGTCTTTGGCGTGGTTGAGCTTGAGACGTTCGAAAAGGGCACTGATCGTAAGATGCGTGCCGCACGTGAGAAGTTGATTGGCGAAGTCTGTAAACGGGCGAATTTGCGTGTATTTTACTTTGATATCCGTCAAGATTACCGCAGCATGGACATTCGACGGTTAGTGACCGGCAAGTCTGCACGGAAGAAGCCGCAGTCCAACAGTAACAGCTCAGTTAAAAAAGTCGAACTTGCCTCGGAAAGCGCCTCGGTAACTCAGTTCACTGATCTGAGAAGCTGCCCCAAGTGCCACAACGACCTGGTATCCAAAGTCGCGGTAAAAGGAAAGCGGATAGGCGAAAAGTTTCTGATGTGCCGGAAGTATCCGTACTGCGATTACCAAGTTTCCATGACCGATGCGAAATATCTTAAAATGCAGAAGCAGGAGCAGAAAAAGGTTAAAAAGGCTGGGTTTAGTGATTGGGCCGGCTAGTTTACACGTTTGAGTTCAAAAATCCGGTGCGAACACCGCATGTTACGTCTCATGCATAGGCTGTGATTGTACCGCCACCCAAGCAACGTCGCTCATCATAGAACACCAGTGCTTGCCCTGGCGTCACTGCGCGCTGGGGTTGCAGGAAACGTACTTCGATTTCGTCGCCATCAATATGTGTCACTTCACAAGCTTGATCCTGTTGTCGGTATCGGGTTTTGGCCGTCACCGTTTGGCCAAGCGTCAGCGGTACACCGCTGACCCAGTCCAGTGTGTTAGCGGTCACGCGTGTGCTTAGCATTGCTGGGTGATCGTGTCCCTGTACCACGAGTAACTCGTTTTGCGCGACATCTTTTGCGGCCACATACCAGGCCTCGCCCGGCCCGCCGATATTCAGTCCCTGTCGTTGCCCCAGCGTATAATACATTAGCCCATCGTGTTGACCTACGGTATTGCCGTCAACGCCAACCATGCGGCCGGGATTAGGTTTAAGGTAGGTGCTAAGAAAGTCTTTAAAGCGCCGTTCACCAATGAAACAAATTCCGGTACTGTCTTTCTTATTGTGTGTGACGAAACCCTGTTCATCGGCAATAGCACGAACCTCAGGTTTTGTGATCTCGCCCAAAGGAAACAAGCTCTTGGTTAGCTGCGCCTGTTGTAAGGTGTAGAGGAAGTAGCTCTGGTCTTTATTGGTATCGGCGCCACGAAGCAGTAAGGCTTGTTCGCCGTCTTGGCCTTTAGCAACATAGTGGCCGGTGGCAATGTAGTCCGCGCCTAACGCTTCCGCTTGCAGCAAGAACTCCTTAAACTTTATCTCTTTATTGCAAAGGATATCGGGATTGGGTGTGCGTCCGGCCTGGTATTCATGTAGAAAATGCTCAAACACGTTTTCCCAGTATTCGTGCGCGAAGTTTACCTCATGTAACTTGATCCCAAGTCGCTCACAGACTTGGGCTGCGTCTTTTAGATCCTCGGCCGCGGCACAATACTCCGGCGTGTCGTCTTCCTCCCAGTTTTTCATGAACATACCAGTTACCTGGTAACCCTGTTGTTGTAGCAGGTAGGCAGTAACGGAGGAGTCGACGCCGCCGGACATGCCGACGACCACATGGGTTTCGTGTGCGGGTTTTACTTCGGTGTTCATAGCTCTCTCAGTATGTCCAGCGGGTAGTGGTGACCTGCCAAATAATCGTTGACGCACCCAAGCACCAGCTGACTGCGGAGCTGCGTGTGGTGGCGCAATTCGTCGACCGACATCCAGTGCGTGCGAAGGATGTCGGGATCCAATTCGTACGCAGGATCAATCTCACTCACGGTGCCGGTAAAGGTGTAACGAATATAAGTTTTACCGTTCGCTGCTTCTAGGCGATACAGGCCGACCAGAGCACGGGGCGTGAAGTGACGGCAGGTTTCTTCTAGTGTTTCTCGAATCACTGCGTCGATCAGCGATTCGCCAGGTTCCAGGTGCCCTGCAGGCTGGTTGAATACAATCTCACCACTGGACTTGGCGCGTTCTTCGACTAGCAGGAAGCGGCCTTGGTGCTCGCACACAGCGGCAACGGTGACATCTGGCGTCCACATGGTCATTGAGCTTGAAGGAATGGTAGTTGCGAATTGGCGAGGCAGTGAAAGTACATAATAAAACCGTTTTTTACGACTATAGTGTGAGGGTTAAGCATAGGTTTTACAATGCCGAGTGTTGGATTTTGTGATATCCTTGCGCCACTTTTTTGCAACGCCGGTTTGACTTGTCGGTCAGAGCTTACCAGTCAGACTTAGGTGCAGGGCAGTCACTATGATTGCCCATTGGGCGACCGCAGAGCCTCTGCATGGACGGTGACTTAGCCGCAGAGCCTACGACCGCTTTTCCTCCACAACCTTCTATCATGACTTTAAGCGAGAAGAAACGATAATGAGTAACGCAGAATCCAAGATTTTTTACACGCTGACTGATGAAGCGCCAGCCTTAGCTACCCGCTCGTTGCTGCCTATATTTCAGACCTTTGCCTCTGCCTGTGACGTCGATATCGACACCAAAGATATTTCTTTAGCGGGTCGTATTCTCGCCAACTTCAGCCACTACTTGAAGCCTGAACAGCGCGTACCCGACGCGCTTGCCGAGTTGGGTGAATTGGTTCTCCAGCCAAGTGCGAATGTAATCAAGACGCCAAACATTTCAGCGTCGATTCCACAAATTCGTGCGGCCGTCGCTGAATTGCAAGCGAAAGGCTTTGCGATTCCTGATTTGCCAGATGATCCGCAAACTGAAGAAGAGATCGAGATTCGTGCGATCTACGAACGAGTAAAAGGCAGTAACGTAAACCCGGTTATTCGCGAAGGTAACTCAGATCGTCGTGCGCCTGCTGCGGTGAAAAATTATGCACGTCAAAATCCGCATTCTATGGGCGAGTGGTTGCCGAGTTCAAAGTCGCACGTGTCGACCATGAACGGTGGTGATTTTCGCTCCAGCGAACGTTCAATGACCTTGCGCAAAGCCTGTTCGGTCAAAATTGAGTTCACCGACAAGTACGGTAATAAGACAGTCAAACAAGATGGTATAGAGCTGTTAAAGGGCGAAGTAATCGATGCCATGTTTATGAGCAAGAAAGCCTTGCGTAAGTTCTACGAGGAGCAGATTGAGGACGCTAAAAACAAAGGGGTTCTTTTTAGCTTGCACGTCAAAGCGACCATGATGAAGGTCTCACATCCGATTGTTTTTGGTCATGCGGTTACCGTGTTCTACAAAGATGTGTATGAGAAATACGCAACACTGTTCGAAGAGTTGAACGTGCAGCCAAACAACGGTTTGGGTAATCTGTACAATATCATCAAGCAGATTTCAGGCGATCTGCGCGAGAAAATCGAAGCGGACATCATGGCTTGCTATAAGGATCGCCCCGCAATCGCGATGGTGGATTCCGATAAAGGTATTTCGAATCTGCATGTGCCAAGCGACGTGATCGTGGACGCGTCCATGCCTGCGATGATTCGCAATTCCGGCAAAATGTGGAATATGGACGGCGAGTTACAAGACGCCAAAGCAGTGATTCCAGAGAGCACCTATGCGTATATCTATCAGGAAGTCATTGACTACTGTAAAGAGCACGGTGCCCTAGACCCGACTAAGATTGGTAGCGTGTCAAACGTGGGCTTGATGGCGCAGAAAGCCGAAGAATACGGTTCACACGACAAAACCTACGAAATGCAGTATGGCGGTTACATGCGTGTCATTGATGAAGCCGACGGCATGATACTGTTTGAACACGCAGTGGAAGAGGGCGATATCTGGCGTATGTGTCAGGTTAAAGATGCCCCGATTCAAGACTGGGTTAAACTGGCCGTGACACGTGCACGCAAAACCGGTTCTCCAGCCGTATTCTGGTTAGACAAGAATCGTCCGCATGAAGCGCAACTTATTATCAAGGTTAATGAGTACCTAAAAGACCACGACACAGAAGGCCTCACTATTCTGATTATGTCGCCGGCCGAAGCGACGCGTTACTCACTGGAAGTGATTAACGAAGGTAGAGATGTGATTTCTGTGACCGGCAATGTATTGCGTGATTATTTGACGGACTTGTTCCCGATTCTCGAAGTGGGCACCAGTGCCAAGATGTTATCCATCGTGCCATTGATGAACGGTGGTGGTTTGTTCGAAACTGGCGCTGGTGGCTCAGCACCAAAACACGTACAGCAGTTTGTTAAAGAAGGGCACTTGCGCTGGGATTCACTGGGTGAGTTTCTAGCCACGGCAGCCTCGTTTGAGCACTTGGCTGATGCGACGGATAATGCCAAAGCAGACGTGTTGGCAAAAACCTTGGACGCGGCGACGAGCAAGTTGTTGACTGAAGGTAAATCACCTTCGCGCAAAGTCAACGAGTTGGATAACCGTGGTAGTCATTACTATTTGGCGCTGTACTGGGCGGAAGCACTTGCCGCGCAGAATGATGACGCAGATCTGAAAACGAAATTTGCTGATTTGGCTAAACAGCTTGCTGATAACGAAGCTAAGATTGTCGAAGAGCTGAATGCCGCACAAGGTCATGAAGTCGATATTGATGGTTATTATTACCCGTCGGAAGAGAAAGCCAATGCGGCGATGCGGCCTAGTGAGACCTTGAATTCAATTCTAGCCGGCTTCACTGCGTAAGCGGTTTTAGCATGATGTTACTGGTGTGATCTGTCGTGCAGCTTACACCAGTGCGTCAGATTGCATGGCGACCTTAGCGGACGGTACACATTCTAAGCGATTCAAGTATAAAAAAAGCACGCACATTTGAAAGCAGTGCGTGCTTTTCAACGTTATTGAAGTAGTAGTTTATGAAGCGGCGCGGATTCGAGCAGCTTTAGGGCCTTTGTCTCCGTCTTCTAGTTCATATTCTACTTCTTGGCCTTCGTTCAGCGTTTTATACCCGTCCATTTCAATTTCCGAGTAATGTGCGAACACATCGTTGCCGCCTTCACTTGGTTCAATAAAGCCAAACCCTTTCGAAGAGTTAAACCATTTTACGGTTCCTCTAGTTGCCATCTTTTTTCCTCACTTTGGTAATAAACCCTGATATTAGCTTCAGGTATTTTTGCGAAGTACAGCGAGTCAATAGTCTTACTTAACTTCACAACGCACATCAAACTTTTTGTAATAATTTGACGCAGCAAGTAAACATCGTCGTTTAATAAAGGTCAAGCTTGGCCTATCATTTATCTGCATTAAATAGATCAATGTCTTACAAAAAGCGCTTGAAAAATCAATTCGAGAGCGCAAAATTAGAGAAGACTCTCGACGTGGCGCTTGTGCCAACCCCCGATAATCCATTATGAGTGACTTACCAGAACCAATAAATAACGATGAGCTTGCGCTCGAGACGGCCAAGCCGAAGCTAAAGCGACCACCGCTTTATCGAGTGCTGTTACTTAATGACGACTACACCACCATGGAGTTTGTTATCGAGGTGCTGCAGTCCATTTTTCATCACTCGGAAGAGAAAGCAGCTCAGATTATGATGCATGTGCATCAACGAGGCGCTGGCGTATGTGGTATCTATACACGAGAGATCGCAGAAACAAAAGTGGAGCAGGTGTTGCAGTATTCGCAGCAAAACCAGCATCCATTACAGTGCACGATGGAGCCGGATTCCGAGCCGGACGGCGAATAAACAGTGCGGACTGGCAGTTGTCCCCAATTTTAGTGGTAACCGGAGTAATACATGATATCGAAAGACCTTGAAAAATCGCTCAATCTTGCAGTGCAGATGGCGCATGAAGCTCGGCATGAATTTGTTACCACAGAGCACCTGTTGCTGGCGTTATTGGAAAACACGTCAGCCTTAGCCGTATTGCAGGCTTGTGATGCCAACATTGATCAGTTGCGGTCGGATCTCAAACTGCATCTGGTTGATCATCTGACCCAGGTGGACGAAGAACACGATGTGAAAACGCAACCGAGTATCGGCTTTCAGCGTGTGCTGCAGCGAGCAATCGTGCACGTTCAAAGTTCAGGTAAGTCGCAGGTGGAAGGTGAAAATGTACTGGTCGCGATGTTTTCAGAGCAAGATTCGTACGCCGCCTATTACCTCGACAAGCAAAATGTGACACGTTTTGATGCGGTGTCGTATATTTCACATGGCATAAGCAAGCAGGATACCAATCCGGAAGGTTTACCGTATCCGGAAGATCAAACGGAGCAGGCAGCGGAGCAGAAAGAAGGCCCGCTAGATGCCTACACGGTAAATTTGAATGCGCGTGCAGCGGATGGCCTAATCGACCCCTTGATTGGGCGAGAGAAGGAGGTCGAGCGGACTATTCAGATTCTATCTCGTCGACGCAAGAATAACCCATTGTACGTGGGGGAAGCTGGTGTGGGTAAGACCGCGATTGCTGAAGGGCTGGCGAAAAAAATTGTTGAAGAAGAGGTCCCTGAGGTGTTGGCTGATGCGGTGGTGTATTCACTCGACCTCGGTGCCTTGTTAGCCGGAACTAAGTATCGTGGGGACTTTGAGAAGCGATTGAAGGCGGTGCTTAAAGCGCTGGCGAATGAACACCATGCGATCTTGTTTATCGATGAGATTCACACCATTATTGGTGCCGGTGCGGCGTCAGGTGGTGCCATGGACGCATCCAACCTGCTAAAGCCGGCGCTTTCCAGTGGTGAGCTAAAATGCATTGGTTCCACCACGTACCAAGAGTACCGTGGCATCTTTGAGAAAGATCGTGCGCTTTCACGGCGCTTTCAAAAGATCGATGTTGAGCAGCCCACGGTGCAGGAAACAGTGCAGATTCTGCGCGGATTAAAAACCCGGTTTGAGGAACACCATGAGGTAACGTATACCGCTGAAGCCTTGACGTTGGCTGCCGAATTGGCCGAACGTTATATTAATGAACGGTTTTTACCCGACAAAGCCATCGACGTGATTGATGAAGCGGGAGCGCGTACGCGTTTGTTTGAACGTAAAGAAGGTGAGATCCCCGTTATCGACACCGAACAAATAGAAGAAGTGGTGTCGTTCATAGCACGCATCCCACCAAAAAATGTGTCGGCCTCAGACGTCGATGCACTCAAAAATCTTGAGCGTGATCTCAAGCTGGTTGTGTTTGGTCAGGATCAGGCGATTAGCACCTTAGCGTCGGCGATTAAAATGTCACGCTCAGGTCTGGGTAAGCCTGAAAAGCCAATTGGTTCGTTTTTGTTTTCTGGCCCGACTGGGGTAGGTAAGACCGAGGTCACACGCCAGCTCGCAATGACGTTGGGCGTTGAATTGATTCGCTTTGATATGTCTGAGTATATGGAGCGGCATACGGTGTCGCGTCTGCTGGGCGCACCGCCAGGGTACGTTGGCTTTGATCAAGGCGGGCTGCTAACGGATGAAATCAATAAGCATCCGCACGCCGTTTTGCTGTTAGATGAAATCGAAAAAGCCCACCCAGACGTATTTAACTTGTTATTGCAAGTTATGGATCATGGAACATTGACGGATAACAATGGCCGCAAGGCAGACTTTCGCAATGTGATCATCGTGATGACCACCAATGCTGGCGCGGTCGAAGTAGCTCGCAATTCGGTAGGCTTTACCAAGCAGGACAATGCGATAGATGATGTGGCGGCAATAAATAAGTTATTTACTCCAGAGTTTCGCAATCGACTGGACGCGGTAGTGCGTTTTTCCGGTTTGAGTAAAGAGGTTATTCATAAGATCGTGGATAAAGAATTGCTTGAGGTGGAGCGCTTGTTACTCGAGAAAAATGTACAGTTACAGGTGGACGAGCCGGCTCGTAATTGGATGGCCGAGCATGGTTATGACCCAACGATGGGAGCACGGCCTTTGGGGCGTCTAATTCAGGAGGAAGTGAAACGCGCACTGGCTGACGAATTGCTATTTGGTGAATTGCAACACGGTGGTCAGGTTAAGATTAGCGTGGGCGACGATGGATTGGAGTTTGATCTCAGTGGAGCGACACCGAGCCGCGACCAGAAACCCCTGGCATTACACTAATATTACGATTTAGCCCCGCAGCGGCGCATCTTGTGACGGTGGCGGGGCTTGGCGCTTTCAACGGCTGGGTGGCTTAGTCCGTGTGTGCCCGAAGCCAGCCGCCATCAAACTAGTTATGCTATGCGTCGCGCTCGAGCTGTTCGACGTCGAAAGTGATGGTGCGTGATTTGCGTGACTCCTGTATCCGTAATGGCAGAAACTGATCGTCTGGAGAAAGCCAGAAAGTAACGGTTCGTCCGGGGCGCAATTCACGTTCAAGCACGACTTTCACCACGTCTTTCTTGCCCACTGCGGTCTCAATTGTTTCCGTTTCCTTGCTGCGAAGTTTGTATCCGCGTATGCGTTTAGAACGGCCATCGACGACATAGGTGCTTTGGTCAGCAAAGCCTTCACCTTTCAGTAATGCCGCCGCAAACCAGAACATGCAGTTATCAAACAGTAAGCCGTCTGGCATGTCGAGCGAATCACCAGAATCAAAGTTCACCTTACGATCATGCCAGTCGTAGTCGACCTGATAGTCAGTTTTTCCAACCCGTCCACCACGGTAGGTTTTGGTTACTGCTTGCCCGTTTGCTATTTCGAATTCACAGGCTTCTTGCCGATTGCTGCCGATAATAATAGCGGCCATGCCTTGCGCCTTGGTAACCGACTCAATGACATACCCATTATCGGATTGCGTCAGGCTCGTTTCAACCTGCCCCAGCGTGGCGTTGCCGAACCGAGAGCTGTTCATCTTGATTGTGTAGCTGATGGACGTGTCTTCAAGCGGACTAGAATGAGCAGGTTGCGGCATGACGAAAAACGCGGCCAGCACCGCGACGCAAAAGGTGACTAATTTTGGCAAAATAGATGATGCGCGGATTGGTTATTAACGCGCTCTACGCTAACTCAGAGGTCAAAGGTTTGCAACTGCTGGTCAGAGGTTTCACCATCCAGTAATACTTTGCCATTGTGTTGTGAAAGTCGTTGCTCGGCGAACCACCGCGCCGCCAGCGGGTAGAGTTGGTGTTCTATTTTATGGATGCGCTGTTGCAGCTGGTCGGCATTGTCGTCCGAGCGAATTTTGAGCCGGCCTTGCAGAATGATCGGGCCGGCATCGACCTCGGGTACCACAAAGTGAATGGACGCACCATGCCAGGTGTCCCCGGCATCGAGCGCCCGTTGGTGCGTATTGGTGCCAGGGTACTTAGGCAGTAGCGACGGGTGAATGTTAATCAGGCGGTGACGAAAATGGTTAACAAAATCTGCGGTCAGAATCCGCATAAATCCGGCCAGAATAACCAAGTCCGGGGTTGCCGCGTCAATCGCTCGCTGCAGCGCCCGATCAAAATCATCGCGTGAGGGGTAAGCTTTGTGGTTGACCACTAGCGTGTCGATCCCGGCACGTGTGGCGCGCTCAAGACCAAAAGCCTCAGGCTTATTGCTGATAACCAGTGCAATATCCAGAGGCAGCTGGCCTGCCTCAATCTGATCAATAAACGCTTGCAGATTGCTGCCGCCGCCAGAAATTAATACAACCGCTTTACAGCGCGCAGGAGTATTTATCATGGGTGTTTAGACGATTTGAATCTGCGGATCTTTGGCGCCAGCGCGGATATCGCCGAGCAAGAAGGCGATTTCTCCGGCTGCGTTAAGGTGTGCAATTGCTTCGTCTGCGTGCTCGGGTTTCACCACCAAGATCATGCCTACACCACAGTTAAAGGTGCGGTACATCTCCTGTTGTTCTATATTGGCTGTTTCCTGTAGCCAGCGAAACAGTGCAGGCCATTCCCAAGCAGATTCCTGTACGACCGCGTGGCAGTCTTGCGGCAAAACCCGATTCAGGTTGCCAGGGATGCCGCCGCCAGTGATGTGTGCCAGTGCATTAACCGGGATGGATTTCATCAGCGATAACACTGGGCGAACGTAGATGCGTGTTGGAGCCAGAACTAGCTCGCTGAGCGCTTTGCCGTCCAGTTGCGTGTCAAGCGGTACTTGGTAGGTATCAATTACTTTACGTATCAGCGAATACCCGTTGGAGTGTGCTCCCGATGAAGCCAGACCAATTAGTACGTCGCCACTGGCCACTTTCGAGCCATCAATAATTTCCGATTTCTCGACCGCGCCGACGCAAAAACCAGCCAGATCGTATTCGCCCGCTTGGTACATGCCGGGCATCTCTGCCGTTTCGCCACCAATCAAGGCAGCATTCGCCTGTACACAGCCTTCGCCGATGCCCGTGACGACTTGCGCAGCGATTTCTGGCGTTAGCTTGCCGGTCGCAAAATAGTCTAAGAAGAACAGTGGTTCCGCGCCCTGCACCAGTACGTCGTTGACACACATGGCAACCAGATCAATGCCGATGGTGTCATGCTTGTTAAGATCGAACGCCAATTTCAACTTAGTGCCAACGCCATCGGTGCCGGACACCAAAATGGGTTCCTCGTAACCTTTTGGAATCTGAAACAGCGCGCCGAAGCCGCCGAGCCCGCTTAAGCTGCCTTCGCGTTGTGTGCGCTTGGCAACGGGTTTGATAACATCAATAAACGCATCTCCGGCGTCAATGTCGACACCAGCATCGCGATAACTTAAAGAATCGGGTTTATCAGATTGAGACACGATTTCGTTCTCCGGTTACGGTTGCAGCCTGGAGGCGATGCCTCCCATCATAGGGGCGCTATTGTAGCGGTTTCACTAACGGTTGTGTATCGAATAAAACGCGGAGATAATTGATACTTCGTCTGTGCAAAGGCGCCAGAATCGTATTACGCTAATGATCTATATTCCAAACCTGTTAACGCTTGCTCGCATCGGCCTGGTGCCGTGGTTGTTGGTGTTGTTACAAGAATCAGAATTCGGCTGGTCACTGGCCGTATTTGTGATTGCAGGCATTACCGATGGCTTGGATGGTTATATCGCCAAGCGTTTCAATGCTCGCAGCAAGCTCGGTGCAATATTGGACCCCGTGGCGGACAAAGCCTTGCTCGTCAGCGCGTATGTCATGCTGTCGGTGATGGGGCTGATTCCGTTCTGGTTGATGGTTGCTGTGGTGTTTCGTGATGTGGTGATAGTCGGCGGTTACCTAATCATGGTGTTGTTCTTTGGCGCAGTTCAGATGCAGCCCTTGAAAATCAGCAAATTGAACACATTCTTTCAGATCAGTTACATTGGTCTGGCGTTATGCGCACTTGCTTGGCAGTTGCAACTAAGTACATTGATCCACTGGGTTGGGTATTTGGTGCTCGTTACCAGCGTGGTGAGTGGTTTGGCGTATGTTTATATCTGGTCGGTTAAAGCGACCAACCGTATTGAGGAGTCTCATCTGTAATGGTGTCTACCGAGACGGCATCGGGTCAGCTTGCGCTGGCGATTGCTGCACAGGATAAAGCTAGTTTCGATAATTTCTGGACTGGAAGTAACACAGAGCTCGTTAAGGCATTGCAAGCCATGACCGGGGTAGAGGGCGCGCGCGTGACCTATTTATATGGTCCGCCAGGCGCCGGAAAGAGTCACTTGCTATTCGCCACGCTGCGTATGGCCGAACGTGGTAAACAGCCCGGCAGTTTTCAGCCATTATCGAATCCGCACGTCAGCGCCGAAATGCTAGAGATGGTGGATCCGGCACAACTTGTTTGTCTCGACGATGTGCACCTTTGGAGCGGGGACGCAGTGAAAGAGCGGGCATTATTTGCCTTATTCGAACGGATCAAACACGCTGGTGGACGGTTATTGGTCACCGCGGCGCAGCCACCCGAGAAAAGCGGCTTCGGGTTGCGTGATCTGGTGAGCCGTTTGTCAAGCGGACTTATCTACCCCTTGCATGAGCTGAATGATACGCAAATGCTGGCAGCTTTGTCGCTGCGTGCTGAGCAAAGAGGTTTGTCAGTTACAACGGATGTATTCAAATACTTGTTGAGCCGAATGTCACGAGATACGACGGCAATTTTTGGGGTGTTGGATGATATTGATCGCGCCTCACTGGCGGAGCAGCGCCGTGTCACAATTCCGTTCATTCAACAACTGCTAAAGCGCGCAGAAGACGAACCAAACTAAGCTGAATTGGCTAACTTGACCGCGAGTGTGGCGATGCGTTTGCCCAGCGCGAGGCTGAGTGTTTTTTCTTCATCTGAAATTGGGCGCGAATTACTCGGTCCAGCAACATGGCTGGCACCATAAGGTGTGCCACCAGACTCAGTGTTCGACAATGCGGATTCGGTAAACGGAATGCCAGTGATGAGCATGCCATGATGCATGAGTGGAATAATCATGGATAACAACGTGGCTTCCTGACCGCCGTGCATCGACGAGGACGAGGTGAACACGCCAGCTGGCTTGCCTGCCAGCGTGCCATTCACCCAGAGGCTTGAGGTTCCGTCTAAAAAATGCTTCAGTGCGGCAGTCATATTGCCAAAGCGGGTCGGACTCCCGATGATCAATGCGTCGCATTCGAGCAAATCCTGTGGTGCCACACAGAGGTCGCCTGACTCTCGAACGGGAGCGGGCTGATCGTCGGTGCCGACCGGTGGCACCATTCGTAGTACTGCCTGGCAGTGGTTCACCGACTCGACCCCGCGCGCGATCAGGCGCGCCATCTTCTGGGTTGAGCCGAGGCGTGTATCGTAGACAATCAGGATGTTCATGGAAGAATTTCGAGTACTGCTTCCGGTGGCCGTCCAAGTGCAATCCGGTCACCGGCAACCACGATTGGGCGTTCGATTAACTTTGGATGCGTGATCATGGCGTCAATTAATTGATTGCGTGTCAGTGTGTCATTGTTGAGTCCCAGCTCCTTGTATTCCGCTTCGTTCCTGCGCATTAGCTGACGCGGTTCCATGTCGAGTCCACGCAGGATGCTGTCCAGCTCTTGGTGCGACGGCGGGGTATCAAGGTACTTTACAATCTCTGGTTGAATCCCGCGTTCGGTGAGCAGTTCCAGTGTTTGTCGGGACTTGGAACATCTTGGGTTATGATAGATAACAATTTTCATACGGATTTAGATGGATAGCTGATTCATGGCTGATTATTGGTTAAAGAAAGTGCTAATTCAACTCTGGGAAGTCCCCATCGCGGTGATTCGTCGCTTTGGCACGGATCGATTGCTTCGGCATGCAGCGGCACTGGCATTTAGCTCTTTGTTGGCTCTGGCACCGATGGCCGCAATTGTCTTCTCTTTGTTCTCGCTGTTTTCAGGGTTTGAAGAAATGGCCGTTAATCTCGAGAACTTTATTTATCAGTTTCTGCTGCCAACAGCGGGGAATGAGCTGAAGTCGTATTTTGCTGAGTTTGCAGATCAGGCTGGCAAACTCACTTTGTTTGGACTGTTCTTCTTTCTGCTCACTGCGTTAATTTTGCTTGCCAGTATTGAACAGTCATTTAACGATATCTGGCGGGTCGACAAAGGGCGCCCATTCGCTGCCCGCTTGACCGTCTACTGGGCGATGCTGTCGCTGGGCCCTTTTTTGATGGGGGGCAGTTTAACCTTGTCGACGTATTTATTGTCAATGTCGATCGGAAACTCGGGCGAATTGCATTCAATGGGGCTGAGTATCCTGCCGTTTGTATTGCAGGTCTTGGCGTTCCTAATGTTGTACTTGATTATGCCAAACGTGCGTGTCAGTACTGTGCATGCGCTCACCGGTGCTTTGGTGGCGGCCGTGTTGTTTGAAGTGACCAAGGGTCTATTCTCACGCTATATTGCCAACTATGCTGATTACGATGTGGTCTACGGCGCGCTGTCGACGTTACCCATTCTATTGGTCTGGGTGTATTTATCTTGGGTTGTGACGCTGATTGGCGCAGAACTGGTTGCCGTGTTGCAGGAGCGACACTTGCTTGAGATCGAGGTTGGTGACTTATTTCACTCAGCGGAGAGTGCGCCAGTCGAAGAGTCTGAAAATTGAGTCTAATTTAATGGTGCGCCGGACGGAAGCCCCGTCCCAATGTCGTTAACCGCCATTTCTGCCGTCGGTAGGCGTCGTGAATACCGATCTGACTTGAACTCCCATTGTCGTGCCAGGCGACCGAGTACCTTACGCGGATATTTTTGGCGACCCAAAGACCCGTTGTACGCAGCGAGTGCATCTTCTAGCTTCGTATGTTTATTCATGTAGTGTCGCAAAATTGCGCAGCCATAACGTAGACTAACCAATGGGTTGTATAGGTCATCATCGGGTCGACCGTATACATCTTTCCAAAATGGCATTATCTGCATAAGCCCCTGTGCGCCCGCATTCGACAGGGCATAACGGTCAAAATTGCTCTCGATGTCGATCACGGCGAGAACCAGTTGCGGGTCCAGGCCGGCTGCGTGGGCCTCACTGTGAACGGCTTTGAGTAAACGAATACGGTAAAACGGGTTCGGAATGCGCTGTACCAGCTTGTCAGACATGGTGGACAACCAGACCAAGGAATCCAGGTCGGTGCGTTGTTCATGCACGTCCTGTGTCGCTTGCTGCAAAGCTTGAATCAACGCTGGGTCCGTTGTTTCGACGCGCGCGGGTTCGACACGGAAAGTGTCAGCTTGTGCGAGCGGGATCTGCCCAGAATTGACGATGACCACTGTCGCGATGAGCCCAAACAAGCGCCATGCGAGTCGCGACGCATACTTGAGTGCTGTGCGGATCAGCTCGATATTTTCTGTTTTTATTCTAAGCACTGCTACCCCTAGCATGATGCTACCCCTACCAATTAAGCCTAGTCTTTTAGCATACGATCCAGCAAAAACTCAACGATGCCATTTTGTGGCACGTCTTCTGCGGTGTCTTTACGTCGGTTTTTATATTCGATAGTGCCGTTTGCCAAACTTTTGTCACCAACGACCACGCGATGCGGAACCCCGATCAAATCCGCATCAGCGAACATAATGCCGGGCCGTTCATTGCGGTCGTCTAATAACACTTCCATGCCATGTTGTTGCATGGTGCTATACAGTTCATCGCAGGTGGTTTTGACAGCGTCGGACTTGTGATACCCGATTGGCGTGATGACCAGTTGGAATGGGGCCATACTATCAGGCCAAAGTATGCCGCGTGCATCATGGTTTTGTTCGATCGCCGATGCGACGATGCGAGAGACGCCGATGCCGTAACAACCCATGGGCATTACCACCGCTTTGCCGTTATTGTCGAGGCAGGTCGCGTTCATCGCTTCACTGTACTTGGTGCCAAGTTGAAAAATATGGCCGACTTCAATGCCGCGCGTGATGGACAATTGATCTTCTTCGTTATTGTGATCAGCTCGTGCACACTGATCGCCGGCCACGACAGAGCGTAAATCGAAAACCTCTGGTTCAGCACAGTCGCGACCCCAATTGACGCCCGTAAAGTGAACACCATCTTGGTTTGCACCGCAGACAAAATCCGCGAGGTTGGCTGCGGAGCGGTCCGCCACCACGGGGACGGCGAGCTCGACCACGCCGATCGAGCCAGGCGCACAGCCAATGGTTTGTTTGATTTCATCATCCGTAGCCCAGACCAGAGGGTCGGCGACCAGCGGATGCTTCTGCGCTTTAATTTCGTTTAACTCGTGATCTCCACGTAGTACCAATGCGACGAGCCCACCTTCTGCGCCTTGGACCAGTAGTGTTTTGACGGTATTGGATGCGTTTATATCAAGAAAGCGTGAGACCTGATCGATGGTCGTTTGATCTGGCGTGTCAACCTTGGTCAGCGCGTGCGCCGCTTCTGGTCGCGGCCCGCCGACTGCCAACGCTTCCGCCAGCTCGACGTTCGCCGCATATTCATATTTGTCACACACAGCGATGGCGTCTTCACCGGAGTCTGCTAGCACGTGAAATTCGTGCGATGCGTTGCCTCCAATGCTGCCGGTGTCGGCTTCGACGGCGCGAAAATGCAATCCCAATCGTGTGAAAATTCGACTGTAAGTGTCAAACATTAAGTCGTATGTTTGTCCTAGGCTGTCGGAATCCAGATGAAATGAATACGCGTCTTTCATGATGAACTCACGCGCGCGCATGACGCCGAAGCGTGGTCGACGTTCATCTCGGAATTTGGTTTGAATCTGATAAAAATTCGCAGGCAATTGCTTGTAGCTGCGGATCTCATTGCTGATCAGAGACGTAATCACTTCTTCGTGTGTTGGGCCTAGGCAAAAGTCACGATTGTGTCGATCCTGCATGCGCAGCAATTCACCACCATATTGCTCCCAGCGACCGCTCTCTTGCCATAATTCGGCCGGTTGAACCGTGGGCATTAATACTTCCTGCGCCCCAGCACGGTCCATTTCTTCCCGCACAATGTTTTCAACTTTACGTAAAACACGCAATCCAACGGGCAACCAATTGTAGATTCCGGCCGCCACTTTACGGATCATGCCCGCACGCAACATGAGTTGATGGCTGATGACCTCGGCGTCGGCCGGGGTTTCTTTTAAGGTGGAAAGTAAAAAATTGCTGGTTCGCATGTCGTCTAAAAGCGTATTTGGAAAAAATAAGTCGGTGCGGATCACAGAGGATACATCACAGGGAACCGTTGATTTTAATTTAAATGGTGATAAAAATCAGGCGTTTCGACCTGATATTTAATGCGCTGCGCAGCCTTTTTGATGGATAGGCATAAATACTGCACAGTCGCGCTAGTGATGCCTAATCTTGGCGAGGTTTGCTAAACTACAGGGCGTCTGAGGCTAGAGTCCTTCAGTCGTCAATTTCACTACGCTAAAAGTACTATGACTACTATAAAACAAGAAGATTTGATCGCCAGTGTGGCCGATGCGCTGCAGTTTATCTCCTACTATCATCCCAAGGATTTTATTGACGCGATGCACGATGCGTATTTGAAGGAAGAGTCGCAGGCCGCGAAAGACGCCATCGCGCAGATTCTAATTAACTCCAAGATGTGCGCTGAAGGCCGACGTCCGATTTGTCAGGATACGGGTATTGTGACCGTCTTTGCGAAGATTGGGATGGACGTTAGCTGGGATGCTGAGCTGTCCGTGACCGATATGATCAATGAAGGGGTACGACAAGCGTATCAGCATCCAGACAACGTCTTGCGTGCGTCAATCCTGGCTGATCCTTTAGGTGCACGTAAGAACACCGGCGACAACACGCCGGCGGTTATTCACTACGAAGTGGTTGAAGGCGACAAAGTCGAGATTGATGTCGCTGCCAAAGGTGGTGGTTCTGAAAATAAATCGAAGATGGTGATGTTGAACCCGAGTGACGACCTAGTGGATTGGGTGCTCAAAACGTTGCCGACTATGGGTGCAGGGTGGTGTCCACCAGGCATGCTGGGTATTGGTGTCGGTGGCACTGCCGAGAAGTCTGCGGTATTGGCGAAAGAAGTCCTTATGGAGCCAATTGATATTCATGAACTGATCGCCCGTGGACCACAATCACGATTGGAAGAACTGCGCATCGAGATATTCGAGAAAGCCAATCAGTTGGGTATTGGTGCGCAAGGCCTGGGTGGTTTGACCACTGTGCTGGACGTAAAAATTAAGGACTACCCGACTCATGCTGCGTCAAAGCCGGTGACTATGATTCCAAACTGTGCGGCCACACGCCACGCGCACTTTGTACTGGACGGCAGCGGTCCGTCTTTACAAACCCCGCCAGATCTAAGCGACTGGCCGAGCATTACATGGGATGCGGGGCCAAGCGCCCGTCATGTCAACCTGGATACCGTTACAAAAGCCGATATGCTGGAATGGCAACCGGGGGAAACACTGCTCTTGTCTGGCAAGCTTCTAACCGGCCGAGACGCAGCGCATAAACGCATTCAGTCGCTGCTGGACAGTGGTGAAGGTCTGCCAGACGGCGTCGATTTTACCAATCGCTTTATTTACTACGTTGGCCCGGTTGACGCAGTACGTGATGAAGCAGTCGGTCCAGCCGGTCCAACCACAGCAACGCGCATGGACAAATTTACCGATATGATGCTTGAACAGACAGGCTTGATCGGTATGGTTGGAAAGGCAGAGCGTGGCCCAGCAACGGTTGACTCCATCGCCAAGCACCAATCCGTGTACCTAATGGCAGTCGGTGGCGCAGCGTATCTGGTATCTAAAGCGATTACGGACGCCAAAGTAATCGCGTTTCCAGAACTGGGCATGGAGGCCATTCATGAGTTTACGGTCAAGGACATGCCCGTGACAGTGGCAGTTGATACGCGCGGCGAAGCGGTACATACCACTGGCCCGGCCAAATGGAAGAGTATTATTTCAGACCGTATAAAGGTTGAAGTTGCCTAGGCGCTGAGACGAAGGAAGCTTCAGCATAGGAAAATACCTGACGGCCTCATGGTGAGGTCGTTCAGGATTCGGTACTACGGTCTTGATTTGCCTTCGGTCAGCAAGGTTTTTAACTCTTTCAAGCTGGCTTCGGATAGTTCACCGCGCTGCTCGGCCATCGATACAGCACGTTGGCCGAGTGCCTGGTAAAGCAAGCGTTGGTCGACGTCGGGCAGGGCGTCCAGATGCGCACCGACCGTGGTGGCATCGCCACGCGCGATTGGTCCGCTTAACCCCGCCACCGTGCCAAACTGGTGCAGATTCTCCAGGGTGGCGGTCACGAGCGGCTTGATTGCGGTTAGGAACGTGTCACCAGAGAGTCCCGCTTGTTCGGCCATCTCCACGCTGACATCCAGTAAGACCGTGAGATAGTTGCAGGCAAATACACAGGCCGCGTGATACAACACCTTCGACTCGGCATTCAAGTGGCTGACCTCAAACCCGAGTCGACTGAACAGTACGGTGAGCAGGTCGACAGCAACAGGGTCGCCCTCTACGAACGCATGGCTTTGGTGTGTCAAACTATTGAATCGGGCTAGAGCGGCATCCACGCTGGGGAAGGTGTTGAGTGGATGAATTGATGCAGTGCGCCCGCCAGCTTGCTGTATCGCCGTGAGGCAATGGCTTGATAGTGCACCCGAGCAGTGCGCCACGACGGTATCGCCTTGACACTCGCTTGCCAGCGCCTCGGCCAGTGGCTGGATTTTGCCGTCAGGCACCGTAAGGAGTACAACATCGGCAGTCCGCATTGCGTTACTTTGCGCGCTCGGGTCGCGGCCCGTCAAGCTCGCGTCCATTCCGATCAGGTGCATCAGCTGATGCAGGCTGCGACCAACCTTGCCCGCACCGATGATGCTTACGCTCGGGTTAGTTACTCCGCGAGTCATTTTTTGAGACTGATCGGCTTAACGCCGTTTGCAATTCCGCAGCGCTTAGGCCAATGGTCTGCTGGCCCGCCTCAACTTGGCGAATCAGTCTTACAATGGCCGCATTCATCGGGCAATCAATACCGAGCGCTTTCCCTTCACGAACGACCGCGCCATTTAAAAATTCGATCTCAGTCTGTTTGCCTTGCGAGACATCCCACCACATTGATGTGCGTGCTGTGGGGTCAATGGCCAGCATTTTCTGCGCGATACGCGTGAAGATGAAATTGGGTAAGCGCATCAAATGAGGAATTAAGGAGGGCGGTGCGGCGGTGATTTTGGGTAGCTCCAGTTGCAGCGCCTTGGTGACTGCCAGTAGTTCTTGCATCAGGTCTGCGATGATTTGCCGATAGCCGCGATCCTCGGTCATGGCTTTGACGGGAATATCCGCCAGTGCATTCACTGGATTGGCTAAGTTCAACTGTAATTTAGCCCACTGATCAGCCAGGAATTGGCGGCTGCAGGTCGCTGGCAACAGGTCGCAGTTCAACTGTTGTATCAGGCGCGCGACTTTAGGGTGCCATTCCACTACCAGCTTACCGTCGGTGGAGCGGTGCAAGTGTCCGGCCGCCTGTTCGGCCACATTAAATCCGACCACGGCATTGAGCACGGTGTTGTTCGGAAACGCATCTCGAATAATTTGATCGCTGCCGAATCCATTTTGACAGCAAATCACCACTGTATTGGGTTCGATCAGCGTTTGCAGGTCGACGAGACTGGCGGCCACTGCTGTGCATTTCACAGTCAACCAGAGTACGGAAACCGCGTCGCTGTGTTCTGCGGTGTGAAAGCGCAGCGGGATAGACTCGATCCGGTGGGTATCTAAATCAGTCAAGGTGAGTCCCGCTTCGAGCTTGGCCTGGATATTGGGGCGTGCGACCAAATGGGTGGTCAAGCCTTGCGCGCTCAGAGCACCAGCAAGGTAACCGCCAACTAGGCCTGCTCCAAAAACCAGCTGTGTCATGCGCTCTCTCGCAATTGTAAAGAAAGCAGTTCGTGCTTTTCGCTGAATGTCATCCAGTCGGTTTCGGCTTGGTCTAACTCTTTTTGTACGTAGGCTTGGTCGGTTAACAGCGCTTTGAGTTTGTCTTTGTTGTCGTCGTTATAGAGTTCGGTATCAGCGAGTTGCGCTTCGATTGCTTCTTTCTGTTCAGTCAGTTTTTCGATCACGCGCTCGGCGCGTTTGATCTTATTGCTCAACGGTTGCAGTTCTTTACGGCGCTCGGCGTCCAGGCGCTTTTGTTCTTTCTTCGCTGCTGCCGTGTTCGTAGGTCGAGGCTTCTCATCGCCTTGCGCGGACTGTCCTCGGTCGCCACGATTGTGTTCAGCCAACCATTTGGGGTAATCATCGACACTGCCTTGGAACTCGGTAGCGCGACCATTAGCAACCAGAATCAGTTTGTCCGAGTTTACTTTCAATAAATGGCGGTCATGCGACACCAGAACCACTGCACCACTGAAATCCTGCAGTGCCACTGCCAGAGCTTGTCGCATTTCGAGGTCTAGATGGTTGGTGGGTTCATCCAACAACAGAAGATTTGGTCGCTGGTAACATATCAACGCCAGTGCGAGGCGTGATTTTTCACCGCCGGAAAAAGGCGCGACCTTGCTTGTGGCTTTACTGCCGGTAAACCCGAAGCTGCCCAGATAGCGCCGTAGCTGATTGTCGGTCGCTTGACCATTGTTGCATTCTTTGTCGAGTAGGGCGAGGTGCTCCATCGGCGAATGCGCCATTTGCAACTGTTCAATTTGATGTTGTGCGAAATAGCCAATATTGATTTCTTTGGACGCGTGATAGTTGCCACTTAATAACTTGAGTTCGCCGGCCAGTAGTTTAATCAGTGTGGACTTGCCCGCGCCGTTCGGTCCAATTAAGCCGACGCGGTCGCCAGGCGCCATGGCAAATTCAATGCCATTGACGATGGGTGTATCCGCATAGCCTACCGAGGCTTTATGTAAGCTTAATAACGGGCTGGGATTTTTTTCTGGATCAGGGATGCTAAACCCGAATGGTGAGTCCACGTGCGCAGGCGCAATCTGTTGCATTTTTTCCAGCGCCTTAAGCCGGCTTTGAGCTTGTGTGGCTTTACTAGCTTTGGCGCGGAAACGACGCACAAAGTCTTGCATGTGCAGAACTTCGCGCTGTTGCTTTTCATACTGAGATTGCTGGTTCGCTAGTTGCTCGGTTCGAATCCGTTCAAAAGCAGAGTAATTACCTTTGAACAAACTGGCTCTCTGGTTTTCTATATGCAAGGTATGGGTGGTGAGCTCATCCAGAAAATCGCGATCGTGCGCAATCAAAATCAGGGTGCCACGGTACTGTTTTAACCACCGCTCCAGCCACAGTACGGCGTCTAAGTCGAGGTGGTTGGTTGGCTCATCAAGCAGCAATAGATCGGATCGACACATGAGTGCTTTGGCAACATTAAGCCGTACTCGCCAGCCACCCGAAAAGGTTTTGGCAGGTTTGTCGATGTCTTCGGGTTTAAAGCCCAAACCGTCTAAGAGTTGAGCCGCGCGCGCGCGCGCCGAATACCCGTCTATTTCTTCGTAACGAGCCTGAAAATTTAGGAACCGCGGATGATCCGGGTCTTGGACCTTCGCGTCCAGTTCGCGCCATTCCTGATCGCCATCAAGAACGTGCTCGATGGCAGGTCGTTCATTGGCGGGTGCTTCTTGTGCGACGTGGGCCATGACCCAGTCACGTGGGATTTTTACATCGCCTTTGTCGATTACAAGCTCGTTGCGTAATACCGCAAATAGGCTGGACTTTCCGCACCCGTTCGCGCCCGTTAAGCCCACTTTTTGCCCGGGGTGAATTTGACAACTCATATTGTCAAATAACAGACTTTCGCCACGGCGAATGGATAAATTTTCAAACTGAATCATGTCGCTAGTGTAGCGGTAACTGAGATTGATACAAACCTTGTTTTAATGGCATGAATGACTATTAATAGGCCTATGCAAAAATTTTCAATTATTTATGAGGCTGCGGTCAAGCGTAAAGGTGGCGAACAGGAATTGCGTAAACTGTTGGTACCGGTACGGTCGCCTGACTACCTTCGACAGGTGAGCGATGATCGTTATTTAGCCCAGTTAACCAGGTGTGTGTTTAATGCTGGGTTTCATTGGCGAGTGATTTCATCTAAGTGGGACGGATTCGAAAAAGCATTTCACGGTTTCGATTTAGGTCATTTACTGACCAAGTCGCCAGAAGAGTGGGAGGCGTATCTGGAAGATACCCGTATCATCCGAAATTGGCAGAAAATTCAAACCGTGTATGAAAATGCGTTGATGTTTGAGGATATCGCGGCCGAACACGGGAGTTTTGCGGCTTTTTTTGCCGATTGGCCGATCGACGACCAAGTTGGTTTGATGCGCTATTTACACAAGCATGGTGCGCGCCTTGGCGGCAAAACAGCGCAGTGGTTTATTCGATTCAGTGGCAAGGACGGGTTTGTACTGAGTGATGATGTGGTTACCGCGTTGATCGCCAACGGGGTCGAGGTGAACAACCCAGTAACTAGCCAGCGTGACTTGAAATCAGTTCAGACCGCGTTTAACAACTGGCAAAAGGAGTCGGGTTTGCCCTATACCCATATCAGCAAGGTCTTGAGCTATTCGGTGGGCGATAATGTGCCGGTGGATGTATTGACCGGCTATCAAGGTTCGCAGACACTGACTTAAGGGGCCGTGCGGCATCAAAAAAGGGCGCTAACCGATTGGTCAACGCCCTGATTGAGTACTTTGTGAACTGCGTTGTTACTTGGTTGGTTTGACAACAAATAACAGGTCACCGGCATTCACTTGTGCCCCATTGGCCTGATTCACTCGCACCACCTCGTAGCTTTTGTCGGCAGTGAAGATTTCGCCTGAGCCTGGTACGCTCGACAATGAGATATGCGTAAACAGCTTCATCGCCTCGACCTGACATAAAGTCTGGCTCAAGTTGACCTTGTCTCCGACCTCAACGAACTCGGGTTCACTTGGTGTTGGTGTTGAGTAATAAATACCCGTCATTGGCGAAATCACCTTGATTTCATCGGTGCCAGCGATCTTCAGACTGCTGACATCACTGTCGGCCTTATCGACACCGGTGTAGGCCATTTCTTGCACGATTTGCTTTTTATCCAGCGTATCAAGGAAGGCTGGTAGATAACCGGTATCATAATCGCCTTTAACAAAAGTGGGATCCTTGAGGATGCGCTTTAAAAGTGAAATGTTGGTGCACACGCCTTTGATGACCGTTTGCTCCAGTGCTTCAATCAGCTTCTTGATGGCATCTTTGCGGTTTTTTCCGTGTACCACAAGCTGAGCAATCATGCTGTCATAAAATGGCGAAATGGTCTTGCCTTCGGAGACTGATGCGATGACTTCGATATGATCGCCGGATGGGAACTTACACTCGGTGACTAGGCCTGGTGTTGGCAGAAAGTCGATCACGCCATCGGAATCCAAACGCGCTTTTTCGGCGGTGATACGTGCCTCAATTGAGAAACCTTTGTTGCCAATCTTTAAATTTTTGATTGAAGCGCCTTCGGCAATTTCAAATTGTTTGGCTACGATCGGCACACCCGATGTCCACTCGGTGACTGGGTGCTCAACCTGAAGACGGGTGTTCATTTCCATAAAATAAATGGTGTTGGCCTTCAGGTCGTAAATGAACTCGACCGTACCAGCGCCAAAATAATCTACGGCATCCGCTAGATTGGCCGCGCACTCATAGGCTTTCTGCTCCAGATCCTTCGGTAACATGGTTGAGCCGGACTCTTCCAATACTTTCTGGTTGTTACGCTGGACCGTGCAGTCACGCAGGCCGAGTACCTGCGTACACCCATGCGCGTCACGCAGGATTTGCACTTCGATATGACGCATCGACTCGACGAACTTCTCTAAATACAAGTCGCCATTGCCAAACGCGCTGCGTGCTTCACTGTAGACGTTATTGAATGCGTTTTTGATGTCTGCGGCACTGCGTACAACCTTAATGCCTTTACCACCACCGCCGTGAACCGCCTTGAGCAGGACGGGGTAGCCAATATCTTCTGCTACTTTGGCCGTCGCTTCAGCACTGGTCAAAATACCGTGCGAACCAGGGACCACGGGTACGTTGTTGGCCATCGCCGTGCTGATTGCATTCGACTTGTTGCCCATGGTGTCCATGCTGCTGGCTTTGGGTCCGATAAAGTTCAGCCCATTGGCTCGACACAAGCGCGCAAAGCCCGCATTTTCCGATAAGAAACCGATGCCTGGGTGCAATGAGTCCGCATCGCGCGCACGGGCAATGGTAACCACCGACAAACCATTTAGGTAGCTCTCTCCGGGTGTTTGGCCGCCAAGACAAACGACTTCGTCACGGTCAGTCAACATGTCGCACGCAGCCGAATCCATGTCTGGATCGGATTGTACGAGCAGCACCTGATAGCCCTGGGCTTGTGCCACGCGGATCAGCTTGACCGCGGTACAGCCTCGTGCGTGAATCAGGACTTTCTCGATCTTACCCATCTGGTCAATAGCGCGATGGATTTTGACCTCTGGCTCACGTCGACGCATGCTGGCAGCGCCAGATATGACCTGATTGACCACCTCATTAATGGTCTCAGTGGGTAACTCAATAGTGGGGTCAACTTCACGTAATTTTTCATCCAACCCGTCGGCAAACGGGTGTTTCACAAGCCCCTGCATTGCACCAGGCTTGCTGGCTAGGTAGTTTGATGTGGTCGCCATCGACGGTAGGAAAGAAGGGACGACAACTCGGCCAGCAAATGGCATGTCGGTGCCACTAAGGTAGTAGGTGTGCACCAATGGGTGAGTGACAAAACTCGCTTGGGAACCACCGGTGCAGTCGCCGAAGCCGAACACCATGACGGGCAAGCCAGTATCGGCAATGAAATTGGTGATGCGGTCATTCACAATCGCCATCGAGAACAAGGAGCTTGGTCCTTCTTTTGTTTGCATGCCGCCGGATGACACAAAACACACGACGGGCAGTCCGCGCTCAGCACAGTCGAGCAACAGCGAACACAACTTTTCGGCGCCGGCCATATCAAAGGCGCCAGCCTGAAACGCCACGTTAGAGATCAATGCACCGACTTCGCGAGTGTTGCCGTCGTCGTCTAACTTGAACTTGCCGATCCCGGTGATCACACCGCATGGTGTGACGTTATTGTTCAAAGCCTTCTCGATAGATTGACGAAAGCCCGGAAACGAGACCGGGTTGGCGGTCATTTTATTGGCGTTAGTTTCTTCAAAGTCGATAAAGAAACGTTGTTTGAACGCATCAACGGTGGTGGCCTTTTGCTTTTTATACGATGTCAGAACACGTTGGATTAGCAAATCTTGATACGCGATATTCAGCTGATTCCAGAAGTCTTTGCGTTTACCAATGCGCCACGGGTTGATCTGGCCGTTGTAGCTTTTGCCACTCATCTGTGCCTCGATAAAGCGCGGCACCAGGGTTTCAAAGAAATAGGTGATCAGCACCAGCAGTGAGTCTGACATGCGCGGGAAGTTTACACGCTTCCATTCCTCGACCGCCGACAGAAATTCGCCACGTTGATCGTACTTGACGAAATGGCCGAGCCATTTAGCAAACTCGGACTTGATATCGCTGTCGACGACGCCATCGGCCATTGAGCCGGTCACGTTACTGGCCACTTCCTCTAGCGAGGAATCTAGAATTTTGCGCAACGTTTTTTCGGATAAGGACTCGAAGGCTTTCGACTCCTCAGCGATTTCGCCAAAATTATCGACGATATTGTTGTACAGCGCGTCAAAGATCAGAATGTCGCGGAACTGTGTGTGCAGGATATCGCGAATGGTTGGCTCGTTGAGTGTGTCCAACAGTGTCAGTTCGGCTTCTGGTTTGGACAGATAGTCGTCGCTTTCGTTGCTCAATTCGCTGAGGCGATTGTTCATTTCTACGAAATTAAACGCGGCGTCCGATTTCCAGCGATTGTACAAATACAAGCACAGTACGAAGCAGTAATTCTTCTGGGCGCTGCGGTAATTGCTTTGCGGGTCGCCGAGAATCAGCGCAGTAATCTTGTTGCGGTCGGTATTCAGCTCGTCACGCTTGCTTTTTAGGTGGGCCCAAGCTTTCGCAAGTTCATCGTTATAAACCAGCTTTTCCGGGTCCGATAGCCACTGTTCAAACGCTTTCTCGCGCATTTGGCGCAGGCGGTCCTTGAGGTCGCCCTTGGGTATTTCTTTGTCTGCTAATCGGCCGTAAGTCTCGATGGTCGCAGAATGGATTCGGCAGCGCAGTGACAAAGAACGCAGATACATCATGGCGTGTGAGTACACACTAGGATACTCCGTGAGTTCGCCATACAGTTCAAATTGCGCTGCTTTTTGTAACTCAGCGAAACTGTCACGGTGCAACTTTTCAGTCCGCACATTGTCTAGGTAATCGGTGCCAACAATGGGGTTTTCCAATACTTCACGCTTGGCGTCTGCTTCGATTTCCTTAACGCCTGTGAAAATCGCAGCGACCAGATTGGACGTATCGTCGTTGTTGTCACTTGGGTCCCAGTCAATAACGCCATCGATGGCGCCGCTGCGGTACAGTTCCGAGGGCGATACTCCGACATAGCGTGCGCTTTCCTGCCAAGACAAGTTGTATTGACGGGCAATGTTGGCCAACCCCTTCGGTTGAATCGTGTTGAATGCAGCGCAGCGAACGGCGAGCAGCAGATTGGTAGTCGCCAGTGGAATTGCACCGCCAGAGTAACCTAAACCATAAATCACGCCTATAGATGGCACCTTGGCGGCGGCCATCACCGCAATCAAACGTGAAATTGAGTGTGCCTGGTTAGATGCGTTGGCATCCGTCCCAGCATCAGCGCCGGGTGTGTCCATAAAGGTCACGATCGGAATGGCTCGACGCGCGTAGCCGTCGACTAGGCGACATGCCTCTAGGTGATGCTCAGGACTCCAGACGCCGTTTGCCACACTGCGGTTTTGTGCAATCATGGCGATGCGGCGCGTATCACCGTTGTATTCCAGTGAAAGCTCGATTGCATATAACGGGCCAAGCTCGAATTCTTGATGGATCTTGCCGCGTAACTGGCTGATGATGGTTTTCGCGCTCGGCCGATTGGCCGACTCAGCGGGGTCAAGAACTTTGGCCACATAGTCATCGACAGAGAGCTTTTTGAGGCTTTGGCGCGTTGCTTCAACGTCTTTGGGGCTGAGTAAGCCGCTGATATTTTGATGCCATTTGAATGGGTGTTTGGTGCCATTCAGGGACAGGTTGTTTGCGCGTCGTTCGATATCTTTGAACAGACTCATCATCTGGTCAGATTTCACTTTGGATTGATCGTTCGTATTCAACGTAACTTACCCTTTAGAGTTGATTACTGTATGTTGTGGTTTGAGTCAGGTTCGTCATCCACCTTCAATCCGGCGATATCCTGCGCTCACCGTTGATTGCTGGTCAAAATGATCAGTATGTACGAGTGTGATGACGATTTATCTTTTTCTTTTGCTTAATGGTTAAGTATGCCATGAAACTACCTGAGATTCCGAGTAGTAAATCTTTCAGTTCGACATTGCGGCCGACACCAAGTTGTAGGATTTCAGCAAGTAAACACAGGCCAACCGTACAGGCCAACACCTTTGCAGCGGACTGTTTTAATAGTGGCAGGTTGGATGCATATAATAACGCGGTGATGAAGAGTCCGCCAAGCAGGTGTAAAGCAATGTCAGCGTTTTGCTCGAACCACAGGATTGCGTCGTAAGGCACGCCGACGGAGCGCAGTGCTCGGTGAGGCATCCAATGCGAAAAATTGTACTGTGGCTGCAAGACGACATAACTACCGATACTCAGCACTGTGAGCAGCAGCATGCGGTAAAACCATTTTGCTTCTAATCTGAGCATAGTTCATAATTCTCGCCTGCTAAGGCAAACTCCCTCAAGTATTGTGACTGAATTACTCATTAAATCGCGCGCCAGCCAATCGTCTCGACCGTTGCCTGGCCTGTCACCGTCTGTCCAGCGCGTGTTGCACAACCGCGGTATTAGCGCCCCGCATGAACTTGAGTATAGTCTCAAGCGTTTATTGCCACCGCATTCATTAACCAATATTGAGGCAGCCGGTACGCTGTTAGCTGACGCCGTAATGGCCGGTGCCAATATCGTGATTGTTGGCGATTTCGACGCGGATGGCGCCACAAGTTGTGCGCTGGCTGTTCGGTGTTTAAACGCTTTCGGTTTGTCTTCAGTGAGCTACTTGGTGCCCAATCGGTTTGAATTCGGTTACGGCTTGTCGCCAGAAATTGTCGGCGTAGCTGCCATGCGTCAGCCGGATATTCTGGTTACTGTTGATAATGGCATCAGCAGCGTTGGTGGTGTGCATGCCGCGCAAGCGCTCGGTATGTCGGTATTGGTCACAGATCACCATTTGCCCGGCGAGGAGATTCCGACCGCGGATGTGATCGTCAACCCGAATCTGCCCGGCGATCGCTTTGCCAGTAAAAATCTTGCTGGCGTTGGTGTGATTTTCTACGTCATGTTGGCTGTCCGCGCAGAGTTGCGTCAGCAGCGGTGGTTTGAACAACAGGGCATCGCAGAACCCAATATGTCGCATTTTCTTGATCTGGTGGCCTTAGGTACTGTTGCGGATGTGGTTCCGTTGGATGCGAATAATCGAATCTTGGTTCAGCAGGGCATGCAACGGATTCGTCAGGGGGCTGCCTGCCCGGGCATTCAGGCCTTGCTGACAGTCGGAAAGCGGAATGCGGCCCGATTGTCTTCGAGTGATCTCGGGTTTGCCGTCGGGCCGCGTCTGAACGCAGCAGGGCGATTGGATGATATGTCGCTCGGCATCGAGTGCTTACTCACAGACGATGTCGATGCCGCAATGGCGATGGCCTTACAACTCGACGAGTTAAACCAGCAGCGTCGTGATGTTGAGCGAAGTATGCAACAAGACGCGCTTGCCATTGTCGAGCAAATACAAATTGACGACGACGGTGACCTGCCGGCGATACTGACTTTATCTGACCCGACTTGGCATCAAGGGGTCGTTGGTCTGGTTGCATCGAGGATTAAAGAGCGCGTTCACCGACCGGTGGTTGCGTTAGCGCCGGGCGACAATGAAGGTGAATGGAAAGGCTCGGCACGCAGTGTTGATGGAATTCATATTCGAGACTTATTGGCTCGCGTCGACGCACTCCATCCAGGCCTGATCACCAAGTTTGGCGGACACGCTATGGCCGCTGGATTATCCGTAACCGATGCCAACCTCTCAGCGTTTACCAAGGCCTTGAGCACGGTCGCAACTGAATTGACACAGGGTCACGATTGGCGTCAAATCATCTGGACCGACGGTGCGCTCGATGCGGTCGAGTTCAGTGAGGAAATTGCAGAGCAGCTGCGTACCATGACGCCTTGGGGGCAGGGATTTCCAGAACCCTTATTTGAAGGTGAGTTTGAAGTTCTGGATGCGCGCATTGTTGGCGAGTCGCATGCCAAACTCGTATTGCGTCCAAGCGTTGGAGAACAGCCGTTGGACGCCATTTGTTTCGGTTATCTGGACACCCATGCTGAGTTGCCCACTGGCACCATTTACGCGGCCTTTCAGTTGGATGTGAATGAGTTTCGCGATCGTAGAACGCTACAGTTAATGGTGAAACATATTCATCTTTGCTAACGCCGCCATGATAAAAACACTGCATGCTATGATTGCTTTTTTGGTGGCAAGCCCCATACACAACGATTATTTTTTAGGAGAAATTTTATGAGTTACATGAATGTTGCATCTGACGCGGTCGTGAGTGAACTGCCCGGAGAGGCGCGGGCTGCATTTATCAAACGCACCTACGTGCATGTGGCTGGCTCATTGGCCGCCTTCGCTATGTTGGTGTCGTTTTTTCTGTCACTTGGCTGGGGTGAGAAAGCCATGCAATTGCTGGCAGTCAGTCGTTGGAGTTGGCTGCTTGTACTGGCTGCATTTATGGCCGTGAGTTTTGTTGCAAACCGTTGGGCGCACAGCGGCGCATCACGTGAGCTGCAGTACGCAGGCCTAGGCTTGTATGTGGTCGCCGAAGCCATCATCTTTCTGCCTCTGATCGCGATCGCGCAATTATATGCGCCGGGCGTGATTCAAAATGCCGCGGTAATTACAGGCGCGTTAGTGACGGCATTAACCTTTATCGTCTTCACGACGCGCAAGGATTTTTCGTTTCTAGGCCCGATCTTGTCGATTGGCGGTTTTGTCGCCCTGGGCGTGATTGCGGCCTCAATCGCGTTTGGTTTCACGCTCGGCACCGTGTTCTCTGGAATTATGATTGCCTTCGCTGGTGGCTCAGTGTTGTATACCACGTCTAACGTGTTACACACGTATCGTGAAGATCAACATGTCGCCGCCTCCTTGGCGCTATTTGCCAGCATCGCATTGATGCTTTGGTATGTGATTCAATTGTTGATGTCACTGGGTGATGATTAGGCATAAGCCGATTTTGACGGAGCAGTCGTGAAAATAAACACCCTTCAAGACTTTGTCGGCAACACGCCGCTGGTCAAAATTCAGCGGTTGTGGCAAGGTCAGCATGCCCACCTGTTCGCGAAATTGGAAGGGAATAACCCGGCCGGTTCGGTAAAGGATCGCCCGGCGCTCAATATGATCGCCAAAGCGGAAGCTCGCGGTGACATTAAGCCTGGTGATACTTTAATAGAAGCAACCAGTGGTAACACCGGCATTGCGCTGGCGATGGCTGCGGCCATGAAAGGGTACAAGATGACCTTAATCATGCCGGACAATATGAGCGAAGAACGGCGAGCTTCGATGCGTGCTTTCGGTGCCGAGATCATTTCTGTGTCACAGGCGGCCGGCGGTATGGAGCTGGCGCGCGATCTGGCGTTGGAAATGCAGGCAGAGGGTAAGGGCAAGGTGCTGGATCAGTTTGCGAACCCCGATAATTGGATGGCGCACTACGAGTCGACTGGCCCGGAAATCTGGCGCGACACCGATGGCGAAGTCACGCACTTTATCAGTTCAATGGGTACCACGGGAACCATTATGGGCGTCTCCAGGTATTTAAAGGAGCAATCTTGTGAGGTCGAAATCGTTGGTGTGCAACCCGATGGTCACTCGCAGATACCTGGAATCCGGCGCTGGCCGGCCGCGTACTTACCAAAAATATTTGAACCGAGTCGCGTTGACCGCACCTTGGATGTCGCACAGTCAGTGGCAGAGAACACCATGCGCGAGATGGCCAAAAAGGAAGGGATATTTGCTGGCGTATCGTCCGGCGGCGCCATGGCGATTGCCCTGAAAGTCGCCGCTGAGCAAGAAGCGCTGGGCAACACGGCAGTGATTGTCACGATTGTGTGTGACCGTGGTGACCGCTACTTGTCGACTGGTGTGTATTAATTAACCGTTATGAACGTATTGGCATTTGATATAGAGACCATTCCCGATGTAGCTGGAGGGCGACGGCTATTGGGCTTGTCCGATGAGCTCTCCGATGCGGACGTGGCTGAGGCTATGTTTGCTAAGCGACGAGAGAAAACGGGGTCGGACTTTATTGCCACACATTTACAGAAGGTGGTGGCCATCTCGGCGGTGTATCGGAACAGCCACAAAGATCAATTTTCGGTATGGACGCTCGGAAATGAGCAAAGTACGGAAGCGGAGATTGTAGAGAATTTTTTTGCCGGCATCGATAAGCACACGCCAACTTTGGTGACCTGGAACGGGTCTGGTTTTGATTTGCCCGTACTGCACTACCGAGCCTTGATCAACGGAATTCAGGCTGCACGATACTGGGAGTTGGGGGAAGACGATTCGAATTTCCGCTGGAACAATTACATTGGCCGGTTTCACTTGCGTCATACTGATTTGATGGATGTGATGGCCGGTTACAATAATCGTGCATTTGCGCCGCTGGATGAAATTGCCGTGTTACTTGGCTTACCCGGCAAGATGGGCATGAGCGGCGCGCACGTCTGGGAGCAGTATAAGGCTGGCGAAATCAAAGCGATTCGAGACTACTGTGAAACCGACGCCTTAAATACCTATCTAGTGTATCTGCAATGGCAATTTATGCGCGGTCAGCTAGACGCTACAGGCCTAGCCGCGGAACAAGCGGTGGTGCGTACGGCGCTGGCAGAGTCAGAGCCGCACTTGATCGCATTTCTGGACGCGTGGGGTCAGGGTAGAGCGTCGTAGGTACCGAGAAACTTATTTACCGAAACTTACAGCAAGTCTCGAATAACGCCAAATACTGTTAGCAACAGCATTACCACGCTGGCCAGACCGGTAATTAACATGCCGGGACCGCGCCGCGATGGCTCATCTGACAGGTAGCCGCGGGCATACAGAAACCGTCCGATTAAATAAACCACACCGAGCCCGGCTGCGACATCGGGGCGAAAAAACGTGGCGCACAGCCACAGCGCAGGTAGGGCTAATACCATTTGCTCCAAGGTATTTAACTGCACACGCAAAGCGCGTTCGAAGCGGACACCGCCGGTCATGGCGGGTGCTTTAACGCCTTCTTTGCCGCGTGCCTGACCGGCGAGCGCAATAAAGTAAATGTATTGTGCCAGAATGAGCACCGATACCAGTGCGACGTAGTGAAGCGTCATGTCATCTCTCCTGTAATGGGTAGTCCAAAGCCACTTAGCATAGCCTGCGGTAATTGGTTTTGTACAGTTGTCGTTTTGATCGTCAATCGCTTCGTAGACGTAGTCGAAACCACACCATTAGTAATCGGTACGCGAGGTCGAGCGGATTTTTCTACCCGACTTAGTTGTCAGTGGCGCGCTTAACTGGTTAAATCACGCCACTTTTGCTGCCGACAGGCCACTTTGGTTTCAGGCGGAGGCGGTTTATCCGTCGCAACCGACTCTGATATGGAGTCCTAATCAACTTAATTGCTCCAAATAGAGATCAGAGTATGGCAAGAAGACGCAGACGTGCCCGTAAGCAACTGGATTTAACGCCGCGCGAAATTCAGATTGATTCGCTGGCACATGACGGCCGTGGTGTTGGTCGTGGTGAAGACGGTAAGGTGGTGTTTGTTGACTTCGCGTTGCCGGGAGAGCGTGTTAAGTATGTGCCGGTGATGAACCGTAAAAGCTATTTATTCGGGACCACCATCGAGGTATTAGAGGCGTCGCCACATCGAATTGAGCCAAAGTGTGCGGTTTTTGGTCAGTGTGGTGGGTGTGTGCTACAACATCTAGAGCCTGAGAAACAGATCCACTACAAACAGCAAGCCTTGCTGGAAAACTTCAAAAAAATCGGCGACGTTCAACCTGAAACACTGTTGGCACCAATGGTCGGTCCACAATGGGGATATCGCCGTCGTGCCCGTCTGGGTGCTAAATTTGTGCCCAAGAAGGGCGGGATGATTGTCGGTTTTCGGGAACGAAATTCAAGTTATATTCAACCTACCGAGCGCTGCGAGGTGTTGTATCCGCAAGTGTCGAATTTAATTCCGGCGTTACGCGACACGCTGGGGAAAATCTCGTGCAATGACAAGCTACCGCAGGTGGAAATTTCGGTTGCGGATAATGCCACGGTCATGATTTTGCGCCATCTGGAGACGTTGCTTCAACAAGATCTAGATCTGCTGACAGCATTTGCCAAGCAGCACGAAATCCAGCTATTTTTACAGCCGGGCAACCTCAAAAGCGTACACCCGTTGTATCCGCCGAGTCCAGAGCCACTTTATTACCGGTTTGATGCGTTTGATATCACGGTTGAGTTTCTGCCAACAGACTTCATTCAAGTGAATGGCGGCATAAACGATCGCTTAGTGGCTACGGCAATCGAGTTACTTGACTTACAAGAAACCGACCGCGTGCTGGATTTGTTTTGCGGGGTAGGTAATTTTACCTTGCCGCTTGCTCGCTGTGCAGCCCACGTGGTTGGCGTCGAGGGTGATCGTGCGTTGGTCGATCGGGCTGACCATAACAAAGCGCTCAATAAGCTGAACAACCTTGAATTCCATTTCGGCGACTTGTTTAAAGAAGACATGACGAGTGAGTCGCATGGCGGCTGGCTGGAACAGTCTTTTGATAAAGTGTTGCTGGACCCACCGCGCTCTGGCGCGGCAGAGATGGTTAAGCGTATCCCCCAATTCAATCCGAGTAAAATAGTGTATGTGTCGTGCGGCCCAGCCACACTTGCACGCGATGCTGGTGTGTTGGTAAATGAGCATGGGTATCGCATGACGCATGCTGGCGTGATAGATATGTTCCCGCACACTGCGCACGTTGAGTCGATCGCGGTATTCGAAAAAGATTGATTTATCTAATAGATTGTTGGCTCGCTTTCGTTTTGTAAAATAGATCATAAGCTTCGGTATTATTGATTTCACATTAATCGAGAGCCCTTGTACTCTATTCAAGTAACGAATTATTCCTACTTTACCCAACACGATGAGGATTACCATGAGTGATATTGATATTGGAATTAACCAAGCTGATCGCGAAGCCGTCGCACAACATCTCAAGAAGCTACTGGCGGATTCATATACCCTGTACTTGCAGACCCATAACTTTCATTGGAATGTCACTGGGCCGATGTTCCATCAACTGCATTTGATGTTTGAAGAGCACTACACTGAGTTGGCTGTGGCGGTAGATGATATCGCTGAGCGAATTCGTAGTCTGGACATTGCAGCGCCAGGCACGTACAAAGCGTTTGCGCAGTTGAGTTCGATTAAAGAAGTCGACGGTGTTCCATCTGCCGACGACATGGTGGCTATCTTGACAGCAGGGCATGAGCAGGTGGTAAAAACTTGCCGAGCAGCGTTAACCGTTGCCCAAGAGGCTGATGACGAATCGTCTGCCGCGTTGATTTCAGACCGAATGCGCATTCACGAAAAAACAGCGTGGATGTTGCGTGCGTTGAACCCTTAAGGTGTTATCGCACTGGCGATGAATCTCGTATTGCCGTGTAGTTTCTGATTAATTGCTGAACTACGTGGGACCATTGAAAGTGTTGTTCCACGTAGTCTCTGGCCGCATTGCCCATCTCCTGTAGTGCTTCGAGGTCCGTCACGGCGTGTGCCAGAGTGCGGGCAATGTCGTCGACATCAAGTTCGGTGACGTACCCGACGTCATGTTCAGCCACCGTACGCGACAAGGCAACCTCGGTGCTTAATAAGGTGGGTGTGCCAGCGGCCAATGCTTCCAATGCAGCGATACCAAAATTTTCTGAAAAAGAAGTCAATGCAAACAGGTCTGCGCCCTGCAGTAATAGGGCTTTCTCGGCACCTTTGGCAAAACCAACGAAGTGGCAATTGTTGTTTATTTTCAAGGATGTGGAAAGGTTTTTGAGATGCTGAACATAGTCCGGTTCGCCGTCACCAGCAACGATGAGCTGAACGTTTAAGTCAGGAATTTTAGCCACCGATTCGAATAGTATTTCCAACCCTTTTTTGCGGTGTAGGCGTGATAAGAAAAGCACGATCGGACATTCACGCTTGAGTTTCAGTCGGGCAACAAGTTTTTCACGAGCGCCGCGAACTTCCATTGGCATTTCAAGCCCAAGCGGGATGACCTCCGACTTCATCGCATGAATGACTTCTTGAGCTTGCTGCATTTCGGCAGCGGCGGTAAATTGCACAAAGCCAGCGTTGGTAATATTTTTTCGTTCGATCCAATCAAGGTACCACTGCTTACGCCCCTTCGATTGCTGTAATGACCATCTTTCAAGTTGCCCGATGGGACGAACTACGTACGGTACGCGGTTTTTGCGTGCCAGTTGCATTGCCCTTGTTGAGCAGTACGAAAATATCGCATGTACGTGAATGATGTCGTAGTCATGAATATGATGCTTCAACCAATGCCCAAACCCCGGTGCGTAACTGTATTCGCGCAATGCTGTTATTGGGAACGAGATCCGGTTGAAGTAGCGAACCGGAACCCCTTGATATTCAGTCAACGCGTTGATGTTGACCCCAAGCTTACGCGGGCCATCATCGTTGGTGGTCGCGATTTCGGCATTGATGCCGGCTCGTCGCAAGGCTGAAACCATCTCGATTACTGCTTTGCTGGGACCGCCTCGGCATGGAGCCACGGATGGGATGACGTGCAGTACCCGCATAGCAGCTAACTTAGCGGACATGCCGTTTTCGCCATTCTTCAAACACAATCAAACTCCATTGACGGTACCATGGTGTTAACGGAATCCATTTTGGCACAGACGGACGTGTGAGGGACTGCCATTCATCGGAAAACCATTCGTCAAAAGGGAAGCGGAAACCTCGCTTTTCACGTTCTGTTACCCATTTCGGTAGCTCGGGTACCGCATCGATTAGAAGTTGTTTGCCGGTCATAAGTCGCATATCCGATGGGATCGTGCTGACCCGGTCGACCAAGATTTTGTCGACAAACGGAACACGTAGTTCCAAGCCCCAAGCCATACTTGCCATATCACTATCTCGTAGCAGTTGATTGCGCATATATACATTGATTTCATGTGCGCTGATATTGTCTGCCATGTCTTCGAATGCGTCTTTCGGCAATCTAGGGATACCGCCCGCTTTATCAGCGTATTGTGAAGTCAGTACGAGTGCTTCGCCGGTGGCAAAAATGCCCCGCAAACTTCGATGCGCGGCTGCAATGGATTTCGGATTGCACAGTGCGTCCAGCATGCGACGATATTTGACGGGCACAAACTTCTGCAAGCTAGGTTTTAAGGCCTGAATAATCGGTAGTGCCGGTCGGACGCGTGCGCTCTGACGCAACATGTCTGGGATCAAGCTGAAGGACTTGTAGCCACCGAACAGCTCATCGGCGCCAAGCCCCGAAAGCACAACTTTTTCGCCGTGGTCATGTGCCAGTTTGGCAACGCAAAACGTGTTGAATCCGTCGATAGTAGGTTGATCTACCGCATCCAGATATTGCTGGAAAAGCGGTAAAGCCAGCATCGGCGTCATCGTTAGTTCGGTGTGGTTGGTGCCGAAATGTGCGGCTGTGCGCTTCGCGATGTCTGCTTCGTTCCACTCGGGGTTGGAAAATGCCAATGAGTACGTGTTGATGCGCTTATTGGTAACCTTTTTTGCTAACGCCACGAGTGCCGTAGAGTCAATACCACCGCTTAGGAAGATGCCTACCGGGACGTCGCTCACGAAGTGTGCGCGCACACTGTCTTCGAGTGCCGTGCGAGTGATTTCGGTAGCTTGTTTGCGGTTGACATACTGTGGTTTGAATTTCAAAGACCAGTAATTTTTAACGCGTACTTTGCCTTGTCGCCAAGTGAGGTAGGCGCCGGCCGGCAGCATTCGTATGTCGCGGATTAGCGTGGCAGGTTCTTGCGGGGTGCCACGTAGAAAATAGCCGGTCAACCCGCCGCTCGATAGTTTACGATGACTTAGTCCGCTGGCCAACGTAGCCCGCAGTTCAGAGGCAAAGGCGAATTCCGATGTGTGTTGCACATAATAGAACGGTTTGATGCCAAGCGGGTCGCGTGCTGCAAATGCCTCCTTCTTTTGTTCGTCCCAAATTACAAATGCAAACATGCCGCGCAGAAAGTGAATGCATTTGCTGCCTTTGGCTCGGTACATTTTAAGAATGACTTCGGTGTCGGTTTGGGTGCTAAACGTTTCGCCATCGGCTTCCAATCGGCGTCTGAGTTGCAGGTAGTTATATATCTCGCCGTTGAAGGTAATGGTGAAACGACCGTCTGAGGTGCTGATTGGCTGTTTGCCGTTGGCAGACAGGTCAATAACCGCGAGACGCGTGTGGGTGAGGGCCGCCTGCTTGGACGGAGCGACGTAATCGCCGTGGCCGTCGGGACCACGATGGCGGAGCGCTTTTTGCATCGCCGCGAGTGGCGTGGCAATGTCACTTCGAGGTTTGGTGCTGAGTAATCCGGCAATACCACACATAATTTTATGACGTGAATAGCTACAAGATTGGTAACTATATCAGCAACTTAGCGAAATGCGTAGTTCGTCGCAGAATGCGCCTCTGGAATGGCGTGCTCGAGGGTGTTTTTTTACCTCGTAAGACCGATTTCATCCTTTTGGTCGGCGTCCGTGTGCCGTATGCGCTTTGGTTGCAGAATGAATCCCCAACGAGCAACCCTCGATTAGCTTGAAGTATGCCAATCGAGGGCTGGGTGACGTCACGGGTTAGCGGCGGGCACTTATTAATAATGTGCTGCCGACGTTTAGACGGGTTTAGCTGGCTTTCTCCGCTGCAGGCGCGGTGTTGGCCGCTTTGTTAGCGGGCTTTGCAGCTTGATCGTTCGAATTTTGCTGCTTATTTCCGTTTTGGTTGTTGCGATTGCGGTTGCGATTGCGGTTACGGTTGCGATTCCGGTTACGGTTGTTTCCGCCTGGCTTGCCTTCGGAATTGTTGTTCGGCGCACCGCCGTCCTTCTTGCCTTGGTCGCTATTTCTATTGTTACCGCCTTGGCTGTGTTGTTTGCCTTTGCCGCCGCGGTTATTCTGGTTCCGGTTGCTGTTACCGCCTTTTTTGCCGCCGCGGTTGTTACCACCTTGACGTGACTTTTGATTATTGCCCTTATGGCTTTTCTTCTTAGGCTTGGTTTCTTCAATTTCGCCTGTGCCGAACAGTGCGCGCCACCACCGTACGAAAAGACCAGGTTGTACTGGTTCAGGTTTCGGTGCGGGGGCAGGTGCATTGTCCATTTGGATCGATTCAATGGCGACCGCAGGTGCCGTGTTCGGCGCGATTACGACGCTACTGCTTTGATTCTTCTTTTGATATTTGGCCTTGCGCGTATCTTCTTTGGGCTCTTGAATTTCAGTTTTATAGCTCGGCAAATTCGGCATCTCATCCAAATCTTCACTGCGCAGGCGTTGAATTTTAAAGTGCGGTGTCTCGAGCTCAATCGTCGGCACGATCGTGATGTTTGTGCCAAGTCGGTTTTCAAGTAAGCTGACTTCGTGGCGTTTCTCGTTTAACAGATACGTTGCTGTTTTGATTGGTAAGTGCGCATTAATCGCCTCTGTGTTCTCTTTCAACGCCTCTTCTTCAATGATTCGCAGCACGCTTAGGGCCGACGAGCCGACGCTGCGGATATGGCCATTACCTTCGCAGCGTGGACAGACATGATAGTTTGAGTCGCTGATTGAGGAGCGTAAGCGTTGACGTGACATCTCCAGCAGGCCAAAGCGCGAAATGCGTCCTACTTGCACCCGTGCCCGATCCGCCTTCAGCGCTTTCTGTAAACACTGTTCTACAGCACGTTGGTTTTTGTTTGCGAGCATATCGATGAAGTCAATGACGACGAGGCCACCGAGGTCGCGGATACGTAACTGACGTGCTATTTCTTCGGCCGCTTCCAAATTGGTTTGCAATGCGGTCTCCTCAATGTCACCGCCTTTGGTCGCGCGTGCGGAGTTGACATCAATTGAGGTTAACGCCTCAGTTGGGTCAATGACCAGTGCGCCGCCAGACTGTAGACGGACTTCGCGGGCGTAAGCCGACTCGATTTGATGCTCAACCTGATAGCGTGAAAACAGCGGTACTGTGTCTTCGTAAAGCTTAAGTTTGATGACGTTTTGCGGCATCACTTGATTCATAAAGCGAGTAGCGCGCTCGAAAATTTCTTTGTCATCAATGATGATTTCGGTGATGTCGCTGCGGAAATAGTCTCGAATCGAACGAACTACCAGATTGGTTTCCTGGTAGACAAGAAAAGGTGCTGGTTGTGATTCGGCCGCTTCCTGAATAGCGTCAGATAAGCGTTGCAGATAATCCAGATCCCATTGCAGTTCTTCAGGGCTTTTTCCGATACCCGCAGTACGCGCAATTAAGGCGTGTTCTTTGGGGATTTCGAGTTGTGACATGGCGTCACGCAGTTCTTGACGCTCTTCGCCCTCGATGCGACGTGAGATGCCGCCACCTTTCGGGTTGTTCGGCATGAACACCAAATAACGTCCTGCTAGGCTAATAAAGGTGGTCAGAGCTGCGCCCTTGTTGCCACGCTCGTCTTTTTCGACTTGGACCAGCAGTTCTTGACCGGTTTTCAATGCGTCAGCGATCTTGACCTGCGAAATAGGTGTTTCTGATTTATAGTTTTGAAAGTAAGTGCGCGACACTTCTTTCATTGGCAAGAAGCCCTGGCGATTGCCGCCATATTCAACAAACGCCGCTTCGAGACTTGGCTCGATGCGAGTGATTTTGCCTTTGTAGATATTGCCTTTCTTAAGAGCAGTGCTGGCTGACTCTATATCCAAGTCAACCAGTTTTTGTCCATCTACAATCGCAACGCGCAGTTCTTCTGGGTGCGTTGCGTTAAAAAGCATTCTTTTCATGTCTTCCTCTTTGCCGTTGGCAAGTTCGAAAACAGTGGTGTCGGGAGGGCACCAAGCGATGCGCTAAATCGTGAGGCTGCAAACCGGCCATAGAGTGTGTAACTAGACCATTCGGATGGCCAAGCTGCACGCGATATGTGGCGAAATAAACCGGTAGAACACCGGCGTCAGTGATTCAACTGAGTTGTCATGGTCGTGACACTATAAGTCAAAGTCGTTATGAAATGCGCCTCGCCTAATCAGGTTCAAGGCTGAGACGACTGACTGTAAGTCAATCATAAGGCCTTGTGTTGGGCTGCATTGATAACGGATCTAACATTGCGTCGGCGTGGTGCCTGTCGCGTGTGTGGACCAGTCATTACGTACTTGGTGGATTTGCCGTATCGACAGTTCTTCGATCTAACCGTACTGACTTCAATAATTCGTCACTGAAGTATGTGCGGCTTGTTCGGGCTCCAACCAAGTCCGGTTGCTCGTCATCAAGTGTCGAGCGTAATCTGTTCAATCACTAACGATTTCGCTAGCTTGCGAACGTCAGAACTGGCTTGCCTGCACTGAAACGGTCCTATGGTCCGATTCGCGCAGAAAATTCTGCTCGCTCATCACGATCAAGTAAGCGCAATAACTGCTGTGCCTAGTCCTTGATCATCAACTGTTTTGGCAGTGTTTAATTAAATTTAGCTGCCCGTTGCGTTTCATAAATCAGGGTGAAGCGCATTGCCCTGGGTGTAAAGTACAAATGAGCCATGTGTTGCTCGTCGGTTTGCGAAAAAAGAGGTGGCGGTGGTTACGTCTATTAACGCCTGTGCGCTAGAGTGCTACGCTGTTCAACAGATCGAGCGTGTGTCGATCATGCGATGAAAATGATGTTCACGAGATGTGAAGTCCATCATTTTGCGATTCCAATGCAGCAGAAGCCACCGTAGGATGCCAGCTAATCAAATAAGTGAGAGGCAAGCATTTAGGTGGTGTAACCAGCTTGACCAGCCTCGATTCATTTAGTGTGTATAAACCGATTTTGTCTTTACTGATTCCGGTAAGTCTATTGTGAACTGGAGGAACGCGGGGCGAGCCATTCAGTGGCAATACAACTTACAGAGTTTTGTCGTGTTCGATGCAAGATGAATTGTGATATCTCACATGGCCGCGAGGTGTTCGGATGCGTGGCCCGAAAAACCATCGCGGTTACCATCAATAGCACCGGACTGGCGGATAATAACAGTTAAGAATCGAATACGCAATTGCCCTAATTGCGCACCAATATTAGCGCTGGCGGTGATTGGGCGAGATGTAAAACTGCCGTATAATCACGCCTTTGATTCTGCCGAGAAGCCGTGTGTCTCCAACTCCGCCAACACTAAAACAGCATCACCAGGTCTCATTTGTCACGATTGATGACGTGCATGCTGGTCAGCGCGTGGATAACTTTTTATTCACGCATTTAAAGGGTGTGCCAAAAACGCATATTTATCGCATTATCCGTAAAGGTGAGGTGCGGGTTAACAAAGGGCGAGTTAAACAAACCACTAAGCTTAAGGTCGGTGACCAAGTGCGTATTCCACCAATCCGGTTGGCAGAGCGTACTGCGGCAAATATTGACGCCACGCGTTACGAGTTTCTAAAGCGAGCAACCCTGTTTGAAGATGACGCCTTACTGATTATCAATAAGCCTTCTGGTATGGCTGTGCATGCTGGAAGTGGTATTCAGATTGGCCTGATAGAAGCGTTGCGCGCGGTAAGACAGGATTTGCGGTATCTGGAATTAGTACACCGCCTGGATCGTGCTACATCGGGGTGTTTGGTGCTCGCTAAAAAAGCCAGTGTATTAAAAGCTCTACATGAAGATTTTAAGAACAACTCATTGACCACAGGCCGATTAGATAAGCGTTACTATACGTTAGTGAAAGGCCGCTGGCGTCATGGAGAACGTAATGTGGTTAAGCCGCTGAACACCGAGGCACGACAACATGGTGAGCGCGTGGTCATTGTGGATGCGCAGGGCAAGTACGCGCGCTCAATCATGCGTCCGGTTAGTGTGTCCGACCTTGCATCACTGGTCGAAGTCAAGTTGTTGACCGGACGTACCCATCAGGTTCGCGTGCACGCCCTGTCAGAAGGTCATCCAATTGCCGGCGATCCAAAGTATGGGGACCTGGAATTTAATAAATCCATGAAAGCATTCGGTTTATCAAGGTTATTTCTGCATGCGGTGAGTCTGCGTTTTCGTCACCCGATTACGGATGCCGAATTGCAAGTCGAGGCGCCGTTATCAGACGACTTGAACGCCGTATTGACTCAATTAACGCTAAGCTTGAACTGATGTATCAATTAATTATCTTCGACTGGGACGGCACGCTGATGGACTCGGCTGCCAAAATATCTAACTGTATTCGAGCGGCTGCCCGAGATGTCGGGCTAGCGGTTCCTTCGACGCATGACGCTCAGCAGATTATTGGTTTGGGACTTCTGGAGGCTATGCAACGCCTTTTTCCTGAAGCCTCGCCCGAGCAGCTGGAAGCGTTGATCACGGCCTACAAATATCACTTTGTTACCGGCGATGTCACCGAGCAACGATTGTTTGATGGCGTGCTCGAAGGGCTTAGGTATATCGCCGATAGCGGTGCATTGCTGGCCGTGGCGACCGGAAAGTCGCGCGCTGGGTTGACGCGCGCCCTTGAAACCACAGGGTTGGGTTCACATTTCACCTATACGCGATGTGCCGACGAAACGCGATCCAAGCCGCATCCGCAAATGTTGGAGGAGATTCTGAATTTCACCGCAGTTGACCCAAATAAGGCGCTTATGATTGGTGATACCACCTTTGACATGGAGATGGCCGCGCATGCCGATATTGACGGTTTGGCCGTCAGCTATGGTGTGCACGGGGCGTCCGACCTTGGTGCCACCTCGGCGTTGGATGTGGTGTCTTCCTTTCATGATGTCAGTTCATGGTTATCCAGCGGCCGACTGCAAAAGGTGTTCACATGAGCAGTCATAAACGAGTTGCGTTGGCCAGTACCGCCGATTTGAATGAGGGTGGTAAAGGCGTGCGTTTTGATGTGCGCAATGCCGCCGGGGTCCTTATTCCAGCCTTTGTGGTGTGTTTTGATGGTCAATATTTTGCCTATCTTAACCAGTGTGGGCATATTGCTATTCAGTTAGATTACATGCCGGGTGAGTTTTTTAGTGATGATGGGCGCACCTTGGTTTGTGCGACACACGGTGCTGAATATGCGCCGGATTCAGGTGCGTGTCTGGGTGGGCCTTGTTATGGTGTGGGGTTGACACCTATTGAAATCGTAGAAGAAAACCAACACTTATATTTGGCCAATGACAATTACACGCTGGTTGATTGACGAGGGCAATCAGTCATTTGAGCAATGAGTTAACGAGAGAAAATATGTTTGGACGTAAAGAGAATAAGACCTACCCTGGCCCGTTACCTGGAAGTAATCGGGCTGGGGTGTCAAGCGATGAAATTCTGGAGCGCCTTGCGCAGGATTATATGAATGACCGGAAATGGCGTCGGTTTTTCAAGTTTCTGGTACTGGGTTTGGTGGTGTTGTATTTGATGTCGTTGATGCTTTTTGCTGGCAGTGCTGGCACCGATTTGAATGCGTCTAAACCGCACACGGCCTTGGTTGAGCTAGAAGGGCCAATTGGTGTCAGTGGTGGGGTTGATGCAGATCAAATGAATCGTAGCTTGCGTCGCGCATTCGCCTCTAAGAACTCGAAGGGAGTGGTGCTGCGAATCAACAGTCCGGGCGGATCCCCGGTACAGTCTGACGATATCAATAGTGAGATATCGCGCTTGCGTGCCAAGTATCCGGAAAAGCCACTTCATGTGGTGATTTCAGATGTGTGTGCTTCGGGTGGCTATTATGTCGCGGCGGCGGCGGATAAGATTTACGCGAATCCTTCATCTATTGTCGGCTCCATCGGCGTGCGTATGGACAGTTTTGGCTTTGTTGATGCCATCGAAAAGCTGGGGGTGGAGCGTCGTTCGCTGACCGCCGGTGAGAACAAGTCGATTTTAGATCCATTCCTGCCAGTACAGGCTGAGCAAAAAGCGCACGCGCAGACCATGTTGGCCATTGTGCATCAGCAGTTTATTGATAAAGTCAAAGCTGGGCGGGGTGACAAGCTGGTTGATGACCCGGATTTATTTACAGGTTTGTTTTGGAGTGGCGCGCAGGCTAAGTCACTGGGGTTAGTCGATGAATATGGAAGCTTGGGAACAGTGGCTCGGGATGTGATTGGCCAGGAAACGGTGGTGGATTACACCTACCGCCCCGGCTTTTTCGAGCAGCTAACTCAAGATTTTGGTGCGTCAGTCGGGGCCGGTGTCGTCAATGCCTTAGGGTTGAACGCCACGACCATTCGTTAAGCGCGGGTGATTACTTAAATATGCCGATGCGAGCCAGTTGCAGGTAGCATTCAGCTAAGGTGCGTTGCCAGGTGTATTCAAGCCCTGGCAAACCATCGAAAAGCACCTTACGTACGAGTAGTGTATAGGGAATTACCAGCAGGGGCGCGAGCCCAAGGACGCGCAGTTTGTCCTGCAGTCGCAGCGAGTTGAATGGAGTGCTGGCAAGCTTGTGCGCTTCCTGCAGCGCATACTTGCGTTGAGATTGACGCCAACGCTTTGCCGATTTGCGATCATCATGGTAGATCGGATGGGTTAGCTCAACCGTTTTACCATGGACCTCTAAGCGTTGCGTGTGGCCATCCTGAACGTAGTGACCAGCACCGCGCCGGAACAGTGTCAGTACCGGTGGGTACAATGAGCCTCTGAGGCTCTTGCCGCGAATTTTGTAGATGAATGTTGACCAGTAGGCGATTACGTCATCGGCGGGTTCGAGGCTCCTCAGCTCGTCAATCAGAGCTTCACTGAGCACATAATCCGCGTCCAAAGAAAGAATCCACTCAGCATCTTTTACATGCTCGATTGCTGCATTCCATTGCTTGGCGTGCTGATCAAATTGGCGTTGTTTGAAATCAACATTGGGGAACGCCAGGCAGCGTGCCTGCGTGTCATCCGTACTTAAGCTATCGAGGATCAGTACACGCTTCGCCCAACTCAAACGCGCTAGAGTCCGTTCAATATTGGCTGCCTCGTTATAGGTTAAAATGACCGGGGTGATGCAGGACAGAAAACCGGCGTCAGGCATAAAGATCATATCCTTCGGCTTCCAGCATCGATACCAAGCGAATTAAAGGTAGACCAATCAGCGCGTTCGGGTCATCACCATCAAAACGCTCGAACAACGCCACGCCGAGCCCTTCGGACTTCACGCTGCCCGCGCAATTATACGGTTGCTCTTTGCGCAAGTAGCGTTCGATAATCTCGTCGCTCAGTGGTTTGAAGTGCACTGTAAAAGGAACGACCTCGGACTGAATATTGCCAGTGTGCGCATTGATAAGCGCGAGCCCGGTGTATAGCTTGATTGATTTGCCTGAGGCGGTGCGCAATTGCTCAACGGCACGTTCGTGCGTGTTCGGCTTGCCAACGATTTCAGCGCCATGCATTGCGACTTGGTCGGATCCGATAATCAAGCCTTGGTGGTGCTGTTCTGCGATTTTTTGTGCTTTTTCTACCGCGAGGCGTTCTACTAACGCGATCGGTGATTCACCAGTAAGTGGCGTTTCGTCGATAGCCGGGCTTTCCGTTGTGAAGTTGACCTGTAAGCGTTCCAGCAACATTTTTCGAAACGGGGAGGATGAGCCTAGGATCAGTGGCGGGTTTAGCATGCGCGAGTAGTGATAAAAAGGTTGATTAACACGCGATTATGCGTCAAACCGCGTGCACTTGCACCCTGTGCCGCAGTCGGTATGGTCAAACTGGGTCTTCAAGGTTTCTTTCGAAACTAATGGTATAGTCCATCTTATGAGTGAAAAAAAGGACATAACGTCCAGCAACGCAGACCTAATTGATCTTTTTACTGATGCGGTGTGGGTCGAATCCGGGTTATCAAACAATACACTCGCTGCGTATCGATCGGATCTGACCAGTTTTGCACAGTTCTTGCAGGCAAAGTCGTTGCACGCGGTGGAACAGGTGGATATTCAGCGTTTTCTAGCTGCGCTGATGGCGCAAGGCATGAAGAGCAGCAGCAGTGCGCGCGTGTTGTCCACCCTGAGGCGTTTTTATCGCTACGCTGTGCGTGAGCGCACGATGCCGGATGATCCCTGTGCACAAGTGCGATCGCCTAAGCAAGGCCGTCCATTGCCGAAGACGCTGAGTGAGCGCCAGGTGACCGAGCTACTAGAGGCTCCAGATGTTCAGGGTCCGCTCGGATTGCGCGACCGCGCAATGCTTGAGACCTTATATGCTACGGGTCTGCGTGTCAGCGAGCTGGTTGCGCTTACCTTGCTCGAGATTAATCTCGATGTTGGCGTGGTGCGCATCGTTGGGAAGGGCAATAAAGAGCGTCTCGTGCCATTAGGGGAACAGGCAATTGACTGGATTCAGCACTATCAAAATAGTGCACGTGATGAATTGCTCAAGACTAAACACAGTGACGCCTTATTTGTGACGACGCGCGGTGGTCCAATGACGCGTCAAGCATTCTGGCATTTGATAAAGAAATACGCATTGGCAGCCGGTATTCGGCAGACGTTGTCGCCGCACACATTGCGTCACGCATTTGCCACTCACCTGATTAACCATGGTGCAGATTTGCGTTCCGTGCAAATGCTGCTTGGACATGCTGATCTTTCTACCACACAGATCTACACACACATCGCCCGTGAACGACTCCAAGCACTGCATATGCGTCACCACCCAAGAGGCTGATTTTTTATTAAATAGTACTGGTAACTGGGGGCGAAGTTGGGCAAAATGTGGACTGGAAAATTGATTCCAGCACGCAGCTAGTCGAAGAAGAATAATTTGCGTGTCGATCTGGCACATAGATGGCGGCACACGTTGCTGCGTATTATCATCGCCGTGGCCAGGACGAGCGGGGTTTAACAAATCGTGTTCGTCACTATATAAAGGTTAATCCAGCGAAAACGCATTCTAGTTGTAGGGAAGGTGCGACAGCCTTTGTTAATTTCTTGACATCGCTCCGATTCGGCCCCGTATCAGACAGTTGCCTTTGAGCGTGTCTGTTAGGTAGAACTTGGTTTGATCGACGGCGCGGCCCCATCGCGTATCGGCAGTGCGACACGCTCCACGGTGTTGCTGGTTTAACGTTTTACGATAACTGGGTAACTAGCATTAGAGCCTGGTATTTAGTGCTCGCTGTATCGACTCAATACAGCGTGTTTTGAATACTGGAATATGTGAGGTCAGGTTTGTGCCATGCTGTGACCAGCGGTGGCATCCTCATGTTGGCGAGGTACAGTCAGTTGCTGGCCTCATGATTAGGTCTCGAGCGTAGCCGTGTGTGTGAATAGGGTTGCGGCTTGTATGGCCTGCTGGACATACTGGTCTTAGTTGTAGAGAGACTATGTTAAGAATAATCAAAAATCGGGACATACTAATTGAGTGAATGCTCGCGTTTAGCTTGAGCAGATTCTTTTAATTCATAGCAATTTCAGATAGGGCTGACCGGCACGCTGTGCTCGTAGGCAATGGCCCGTAATATGTAAGAGACTTACCTTGAAAACAGCAAATGTAATGCCAGCGGTCGAAGCTGGAATTGATAACCAAGATATCAGTGAAAAAGCACTGCACGTAGTGCAAGAGCTTCAAGATGCCGGGTTTCAGGCCTACCTTGTTGGTGGATGTGTGCGTGACTTGATCATCGGTACCAAACCAAAGGATTTTGATATCGCCACGGATGCCACACCTGAGCAGGTCAAGAAAGCCTTTGGTCGTAATGCACGTATAATTGGTCGGCGATTTAAAATTGTCCACGTTCGCTTCGGCTACGAAGTCCTTGAAGTCGCTACGTTTCGCGCTGATGCCAGCGATCGAGACGGTGTGTCGAGTCACGAAATGTCGGAAGGTGATCAAGGTCAGCTGTTGCGCGACAACGTCTATGGTTCCATTGAAGAGGACGTAGTGCGTCGTGATTTCACGGCCAATTCGTTGTACTACGACAGTGTCAACCAGGAAATTCTCGACTTTATGGGCGGTATAGAGGACATTCGCGCAAAAAAGCTAGTGAGTATTGGTGAACCTGAGCAACGCTTTACTGAAGATCCAGTGCGGATGCTCCGGGTGATTCGATTTGCCGCAAAACTTGGTTTCGATATGGAGCCAGAAGCAATGCAAATGATCGAAAATCAGGGAAAGCTATTGTCGCATGTGTCCAGTGCGCGGCTGTTCGAAGAAGTCCTTAAACTGTTCCACGGCGGCGCGGCGTACGACACCTATCTGTTGCTGCGCAAGTACGGTTTGTTCAAGTATCTTTTTCCATTCACCGACACGATGGTGGTCGATGGTGTGGAAGGGATGCCGGAACGCGCATTGCAAAATACGGACCGCAGGGTCCGAGAGGGCAAGCCCGTTATTCCAGCCTTCTTGTTTGCCTGTATGATGTGGGACCCGGTCAAGGCTGACGCCCAAGTACTCATGGACGATGGTGCGAGCGAGTCTCATGCATGGCGCGTCGCGATGAATGATGCGCTGCGCGATCAAAATCAATACGTTGCTGTACCACGACGCTTGGCCGATATCATCTTGGATATCTGGAATATTCATTTTCGTCTCATTAAGCGCAACCCGCGTATGGTGAAAGCAAGCTTGAATAATCGGCGCTTTCGGGCTGCTTATGATTTTCTATTACTTCGTACTCTCGTGCACGAAGTGGATGAAGAAATCAGTGAGTGGTGGACCCGTGTTCAGGAAGTGGATGCAGACGAACGCGATGAAATGATTGCGGAAGTCGGAAAAATTTACAAGCAACAACGTCAGCCACAACAGGGTAATGAAGAGCCGAATTTTAACAGCGTTAATTACAATGTCAGCACGTCGGATTACGAGGGTGTGTATGTTGGTGGCGTCGATGACGGGTTTGGCAATGGAGCCAAACCAAAGCCGCAGCAGCGTCGCGGTGGCAAGAAGAAGACCGGGACTCGACGCGGTAAAAAGGCGAAGCGCAATGCGCGTTCTAATGGCGGTGACTTGAATGGTGGTGCAGGCAATGCGCGCACTCAGACTGAAGGCGGACGGCGGCGTAAGAAACGCGCCAAGAAAGCCACTCGCCGCGGGCCAGGCGCTGGTCGGCGTGCGTCTGCTGGCGATCAGCGTTATGTTGATGCACGACCCGCAGATGAATTTGGCGTAACGTCGAGTGGTGCCAGCAAGAAGAAAGTAAAAGTTCGACGCAAACGCAAACTCTCAGTTGATGATTCGCCGCATTTTTAGCCACCGCGCTAAAACTTTGTCCTGACCTAAGGTTGAGTCAGTGAGTCAACAAACGGTCAACGTCTATCTGGGGTTAGGTGCGAACTTGGGTGACCCGATGCAGCAACTGGTGGACGCGCGTAGCGCGCTACGGTGTTGGCATCACTGTCTTGGACTTCGATGCTCACGTTTTTATCTGACTTCGCCGGTGGGCTACGCTCAGCAGCCCGACTTTATAAATTGCGTGGTGGAAATGCAAACCAGGGCCCCGTTGGACAAGGTGTTCGTGTACACGCAAGAACTTGAGCAACAACTGGGGCGTCGACGGGACGCGGGCAACCAAAATGCGCCGCGCACCATTGACATCGATGTGCTGCTTTATGGTGATCACATACAGAATACTGAACGCTTGACGGTGCCCCACCCGAGGCTGCAAGAGCGATTGTTCGTGCTTTTGCCACTGGCCGAGTTGCTAGCGGATAATCATCACGCTTTGATCGGTAGCCCGACTAAGTTAGTATCAGAACCTTCCCGGTTCGAGGGGCAGTTTGTGTCTCTCCTTAGAGTTTAGCGATGGCGCAGTATTTTCAAATTCATGCTCAAAATCCCCAAGCGCGTCTGATTCAACAGGCCAGCGAAATTGTGCGTCAGGGCGGTTTGATCGCCTACCCAACCGATTCCAGTTACGCTTTAGGTTGCCATCTTGATGATAAGCGCGCGGTGGATCGTATACGACGCATTCGTAAACTCGATCGACACCATAATTTCACTTTGGTGGCGGCAGACCTCAAGCAGGTTGCTCAGTTCGCCAAAATTGATAATGAGCAATATCGTCTCATCAAATCGTTAACGCCGGGTGCTTACACGTTTATCCTAGCCGCAAAACGTCTGGTCCCCAATCGCTTAGTTCATCCAAAACGGCGTACCATTGGTATCCGTATTCCTGATAACGCGATTGTTCGCGCTCTGTTGGCCGACCTTGCCGAACCGATTATGAGCTCCAGTCTTATTTTACCTGGCCAGAAAATGGCAATGGCTGATCCAGAACAAATTCGTGCTGAACTTGAGCATGAGGTTGATTTGGTGGTAGACGGTGGAATTGGGGTTATTGAACCATCCACTGTCATTGACTGGCACGATGATCGTCTGCGGATTGTACGCCAGGGTGCCGGTGACGTCGCCTTTCTGATGCAATAGCGCGCTTTGCGCAACGCTGGTGCTAGTCTTGCTAGGCCCTAAACGGTAAACTCACCTTTTGTAAAACGAATCCCAAAACTCATGATCTCCAAGTCTGGACAATCTAATCGCGTTGTATCTGGTATGCGACCAACGGGTCGACTTCATTTAGGCCATTACCACGGCGTGTTAAAGAACTGGTTGCAGTTGCAACACGAATATGACTGTTACTTTTTCGTGGCGGACTGGCACGCACTGACCACGCACTACGAAGAAGACTCTGAAACCATCAACGATAATGTTTGGGAGATGGTGATTGACTGGTTGGCAGTGGGGGTAGACCCAAGTCGTGCAACCTTGTTTATTCAGTCGCGTGTGCCGGAGCATGCCGAACTCAACCTGTTATTGTCGATGATTACGCCACTTGGTTGGTTGGAACGCGTGCCATCTTATAAAGATCAGCAGGCAAAGCTGAGCGAGCGTGATTTGTCGACGCACGGCTTTCTGGGGTACCCGGTGTTACAGGCGGCGGATATCTTGCTGTATCATGCGGCGCAGGTGCCGGTTGGTGAAGATCAGGTCCCGCATATTGAACTGACGCGCGAGATCGCTCGACGCTACAACTATTTGTACGGTCGCGAAGCCGGGTTTGAAGAGAAAGCCGAAGAAGCTATTCGTAAACTCGGTAAGCGCGGGGCTAAGCTTTACCGAAACTTGAAGAATGCTTATACAGAACGTGGCGACCATGAAGCGCTTGAAAAAGCCCAGGCACTACTCGCAAGTAATCAAAATATTACCAATGCTGAGTTAGAACGGCTGTACGGTTATTTGGAGGGCGGTGGTCGCACAATCCTGACCGAGCCGGAAGCATTGTTGACTGAAACTTCCAAATTGCCGGGTCTGGATGGAGAGAAGATGTCCAAGTCGTACCGCAATACAATTGCTCTACGGGACGACCCGGAGCGTGTCGAGAAGGAGGTTCGTGCCATGCCTACTGACCCTGCTCGGGTCCGCCGGAATGATCCAGGTGATCCGAATAAGTGTCCGGTTTGGCAGTTCCACCATGTGTACTCAAACCAGAGCACGCGGGACTGGGTGAACGAAGGTTGCCGTTCCGCCAGTATTGGTTGTGTTGATTGCAAACAGCCCCTGATTGAAGCCTTGCTTAAAGAGCAAGCCGAGATTGCGGAGCGGGCGCAACCCTACATAGATGATCCTACGCTGGTTCGTAACATCATTGCCGACGGCTGTGAAAAAGCGCGTGAAACCGCAGACGAAACCATGGAGCAAGTGCGTTCCACCATGAACTTAGACTACTACTGAGCCGAACGGTCTGCCGCGTCTGCTAAAATAAACTCATGAGTAACCAAGATCCGCAAAACCCGACTTCAGGCTCGACTGAACAACCATTGGGTTCAGAGTCTGCGCAGCAGGCACCGTCGCCGCAGGCCGAGAAAGCACAGGTGCAGATGTATACTGAGAGTATGCGTGCTGTGGTGATGGGCGAGGTGATGCGAGAATGGCCACAGGATTTGTTTATTCCGCCCGATGCGCTCGAAGTGGTGCTCGAGAGTTTCGAAGGTCCACTGGATTTGCTTTTGTATCTGATTCGCAAACAAAATCTGGATATCTTAAATATCCCAGTTGCCGACATAACGCGTCAATATATGACCTATGTTGAAATTATGCGCGCGGCGAATCTTGACCTCGCGGCCGAGTATTTGGTGATGGCGGCGCTACTGGGTGAAATTAAATCTCGCATGTTACTCCCGCGTCCCAAAGCCGAGGAAGAAGATGAGGAGGACCCAATGGCGGCTTTGGTTCGTCGCCTGCAGGAATATGAGCGTTTTAGCCAGGCCGCAAATGAGCTAGACGATCGACCGCGACTGGAACGTGATATTTTCGCTTCACAAGCTGTGTTCGACGATCCGAATCCGCCGGAAGTGAAGGCAGAGGTCAGTCTGGAACAGTTGGTAAAAGCATTTCAAGCGGTGGTCGAACGAGCGGATGCAAATCAGCATATGAAAGTTTCACGCGATATGTTGTCAATGCGCGAGCGAATGACGAACATATTGAGTCGCTTACAGAACCAAGATTATCTTCGCTTCGAGGAGTTATTTACCCATGCGGAAGGGCGATTGGGCGTTGTGGTGACTTTCATCGCGTTACTCGAATTATTTCGCGATGACATGCTGGTGGTGGTACAGACCGAACCGCTGGCGCCGATTCATATTAAGCGCGCTGCGTAAGCAGTGTGGTGTTCGTCACAGCAGGGTGTCGAGCTGGTAGAAACATGAAACAGAAAGATTTAAATATGGCGAAAAAAGAGGCGGATCAGCAGGTCGAATCGACATCAGATGAAACAACCGATGACCAGCAAATTGACAGCGAGTTAACCAATATTATCGAAGCTGCGCTGTTCGCGTCCAAAGTGCCACTGGGTGTGCGCAAAATCATCTCGTTATTTCCGGAAGACGCTCAGCCAACTAAGGTAGACATTCAGAATGTGTTATTGGCACTCGAAGAACGTTATGCTAAACGCGGAATTGAGCTGCGTCGGATTGGTAATGGCTGGCGCTTTCAATCCCGAGAAAAATATTCGCCATGGCTTCGTAAACTGCGCGGCGATAAAGCACCGCGTTACTCGCGCGCTTTGCTCGAAACCTTGTCGATCATTGCCTACCGTCAACCAGTGACGCGGGGCGATATCGAAGAAATTCGTGGTGTCGGGGTAAGCAGTGATACTATTCGCGTGCTCGAAGAGCGGGACTGGATTACCCAGATCGGCCATCGCGATGTGCCTGGTCGCCCCGCGCTGTTTGGCACGACGCAAGGTTTTTTGGAATATTTCAATATGACCAGCTTGCGCGAACTACCTGAGTTAATGGATAAACGCGCACTTGGTGAGATTGCCAAAGATATGAACCTGACCCTGCCGATGGATGGTGTGGCGCCAGATAATGAAAATGAGCCTGATGCCAAGAGTTCCGCGGAAGTAATTACATTGCGACGGAGTGACGCGGCGCAGGATGACGAATCAGCAAATACCGAGAGCGTCGAATTGGACGAGATCAGTGGTGTTGATTCGGCAACGGCTTCACAGCGTGACGAAGACGATGAGCGATAAACTACAGAAGCTGTTGGCTCACGCCGGGCATGGCTCACGTCGCGAAATTGAGACATGGATTGAAAGCGGGCGAATCACGGTCAATGGCAAGCGTGCCAAGTTGGGTGATCGGGCCACGGTGCGAGATCGTATTCTTCTGGATGGTAACTTGGTGTCGCTAAACTCGGCTGCGACGGAACCGATTCGGGCTTTGATGTATCACAAACCTGAGGGCGAGATTTGTACACGCAGTGACCCCAAAGGACGGCCGACTGTGTTCGAGAAGTTGCCAGCCATCCCAAATGGACGCTGGGTCTCAGTAGGGCGACTGGATTTGAATACAAGTGGTCTGTTGCTATTCACTAACAATGGCGAGTTGGCGAACAAATTAATGCACCCATCGACCGGGCTTGAACGCGAGTATTTGGTCAGAATTCGAGGTGTAGCCAGCGATGAAACGGTTCAAAAACTGACCGGTGATGGCGTTATGATCGATGGTCGTAAAGCTAAGTTTGATAGCGTTCAGCCCGCGGATATGGCGGAGCAAGGGACCAATCGTTGGTATCGCGTGGTGATTCGCGAGGGTCGCTATCGTGAAGTCCGCCGTATGTGGGACGCTGTGGGCCACACGGTCAGTCGCTTGAAACGTATTCGGTATGGTACGGTCAAACTTACACGCGATGTGAAACAGGGGCAAAGTAGCAAATTAGCGCCAAAGCAGTTAGAAAAACTGGTGCGCTCTGTTGGGCTCGGCGATGCGTTTGCCGGACAGCTTTATTCTGCGGGTCGTGACGGCCCCGGCTCGCGCACATCGGGCAAGCCCGCCAGAGCATCAAGCACGACGCGCCGAGGGCAGCGAGCGTCTACCGACCGTTCCCCTAGACCGACAAAAAAATCACCCAATAAGTCAACACGAGGTAATTCCCGTGCCGGTAGTACAACTGCCAGAAGGCGTTCGACTAAGTCGTGATTGCGGGTTTGCCAGCAACGACGCCCCCGCTTAGATGAGAATTTCCGTCATCACGGTGGTGTACAACGCGCAGGAAACGATTCTTGAAGCCTTGCAGTCGGTTGCCAGCCAAACTTATCCTTACGTCGAACATATTGTTATCGACGGCGCGTCGACCGATGGCACTGTCGCTAGGATAAACGCGGCCACAGTTAAGCCAGCTAAATTTGTCTCTGAACCAGACGCCGGTATTTACGACGCGATGAATAAAGGCATTGCGCTGGCGACCGGTGAGGTCATCGGTCTTCTCAACGCAGACGATGTGTTTCAAGATGAGACTGTATTAGCGCAAGTCGCTGAGGCGCTGCGCGATCCGGAGTACGATGCGTGTCATGCGAATTTGGTCTACGTGAAAGCCGACAATACGCGTCATGTTACGCGCTATTGGCAATCGCGGCCGCATACGCCTGGACTTTGCTTCACCGGTTGGATGCCGGCACATCCCACGTTTTATTTACGCCGTTCTACCTACGATAAGGTCGGTGCGTACCGTACTGATCTGCGCTATCAGTCAGATTTGGAGTTCTGCGCGCGCGCGTTTGAAGTACATGCAGTTCGTAGTCGTTATATTGATTCGCTTTGGGTAAGAATGCGGCTTGGTGGTGTGACCAATAATAGCTTCAAGACGATGTGGCGTGGTAACTGGGAGTCGTATCATGCCTTGCGTGAGCTCGGTCTTAAGCGTTCTCCGCTTAGCTACTTCTTCCTTAAGTTCAGTGTAAAACTGCCGCAGTTTTTTCGTCGCGGCCGAGCATAGGCATGCCGATACTGTCGGTTGTTGCTCCGGTTGAATTTGCGGTGCAAGCGAGCGAGCAAAGCATCTTGAGCATGTTGGCTCAATTGCCACAAGATACTGAACTGATACTAGTCAGTTTTAAAAACTCACACAGTCTAAGCTCGGATTTTAGTAACTGGGTACGTCAACAACAACAGGTCAGATGCTTCGAATCAGCGCCAAGTCGTGCGGCGGGATTCGAGGCTGGCCGGTTAAATGCGAGCGGCCTTTACCTGATGTATCTCGACGCACTGTCATTGCCCAGCGAGTCGTACATTGAAAACGCGTGCCGTTATCTGGATGAACATACTGCCTGTGACGCAGTGGCAGCACCAGGCAGTGCGTTGGATCGATCTGCTCTTTTATTGAATCCGGATGTCGCCGTTCATGGTTGGGTAGTACGTCGTGCGCGGTGGGACTTGCTTGGCCCCTGGATGGGACTACCCATTAGTACCGCATGGGAATACTTGGTCCGTGCGTGGACACAAGGCTTTGTAGCTGCTGCATCGACGTTGGGTGAGACGCCGAGTTTTGAACCGAAGGCGTGGCAGTCTCGGCGTTTATACGATCAGTCGGCGGTAGCAGACTATCTGCAAGCGCTGGCTATTCAGGCAGGCAGAGTGGTTGAGCTTGTCGATGCGTTCCTGCCAACTTTGCCAGATCAAGGTAAAGCTGATCGAGTAGCACTCAGTCTGCTCTTGTTTCGTTATGGACGTGCTTGTGCTCGCCATCAATTGAGCAGCGAAGCCCGTGCGTTTCTGTCGATGTCGATCCGAATTAATCAACGCAAAACATTGCAACACCGAGCGTATATCAAGTTGGTCAGGCTGCTAGGATGGCAGCGGGCGGCTCAGTTATTACGTCAGTAACGACAAGCACGGCACTAGGCCTTGAGTTGTTGCCCGTGGTGGCGATGGCCCCCTGCGAGAATAGATAAGTAAGTTGGAACCACGCTTTGAGGTGTTGGCAGCGAAGCCTGATCTTCTCCAGGGTGTGAGCGACGCCGTAATTGTGTACGAACCGGACCGGGGTCGATAGAGTTAACCTTGATGTGAGACGTGTTCTCGAGTTCTTCAGCCCAAATTTTCATTTGTGCTTCAATCCCCGCGTAGGCAATACTGTAAGCGCCCCAGTACGCTTGTGGCGCACGGCCGACATCAGCCGAGGTGAAAAGCAGTTGGGTGTCAGTTTCTTGACGAAGCAGTGGCAGTAGAGCACGAGTCAGCAGATAAGGCGCATGCAAATTGGTCTGCATGACCGCTTGCCAGTAATCCATATCGTATTGGTCCATAGGGCTCGGTGAACCCAACTCAGCAGCGTTGTGCAGCAGTGCGTCGAGCTTGCCAAAATCATCGTATACCGCCTGCGCGAGCGTGGTGGCGGTTTCTGGCGTGATGGTCATCAGATCAACCGGTAAAATCACTGGGGAAGTGAACCCGCGATCCAAGATCTCATCCGACAGTGTTTCGAGATGCCGCGACTTTTTATCAAGCATAAGCACCGTGGCTCCGGCTTCCGCTAACCCTACGGATACACTGCGACCAATACCGCTCGCGGCCCCGGTAATGAGTATGGTTTTATTTTTTACGGTGTGCATGTCTTGAGATGTTTGCTGTGACATTATGTTTAATCGAGTAACTCACTCTCTAATGGAGTTGCATGGAGACTAAGTGAAATCAGGTATTGCCGCGCCCAGTCATGTACTCGTCGAGGCTGGCGGGGGTCGAGAAAATGCAGGTGGGGTTCCAGTCTTCGAGGTTCACTGAGTGCGGTAAGTATCCCCACGCTGCAGCCCCGGTGTCCATGCCGGCGGCATTGCCAGCTTGAACGTCTCGCTCATGGTCGCCGATGTATAGGCATTCGCTGGGCGCCACGCTGAGTAGCATGCAGGCGTGCAACATGGGAACCGGGTCGGGCTTTTTGACCGGTAAACTGTCGCCACCAAGCAGAACGGCACAGCGCTCGAGTAAACCAAGCCCCGCCATCACGTCTTTCGCCAAATGCAGCGGCTTGTTGGTGATGACGCCCCATTTAATATCATTCGACTCACAATACGAAAGCACGTCATGCATGCCGTCATATAAAGCACTGTCCACGCACACATGCTGCTGGTAGGTGCTTAGAAACTGTTCGATAAGCGCTTGCTGTTCTCGCTCGTTTTGAATATCAGGGAAGCCAAATTCAATCAGTGCGCGCGCGCCATTCGAGACCAATTTCGACGCGGCGGATAGATCGCAGGCTGGTCGTTGGTGGGCATCGAGTAGGCGATTTAGGGCGCCGACCATGTCTGGCGCGGTATCGACCAGGGTGCCATCTAGGTCGAGCAAAAGGGCTCGTAACTGCATTGTCTAGTGCTCTTTCTTAGTGTGGATCATGTAGTTAACGTCTACGCCGGGGCCGAGCTTGTAATGCTTGGTCAACGGGTTGTAATGTAGCCCGGTCATGTCTTTTAGGCTCAGGCCTGCTTGACGCGCATAGTCACTCAGTTCAGAGGGCTTGATGAGTTTGTCGTATTCATGTGTACCGCGTGGCAGCAAATTTAAAATGTACTCCGCGCCAACGATGGCAAACAACCATGCTTTAGGGTTGCGATTGATGGTAGAGAAATACACATCGCCACCGGGTTTGACCAATTTAGCACAGGCGGCAACAATCGACGCTGGGTCGGGTACGTGTTCGAGCATTTCCAGGCAAGTTACCACGTCATACTCGCCGGGGCGTTGTTCCGCCAGTTGTTCGGTGGTGATTTGTAGATATTCGACGTCCTCTCCGCTTTCTAACAGATGGAGTTTTGCGACATTTAAAGGCGCTTCCCCCATGTCGATTCCGGTGACCTTAGCGCCGAAGTGTGCCATGGCTTCACTGATCAGGCCGCCCCCGCAGCCGACATCCAGTAGGCGTAAACCGGTTACTGGTGAACGGAGATTTATGTACTCGGTTCGCAACGGGTTAATGGCGTGCAGCGGCGCGAATTCACTCTGCGGATCCCACCAGCGCGAAGCCAGTTCTTCAAATTTGCGGATTTCGCTGGCGTCGACGTTATCGCCGACCGTATTGGGTTTCGTCATGACGTAGATAACCTTTCGCCCCACATGCGGGCAGTTTGCAGCAGGTGTTCGATGTCGATGTTTACCAGCTGCTTATGTTTTACTCGCTGAATGCCTTCTACCCAGACATCGGTGATCTGTTCACGCGACGCACTGTAGACAATCTGCGACACCGGATCATACACGGGTTGTGTGGAGATGTGGTCTAAATCAATGGCGATAAAGTCAGCTGATTTCCCGATGCACAGCGAGCCCACCTGGTCCTGACAGTTGAGGGCGAGAGCGCCGTTGATGGTCGCCATTTCGAGCGCCTGCCAGGCGGGCAGAGCCTGTGCATTCTGCGCGGTGACTTTAGCCAGCAATGCTGCCGTTTGCATTTCACCCAGCATATCCAGGTCGTTGTTGCTGGCGGCACTGTCGGTGCCTAAGCAGACGTTGGCTCCCGCAGCTAACAAATCTGCAACCCGGCATTGCCCACTGGCTAATTTTAGATTCGACTCAGGACAGTGAACGATCGAGATCCCTTGCTCGGCACACAGTGCGATTTCGTCGTCTGTCAATTGCGTCATGTGCACAGCCATCATGCGTGGGTTCAGTAAACCAAGTGCATGTAATCGAGCCAATGGACGAGCACCATTTTGAGCGACTGCGTCAGACACTTCGTTGCGGGTCTCATGTACATGCATTTGAATCGGTATATTGAGCTCGTCGGCATACGTTCGGACCTGTTCAAGCGGTGCATCTGAGACAGTGTATGGCGCGTGCGGTGCAAGGGTTGTGCCGATGCGCGACAATGAGCGCACTTCATCATGTACGTGTAAGCCTTTATCAAAGTAGGCATCAGGCGAATCCGCCCAAGAAGTTGGAAAATCCATCACGATCAAACCAACAAAGGCGCGTATGCCCATTTCCTGTGCGATGTGGGCAACAATGTTTGGAAAAAAGTACATGTCATTGAAGCAGGTGGTTCCGCCCAGTAGCATTTCGGCAATCGCGAGTTCAACACCGTCCCGCACAAATTCCTGCCCAACCCATTTGGTTTCGGCGGGCCAGATATGGTTATTCAGCCAGTCCATTAATGGCACGTCGTCTGCCATGCCGCGGAACAGACTCATGGCGGCATGCGTGTGGGCGTTGATGAAGCCCGGTATCAGCGCGTGCGTATTGTGCTCCGTGACGGGTGTATCCGGGTATTTGGACCTGATGTCTTTGGTCGGAAGAATGTCGGTGATTCGACCATTCTCGATAACCAACGCGTGGTTCTCGAGTACTTGCTGGCGCGGCTGAACTGGAATTACCCAGCGGGCGGCAATAATGGATTTTACGGACATGGTGTCAATGCGTTTTGTTTAATAAGTGGCTTATTCAAAGCCATCGCGATTTGTGTCGCCGTGTATTATATACTTGTGCGCCTAATGTAATTCACCCTTTGTTGGACAACAATCCCAACTCAGCTTTCTACCCAAATGCACATTCTAGTCACCGGCGCGGCCGGATTCATTGGCGCTGATTTAAGCCAAAAGTTACTCGCTCAAGGTCATTCCGTTGTCGGCGTCGATAATTTTAATGACTATTACGAGGTGGCGCTGAAACGAGCCCGGCACGCCAGTATTCAAAACCACGCCCGAGCAGATGCCTTCTCCATGCAAGAGATGGATATCGTCGACCGAGATGCGATGGGTGCGCTGTTTGCTCGCCAGCGTTTCGACGTGGTTGTTCACCTGGCAGCGCAGGCTGGTGTGCGCTATTCGATAGAGAATCCAAACTCATATATTGATTCGAACTTAGTGGGCTTTGGTAATATATTGGAGGCTTGTCGTCACCATGCGGTATCTCATCTGGTGTATGCGTCATCGAGCTCGGTTTATGGTGCCAATAAGAATTTTCCGTTCAAAGAGAGTGACCGCGTCGATAACCCGGTGTCACTTTACGCGGCTACCAAAAAAGCCAATGAGCTGATGGCACATGCCTACGTGGATCTGTATGGATTTCGTTGTACCGGACTGCGTTTTTTTACGGTGTATGGCCCGTGGGGGCGGCCAGACATGGCGCCGTTTCGGTTTGCCTCGAGAATGCTCAAAGGGGAGCCGATCCCAGTGTACAACCACGGCGACATGATTCGTGATTTTACCTACATTGACGACATCACGGAAGGCGTGCTGAGAGTATCCGAGAGTCAGTGCAATTCATCCGGTTATGCGGTCTATAACATTGGTCGCGGGGAGCCGGTGCAGTTGATGGATTTTATCCAGACTCTTGCCAAGCATTTAGGGGTTGAGCCGAACATTAATATGCTGCCGATGCAGGACGGCGATGTGCCGAGGACAATGGCCGATACCACGGCGCTGGTGCGCGACTTCGATTACAACCCCAGTGTTTCAATTGATCGCGGATTGGCGCAATTCGCTGCATGGTATAAGGATTATTACGTGCAATGATGCCGATTTTTTTTAATCTGGAATCTCATCTCTGGATTGCTTATCTACTTTTTCTTAATGGATTTTTACTGAGTTATTGTTTAGCGACTTGGTCGGTTGGGTATCGCGAGCTGGTGTCAAATCTCGAAGCCCAGGTTTTAGCCGCATTTTCGCTTTCTCTCGGTCTCAACGGCGTGGTTTTGTTGGTTGCTGACACCCTGGCGATGTCATGGCAAAACCTGTTACCGGTTTTTGTGTGTGTTACCTCGGCGGCGCTCATTCTGACATGCTACCGGTTTCTGGTTTGCCGCCAATGGGCACTGACATTCGATCGAATCCTCTGGTTTCGAGTGGGCCTATATCTATTGGCATTTGTTATTTTGTTTTATAACGGAGGACTGATTGAACAAATTTCGGACGCTTGGTGGCATATGTCTTTGGCGAACGAAATGGTTCACTCCAGTTCATTTACGTTGGAGCGAGGCCATTTGGATGGTATTTCACAACGTTACTATCCGCCGCTTTGGCACGGCAATCTGGCCTTGCTCAGGTCATTATCCGGCGAGCAGTTACCAGTTATTTGGAATTCGTTTACTGCGTGGGGCGCCGTACTGAAGTTAATGGGGGTTTATCTATTCGCCCTAGCATTGGGCAGGAACACCGCTTTAGCGGTGCTGGCGGCGGTCATGTTTATGCTGCTCCCGGGCATCGGGATTTCGTATATGCGTGTCTCGGCTTGGCCGTCGCATGTGGCGTATGCTTTGTGGTTTGCATTGTTTTATGTCGTTTTTTGTACTCTGTATAGCGTTACCTCTAAGGTTCAAGGGAGTGTTGTCGGTGAGCTCAAATCGCTCTTCGCCCGTCATCATGCGGCGGTGGCTGTGGCGGTTGTATTGCTGATCCAGATCGCATTGACGCACCAACTAGAGCTGGTGTGGTTTTTTGTCGCTATGCTTGGTTTTGCCTTTGTGCAAAGTATGTGTCAGCGCAGTGCCGGCGGAAACCTGGCTGGCTCCTATAGCGCAACGCTATATTGGTTTTTTCAGTTGTCGGTGGTGGTAATTGTCTGTTACACGATGCTGCTGCTTGGCGAAAAAGCCATCACCCGTGGTGTTTCAATTGATAAAGCGCTGGCACATATTATACCGGCGTCGGTGCTAGGTCTCTGCTCCCTTGCATTGATATTCAAACGACGACGTGTCTCTGTTGGGATACTTATTGTCGCTGCCGTGCTGTTTCTGTTTACAGTAGATTATAAGCATCTGGTGTCGTTATTCGTTCCTGATATGGCGTTGCCGTCCCAAGGTTACCGACAACAACCGCTGCTTGCAGAGGGGTTATTTGACGGTGTTTTATTTGTGCCAGGCTGGCATCTCCAGCTGCGCGAGGGGTTCTTGTTTGCTGGGATATTGGCAATCCCTATCGCGGTGGTTATGGCATACCTGAAGCCCACTGTGATGAACTTGTTCTTGGCGGTAAACGCGGTGCTGGCATTTGCCTTTTGTGTGTCTCCCTATTTTTATCAGTGGTTGACTGATGTGTTGCGCTATCATTCGGCATGGCGTGTTGCCATATTGCTGTTTACGCCTTTGGTGTTGGCACAGAGTATCTTTTTTCTCTGGGCCCGAGCTACTGACAAATCCTACTCGAAGGGTTCACGCAGAATGGCAGGCGGTTTAACAATTGCCTTAGCACTGATTGTGGCGAAACATGCACTGGTACATTTCGATGGTCGGCGTGTTGATTTGAAGCAACAGTCGAGTTCTGCTCAGCGCCATTGGAGCGTATTCTACGGACAACATTACGTGTACACCGGTGCTTCGTTTAAATACCAGTCTGATATCGATTCTTTACGCGGACTGTTGCCGGTCGGCGCGATAGTGCTGACAGACATTTCCACCAGCTACTATCTTGCTGCTGAACTACCAATCACAGTCAAGAACCTACACCTTCACCATCGTATGGCATCGCGGTCTTATTGGGAAAGAGTTTTACGCCGGCTTTGTTACCTGGATCAAGAAGAAAACAAGTCTGCGTTGGCGCTTCAATTTTCGGCAATGCTCAAACGGGGAAAGCCTCATGGCGTCAGTTCTGGGCAGTATTTTGTAGTCAATAAAGATCAAAATAACAACAATATGCAGAATGATTGCTTATCGCAGCGTCGCCGCGCTTTCATCAATAATTACCAGGGTCTTGCCGCGTTGGAGTTCGACGGTGAATACTTAATGCTGTTTCGGTTTCTTGACAGCGCTAGCGACCGCCACGCTGGAAAATAGTCAGTAAAGTACGAACCATGATGTTTAAGTCCAACAATAACGACTGGTGTTTGATGTAATACAGTTCATATTGTAATTTTCGTAACGCATCCGAGGTTGACGCGCCGTATGGAAATATGACTTGCGCCCAGCCGCTGATGCCAGGCTTCACAAGGTTGCGCAAGTTATAATATGGAATCTCGTCGGCAAGCGTGTCGGTAAACTCCGGTCGTTCCGGCCGAGGGCCAACAAAACTCATCTCACCGCGTAGCACGTTCCAAAACTGCGGCAGTTCGTCCAGTCGCGTCTGACGCATAAAACGTCCGACCCTCGTCACGCGTGGGTCATCCTCTTGCGCCCATTGTGCACCAGAAGCTTCAGCGTGTTGATGCATCGTGCGGAGTTTGTATATGGTGAACTGAGTGCCGCGTAAACCAACTCGACGCTGTTTGAACAACGCTGGGCCTCGAGAAGTCACTTTAATGGTTAAGCAGCAGAACAGTATGATTGGTGCGGTCAATATCAATAGCGCCGCCGCTAACACCGCATCCAGCAATCGTTTTATCCTTGCCGAGATGGCGCTACCGAGCATTGAAAAACCCTGTGAATGCAGAAACCATTCGTCGCTGATGTGATTCACCGGCACCATAAACCAGTGCGACTCGTAATAATCGGCCAGTGATATCACGGACTCCCCAGACAGCTTCGCTGAAATCAACATTGATTTCTCTTGAGTGGTGGGATGGAACTCTGGGTCAATAATAATAGCCTGCCAACCTTGTTTTAGTGTTTCGGCGCTGAGAAACTCGCTAATTTGAGTAATTCCGAGTTGTTCAACATCGATTTTTTCGGTGCTGAGAATGGAAAGCCCTCGGTTTTCCTGATGGTTTCGCAGTTCATCAAGAAATGCATGTGTGCTTGGTGAATAACCAACATAAAGTAGTTCAATCCGGCTTTCTTGTAGATGGTATAAGCTGTTGACGGCATAGCGCACGAGCGTGGTGGCGATACCGAACAGCAGAGTTCCAAGCGGAAGCACGCCACGGCCAAAATAGTTATTGAATTCTTTGGGGCCAAGCAAATACACCCATAGGACGCATAAGCCGCCGCCGACAATGCATACGAAGAAGGTTCGAATGGGCAGCCTTGGCAGTCGACCTGATTTTTCCTTGACGTAGGTGCCGGACAGGTACAGCGTACTGATGAAAGTGAACACAATTAACCAAAGGTCCGCAGAGAGATAGTCCGGTAGGTTTTTCAGACGTAACTGATATACGCCTGAAAAAATCGTCAATAGTGCAACGAGATCACAAACCAGTATCAATAGGCTTCGCACACTGCGAATGGTGCCACGATTCATGATGCGTCGTTAAATTTTTGCTGTTTGAACCAGAACCGCACAGATGGTATCTATCTGCTCTTCGCTAAGGTAGGGATGCATCGGCAGGCTGAATATACGCGTTGAAACATGCTCGCTGACTGGGAACGAGGAATTCTCAGAACCCAGCGATTTATACGCGGTTGAGCGATGGATCGGGGTGGGGTAAAACACCGCAGTCGGGATGCCAGCCTGTGCGAGTGCTTCTCTGACCTCGTCTCGATTCGCCACTTGCACAGAATACTGCGCCCAGACACTCTCTTGGCCTTCGGGTACAATCGGGGTTTCCACAACACCTTGCAAACGATGTGTATAGCGTTGTGCAACGTTGTTTCTGAGTTCGATCTCTTCCGCGTAATGAGCCAATTTTTCGATCAAAATCGCGGCCTGAATGGTGTCCATGCGGCCGTTCATCCCGATGCGAATATTGTCGTATTTGTCTCCTGTATGGCCTTGGCCGTGAACTCGAAGTGATATGAGCTCTTCGTGCAAACTGCTGTCATTGGTGAAGACAGCACCGCCATCGCCATAACAGCCGAGTGGCTTGGCTGGATAAAAGCTGGTCGCACCGACATCGCCTATTCCGCCAGCGCGCTGCCCAAAATAGCCCGCGCCAAACCCTTGCGCGGCATCTTCCAAAACAAACAACTCATGTTTGTCAGCAATCGGTTGAATGCGTTTGTAATCCGCCGCGATGCCAAATAAGTCGACTGGTATGATGCCGCGTGGATTCAATCGACCTTCTTGCGTTACCCGGTTAATCGCCGCTTCGAGGCTTTCTGGGCACATATTGTACGTTTGCGGATCAATGTCAACGAAGACCGGCGTACCACCTGCCAACGAGACAGACTCCGCGGTGGCAAAAAATGTAAAGGTCGGAATAAACACCGCGTCGACGGCTGTTAAAGACTTGGTCATCAATGGCAAAACCAAGGCGTCAGTGCCACTAGAGCAAGCCAGAGCGTGTTTGACGCCGAGAAAGTCAGCGAGCTGTGACTCGAGCTCAGAGACTTCTGGTCCCATGATGTACTGCCCATGCTCCAATACAGAAAGGACGCGCTGATCGATCTCAGACTTGTAGCGGTTGTACTGGGTTTTTAAATCGATGAAGGGAATGCTCAAAGTTGTATCTCTGGTTATTTGGTTGGCGCCGAATGATTGGCAAAAAATGAACTAAATTATAATTTAAATATGCCTTTTGTTATACTCCTGCCCAGAGTAAGAATAGTAATACCTCAACATTCATTAATGTGTTTGTTCATCCTTAGTTCGAATTCGCGGTGACGCGCTTTAATATGTTCGATATCCGCCTACCACTCGGTGGTTTTATCAGCGCAGCAAGGTCTTTTGTGGTTCACGCTGCAGGTGTAAATCGACCGGTGACCATAATTTCTCAAGTACAGCGCTTTTTAAGTATCCTCTATGAGTAAAAGAATAGTAATTCACGGGGTTCACCGGTCAGGGACCTCTTTGACTGCCAGTCTCATATCTGCCGCCGGCTGCTGGTACGCCGAAGACGACTACCGAATGGCGGCAGCGGACGATAATAAACGTGGATTTTGGGAGCGTACTGATGTCGTCGATTTGAACGATCAAATGCTCGCAGAACTAGACATGAATTGGTTTACTTTGCGACCTGAGATACAAGCCGCAGAGATTGATCGTTTGTGTGCATTGTTCGCGCCGCAGATAGAAGTTATCTCGGCGCGACTGTCACGCCACCAAAGCTGGTTTTTAAAAGATCCTCGGATGAGCATCACTTGGCCAGTTTGGACGCGTTTCTTGAATGTCACTGACCATCTGGTTGTACACCGTCACCCGGTCTCAGTGGCTCGTTCTTTACAGAAGCGCAATGGCATCGCTCTATCTCATGGCTTGGTGTTTTGGTATCACCAAACACGAATGATCGCTGCGGCCCTAACGGGGCTCGAGGTCAAGCAGTTGATATTCAATGATATTGAGGCAGATACATCGACGTTCCAGCAGGTGATCAACCAAATTTTAGACAGTGATGTTGATCTTGCGCAACTGGATGCCGCTGATGTAGCTGCCGTTTTTGACCCGAAGCTAGTGAGCCAGGATGCGAAGGAGAGTGACCTACTTGATTCCTTTCCACAAGTCGCACACGCCTGGAGTTTGGTTCAACAGAATGAGTTAGAATCTCTTGCAAAACTCCCCGTCATTGCTTTGGGTACATTTGATTGGCGTGAATTGGATTCCAGTTTTAGTCTGCACTGTCAAATTGAAAAACAGGCGAGAGATCACACCCTTGCTGCTGAGCATATCGCGAACCTTGAGCATGAACAGACGCGTCTGCGCGACAACCTAGAAGACTTGCGGCTTGAACTAAGCATTGCACATCGTGAGCTGAGTGACGTACAAACAGAGCTGAGCGACACACAAACAGAGCTGCGCGACGCACAAACAGAGCTGAGCGACGCACAACGTGAGATCTCTGAATTCAATGACGTGGTGGCGGAACTGAATCGGCGGTTACTCGAAATCGGTGGTGAAGTGAAGACCTACATGGGATCTAAGCGTTACTTTGTTGGTGCGGTCATTGGGAAATTAAAGAAACTTTTCCGACTGCAGCCGGGGCCCAATTTGTATCATGCGATGGATGTTGCTACGTATGGGCATTCCGCTGTTGATTTGGAGCAGGTTTTGCCAAAAGTCTCGGCCAGAAGGTTGCTCATTTCAATGTTGATCCGCAACCCGGGGGTATTCCTGCGCAAGCTGAGCGTAAACCGCCTTCGAAAAGGTTTAGCGTTGCTTTGGGGGCGCGGTGAGGTCAGTGCAAGTCTCGACCATGCGCTGCTGCAGTACTCAAGTGCTGATCTGCCGCACTCTGCGACGCAGGACATTTTTGATCCTGATGAAGCAAATGCGTGGCGTGATCAGCCACTCACATTCGAGCCTTCAGTGTGCCCGAAGGTATCGATCATTATTCCCGTTTACAACAACTACCTAACGACGTTGTCCTGTCTGCACAGCATCGCTAAGCACACGGCGTCGAATGAGATAGAGTTCGAGATTATTATTGCGGACGATTGTTCGACCGATGAGACTGCGACGATTGAGGACCGCGTAAGTGGCTTGACCGTGGTTCGCGGCAAACAGAACGTAGGTTTTTTGAAAAACTGTAATCACGCGATGTCTCACGCAAAGGGTGAGTTTGCTGTCCTGTTGAACAATGACACAAATGTTCAAGAAAACTGGTTAACCGAGCTGGTTGCGCCGTTAGAAGAAGATGCTTCCATTGGCATTACCGGACCCATGTTCTTGTACCCGGATGGTCGCGTTCAAGAAGCGGGCGGGATTATATTTAATGATGCGTCTGGCTGGAATTACGGGCGTTTGGACAAGCCGGAGAAGCCGGAATACAGTTTTGCCCGAGATGTGGATTACGTTTCTGGCGCATGTTTGGTTTTCCGAATGGCATTGTGGCACCAGGTTAATGGTTTTGATGACAGGTTTGCGCCTGCTTATTATGAAGACACGGATTTCTGTTTTGCCGCACGTGATAAAGGTCAACGGGTACGTTATGTACCAACGGCGCGCGTGGTGCATTTTGAAGGTGTATCTCATGGCAATGATGAAACCGCCGGTATAAAGCAGTATCAGGTCGTAAATAAGGAAAAATTTGCTCACAAATGGAAGCAAGTTCTTGCCGATCAGCATTACGTGGGCCCAGAGGCGTTATTTTCTGCTCGCGTTCACGGGCGTGGCAAACCAGTCTTGTTGTTTATTGATCATCACGTGCCGTTTTACGATAAGGATGCCGGCTCGAAAGTCGCTCAACGCTATATCGAGCTGTTTATTGAGCAGGGCGTTCACGTTATTTTTCTTGGCGATAACTTCTATCCCCATCAACCATACACCGCACAGCTACAAGCGCTCGGTGTCGAAGTGCTGTACGGCGACCATTACAAGAAAAACTGGTTTGAATGGTATCGAGCCAATGCGAGCAGAATTGACGCGGTTTACTTGAATCGACCACACATTTCGATCAACTATTTGCATAAAATCAAGTCCGTTGAGCAGGTTCCATTTATTGCGTATCACGGAGCTGATTTGCATTACATTCGGGTCGCCCGTGAAGAAAAACTGGGTGTTAACTCTGATGGCGGGTTGTCGTCAGAGGAATGGAAGAAGATTGAATATGAGCTGATGCGCGGTTGTGATGTGTCGATGTGGTTGTCGGCAGGCGAGGTAAACCTTGTGGCAAACGAGGATCCTTCGATAAATTGCAGTTATATGCCTATGTATTGGTTCGAAAAAGAGGACCTTAGCCAATTTCGGGGTGTCGCAAAGTGTCCGAACTTGCTGTTTGTTGGCGGGTTCGGTCATCCTCCCAATTTGGATGGGTTGATGTGGTTTATGGATAACGTATATCCTCACGTCATTGAGTCACACCCGAATACTAAATTGACGGTGATCGGTTCGAACTGTCCGCCGCAGGTAGAAGCGTTGCGGAGTGAGTTAGTGGATATCAGGGGCTACGTAACCGAAGATGAGTTGATTCAGGCATACAAGGAAGCTCGCGTGGCGATCGTGCCACTGCGTTATGGTGCGGGGGTAAAAGGAAAAGTAATTGAAAGTATGAAATATGGGGTGCCCGTGCTTACGACGACAATCGGAGCGGAAGGGTTGCCAGGCATCGTGGGGGACTATTTAACCGTGAGTGACGATCCTCATGAGTATGCATTGCAACTGCGCCGACTTCTTGATGACGACGAATTATGTGCTACCAAGATATCTATGTCAGACTCGGTTTTACTTGAAAGTTACTCGCGACAGTCCGCCCTAACGGCAATACGTGAGATTTTAGGTCAAGCGCGGGGTTAACGCCTGCCATCTTATCACTGTAGTGGTAGCGTATTTTTCGTAGGCTACGGCTAAACTGAATATCTCTTCACGAAATATGACTTATTATCCTCACATTGACGGCTTGCGTGCTGTTGCAGTTTTAAGCGTGATTCTATTCCATCTTGGCATCGATCAGCTAAGTGGAGGATTTGTGGGAGTCGACATTTTCTTTGTGATCAGTGGGTTTCTGATTACACGAATAATCGTTAATGAAGTGAGTCATTCCGGTTCGTTTAGTTTTGCTGGCTTCTATCTACGCAGAGCTCGGCGGCTCCTCCCGGCGATGATCGCGACGTTGATTTTAACGACTCTAGTTGTCATACCACTGTATTCTTCTTCCCAATTACAAAGCTATTCGCATGAATTGATTGCGGGAATTTTTTCATTGGCCAATATGCTGTTTTGGAATTCAAGCGGCTACTTTGATACTGCTGCTGAAAGTAAGACGCTGTTGCATATGTGGTCGTTGAGTGTAGAAGAACAGTTTTATTTGATATGGCCGGGCGTATTGGTTTTTTTTGCCGCCCGTTTTTCTAGAAGAACGCAATTTTTGCTGCTCTTAATACTCTTTTCTGGGTCCTTGATTGCAGCGATATTGTTAGCTCATATAGAGCTAGCTTGGTTTCGAAATCAAACAGAGGCGCTTTTCTTTCTAACACCTTTTAGGGTCTACGAATTCATTGTTGGAGCCGCAGGTGTTTGGATAGTTGAGAGAGTTAGTCAAAGCAGAATACACCAAGAACTCATGTTTTTGTGCGGGGTTATCGCTGTTGTGGTCTCGATTGGGGTTTACGATTCTGAGACGCCGTTCCCATATTTTTATGCATTGCTTCCTTGTGCCGGTACCCTGTTGTTGATTTTAAGCGGGCGATCGATATTGTCACAACTTATACTAAGTAACCGCGTCGCAGTGTTTATTGGTTTAATAAGCTACACTCTTTACTTGGTTCATTGGCCAGTGATTGTAGTGTTGAGGCACTTGGAGTTCGGAGGCGTTATTCAGGAGAGTATGTGGCTCGCTGTTGTATTGATGGTGCTGATAAGCCTTTGCATTTATTATGGCGTAGAGAAGCCTCTGAGGAAGCCAAGCGGCGTATCGCGCAATCAACAAACTTTGTTCCGAGAAAATCAAGGTTTTCTTGTAGGCTGTACTACGATGATGGTGCTTACTGCAGGTCTGGGCGGTCTGATGGTATTCAGTTCTGGCCTGTCTGGGATTAAAGATGAGCTGTTTTCTCAGGATCAGGTGAAGCTAGGGAAGCAACAGCGGTATGTGTTGACTCGTCAAGCGTGTACCATCAAAGACCAACAATCACGCAACTGCGATTTCAGTAAACCAATACAAGTGCTTGTCTATGGAAACTCTCATGAGCCCGATGGATACAACATATTGACGGAGATTATGGCTGATAGAAGCGACGTCAATCTTATTATGTTCGGAGGAACGAATTTTTGTCATATTCATGTTAGCGAAAAGGGAGACATTGTTTCTGATGTGAAGAAGAGAGCATGTAGTGATAGAGTCAGCAGCCTCAATTTAGAGTTTGTAAAGGGGTTAGATTACATTGTCTATAGTTCGAACAAGCCGTTTGCAGACAACAAGCGTGGCGATTGGGATGCCTTTCGGCGGTTGAAGCAAATGAATCCAGATGTTGGTTTGGTTGTTATCGGTACGTATTTCAATACACAGCAAGAGTGTGCGGAAGTCGCAAACCGTTTTGGGTCAGTTGATGCATGCAAGGCAACAGAGTATCTTTCATATTCGGGACGAGGTGAGTCACGATCAAACCAGGCAAAGAAGCTATCAGAAGGTGTTGACTATGTTTATCTTGATAAGTTTTTGGCGGCTTGCGGGGATTCGGATCTAACTAATGAGTCCTGTGTAGTTGACGCGCGAGGTGAGCCAATGTATTACGATGGACATCATCTTTCTTTGGGATTTGCTCAGTTTATTGGAGAGCAATTTAAAGAAGTTTATGCGGATACGTTGAGGGAATTGGGACTGCTGCCTGGGTCGAGAAATTCAATTGAAAGACAATCCAGCCAAAACTAGTTCCTTGGTCGTAGTTGACGCGAGACCCCTGACGAGGGGGGGAGGTGGGATATCGCGCTACACTCTGCTGGCTTTGCCTTCTTTGTTGGGACTGCCAAATGTGGAGTTGATTCTGTATTCTGACCAACCTATCCCGAGTGGGATTCTGCGCAGTCTTGGTAGCCCAAGGGTGAGAAACTTACGGATGAGGGTTGGGTCTTCATGGGTTTGGCATTTGGTAGTTCCTTTGTGGCTGCTAGAGGACAAACCCGCCCTTTTTTGGTCCCCCCGGCAGCACCTGCCAATTTGGATGCCCAGCTCCACGAAATCTGTGGTGACCGTGCATGATCTGGTATGGAAGACCCATCCTAAAACTATGCCATTCTTGCAACGCTTATCTGAGCGTGTCTGGATGCCTAGCTCAGTTAAAAAATCAGATGCAATCATCGCGGTTAGCCAGACTACGCGGTCAACATTAGAGGATAGCCTGCCGTATTCAAATGGTAAGGTATGCGTCATTAAGCATGCTAGTTTAGTCAAAAGATCTGCTGATTATTCATCGTGCGTGCACCAAGACCGTAATCATTTTCTAGCCGTAGGTACTCTGGAACCACGCAAAAACTATGTTCGTCTAATCCGAGCGTTCAATTTGTATTCCCGTTCTGGAGGACAAAAAGACTTAGTGATCGTTGGGAGAGATGGTTGGAAGACTGCAGCTATGTACAGAGAATTAGATGATTCACCGTACCGAGAGCGTATTCACGTAATGCATGACGTCACAGACCAGAAGCTGGTGGAATTGTATACGAAAGCTTTTTGTTTGGTGTCAACTAGTTTGGATGAAGGCTTTGGCTTGCCTTTGCTGGAAGCGCGAGCCTTCGGTTTGCCATTGTGCATCTCCGCAATTCCCATTTACCAAGAGCTGTTTGCTGACGCAGAAGTTTGGTTTGATCCTAAGTCGGTTCATCAAATCGCTGATTCTTTCCAAAAAATATCTTCTTGTCGCTGTGAGTATGTACCTCGTTTCAACTCGACTTCGGGTTCTAAAGATCTTGAGCGATGTCGGGCAGAGCATCGTAATTTGTTCTTAAAGGTGTTAGGTGAAGTAAATGACAGAGGCGTATTAATCGATAGTTGACTTTGTTTTATTCTTCTCAGCCTTCTTTATCTGCTTTAAAGCTTTGTTGCGTTTCAATGCGTTCCTTTTAAGGGTTTCATCGACAAGCTTGAAAGATAGATAGCCTTCGTTGTAAGTGCTGACGCTGCTGTAATAAACGGTTAGACTTTTACCTGATGGGGCACCTGAGACTTTGTCGTCAAAACCCGGGTCTTCAATTTTCTCACAGGCGCCATAACACATGGAATATTTGAAGCCCGAGAAGCCGCCCTCCTCGAAATCTCCGCCAGACTCCATTGTGGCCTCTTGATATCGCGCTTCAATCTGTGACTTTAGCTCTGTCCAACTCGGATTAAAGTCAAAGTACTTGCTGAAGAAGACTTCGTAGACTGAATCGCTAGGCTCGTCCAACGCGATCTTTAAGACCCTGCTCGGGGAGTCGCTGCAGTCGATTATCGTGACAGACTCTTGAGCTTCATGCTCGCATAGCTCGTGAAGATCGATCACCTCTTGCTTCTTCATGCCCAACCTTACATCTTTAAGTTCAAAGGCTTGGATTTGAGCATGTGTAAGTGAATGGGTGCCTGTAGCAATCAGAATAGCTAAAAGTGAAGGAGTTTTTAGAGGAGGGAGTTGCATGTATGAAAAGTCTCAATTGAAGTTTATGAATGGTACTGGTGCTCTCGGTTATTCTCAATTTCTATCTTGTGTCTTCGATGCTCGAGATTTTAACATTCAATTAATACGTTGCCCATTTTATAAAGTATCCATACGTGTCTCTAGAGTTTGAGTTCAAGTTTACTGGTTGTTGTAGAAGAGGGTCTAGTTGAATAACAAGAGTTGACAGGAGAGACCGGGTCAAACCTTTATTTCTATCGAGCCAGTATTCGCCGTGGATGCATGGTATCTTTCGCGTCGTGGCGTGTGGACAAATATTAGTTACTCACGTTCTGGCGTATTAGTTTTGTTAGAGTTTTATGATATTTTTATGGTTAGCATGAAAGAGGGCAAGGTTGGGAGCGTACTGCACGTCTGCAAAGTTTACCTCCCGACGCAAGGTGGTGTTCAAACAGTTATTCAGCGAATATGCGCAGGACTCAACCCCAGAGGGTGGAGTAGTTCTGTGCTGACTACCGCGGATCGTGACAGCACCAGTGTTTTGGAGGACAAGACCCAGTTGAGGACGGTCCGCTCATTTCTGGAGCTTTTTTCGATGCCAATCGCGCCTAGCTTATTGTGGCAGGTGCGTAAACTTGCTAGCACTTGCGACATTGTCTGTGTTCACTATCCATTTCCCATTGCAGATGTGGCCGCTCTTTTGATTGGACGAAAGAGCGCGCCCGTGGTCGTCTACTGGCATTCGGAAATCGTGTCACAAAAACTAAGCTCTCTGTTAGTGAGGCCTTTCACCAAACTAATGCTAGCCAAGGCTGCTAAGGTAGTGGTTTCTTCACCGCCATTGTTGACGCACTCAAAAATGCTCCATGCGTATAGACACAAGTGTGTAGTACTCCCTTTTGGTATACCACAAGCGAGTGATTCTAAAGAATATATAGCACCTAGTGAATCCAATTACATGCTAATGATCGGTCGACACGTGCCATATAAAGGAATTGATGTCTTGTTGAAGGCGTATTCGAGATGTGTGCATCAGTTAGTCAAGTGCGATTTACCTGGCTTGGTCTTGGTCGGAAACGGGCCGCTTTTGAGTGAACACCAAACATTGGCTAAGTCACTTGGCATATCGGACCGCGTACGGTTCGTCGTCGACGCGGATGATCAAGATGTTGATACCTTGTTGCGTGCTTCTCGTTGCTTGATTTTACCGTCAACTTTGCCTAGTGAAGCGTTTGCGTTGGTCCAGATCGAAGCTATGGCTCATGGAAGGCCTGTTATTAATACTAACCTGAGTTCCGGTGTTCCTTGGGTGGCTCGAGATGGAAGGGAGGCTATCACTGTGACAGCTGATGATGTCGAGGAACTGAGCGCGGCTATTCAACGTTTCGCTTATGATTGTGAACTGGTTGATCAACGTGGGGAGGCAGCTGAGCGTCGTGTGAAGAGTGAGTTTAATTACACACTTTTTTGTGATAGAACTGAGGCGCTATATTCCGCGCTATGCGTCAAAGGAAGTGACCATGGATAGCAAAGTCGGTGTTGCATTACTCCAGTGGGGGCGGGCGGATTTGACGATCGCGTTGTTGAAGTCTCTGGCTCTCGAGTCTGGCTTGCAGGTGGTGGTCGTGACTGATAACGGCTCTGAAGAACAGGATTTTGAAAAGCTTGAGCTGTTTTTAAGGGGTATCGAACGCTTAAATTCAGGGCGAGGACCCAAATTCATACTAATTCGCAATGAAGTTAATTCTGGCTTTTCATTGGGAATGAATCTTGGTATCGCGAAATTGCAAGAGGAGGGTGTTGATTGGGTGTGGATGCTGAACAATGATGTTATGGTTGAGCAGGGCACTGTATCAAGTTTGGTGGCGTCGTTGCGCCAAAAGAGCCCAAATATATATGGATTTCAAGTTGCTGAAGCGGGAAAATATGAATTCACTGGCTTTTATAAATTCAACCCTTGGACGACTCGATACCGCCCGGTTATGTTGAGAAGTGAGTTAGACTCGCTGGCCGACAAAAATCTGTATGTGAGTGGCGCTAATATGGTGGTCCATCAAAGTGTTTTCCAAGCGATAGGTTGCCTCAACCCGCGCACCTTTCTGTACTTTGAAGAACTGGATTTCGCATCGCGAGCTCGTACGCATGGATTTACGCAGATTTTTATAGATAATATAAAGTTAACCCACTTGGGAGCAGGTAGCTCCGGTGAAGGCTCATTGGCACCTCTCAGGTTGTACCATGAAACATGGAGTATGTTAGATTTTTATCGCACGCATCGTCCTAGTATGTTCATTTGGGTTCTTGTTTTTAGAGCGCCTGTGCGTGCGTTTTTATTATTGTGTTCGGGGCGTGCGCAGCTAGTTAAGTACTTGTTATCGGCCAGCCGGGACTTTTTTCACGGGCGCAATAAAAATTTGGTTGTGCCCAAAATGGTGTCCGTGCAGTACTTTAATGACAGTCGACCAACCCGCGGTTAAAAGAGTCTGTTCAGCTTGCTGGTAACTGTGCGACAATCACGCCGCCTTTGCTAGAGCTCGTCATTCAATGAATATTGGTGTTCGGTTCGACGCGAGGGTGATCTTGACAATACTCTAAACTTAGTTTTTGATAAATGAAAAAGGCGTTGACTCCAAATATACAGATCAAACGGTCGGCCTCGGTCCTACGGTTCTATTTACGACTGGTGGTTGTGATGCCAATTCGTTCGATGTGCATTATCCTTACTGGATTTATAGGCCGATTATTCGGGATTGCTACATTTGTATTCATATTCAAGACATTGCTTTCGATAGTCAGTCCGAACTCCGTGACTCCAATAGTTGAGACAGTGAACTCGTACTTGCCCTCGCAGTTTGTGATTGCGCCAGAATCGGTGTCCTACGTGTTAATTTCATGCCTCGGGCTGGTCTCTCTTGGAGCGTATGTTAATGGTCAAGTCAATTTGCGACTGTTACTTAGTGTGCGACGCCTTCTTCAGCAGCGAGGTCCTGATCTTTTATTGTCTGACAAGAAGTTAGATAACCGCAAGTACGCAATGGATCAATTGCCTCGAGGGTATGATGCGGCAACTAAACTCATACAAATAACGCTCTTTTTCTCGTTGATGGTCGTTGCACTATTTTATATCAGTCCCTTGTTGGGAGGATTGGTTATCTCAACTATTCCGTTGCTGACTGTGTATTTGGTTTTGAGACAAAGGAAGCACGTTTTTTTATCTAAAGAGGCTCAGGCGGCAAGAAAAAATTTGGGAAGACTAAGTGATGAAGAGTACTTGGAGCCTATCAGAAAGCAAAACTACCAGTTCGCGAAGGAGCGGCAGAATGGGCTTGTTTCGGATATGCTTAGTGGTTTTATGATGGTAGCGATTTTTTTTCTGTACCTTATGTATAGACCTGATGGCGCCACGATTAGTATTGGCGGTATTGTTCTGGTGTTCTGCATGCGATTTTCACTTGTCTACGCGCGAGAGTGCAGTGTAACACTAGGGCGATTGTTAAGTCAGCGTGCCACTATGCCTGAGCTTGACGGAGTGGATCTGAGTCCGCTAAAACTGAGTGGCAACGAGGAAGGCTGCGTTAGCAACTAGAATGCGCGTAATCATTCACATCGGGACTGAGAAAACTGGCAGTACCACAATTCAAAAATTCCTGCGCACAAACCGAAGGGTCATTGGTGCAGCAGGTGTGCGGCACTTGTCATGTTTGGGCAGGGAGAATGCTAGAGCTTTAGTCGCTTATTGCATGAGCAATTCTAGGTCAGATGTCTACACCCGAACGAATGGGATTGACGACGTGGCGAAACGAATTCGGTGGAAGAGAACACTGTGTCGGAGGTTGAATTCTGAGTTAGCCTGGTTGAAACAGAGCAGCAATACAGTTGTAATTTCTTCTGAGCATTTCCACTCTCGCTTAAAGAGCGTTGAGGAGGTGAAGGCGTTGGCTGACTTGCTTTCACCGTATGCCTCTAAGGTCTCGGTGGTGGTTTACCTGAGGCGACAAGATAAGGTAGCGGTAAGTCTCTTTAGTACTCGATGTAAAGAAACAAATTCTTCATTGCAAATTCTGCCTGAGGCATCTTCAAACGTGGACTCTTACTATGACTATTATGCTCTTCTTGAGCGGTGGTCAGAGGTTTTTGGTGAAGAAGCCCTCGTGATACGACGTTTCGAAGGACCCCGGCGAGGGGCCAATGCATTGCTGCTCGATTTTTGTGATGCGGCGGGCTTGCCTTCGGATGTTAGATATCAATATCCGGAGATGTTTAATCGCGGGCTGCCGGGCCAAGCGCAGTATGGTCTTGTCTGGTTTAATCGGATCTTTTCTGTCCAATCTGGATATCATATATGGCTAAAAAGGCAGTTGTCTGAGTATTTGGTCGCGTGCTTTGATGGGCCTCAGCTGCTGCCGGCGAGATCAGATGCGGAATCATTTCTTCGTCGATACAATGCAGGTAACAGACGAGTAGCTGAGCGGTTTTTATCAAATGAGCAGTTATTCTCGACTGATTTTTCAGGTTATCCCTTTAGTTCAGAACCTCGTTTTAATGTAGATGAGGTAAAGCAAAAGGTGCTTGAGTTTTGCGTGTCCAAACAAAAGAATTTGTGTGTTCCACCTCTGAGCCGTGATGGCATGTTGCTGTTGGCATACAGGGTTTATTACGATTCTGCTCCGACAATTAAAAGGTTAATCGATAGCGTTTTTGCGAGATAAACATGTTAAGCTAACGCAGTGCCGGTATATTCAGCCTCATGCATTGGAAACTTAACTTGACAAAATCAGGCTAATTTCTTGTGTCAGGAGTTGGATATCAGGTATATTGCTTGTATCGATACTAACCATTTCTAAAAAAGGAAATTATGATGAATATCAAAACTAAAGTTAAATCGTTAGCGATTGCTGCGTTGGGTATGACATTGTTCGCAGGTACGGCTAACGCTGAGCCTCGTACTGCAGTTGCTAAAATTGTTAAAATGCGTCCATATAGCACGGGTGCATACTTCGTAACTTTGGACTCAAATTTGCTTGGCGGCGCGGCTTGCACTACTACTTATCGTGTAAACTCTGATGGCGCTGGCGCTAAAACTGTTATCGCTTCTCTTTTGACAGCGTATGCGTTGGAACAGTCTGTACAGTTAGAAGTGCCATCTGGTGGCGCTGACTGCGAAGGATTTGGTACTCCCATCCAAAGCGTGTTTATGTCTGCCTCTTAATAGTAGTTGAGCAGATGGCAGGAGTGTTAACTTCTGCTATAAATACAGCAGCGTTGGTGCCAGAGGGTGCCAGCGCTGTTTTAGTTTGTGCTGGAGTTTATGTAAATGTTTTTCAATCGCAGGGCATTACCTCAAGAGATTACTCCTGAGCAAGGGAGTAAGCTGCTAATTTCAGGTGATTTTTCTTGGGTTTCTTCCGGAGACCTAATTGGAACCAAGGATGACTGGGCCTCGATTGGGCAATTCTTGTGTGACGATTGTGTCGCGTATGATGAGCTATGGCAGGTCGTGTCGGGTTTATGTGGTGCCGTAGGGGATTTGCCTTCTTCGAAGGTAGCCCTTTTGGCAAATCAGTTGGCAAATTCGTTTATAAAAAGAGGTCGGCTGCGGGAAGCTTTAGAGCTCGCTGTTGGGCTGTCAAGCAAATTTCCCGAGGTTACAGCACTCCATTTGTGTCAATGCCGTGTGAAGCTCAGGCAGGGGCGTGTTGATGAGGTGAGGGGTGAGTTGGATAGATACTCGCAGGCGACAGACCCGTGGGTAGCAAACGCCGTGCTGGAAATGGCATCGGCTACACGTCATTACGCGTTATTAGATCTTTTGGTCAATAATGTGCCTCTGGGTATCGAGGCTGCGGGTTTATCGATGGTGGGTCAAAAAGCGCTGAAAGGTAAAATGGTCCTTGCGAAGGCGTTGCTAGGTTTTCAGGGTTCCGGTGGTAAGAATATGCAGCGTCATTCCCCGCTTGAGATCGCGCGAGGCGCTGATTCAGGTGTTTTTTCTGTTGTCTGTATCAACCTCGATCGGGATGCGCAACGATTTCTGCTTCTGAGAGCACTTTATAAGGAGATTGGAATTCAGCCTGAGCGCCACCCGGGAATATTTGGTGCAAGCGTTCCCCAAATAGCCGTGGACTCAATATTTAAATCAAAGAGGCCCTTGAATGCGATTGGCTGCACAATGTCCCATATTTCTGTTTGGGATAAAGTGGCTAAGTTAGATGATGAACAGGTTGTCTTGGTTTTGGAGGATGATGCGCTTCCGTCTCATCAATATAATGTTTCAGAGCTTCTAGCTTCGCTGCCGAGCGATATGGATTATTGCTTTGTCAACGATCGCGCGGCTGGGGGATGGACGTCCAATGACTTGAGCAAATATCAATTCGAGAAAGCGCAATATGCGAATCGGAAGTTGTCTGATGATTGTCGTGCTATTGGCGGCGACGGCTACTTGTTGTCACCAAAAGGCGCTAGGAAGCTATTAGGGTTGGTTGCTCGTGATGGGGTCGTGCATAGTGTGGATTGGCAAATGTACGCACTGGGTTTGAGTGATGCTCTTGGCGAATTGAGTGGTCGGGTGGGGGGTATTGTGGAGTCGATTCTTACAAAGCTTGATCACTCTTATGATTTTAACGTTTATGTTTGTTCAACTCCTTTGGTTATTCACTCGCCGCTTGGGTATACTCCACGTTCTCATTTTAACTAATTAATTAATTCTGTTTTAGCAAGCTTATGAATGTTATTGTTTTTGGGGGGGATGGGTTTTGTGGATGGCCCACCGCTCTTCACTTATCCAATCTTGGTTTCAATGTCACGATTGTTGACAACCTCTCTCGCCGAAATATTGATAATGAGCTGGGGTGTTCTTCGCTGACTCCAATTGCGTCTATGGATGCACGCTTAAAAGCCTGGTACGAAATAACTGGAAAAGAGATTCAGTTCGCGAATATAGATATGGCTGAAGACTACGCTGGTCTTAAGGCGGTATTGGAACAGGTTTCACCAGATGCGGTAATCCATTTTGCAGAACAGCGAGCCGCTCCATACTCTATGAAAAGCGCCGCGCATAAATGTTACACGGTGATGAACAATATCGGTGCCACGCACAATTTGCTTGCAGCGGTTGTGGATGCAGGGTTGGATCCGCATATTGTTCATCTAGGGACTATGGGGGTGTATGGGTACGGTAGTGCAGGCATGAAAATTCCAGAAGGCTACTTGAATATTAAGTGTGAAGGTGACGAAGGGCAAGTTATTGAAAATGAGATACTCTATCCAGTTAACCCAGGAAGTATCTATCATATGACAAAGACCCAGGATCAATTGTTGTTCGCATTCTATAATAAGAATGACCACGTTAGAGTTACAGATTTGCATCAAGGGATCGTCTGGGGAACTCAAACTAAAGAAACTGAGCTTGATCAAAGACTAATAAACAGGTTTGACTACGATGGCGACTACGGGACTGTATTAAATCGATTTTTAATGCAGTCAGCGGTCGGACACCCTTTGACGGTGCATGGGACTGGCGGGCAGACGCGCGCGTTTATTCACATCCAAGATACCGTCAGATGTATCGAGATAGCCTTACGGAATCCGCCTAAAAAAGGTGTCAAGGTAGAGATATTTAATCAAATGACGGAGACGCATAAAGTTCGCGACTTGGCCGAAATGATTTCTGATCTAACTGGTTGTGAGGTTGCGTATCTGACTAACCCACGAAATGAGGCGGACGAGAACGAGCTTCACGTTAAGAATGATAAGTTTTTGTCGCATGGCCTTGAACCGGTTACTTTAAAGGAGGGTTTGTTGTCTGAGGTCCGAGATATTGCGGAAAAGTATTCTGGGCGTTGTGACCAGGCTAAGATTCCTTGTGTTTCAACTTGGAATAAAGAACGCGCTGCTGAAATCAAAGAGCACGTTATCAAATGAGTAGTGAGGACTCCCCGGTGATAGTGCACGCGCATTTGTTTAAAAACGCGGGTTCAACCATTGACTGGATACTAAAAAAAAATTTTAAATGGGCATTTCTAGATGACCGAAACGATGACCGGATGCGTATGGAGCCGGGGTACATGGGCGAGGTTCTGCGAGAGAACAAGGGGCTGAAGGCAATTTCAAGTCACTCAATTCGTCTACCTTTGGCTGATGTGCCTGGTTATCGATTCCATCTATTGTTCTTTCTGCGGCATCCGGTGGCCCGTGTTAGAAGTGTGTATGATTTCGAAAGAAAACAAAATGCAAAGACCCCGGGTGCGGTTAAGGCAAAGGAGTTATCGTTTTCAGAGTATGTTCGATGGCGACTTCGCGATGATGTGCCGAAGACGATTCGCAATTTCCATACAAGCTACTTGACGGCGTGTGTGCCGGGTAGGCTGGGTCTTTCTTCTAATGAATTATTGAAAAGTGCCATTAATTTAATAGAGTGCACACCATTAGTAGGGCTAGTGGAGTACTTTGATGCAAGTATGGCGTATTTTAAGTGTGAGCTTGAGAATGATTTTCCTGGTATTGATCTTTCTTATGAAATACAGAATAGTTCGCGCGGAGCTCCTGTCTGTGTTGCCGATTCTGTCAAGCGTGTGAGGGATGATTTGGGAGAGAGTCTCTATGCACAATTCTTAGAGAAAAATGAAGCTGACCTACTGCTCTATAACGCCGCAGAGGAAATTCTGAAGGCGCGTTGGAAGCTAGGAGTAGGGCAAGCATAATCTTGGCAGTCGAGGTGACGCTGAGATCACCATGATTGGCGTTGCAAATTACGCTAAGCCATGCAAATGAGCCCTTAGTCCGTTATAATACTGGGGTTCATTTGTACTGCCAACTGCCTCTATATGACCGACCAATTTGCTAAAGAAACCATCCCCGCTAATCTCGAGCAGGAGATGCGTCAATCCTACCTTGATTACGCGATGAGTGTAATCGTTGGGCGAGCGTTGCCAGACGTTCGAGACGGCCTAAAGCCGGTGCATCGACGCGCGTTGTTCGCCATGTCGCAGCTTAATAATGACTACAACAAGCCGTACAAGAAATCGGCGCGTATCGTGGGCGATGTGATCGGTAAATACCATCCGCACGGTGACACAGCTGTGTACGACACGATTGTTCGATTGGCGCAGGATTTCTCTATGCGCTACCCGTTGGTGGATGGTCAGGGTAACTTTGGTTCGATTGATGGCGATTCGCCCGCCGCAATGCGGTATACCGAGATTCGACTGGCTAAGATCGCACACGAAATTCTCGCCGATCTTGATAAAGAAACCGTCGATTTTTATCCGAACTACGACGAAAGCGAGATGCAGCCATCGGTGATGCCGACCAAAATTCCGACGTTGTTGGTTAATGGTTCTTCCGGTATCGCGGTTGGAATGGCGACCAATATTCCACCGCACAATCTTACGGAAGTTATCAACGGCTGTGTCGCAATGATCGACAACGAGGACATCACCGTTGATGAATTGATGGAGCATATTCCCGGTCCGGATTTTCCAACTTCAGGTTTTATCAACGGTGCCAAAGGGATCCGAGACGCGTATCGCACCGGACGTGGAAAAATCTACATGCGTGCTCGTACGCACATTGAGACTAATGAGAGCAATGGTCGGCAGGCGATTATCGTGACCGAGCTGCCTTATATGGTGAACAAAGCACGTTTGCTGGAGAAGATCGCCGAACTGGTCAAGACTAAAAAAATCGACGGTATTACGGAGCTGCGCGACGAATCTGACAAGAGCGGTATGCGCATGTTTATTTCAGTGCGTCGTGGCGAAGTTGCTGAGGTCATTCTCAATAAGTTGTTTCAACAGACACAAATGCAAACGGTGTTCGGTATCAATACGGTTGCACTTCTGGACAATCAGCCGCGTCTGTTTAACCTGCGGGAATTGCTGGCAGAGTTTATTAAACATCGCCGAGAAGTCGTAACCCGTCGTACCATCTACAATTTGCGTAAGGCGCGTGCCCGGGCCCACACTCTGGAAGGCCTGGCCATTGCCTTGAGCAACATCGACGAGATGATCGAGTTGATTAAACAATCAGCCAGCCCCGCTGTGGCGAAAGAGCAACTGCTGGGGCGCAGTTGGACGCCGGGTGTGGTGGCCGATATGATTGCGCGCGCCGGTGCGGTGTCCTCCAAGCCGATTGGATTAGATCCTGAGCTGGGTTTGCACGGGAATGAATACCGATTGTCTGAAAAGCAGGCGCAGGCCATTTTGGATCTACGTTTGCATCGTCTGACCGGCCTCGAGCAAGACAAGATTCGTGAAGAGTATGCCGAAGTTCTCGAGAAAATCGCCGAATTTATAAATATCTTGGAAAACGTGGACCGATTGATGGAAGTGATTCGCGAAGAGCTTGTTGCTATTCGTGAAGAGTATGGCGATCAGCGGCGCACCGAGATTATTGATCAGAAGCTCGATCTTACGCTAGAGGACATGATCGCCGAGGAAGATTTGGTGGTGACCTTGTCGCACGAAGGTTACGCCAAGTCACAGCCTCTGAGTGACTACCGCGCGCAGCGTCGTGGCGGTAAGGGCAAAAGTGCAACCAAAACCAAAGACGAAGATTTTGTCGAACGTATGTTTGTTGCCAATTCGCACGATACCATTCTGTGCTTTTCGGACAAAGGCAAGGTTTATTGGTTGAAAGTCTATGAGTTGCCACAGGCCGGGCGCAATGCGCGGGGTAAGCCAATTGTGAATCTCTTGCCGCTCGAAAATAGTGAGCACATCACTGCGATTTTGCCGGTGAAAGAGTTTACCGAAGGTCAATTCGTGTTCATGGCCACCAGCGACGGCACGGTCAAGAAGACATCATTGATGGACTTTTCGCGTCCTCGAGCTAACGGTATCATCGCGCTGGATCTGGTGGATGGTAACTCGTTGGTCGGTGTCGGGTTGACCAGTGGAGAACAAGAAATCATGTTGTTCTGTAGCTCGGGCAAAGCTATTCGGTTTGCAGAACAGGATGTTCGCCAAATGGGTCGCACTGCGCGCGGCGTACGTGGCATTAAAGTCGGTGATGGGCATCAAGTGAATGCCATGATTATTTGTGACGCAGGTGATGCAGAGTCGGCGGTATTGACCCTAACTGAAAACGGTTTTGGCAAACGCACGATGCTGTCGGAATACAATACGCAAGGCCGCGGCGGCCAAGGCGTGATCTCCATTCAGACCAGTGATCGGAATGGCAATGCGGTTGGCGCAATTTTGGTGCAAGAAGGTAACGAAGCAATGTTGATTACCAATGGTGGTACGCTGGTTCGCACCCGGGTCTGCGAGGTGTCAGTGATTGGTCGCAATACGCAGGGCGTGAAAATTATTGGTGTTTCTGGTGGTGAGAAGCTCATCAGTATAGAGAAGGTCGCGGAGTCGGACGACGACGAATCAGGCGACGATGAACTCGCTGACGGCGATGCCGGTGGTGTACAATCGGACGAGGAGACGCACGATAACGAGTAAATTGGCAGTATTTCGAGAGCATTTATTGGTTCAGATTGTACGGCAAACAAGCTGGGTTCGATTGTTGCTGAGCCTAGTGCTCAGCGTAGGGTGTTTTGCGTCGGTTTCGGCAGGCTTGCCGCCAGATATCTCCGTATCGATCTCACCTACGAAGACGCAGATAGCGCGAACGGACTCTGTATTGATCTCAGTCACTTACCAAAATCAATCCTCTGAGGTGGTGCGTTTGCTTCAATATGGCACGGCGCTCGAAGGTTCGGTGGCGGAAGATTTTCTCATCGTTGTGCGTAATGGCGAGCCTCAGCCGTATCAAGGAATTCTTGCCATGCGGTTTCCGCCGTCAATCAATGATTACACTGTTTTGGTGCCCGGGCAGTCAGTGACTGCCGAAGTCGATATTGAGGCAAGCTACGGTGTACGACAGGTTGGAGGGTATCAAGTTTACCATCGGGATGGCCAAGGTGGTGCTATAGAAAGTGGTGGTGCGCAGTTTTGGTTAACCGAATCGCGAGCACAACCCGCATTACCTCGGCAGGCCTCACCTCAGCAGGTCGCACCTAAGCAGGCTTCGGTTGCACGCTTTTGCAGTGTTGCGCAGGCGGCCGCGGCGGACGGAGCGTTGAGTGTCGCGGAGACTTACGCACGCCACGCCCGCGATGACCTCAGAAACACATTGATAAGTGCGCGGTCGGACGCGCGTCGCTACCGTTATTGGTTTGGGCAATACAGTCAGCCACGCTGGAATCGCGTGCAAGACGGAATGACTCGAATCTACAGCGCAGCTAGCAGCCGACGATTTACGTTTGATTGTGCTTGCGAAGCTGGAACTAACCGCACTATCGCCTATGTGTATGGTGCGCGTACGTCTGAAATTTTCTTATGCGACGGATTCTTTGGCATGCCGAGAGCGGGTGGGGATTCTCAGGCATCCGTTCTGGTCCATGAAATCAGCCACTTCAATGATACGGCAAACACTGACGATGGTCCCCATGGTGTTAATGGTGCGCTTTACGGCCAAGGCGCGGCTGTGGGGTTAGCAATAACCAACCCTGATCGTGCCGTCGGGGCTGCCTCTAATTACCAGTATTTTGCTGCCAACCCGACAGGCCTGCCAATGCCAACAGAGGGTGGTGATGGTGATAATGGAGGTGGTGATGAGGGCGATGAGCCTGGTTCTCTGCTTGATCCATTGATTCCGCCGGAGCCGGAATCAATACCACGCATTCTGGTGCCGATTGTGGACTTGCTGCTTGGCAACGAACGTTGATATTTATTCCGTGGGCAAATAAATGACCTCAAAATTTTACTTCGCCATGATACTATCGTGTACGACTTTATTGTTGGCAGCCTGCAATGCACAATCTATGCAATTGACCTTGAGTCTCAACCTAGCTGAACTTGAGGCAGGGCAGGTGGTGCTGGAGGCAGAGCTGAAAAATAACGGTCAAGAGTCTGTCGAACTGTTGCCTTGGAATACGCCAATGGAAGCGACTTTATTAGGCGATCTCTACCGAATTACACATGATGCTGCGGTCGATGCGCAAGCTTTGCCCTACCTTGGGCGAATGGTGAAGCGCGCGGCACCGGAGGTGGACGACTATGTCGTGCTGAAGGCCGGCGAAGTTTTACGTAATACTCAGCGTCTAAGCGAAGGGTACTCATTCTGTGCCAATCGCGCTTACCGACTAGAGTATATCGGCGTATTTGTGTCGCGTGACAACAACGTCGTACCGACTCGTAATAATATATTGAATTTTACAACTGGGCCCAGTTTTCCCCAGTGCTAATCTACCCAGTACGGGGCATGGTAGATGAACTGTGTCGCGTACCAATCAGGAGAATTTCGACTATGTCTAAGTTGATGTTGGTGTTTAAAAACAAGGCTGTATTTCGAATCCTGGCGCTAGGACTCTTACTGGTTTGCGCTAATGTTTACGCGGATTTGCCAAGTGGCATCGCGATGAGCGTGGATGTGGTGCAAAGTAAAGTCAGTCCCAGTGAGCAAGCCTTGGTAAAAGTCACGTACACCAATGTCGGGTCGACACCCAAGCAACTCCTGCGCTGGGAGACCGCGTTCGAGGGGCGGGTCGATGAAGATTTTTTGACCGTCACTCATGAAGGTCGCGTGTTGCCCTATATGGGGCGTCACTATAAGCGTGCTCCGGCGACTTCAGCCGATTACATCAGTTTAGCGCCGGGCGAAAGTCGCAGTCAGGTCGTCGATATTAATACAGGCTACCACCTCGATTACAAAGGGGAGTACCTTATTAGCCCTAAGGGCGCTGCCGTGGCGCAAAAGTCACCGCCTGTCAAATTGATCTTGAGCAAGGATCGCCCAGTAAGTCTGAAACAAACGCCGATTATCAACAGTTGTGATGGTGATCGTCCAGATCAAATTGATTCCGCCTTGGGTGCCGCTGAGAGTTTGGCAAAACGTGCGCGCGATGACATGCGGGCAACGCCGGTCGCGTTTCGTCGTTCGGTGCAACGCTACAAAGAATGGTTTGGGGCGTATACAGCGACCCGATGGAACGCTGTGCAACGAAATTTTGATCGTATTTTCTCAACGCTCAGCGGCCGTACAATCACGTTCGAGTGTGACGACAGCGTGCCATATTTTGCTTACGTTTACCCTGGTCAACCTTACGATGTCTATCTGGGGCAAGCATTCTGGAGTGCGCCGATGACTGGCACTGATTCCAAGGCGGGCACGATTATCCATGAGGTTAGTCACTTTAACGTGGTGGCGGCAACCGACGACATAGAATATGGGCAGTCGGCAGCTCGAAGCTTGGCGCGAACACGCCCTGCTGATGCGGTACGAAATGCAGATAGTCATGAGTATTTTGCGGAAAATACCCCGTCTTTGCCTATGTTCACCGCAACTGTCGATCTGGTTTCATCAATTACAGTGACAGAAGATCTGAAAACAGTAGTCGGTGGCAATGTGAGTCTCTCCGCGTCGGTGAGTAATGTGGGGAGCGCGGATGCACCGTCGACGACGGTTACCGTACGCGTGTCTGCTGATTCGGTGATATCACTTGCAGATCCCGTGGCTGGCAGTGCGCCTGTCATGGCGCTTGCCGGTGGTGAGGAGCTGGCTGTTGATTTGTCTTTTAAAGCGCCGCGTGAAGAGGGGCAATACTGGATTGGTGTGTGTGTCACTGAGGTCAACGGGGAGTCAGGTACCGACAATAACTGTTCTGGTGGTGTGCCACTTACCGTGCGCAAAATGTCATTACTGTCCGTTTTGATGCTGTTACTAAGCGACGATGACTAGTTTGGTTCGCCTCACCGTATAGATTTCTTGAATACCCAACATGGTTGGCCATAAAACCTAGTGATTATGGCCAACTAGTCATATGGATTTTTGTCTTCCTTGTGTAGAATACTCTGCTTATTCATGGCATTGACTGGCAGCGCTTCAAATTCTGCCATCTGCGGCCCGACATGACAGCGAATGAAGCCCAGCCGGTGGTGGTTGGTGTCTGATCGCAAGACAAGATTTTAACTTTCTTGGAGACTTATAATGAGTCGTGTTTATAACTTCAGTGCAGGTCCAGCTGTACTGCCATTGGCTGTGCTTGAAGAAGTGCAAGCTGAGCTACTGGAATGGGGGCATACCGGTGCGTCGGTGATGGAAGTATCACATCGAGGTGGGCCCTTTATGCAGACTGCCGCACAAGCAGAACAGGATTTGCGCGATTTGATGGGCATCCCGGATAACTACAAAGTCCTGTTTCTGCAAGGTGGTGCCACGATGCAGTTCTCTGCAATTCCACTAAACCTGGGTTTTGCCGGTAAACGTGCCGACTATGCACATACTGGGCATTGGAGTAAAAAGGCAATTGCGGACGCAAAGCGCTTTATTGATGTGAATGTGGTGTGTGACACGTCCGAAGAGGGTTACAAGCATGTGCCCGAGGCCAGCAGTTGGCAGCTCAGTGATGACGCTGCGTATGTGCACATTACCCCAAATGAAACGATCGCGGGCGTTGAGTTTGACTGGCTACCTGAAACTCAGGCGCCAATTTGCGCCGACCTGTCGTCAACCATTCTTTCGCGTCCGATCGATGTGCGTAAATATGGGCTTATCTATGCGGGTGCACAGAAGAATATTGGCCCGGCAGGGTTAACGATCGTGATTGTGCGTGACGACCTGTTGGGCCACTTCCCTGCGGATGCACCACGACTATTGGATTACCAGGTCATGGCTGAGAGCGACAGTATGAATAATACCCCGCCAACCTTTGCTTGGTATCTGGCCGGTAAGGTGTTTGCTTGGTTAAAAGCCAATGGTGGTGTTGAGTCAATGGCGCAAACCAATCAGCAGAAAGCGAGTGCGTTGTACGACTACATTGATAATTCAAATGGTTTCTATACCAATCCGGTGGCCGTGGACAGCCGCTCGTGGATGAACGTGCCTTTTATCCTAGCTGATGATCAATTAGACGCATCTTTTCTGGCGGAGTCTCACGCTGCTGGCTTACACGCCCTCAAAGGTCATCGCTCGGTCGGTGGAATGCGTGCCAGCATCTACAACGCCATGTCGGTAGATGGTGTTACCGCATTGATCGACTTTATGGATCAGTTCAAAGCCAAGCACCAATAACCAAATATTCCGATCGCGTGTCTGGTGGCGCGCGAGAGAGGCAGGACATAACATGTATCAAATTCTTACACTTAATAACATTTCAGCGGTCGGGCTCGAGAAGTTTCCGACTGATTTGTATCAGATTTCTGACGACGTGGCATCGCCGGATGCCATCATCTTGCGTTCATTTAAAATGCACGATATGCCGATTCCCGCCAGCCTCAAGGCGGTTGGGCGCGCCGGTGCAGGGGTCAATAACATTCCGTTGGATGCCATGAGTAAAGCCGGTATTCCGGTGTTCAATGCGCCAGGCGCAAACGCCAATGCGGTTAAGGAGTTAGTGATCGCATCCTTATTTTTGTCGGCGCGAAACATCAGTGAAGCCATCAAATACACCGAAGGGTTGCAAGGTGAAGATGCCGAGCTCGGCAAGTTGGTGGAAGCTGGCAAGAAAAAATACGCCGGTTTTGAATTGCCCGGTCGCACCATTGGTGTGGTCGGGTTGGGCGCGATTGGACGCATGGTCGCTAATACCTGTGTCAACCTAGGTATGAATGTCGTTGGTTTTGATCCAGGTTTAACCGTCGACGGTGCGTGGCAGTTATCAGCTCAGATTGAACGTGCTAACAGTGTTGATGAAATGTTATCAAAGGTTGATTTTCTAACCGTACATGTTCCCTTGATTGATGCGACTCGTGATTTGATCAACGCTGACAATGTGCAGAAAATGAAGCCGACTGCGGTCGTTATTAACCTGGCGCGTGGCGGTATTATCAATGATGCCGCGGTGTGCGATGCCATAGATGCAGGCAAATTGGGTTGCTACGTCACCGATTTCCCCAATAATCGCACCAAGCAAACGCCGAAAGTGATTGGTCTGCCACATTTAGGTGCATCGACCGGCGAAGCAGAAGACAACTGTGCGGTGATGGTGGCGAATCAGGTTCGAGACTATCTGGAAACAGGCAATATCACTAATTCGGTTAACTTCCCGAATGTGTCGATGCCGCGTGGTACCGATCATCGTTTGGTAGTCTGTAATCAGAACGTGCCAAACATGGTCGGTCAAATTTCGACTATTCTGGCCGATGCTAACTTAAATATTAACGACATGATCAACCAGTCGCGTGGTGATGTGGCTTACACGATCGTCGATGTCGACAGTGCCATTCCCAGCGATGTTATTAGCACGATCAAACAGCTTGATGGTGTTATGATAGCTCGCACAATCCAAGCCTAGGCTTCGCACGATAATCGTAACGTCTCATGGGTGATAAACCACAAACTGACTCCGACGAGCTGGTCGCATTGCGCGCAAAAATTGATGCTTTCGATCAGCAAATATTGCGGCTGATACAACAGCGCGTGCTAGTCGCGGCGGATATCGCCAAGGCCAAGGTCGCGAGTGATGCTGATGCATCGTTTTATCGCCCAGAGCGTGAAGCGCAGGTCTTGCGTCGGGTTCGCGAGCGCAATGCCGTGTTGCGCGAGGAGCTGCATGGGTTAGTGTCTGATGATGAAATGGTGCGCCTCATGCGCGAGATCATGTCGACATCACTGGCGGCTGAAATGCCGATGACGGTGGCCTATTTAGGGCCGGAAGGGACCTATACTCAAGCGGCGGTGGTTAAGCATTTTGGTCAAGCAGTGCGTAGTCTTGATGTAAAAACCATTCCGGATGTATTCCGAGTCGTTGAGCAGCGCAAAGCGCATTTTGGCGTTGTGCCGGTGGAAAACTCAACAGAAGGTATTATCACGCACACTCTGGATTGCTTTTCTTCATCCAATCTCAAGGTCTGTGGTGAGGTTCAATTGCCAATCAGTCATCAATTGTTGAGTAATGCTGATGGTCTGACAAATGTGCAGAAAGTGTATGCGCATCCTCAGGCGCTCGCGCAGTGTCGTGAGTGGTTGGAACGTTATTTGCCGGACGCCGAAATATTGACCGCCAGCAGTAATGCAGAGGCGGCGATTATTGCCTCTAAAGACCCGGCAGTGGCGGCCATTGCCAGTGACATTGCTGGGCGCTTATACAATATCAATATCCTAGCTTCCGGCATTGAGGATGAGCGCAACAATACCACGCGGTTTTTGATTATCGGCACCGACAGCTATGCGGCTAGCGGTGAAGATAAAACCACCATTATGGTATCGGCACCGAATAAAGTGGGCAGCCTGTTTGAACTATTAAAGCCTTTGTACGATGCCGGCGTCGATATGAGTCGAATTGAGTCTCGACCGAGTCGGCAAACCAATTGGGAGTATGTGTTTTTCATCGATCTCATTGGGCATGTCGATGACCAAGGGGTGTCGGCCGCTCTGGAAGAGTTAAAGGCCAAATCCGCCTACTTTAAGCTAATTGGTTCTTACCCGGTCGGCGTTTTATAACCCCGGTCGTCGTTTCTTTTTCTTATGTTTAATCAAGTCACGATTGTCGGAACAGGCTTGCTTGGTGGTTCGCTGGCACGTGACCTGCGTGAGCAGCGGTTGGCTAGGCTTCTTGTCGGTGTATGCCGATCAAGCGAAACCGCGCAAGAAACATTGGACGCAGGCGTTGTAGACGTGGTGCTGCCGCTCACTCAAGCGGTACAGGATGCTGACCTGGTGGTGCTTGCAACGCCGATGCAGGCGATGCTGTCCGTCATCACTGAGATGAGAACACATTTGCCGCCCGCTGCGATCATAACCGACGTCGGTAGTGTTAAAACGGACCTTTATAACCAATTGAAGCAGCAGGTGCCGGATATTCTGCCGCAATTTGTTTTGGCTCACCCGATTGCAGGTGGCGAAAACTCTGGTGTATCGGCATCTAAGCTTAAGCTATTTCAAAATAAGCATGTGATCATCACGCAGACAACCGAAGTTGATGTGCAGATGACATCGATAGTGGTGGACATGTGGCAGCGTTTGGGCGCTCACGTGTTATCCATGAGCTTGCAGGAACATGACGCAATTTTTGCCAAAACCAGTCACTTGCCACACGTGATTGCATTTAGTTTGGTTAATTTTTTGAGTCATCAGCCCGATCGTGAGCGATTATTTGACTTGGCCGCCGCAGGTTTTTACGATTTTACGCGCATCGCATCAAGCAATGCTGAGATGTGGCGTGATATCTGTGTTACCAATCGTGAACAAGTTCTCGCCGCGCTCGATGGTTTTCATGCGCAAATTGAAGGCATTCGTGATCTGGTGGCCAACGCAGACCAGGCGGCCATCCTTGAGTATTTCGGCGCGGCGAAAGCGGCACGCGATGCCGGGCTGATAAAGCGCGCAGAGGCAATTGCGCAGGCTCAGGATACTGATTAACGAGACAATTGAGACAGTGCGCCCAGCGCCAGAGAGAAGAGCGATTAACTATGAGTGTGAATTCGACATTATCGTCTAAAAAGGCGGCGAATGCATTGAACGGTGCCTTGCGTGTACCCGGCGACAAGTCTATGTCTCACCGTGCAGTGATGTTTTCATCTTTGGCCGAGGGCACGAGTCATATTACTGGGTTGCTTGAAGGCGAGGATGTTATGGCCACTCTGGCAGCATTTCGTGCGATGGGCGTGCAAGCCGAAGGGCCAAATAACGGTGACCTGGTGATCCATGGGGTCGGTATGCGTGGACTTAACGCGCCTAAAGTGGATCTGGATATGGGTAATTCCGGTACCGCTATGCGATTGATGACCGGGATTCTTGCTGCACAAAGTTTTGCTTCCAAGCTGGTTGGTGATGCATCGCTGTCAAAACGGCCCATGCGTCGCGTCACAGTTCCGTTGACTTCAATGGGAGCGCGTTGTGCGACCGATGATAATGGTTGCCCACCAATTCATATCCGCGGTGTTGAGCGTTTGCAACCGATTAGCTACAAGTTGCCTATGGCGAGTGCACAGATTAAGTCTGCAGTGTTGTTGGCCGGTTTGTATGCCGATGGTGAAACCTCCGTCACGGAACCCGCGCCAACGCGTGACCATACCGAACGAATGTTAAAAGCATACGGCTACGAATGTGACTCAGAAAAGGTCAATGACCAGGTCACCACGATTCGCTTATCTGGTGGTGGCAAGTTAACGGCCACGGATATTGATATTCCAGCCGATATTTCGTCTGCTGCCTTTTTTATGGTGGCAGCATCCATCGTGCCGGGTTCATTAATTGTTTTGGAGCATGTGTGTATTAACCCAACTCGGACCGGAGTCATCGATATTCTTAAGGCCATGGGCGCGGACATTAAACTGTTGAACCCGCGTGCTATCGGTGGAGAGCCGGTAGCGGACATCCAAGTGAAGTACGTTGGGCTGAAAGGGTGTGAAATTGACCCTAATTTGGTGCCGCTCGCCATCGATGAGTTTCCCGTATTGTGCGTGGCTGCCGCATGTGCTGATGGTCAAACCGTGATATCCGGTGCAGAAGAGTTACGACACAAAGAATCCGATCGTATTTCCAGCATGGTCGAAGGTTTGCGTAATATTGGTGTGGAAGTCGAAGAGCGCCGGGATGGTATGTTGGTTCAGGGCGGTGCGATTCGCGGCGGCACGGTTGAGAGTTACCACGATCACCGTATTGCCATGTCGTTTGCGATTGCTGGCGGCGTTTGTACTGATAAAATTGTTATCAATGGCGCGGAAACAGTAGCCACGTCGTTCCCAAATTTTGTAAAACTCGCTACGGCGGTAGGGTTGCGCATTGAGTAAGACAACACCTTTGCCGCCAGTGCTGGCGCTGGACGGACCGAGCGGTTCTGGAAAAGGAACCATTGGGCAAATATGTGCGTTAAAATTTGGTTGGCACTACTTAGATAGTGGCGCGATTTATCGTGGACTGGCTTGGCTGGCGAACTCCAAATCCGTCGCTGCAGATGACGTTGCAGGTCTCGTGGCGCTTGCCGAGAGCATGTCTCTGGTGTGTCATGTGCAGACCGACGACGTGGCTCAAATCGAAATTAATGGGCGTATTGTCACAGACGATTTGCGCACAGAAGAGACCGGCGAAATGGCCAGTAAAATTGCGCCACTTGGGTCGGTCAGAGCAGCCTTGCTGGCAATGCAACGTCGGTGTCGACGCACGCCTGGTTTGGTCGCGGATGGCCGTGATATGGGCACGGTCGTGTTCCCTGATGCAGAATTTAAGGTGTTTTTGACCGCAAGCGCGGAAATTCGGGCACAAAGGCGTTTCGATCAGTTGAAATCAAAAGGTTTCGATGTTAACCTCGCGCGCCTGTTAGAGTCGATCCAGGCCCGTGACGTCCGAGATTCGAGCCGCGCAGAATCTCCGCTTAAACCTGCGGATGACGCGTATGTGCTTGATACTTCAGCGCTGTCTATTGATGAAGTCGTTGCGTGTATAATGGATCATGTAAATCAACGCTGATCTTCGTTCGGACCGAATGTGACGCTAGATAAGATGCCAGTTTCTGCAACGGAAGCCAGTATCGAAGGTAAGAAGTTATGAGCGAATCATTCGCTGAAATGTTTGAAGAGAGCCTAAAGAACACCGTTATGACCGTCGGTGAGGTGATCAAAGCTGAAGTTGTTTCTGTCGACGGCGATTATGTGACCGTCACTGCGGGCCTCAAGTCTGAAGCCGAAATTCCCCTTTCCCAGTTTGCTAAAATCGAAGGCGAGTACAATGTACACGCAGGCGACCTAGTAGAGGTTGCTATCGAGAGCGTCGAAGACGGTTACGGCCGTACCAAGTTGTCACACGATAAAGCACGTCGTGTCCGCGTATGGGCGGAGCTGGAGAAGGCACACGAAAACGAAGATATCGTGGTTGGTCAGATTACTGGCAAAGTAAAAGGTGGTTTCACCGTATCACTGCAAAACGTTCGTGCGTTCCTGCCGGGTTCATTGGTAGATGTGCGTCCTGTTAAAGATTCTGCGTATCTTGAAAATCGTGACCTTGAGTTGAAGGTAATCAAGATCGATAAAGCACGTAACAACGTTGTTGTTTCTCGCCGCGCTGTGGTTGAGAACGAGTTGGGTGCTGAGCGTGAAGAGTTGCTGAAAACCATCGAAGAAGGTCAAATCGTTAAAGGTATCGTTAAGAACCTGACTGACTACGGTGCGTTTATCAATCTGGGTGGCATTGACGGTCTGTTGCACATCACAGATATGGCATGGAAACGTGTTAAGCATCCGTCTGAAATTTTGGAAGTTGGCCAAGATATCGAAGCACGCGTACTGAAGTTCGACAAAGAAAAAGCACGTGTTTCCTTGGGCATCAAGCAAATGGGTGATGACCCATGGAAAGATCTGGCACGTCGTTTCACCGTTGACTCGCGTCATTACGGTAAAGTGACTAACATCACTGACTACGGTGCCTTTGTTGAGCTGGAAGATGGTGTTGAAGGTTTGGTGCACGTGTCAGAAATGGACTGGACCAACAAAAACATTCATCCAAGTAAAGTGTGCCAAGTTAATGACGAAGTCGAAGTTGTGGTGCTGGAGATCGATGCCGAGCGTCGTCGTATTTCACTGGGTATGAAGCAGTGCCGTGCGAACCCATGGGATAGCTTCGCCGCGACACACAAGAAAGGCGACAAAGTTGTTGGTAAGATCAAATCAATCACTGATTTCGGTGTGTTTATTGGTCTTGAGGGCAACATTGACGGTTTGATTCACCTTAGCGATCTGTCTTGGAACGAAGAAGGCGAAGACGTCATCCGCAACTACTCTAAAGGCGATGAGCTGGAAGCCGTTGTCTTGGCTGTAGATCCAGAGCGTGAGCGTATTTCATTGGGTGTCAAGCAAATTTCTGGTGACCCATTCAGTGACTTCGTTGCCGCCAACAATAAAGGCGCGGTTGTCACTGGTACCGTGAAAGAAGTCGATTCACGTGGTGTCACCATTGAATTAACTGAGGGCGTTGAGGGTTACCTGCGTGCGGGCGAGATCTCACGTGACCACGTTGATGATGCTTCCAACCTGTTCAGTGTTGGCGATAAAGTTGAATCAAAAGTCACGTCAATCGACCGTAAGACTCGCCGAATTTCATTGTCCATTAAAGCATTGGAAGCGCAGCACGAAAGTGAGGCGATCCAAGAATATGCGCGTGGCAGCGATGAATCTGGTAGCAGCTTGCTGGCTGAGAAACTGAAAGAAAAATTGAATAAATAGACCTTTATTCAAGCATCTTTGAAAAGAGCCGCAGCCCGCCGATTCGGGGGCTGCGGTTTTTTTATGTCAGCCAGAACTTGGTGGTCAATCGTCAATTATGACGATAAATTTAGTAATATCAGTCACTTAGCCAGCTTTTTTGTTCTGGATTAGTTGCGTGGAACGCGGGGACTCTCTATACTTTCTCGGCTAAAAATTAATCAAAGGGTACAGGGTATGATTAAAACACCAACAATGACGAGGTCGGAACTCATCGAGGTGCTAGTTGAAAAACAACCGCATTTAGCGCATCGTGACGTCGAGCTGGCAGTTAAGGCTGTGCTTGAACGAATGGGTAACGCGTTCGAAGAGGGGGAGCGAATTGAGATTCGGGGGTTCGGTAGCTTTTCATTGCACTATCGTCCTGCGCGCGTCGGCCGAAATCCAAAAACTGGCGAATCGGTTTCAGTGGAAGACAAGTTTTCGCCGCATTTCAAGCCCGGCAAAGAGCTCAAGGAGCGAGTTGACTCAATCAATTCCTAATTTTAAGCAACTCGCACAGCGAGTCGTCAAAAAAGGATTTATACTAAACTGATCACAGAGCCTGGTTTTGATGCCCAAATTTTTTGTATGAAAAAGTTCATTGTCACTACGATTATATTTCTCCTTTTCGCGGTACTTGCGTTAACCATCAATATGCGCAATCCAGGCTCGATCACATTGAACTATTATTTTGGCTGGCAGGCGCAAGTAGACTTGTATGTCGTGCTAGTTGTGCCATTCCTCATTGGCTTGGTGTTGGGAGCGCTGTTAATGAGTATCTCAGTGTTTCGAAACAAGATGGCGGCAGGGCGTAGCAAGCGACAACTCGCTAAGGTTGAAAAAGAAGTCGAGAATCTCCGAGCCATGCCCGTGTCTTCTGGCCCTGCGTTACCAGGCTCTGATAATTCCTGATTCAGGCTGGCCTCGCAAACACGAGGTGATGTTTTGATTACGTCAATGGATTGGCTCTGGCCAGTCTTGTTTGTCGTATTGTTGGTGGCGTTGTTTGCCAATCTGTGGTTCGGTTATCGGCGCTATCGCACCTCTGCACCACCGCTGGATTATTTGAGGGGCGTTAATTTCGTTCTAAACGAAGAGACTGATAAAGCCATCGACTTATTTTTAAAAGCCATCGAGGTTGATAAAGATACCGTCGAGTTGCATCTTGCGCTGGGCGGGTTGTTTCGAAAATCAGGGCAATTCGATCGCGCAACACGTATTCACCAAAACTTGATCGCTCGACCGCATCTAACCGATGCTCAGCGGGCGAATGCCGTCTATGAGTTGGCACAGGATTACCATAAGGTCGGTTGGCTGGATCGGGCAGAAAACTTGTATCGTGAGTTGCTTGATATCTCCGATTACCAAGTTTTGGCCACCGATGGCCTGGTGGCGATTTATCATCAAGAAAACGACTGGCAACAAGCCATCGAAAGCCTGCTTAGGTTGCCACAAAGTGAACAGCAGGCGAGGCGTAAATCAATCGCGAATTATTATTGTGAACTTGCCGAGCAGTTTATCGAGTTGCGGAAATTTACTCCAGCTCTATTGGCTCTTGAGTCGGCCCATAAACAGGGTGCCGGGATCGGGCGAGTAGATTATCTATTTGGTGCGCTGTATTTTGCACAAGGCGATTATCCGGCCGCACTGGAGGCATGGCATCGTGTGCGCAAAGTGCATCCGGCCTTGGCGCATAGGGTGATCGGGAATCTGGTCGAAGGGTATCAAGCGATGGGTAACGCCGACGGTCTCGCCCTGTATTTACTGGAAGAGCGCAGTGTGCCGCGCGATAAATTATCCTTTGTGCTTTGGTCTGGCGCATTAAAGGATGTGCTGGGAGAGGCAAGCGCGATAACAACCGTGTGTGATCGTGTGACCGAATTCGGTTACAGTGCGCCAGTCAGTGCATACCTGTTGCAAATGCTGAAACAAGCGGGGCTTTCTTCGGTGCATAAAGATAGTTTGCTCACCAGTTTGTTGAATAGAGAAAAAAACCGTCAGATTGAGTATACTTGTAATGGGTGCGGTTTCGACACTAAAGCCATGTACTGGCATTGTCCAAACTGCGGGCAGTGGGAAAGCTTTCATTAGGTCGAGTGCCTTGGCTCAGTGCGTGCCGAACAAATGCTCGATCAATAACCTGTAATTATAATGAGACACAGTCAGTGACCACCGAGATTAAACACCTTGTATTCAAAGGAATTGAGAAAAAAGAACAGATTCTTTTTAAATCGTTCCTCAATCTGGCGAAGAATGAACTCACCTATCAAGTTGTCATACTGAAAGACGGTGATGACACCGAACCCGATATTGCCATCGTGGATGCCAGCTACCAGTTTGGTGATGCTGAAGATGAGGTTGCCGCCTTGCCATCGATTAAGGTAGGTAACAATGTCGAAGAAAGTGGCATCGGTTATCTTTCTCGACCTGTTCAATGGAGTGATTTTAAGACCGAGCTTACACGATTGGAGTTTGGTGCTAACGGCGAAGCTCAGCCTGATGCTGAGCGTGTGCTGCCAGATGAAATGCAGTTCGTCATTGCCGAGATGGACGAAAAAAGCGAGTCGGATGTGCCCGCGTCGGAGGAGGCTGATTTCTCCGATGCTGCCGAATATGACTACGAACTCGACAACATGAGCGTCGATTACCACAGTTTCACGAATAGTGAGTACATGAAGGTGGTCGACGACGTGCGAGGCTTTGCCGATGGCGACGAAGGCGTTGCGGAAGTCGAAACAGCCAAGAGCGTAGTGCTGACCACCGACGACGAGAGTGGCTCTGCTAGCAGTGTGTTGGTGATTGAGACGAATACGCTCGACGCTTGGGAAATGTCCGAGTCTGAACTCGACGAAGACCATACTGTCACTAACCTTATTCTTACCGATGAAGAAGAGGAGATCGAAGATGCTCCGGATAAACAAGCTGAGCAAGCGCTGACTGAGCGTTTGCTAACTGGCACACCGGTCAATCCAGGGGATGATTTTTGGGAATACGATTTAGAAATTTATTCTGAACGTGAAAGCCTGTTGTTTATTAAGCCTGGTCGCGACATGGTCTATTCACACAAAGAGCCCGCTAAATGGGCTAAAGCGTTGAGTGTCGAGCAAGTTACTAAGATTCCGATCGGCAGTGACTGGCACCCAACCGAAGGACTGAAAGCCTACCCAACCAGTCGACTCATTTTTGCTCATACCCTTGCGACGCACACCAAATCACTAGCGCGCGGACTGGATGAGACCAGTGAGTACATACTCGAGCGATGGCCCCAGTTTGATTTGCTGGAATTAGACAATGTGTTGCTCAAGTTGTGCACCTTGTTGTTTGTTAATCCAGAGAGTGCTTATAGTTTGATGCAGAAATCGGGCTACAGTCGCCACGTGGTTTTTGGTTTGATGAACGCATGTCATAAACTCGGTATCCTGCGTCGCCCTGAAGACGTTAAGATTGAAGCGTTTTCGGAAGCGAGTAATGAAGACGGCATGTTCGGAAAAATTAAGGATGTGTTTCGTTAATCTTCCATAGTCTATTTGATACGCATACGAGGTTGGTTTGTTGAAAATTGCGGTAGCCGGTGCCACCGGCCGGATGGGGCGTGCCATTGTTCAGGCCCTGCAGGCTTCTAATGATGAAAAACTGGTTTTGACTGCAGCCATCCATCGCCCGGACAGCAGTTTGCTGAACGCGGATGTTGGCGAAGTGGCCGGCGTAGGCAAAGTTGATGTGCCCATCGTGTCCCGTATTGAGCGGGCCGAGTTTGATGTGCTGATTGATTTCAGCCCCATTGAGCCTTGTTTGCGTAATTTGCGTTACTGTGTCGCGAATCAGAAGTCCGCTGTTATTGGCACTACCGGATTTGAGCGTGCTCAGGAAGCTGAAATACATGCGGCAGGTACTACGATTCCGTTGGTGTTTGCCGCCAATATGAGCGTTGGTATGACGCTCTGTTTTCATTTAGTCCAGCAAATGGCACCAATTCTGGCAGCCGATTCCGATATCGAAATTATTGAAACGCATCACCGGCATAAGGTGGACTCGCCTTCCGGCACGGCTATGCGGCTTGGTGAGTTGATAGCGCAGTCTTTAGGGCGCGACTTGGATGCGTGTGCCGTGTATGGGCGACAAGGGATTTCCGAACCGCGAGATCGGGACACCATCGGCTTTGCGACCGTGCGTGCAGGAGACGTGGTTGGCGATCATACGGTACTGTTCGCCAGTGAGGGTGAGCGGATCGAATTGACACACAAGGCCTCTTCGCGGATGACCTTTGCCAAAGGTGCGGTGCGAGCGGCGGGCTGGCTCGGTGGGCAGGCGCCCGGCTTGTACGATATGCACGATGTGCTGGGATTGCGAGACTTAACCTGAATGCGTGATGCAGGAAACTAATTACATTTTTAGCGTCTAATCACATTGCAAGCCGCTCATTGCTTCGGCTAAAATACCGCGCGATGAAAAGGCCACCACAAAAGCCGAAAAAGTAACCCAAAAAGGGAGAAGCCACCAATAGGGCTTCTCCCTTTTTTTAAGCAAATTTTGAGTTACATATGTAATTCAACATGACCAGGGCACCCAATGAAACACAGCGCATTATTGGCATTAGCAGATGGAACTTTGTTTTGGGGGCAGTCGATTGGCGCCACCGGGCAAACTGTCGGTGAGGTTGTTTTCAATACCGCAATGACCGGCTACCAGGAAATTCTGACTGACCCTTCCTATTCCAAACAATTGGTCACATTGACCTATCCACACATTGGCAACACCGGCACGAATGGCGAAGACATCGAGTCCGACTCAGTCAGTGCAGCAGGACTTATCATTCGTGATCTGCCGCGCATGGCCAATAATTGGCGAAACTCGCAAAACCTAGACGAGTATCTGGCAGAAAATAATTTGGTTGCTATCGCTGACATTGATACGCGTCAGTTAACGCGAATGCTGCGTGAGAAAGGTGCTCAGAATGGGTGTATTGTGGCGGGCGACGATATTGACCCTGAACAGGCGATCGCGGCGGCGCAAGGTTTCCCAGGCTTGAAGGGGATGGACCTAGCTAAAGAAGTCACCACCGATGAAGCGTACGAATGGTCGCAATCGGTGTGGTCACTGACGCAAGGTTATCAACAGCAGGCGAAGTCTGACTATAAAGTTGTTGCCTATGATTTTGGGGTCAAGCATAACATCCTGCGCATTCTGGTTGACTTAGGTTGCGATGTCACCGTTGTGCCAGCGCAGACCCCTGCGGCAGAAGTGTTGGCAATGCACCCGGACGGTGTGTTTTTGTCCAACGGCCCCGGTGACCCGGAACCATGTGATTATGCCATCGACGCGACTCAAGCCATTATTGAAGCCGGTAAACCAATTTTTGGAATCTGTCTAGGTCATCAGATTCTGGCGCTGGCATCGGGGGCACAGACCGAGAAAATGAAGTTTGGTCATCATGGCGCTAACCACCCGGTCCAGGACCTGGCCAGTAAAAAGGTCATGATTACCAGTCAAAATCATGGTTTTGCGGTAGCGGAAAACAGCCTGCCAGACACACTCACAGTGACACATAGGTCGTTGTTTGATAACACTATTCAAGGTATTCGTAGAACCGATGTGCCTGCGTTTTCGTTTCAAGGTCATCCCGAAGCGAGTCCCGGACCGCGCGATGTCGCCCCTTTGTTTGAACAATTTATCCAGATGATGCAGGCACAAAAGGCCAGCGTAGCCGAGGAGAACTAAGCATGCCCAAACGCAGTGATATTCAAACCGTACTGATTATTGGTGCCGGCCCGATTATTATCGGTCAGGCATGTGAATTTGATTATTCCGGTGTGCAGGCGTGTAAAGCGCTAAAAGAGGAAGGCTTTCGTGTGGTGCTGGTCAATTCGAATCCCGCCACCATTATGACTGACCCCGGTTTCGCTGATGCGACCTATATTGAACCGATTAGCTGGCAAGCGGTAGAAAAGATTATCGAGGCTGAGAAGCCCGATGTGTTGCTGCCAACGATGGGGGGGCAAACCGCGCTGAACTGTGCGCTGGATCTGGAGCGCGAAGGCGTACTGGCCAAGCATGGCGTCGAGATGATTGGGGCAACCAAAGAAGCCATCGACAAAGCCGAAGACCGTGAGAAGTTTAAATCGGCGATGACGAAGATCGGCCTGGAGACAGTGCGGGGCGATATTGCACACAGTATGGATCAGGCCTTTGAAATTCTTGAAGACTTAGGTCTGCCGGTCATTATTCGTCCGTCGTTCACCATGGGAGGCACCGGCGGTGGTATTGCGTATAACAAAGCAGAGTTCGTTGAAATCTGTCAGCGCGGCTTGGATGCGTCACCAACCAATGAATTATTGATCGAAGAGTGCATCTTTGGCTGGAAAGAGTATGAGATGGAAGTGGTGCGTGACCGTGAGGACAACTGCATCATTATCTGTTCCATTGAGAACTTCGATGCCATGGGTGTACACACCGGTGACTCCATCACGGTCGCGCCGGCGCAGACCTTGACAGATAAAGAATACCAGATCATGCGCGATGCCAGTTTGGCGGTACTGCGCGAGATTGGTGTCGACACCGGTGGTTCCAACGTGCAGTTCGCGGTCGACCCCAAAACCGGTCGCATGATCATTATTGAAATGAATCCTCGTGTATCACGTTCGTCGGCACTGGCTTCCAAAGCGACTGGTTTCCCAATCGCTAAAGTGGCCGCAAAGCTGGCGGTTGGCTATACGCTGGATGAACTACGCAACGAAATCACTGGCGGGTTAACACCGGCATCGTTTGAGCCAAGCATTGATTACGTGGTAACCAAAATTCCACGCTTTGATTTTGTCAAGTTTCCGCAAGCTGACGACACCCTGACCACGCAGATGAAGTCGGTTGGTGAGGCAATGGCGATTGGTCGAACTTTCCAAGAATCACTGCAAAAAGCCATGCGTAGTCTGGAAATTGGAAGTCATGGTTTTGAGCCGCAGCTCGGCGACCTCGAGGGCACCATGCGTGAGACACGCTTAAGTCAGGCGCTGCGTGTGCCAAAGGCTGAGCGCTTATGGTACATCGGTGATGCGTTCCGTGAAGGCATGAGCGTTCAAGCGGTGCACGAAGCCACTGGCATTGAACCATGGTTTTTGGCGGAAATTGCTGATTTAATGCAAACTGAGACTGACGTCGCTGAGGCAACGCTGGCTGAACTGACCAAGGAGCAAGTATTCTCTTGGAAGCGCAAAGGATTTTCCGATGTCCGCTTAAGTCAGTTGCTGGCTTGTAGCGAGGATGATTTCCGCGCGCAGCGACACGCTTTATCTGTTCGACCAGTTTATAAGCGGGTCGATTCCTGCGCAGCCGAGTTTGCCACGGCAACGGCCTATATGTATTCAAGTTACGAGCAGGAGTGTGAGGCTGAACCCGTAACCACGGATAAAATTATGGTGTTGGGGGGCGGTCCAAACCGAATTGGCCAGGGGATTGAGTTTGACTATTGTTGTGTGCACGCGGCCATGGCGTTACGTGACAACGGCTATCAAACCATCATGGTTAACTGCAACCCGGAGACCGTATCCACTGATTACGACACCTCAGATCGGTTGTATTTCGAGCCCCTAACGTTGGAAGACGTGCTCGAGATCGTACACAAAGAGAATCCTACGGGTGTTATTGTGCAGTACGGCGGACAGACGCCATTAAAACTGGCACGTCCACTGGAAGCGCAAGGCACACCGATCATCGGTACGTCTCCAACAGCGATTCACGATGCGGAAGACCGAGAACAATTTCAAGCCTTGCTTAATCGATTGAACCTAAAGCAGCCACCTAATCGTATTGCTTCGAGCGAAGAAGATGCGCTCGAGATGGCCGAAGAAGTTGGTTACCCCTTGGTCGTGCGCCCCTCTTATGTATTAGGCGGTCGTGCCATGGAGATTGTGCACGATACGGCAGCGTTGAAAAACTATATGGCGTCAGCGATTCAAGTGTCCAATGAGTCGCCAGTATTGTTGGATCGGTTCCTCAATGATGCGATCGAAGTCGACGTGGATGCAATTTGCGACGGAGAACAGGTCGTTATCGGTGGTATCATGGAGCATATCGAGCAGGCCGGTGTGCACTCAGGTGATTCAGCGTGTTCGTTGCCCCCATTTAGCCTTACGGAAGCCATCAAGGCGGATCTGCGTGAACAGACTGCAAAAATGGCGCTCGCCCTGAATGTGGTTGGTCTGATGAATGTGCAATTCGCGATCAAAGGTGAGGACATATTTGTACTGGAAGTGAATCCTCGCGCATCACGTACGGTGCCATTCGTATCTAAAGCGACATCTCGCCCATTGGCTAAGGTGGCGGCATTATGCATGGCGGGCAAATCGTTGGCAGAGCAGGGCATTCAGGGAGAAATTATTCCGGAGTACTATTCTGTCAAAGAGGCAGTATTCCCTTTCGTCAAGTTCCCTGGTGTCGACACGTTGTTGGGTCCAGAGATGAAATCTACGGGCGAGGTGATGGGCGTCGGGCGTAGCTTTGGCGAGGCTTACGATAAGGCCCAGCAAGGTACGGGCTCCAATATTCCCCATACTGGGACGGTCTTGTTCAGCGTCCGCAACAGCGATAAAAAGATTGCAACTGAGTTAGCAAGCTATCTCTCGGGTGCGGGGTTTGATATTGTTGCTACTCGAGGAACAGCACAAGTGTTCCGCGACGCGGGCATTGAAACCAAAGTAGTGAATAAGGTGAAAGAAGGCCGTCCGCACATCGTGGACATGATCATCGACGGTCAGGCAAACTTGGTTATCAATACCACCTCAAGCAATGACACCGTGAAGGATTCCTACACTATCCGACGCGAAGCGTTGATGCACAAAGTGACGTATTTCACTAATATCTCATCAGCTCGTGCCATGGTTGCAGCGCACAAAGCACATTCAGAAATGAGTGTCAGCAAGCTGCAAGATTTGCATAAACTAATAAAACATAATTAACCAGACATAACAAAATGGATCGAGTACTACTGACCAAAAAAGGCGCAGAAGCGTTGCAGGCAGAACTAAAAAATTTAAAGAGTGTTGAGCGCCCGAAGGTAATCGAGGCGATTGCTGAAGCGCGATCGCACGGCGATCTCTCTGAAAATGCAGAGTACGACGCGGCTAAAGAGCAACAAGGCTTTGTCGAAGGTCGAATCAAAGAGCTAGAGAGCCACCTCAGTATCGCTGAAGTCATTGACCCGAGTAAGTTGAATGTTCAGGGCAAGGTCGTGTTTGGAACACGGGTAACCTTGTACGACATTGACGCTGCTAAAGAAGTTTCGTATCAAATTGTCGGTGATCTGGAAGCTGATATTGATCAGGGTCAGATATCGCTTAGCTCGCCGATCGGTCGCGCTTTGATCGGTAAGTCTGAAGGTGATGAATTTACGTTTGAAGCACCAAGCGGCGAAAAAACATATGAAGTGGTCAGCGTGAGTTACGACGTATAGTCGACAGCGCTGTCAATTGAGGGTTATCGTGCGCCGCGCGTAACCTACCGGTACGCTGGCCTGCTGGTTACGCAGGCCACACACCAAATCAGATGCTAGGTATTGACAGCTTTGGTTCCGTCGCAGGCCGGTAAACAACACCAACGCGACCGATTAACTGCACCGGTTCGCTGGCTGAGCGCGCGGTGATTTGGGCAAGTAACGCTACTTTCTCTGCTTTTTCGTTACTCGGCAGTTTGATTTTGATTAATTCGTGCTGTTCCAGCGCCAGCTCAATTTCACTCATGACAGCATCAGTTAGTCCTTTGCTGCCAATCATTACCACTGGGTTAAGGCCGTGAGCCACACCACGTAGGTAATTTTTTTGTTTTCCAGTCAGTGTCATGTATAAGTGCGTGCATATAATGCGATTATTAACAGTGTCTGAGCCACAGCAATCGGTTGCTGCAAGTTGAGTCGGTATTCCGGTGGCGCAGACGCGAGATTCTACCTAAACTTAGGAAAAATACACCTAAAATGGCACGAAAAGGCAACAAAACTGGTGAGTGGGTCCGTCGGCATGTCAACGATCCGTACGTCAAGAAGGCCACCAGTCAAGGGTATCGCTCCAGAGCGGTCTATAAATTTAAAGAAATTGATGACCAGGATAAACTGGTCAAGAGCGGGATGGTAGTCGTGGATTTGGGCTGTGCTCCGGGTGGCTGGTCGCAATATATAGCGCGTAAGTTTGGTGGCTCAGTGACGGTGATTGGTGTTGATTTACTGCCCATGGACCCGATTGATAACGTCACCTTTATCCAGGGTGATTTTCAGGACCCCGACATACTGGCGCGAATTGACGAAATCTTGGATGGGCGCGACATTGACCTTGTAATTTCTGACATGGCCCCCAACATTACAGGTGTAAGAAGCGTTGACGAAGCCCAATATGAAGGCTTGTTAGATTCTGTATTGTACTTTTGTGATCAGCGCTTAAAAGCAGGTAATCATTTGTTGGTGAAGTTGTTCGAGGGCAGTGCTGCGCACTACTATCGACGTGAGGTTAAATCACGGTTCAAGTCCGGTGTGGTCAGAAAACCAGGTGCATCGCGTGCAAAGAGTCGCGAATACTACTTTTTGGCTAAACATCGAATTGCACAGTAGTGGTCTGATTTCTACGACTATGCGCGCTAAGACTATGGTCATAAGTGTGTACGGTGCCTCACAAATGCCGTGTGCTTACTGGTAAACTAAACATCGTAATTTTGTAACCTTAAACAGGTGTATCGAATTGAACAGAATCACCAATATCGTCATCGTCGGTCTCATTCTTCTTGTTGCAGCCTCTTGGATAGCTGACAGCAAGTCACCGGGCGCTCGACTGCCGGATGAAAAGACTTATTCAGAATTCAATGAACTGATCGTCAATGGCTCAGTTGATGACGTGATTCTGAATGAAGAAGAGCTGAAAATTTACGGAACGGATAGCTCGGGCAAGCAAGTTTGGGCGACCATGTCGCGTTTGGATGACAAGCTGGTTGATACCCTCATCGACCGTGGCATCAATTTCAAAGTCATACAGCCTGAGAAGCCCTCGGCACTGGCAAGTTTTCTGGTCAGCATTTTGCCCTTTGTGTTGTTTATTGGTGTGTGGATCTATTTGATGCGCCAGATGCAAGGTGGTGCTGGGAAAGGCGCAATGAGTTTCGGCAAGAGTAAAGCGCGATTGCTAAACCAAGACAACAATCGCGTCACTTTCGACGATGTCGCGGGCGTTGAAGAGTCAAAAGAGGAAGTACAAGAAATTGTCGAGTTTCTCCGTGATCCTTCACGCTTTCAGAAATTGGGTGGCCGCATGCCGAGCGGAATCTTGATGACTGGTAGTCCTGGTACGGGTAAAACGCTGTTGGCTAAAGCCATTGCCGGCGAGGCACAGGTGCCGTTCTTTTCGATCTCAGGCTCTGACTTTGTCGAGATGTTTGTCGGCGTAGGTGCTTCTCGCGTGCGCGACATGTTCGATCAGGCTAAGAAAAATGCACCGTGTATCATTTTTATCGATGAGATTGATGCAGTAGGGCGTCATCGTGGTGCCGGTATTGGTGGTGGCAATGACGAGCGTGAACAGACACTAAACCAGCTGCTGGTCGAAATGGACGGCTTTGAAGGCGGCGAAGGTATTATTGTGATTGCTGCGACCAACCGACCCGACGTGTTAGACCCGGCGCTTTTGCGTCCTGGTCGCTTCGACCGTCAGGTTGTGGTGCCCTTGCCAGACATTCGCGGCCGCGAGCAAATTCTCAAAGTCCATATGCGAAAAGTGCCAATCGGCAAGAGTGTAGACCCGGCTGTGATTGCCCGTGGAACCCCGGGTTTTTCTGGCGCTGATATCGCCAATCTGGTGAATGAGGCGGCATTATTCGCTGCGCGCGGGGCCAAAAAACTGGTTGAGATGGAAGATTTTGAATTTGCTAAAGACAAAGTCATGATGGGTGCGGAACGACGCTCAATCGTGATGCCAGAAAAAGAGCGGCTTAATACTGCATATCACGAATCCGGTCATGCCGTAGTCGGTGCCGTGTTGAAGGATATTTACGATCCCGTGCATAAAGTTACGATCATTCCTCGCGGAAGAGCGCTGGGCTTAACATTTTACTTGCCTGAGGAAGATCGTTTTGGCTACGACAGAGAGTTCCTCCTGGCACGTATTGCGGTTGCACTCGGTGGCCGAATCGCGGAAGAATTGTTTATGAATCAAATGACCACGGGCGCTTCGAGTGATTTTGAAAGTGCGACCGAAATGGCGCACAACATGGTTGCCCGCTGGGGCATGAGTGATGTGCTTGGCACTCGGGTGTATGGTAATAGTCAGCCTGAAGGTGGTCTTGGTGGTAATACCAGCGCCAATATGAGCGACACCACGGCTAATCTAATTGACACCGAAGTCACGCGTATTCTTGATGAGCAGTACCACCGTGCTAAACAAATTCTGGAAGAAAATCGCGATAAAGTCGAAGTGATGGCCAAGGCGTTGATGGAGTTTGAAACCCTAGACGCAGCGCAAATCGCTGAGATTATGGAAGGTAAAAAGCCAACACCGCCTGCGGATCTGCCAACACCGCGCGGTAAGGGCGACTCTGGTGATGATGAAAAAGGTAAGCCAGCAGTAAAGCCACAGCTCGACAATCCGGCGAGCGAAACGTAAACCAAGTCATCGGCGGAAGTCTGCGCGATGACGTCTAATAAAAAGCTCGGCAGCCCAGGCGCTGCCACTTTGCGCGGCCTTCTTTGTGGAAGGCCCGCAGTGCTTATGGGCATCGTAAACGTGACCCCGGACTCCTTCTCAGACGGGGGTTGCTACGAGAATACTGCGAGTGCGGTTGATCACGCGTTGTCTCTGTTAGAAGACGGTGCTGATATGCTGGATATCGGTGGTGAGTCTACTAGGCCTGGCGCGGATCCGGTCTCCTTGCAAGAGGAATTAGATCGGGTTATTCCCGTGATCGAGGGGATACGAACGCACACCAATGCGCCGATTTCTATCGACACCTATAAACCTGAGGTGATGCGAGCATCAGCCGCTGTCGGCGCGGATATGATCAATGACATCAATGCTTTGCAAGCGGAAGGGGCTGTGCAAACGGCGGCTGAATCAGGGTTGTTTTTGTGTCTCATGCACAAGCAGGGTACGCCTAAAACAATGCAAACTGCCCCTAACTACGAACACGTTGAAGATGACGTTGTCGATTTTTTAAACCAGCGCATCGCGATATGTCGGCAAGCCGGAATACCACAGAGCAAGATCACCATCGACCCAGGAATTGGGTTCGGCAAGTCTTTGTCACATAATTTGCAATTGCTCAATGCGATTGACAGCCTGCGTACACGCACCGCAAGTGAGGTGTTGATCGGTGTTTCGCGCAAATCATTGATTGATAAGCTGCTGACGCGTGCTGTCGATGAGCGTTTGCCGGCGAGCCTCGGATTGGCGGTGCAGGCAGCGCTAAATGGCGCTAGAATACTGCGCATCCACGATGTTAGAGCGACGTATGATGCGGTACGCAGCGTTGAAGCGGTACGCGATCAGCTCGCAGACTAGAATAAGAATAATTATGGCAAAATCATTTTTCGGTACAGATGGTGTGCGCGGCCCAGTAGGAAGTGAGCCGATTACGCCGAAGACCATTGTTCATTTGGGTTGGGCGCTGGGCTCCGTCATTAAAAAGCATTACGGTAAAGGCAGCGTACTGGTTGGCAAAGATACACGCGTTTCCGGTTATCTGTTGGAGTCTGCGATGGAGGCCGGCCTGTCTTCTGCGGGTATGGATGTGGTGATGTTGGGACCCTTGCCAACACCAGCGATTGCATACCTTACGCAAACAGCCCGCGCGAACGCGGGGGTTGTTATCAGTGCGTCCCACAACCCGTATTCCGACAACGGCATTAAGTTTTTCTCGGCCAACGGCAGCAAGATCTCAGACCAAATCCAAACCGAGATCGAGCAACTCATGGATGTCCCGATTGAGGTCGTGGCGTCGGAAGATCTTGGTAAGGCGTTTCGCATGGACGATGCGGTTGGTCGATATGTCGAGTTTTGTAAGGGCACGATTCCACGCAGAATGAATTTTCGCGGGCTGAAAGTGGCGTTGGATTGTGCCAATGGCGCAGCCTACCAATCAGCTCCGGCGGTATTCCACGAGCTGGGTGCGGAGATCGAGGTCATCAATAACAAACCCAATGGTTACAATATCAATGAACAGTGCGGTTCCACGCATATTGCAGGCCTTCAGAAATTGGTACTAGACGCTGAGTGCGATATTGGTATCGCGTTTGACGGTGACGCCGATCGGGTCATGATGGTGGATCGTCAGGGCAATGTTGTGGATGGTGATCAGTTATTATTCGTGCTGGCAGATAGCCTGCACAAACAGGGGCGACTCAAAGGTGGTGTCGTCGGCACACAGATGAGTAATTTCGGCATGCAGAAAGCCTTGGAATCCCGCGGTATACCTTTTGTCCGCGCGAAAGTTGGCGATCGTTATGTGATGCAGGAGTTGCATACGCGCGATTGGGCTCTCGGCGGCGAGTCGTCGGGCCATATCATCTGTTTGGATAAAACTACCACCGGAGATGGTTTGGTGTCCGCATTGCAGGTCGTAACGCAAATGACGTTCATGCAAAAACCATTGCACGAGTTAGCCTCGCAAATGCAGATGTATCCGCAAACTATGATCAATGTGCGCTTAAAACCGGGCTCAAGTGCTGCGGATGTGCTCGCACGTGCCGAGGTTCAGGCCAGTGTGAATGAGAAAGAGGCACAGCTTCAAGGGCGGGGCCGGATCCTGTTACGCGCGTCTGGTACGGAACCGTTGATACGCGTCATGGTCGAGGGCGATGACGAGGCCGAGGTTGCGAGTTGTTGTCAGCATATTGCTGCTGTGGTGGAAAAACAAGTTTGAGACTGGGTGAAAATTTAGCCGTAAGTTCTAGTGCTCGGCATAGTGCTATGCTAATATCCGCGCTCACTAAATCCCAAGCACAGAGGCGTATATGAGACGATTCTTGGTAGCAGGAAATTGGAAGATGCATGGCAGTCTAGAAATGACTTCTGAGCTGATCTCCGGCATTTCTCGCTCTGTGCTTGAAATGGCGTCACTCAGTGAACAGCGCGCCTTAGCGTATGACATCTTAGTTTGCCCGCCGACGGTGTATTTGCAACACGCAGTGGGCATAGCAGAGGGTCAGCCGCTGGTAATTGGCGCGCAAAATGTTAACGCACACGAGAACGGCGCGTACACCGGCGAAATTGCACTGCCCATGTTAGCGGAAATTGGCTGCTCATATGTGCTGATAGGGCATTCAGAACGACGCGCGTTGTTTTATGAAACTGACCAGCAGGTTGCCGAGAAATTTGCGGCCTGTGTGGCTGAGGAACAACAGGTTACGCCGATCTTGTGTGTCGGTGAGACGCTGGACGAGCGTAAGCAGGGTGCGACTGAGCAGGTCGTAGGCCAACAGCTTGACGCGGTCCTTGATAAGGTCGGGATTCAGCGCATGCAGCAATCGGTGATTGCGTACGAGCCGGTCTGGGCGATTGGAACTGGCGAAACTGCGAGTCCCGAACAAGCGCAGAATGTGCACGCATTTATTCGTGCACGTCTGGCACAGCATAATACAGGCATCGCAGAATCGATGCGTATTTTATACGGCGGCAGCGTGAAAGCCGGCAATGCAGAACTGCTATTCGCTCAACCGGATATCGACGGTGGACTGATCGGCGGGGCTGCGTTGAAGATAGAGAGTTTTGTAGGTATATGTCGTGCGGCGCAAAAGTTAGCGGCGCAGACTTGATATTGAGGATTTCGGGCTTAGGTTAGCTGAAATCATGAATGTAGATGCAGCGGTAGATTCGCGGCACAACAGAGTTAACAAATGAACGGTACTACTTTTTTAATTATCATTAGCGTATTCGCCGCCGTGGCGATTATCGCGCTGGTGTTGATGCAAAACAGCAAGAGTGACATGGGTTCGGCCTTTGGTGGCGGTGGCTCGCAAAGTATGTTTGGCAGTCGTGGTTCAGCAAACTTCTTAAGTCGCACCACGTCCATCATGGTGACCGTGTTGTTTCTGAGTTGTCTGACTCTGGCTTATATCTACGCAAAACGAAACGCGCAAGCTGATGTGGTTGAGCCTTTGATTATTCAACAGGATTCTGAGGTGCCCGTTATTGAAACCTCTACAGTAGAGCTATCAGTCGATGCAGGCGATATTCCGGCTATTCCGAATGGTGGTACGGTAACCGAGAAAGCAGTTAATGATACTGAACAAGCTGTTCAAAATACGGGTGACATAGTGGAGGAAGCGGCATCTGACGGCGTCGAAGCGGTCGATGAAGCGACCGATGCCGCGGTAGACGAGGCGCAATCTGCGGTAGACGAAGCGCAGTAGTAATTCTTGCACGTCAAATTGAAAGATTATTGCCCAGGTGGTGAAATTGGTAGACACGCTATCTTGAGGGGGTAGTAGCGCAAGCTGTGCCGGTTCAAGTCCGGCCCTGGGCACCATTTTAGAAAACCCAGTCTGTTATTCAGATTGGGTTTTTTAGTATTCGGGAGTGTCTCGTCAGTCGACGGCTCCTGGAACCTTCGGCTACACCGCGGAGACTAATCAATCGGGTCTATGGTGGTAGAAACAACAATAAATCCAGACGGTACAGATACTATGCCACACATCACATTTATTGACTTTGAGGGAACACAACGAACCGTAGATGCCAATGTTGGCGATACGCTAATGGAGGCAGCGACAAGTAACGACATTCCAGGAATTGATGCGGACTGTGGTGGTGCCTGTGCTTGTGCAACCTGTCACGTATATATTGATTCTAACTGGCAGGACGAAGTCGGCGCAGCGGAGGATTTGGAAACCGAGATGCTGGAAGTTGCGGAAGAGGTCAAGTCAAACTCACGTTTGAGCTGTCAGGTAGTGGTCACCGACTCGATGGATGGTCTGGTTGTAACAACACCTGAAAGCCAATATTGAAAAGACTGTTTTGCTTCAGCCGTTCCATCGGCTGAGGAAATCGTTGGGGCTTAATTCGGGTACTGGTTTGCTGACCTTGGGTGTGCCGAGGTACAGAAATCCGACCAATTCCTGATTTTCTGTCAAACCGAGTTCGCGATGCAGGCCGCGTTCGAACATTAGGGCACCCGAGCGCCATATAGCACCGATCCCTTGAGCGAAAGCGGCTGTCATCATCATTTGAGCGCTCGCACCGGCAGACAGTAATTGTTCGATTTTGGGTACGCTTGGGTTTTCAGTAATGTGTGCCACCACTGCAATAATCGTCGGTGCACGTAATGGTTTTTTCTCTATTTTATCTCGGGTGATTGGATCCAGTGGCGCGTTATCGAGCGTCTCCTTTGCGTTCGATAGCAAGTTACCAAGCTTATTACGAGCTTCTCCCTCGATAAGTAGGTAACGCCAAGGACGTAAGTTCTTGTGGTCGCAAGCGCGTAGCCCGGCGCGGACGATGTTGTCAATTTGCGCAGTGTTTGGGCCAGGTTCTTCGAGCAGGTTGACTGAAATTCGAGAGTGAAGTGCGTCTAGTGCATCCATGATGTGCGTGAATAGTGATAAACGGGTAGTGGTGAAACGAATCGTGATGGTAGCATTTCTTTGTGACGCCGCCTTTAATTTTCGAACGTGACTTTGGTGCCTCAGAATTGGAGTGATGTTCAAGGCGCTCGAAATGGAGATCTGACTATTAAACAGAAAGTCAGGCAGCTATCTGTTTGGTTTATTTGAGTAAATTATTTAACATAATGCCCAAATATAAAGGAATGACGAAAAAAAAACAGGGTTTGGGCTAGGCAAAAGCGTCAGGTGTGTTATCTTTGAGTTGCATATGTTTGACCCTCATATGCGACTTCGGTTTGCAGGCATTGTCTCCCAACCCGGTGCCGGTGAACCAACAGGCCCCTCGTAGCAGCTCACGGAAGGTTGCTTGGGGGTTAGGAAGGCATTCTCATGGGGGGACAGCCTTCCAATTGAGGCTCTTGAGTGTTCGGCTCAAGGGCCTCTCTTATTTGTGAGTCCGAGAACTATTGTGAGCCCGAAAACTCATTTCCAGTCATCACACTTGTCCGATCTCAGTTACAACAATCGTTTACAAACATCGTTTATAAGCACCCAAGCCTGCAACACACGTCTTTCTACCTTTGCATGCGCTTACGCAAATCTTTACGACTCGCCGACGGACGCAACGTTAGACACGATGTGTTAGTCACGATGTTGGCTCAACAATATTGGTAACGATGGACTCAATGTGCAGCGCAAAATGTATCCATGACATATTTTGACACCGTCGCAGTGAGCACAATCGGACCACTTAGCAAGGACATCGCCCTAGATTCTAGGGCGTAGTCCCCTTTGGTTTTTATCTTGTTCTTCTTATTATTTGTTCTTCTTATTATAAGTACTACTTAAACCGTCGTTTCGTTCGACCCTTCTTAGACTTCGGTTTGTTGCTCTGTCGTGCTGACGCTGCTCTGACGCCGTCTCAGGCGCTTTATTACAGTGGTCAGCGCTCTGGAGCTAAGATTCATTGGTTAGTGTTAACCAAGCTTTTACCCCACTTAAATAACAGCCGTTGAGCGCATGCTCACATCAGGTTTCGTATCAAGGTCGCAGTTGATCACTCTTGCTGGTTCCAAATCTTCTGCCTGATGTCTAAATTCATTATTACTTTGAAAACGCAATTTCTTAGTAACGAAACCATTTTTACCTTAAATTTGTTTATTCGTTCAACTGTCTATTTTTCATAATCGCCCAAATCCGGGTTTTTATGGGTCAAAACTCCCGTCGTAAATCTAGACACATACTTTGGAGTACGTTATGCATCATTCATTAATAAGCAAGGTTAAAATTTGTTCAAGTGGCGTTTACTTTCCTGATGAAATCGTAAAATCAGACGACCTTTTCGCTGAGATCAACTCGGACTCTCAGTACGATATTCCCCGTAACTGGATGTCGAGTGTGATGGGGATTTCGGAGCGTCGAATGGCTCCGGATTCAGCTAAGCCGTCAGATTTGGCGATACCCGCAGCGCGTCAAGCGCTGGCTAGTGCCGCTGAGGTCGATTCGCAAGATATTGATTTGGTTATTTTTTGTGGAATAGAACGCGACCAGTCCGAGCCCGCGACTGCCCATACCATCCAAAACGCATTAGGTTTGAATGCGCGTTATACCTTTGACATTGCAAATGCTTGTTTTGGCTTTGTTGATGCCATGCAGATCGCGACAAATTACATCCGCTGTGGTATCGTAAGGAACGCATTAGTTACGACTGGCGAAGTGCCGACTCGTGTTCTCAAAGCCGCTGTCAAGCAGTTAAAAGGCGGTGTTGATATTAAGACAGCACGAAATATTATCGGGGCATTGTCGGTTGGTGATGCAGGCGGGGCGGTTGTTTTGGGTGCGACACCCAAAAACAGTAAATCTGGCTTTGAACTGTTTAATACAGTTTCTTACAGTAGTCACGTCGATAAATGCATTTACAAACAACGTGAAGACGGTTCAATTGAGGGGCAGATGTTAATGGGTTTGATTGCCGGCGCCATTGTAAGGTCCCATTTTGGACTCATCAATGACACGCTTAAGCAATTGGGCTGGAGCGAGTTTGACTGGTTGCTGAGCCATCAAATCGGTCAGCGCCCGTTTGATAAGCTATCGCGTCTTGAAGGTGTTCAACCGAACAAGATGGTCAAAACGTTGGATAAGTTTGGCAATATTACCTCGGCGACTTTCCCAGTGAATTTTCACAAACTGGCAGAGTCAGGAGAAGTAAAGCGAGGTGATCGAGTCGGTGGTTGTTTTGCCGGATCAGGGTTGGTTATAGGTCAGTTCGGTTACACCTATTAACTATTAACGTATCTGGCAGATCCGCGAGCTAGTCGAATAAATGGCGACAAGTACCGCGCTTTGTAGTCCATTGCTGACACTCAAATTTCTCTGTAGGTGCGTGGATCCAGCTTAGACTGTGATTCACGTACTTAGAACAGCAACGGTGTTTGGGTGTAAGTGATGTTTTGCCGGCGTCTCTGTGTTGCCAATGTGAGCGAACTTGAGAGGGGACGTATTATGAATTTATATATTCTGCCAGCTTTGATCGCCTTACTGATCAAAGTTGGGGTACTGGTGGTTGCACATCGTAGTGAAAAACATTCGCCAGCTTTTATAAAGTTGGTGTTGGTGTTTGCCTTGCACAATTTGTGCGAAGTGTTGTTGTTTATCGAATTCTTCCTCGCAGGCAATAATGATTTGACCCTGCGGGCATATTACGTCAGTTCGGTCTGGGGTTTAGTGTTTGTGTTGCTGTATGGGATGGAGGTCGCTCACTATAAACAACAGGCTATTCGCACAGCTGCTCTCGGTGCCGCAACCTTATTGTCAGTTGTCATACTCGGTAGTGGTTACATCGTCGCTGGCAGTCATGCCATCGGTTACGTTTTTACGGCAACCAAAGGACCACTTTATTTGCTGTTTCAGGCTTACTCCATGGTCACTATGATGGCTGTGTTTGCGATACTGATTTATGGGTATCGACGCGCTAAGTCGCATATGGCAGAGATTCAATGTTTGTCCACGGTCACGTCATTTTTGCCCCTAATTGTGTTGAGTGTGCTGATCATGACACTAATGAATTTAGGCTACCAAATAAACGCCACGGCCATCTTACCGATTGCGACTTCAGCTTTCTTGTGCATTCTTTTATTGACTGAATCGCACCACCGTTTAACTGATATTCGACGCTATCTTCCTGGTTCACCGGAACGTCGAACATCGAATGAAATAATGGAGATATTTTCCCGTTATTCGAGAGACGACATGGAGTATCGTGCAGCAGTGAGTGAAATTGAGAAGATGTTGGTATTACACAAGTATCAGAAGAACAATCGCAACGCGAGTGCCACGGCGCAGCTGATGGGCATGCCACGCTCATCACTGTATTCGATTTTTAACCGACTCAAGATCGAAGATAAGTAACTCACAGATCCAGTTGTGCGCCGTGTGCAGCAGAGCCTGAGTTGTATTGCTGAGGCTAAAAGCTGCGCGTCGGTCGAGATGCGCGGTGGCTATGTTGAGTTGTTTCCGTCCCAGCCCGAACGTTCCCGTGTTTGAGTTAGTCTTTCCCGACTTCTGTAACGTGCATTGAGCAATTTTACTCGTGCTTAGCGGGTCAACAGTTTTGTTGTGTCCAATGAATTTGGTGGTCAGCCGGTGCGAGACACGCTGGTGACTTTGCGTTGGGGAGTGTTGAATTACGGTGGGGAATGTTGAATGGCTCCCCGAGCTGGACTCGAACCAGCGACCCAATGATTAACAGTCATTTGCTCTACCAACTGAGCTATCGGGGAACGTTTTTCAACGAAGGCGAATCGTACTGACTCCGCCCTAAATGGTCAAGTAATTTCCCCGAATTTTTTCGTATTATTTTGCCTTCGTTCTGGTTGGCCACCATGCCTAAAATCTAACTCGAACTGAGGCAGCGAGAACGCTGTTTTTTGTTCAGTTTTCTACTCGTTCTCGCGCGCCCAGTATGCAGTAGTCGAATGTAGGCCTCTTTTTCGCTGTTCGCGCTACACACGTAAAACCCAGCGCTGCGCGCATGACCATCGGCAAAAAAGCGGAGGCGTCCACGCTGGTTGAAGGTTACTCTCACGCCGTCGTCGCCATCATACGTACGAATCAGTTGATCTGAGCTGTCTAGGCGGTTGTTCCCGTTGGCATCTGCATACAGAATCCATCCGTAGCGCCAATTCATGTTTGCGTGGCGGTTCGGTTCGCATTCAGTCATGCTGGCGTCGGCCGCAGCGCATACCGTAACGATCTCATGATGCGTGATCGCGTGCGTGCGTGCCTGGTACAACGCCGTATGCAACGCACTGGCTTTGGTGCTAATGCGCGTATTTGTTATTAAGGTGCCGAAACTGGGGACTGCAATCGTAGTGACGACGCCAACTAGAGCGACCGTGATCATTAATTCCAGCAATGTGAATCCACGTAGCCTGATCGCACGCGTACGAGTGTGTGGTATAAGCATAACGTTTCCTCCGTGAAACGAATTGTTTGAATAGCGTCATTCCCTGACACCTGTCCCCACTCTAGACCATATTTTTCGTGAACTCAAGCGCCATCTCGGTATCGTGTTGCATATCGCCTTGCGGTGTGTTGATTTATACTACCGGGCCGAGGAACAGTGGTCTGAAATGAGTATGAAACGCGAATTTAAGTTGGTCAGTGAATATACGCCATCCGGTGATCAGCCCGGTGCGATTGCCGCCCTAATAGAGGGCTTGAATAATGGCGAGGCGTTTCAAACTTTGCTCGGGGTCACCGGGTCAGGTAAAACCTTTACCATGGCAAATGTGATTCAAGCCGTACAGCGCCCTACCATCTTAATGGCGCCGAATAAAACACTGGCCGCGCAGTTGTATTCCGAGATGCGCGATTTCTTCCCGCACAACGCGGTGGAATATTTTGTCTCGTATTATGACTACTATCAACCCGAGGCTTACGTACCAAGTTCCGATACGTTTATCGAGAAAGATGCCTCGATTAATGAACATATCGACCAAATGCGTCTCTCTGCTACCAAGGCGATACTAGAGCGTGAAGACGTTATCATCGTTGCTACCGTGTCGGCGATCTACGGTTTAGGTGACCCAAGCGCGTATCATGAAATGATCCTGCACTTAAGTGTTGGCGATATCATGGATCAGCGTGCCATCCTCAAGCGACTGGCAGAACTTCAATACACACGCAACGATACAGAGCTTAAGCGGGCAACGTTTCGGGTTCGCGGTGATGTCATTGATATTTTTCCAGCGGAATCCGAGCGCTATGCCATTCGGGTTGAGTTGTTCGGGGATGACGTGGAGAAAATTTCGCGGTTTGATCCGTTGACTGGCGCTATAGAGGAAGAGCTCAAACGCGTGACCGTGTTTCCAAAGTCGCATTATGTGACACCTCGTTCGCGTGTGTTGGCCGCCTGTGAACAGATTCGCGAAGAGTTGCGCGAGCGCTTAAGCCAGTTGCGAGAATTGGACAAACTAGTCGAGGCCCAACGTCTAGAGCAACGCACACTGTTTGACCTAGAAATGATGCAAGAGTTGGGCTATTGCAATGGAATCGAGAATTATTCACGTTATCTATCCGGCGCTCAACCAGGTGAGCCGCCGCCAACATTGATTAACTATTTGCCACCCAATGCAATGATGATTTTAGATGAAAGTCATGTGTTGGTGCCGCAATTGGGTGCGATGTACAAAGGCGACCGTTCGCGTAAGGAGACCTTGGTTGAGTATGGGTTTCGTTTGCCATCCGCGATGGATAATCGGCCACTTAAGTTTGCGGAGTTTCGACAACTCATGCCGCAAACGGTCTTTGTGTCCGCCACGCCTGGCGACTATGAACTGGAACAAAACCCAGACACTATTGACCAAGTGGTGCGCCCGACTGGGTTAGTCGATCCAGAGATCGAAATACGTCCGGTAGCAACCCAAGTGGACGACGTGTTATCTGAAATCAATTTGCGTGTCGAGCTTAACGAACGGGTATTGATCACGACATTAACCAAACGCATGTCGGAGGATCTGACTGATTACCTGACCGACGCAGGCGTCAAGGTTCGGTATCTACATTCCGATATCGATACTGTGGAGCGCGTCGAGATTATTCGCGACCTGCGCGCTGGCGAATTCGATGTGCTGGTCGGGATCAATCTGCTAAGAGAGGGCTTGGACATGCCTGAGGTCTCATTGGTGGCGATTCTGGACGCAGATAAAGAAGGCTTTTTGCGTTCGACGCGCTCGTTGATTCAAACGATTGGCCGCGCAGCTCGTAATCTAAACGGGAGGGCGATTCTGTATGCGGATCGGATCACCCGGTCGATGAAAATCGCGATAGATGAAACTGAGCGACGGCGCAAGAAACAAGAAGCTCACAACAAAAAATATGGCATTGTGCCAAAGAGTGTGTCCAAGGCGGTGCGCGACATTATTGACGGTGCCACCAGCGATGCCGCGAATGAATTAGCCAAGATAAGGCAGCCCCAGTCGTCGATTGGTGTGGTAACCGATCCACAGGAGTTCAAACGGTTAATGCAATCGCTCGAAAAAGAGATGTATGAATTTGCCGAGAATCTGGAATTTGAGAAAGCAGCACAAACGCGTGATCGCATCGAAGAGTTACGCGCTGGATACCTCAAAGGCTGATGCAGCGGTGATATTTTTTTCATTTTAAGTAGGGGAAAGTCGACGTCTTATGCTCAATGTTATTAGAAACCTAACCTATAGCCCGGAGTACCACACCCAATGATGGAGACCGTTGAGTTATCGATGATATCGATTCTGGTGCTCGTGCTGATTGCGGTCGTGGCCGGTTATATCGATACGCTGGTTGGCGGCGGCGGGTTGATTACCATTCCGGCGTTGTTGGCGGCAGGCATTCCACCAATAGTTGCATTGGGCACCAATAAGTTGCAGGCCGTGGCTGGTAGCGGTACCGCATCGCTGACCTTATTGCTTAAAGGAAAAGTGCAGTTCTCTGAGGTGCGCTGGTGGATGTTGGCTGCGTTTATAGGGTCCGCGATTGGTTCGGTTGCGGTCCAATTTATTGACAGCGGTGCGTTACGGGTGATTATCCCAGTCGTCCTAGTGGGGATCGCAATCTATTTTTTGTTTATGCCGCGAAATATCGAACCAGACCGAAAGCCGCGGCTAAATCGCACGGCCTATGGATTAAGCGCCGTGCCTGGTGTTGGCTTTTACGATGGCATGTTTGGTCCTGGTACCGGGTCGTTTTTTGTGTGGGCTGGCGTCGCCTTACGCGGCCAGACCATGGTGCCGGCCACGATCGTTGCCAAAACGCTGAATTTTGCCACCAATGTCGCTTCGCTCTTGGTGTTTGTTGCCTTTGGCAAAGTGTTGTGGTTGGTCGGTGGTGCCATGATCGTAGGTCAGTTTATTGGCGCCAGTCTCGGTGCGCGGACCTTGCTCAAAATTGATCCCTCGGTGCTGCGCTATTTGGTTATCCTAATGTGTGGAATTATTCTCTTGGCATGGTGGCGCCAATGAGTGGTTTGCACCGCAGGACCGCATGGGGCGCACTGGTTTGACTGATCAAATCGCATCCGAGTTTTTAAAGTATCGTCGAGTGATTGCATCGCTTTTGCGCAAGTTGCGTCCGCGCGCCAGTGTACAGGACATCGAGGATATTCTGCAGGAAACCTACATCAACACCTACCAGTCATCATTGAAGCAGGACATAGCGTTTCCTAAGGCATTTATGGTGAAAACGGCTATCCGGCTGGCCAATCGACATATCTCAGTCGCGCAGCGGGTTGATTGCGATGAAATGATTGAGGAACGTTCAGATGAACATGGTCTGCTGTTTAATGCACAACAGTTTGCCAGTCAAACTGAGCAAGAAGTTTTGAGTCGAGAAGAGTTTGGTTTCCTGTGTGAGGCGGTCAGTGAGTTGCCGACACAGTGTCGTAAAGTTTTTATTTTAAAAAAAGTGTACGGCTTATCACAGCGTGAAATAGCCAAACGACTGGGGATCAGTGAAAGCACGGTTGAGAAACACGTAGCAAAAGGTTTGTTGAGAACCATACAAAGCTATAACGCACAACACATGGAGGCGGGCGACGCGAGTCCAGCACCCGTGTACGATTTAAGCGCGGCCAAAGGCGGTCGCGGACAAAGGTAGAACGCATGCAGACGTTATTATTTCCAAACCAAGAGGCAGTTATTAGTCGCGCCACGAACTGGATTGCCAAAATAGATCGCGGCTTGAACGCTGAGGAACAGCGTTCGCTGGCCCAGTGGCTGGAAGAGTCACCGCACCACGGTGACGCGCTTGTTCAGTGTGCCTCGATGTGGGATATGCTGGATATCTTGCAGCCGATCTCTAAGTTGATGCCGATGCGGGATTTTCAACTCGAAGCGGACGTAGCCGTGGGGAGTAGATTCAGGTTCGGTCGTGTGCTAGGTGTTGCACTCGCGGCGTCGGTGGCCGTCGTCACTGCGGTGAGCGTGATTGCATTTTTACCACAGTCACAGACCTATCATGTGCCCGAGACTGCGCATACGGCGCCCCGAATTATTCAGCATTACCAAACGGGTGTTGGCGAGACCACGGTGTTCGCACTCAGTGACGGGAGTCTGATGCAGTTAAATACCGACTCCAAAGTGGCGGTTGAATACACGTCGAGCGCACGTAATATCACTTTGTTGCAGGGCGAAGTCTATGTGGATGTGGCGAAAGATGCCAGTAAACCGTTTACGGTGGAGTCAGGGGTAGATAGGGTCACCGCCATTGGGACTGCATTCAGCGTCGATCGACGTGGCGACGATGAGACTGAAGTTATTGTCACCGAGGGTACGGTGCGTGTGAATCGACGTGCGGATGCGCCGAGTCAGCGGTACGACGATTTATATTTAACCCCCGGGCAGCGATTGTTGGTTGGTGAAGCCCGCCCTCGGTTGTCGGTAGATGATGATCCAGAAAGTGCCCTGGCTTGGCGTGAGGGCATGATTGTATTTCGCGGCGAGCCGCTGCGTGAGGCGATCCGTGAAATTGATCGCTACACGCCATTGTCCTTTGAAATCGCCGATCCACAGCTGGCGGAGATTCCGGTAGGTGGGTATTTTAAGACTGGTGATCTAGATCAATTGCTGGCAATTCTAGAACAAAACTTCGGCGTGGCACATACCCGGCACGGCACTCGGGTTATGCTGGCTCGCGCATATTAAGGCACTGATTACGCCTTTCGTTTGGGACTATTCTAGCCGCGCACAGAGGAATCGTTGGGCGGAACGCCAGCGTAAAGTAGCACAGTTGGGTGATACTGCGTAAAATCGCCAGATGGTCCGAAATTCCAGCATCCTTGGTTGGGTATTTTTGTTGGTGGTTTGTATTGCGTCGAGCAAAGCCTTTGCTGCTGAACGAGACGTGCAACAACAGTTCTACTTTAATATCCCGCGTTTATCCGCCGACAAAGCGCTAACTCGCTTTGCCCGCCAGGCCGATCTCACGCTGCTGTTTCCGTATCAGTTGGTAAAAAAGTATCAGACTCGCGCACTGTATGGCCGTTACACAATACGTGATGGTCTGGAAATCATGTTGTCAGGTACAGACATCCAGATCAGTACGGGGTTCGAATCTTCTGAACCAGATATCGATCTGATGCTAGACGAAAACGGAGCGGAGCCGCCGCCAATTTCTAGCGACCGTCAGGGCGACCTGACCGCCAGCGTCATTACCCTAACGGTTGCCTCAGAGAAGGTGGATGCAGAAGACGTTACGACGCCGCAGACCGAACCAATCGAAGAGATGGTGGTGGTCGGTAGCCGACGACTGGTTGCGCGCTCGGTGAGTGAGTCGCCAGTGCCGGTCGATATCATCAGTGCTGAACAGCTGGCGTTTCTCGGCAATGGCGCAGACTTGACGGACAGTTTGCGCACGCTCGTACCCTCGTACATCGCAACCCCAGCAACAGGCGACGCCAGTGCGTTTGTTCGGCCAACTTCATTGCGTGGGATGTCGCCGGATCAAACCCTGGTGCTGGTGAATGGCAAACGGCGACACCGGTCCGCGGTGGTGCATTTCTTTGCGCCCGCGGCTGGGAACGGCTCACACGGTGTGGATGTGGGGATGGTGCCAACCATTGCGATTAAAAATGTACAGATTTTACGCGACGGTGCGGCGGCACAATACGGCTCCGATGCAATTGCAGGAGTGATTAACATTGAGCTGAACGACGCAAGTCAAGGCGGCGAGATTCGCGCTGCCTATGGTCAGTTTTATGATGGCGAATCGAGTATCCAGGTGGCTGCCAACCTGGGATTGTCCCTAGGCGGTTACGGATTTTTAAATCTGAGTCTGGAGGCGACCGATAATGATGCTCTGTCGCGGGGGATTATTCGGCCGGATGCTCAGGCATTGATCGATGCTGGGGTGCCTGGCGTTGGCGCAGATTCACCTTTTGGTGATGCGCCGTTTACCCAGACTTGGGGGCGTCCAGAGACTGCGGGTCAACGATTTTACTTTAATAGTGAATACGATGTGAGCCCAAGAGTGACGTGGTATGCGTTCGGAAATTATGCGGACACAGAGGGCCGGTACCGCTTTTTCTATCGTGAGCCAAATCACCCGAGCATCACACAGCAGGGGCTCGCCACCCTGTTTCCGGCTGGCTATACCCCCTACCTTGATGGGTATCAGTCCGATTTCAGTGTTATTAGCGGTCTACTTGGCGGCTTTAGTGATGGTACGAACTACGACGTAAGCGTGGCCTACGGACAAAACGAACTCGACTACTATTTGTTCAATACGCTTAATCCAAGTTTGCCGGTCTTGGGCAATGGTGAACCGGTGATGAACTTCGATGTCGGAGCGTACCGACAGGAGGAGTTTAATTTTAATGTTGATTTATCACGTCAACTTAACGACAGCCTGTACTTATCTTACGGGCTCGAGCATCGGCATGAAACATTTACGCTGTTAATTGGCGATGAAAATGCCCGCGTCGGTGAGGGGCCTAGTGGATTCGCGTCGCCAAACGAATTCAATGCGGGTGCATTTAGTCGCGACAATCTAGCGTTATACCTCGACCTTGAGCATGATCTGTCTGCGCAATGGCTAATTCAGTATGCACTCCGTCATGAAGACTACTCCGATTTTGGCAGCACCACGAACGTTAAAATTGCAAGCCGTTATACCCTGACTGAGGGCTTTGCGCTGCGCGGTGCGCTCTCCACCGGATTCCACGCCCCAACTCCGGGGCAGTCTAATATTTCCTCCACCATTACCACCTTTGATGGGCAATCCGGGATTCAGGTGGAGGAAGGGCTAGTGCCAGCAAACTCGAGTCTGGCACGCGGCGCTGGCGGCACGGAGCTAAAAGAAGAAGAGTCGGTGAATTTAAGTTTCGGTTTTACCCGTACGCTGGGTGTCAATTGGGATCTGACTCTGGATTTTTACCGTGTGGATGTTCAGGATCGGATTTATCGCACGGGGGATATTCCCGTGCCCAACGCTGAGCAGCGTACCTTGTCTTTTTACACGAATGCGCTTGATGTCAGTCATCGCGGGTTTGATTTGGTGGTCAATGGCCGCTTTGACTGGGGCCGTGATTTACACACCCAAGTTACATTGGCTGCGGCTCACAATGAGGTGAATGTAACTGGCCAGACACCGGTGGCCGGCATCAACCCGGTCAGCGCAGCGACGATCGAAGATATTGAGTCGAACTACCCCAAGAACCGTGTCACTTTATCAACTCGAACTGATCTAAGCGATGACGTGAATCTGCTACTGAGAGCCACCTATTATGGTTCGCATTTCGATGAGCGTGGCACAATCGACGGTGAGCCAGGCAATCGCAGTGCGCGAATACAGCCGATTACCTATATTGACGCTGAGCTTGGTTGGCAGGCAACGGATCAATTGCGCGTCGTGATGGGATTCTCCAATATATTTGATACTTATGTTGATGAAATTCAGGATGACGGTGTCTTTGCCAATCGACAGGCAGTAGGACTGCAATACCCGCGGCGAACCGCCGCAAACTATGAAGGCGGATCATGGTATTTACGTGGAGTTTACCGGTTTTAAGCTGCGCGCGAGCTTGCCGAATTGTGCATCATGGATGAAATCTGGACAGCGCGGATGATAACGTCGGTTTAACAAAATTTTGCTTGTAACTAACACGGTTTGAGGATAAAAGGCATATGTCCAAAGGTGGATCGTGGTAAGTGGTTTTCAGCAGTTCGTACACATTATTCACGTTACACTGAGTGGCAAACTTATCCACGAAACATAAAAAAACTCCGTCCAGGAGGACAAATGAATACACGTAACCAGGACTTTCTTTCCTCGGTTGAAAGAATGTTTGATCAAGCCGCCGAGTTGGTAGGCATTCCGGATGATCTTCGCCACAAAATTAAGGTGGCAAATTCAACGTACACGGTCCGTTTTGGTGTGCGCTTACGCAATAAGCTGTTCACCTTTGTTGGGTACCGGTCTGTGCACTCGGAGCACCGCGAACCGGTTAAAGGCGGAATTCGATATTCACCCTATGCGGACCAAGATGAGGTCGAAGCGTTGGCGGCGTTGATGACGTACAAGTGTGCTTTGGTTGAGGCGCCATTTGGTGGCTCAAAGGGCGCGCTGGTGATTGACCCTACGGAATGGGAACCTCACGAACTTGAGCGTATTACGCGACGTTTTACCCAAGAGTTGGCAAAGCGTGATTTGATCAGTCCGGCACAAAACGTGCCCGCGCCGGACATGGGTACCGGCGAACGCGAGATGGCGTGGATGGCCGACGAGTACAAGCGACTGAATCCAAATGAGTTAAATACCTGGGCTTGTGTTACCGGTAAACCGGTTAGCAAAGGCGGTATCCGTGGTCGAGTCGAAGCCACGGGACGTGGTGTTCAATATGCACTGCGAGAGGCGTTTCGCCATACGCGTGATATCGAGTTTGCTGGCTTGAGCGGTAACTTGTCCGGCAAGCGTGTGGTGGTCCAGGGGCTTGGCAATGTGGGGTATCATGCTGCGCAGTTTCTGTCTCAGGAAGACGACGCGATTATCATTGGCGTGATGGAGCGCGATGGCGCCGTTTACGATGAAAGCGGCATCGATATTGATGGCCTCCATCGGCATATCCATGAGACCGGTGGCGTCAAAGGTTATAAGGGCTTCACGAATGACTCACAGCAGGTGTTGACGTGTGACTGTGATATATTCATCCCAGCTGCGCTCGAGGGTGTCATTACCACAGCGAACGCGGACGACATCAAAGCCAGAATCATTATCGAAGCTGCGAACGGGCCGATTACCTTTACCGCGAACGAAATGCTGCGTGATCGCGGGGTGCTGATTATTCCAGATTTATACGCTAATGCGGGTGGTGTGACAGTGTCCTATTTCGAATGGGTAAAAAACATTGGTCACATTCGTTTTGGGCGCATGCAACGCCGTCAGCACGAACGCCAAACCATTGATATGGTTGAAGCAATCGAAGCCATGACCGGTCAGAAGTTCCCTGAACAGCTGCTACACAAAATTATTCAAGGCCCAACGGAGCTCGACTTGGTACGTTCTGGTCTCGATGATGTCATGCGCGAGGGCTATCAGGTAATCAGTGAGAAATGGCATAGTGACCAGCGCATTCCAGATCTGCGGACAGCGGCAATGATGATTGCGATTGAGCGTATTCGAGACTCGTATTCGTCGCTTGGTATCTAACGCAGTCGAAGGTTTTAGCGCAGTTTGCACTGAAGACACAAAAAAAGCCGTCATCCTCAGTTGGGATGGCGGCTTTTTTGTGCGTGTTAGGCAGCTCAGGACTTCGTCGGGTGATTCATATCCTCAAGGTGTACTTCGTGGACCTCACCGGCATTGGGGTCGTTGAAGGTGTCTATGTCCATTTTCCCTTCGCTTTTCGCCACAATAGTGGTGACTACAGCATCACCGGTTACGTTCACTGCGGTGCGCGTCATATCCACGATCCGGTCAATGCCCAGAATGATGCCAATGGCTTCGATTGGTAATCCAACTTGTTTAAATACCATGGTCAGCATAACCAAGCCAACAGCTGGCACCGCAGCGGTACCAATTGATGCCAGCACCGCCGTCACGACGATCGTTACGTAACCACCAAGGGTGAGTTCTATGCCATACAAATTCGCGACAAATACGGTTGCTACACCTTGCATTATGGCGGTGCCATCCATGTTGATGGTTGCGCCAAAGGGCACCGTGAATGAGGACACCGCGCGGTCGATACCAAACCGTTCCTGCATGGTTCTGAGCGTGACTGGAATCGTGGCGCCGGAGCTGGATGTGCTGAATGCAAATATCTGCACTGCTCGGATCTTACTTAAGAACGTTTTGATGCTTAGCCCGGTAAATGCTTTCATGATGAGCATTTGCGTTACAAAGGCATGCACAATTAAAGCGAGCATCACCGTGGTGAAGTAACCGCCAAGTTTTAATATGATATCTAGGCCTAGATCAGCCACCGCTTTGGCAACCAAGCAAAATACCGCATAAGGTGCAAACCACATTACCATCTCAACCATTTGCATAATGATGCGGTTAAGTTGTTCTATCAGGTTCACCAGTTCACGGGATTGCTCCAATTTGATCAACAGGGCGATGCCAAAGAAAATAGCAAAGAAGATGATCGCCAGCATCTCGCCGTTGGCCATGGCGCTGATCAAGTTCTTGGGTACGATACCAATGATAACTTCAACGAAATTGCGAGCGGCTTCTTTGCCTGCGAAGTCATCGCCAGCCGGGATCTCCATACCCTGACCAATGCCTAAGGCTGACGCTAGGGTAATCCCCAATGTGATCGCTATTGCGGTAGTGGCAACATACAGCGCGAACGACTTGGTCCCAACCTTGCCGAGAAGTCGGATGTCGCCAATACCAACAATCCCTGGTATCAGAGAAAATAGAACCAAGGGGACCACTAACATTTGCAGGGCATTAAAGAACAGCTTACCTGCGACCAAAAACACACCGTTGACTAGGTAGGTGTCGACCCAAGGCACCGCGTTTGCGCCCGTCAGATTGATTACAATGCCGGCGCCGATACCCAGCGCCAGCGCGATTAAAACCTTATTCGCAAGATTCATAGTGGTTCCCAGTGTCGAAGTCATGAGCCGATTCGTGTTGATTATTATCAGGCTCGATAATGTGTGAAGTCTAAACTATAAGAAACATCAGCGCGAACTATCCACTATTGGGGTGGCCACCTGGCGCTCGATGGACTCGATTGTCTTATTATTAAAGAAGATGCAGCTTGAGTCTGCTGGTTTTGAACGAGGGGAAGAGAGAGGGCTTAGGGAGGCTTAGAGAGGGCTTAGAGAGGGCTTAGAGAGGGCTTAGAGAGGGCTTAGAGAGGGCTTAGAGAGGGCTTAGAGAGGGTTGCGACCCGCCCCGGACAGGCAGGTCGCATAAAGCAGTGTGGTGCTTACTTCAAAAACTTGCTTGCCATGCTGGCTAATCCACTCAGACCGCCAACTGAATCCAACAGGCTGCCGCCGCTAGAAGATTTGTCAACGACTTGTGGCAGCATATCTTGCAGGCCTTTGAGCAGATCCCCTTGGTCTGCGCCGAGTTGTTGTGCCGCTTGTGCCAGTTTGTCGGAACCAAAGATGTTCTCAATCTGAGAGGTGGAAATAGCGTCATTGGAACCATCGCCCAACCAAGAGGCGGCCAGTTCCCCCAAGCCGCTGTTTTGTAGGTTTCCAACCAGCGCACCTAGGTCGATACCTTGGCCGCCTGAACCGCCCAGCAAATTTTGAATCACGGTTTTGACCAAGTCATTATCCGCCCCAGCCGAATTCCCGAGTTTAGAGCCAAGCAAGTCAGTTGCTAGATCCATTATATCCATAGTTATTACCTCACATTGTGTTCTATAGAGAGGCCTATATTATACCGTAGATTGATGTTTTTTTGATATTTGATGCTGAAGTATCAAGAAACTGTGCAGATTGTCAGCTTTTGCCGAACTTACTGCATTTTTGTTCGATAGGGGCTGAATTTTATGTTGTTTCCAGTGAATAAATTTGGATGATAAGTTTGATTAAAATTGTTGAAACACGAGCCGCGGTTTGATATTGTCGCGCTCCTGAAAATTCAGACGCGTAGCTCAGTTGGTTAGAGCACCACCTTGACATGGTGGGGGTCGTTGGTTCGAATCCAATCGCGTCTACCAGATTTGTAAAATAATGGCAGGCTGGCTTGGTCTGCCATTATTTTTTGGCCATTGTTGGCCTGAGGCGCTCATTTTTCTACGTGCATGCCAAGGTTTTTGCTTTTCAAAGGCCTATTTTGTGCTTTTTAGTCGCGTCGGCTATTGAGGATGATAGACTTACATTTTAAAATTCGCGCCCTAACTAGTTGAAATTTCCAACTTTTGTGGTGGAAGTTTAATTATTAACGTATTTTGAGGTATCACCATAGTCACTAAAAAAAAGCAGCGCCTGAATGACAGCATTACGGCGCCATCCGTCCGATTGATCGACCAGAACGGTGAGCAGGCCGGAATTGTTGATCGTGCTACTGCGTTAGAAATGGCCGAAAAAGTTGGTCTGGACCTGGTGGAGATTTCACCAAACGCAGATCCGCCAGTATGTCGGATCATGGATTACGGCAAGTTTTTGTACGAAGATAGCAAGCGTAAAGCGGCTGCGCGGAAAAACCAGAAACAGACCCAGGTTAAGGAAATTAAATTCCGTCCGGGCACCGATATTGGCGATTACAATATCAAGGTCGGTAAGCTCAAGCAGTTTTTAGAGAACGGTGATAAGACCAAAGTGACAATCCGATTCCGTGGGCGTGAAATGGCGCACAAGGATTTGGGTATGAAGTTACTTAAACGTGTCGAGCAAGACTTGGTCGAGGTCGGTGCGGTTGAGCAGTACCCCAAGCTGGAAGGGCGTCAGATGATTATGGTGTTGGGGCCAGTCAAAAAATAGTTTTGTTTGCGTGTTTTTCACGCACACACCCGGGCCGCTTAGCCAATACCGATTTAGGCTAAGTGTGAGCTCACTAGCGTCTTCGGTACCGCGATTGGTCAGCGAAGACAATGGGGTAGATTAGAGTCGACTTTTAAACTCTTCTCTACTGAAGTTAATACGGCAACGGTGTTGTTACACCTGGAGTTATCATGCCAAAAATTAAAAGTAATAGCGGCGCAGCTAAGCGCTTCAAAAAAACGGGTAGCGGCAAATTCAAACGCTCTCAATCTCACTTGCGTCATATTCTGACCAAGAAATCTACCAAGCGTAAACGTCATTTGCGTCACGGCACCACTGCCGAGTCATGCGATGCAAAATTGATCCAGCGCATGTTGCCTTACGCATAAGTCTCGTTACTTTGCGAATTTCCCAAGCTTATTTCAGCTTAGATTATTTGAGATTTTAAAAGAGCAGATACGCTCTTTTTTGGAGAAAGAAAATGCCAAGAGTTAAACGTGGCGTGACCGCCCGAGCTAAACATAAAAAAGTTATCAGCCAAGCAAAAGGCTACCGTGGACGTAATAAAAACGTATTCCGCGTAGCCAAACAGGCTGTTACACGAGCGGGCCAGTACGAATACCGAGATCGTCGTCAACGCAAGCGTCAGTTCCGTCGTTTGTGGATTACACGTATCTCAGCAGCGGCTAAAGTGAACGGCATGAACTACAGCCGATTCATCAACGGATTGAGCAAAGCTGGCATCGAGTTGGACCGTAAAGTTCTGGCTGATATCGCAGTGCATGACGCAGCTGCATTTGCCCAGCTTGCAGAGAAAGCAAAAACTGCACTGGCCGCATAAATTCTGTTTAATTACAGAACTGAGTCCCTATAAAAAGGAAGGCCTAGGCCTTCCTTTTTTATCTTTACGAGCGCGATAAAACCAATGACGACACAACAGGACAGCTCTTTAGAATCGTTGCTGGCGGCCGCAAAGTCAGCGATCGATGCCGCAGAACAGCCCAACCAGCTGGAACAGCTTCGAGTTCAATACCTCGGTAAAAAAGGCGAGTTAACGAATCAACTTAAGCAAATTGGTAGCCTGCCACCTGAGCAACGCCCATTGTTTGGTGATAGAGTCAATCAGATCAAACAACAAGTAGCCGAGCACTTGAATCAGTGTAAGGCCAAGCTGGACGCGCAAGCTCTTGCTGCAGCAATTGCTGCGGAATCAATTGACGTTACTTTGCCGGGACGTGGGCTGCCTAGCGGTGGATTGCATCCTGTTACTCGCACGATGCAGCGTATCGAAGATATTTTCGTGGCCATGGGGTTTGGGGTCGCGACGGGGCCGGAGATCGAAGATGACTTTCATAACTTCGAGGCGTTAAATATACCAGCCGAGCATCCAGCACGCGCGATGCACGATACCTTCTACGTGGCGGCCGACACACCAGCGGCACATGACTATCTGCTGCGGACGCACACGTCCCCAGTGCAAGCACGTTACATGCTAACGAATAAGCCGCCGATTAATATTATTGCCCCAGGTCGCGTCTATCGCTGCGACTCTGATGTGACGCATACGCCAATGTTTCATCAGGTTGAAGGGCTCATGGTGGACGAAGGTATCTCGTTCGCAGACCTAAAAGGCGTCCTCACGCATTTTCTGCAGCAGTTCTTCGAAGCTGATTTAAAGATTCGGTTGCGACCGTCTTACTTTCCTTTTACTGAGCCGTCAGCGGAAGTGGATATCAGTTGTGTGTTTTGTGAATCCGGCTGTCGTATCTGTAAGCAAACTGGTTGGATCGAGGTGCTTGGAAGCGGCATGGTCCACCCTGAAGTTTTTCGCCATGTCGGGATCGATCCTGAGAAATACACTGGGTTTGCATTCGGCTTAGGTGTCGAGCGCCTGACGATGTTGCGTTATGGTGTGGATGACTTGCGACTGTTTTTTGATAATGACCTGAATTTCCTGGAGCAGTTTAAATGATCGTTAGTGAACAATGGTTGCGTGACTGGGTTGATGTTGATCTCAGCGCTCAAGAAATTGCGGACTGTTTGACGAACGCAGGTTTAGAGGTTGATGGCGTCGAAGCGGTCGGTAAACCTATCGATAATTTGGTGGTTGGCCGTGTATTATCTGTACGCAAACACCCAAATGCGGATCGTTTGAATCTGACTACAGTGGATGTGGGTGATCAGCAGTTGGAGATTGTGTGCGGCGCGAGCAACGTGCGTGAAGAGCTCATCGTTGCCGTTGCGTTGATTGGTGCCAAACTGCCGAACGGACTAAAGATCAAGCGCGCGAAAGTTCGCGGTATCGAGTCCAATGGCATGTTGTGTTCGGCATCCGAGCTGGGGCTTGAAGAGTCCTCCGACGGTTTGATTGAACTCGATCCGGACGCCGAAATCGGTATGCGGGTGGATGAATACTTGCAGTTAGATGATCACCTTATTGATATCGATTTGACCCCGAATCGTGGTGATTGTCTGAGTGTTCAGGGCATAGCTCGTGAGTTAAACGTGCTGGCCAATGGTCAATATCACCCGTTGGATGTAGGGGAAATCACCAGTCAAATTGATGACGAAGTCGACATCGATTTGCTCGAGAGTGACGCGTGCCCACGTTATTTTGCACGCGTGGTGCGCGGAATAGACCCTAAAGCGGCAACGCCAATCTGGATGCAAGAACGCTTGCGTCGATCAGCTGTCCGTCCGATTAGCGCGGTGGTCGATATTACGAATTACGTCATGTTGGAGCTGGGTCAGCCGATGCATGCATTCGATCGAGCCAAGCTACAGGGTGGAGTTCAAGTCCGATTCGCTAACGATGGCGAGTTAATTGCCTTGCTCGATGACTCCGAAGCAACATTGAGCAAGGATACTTTGGTCATTGCTGACCAGCAGTCGGCGATAGCGATTGCCGGCGTGATGGGAGGGGCAGGCAGCTCAATTGGTGACGACACCATTGATATCGTACTTGAGTCGGCGCACTTCACACGTAAATCAGTTGCCGGTACGGCTCGACGTTATGGCTTACACACCGAGAGCTCGCAGCGATTTGAGCGCGGGGTTGATCCGATGCTGTGCGAGCAAGCGATTCAACGTGCCTCTGAACTGGTGCTGGAGATTTGTGGTGGTCAGGTCGGTCCAGTTTGTCAGTCGCCGAATCAGGTCGAGATTGCTGGTAAACCACCCGTGGAGTTGCGACTGAGCCGTCTCGAAAGTCTGCTTGGTATGTCTCTCGACGCCGAAGAAGTGTCAAATATTTTGAATCGAATTGCAGACCAAGTCAGTGGCGGAGATGGACAGTGGGTCGTTACACCTCCGTCCTTCCGATTCGATTTGGAGCGCGAAGCGGATCTGGTTGAAGAAGTTGCCCGGGTCAAAGGCTACGATAATATACCGGTGGCAATGCCACGGATCGCGCCGCGTAGCGTGGTTGGTACAGAAGCTTATATCACTGATCGTCAAGTGCGACAGGCGTTGGTTGCGCGCGATTATCGCGAAGCCATTACGTATAGCTTTATCGAACCCAAATTACAGCAAGCGTTTGATTCTGAGGCTCCGGTAAGATTAGCGAACCCCTTGGCTGAAAATATGTCTGTCATGCGGACCAGCTTGATCCCGGGTTTGGTGCAGGCACTACAGTTCAATATTAATCGTCAGCGTGAACGCGTGCGGTTATTTGAAGTTGGCGCAAGTTATCACAATACCGAGTCAGGTTACCGAGAGGTAAAACGTCTGGCTGGGGTGGTTTGCGGGTTACGGTGTCCCGCACAGTGGGGGGTAGGTGATGCGCAAAACGTTGATTTTTATGATATAAAAGCCGACTTAGACGCCGTACTGTCCTTGACCGGCCAACCAAAGCCAATTATATTTGAACAATCCACACGATTTGCACTACACCCAGGGCAACAAGCCGTGCTTACCCGTGAAGTTAATGATGGTACAGGGGATGAGGAGTCGGTTGTAGAGATCGGATGGTTGGGTCGTCTACATCCTGAATTGGAAAAGCAGTTTAACGTAAACAATGTGTTTGTCTTCGAGTTGAACTTGGAGACGGCATTGATGGCGCGTCGCCCGTCTTTCACTACGGTCTCTCGTTATCCAAGTGTTAAGCGCGATATATCGGTCGTCGTTGATGATGCCGTCCCCGTGGCTGCATTGATGCGCGCTGTGGAAATCGAATTGGGAGGCCCGCTGAGAAAGGTCGAACTCTTTGATGTGTATCGAGGCACTGGTGTTACCGAAGGTAGTAAAAGCGTATCGTTGAGTCTGGAGCTGCGGTTCGTTGATCGAACAATGACGGACGAAGAGGTTGAAGCGTTGTTCTCATCCGCTCGAACAGTGCTTGAGAAAGAATTTGGAGCCACGTTGCGAAGTTAACATTGCGCAGCGTGCCAAACGTGTGAGTGATTTTATGGCAATTACGAAAGCAGAACTGGCAGTGTCGCTCCATGAGGAGCTAGGACTCAATAAGCGTGAGTCGAAAGAGTTCGTGGAGCAATTTTTTGAATCTATTAAAGCAGCGTTGGAAGAAGGGTCTTCGGTAAAACTGTCTGGTTTTGGTAATTTTGGATTGCGTGACAAGCCTGCGAGACCAGGCAGAAACCCAAAAACCGGTGAAGAAATTCCAATTTCTGCGCGGCGCGTGGTGACCTTCAAAGCCAGCCAGAAACTGAAAGAAGCAATCGAGACAAATGCCGCTAACTTACAGCAATTGTTTAAATAGAGCCGTAGTGAACCGCGCTGTCGTCAGCGCTTAAACGCCCCTTACCACGCAGTTTGACGCGGGAGTACGGATGCCGCGCATTGCGATAAACTTGATTAATAAAGCTCAGTAAATTCCAGTAATTTAAAGAAAAATAATTAGAAACCGGCGTTTGCACTGTACGGACAACGCCGGTAACTGATAAACTAACGATATAAGAACAACTCGGCCATATTGGAAAAGCAATAATGTTAGACCAAGGAGATAACGCAACTCTTCCCCCGATTCCAAGTAAGCGGTATTTCACTATTGGCGAGGTGAGTGAGTTGTGCATGGTCAAACCGCATGTATTGCGTTACTGGGAGCAGGAGTTCGCGCAACTCAATCCAGTAAAACGTCGAGGGAATAGACGCTACTATCAACGGCATGAAGTCCAACTGATTCGACGCATTCGTAGTTTGTTATATATCGAAGGTTTCACCATTAGTGGTGCTAAGAACCAGATTGAAATGGAAGCGGGTGGACAGTCTACACCAACCACACAGGTAAAGCGTCAGGTGGTTGCTGAACTGATCTCTGAAATCGACGAAGTCGTCTCTATCCTATCTGAGTAATTAGTTCTTTTTGCAAGAAATTCCTATCTTACTTTGCATCGTGTATCCACGATCATTCCAGTTCTGATTTACACGGTTTCACCGTCTGCAGACTCCCTGCGCCATCCTGTGCGCGGTCCTGTGCAACTTAGCGCAAGCGTCGAGTCTGCAACCGCGATGTAAGTTGTGATTTTTCCCTATGAGAGCATAAAAAAAGGCCGCAGTGTGCGGCCTTTTTCGATGATTTTTTTGGTCTGAGGTCAATTAGAATGATTTGGAAATAGTGAAAACCACTCGATCGTCTGTATCTGGAATGTCGTCCACTGCTTCGGTGTCGGTTGTGTAGTACGTCAGATCTAAGCCAATTCCGCCGACTTCCATTGAGCCACCAATTGACATGTATTGGTAGTCGTCTCCGAGAGTGTAGTCACCGTAGGCCGCCGCCAACGAGAGTCCGTTTTCAAAGTCGTAGCCATAGCTGACTTCCCATTGATCATCTAGCTCATCGCCAACCGAATAGATGGCACCAAAGCCCGCGTAGCTGATACCAGCGTAATACTCAGTAAAATTCAGATCGCTCGCAACATCGCTACCGTGATAAGTGTATTCGATGATACCAAAATCAAGTCCTAAGCCACTTTCTAACTCGGTCGACCAACCTGCATAGATATCCAGTTCCGTACTGGCACCACCGAAATTAACGTTAGAACCCCAAGTGCCGACGTAAAAACCTGACTCGTGCGCGTAGTCAAAGCCACCTTGCAATGCGGGGTCTTCTTGGTTTTGCGAAACACCGCGCCAAACGTAGTCAGACGTGAGAGCAACATTGGCGGAAATTTCTGCTTGAGCTGTGGGGGTGAGCATTGCGGCCGCCAAGATAGATGCGGAAACTGCTTTCAGTGAGTTTTTCATGTAGTCCTCTCGATTTCTTCTAGGAGAAAAGATTTGTTAATTTAAGTCGCACGCAAAACGCTGGACAACCCAGTCATAGCAAAAGCCGTGCCAAAAAAAATAGTGCTGCCGGCTGGCCCTTATTAAATAGGCACCGAGGCGCATTAGTATTCTGTAACTGACGTTAGTTGTCCCTGAAATGCACCAACATTGAGCATGCGATGTTGTGATGGCACTATGATGGTGCGTTGGTTTTCGTGCTGGGGGTGGTTTTTAGGTGAGAACGCCACTCTAAGCGCGGAATCCGTTAATTTACGGCGTTGGTTAGATTGGCACGGGTTTTGCTAAACCACCGACAACAGCATCACGCGCTGGTGTTGGGGCAATGCTCCAAATGTACTTAATTAGGTGCATCTGCAGCAGTGTTAGGCGGTGAGGTAGACACACTCGTGTGCTGGCTCAACAGACAATCTGAGCTTTTCGATACCTGTTTTGGTTTACGGGACAAAAGCGGATCAATAAACAAACTACTTAAGGTGAAGCGCTATGAAGCTAATCACAGCAATTATTAAACCATTCAAAATCGATGACGTGAGAGATGCTCTTGCCAGCATCGGTATTCAGGGGATGACGGTGACCGAGGTGAAGGGATTCGGTCGCCAGAAAGGTCACACAGAATTGTATCGCGGCGCTGAATACAACGTCGACTTCATGCCAAAGATCAAAATTGAAGTCGCCGTGGCCGACGACATGTTGGATCAAACCGTCGAGGTCATCACCGAATCAGCCAACAATGGCAAGGTCGGTGACGGCAAAATCTTTGTCGTTGAGTTAAGTCAGGTGATCCGTATCCGCACCGGAGAAACCGGCGAAGAAGCAATCTAGAGTCCCCCAAATTTCTAACTCTTAAGATAGAGAGACAACATCATGGAAAACCAAATTTTTCAACTTTCTTATGCATTAGATACCTTTTACTTTTTGGTATGTGGTGCACTCGTAATGTGGATGGCCGCGGGTTTCGCAATGCTCGAAGCGGGCCTGGTTCGTGCCAAGAACACCACAGAAATCCTAACTAAAAACGTTGCCTTATTCGCAGTTGCCTGCACCATGTATATGGTCTGCGGTTACTCAATTATGTACGGTGGTGATGAGTTCAAATGGCTATTGAGCGGCATCGTCGGTGATGGTGTTGCTGGCGCTGAGGAGCCAGCGACTTACGCGCCGTCCGCAGACTTTTTCTTCCAGGTGGTGTTCGTTGCAACGGCGATGTCAATCGTGTCAGGTGCGGTGGCTGAGCGTATGAAGCTGTGGGCATTTCTTGTTTTCGCTGTCGTGATGACTGGTTTCATCTACCCAATGGAAGGTGCTTGGACTTGGGGTGGTGAGGCTGTTTTTGGACTGTACACACTCGGTGATCTTGGATTCTCTGACTTTGCCGGTTCCGGTATTGTGCACATGGCAGGTGCCGCTGCTGCATTGGCGGGTGTTCTACTATTAGGCCCTCGTGCTGGCAAGTACTCAGCAGATGGCAAGCCAAAAGCGATTCCAGGTGCAAACCTGCCACTGGCCACTTTGGGTACATTCATCCTATGGTTAGGTTGGTTTGGTTTCAACGGTGGTTCAGTTTTAGCGACTGCCACGGTTGAAAATGCCAACGCGGTAGCTGTGGTATTCATGAACACCAACGCTGCGGCCGCGGGTGGCTTGATCGCCGCACTATTGGTTGCGCGCGTATTGTTTGGTAAAGCGGATTTGACCATGGCCTTAAATGGCGCCTTGGCGGGTCTAGTTGCGATTACTGCCGAGCCATCAACGCCGACGCCCGCGTTAGCAACGTTGTTTGGCGCCATCGGTGGTACTCTGGTTGTGTTCTCGATCTTGACGCTGGACAAGCTGAAAATCGATGATCCTGTTGGCGCGATCTCTGTGCATGGTGTTGTTGGCCTGTTGGGGCTGCTTCTGGTACCGTTTACCAACGGTGAAAACGCGAGCTTCTCTGGTCAATTGATTGGTGCTGCGACTATCTTTGTTTGGGTTTTTGTAACCAGTTTGGTTGCGTGGGGCTTAATCAAAGTTATCATGGGTCTGCGAGTAACAGAAGAAGAGGAATTCGAAGGTGTCGATATGTCAGAGTGTGGCATGGAAGCGTACCCAGAATTCACCAACTAACTCCTGATTCAATTGTCAACAAAAGCGGCTCAGTGTATTGACTGAGCCGCTTTTTTTATTCACTGAAAATTATCCGAGTGGGAGTATTCCAACTGGGGCGCACTAACTAGATAACCGTAAAATGTCGTATCAGTGCGAGAGTCACCATGCCGACAAAGATGAAACAGAACCATTGGCTAATTCTGGTAACGCTCACCAGCGTGGTATTCGCGATTGTGGTAAACCATACAAAATCAGGCAACGAGCAGTCGATGAATCAATCCAAACCTTTATCGTTATCTGCCGAGACCGGGCATCAACATGCCGAACAGCTGAAGCAGAATGTCGCTCACGGTGACTGAAAAGCTTGGCGATAAAATAAACATGGGTTATGATTAAATTTAAATCATTCACGCCATGAATATCATTGAATTTATCTAATATCGATTTAAACCTGCTGGTCTATTTTAGTGTGCTACTGCGCGAGGGAAACGTCACCAAGGCCGCTGAGCATCTTGGCTTGAGCCAGCCCGCGATGAGCAATGGTTTACGGCGTTTGCGCAAGGTGTTCAACGACCCACTTTTGGTGCGCACCAGTAATGGCATGATGCCAACAGATAAGGCTAAGGAATTACAGCCACTGGTACAGAATGTGTTATCGCAGATTGAGTTGTTTGTACAGCCAACCATTGAGTTCGACCCAACTAACAGTAAGCGGCTATTCCGCGTCATGGCCAGTGACTACGCCGAAACCACGCTTTTACCGCGCGTACGGACACGCATGGCGGAAGAAGCACCAGATACCGCGTTGGATATTCTGACACCCAGCGATGTGACCTTTCAGGATATCGAGCTGGGTAATGTTGATTTGGTGATGAACCGTTTCGATCAGTTACCCCAGTCTCTGCACTTGTCAGTTCTGTGGCAGGATAACTTTTCCTGCGTGATGCGTGAAGACAATCCGTTGCGTAAGAACTTTGATTTCGATAAATATCTCAAAGGCAATCATGTTTGGGTAAACAAAACCGGTATGGGCGTTGCAACGGGGGTAAACCCAGATGACATCCAAAAACTTGGTTGGGTGGATATCGCGTTAGACAATTTAGGCAAACGCCGCAAAATCGCGGTCTACACTCGTCATTACATATCCGCAATTCAGCTGACTCAGCAGCAGGATTTGATTGCCACAGTCGCTACCCGTTCGACACATTTGGTGGATCACTTTGATAATTTGGCGATCATGCCAGCGCCGTTCGAAATCCCGAAAATTGAACTGCACATGGTGTGGAGTCCGTTATTGCATCACAATATTGCTCATAAGTGGTTTCGCAACGTTATTCGTGAGGTCGCAAATGAAATTCAAGCAGAAGAGGCCGCTAAGTAACAGCGCAGACAGTTTCGAATTGATCCGGAATGCGTTAGTATAAACAGATAAACACCGATTTTGATTTCGGTCAAAATCGACGCAGGAAGCGCTGTGTTTGACGTAACTCACAATTTACAAGGAGAGTAAAATGAATCAGATGCCGTCTGAAGTGCAGCCGTCGGGCAGCACTAAGTCACTTGCTATGCTAAGTACGCGTGCGGTCGTTGGTGTCGAAGCCGTTGCGGTGACCGTCGAGGTGCATTTGGCCAATGGCTTGCCGAGCTTTTCTACAGTTGGGTTGCCGGAAACCGCCGTCAAAGAAAGTAAAGATCGGGTCCGCGGAGCAATCTTGAACAGTGGTTTTGAGTTCCCAGCTAAGCGCATCACCGTTAACCTCGCGCCCGCTGATCTACCAAAGTCTGGCGGCCGATTTGACTTGCCCATAGCCCTTGGTATTTTGCTCGCTTCTGGTCAGTTACCGGGTGCGCGTATAGAAGGTTCTGAGTTTATCGGAGAGTTGGCTCTCGACGGAGGATTGCGCAAAGTGCCTGGAGTTTTGCCCACCGCGCTCGCGTGCGGGCGCGCCAGACATCGCTTATTTCTCCCCCGGGTGAACGCAGCCGAAGCAAGCCTGGCTGAGCATACTGAGAGTCTACCAGCAGCACACCTACTTGAACTCTGCGCCCATCTAACCGGCCAGCAGCGATTAGTGCCAGCACTGTGTGAGAAACACGCTGAGTCGGAGTTGAGCAATGGGTTGGATTTGAGTGATGTGCGGGGCCAACTTCATGCCAAGCGGGCGCTTGAGATAGCGGCAGCTGGAAACCATAGTTTGCTGTTTGTTGGGCCTCCGGGCACGGGTAAAAGTATGTTGGCTAGCCGATTGCCAACATTGCTTCCGGCCATGCAATCGGATGAAGCACTGCAAGCCGCGGCTATACAATCCGTTGCGAACGGAGAATTTGTAATATCTGACTGGCGACGACGACCATATCGTGCACCACACCATTCAGCGTCGGCGGCAGCATTGGTGGGCGGTGGCTCGGTGCCACGGCCGGGCGAAATTTCACGTGCTCATCATGGCGTGTTGTTCCTGGACGAGTTGACGGAGTTTTCACGCTCGACCTTAGAACAATTACGGGAGCCGCTGGAGACCGGTGAAGTCAATATTGCACGTGCGTCGCACTCGGTGTGTTACCCAGCAAAGTTTTTATTGGTTGCTGCCTGCAATCCTTGTAAATGTGGTTTTCTCGGTGATGGTACGGATCGTTGTCAGTGTACTGCAGCCAGCATCGAACAATATCGGGGCAAGCTTTCCGGCCCGTTGATCGATCGAATCGATATGCACCTGCATTTACCCCGGGTATCTATAAAGGAACTTCAGTCGAATCAAGAGCGCGGAGAAAGTTCGTCGCAAATACGAGCAAGAGTCGATGAAGTGAGAGCGCGGCAACGCTCTCGGCAAGGTTGTCTTAATAGCCAGTTCACCAGTCTACAACTTGAACGCTATTGTGCGTTGGATGCAGAAGCAGCGGGATTTCTTGAAGTGGTTTGCGAACGATTGAATATGTCAGCGCGGGCATATCATCGGATTTTGAAGTTGGCCCGGACTATCGCTGATATGAACAGAGACGCTGAAATCAGCAAAGTACATTTATCTGAGGCTATTGGGTTTCGGTGTCTGGACCGAAATTGAAGTGGGTTGTTCGTATTCGCTTAGAGTTTACGACAAGCACAAAAAAAGCCTCGTTTGCACGAGGCTTTTCAGGATCAGTTGCTGCGCTGGTTAGCCAGCATTCCGATCTTAGTAATTACAGCAAAACGATGTTTTCAGCTTGTGGGCCTTTTTCACCTTGCTTGATATCGAATTCAACTTTCTGGCCTTCAGCCAGAGTTTTGAAGCCGCCGCCACTGATGGCGCTGTAATGTGCGAATACGTCAGGGCCGCCGTCTTGCTCAATGAAGCCGAAGCCTTTTGTTTCATTGAACCACTTAACTGTACCTGTAGATGTTGCCATGATAAAAATTCCTGGATATTAATTGTCGGTTTTTCCAGTTAGTTCTCGATGTGCGAGACGCTAGACCGGAGGTTTAACTATAAAGGCTTAGCTCTGCTAATAATTTGCAGGTTTCGGCCAGTTGATACGTGAAATGAAGCGGGTAGATATTAAAAACCGAATTACTCAGGAAACACTGAGGTTGAAAACCTTTAGGTTTCGCGCGGGGTGGTACCGTCTTTGGCAAAACCCAACAGACCTAAGCGTGTAAAACAAGGCAGTCAGCTGTGCATAAAATCAATCGCACTTTCAAGTGAACTTAATTATAGAGCGAATTGTACCTGCATGGAAAGAATAATTAGCTAACAGTCGGATTTTTATGACGAAAACGGTACGCTTTTGTTAAAAAATGTGATCATTCGGAAATTTGAGCTCGAATTTGGCGTGGCAGGAAAAAGCCAAGCACAAGCCAGTAAGCCACGACTCTTAATCTGGATGTGCTTGGCGTTGAGCTGGAGATTCACTTTTTAGCGTGATTGCGCAACCCGGTAAAAAAGGAGTTTTGATTTCTTGGTACCAGAAAGCTGTGCCACCCAATCTTCTCCGGCATGTTCCATAAATGTGCGGATCATTTTCTTGAGTGCTTGGTTGTCGGATTCTCGGTAGAGCGCGACGAGACGTTCACCAACATCGGGTGCCGCGATCTTCATGTCTTCGCGTTTTTCAAACGGGCTGTTGCGTTTGATTTCAAAAAACAGCCGGGCCATGGGTCGGTCAATATGCATGAGTCCTCCTGGTGTGAGTCAAGGGTGTCGGGTCTTGGTTACAGATCAAAGACACAACGGTTTGGTCGTGCGAACGCAGGCGTATTGGCGTTGGCAAGACGTTGTATTGGAGGGGAGGCTGAAGCCGAACAGGAGTGGTTGGAATACTCAGTGTTGAGGCATCAGGGGTAATCCAAGTACCCGCCAATCGTGTTTTGTTGATCAGCAATGCTGCGTGCGACTAAACTGAAAAACCACGTTGTTACCAGTGGTTCAATTCAGTCGTGCGTACAAAATCTACACACTGCTGATAAATCTACCTCAACCCATTGAGTTACAATTAATTTTTACCAAACCAGTAGTTGGCATGCAAGTTAATTCGTCGTTCCTGACGGATACGTAATTTTACACCAGTTATGGGCCAGTGCGAATTAAGCAAAATTTGAAGTTTAAGCTTAGACCTTAAGCAAAACTTGTTGTAGAATCGCGAGCCACTTGGTGTTGGGTCTTGGATTCCAACACCTTTTCATTTTTTTGTATGTACCAAAAAGTTGGGTGCATACTGGCTTTTCGGTCGCCGATTCTAGCCGCCGGATTGACTAAAACCGTTAAAACTCATCATTGAGAGATCGACATGGCTGACCTATCGAAATACAGAAATATTGGTATCTTCGCGCACGTAGACGCGGGGAAGACAACCACCACTGAGCGTATCTTAAGCCTGACCGGCAAGATTCATAAAATCGGTGAAGTACATGATGGTGAGGCGACAACTGACTTCATGGAGCAAGAACAGGAGCGTGGTATCACGATTCAGTCGGCTGCCACCAGCTGTGAGTGGGCCGGACATCGCTTCAACATCATTGACACGCCAGGCCACGTTGACTTCACTGTGGAAGTTTATCGTTCACTGAAAGTACTGGACGGCGGTATTGGTGTGTTCTGTGGATCGGGTGGTGTTGAGCCTCAGTCAGAGACTAACTGGCGTTATGCGAACGAATCAGAAGTCGCTCGTGTGATCTTTGTCAACAAGCTGGACCGTATGGGGGCAGACTTCTATCGCGTGGTTGATCAGATCGAAAACGTGTTGGCTGCAACACCGCTGGTGATGGTTCTGCCAATTGGTATTGAGGATGACTTCGTTGGTGTGGTTGACCTGTTGGAGCGTAAGTCTTACGTATGGGACAACTCAGGCGACCCGACGAAATACGAAGTTGGTGAAGTACCGGCGGATATGGTCGACAAAGTTGAAGAGTTTCGTGAGAAGCTCATCGAAACTGCGGTTGAAGCCGATGACGATGTAATGGAAGCTTACCTTGAAGGTGAGGAGCCAAGCATCGAGCAGATTAAAGCGTGTATCCGCAAAGGTACGAACAAGCTGCTGTTCTTCCCAACATACTGTGGCTCAGCCTTCAAGAACAAAGGCGTTCAGCTGGTACTGAATGCGGTGGTGGATTATCTGCCAAGCCCAACTGAAGTTGAGGCGCAACCGATTGTGGATGAAGAAGGTAATGAAACAGGCCGTGTTGCAACGGTTGATGCGGCTGAGACATTCAAAGCGCTGGCATTCAAAATTATGGATGACCGCTTTGGTGCACTGACTTTCGTGCGCATCTACTCAGGTAAGCTAAACAAAGGTGACACCATTTTGAACTCGTTTACGGGTAAAACCGAGCGTGTTGGCCGTATGGTGGAAATGCACGCGGACGATCGAATCGAGCTGAGCTCGGCACAGGCTGGCGATATCATCGCTATCGTTGGCATGAAAAACGTGCAAACCGGCCACACATTGTGCGACCCAAAAGACCCAGTGACCTTGGAACCAATGGTGTTCCCAGACCCTGTTATCTCGATGGCGGTGTTCCCGAAAGATAAAGCGGCGACTGAAAAAATGGGTATTGCGCTAGGTAAGATGGTCGCAGAAGACCCTTCCTTTGTGGTCGAGACTGATCAAGAATCAGGCGAAACTATTCTGCGAGGTATGGGTGAGCTGCACTTAGATATTAAAGTTGACATCCTGAAGCGAACGCACGGTGTTGAGTGTACGGTTGGCGCGCCACAAGTGGCCTACCGTGAGTCGATTACGCAGCGCGTGGAAGATAGCTACACACACAAGAAGCAATCGGGTGGTTCCGGACAATTCGGTAAAATCGATTACGTGGTCGAGCCAAATGAGCCGGGTGGCGGCTTTGTCTTCGAGTCGAAGGTAACGGGTGGTAACGTACCTCGTGAGTTCTGGCCTGCGGTAGAAAAAGGCTTTAGTTTGTCAATGGAGAAAGGTGTTTTGGCTGGCTTCCCGACAGAAGACGTGAAAGTGACGTTGATGGACGGGGCCTTCCACGCAGTTGACTCCTCAGCGGTGGCGTTTGAGATTGCCGCTAAGGGTGCCTATCGTCAGACATTGCCAAAAGCTGGACCTCAAATCATTGAGCCAATCATGAAAGTTGACGTGTTCTCTCCAGAGGACAACGTAGGTGACGTAATTGGTGACTTGAACCGTCGTCGTGGCATGATCAAGTCGCAAGATTTGACCCCAACCGGAGTACGTATCAAAGCGGACGTGCCACTGGCTGAAATGTTTGGCTACATTGGTGATCTGCGCACCATGACTTCAGGTCGTGGCCAGTTCTCAATGGAGTTTGCGCACTACATGCCTTGCCCACGCAACGTGGCGGATGAAGTTATCGCCGCTCAAAAGGAGCGTGATGCAGCAAAAGCATAACGGCTTGCGTGTGAGTTAGCACAAGTCTCGTCACAAAGCCTCACCGGATTCGGTGAGGCTTTTTTTATGCCTACACACTAAGTCTCCGGTAACCGCAAGACTGGCGTGTGAACCCAGGTTCTGCTAGATTTTTTACTTCGAAACAAATCAACCTAGAATAAATCAGCAGTATGTCTAGAACCCGTTGCTCCTCTCTTTTAAGTGTTATTCTGCTGGTCAGCGCATGCTCAATAGATGAGCCGCCTGATAATTCAACAGAATATCCTGAATCTGCGCCGGTTGAGCATGAAGCCATCGATCCAGCGTTCACCTCACAATTAGAACAGTCTTTGCGCCAGTCCACGTTGAGCGTAAGTTCAGCCCAAGATACCGAGCACGACGCGATGATTAACTCCGATTTCGAAACTCGGTCCGAGCAGCATCGCGTCGATTTTATCGATGAGGTGTTGGCCGAGTCCGCGACGGAGTCAGAACAGGATGCGGCGTCGCTAGCAGAGAAATTTGAGAAGCTCAAATCCATTGAGCATGCACCGTTGGATGGCAATGCCGATCTAAACTGAGTTGATCGTTGTGTCACGCGGGGTGGATCCAGAGGGTCTCACCATTCGAAAAAACGTCATCGCGCTGAGGTATCTGCGAATAGTGATAAAAGTGTCACTTTCGTAAAAAAAATGAATTAATTACAATCGAAGCTTGCATTATTTAGTTAAAATGATAAAAATGAAAAAACCTACTCTATTATATTTATCATTAAAATGAGCAACCAAAACGAAAAAGAGTTTTACACCACCATTGAAGCAGCTAAATTACTCGGTGTTTCTGTGCGAACGGTGCAATTATGGGTGGAGAACGGTTCACTTGAGGCGTGGAAGACAGCTGGCGGACATCGTCGAATCGTGGCTAAATCCGTCGCCGACCGGGTGGCAGGCAAGCCGAGTCTGGATGTTGTGCAGAATTACGCAAAGAAGAAAAAACGTATTCTGGTGGTCGAAGACAATCCTACTGTGGCAAAATTTTACCAAGCCGTTATCGATTCTTGGCAGCAACCAATTGAGGTTGTCGTGAAGCATGATGGGTTCGAAGGTTTGGTTGAAATCGGTAAGGCGTTACCAGACTTACTTATTTCAGACATTTACATGCCCGGAATGGATGGACTGCAGATGATTCGCTCGCTGTACAAGTCTCAGCTCTTATCCAGCGACAAAATTATCGTCATCAGCGGCCTCTCCAGTGACAGCATTGCGGAGCGGGGTGGGATCCCTGCGGAAGTGGCTTATTTTAAGAAGCCAGTCAACGTTGACGAGCTGAGGAATACCGTTTTTGAACGACTTGAACTGGCGTCGACAACGTCAAAATCTGCAGTAGCTACTTAGATCTTAGGGGGAAAAATGAAGGGGATAATTTTGTCAGAGTTTGTTGAGTTTCTGGAGGATACTGTCGGTCCAGAGCAGGCGCAGGCTATTATTGATAACAGTGGAGTGTCATCGGGCGGTGCGTACTCGCGAGTAGGTCAGTACGATTACCAAGAACTGATTCAATTGCTGACTCAGGCGGTCACGGATACAGAGCACGAGACGTCTTTCTTGCTGCAAGCGTTTTCAGATCATTTGTTTGGGGTGTTTAAACGTGACTATCAGGTGTTCTTTGACGGTGTATCTTCTGCTGCCCAAATGTTGTCTCAGATTGATAACCATATCCATGTGGAGGTAAAAAAGCTGTACCCAGACGCGGAACTGCCAAAGTTTGAATACCAGACAGACGGCAAGCAGTTTACACTGGACTATCAATCACCAAGGCCGCTGGCGGCGGTGGCGCAAGCGCTGGTGAATGCTTGTATTAAATATTTTGGAAATAGGGAAGAGTTGGTCTCGTGTGAAATTGCTGAGGATCAATGTGCAGCAAAATTTGTGATTCAGCTAATCTGAGCTGAATTAGTCAAGCCTTTACTCGGGGGGAATATAAGGCAATGTCTAACGATCTGGATAATCAATTACGGTTGGCGCGTTCGCGCGCGGAACGGCTGAAAGCGGCACGGGATCAAGCTGAAACCTTGCTGGAGAAGAAGTCCCGAGAATTGTATGAGCTGAATCAACAACTGGAGTTAGCACATAAAGGTCTGGAAGACGAAGTGAAGCAGGCGACCTACGAGCTATCAATCAGTAATCAGCGCTTGCAAAAAACACTAAATGAACGCCTGCGCTTTATTGGCCAGATGAGCCACGAGGTGCGAACGCCACTAAACGCCATCACTGGATTGTCCGAACTGCTACTCAAGACCGACTTGTCGACCTCGCAATACGACTATGTGGATACCATTAACAGCGCCGCCAGGTCCTTGATCGTACTGCTCAATGACATGCTGGATATCACTAAGATAGAAGCCGGTAAATTAGTGTTGCAACCGGTGGATGTCGACACGGCGCGACTTCATCGTAACTTAGTGGCCATGTTTCAGCTAGAAGCTGATCAAAAGGGTTTGGATCTACGATTGGAACTCGACCCTTCTCTGCCGTCATTTGTGCGCTTGGACAAGGGCCGCTATCGGCAAATTCTTAATAACCTCGTTTCCAATGCAATCAAGAACACGGAGTCGGGTTCGGTGCGCATTAAACTGTCGTTCATTCCCAACCCTAACGGCGCGCAAACAGGTGAGCTTTGTATTGATGTGGTTGACACGGGTGTGGGGATACCACCCGAACAAATTGAAAAAATTTTTAATGCGTATGAACAATTGGGCGAGCCGCAGTGCGGTGTTGGGCTTGGTTTAGCCATCTGTTCTCAGTTGTGCGCATTGATGCACGGCAGTATCCGATGTCGCAGCCAAGTTGGTCATGGCAGTGTCTTTGAGGTGCGATTACCAACGGACGTGTCCAGCGCTAATGTGGCTGATGCGCAAGCGGCGGTTACGTTTGCTGATCCGGCCAAGGCCCCTAAGCCACGTATCCTGGTGGCAGAAGATAATCCGATTAATCAAAAGGTATTAGCAGCCCAACTGGCACAGCTGGGTCAACATGCTGACATGGTAGACAACGGCGCAGAAGCGCTACAGCGATTACAAACCCATGATTATGATTTGGTTTTGATGGACATCATCATGCCGATCATGGACGGAGAGCAAACAATCAAGGCAATTCGTGAGGCAGAGCCTCGCATTGCTGGCCATTATTGCGTAGCACTAACCGCATCCAATTACCAAGATCAAAAACAACGATTGCTGGATATGGGATTCGATGAGTTTCTCGGCAAACCGCTGAGTTTAAACGAATTGGCAAACATGTTGGCACAGGTCCCGATGCCGCAGGGTGCTTTGGCGTCAAGCGACCGCGGCCATCAAAGCGCGTTCGACTCAAGTTACTTTAAAACTCAGTTTGGCGATATTTGGGAAACCGTATTTGTCGAAATTGCGGATACCTTTCTTGCTCACACAAGCGCCAGCTTAGTTGCCTTGCAGGCCGCCATCGAGGCGGGTGAGTCTGATTCGATTTCGAAAATAGGTCATTCGCTGAAAGGTGCTGCCGCCAGTATGGGGGAATCAACACTGTCGGCCTTGTTTGAGCAGGTAGAGCGTGAACCAGACTCGATCCAGCTCACCGACTGGCAGGAGGAAATCGAGGCTCAATGGGCTCTAGTCTCATCCGTAATTCGGGAAGAGGTAGCGCGGATTACAAGGAAACAACAGGCGGTAGGTTGAATTATGGGCTGGATTAAATCACTGCAGACGCGGGTGGCAAACAACGTCTTTCTGACCAATTTAGGTTGGCTTGGGGCGAGTGAAGTCGTCGTGCGTGCAACGCGGTTAATCACCGCCGTGGTGTTGGCAAGAATGTTGGATCCGCTCGCATTTGGACTGGCTGCGCTGGTGCTCACGGTCAATGAGCTCATTCGGGTGTTTAGCCGTAATGGTATTGGTGCCAAAATTGTGCAATGCGATGAGAGTCAATTGGACGAGGTGTGTAACACCGCATATCGGCTGAATCTGCTGTTTTGCTTCAGTCTGTTTGTGTTTCAGGTATTGATAGCGTATCCGCTGGCCGATTGGTATGACGCACCAAGTTTGGTGCCAATGTTACAAATTCTGGCACTGACCTACTTATTAATGCCGTTTGGTATGGTGCATGCGGCGTTAGTACAACGGCAACAACGGCTTAAATCCGTTGCCATGATTGATGGTGGGCAGGTAGCCACAGATAATCTGATTACCGCTATCTTAGCGCTCTGTGGTCTGGGGGCATGGGCGATTGTGTTACCGAAATTTCTCACTACCCCAATTTGGTTAATTGGCTATCGGCGTGCAATTGTTTGGCGGCCGAGTGGGGCGGTGTTGAGCTTACCGCTGTGGCGTGAGGTGCTGGAGTTCGGACGTTATTTCCTAAGCATCGAGGTGCTTAAAACCGCACGTCTGAATCTAGATAACATGCTGATCGGGCGTTTATTGGGAATGGAGGCGCTTGGTATTTATTACTTTGCCCGGAACGCGGGTCTTGGGTTCAGTTTGACACTGATCAAAGCAGTTAACTCCGCGCTGTATCCGAATCTCTGTGAAGTTCGAAACAATGTGGCGGCCCTGCGTGCACGATTTGGTCGAAATATGAAACAGATTGCCTTAGTGGTGGTGCCGTTATTGCTGTTGCAGGCAGGTTTGGCGTATTGGTATGTTCCGATCGTATTCGGTGAGCAGTGGGCGCATGCGGTGCCCTTGTTGGCGGTATTGTGTTTGTCTGCTGTCCCACGCGCCTTTGGTGAGAGTGCCTCGGCCTTGGTGTTAGCGGCAAATCGGATACAGCATGATTTCATTTGGAATATGGTGCTGACGACGCTGTTCATCAGTGTGGTGGCTTTTGCATCGACTGTCAGCCTGATGGCTGTTGCAACGGGTATTCTCCTGATCTATCTGCTGAGTAATCCGCTGTACTTGATTTATGCATGGCGCGTTTGTTGTCCGGCGGAGTCAAGCACTCAAACCGCAGAACTTAAACCCTTGGCGAAAGAGGCGGGTTATGGACACTAATTCTCAGCATACGCACGCAGCGCATTCACCAGTTGTGACGGTCGTGATGCCCGTTTACAATGTCCGGGACTACATCCGGACCGCCGTTGAATCGGTGTTGGCCCAGACCTATGACGACCTCGAGTTGATTGTGGTCGATGATGAGTCCCCGGATGACTCGATTGCGTGTATCCAGAATTTGATTGACGCCGATCCTCGGATTCAGCTTGTCCATCAAGAAAACCGCGGACTGGCAGGGGCTCGAAACACCGGGATTCGCCAGGCGCGTGGCGAGTTTATTGCGTTTCTGGACTCCGATGACTACTGGCATCCCGACAAGTTGCGACACCACGTGACGTTTATGCAGGCGCACCCTGAAGTCGGCGTGTCGTTCAGCGCGTCAATGTTTGTGAACGAACAGGGCCAGTCACTCGAAAAAATGCAGACACCGGCGATTAAATCTGGGTATACACCGCGCGATGTATTCTGTCGTAACCCCATCGGAAATGGTTCCGCGCCAGTGATTCGAAATGGCGTATTGCAGCAGCTGGCGTTTCGTGGCAAGGATAAACATGGTCGGCAGACCGAGTATTGGCAGTACTTCAATGAGTCCCTAAAACAGTCCGAGGACATTGATTGCTGGACACGACTTGCATTGTTGACGGCCACTGAATTCAGCTTGATTGATAAGCCTCTGACCTATTATCGCTTGAATAATGCTGGATTGTCAGCCGATGTCGCCAGTCAGTATCAGACTTGGCTCAAATTCATTGATGGTCTCGCCGAGCTGGCACCGGAATTCGTCAAGCGGCATACGCCCGCGGCCAAGGCATTTCAGTGTCGATATATTGCGCGTCGCTGTATTTCGCAGGCGCAAGGCAGGCAAGCGTTGTCTTGGTTTGTGAAAGCATTACGGTACAGCCCTGGTGCGTTAATGACAGAATCAAAACGTACCTTGGTGACGGCTGCTGCCAGTCTAGTGATGGCTTGTTTACCCGAAGCTGGTCAGCGTAAATTGGTGGCGCGATTTCTATAACCGCCGCTTAGCTCAAGCGCGGGCATTACGCGAGCAGGCTGCGCGCGTGCCAGTAGTACCACTTCAATCGAGTTACCTTTGATCTTGGATCTTTGAGTATCTTCTTCGCCGCCGCAAAGTTTCCACTACGGAGATTGCGTCGCACAAGATCGAGTAAATGCCCGGCTATGTATGCCCGCACACTGGGTGCCATGTCCGCTGGAATGGTACCTGCGTCGAGTTTGCTTTGTAGGCGTTCAGAGAACGGCATTTCCCCGACTGCAGATTCGGTTTGCATTAGAGAACCACTCACTTCCTGAAAGTAGTGCGCACACACATCGGGGCTGTATGCAATCTGATGCGATAATGCTAACTCGCAGAACAGAGATTGATCTTCGCCCATATTTTCGCCTAATGGAAATCCTCCCAAAAGCTCAAACACGTCTTTGCGCACACAGAGACTCGAAGTGTTAAATGGTAGGTCGCCTTGCGCTGCGCTGAGAAAAAAATCTGGCAGAATTTGCTTGCGGTTTGCTGGGTCGAGACCACGTAATCGTGGGCTCTTTTTTTGGCCTGATGTTTGCCAAACGAACTCGTATGCGGTGCCGAAGGCAGCACACGCAGGGAAGGCTAAAAAAAGCCGTTCAATGGTGGCCAAGAAAGTAGGTTTGTAGCTGTCGTCTGCATCGAGAAACACAACCAAAGGGTGTGAGGCTAAGCTTACGCCGGTGTTTCGGGCCGCAGAGACCCCCGCATTTTTCTGGCGATGCAGTTTTATCCGCCGATCCGAGAACTCAGCTTGCAATTCGGTGGCACAGCTTACGGAGTCGTCTTGCGAGCCATCGTCCACCAAAATTATCTCCACGCGATTCGGTGCAATGTCGGCTTGATCTAGTACTGACACCACAGCACGTCGAATGCTGGCCGCTTTGTTATATACCGGTATTACCACAGAGAATGAGGTTGGCGTGGTTGTCGACATTTTTGCTGGGCTCCGTTGGGTGGTTTTGGTTTAGCTGGCTAGTGGTTGACTGGCCTGACCACTATTGCGCAACAGATCATCAATACGCAAGACTTCTTCTTTAAAATACTGGTCCAAGTGTATTTTGGCGAACTCAGACAGTTGGTGTCGCTGTCCTTGGCGAATGTTTTGGTTGCGCAGTTTTTGCCACACTTGGTGTCTCAGCTTCGCAGGTAGCAGCAATTTGAATGGCGCTAGTAACAGTTTTTTAGCAGGGTTCTGCGCATTCAGAAAGGTATGCAACCAACCGAACTTGGGCACGCCAGAGGCGTTCAAATGCGATTGTTTCGTGGGCAATGTATGTGGCTCCACGCCCAGAAAGTCACACACTCGGTTTACCAGCTGTTGTGGGTTGCTGTGTAATTGTCGATAGTCCAACAGCAGTACGTTATCGTGACCGAACAGAGATTGATACTGTTCGATGTGATCCGCGATTAGCCCCAATCGACAATAATTGAATCCATAGTCAACGCCATTTAATGTACGTTGTTTGCCATTAATTTCGTCTTCAATCGCTTGGTCCAATGATTCAATTTCCAAACCTTCTCTAACTTGGTGGCCCCACATGGACAATGCGCGCTCAACTGGGTTGCGGATTAGGCAGATTATTTTACAGTCTGGGATTTCCGCGTGGATACGTTCCGCGCTCTCCGGGTAATACAAATAGGCCGTAGACGCTTCACCGAGTGCTTTCTCGTGGTGCTGATCGAACAATGCGACGTAGTCATCGTGATCCGTGATGACCGGAAAATTGAACTTTTGCTCGCGACAAAAATAGTGTGGTTCTTTCAACTCCGGCAAAAATACCTCGGGGTTACTGTTCAATAGGCCGTGCAAGGTCGTGGTACCAGACTTGGCTGCGCCAGCGATAATAAAATTGGGTTTACGTGTCATAAAGTGTCTCTTATCGATTAGTCGAGAGCGATTCAGAAATGATGCGGAATCGGCCGAGTAAGTTATGTTGATAGGTGTCCACGTCTGCGAAGCATTCACGGATACCGACGCCGATCAACAACCAAGCTGGCCAAGTCATATAAGCCAGCGCCTCGATGTTTTCACTCATCGAGAAAAAGCCCAGGATGAGGCACATACCAAGGCCTAAACGAGAGCTCACCTGATACTGTGCTTTGATCAATAGGACCAGGCACGTGAGTACAAATGGTGTGAGGAATGCTAAGAAACCTATGAAGCCCTTAACAAACAGCAGCCCATACCAATTGTGGTGCGAGCCAATAGGCATGAACTCAACTAGGTGCGTGCCGGTTTCCACCACGCCATGCCCAAACCAGAATGCTTCTGATTGCCAACGGTAAAGCGCGATATTGCCCAGGCTGGCACGGACACGTGTTGAGTCTGCACGCGCTTCTTTAATGTCGTTTAAGGTGGTTAGCAGGAATTCGGAGATGGGGTCGAACATCATCGCGACCGCCAAAATACCGCATGCGGTGGTAATGATTACCCAAGGGCGCGTTAATCGTGATAATCCCCACACTGCGAGCGGAATGAGTAGTAGTACGATAATGCCCATGCGCGAGCTGGCAAGGAAGATCATCGTCGCGTTTCCAATCAGGCCCACAGTCTTCCAGAAGCGATCTTTTTCGAACCATGCACATAAGAAATAGATATTCGCGACAAATCCGACGGCGGGCGCCCAGGGTGCAAAATACCGCCAGCGCGGGCGACCGTTAAATGGGTCGATCTCGTAGAGACGAATCGTGAAAAACTCGGGTCCGGCACCGCCGAATACCTTCAACGGCGATACATACAATGTTTCAGGCAAGCGCAGAATAAAGGCCATGATGAGTGCTGGCGTGGCGAGTAATGCAATCAGTCCAACGATACACGCGGCACGACAAATGACTTGGTAGCGCAGCTTCAATGTATAACCCAACACAATGAAAATGCTTAATAGTGCCCAGCCTTTAGCCCAGCCAATGGTGGATTTAATTATTTTGCCGAAACCCAGATTGAAGTCGACGTGGGCGATCACCAGCGTGAGCTCGAGAATTAGCGCGCTTAGGCACCAAAGTGCGATCAACCATTTGGTGTTTCGGTGACTGAGCTTAATACCGCTGACCCAACGCGCGATCACGACTGCAGCCAGTCCCCAACCGAGTACCGGAGCAATGAGGTATAAGGCACCGACCAAGTAAAATGCAAAGGTCAATGTGATGCAGCGCGTGATGAGACGTTCGTCGCTACTCAGCGTACCGAAATCGTGCCAACGTTGATAGCGTATCTTATCGTAGAGCTCGGCGATCATATCATTGCTCCTTGTTCCGTTCGGTGAAGTTGAGGTCGCTCATCAGACATTGGCGCACGTCTGCCAAAATCACAGCCAGCGACAACAATCCAAAGACCATAAACAGGGCGACGATGATCAACTTGGCTTGCAGGCGATCGCGCTTAATGGTGCCGCCTGGTTCCGTCAATAGTTGTGTCAACGGGTAAGTAGCGTAGATGTCCAATCGACTGGTATCGAGCTTTGCCAGTGCCGAACTGAATATAGCCTCAGCGATTTGGTGGTTACGTTTGAGATCGCTCAGATTGGCCGCTTCACGCGTGTGAGATTTTATGCGTTCACTGTAAAGTTCGCGTTGCTTGACTAAAACTTGAATCCGAGCTTTGGTACCTTCTATCGTGGCCAGTTGTTGATTTATGCTTTGTAGCGTGCCACTCAGGTCCTCGGAGAGTAGGCCATAAAGTTGGCTGCGATCCAATGTGTTGAGGTCGGGTATGTTAGTCAGGTTGTTCGCCAGCGCGTTGCGAATTCCCGTCAACTCTTTACTCACTTGTCGACGCATTGGGTTTTGCGCACCGTACACCTCGCGCATGCTGGATTCCTTGGCTTGTGTTTCTGCCAAAGCTTGTAACGCACTGCGCGTTGTGGGGTTAGCTTGCGGTAGTAATAAAGCTTGAGCTTGGGCCGGCGAAATGCCCAGTTGCCGTAGCTCGGCTTCCAGTTTCGCGGACTGTGAGGCAAGCTCAACTTCCGCGCGGCTCTGTTCCGTACGCAGTTGTTCCGCGTCGGTGAGCCAGGTCTGAAATTGACCATCGGAAAGAATGTTACCGTTGTTCTGATATTCAACAATGGCTTCGCGTGCCGCTCGTAAGCGTTTTTTTGCTTCCGATAAATTGCCTTCGACGCCTTGATAATGGCGCTCGATTTCATTGGTTCTCAACTCGTCGAGCACGGAATGAAACACGGTGTTATAGAGTTCAGCGCGGTGCGTCAGTTCTTCCGGTGACCTTCCCTTAAGAGAGAATTGCATGGCCGGAGTCTGATCGATCAGGCGGATTCTGGGTTTGCTAAACGCATTCGCAGGTACCGAATACGCTTTGGCGGCGCGTTGAATCACTGCATCACTCAACGCAATTTCTTTATAGGTGTTTTTCGGGCTGATGGAAACACTGCCATAGGCGTTTTTACCACTGCTACGGGCTTCACCTAGATTGTCCAGGTTGATGGTTGATCCGCGCTCAGTGCCAGGTAGCAAGACCACCCAGTCGGTTTTGTACTTAGGGCGCTCGAAAACCGTGTTCAGAACTGCAATCACCGTAACCACAATGAAAATTGCCGCAATGCGAAACTTTACGCGCCAAGCACTCGCAAGGAATGCACGAAAAAACAGAGGCCAGTTCACAGGATGCCTCCAAGTAAAATCGGACCGAACAATTCGCCGACACCGCGTGCCACGTCACGGAGGTTAGTGAAGCGTGAATCGTAACAAGCAACACCGTCATCAGGCATTAGGTAAGGGTTCACCGCATAGTCTGATGCATTCGCAAGCAGTTGATTGATGGAGCGACGAATAACCACCTGTTGTGTGCTGCCATGATGCCGAGTGATCAATAAAATACTGCGCGATGCATTGGCATTGTGTGTTCCTCCAATGCAATTGGCCGAGATCGCCGCATCCAGCAAACTGGCACCGTAGGCCAGCCTGGTGGCATCCGTACTAATCGCGGATTGTGCATTACTCAGTGCCGGAGCGGTCAGATTGGACATCAGTACACGCATTCCCGGTGGTGTAATCGACGTCGGTCGGATCAGGTGAGTGTCTTCTTCACCGCGCGAAGCAACGTAGATTTCGTCCCCTTGTATCAATGTCGGTACAGTTTGATAGTGTTCACCATCGACCAGGTTGTGAATGTTGAGTAAGTAAAACACACCGTGGCGTTTTAGGATGACGTTTCGCAGATCGGCATCGGGGCGGATGCCGCCGGCCGCACGGAGTGCAGCGGCCAGGTTTCGTCCGGTTGTAAACGAGCCAGTTTCGTGCTGCACGGTATCTTGGGGTTTGGTCGCCGGCTGCCCATTAATAGTGACTTGTCCTTGACTGAACACCGCACCGAATACAGTTACTTGGATGCTCGAAGCGCGCACCAAGCTGACATCGAGCATGGTTTGATCATCATGAAACCAGCCTTGTCGCAACAGGCTCGATTGGAGTGCCCGGATCAAGTTTCTTCGATCGAGCCCAGCCGCGAGCAATGGGTCACTGAATGGGATCTCCATCTCTCCAGCGGCATTGATCTGATACAAACCATCGTAATTTGGCATGGTCTGAATTTTCATTTTTACCCAATCGCCGCGAGAGAAGCGCGGGGTGCTCATCTCAACGTCGCTGGCTGTCACCAGTTGTTGTTGCTGCAAAGCGCGGAAAGTCGTCACCGTTTGATTGTCCAATCTCACTGAACGATGAAAGGTGTGGTCGGTCTCTTCGCCCGCGTTGTCGAGATGTTTCGGCATGACGCTACAAGCGCTCACTGATATCAGCAGGCCGAAAATACTCGCAATACGAGGTAGATAAGTCGTAAACATCCCTTGAATCCCCAAAGTGATAATTGATTGCGGTGAAATTATCATAATTATCATTTATGTCAAGATTTTCAGTGAATATTTCACGAATAATTAGCATTATTATCATTGATTGGCAGTTTTAGGCACATTATCGATTGATGAATACGCTCTTAATGCGACGAATCGCGTATTTAATGATAAATATGATCAATTGATGTTGACATAGTGATAAATATGATAATAATAGCAAAATAACTTAAACGCGTAGGGGGTAACATGAGATTGTTAATTGGGAGTGTGGCGCTTTTGATCACCGGCACCAAATTGTGTTTTGGGCTATTGCAGGCTCTTTATAAGCAGCAAGCGATTACATTGTTTACGAGAGTGGTAGCGGGTAGAGATAAGCAGCCAATTAAGCTCCGAGTATTTACTGCGGCAAATCGCCCATTGGCGAATGTGGACTTATGGTTCCATTATTTGAAGGGTGATTTCGATCTGATCGGGCCAGTCGCCTTGGATATGACCGAGTTGGCACGCTTGACAGCGCGGCAGCGTGCTCGATTCAATGTGGCACCCGGCGTGATATCACCTTATCGTGTGGCATTGAAACGTGGGTGCGCTGTTGATAGTGAATTCGACACCTCAATGCAGTTTGCGCAACAGCAATCACTGACGTTGCGTGCCCGAGTGTTGCTGGCAGCTTTGGTGCCTTGGAAAGCCAATTCACCAGTAGCCGAATTTACAGTGCCGGACACGTTTTCTTTGTTTGGGGTTGGGATTCAAAACGCTACCATGCAGTCAGCGGTTAATACCTTGATAGAGCATGTGGCTACAAAGTCTCGGAACAAAGCGCTTACTAAGGTAGCGTTTGTTAACGCAGACTGTGTCAATAAGTATATCAAGGACAACCATTATCAACGCGCGCTGCAGGGATTTGATCACGTATTCGCCGACGGTGTGGGGCTACGACTTGCTGCACGGCGCCACGGAGCGCGCTTGGTGGACAATGTGAATGGAACGGACATGTTCCCGAATTTGTGCCACGCGCTCGCTGCGGCTGAAAAGCGCATATTCTTATACGGTGGGCAGCCAGCGGTGGTTGAAGAGACGGCACGTCGGCTCAAACGGGACTACCCTGGTCTGATCGTGGCAGGTTATCTGGATGGATACACGACACCGAGTGCCGAAGCCGTTTGTGAAGAAATAAATCGTAATGATGTGGATATTCTGTTCGTCGCGTTGGGTGCGCCGAAGCAGGAGCAGTGGATTGCCGACAATGCCGATCGCCTGAGTTTGGGAGTAGCGATCGGGGTTGGGGGCTTGTTTGACTTTTATTCTGGTGCTGTATCCCGCGCGCCAGAGTGGATACGAGCCTTGTCGTTGGAGTGGGTTTGGCGATTGGCGATGCAGCCTAAAGCCAAAGCTGGGCGGTATCTGATTGGCAATCCATTGTTCCTGTGCCGGGTATTAATATCAAAAGCACAACGTCGAAGTCATGCCGCCACGTTGGAGGTCTGCTAATGCGCGCCTATCAAGTCAAAAGCTCCTGGAAACTACGCGTCAAATCTCGTGTTTGGAAGCTCAAATTCAAGTCTCACATGCTCATGAAACGTAGTCTGGACGTGTTGGTTGCTGGATTAGCACTGTGTTTACTGAGCCCGTTATTATTGTTGGTTGGCGTGGCTATCAAGTTGGAATCCAAGGGGCCAGTATTTTTCAAACAACAACGTGTCGGCGTAAATGGTACCGGTTTCACTATGTTTAAATTTCGTTCGATGGTGGTTGATGCTGAGGCACGCCGTACCGCAATTGAGCACGCTAACGAGATGCAAAATGGCGTGTTGTTCAAAATGAAGCGCGATCCTCGAATTACGAGAGTCGGTGCGCTGATTAGGAAGGCCTCGATCGACGAGCTTCCGCAACTTATCAACGTGATCAAGGGGGATATGTCGTTGGTTGGTCCACGTCCACCACTTGCCAGTGAAGTAGCGCAATACAGTCGTACCGACCGGGTTCGGTTGATGGTGTTGCCGGGAATTACTTGTATCTGGCAGGTGTGTGGACGTTCGGATATCCCGTTTGAGCAACAGGTGGAACTGGATTTACAGTACATCGAATCGCAATCAATATGGGTCGACATTATGTTGTTGATCAAAACCATTCCGGCGGTCTTGACCGCGCGAGGAGCTTACTAACATGTTGAATTTGATGAACGTGACGTCGACGCAAAACGAAGCTTGCGAATACGGAGCACCAACCGCGATCGTGTTAGCAGACAAGCTTCCCGGTCAAGAGATCGTCGAAGTCTTTGGTGAGATCGAGGCTGCCTCTCTGGTGGTGGCGGGTAAGTCTGTCGTGGAGCATGTGTTACAGGAGTTGCAGGAACTAAAGTTTCAGCAATGCATTGTGCTTGCTGGCAACAATGCTGAGCAGGTTTTAAAGCGGGTCGGCAATGATGGACGCTGGGGAATGACCGTGAATGTGATGCAGTATGCCTGCTCCACTGAACAAGTACTACGCGAGTTTAAATCCGTTGGCGGTGAGCATGGTTTGCTTGTGATAGAAGCCGATAAGCTACGCGGCTTTTGCGTGGCGGAATTTTTACGGCTTGCGCACATGAATGAGCATACACTGTTGCAAGCGCAGTCTGCTGGGCACCGACCAGGTCTGACGCTACTGAAGCCAAGTAAGGCCGACTTCGTGATAAATAGTATGCCGATTGAGTTGCCGGGTGTGAAGGTTAACCTATTGCACACTGCGCGTGATTTCCATCAGGCCAATTTCGATCTCATGGCCGGAAAGTTTCACGGCTTGGAGCCCAGTGTACTGGTAAATCGCCAAGTCGGGCGACGCCAGCATTGGTCGTCGCATGTGTCTCGTGGCGTCGCAGGTAATTGGAGCGACGTGATGATTGAAAAGCACTGCCAGGTTGGGCGCGAGGTCCGTTTAAATTCGGTAATATTAAACCGCGATGTTTACGTTGAGGATCATGCGTGTCTCGACCATACCATTGTAATGCCCAACTCAATGGTATCAGCGGAGCAGGTGTTGACGGATTCCATTATCCACGCTGGTACGGTATTTCAATTGTCGTAAATATCTACGTGCATCCAGCCCGATAACGTGGATACGTTGAGAAAATACGGTTTCTTTGAGGCCGGTTTTGGGTGTTGAGTCTCATCGGGTGCGACTCAGCACCCAAACACCGAGAATCGTTATTGTCACACCAGCCAGATGGTAGAGCGTGAAAGATTCCTGCAGGATGGAAACGGCAAACACAGAGGTAAATCCGGGGCCAACCATGGCCACGATCCCGGTTTTATCTGCGCCGATCCGCGCCACGGCTGAGGTGGTTAGAAAAGTCGGAATGACGGTGCAGAACATGGCGATAATAAATACCCAAAACAACGCAGTTGGCGTTACGTTGGGCGCTGAGACGGAGCGTGTTGTGGCGTAGTGAACCAAAATGGCAACGCTGGCGCTAATAAGCGCAATCGAGGTAAACAAACGACTGCCCATGTCCTTAATCAACGATTTGCTAAATAGTAAATAAAAGGCAAAACTCACGGCGCACGCTAGAATGAGTAGCGAACCTTTTATGACATCACTGCCATACGAATCCAAATCATGACCAAAAATGATTAAAACGCCAGTGTAGGTGATCAGCAGCGAAATCAATGTGCGTAAGGTAATTCTTTGTTGAAATAACAGCGCACCGAACAGAACAACAAAGGTCGGGTACACATACAACACCATGCGCCCTAATTGTGCGGTGACGTATTGCAGACCTAGAAGGTCAAGTAAGCTGGCGAAGTAGTAGCCGAACCAGCCAACGATAGCTGCTTGGCTAATGTTTCGCAGGGTCAAACGGCCGCGTAGCTCAGGGCTTCGTAGCAGCCACACCAGAATCACTAAATACACCGGCAGCGAGAACAGCATGCGGAAACCGATTAACGTTGTCGGGTCTGTGCCCTCGGCATACACCAGTTTGACAAAGATTGGGCGGATTGCAAACAGGGCGGCGGATCCCAAGGCAAACAGAAACCCGACCGAGACTGGACTGAGTGAGAAAATACGCTGCATAACTTCAAAGCTCCTTGTAGGTCGCGAAGCATGCAGTAACTTGTTTCGGATGCCAAGCGATTTTGGCCCCTGAATTGTCAAATGCTGATTCGAGCAGGGCTGATGAGCGCCGCCTTCAGGCTAGGCGCTCACCAGAACTTGTGTAAATGCGCCGGAGCGGGCGTTACAGGCAAAAAGTAACCACTTTGGCTGCAGCGGTTTTGACTACGAAGCAGCTCTCGTCATCGCTCTTTTGTTCGATCATAAATAACTCTGTTACATCGTCTGTTACCTGTTCCGCGCTGTACAGAATACGCTTGGAATTCGGGCTAATGCGAACATAGTTGTTAGGCAGGACCAAACCGCTTGCGACTTGACCGCCTGCGGGAAGAGGCGCATTTAGTTTGACTGGAAGTTGAGGTTCTTTGAGCGATACCGAGTACATTTCGGTTATATCGTCCGTATCTTGATCAGCCAGATACACCACGTACTCACTATTCGTGCTGATGAAAATTTGCTCTTTGACGTTGACCTTGTCGTGTGCGTTGACATTTAACATCGTCGCTTGCGAGCTGCCGTCCACCGGCGCTAGGTAGAGATCGGACTGATAACTGGGTATTGACGTGTCCATTCGAAATACCACGCTGCTGCCGTCAGGCACAATATCAAAACTTTCTACCCGTTGATTTGCAACCAAGTCAGCGTGGAGCTTTACCGCTTCTGAACTAGGCCCAGCAACGGGGACAGAATACAACTCTTCGACCCTGTCAGTATCCAGATCACCGAGGAAAACCACGCGTGATGAATCCGGGGTGAACGCAAAATAGATGCTCACGCTACCACCCGGTACTGGAATGGGGTTAAGGAGTACCGGCTCACTGCTTCGATCCATCGGCACACTATAGAGACCAACAAAATCAGAACGCGCCGAAGTGTACACAACTGCGGATCCGTCAGGACTAATTCGACTGTCCCACACCGATTCGCCGTCGGATACATGATTCAATTTGACGGCAGCAGAGCTAGGACCGGTAATTGGTATTCGGTAAAGCTCGTAATGCGTTTTGGAGGCGTAGTCTGAGATGAAGGTGACCTGACTGCTATCTGGTGATATTTTTATTTTGCTCGAAATGCTGGTGTTGTTGTCGCTCAGATTGGTGAGTCGAACAGGTGGTGAGGAGCCATCCGTTGCGACGCTGTAAAGTTCCGGTTTGGTATCGCCAACCTGTTTAGCTTTGTACAAAACGCGTGTACTGTCTGGGCTTATTGCTACTATACTGACCCCGATAACTGAGGAGCTATCGGAGGGGGGATCCATTGGGCCGCTCAGCTTAATACGTGCATTGCTTGGACCGGTGATTGGAACGGAATACAATTCACGTAGATTGTCGACCGACTCTTCTGAGATGAATATCACGGTTTTGCTGTCGGGTGAAACATACTGCGATGCGATATCGCGGCCACCGCTTAATTGCGGTGATAAGGCGACCGGAGCTTCACTTATGTCGCTTTTTTGACTCTGTAAGAGTGAAGGCGAGTTGAATGGACTGCTCGACGTACTGTAAACAATGTATTCGCCGTCCGGGCTTATAGCGAAGTTACGAAGATTGCGAGAACCGGTTATATTAACGGCCGTACCTGGCGATTTATTGAGCTCCGCGTTGTACAGCTTGCGATAACCCGATGAACTGTTGACGACATCGTAGAACGCTCTATTGGTGTCCGCCAAAAAATCGAACATCTGTATGTAGTCTCTGTCACCCAATGGCAAATTTATTTTCTTGGGGTCACCGAATTCAGTGGCCAGCGAGTGACTGGCGACGAGTAAGCTTAGAATCCCAACCATGAGTGCGCGCCCGCGCCGAAAAAATTTAATGAGTCCCTTTTGGAACTCGCTCAGAACTATCATCATTGCTTTCAACCCATTATGATTACAAAGGGCGGTAGCGTGTCATACTTAACTTGATGCGCTCAATGGTACGTAAGTACCAACCGTTAGAGTATTGATGGTCAGGTTCTGAGATACTCGTAATTAACTAACTTGTTTGTCCGGGTCATGGTTGTATATAAGGGGGCTGCGACCGGAGGCTGTAGGACGCATTCACGCGGACGTTTTGACGTCTCGAGCCCCGTATGCAACTTGAAGAATTCCAACTGTTTGAGCAAACCAAAGCATTGTATAAACAATTGCCAGCAGTGATGGTGGGCACTTTTGGTGTTTACCTGCTGACGATGTTGTCGCTGTGGTCCAGTCAGGATCAAGCGCTGCTGCTGACTTGGCACGCTGCTGCCTTGATCGTGCTCACTCTGCGGTGGCGAAGTGTACAGCGTTACTTTCGCACGCGACCGGCGCCACAAACAATGAAGCCATGGCTGGATCGTGTGGTTTTTTGGGCTGCCTGCACGGGGTGCGTATGGGGCGTGGTGCCGTTATTGTTTGTACGCCAGGATGATCCGATCACGGCATTAGTTTTGGCGTTTGTGTTTCCAGGCTATCTCGCCGCCAGCGCGTCGTCACTGGCACTCTCCAATCGAGTGTTTCTGGCTTTCTCGCTCCCGATGTCCAGTATGTTTTTATTGGCCTGTGTATTACAGGGCGGAACGTTGCTGTACCTGGTGGGTCTGATGATTTTTGTTTTTATGTGCATAATGGTGATGTTCGCACGCAATACCGAGGCTCTTTTTCGCGAGCGTGCCGCGTTTCAATACGAGAACCAGTCCCTCGTACAGCAACTCACCAAACAGAAAGAGACCGCCGAAAGCGCAGTGCGCGCAAAAAATCAGTTTTTAGCAGCGGCGAGTCATGATCTGCGCCAGCCTTTACATGCTTCTGGTATGTTTATTGACGCGCTTGCGCATCTTCAGCTCGGTGACGAGGCACAGCGAATCCTGGATAAGCTGTCACTTTCCAATGGATCGCTTAACCGCTTGTTGCATGCATTGCTGGACATCTCCCGCCTCGACGCAAAAGTAGTGGAATTCCTGCCAAAGAGTTTCGATTTAAGTCTTTTCCTGCGACGTATATTCAATGAGTATGCAGAAGGCCACACGCATCCGAAAATTGAACTGCGGCTGTCGATTGTGCCGAACTTATTTACCTTTAGTGACCCGATGCTGTTGGAGCGAGTGGTTCGAAACCTGGTTGAAAACGCATTGAAGTTTACACAGTCTGGCGAAGTGTGTATTGCAGCGGCAGCGGTCGATGACCACATTGTGCTCAGTATTTCGGACACCGGTATCGGGATTCCGCAGTCACAACACGACCACGTTTTTCAGGAATTTACGCAGCTAAACAAAACCGCCCGTGATCGTCAGCGCGGACTGGGTCTGGGGTTAACCATAGTTCGGCAGTTATGCCAGCTGATGAACATTGAATTGGCGTTGGAGTCGGTCGAAAACCAGGGAACAAACGTTTCACTAACCTTGCAGCAAACGGCCGAAGTCATTGGTGCTGAACGCGAAGAATCGGGGACGCCGATGCTGGAGGCCCGAGTTATTTTGGTGATTGATGATGAGCAGGAAATTCGCGATGGGATGGTCCGCATGTTAACTCAATCAGGCGCGCGGGTTGTGGCCTCTGACTCTGTGTGCTTAGCCATTGACGAACTCAATCGTGCCGACTGTATTCCTGACTGTATCGTGGCTGATTACCGCTTAAGTGAAGATCGAAATGGGATTCAGGCGATTGCGCAGGTTCGAGATGAATTTAATCTGGCGATTCCTGCGATTTTAGTGACTGGGGACACCTCGCCCGAATCGTTGCTGTTTGCCCAAGCGGGTGGTCTGGCTGTGCACCATAAACCAGTAAGCCCGGCTGAGCTTCGTATGTCAATCTGGCGCGAACTGAATCAGTTAAGTGCGGATGAGGTTTGACGCCAGACCAGCCCGGACACAGGCGGTTCGATTGGTGACGCCAAATGCACGAAACAAAGTGGAAACGTGTGATTTCACAGTCGACTCACTGATGCCTAAGATATTCGCTATGTCTATATTTGAGTGACCTTCATGCATTAGCTCCAGCACGTCGAGCTGACGCTCACGAATATGCGGAACGCTCTGCCCGGCGGGAGCGTTCGATTCCAAGTGGTTGGCAGCACGGTGTTTCTCCATGCAATCAAGTTGAAAAAACTCAGCCAGGTGCTCGGGTACGTAACGCTGTCCCGACAAGACTCGGCGCAAGCCATACAGCATCTGCGCAGAGGGCAACTCTTTGGGAATAAAGCCACAAGCGCCAAGCTCGAGGGCTCGGCGGATATCTCTGCGGTCTTCCACGCCAGATATGACCACTGTTGGCACGGTGATTTTTCGGTGATCGAGCGCTTGTAGAAAGCTAAATCCATCGATGGTCGGCATGTGTAGGTCAACCAAAATCAGATCCTGTCGCCGCACAAGAGGTTCGTCAGCTAGGACTGATCGTACATTGTACGACGTGGAGATTGTGACGTGATCGCTTACGCGTGACAAGATCATGGCCAGACCGTCCGCAACCAATTGATGGTCATCAATAATCAGAATTTTGGTGGTTCTGCTAGGCATGACTGCAAATGGAGGGTGAGTTTCTGAGTTTGTTTAGCTTGGACTACTTTGACGCAAGTGCGCAGATTTGGCAATCGTACTTTCGTACTGTCGATGATGTCGCGCAACGGTGGGGTGATTCAGACCGATCGTTGCAGTAATCGCGACCCAGCGGGGCTTATCCATCAGATTGAACTTTTCTGGCTTCTAAGTGGTGACATCAGCACGCGGATACAGGACTTGGGATCTAATCAATTAGTCTAATTTCTAGCGAGTTTGCGATTAAGTCGCTATCTAATCGGGTTAAAACCCGTTATTATCACCGCCTCCTGAGCGCCTCAAAACGGGGTGCGTCAGCTCCATTAAGGAATTCTCCTTAATTCAAGCTCAGTGAAACCATCGATTTAAATTGATTATGCTTGTGTCAGCACCTCAGCAAATCCGGTCTTTGCAACGCGCGGTTCAGCTTCGTGGTGGTCATTTATCCACTTCGTTGCCCGCAAAGTTGCGAGTTGGGCTTGCCTACCGACTGACGCCAAACGCCGTTTCCACTGCGGTACGTGCATCAAATTTTCCTGGCCCGACATACTATGCCTCCACGGTGCCCTTCGAGCCGATGATGCAATTGCAAGAGGATTGTGCGCAGTCGATTTAAACAATGATTTCTTAATATCAAATATAGGTAAGATCAAATGAATGTTCATGAGTATCAGGGTAAAGAAATCCTGAGGAAATACGGGGTGGTAACACCACGCGGTATTCCCGCTTTCTCAGTCGATGAAGCAGTTGCTGCAGCCGAAAAACTCGGTGGCAATCTGTGGGTAGTCAAAGCACAGATCCACGCCGGTGGACGTGGTAAGGGCGGTGGTGTCAAAGTCGCGAAAAGCCTGGACGAAGTGCGTGAATATGCGGATGCCATTCTAGGCATGCAACTGGTAACACACCAAACTGGCCCGGAAGGTAAAGAAGTGAAACGTCTTTACATTGAAGAAGGTGCAGACATTGCAGACGAATTGTACGTTGGTGCGTTGGTTGATCGTGAAACACAAAAAGTTGTGTTGATGTGCAGTTCCGAAGGCGGTATGGATATCGAGACCGTCGCAGAAGAAACACCTGAAAAAATTCTAAAGATCTACATCGACCCAACGGATGGGCTGGACCGTGCTGAGGCAGAAGATGTCTGCGCTAAAATTGGTATTCCGGCAGAAGCTGTGTCTCAGGGGGCTGATTTTCTGGCAGGCTTATACGAAGCGTTCGTCAAGTCAGATGCCTCCTTAGCTGAGATCAACCCATTGGTGGTAACGGGCGACAAAAACGTGATTGCCTTGGATGCAAAGTTCAATATCGATTCCAATGCCTTGTTCCGTCAACCAGAAATCGTGGCATACCGCGACTTGGATGAGGAAGACCCCGATGAAATTGAAGCCTCAAAATGGGGACTGTCGTATATTTCTCTGGACGGTAATATCGGCTGTCTGGTGAATGGTGCGGGCCTCGCGATGGCCACCATGGACATCATTAAGCTGTACGGTGGCGAGCCAGCGAACTTTCTGGATGTTGGTGGCGGTGCGAATAAAGAACAAGTCACCGAAGCATTCAAAATCATGCTGAAAAACCCCAATGTTAAGGGCATTCTGGTCAATATCTTTGGTGGCATCATGCAGTGTGACGTGATCGCTGAAGGCGTGGTTGCTGCGGCCCAAGAAGTCGGTTTGAATGTACCGCTTGTGGTGCGTTTGGAAGGCACCAATGTAGAGAAGGGTCGTCAAATTTTGGACGAGTCTGATGTGAAACTTCAAACGGCCACAACCATGGCCGATGCTGCAGAAAAAATCGCTGCAGCCGTAAACGCGTAAGGGGTGCAGTATGGCAATTTTAATTAATAAAGATACCCGTATTGTTACTCAAGGTATTACTGGTAAGACTGGTGAATTCCATACGCAACAGTGTTTGGACTATGCCTTCGGTAAAGACTGTTTTGTGGCTGGTGTAACACCTGGTAAAGGTGGTCAGGAAGTACTTGGCGTGCCCGTTTTGAACAGCGTAGCCGAAGCGAAAGCGCAACACGGTGTAAACGCGTCGGTCATCTATGTGCCACCACGCTTCGCGGCGGCGGCGATTGATGAAGCGGTCGATGCTGAGTTGGACTTGGTGATTTGCATCACCGAAGGCATCCCGGTGGCGGACATGATCAAAACTCGTGACCGGATGCGCAAAATGAACAGCAAAACGATTCTGGTTGGCCCGAACTGTCCGGGTGTGATCACGCCAGAAGAAGTGAAGATCGGCATCATGCCAGGCTACATTCATAAGAAAGGCAATATCGGTGTGGTTTCACGCTCCGGTACACTGACCTACGAAGCCGTTCATCAGCTCACTCAACTCGGTATGGGGCAATCTACCTGCGTTGGTATTGGTGGTGATCCTGTGAATGGTCTGAAGCACAAAGACGTTATGAAAATGTTCAACGATGATCCAGATACACATGCCGTTGTGATGTGTGGTGAGATTGGCGGCACCGACGAAGAAGAATGTGCTGCATGGATCAAGGAAAACATGACCAAACCCGTGGTGGGCTTTATTGCAGGTATCACTGCACCGCCAGGAAAACGTATGGGTCACGCTGGTGCAATTATTTCTGGTGGTCAAGGTACTGCTCAGTCTAAAATTGACGCGTTAGAGGACGCAGGCGTTCACGTCACTCTGAACCCGTCTGAGATGGGCTCGACCCTGAAGAAAGCGCTGGGGTAAACACCACGCGATCAGTCAAGAAGCCGGGGTGCGAGAGTGCTCCGGCTTTTTTTATTGGCCTAACATTGATTCTGTAAACCATTAGAAATCAGGATTTTTTCCGCATGAAATTTCATATCGATCGAGATGATTTGTCCGACGGACAGATAGTTAAACTCCTTGAATCACATTTGGCTGACATGTTGCTTCATTCGCCGCCGGAGAGCGTACACGCGCTGGTTCCAGCAGCATTGGCGGCTCCGGAAATTTCCTTTTGGGGTGCCCGTTGCGATGGTCGTTTAGCCGGCTGCGGCGCGTTGAAGGAATTATCACCTAGCCATGCGGAACTGAAGTCGATGAAAACGGATCCGCATTTCGCTCGGCAGGGCGTAGCGAGTGACATTCTTCAAGCGATGTTGGCAGAGGCTCAATGCCGTGGTTATCAACGTGTCAGTTTGGAAACCGGATCGATGGCGGTATTTGAGCCGGCGCGCAGATTGTACCAAAAGTATGGCTTTGTGGAATGCGGGCCGTTTGGCAACTACCAACTCGATCCGCACAGTACGTTTATGACCAAAATCCTGTCGTCGACCTAGCAGAGCCTCGCACTATGTCTAAAACCGTCTATTTGTCTTTGCTTACTGCGATCGCGCTGCTCTTTACTGGGTTCTTTATTGGGACTGTCGTGCCGCCGTTGTTGGTTTCAGGCGACGTGGTCGCGGCTGCTTTGGCGGGGTTTGTGAATCCATTTGCTGCGGGATACGCCACCGATGTGATTCTATGTTGGGTGGTGCTGTTGTTATGGATTGTTTACGAAGCCAAGGTTGATGGGGTCAGGCATGGTTGGATCTGCATTCTATTGGGAGCGGTTCCGGGTGTGGCAGTGGGTATGAGTTGCTACCTGATTTTGCGTCATCAAACTCGTAAGGCGCTACAATAGCCGGATTACGTATCTGGTCGACTAATCAATCGAGGAAGAAAAATGACAATACAAATTTTTTGTGTGGGTGGAACCATCGACAAAATTTACTTCGATGCCAAAAGTAAATACGAAGTGGGTGCGCCAGCGATTGGCTGGTTGCTCGATGAATTGTCGATCCATTTCAACTATCAAGTCACGTCGCTGATGGCGAAAGACAGCCTAGATATGACCGACGCGGATCGCGCGGAAATCCGCAAGGCGGTTGAGTCTACTGACTCCGACCGGATTGTGATCACGCATGGAACCGATACCATGCCGGAAACTGCCCGCGCGCTGCACGGTATCGTCGGCAAAACCGTGGTCTTGACCGGTGCGTTGGCGCCCGCCATTTTTCGTAATAGCGATGCTGCGTTTAATGTCGGTGGTGCATTGGCAGCGGTGCAATCCAAACCAGCGGGAGTTTACATCGTGATGAACGGTGAAGTCTTCGATGGAAATCTGGTGCGCAAAGATGTGGCAGCAAACCGGTTTGTACGACTAGATTAAAAAAGCCACTGACGGCGAATGCCGTCAGTGGCTCTCATCATTGACATAGTCGAAGTGAACTAGGCAACCAAGAGTCTATTCACCAGTTTCACATAATTGGCAGGGTCTTTGATCTGCGCGCCTTCACTCAGTGCGGCCTGGTCAAAAAGCACTTGAGCCCAGTCAGCGAAACTGTCGCTATTGGTATCCAGTTTTTTGATCAGCGCATGCTCTGGGTTGATCTCCAGAATCGGCTTAGTGCTCGGTGCATCTTGCCCCATGGCTTTCATGATGCGTTCCATGTTCGCGCCGGGATCGTTTTCATCCGCTACCAGGCAGGCTGGTGATTCGGTGAGGCGATAGGTGAGTCGAACTTCTTTTACCGCTTCGCTCAACACGTCTTGCAATTTCTCAGTCAGCGAAGACAGTTCTTCTTTTTGCTCTTCTTGTGCTTTTTTCTCTTCGTCACTCAACGATAAGTCGCCTTTGGTGACCGATTTCAGCGGCTTGTCATTATAGGTGCCTAAGCTGTTGACCAGCCATTCGTCCACTGGGTCGCAGAGTAGTAGAACTTCAATCCCTTTCTTGGCAAACACCTCTAGGTGAGGAGAACCCTTGGCCGCTTGGTGGCTTTCTGCCGTGATGTAGTAGATCGCTTCTTGACCCTCTTGCATGCGACCGATGTAGTCGTCCAGCGACACGGTTTGCGCGGCGGAATCAGACTGCGTAGTCGCGAAACGTAACAATGGCGTGATTTTGTCTTTGTTGGCCATATCTTCGACCACGCCCTCTTTGAGCACTTGTCCGAACTCTGACCAGAATTCCTGATACTGTTCGGATTCGTTTTTTGCCAAACGTGTTAGTTCATCCAGTACCCGTTTGATCGAGCTTGCCTTGATTTTTTTAATGTCACGATCACTTTGCAGAATCTCGCGTGACACATTTAGGGGTAGATCCTGAGAGTCAATTACACCCTTTACAAAGCGTAGGTAATGCGGCAATAGGTGTTCCGCGTCATCCATAATGAAGACGCGGCGAACGTACAGTTTGATGCCTTTCTTGTTGTCGCGGTTCCACAGATCAAATGGTGCTTTCTTGGGAATAAATAACAGTGACGTGTACTCCATATTGCCTTCTACCTTATGGTGCAAGGTAGAGAGGGGGGGCTCCATATCGTATGACAGGCTCTGATAAAAGTTTTGATATTCTTGGTCGCTAATCTCGGATTTTGGTCTCGCCCAGATGGCGGTCCCACTATTGACCGTTTCGAACTCGCGCTCGACGTCTTCTTGTGGCTTACCGTCCTCATCGAGTGGCGCAGGAGCCAGCATTTTGATCGGCAGTGAGATGTGCTCTGAATACGTACGGATAATGTGTTTGAGACGGAAGTCTTCTAGGTACTCGGACTCCTCTTCACGCAGATGCAGCGTGATGTCAGTGCCAACACGGTCTTTTTCGATCGTTTCGATCGTGAACTCGCCCTTGCCGTCGGACTCCCATTGCGTACCTTCGCTGGTGCCCGCTTTGCGCGTCGTCAACGTGACCTTGTCGGCGACCATAAACACCGAGTAAAAGCCGACCCCAAATTGACCAATCAAGCTTACATCGGCGTCTTCCTTGCCACTGTTTTTGACCGCTTCAACAAATTTCTTGGTGCCCGAGCGCGCGATGGTGCCGATGTTCTCGATCACTTCGTCGTAACTCATGCCGATACCATTGTCGCTGATGGTCAATGTTTTGGCGTTTGAGTCCGTAGTGATTGTCACCGCTAGTTCTTCGTCGTCATTCAACAGTGAGGCGTCTGTTAACGCCTCAAATCGACGCTTGTCGATTGCATCAGAGCTGTTGGAGATCAACTCGCGCAGAAAAATCTCTTTCTGGCTGTAGAGAGAATTGATCATCAGATCCAGTAATTGACTTATTTCGGTTTGAAATGCGTGCGTTTGTTGTTTGCTCATGATTAGTTAAAGATGTGAAGTTAAACTCAAAATTCGATGTGGGCAGTGATGGGGTTGGTATGATTAAATTCAAGTTCTCAAGAACACAAAATGCCACGAAATTGATTTCCAACCCGAGTGGAAACCGTAAATTAACAATTTTGCTAGGATTCATTTTTTTTTCGTGTTTTTCGTTGACGACCCAGGCATCTCTGAGTATAGTCGCGCCTCAACGCTTTGCAGCGTGATTTGGCTCTAGGAAAGCCCTTGAGCAGCACCCGTTCCATCCCAAGTGTTTAACACGGAACAGAGTGTAAATCACACACCGTCGGGGTGTAGCGCAGTCTGGTAGCGCATCTGGTTTGGGACCAGAGGGTCGGGGGTTCGAATCCCTCCACCCCGACCATTTTTACGTGTGGCAAAGTGGATTTACGGTGATTTCGTCGGTCTTTAGAGTTATTCGAAATAGAGTGAACGAAGTCATTCGTAGATGGGGTAGTATGGTTAGGTTGAGTGCCCGTAGCTCAACTGGATAGAGCAACGGCCTTCTAAGCCGTAGGTTACAGGTTCGAGTCCTGTCGGGCGCGCCATAAACCGATTGCTTAAATGTAGCCATACCGTGTCCCATTTTTGGTATTGCGTGCGCGGTGTATTCAGCCTTGTTTTACTCAAGCTGAATTGCTGGCATGTATCAGGTTAGTGATATGGTGACTGTAGCTCAGTTGGTAGAGCCCCGGATTGTGATTCCGGTGGTCGTGGGTTCGAGCCCCATCAGTCACCCCATCTAACGTGGCAGTCGGCGCTGAGCTGGCTGTTGCTGTATATCGTGTTTGCGAGAGTGGCGGAATTGGTAGACGCGCTGGATTTAGGTTCCAGTGTCTTGCGGCGTGAGAGTTCGAGTCTCTCCTCTCGCACCATTCACGATAACAATCTTTTTCTTCGCCTTTCCTTATTCGCGTTCTCTCTTTCTGGGCGACAGTTTGTGTCGATCGATGGAGTTCAGACTTGCGCGCGAATTGTGTCATTTTTTCAGGGCGCAACCGCTTCGAAACGACATGCGGCCGATGAGCGTCGAATTCCACCTGCATTATCAAGCAACTTTTAACATTTGAAACATTTTATCCCGCTGCGTCTGGTGGTAGAATCCGGCCCCTGATTTATCGAGGTCCGTCAGTATGACACTGATTTGAGACCCTCCGAAACTAATTAACTTAAACACTGACTGCGAGTAACGAATGCAATCTTCTGTTGAAAAAACCAGCGCCATTGGCCGCAAAATGAACGTCGTCGTTCCGGCTGACAAGATCGAAACCGCGGTGCAAGCCAGATTAAAGCAGCTCTCTAAGCGCGTAAAAATTCAAGGTTTTCGCCCCGGCAAGGTGCCAATGAAGATCGTTGAACAGCAGTATCGTGGTACCGCAACGAACGATGTTTTAGGTGAGTTGATTCAAACCAGCCTACAAGAAGCCTTGCAAGGTCAGGACGAAGTGCCAGCGGTACAGCCCGACATCATGCCTGAGGCACCGGTCGAAAAAGGTAAAGACTTTACCTTTACAGCGAGCTTCGATGTTTATCCAGAGTTTGAGAAGCTGGATTTAGAGGGTGTCAAAATTCTAAAGCCACAGAGCGCCGTTGAAGAAGCAGATATCGAACGTGTGGTCGAGAATATGCGCAAGCAACAGCTAAGCTGGAAAGAAGTCAAGCGCAAGTCCAAGAAGGGTGATCGTGCGATCGTTGACTTCGTGGGTCGTATCGATGGTGAAGAGTTCGAAGGTGGAAAAGCCTCCGATTACCCAGTTGTGCTCGGTGAAGGCCAAATGTTGCCCGATTTCGAAAAAGGCATCAAAGGCATGAAGGCGGGCGAAAGCAAAGACATTGAAGTTACTTTTCCGGCAGATTATAACGAAGAGCTCGGAGGTAAAACTGCCACGTTTACCATTGATGCTAAGACGGTGTCTGAGCCGGTGCTACCCGAAGTTGACGAGGAGTTTGTCAAAAGCTTTGGTATTGAGTCAGGCGATGTCGCCGAATTACGTGCTGAAGTTAAAAGCAATCTTGAGACCAACCTCGAATCTCAATTGAGTGCCCAATTGCGTCAACGCGTTTTTGATGCCCTGACCGAGGCCAATAAGACTGAGGTGCCTTTGAAAATGGTTCGCGAAGAAGCGAGTCGTATGGTTAAAGAGCAAAAAAATCAAATGGTTCAGCAAGGTATCGACCCTAAGATGCTGGAAAATTTCCCAGATCCGGAGTTTGAGGTTCTCAAGCCGCAAGCGGAGAAGCGCGTTGCACTTGGCTTGCTGATGATGGAAATTATCCGTAAACAAGAGATCAAGCCCGACGAAGAGCGCGTGAATGCGCGCATCGAAAAAATGGCATCTTCGTATGAGCAGCCAGAAGAGTTCGTTCAGTACTACAAATCAAATCAGGAAGCGCTTGCGCAGGTTCAATCTATTGTCCTGGAAGAGCAGGTAGTCGACCTTCTAATTGAGAAAGCCGACGTTGAGGTTGAGAACGTGGAAGCGTCTACTTTGTTGAATATGCAAGCGTAGACTGCGGCATTACCGTCCGGCTGAGCCGATCGAAAAGGAGCGTGTGATCTCGGGGTTGCACGCTCTTTTTTATTGTCAAATGACATTAGATCTCAGTTAACCTGCTAGCATTACGCCTATTCCGCACAAGGTGTCGCATTTCCCTTGTGTTTAAGTAAATCGTTATTACATCTAAGCCGAGACTCCCTAAATGTGAGTCTCGCAAGGTATACTCGCTTAACCATTTTGAATTCGACTAATCGCATGACACAAATTTACAGCAACTTAAATCAGCCTGGCCTGTCTTCCGGCCTATCTAACTCAGTGCAAGAGCCGCATGCCGCCGGTGGTTTAGTGCCCATGGTGGTGGAGAGTACCGGCCGCGGTGAGCGCGCATTTGACATCTATTCTCGATTGCTTAAAGAACGCGTGGTGTTCTTGGTCGGTCAGGTCGAAGATTACATGGCAAATCTAATTGTTGCACAGCTACTGTTTTTGGAATCCGAGAACCCCGACAAAGACATCAACCTGTATATCAACAGTCCGGGCGGTGCGGTAACAGCGGGCATGGCGATTTACGATACGATGCAATTCATCAAACCTAAAGTTAACACGGTGTGTATCGGCCAGGCAGCCAGTATGGGGTCGTTGCTTTTGACCGCGGGCGCCACCGGCGGTAGATACGCGCTTCCACACTCGCGGATTATGATTCACCAACCATTGGGTGGGTTCCAGGGGCAAGCATCAGATATCGATATTCATGCGCGAGAGATTCTGCGCGTGCGTGAAGAGTTGAATCAAATTCTGGTTAAGCATACTGGTCAGCCTTTATCACGCATCGAGCAAGATACTGAGCGTGACTATTTTATGGCGGCGGACGAAGCGAAAGAGTACGGTCTAATCGACGACGTCATTTTGCAACGACCTGATTAGTTTCTGCTAACTCGCATCGAGTCAACGTGCAGCTGAATCAATCAAGAATCGCGCGTAAGCAGCGTCTTAAGTTACGTTTCAGTCGCTCGCTAATCGTCGCGTGTGTGACGGTGTCGCTATATCTTGTCAGCGCTACTGGCATGGCCAGTGACGCAGTTACCTACATTGATGTGCGAAGTTGGGCAGAGTATCAGTTGGATCACATTGATGGGGATGCCCGGATTCCTATTTCGGATGTCGCGAAGGAAGTACCGCTACGGATTCCCGATAGGCGTACGCCAATTCGCTTATATTGTGCCCGAGGAGGTCGAGCAGAACAGGCGAAAGCACTGCTAATCCAGGCTGGTTATCTGGATGTGGAAAATCTCGGTGGGATCGATGATGCACGCCGAGTGCGGGGTTTAGCGGCGCAGTAGGGCTTGCTTCCTAATCACACTGGCTGTGACGTTATATTCACATTCTTGAAATATCGCGTTCAGCCGCCACATATAATCAAGCGCGTTATCTGGTAGATATTCGATGACAAGTGCCAGATATCACGTTTCATTCAGGTCTTTAATTGGGTTACAATTTAGTGACGACGGGTCATCTTACCGAAGCAAGATCGATAATTTTACGCATTTGCGCCGATGTATACGGCGAGTAGCATCTATCCTCAGGGGTGAATATGAGTGACGACAATAAAAGTAACGACGATAATAAGCTACTTTATTGTTCATTTTGTGGAAAAAGCCAGCACGAAGTTCGTAAGCTGATCGCGGGACCTTCGGTCTTTATTTGCGATGAGTGCGTGGACTTGTGTGAGGATATAATCCGCGAAGAAGCCATTGATGATATTTCTAAGGCGGAGGAAAAAGAAACTTTCCCGACGCCAGAAGAAATTCATACCGGCTTAAATGACTATGTGATCTCCCAGGAAGACGCAAAGAAAGTGCTTTCAGTGGCGGTGTATAACCACTATAAACGAATCCGCAGTCAGGAAGTAGAAGACGACGTGGACATCGCCAAGAGTAATATTTTGCTGATTGGCCCAACAGGGTCTGGTAAAACACTGTTGGCTGAAACGTTGGCCAAGCAACTGAATGTGCCGTTTACTATCGCCGATGCCACCACATTGACCGAAGCCGGTTATGTCGGTGAAGATGTTGAAAACATCATTCAGAAACTATTGCAGAAGTGCGACTATGATGTTGAGAAAGCACAGATCGGCATTGTTTACATTGATGAAATCGATAAGATTTCACGCAAATCTGACAACCCGTCAATCACTCGAGATGTCTCAGGTGAAGGGGTTCAGCAAGCATTGTTAAAGCTGATCGAGGGAACCACTGCGTCAGTCCCGCCTCAAGGTGGACGCAAGCATCCACAGCAAGAGTTTCTGCAAGTCGATACGCGAAATATTCTGTTTATCTGCGGCGGTGCATTTGCCGGTTTGGACCAAATTATTCGTGACCGTTCGGAGAAAAGCGGGATCGGTTTTAGTGCGGAAGTTCACAGTAAATCGAGCAACCCATTTATCTCTGAGCACCTTAAAAAGCTTGAGCCGGAAGACCTAGTTCGTTACGGATTAATTCCGGAGTTCATTGGTCGTCTACCGATTATTGCCACGCTTGAAGAGCTGGATGAGGACGCATTGATGACGATCTTGACGCAGCCTAAGAATGCGCTGGTGAAACAGTACCAACGGCTTCTGAAATTGGATGGTATCGAGTTGGAAATACGTGAAGACGCCTTGCGCGAAGTTGCCCAGAAGGCGCTGAAGCGAAAAACAGGGGCTCGCGGTCTGCGTTCGATTCTCGAGAATGCGTTGCTCGATACTATGTATGAGCTGCCATCCAAAGAGGGCGTGCAAAAGGTATCGGTCGATGCCAGCACAATTACCGAAGGTGCGAGACCGTTATATATCTATGAAGAAGCTGACGCCGAGAAGTCAGCGTAACAACTTCGTCAGCGCATCCAGTTGGGTGCGCTGCGCTGCGCTGTGATTTCAGCGCAGTGGACTTGGTGGCGGTTTGTTGCCACCCAGCTTATCGCCCAATGCAGGGAGCTTCTAGGCGAATAGTGTATTGGACCACTTGAAACCCTTGCTGAGTGCTCCCATACATGTCCTATACTTGTAACAAGCAAGCGGTGATCTGAACGTTCGCCGACTTCACGTACAAACAAACGTACTAATTTAAAGGTTTCTAACTATGTCAGAAGAATCCACAGCAATCGATTATTCAACGCCGTTTCCGTTATTGCCCTTGCGCGACGTGGTGGTGTTCCCACATATGGTCATTCCACTGTTTGTAGGGCGAGAGAAATCGATTATTGCGCTCGAGCGTGCCATGGAAAACGGCAAGCAAATCGCTCTGGTGGCGCAGCATGATGCCTCCACGGAAGAGCCAGGTGAGAAAGATATTTATCAGGTTGGTGTGCTGGCAAATATTTTGCAATTGTTGAAGTTGCCCGATGGCACAGTCAAAGTGTTGGTGGAAGGTAAGCAGCGTATTCACTTGCAGAAGATCATGGAAACTGAGTGCTTCTCAGCCGTGGTTGAGCCGTTGCCAGCCAGTTCTGTGGAAGAGAATGAAGCGCGCGTGGCAATTCGTACGCTTACGAGTGAGTTCGAGAACTACAGTAAAATCAATTCCAAAGTAGCCCCTGAGGCGCTTGGTCAGTTGCGTGCTATCGAAGAATTGGATCGCTTGGTAGATACCATTGCCGGATTCCTTGAGCTGAAACTCGAAGACAAGCAGTTTCTGTTGGAGTCGGATGATCTCAACGAGCGTCTCGACCATGTGCTGTCGTTTATGGAATCAGAACTTGACATGCACCGTGTTGAGAAGAAGATTCGCGGTCGCGTGAAAAAGCAGATGGAAAAGAGCCAGCGCGAGTACTACCTGAATGAACAGATGAAAGCCATTCAAAATGAATTGGGTGAGTCGGAAGAAGGGCAGAGCGAGCTAGAAGAAATTCAAGCTAAAGTCGACGCGGCAGGTATGCCGAAAGAGGCACGCGAGAAGGTCGATTCTGAGATCAAGAAATTAAAGATGATGTCGCCGATGTCAGCTGAGGCGGCTGTGGTACGAAACTACATCGACTGGATTGTACAAGTTCCGTGGAAAAAACGATCCCGTGTGCGCAGTGATATCGAAGGCGCGCAAAAGATTTTAGACGAAGACCACTTTGGTCTGGAGAAGGTCAAAGAGCGCATTCTTGAATACCTTGCCGTTCAACAACGATTAAAGAAAATGAAAGGCCCGATCTTGTGTTTGGTCGGCCCCCCTGGGGTCGGCAAGACGTCGCTCGGTAAATCTATTGCTAAATCCACCAACCGTAAGTTTATTCGTATGTCCTTAGGTGGTGTGCGTGACGAGGCAGAAATACGTGGTCATCGTCGGACCTATATAGGTTCCATGCCGGGTAAAATTGTGCAAAATATGGCCAAGGTCAAGACGCGGAATCCGCTGTTCTTGCTCGATGAAATCGACAAGATGGCAGCAGATTTTCGTGGTGATCCGGCCTCAGCGATGCTTGAGGTTCTGGACCCAGAACAAAACGGAACCTTTGCTGACCATTATTTGGAAGTGGATTACGATCTATCAGAAGTCATGTTCGTAGCCACCGCCAATAGTCTAGACATCCCTGGGCCTCTATTAGACCGCATGGAAGTGATTCGTCTGGAAGGGTATACCGAAGACGAGAAGTTGAACATTGCGCAACGCTATCTGGTCGCAAAGCAGACTAAGAATAATGGTTTGAGACCAAGCGAGATCGAGATCAAGGCCGACGCAATTCTAGACGTAATTCGGTATTACACGCGAGAAGCGGGCGTACGTGGTCTCGAACGTGAGATCGCCAAGATTTGCCGCAAGGTGACTAAGCAGTTGGTCATGAACGGTAAGCTTGAGAAAGTCGTTATCGACTCGGCCAACGTGGGCGACTACCTTGGCGTGCGCAAGTTTAGCTTTGGTCTGGCAGAGGAAGAGAATCGAGTCGGGCAGGTCACAGGTCTGGCTTGGACCTCGGTTGGCGGTGAGCTCTTGTCAATTGAGTCTGTGATAGTGCCAGGAAAAGGCAAGCAGACTTATACCGGAAAACTCGGCGACGTGATGCAAGAATCGATTCAAGCTGCGGTGACCGTGGTTCGCTCACGCTCTCACGCCTTGGGCTTGGACAAAGAATTCTTCTCCGAGCGCGACTTCCATATTCATGTTCCGGAAGGCGCGACGCCAAAAGACGGCCCAAGTGCAGGTATTGCGATGTGCACAGCGTTGATTTCGGCGGCGACCAATACACCAGTTCGAGCAGATGTCGCGATGACCGGCGAAATAACGCTGCGCGGTGAAGTGCTTCCGATTGGTGGTTTAAAAGAAAAACTTCTAGCTGCCCATCGCGGCGCAATCAAAACAGTGATTATTCCGCAGGAGAATGAGAAAGATTTGGTCGAAATCGCGGATGAAGTTAAAGCGGATTTGAACATCGTACCAGTCAAATGGGTCGATGAAGTGCTCGAAGTTGCCTTAGCTGAGCATCCCAAAGTAGGTGCAGGTGACGAGGAAAATAAATCCTCGGTAACTAGCGCTAAAGGCAAAAAAGAACCGGAATCCGCGGCGCATCATTAACTTCTTATTGAAAATCAACACGATCTGGCGTTTTATTAAAACGCCAGATTAAACTAAGTTAATGGCCAAATGGCTGGAAACCCGCGTAGTTATTGGGTTTATAGGAAATTTTTTTGTAAGTCAATATTGTTTTTTGCAGGTAAAAGGAACATCATACCCGCTGTGGTAACGGCAGCGATCACGTAACAGGAACAGTCTGCCGTATGGAGATTGCGCTCTTCCACGGTGCGACTCGGCCATAGACAGGAGATCATTGAAGGCGGATTGATTCCATATTTTAATGTAGCTCTCCCGCGTTTCGTGTGTCCACTGTGTGTGGTGCGTCTGCGAAATTAGAATATGTGTCAAACTACCTATTTTTCATGCGAGACACAACAATCTACCTAAATACATAACTAATAAACCATATTACCTTGAGGAATTAAGTGTGAATAAATCAGAACTAATCGAACTAGTCGCCGCCAAAGCGGACATTTCTAAATCATCTGCTGGCGATGCGCTTGACGCAGTTCTAGAAGGCATCACTGGTGCGCTGAAAAAGGGCGACAGTGTTACTTTTGTTGGTTTTGGTACTTTCTCAGTGAGTGAGCGTGCTGCACGTGACGGCCGCAATCCTCGCACTGGCGAAACGATCAAAATCCCAGCTTCTAAATTAGCCAAATTCAAAGCTGGTAAAGCATTGAAGGATGCATTGAACTAAGGCATTCGCTTTATCTGTATTAAGATTGGTCTAAGGAAGATGTTTGCAAGACACTATAAACATCTTTCTTAGATCGTCCCTTCCTTCGACACGGTCTCTGGTCGATCACGCTCCTTTCTTCTCCTTTCTCCTCCGCACTTCCTGCGACGCAGCTCGCCTGATTTGTCAGGTACCATTGAGGTCTTGAGCCCGTTTTAAACGCCGTTAGTTCAATGCAACTGGAAGAGCGTGCATTCTTGTTGCCTGTAAACGTCGCTTATTGAGTAATGCTTGACGAGAGTAAGTCAGCGTTTTTCTAGTACGGTAACCAGCAAATTTGTGAGTTGTTCAGGTTTTGTAAAAAATAGTTAGAAACATATTGCATATATCTCATAATCGATTAAACTAGCGCCGCTTTCGAGGGCAGCAGACACTCAAGAGGCGGCAAAAAAAAGTTGTAACTTTTACTTGCAAGGCTCCAAACATCTGCTATTATCGCCCTCCCAAATCGACGAGATTCGGGCGCTTAGCTCAGTTGGTAGAGCATCGCCCTTACAAGGCGAGGGTCAGTGGTTCAAGTCCACTAGCGCCCACCAGATTTAGTAAAAATGCGGAGCGGTAGTTCAGTTGGTTAGAATACCGGCCTGTCACGCCGGGGGTCGCGGGTTCGAGTCCCGTCCGCTCCGCCACTTTTACTGAAGATTAAAAAAAACGACTGCAGATCGCAGTCGTTTTTTTTTGCCCGCTTAATCAAGACAATGTCTATCGGCGGAGCGTATTCATCTAATCATGCACTCTGTTTGCTATCTTCGGTACTCTTCATACTCGCGGAGAGCACCATGGCGAAAGTACTCATTCCCAAAGTGACTGATTTGGGTGAATTCTCAGTTTCTCGTGTGCTGCCTAATCCAGAGCAACGCATGGTTGGCCCCTTTGTTTTCTTTGATCATATGGGACCGGTGAAGTTTGATCCCGGTGCTGGGGTGAATGTGAGGCCACACCCGCATATCGGGCTAGCGACCGTCACGTATCTCATAGAGGGCCAAATCCTGCATCGCGATAGTTTGGGTAACTGTCTGGAGATTTGTCCCGGCGACGTTAACTGGATGGTGGCTGGTCGTGGTGTAACGCACTCAGAGCGTGAATCGATCGAGGTGCGCTCCCGATCACACTCACTGAATGGTCTTCAATGCTGGGTCGCTCTGCCGCGAGAATTCGCAGAAATTGAACCCAGCTTTATGCATATCGAGCGCAATGACCTGCCGCACAAAACCTTCAACGACGTTATTATCCGTCTAGTGATTGGTGAAGCATATGGAATGCAGTCAAAAATCAAGACGTTTTCGCCAATGTTTATGGTGGATGTTCTGGCCGGGAAGGGGGAGCACATCGAGCGTCCGAATCCGGACCATGATTGCCTCGTGTATGTTGCGCAGGGCGGCATTAATGTCGATGGCGTCGTTGTCGGTGAAGGGGCAACGGCAATGCTGTCCCCACAGGCTAGTATCGTCGCTTTACGGTATTCTCGAGCGGTACTGCTCGGGGGCGAAGCATGGTCCGATGCACCACACTTGGAATGGAATTTTGTGTCTTTTGATCGAGATCGAATCGACCAAGCTAAGCGCGACTGGAAAGCCGGCGACTTTGCGCCCGTAATCGGGGACGCCGAAGAGTTTATTCCTTTGCCTGATGATTAAGCTGTGACGAATCGCTGCCGTGAGTTAACAGCAGTCAGTGAGCAGCTGCTATCGAGTATAAGCTGGCCAGTCACCACGAACCGGCCAGCTTTTAAAGCTTCGTTTACTCTGCGTTGATTGCGGTTGCGTCTGTGACTGGCTCACCTTCCGCATTTAACACGATTACCTTACCTAGGCCTGCATCCCGCACGCTCTGCTCAATTGACGCTCGATCTCCAACCACCAGCCACAACATCGCATTGGGTTGTAGATACTGTTTCGCCGCGTCGTTGATTTGCTGCAGGTTCAATGCGCGCAGATCGTTAACATAGTTGTCCCAGTAATCATCCGCCAGGTCATAGCGAACCATCGCCGTCAGATCAGCTTCAACTGCGCCTGCGGTTTCCCAGCGACCTGGCAGCGTTAAGATGCGCTTATCAAGCGCCGCGGCGAGTTCGTCATCAGTGGCGGGTCGATCAGATTGGATGGACGCTAGTTCGTTTCGAATCTCCAGCATCGATGCGGCGGTCTGGTCCTTTTGAACTGGTGCATAGGCAATATACGGACGTTCCGACTGCGTGCTGCGTATCACACTGCGAGCACCGTAAGACCAGCCTTTGTCCTCGCGCAGATTCATATTGATACGTGACGTAAAACTTGCGCCCAGTACCTCGTTCATCATGCTCAAGGGTAGCTCATCGTCAAAGCCGTATTCCGGCACCATGCTGGTCGCGAAAATCACCGACTGCTCAGCGCCAGGTCGATCAACCAGGTACACCACCGGTTCGGTCAACGGGGCAATGCGAGAGATATCTTTAGTCGGTACCTCGCCAGTGGGTAGTTTTGCCAACGACCCTTCCAGTAAGGGTACTAATTTTTCCATACTGATATCGCCGGTCACCACTAGGGTGGCATTGTTAGCCTTAAACCAGGTTTGGTGGTATTGCGCAAGGTCAGCCACGGTCATTTGCTCCACGCTTTGCTCGGTACCAGAGCCCGAGAATGGTGCGGCGTAGGCATGATCTGCGCCATACAGCAGCGTCGGCAGTAAACGCAGTCCAGCTCCAATCGGCGTATTTTTCTCCTGAGCAATGGCCGCCAGTTGGCGTTGTTTGAGTCGATCCAACTCCGCCTCTGGAAAGTTTGGATGCAGAATCATGTCCGCATAAATCTCCAGTGACGGTTCGAGATGCTCCGTCAGGGTATTTAAATTGACGGAACAAGAATCGAGACTCGCGCCGCTCGAAATGCCGGTACCCATGCGCGCAAGTCGAGCGCTGATATCCAGTGCGCTAAATTTGGCGGTGCCTTCGTCCAACATATTCATAGTCATGTTGGCAGTGCCCGGCTTGACGGTTCTGTCGGCGGCATAGCCGGCATCGACCAGCAATTCCATACGTACCACGGGAACATCATGACGTTCTGCTAATCGCACTTTTAAGCCATTACTTAAGGTGGCGTGCTGAATGGTGTCAAACGCTACCACTGGCGGCGTGCCTGGCGAGGGCAGGCCGGCACTGCGGTCTACCGTGCTCGGTTTGCTGGCGAGCGTTGGGAATGGCACAACTCGCAACTTGTACTCACCGTCACTCAACCACGCACGTGCGGTGTTTTGCACTTGTTCAGCGGTTGCTTCCAGGTAGCGCTTATTGTGTGCTGACATGGTCTCAAGCGAGCCGGTGAATACTTGGTGTTTTGCCAGGATGTCTGCTTTGGTGGCGACACGTTCCAAGCTCCGCAAATAACTGGCTCGAGCACTGGATTTCACACGCTCCAACTCGTCTTTGCTCGGACCTTTGGCCAGGAAAGTGGCCAATTCCTGATCAATAATCTGGTCGATTTGATCTAATTTTTCTGCTTCCAGTGCTGTCACGATCACGCCAAATAAGCCTCCGATCTCGGAATTAAATGAGAAGGCCTGGATGTCAGACGCCAAACGATCCTGATACACCAAGCGTTTGTACAAGCGCGACTCTTTATCATTCGACAGTACGCCGGACGCTAGATCAAGGTAGTCAGCCTCCGCTGAACCCCATTCTGGCACGTTCCAGATTTTATATAGACGCGCCTGTGGCACTCGGTCATACATGGTTTGCTCACGTTGGCCGCGACGTTTAGCCACCCATTTTTTGTGGCGTACCAGTGGTGGCCCTGGTTCGATGTCGCCGAAGTATTTTTCAACTAGGGTTTTGGCTTGTTCCGGGTCGACATCGCCGGCCAGCGTGATGGTGGCATTGCTGGCCCCATAACGGGTTTTAAACCACTCATGCACATCGTCGAGTGAGGCGGAGTCAAGGTCTTCCATTGAACCGATCACCGGCCAGGAATACGGATGTCCAATCGGGTAAGCGTTTTCGAAAATCGTGCTAAACGCCTTGCCATAAGGCTGGTTCTCGCGTTGCCGTTTTTCGTTCTGTACCACCGAGCGCTGCTCATCGAGCTTTTCCTGCGTCACGGCGCCTAACAAATGGCCCATGCGATCAGATTCCAGCCATAGGGTCATTTCCAGTGCATTTTTTGGTACCACTTGATAGTAATTAGTGCGATCCTGATTGGTGGTGCCGTTGATGCCAGTTGCGCCAGCGCGATCGAGTGCCTTAAACCATTCGTCGTCGTAGTTCTCTGAACCGTTAAACATCAGATGCTCAAACAAATGCGCAAAGCCGGTACGCCCAACTTTCTCGTCCTTGGAGCCAACGTGGTACCAAACATTGACTGCCACGATTGGTGCCTTGTGATCTTCATGTACAATCAGGGTCAGACCGTTGTCGAGTGTGTATTTGGTGTAGGGAATATCCAGATCTTCATTGGCAGCCATAGCGGGCGCAAGCAGCGCCAGTGCGGCAAGCCAGATGAAGTGATGCAGAGATTTCTTAATAGTCATAAGTGCACGTGTTGAGGTTAATGGTATTTAGGTGAGTTCCCGCAGTGCAGTGGCTGCATTCGGGCGTCATTCAATGTTAAAGATTGAGCAAGATTAGCATGCTCTGGTGGAAAGTTAAGTGGCGTTAATCGCTTGGTAAGACAGCAATGTTAGTAAGCGCGTTTATTTATCTGTTGGCCGCCGTGGTGGCGGTGCCGTTTGCCAAGCGCTTGGGGCTGGGTTCGGTGCTCGGGTATTTGCTGGCAGGGATTCTGATCGGGCCGAGTATGCTGCACTTGGTCGGTGATCAGACCGATGTCATGCATGTGGCTGAATTTGGTGTCGTCATGATGCTGTTTCTGGTTGGCTTGGAGCTGCAACCGAGTCGTTTGTGGAGCCTGCGTAAACCGATTCTGGGTTTAGGTGGACTCCAGGTGCTGCTGACCGCCAGTGCAATTACGCTGGCACTGCGATTTTCGTCGTCAATGCCGTGGCAGACCTGTGTCGCTATTGGCTTGGCCCTAGCGTTGTCGTCTACAGCGATCGTGATCCAGTCGCTATCTGAGCGTGGTCAGCTGGATACGCCAGCTGGTCGGAATGCCTTCTCGGTGTTGCTGTTTCAGGATATTGCAGTGATTCCAATTCTAGCCTTGTTCCCGTTGCTGGCCACCATGCCGGTCTCGAATGAGGTCGCGCACCACTCGAGCAATTTGTTAAATGGCTTGCCAACCTGGCTACAAGTGATCGCCTCACTGGGGAGCATTGCCCTGATTGTATTGATTGGTCGGTACGCGTTGCGACCAATCTTTCGTTTTATTGCTGACACCGATATGCGCGAGCTGTTTACCGCATTTGCGCTGTTGTTGGTTGTTGGTATTGCGCTTGCAATGTCGGCTATTGGCTTATCCGCGGCCCTGGGTACCTTTTTGGCCGGTGTGGTGTTGGCTGAAAGCGAGTTTCGACATGAAATCGAAGTGGATATCGCACCGTTTAAAAGTCTGTTGCTAGGGCTGTTTTTCATCACCGTAGGCGCGAATATTGATTTTTCGGTGGTGGCGTCTAACCTGGGACTGATTGGTGTGTTAGTGCTGGCTCTGATCGCTATAAAAGCACTGGTGTTATTAGGCTTGAGTCAAATCTTCCGAATGGGCAAAATGCCCGCGCTGCTGTTTACCGCGGCGTTGGCTCAAGGTGGCGAGTTCGCCTTTGTCCTAGCATCTGCTGGACTGCAGTTTTCCGTGTTCGATGCCCACACAACGAGTCTGATGACCATTGTTGTGGCATTGTCAATGTTAATGGCGCCGTTGTTATTCGTGGCTTTTGAAGCCTATGCAAATCGCGTTAATCAAGAAGCCAATTTTGACCACGAAACAGAAGATGTACCGCCGACGTGTGACGTTATCATTGCGGGTTACGGGCGTTTTGGACAAATTATCGGTCGGTTTCTTTCCAGTGCGGGCTATGATTTAACGATCCTAGACCACAGTGCTAGCCAGATTGAGCTAGTAAGGCGTTTCGGTAGCACGGTTTATTACGGCGATGCAGCTCGTGCAGACTTGTTGGCAGCGGCGGGCGCCGCGAGTGCCAAGCTGTTGGTTGTGGGGGTGGATAACGTCGACAAATCGCTCGAAATCGTACGTACTGCCAAAAAACATTTTCCGACTATGAAAATCGTGGCGCGCGCAGTGGATCGACGCCACACTTATGAATTGCTTGCTGAAGAGGTCGAAGCAATCCGGCGAGAGGTCTTTCATCCTGCGCTTGAGCTTGGGGTGGACGCATTAAAAATACTCGGTCGAGACGGCGAAGAAGCTGAACGCATGATGCAGATATTTAGTGAGCACGATCAAGCCACGTTATTAAAGCTGGCCGATGTTTGGGGAGACGACCAATCTTACGGGCGTGCAATTCGGCAACATGTCGAGGATTTACGCACTATCCTGATGGAAGATGCCGCACGCGATGCCGCACGATCGGACGACACACCCGACTGAGTCGCGGCACTCGAGGGCAAAGCTGAATTAAATCACCTTTTTTGTAGCGACGGCCTGGACTATAATGGCGCGCTGCAAATATTAGAACTATCCTACCTGACATAAGGAACCGCTATGTTAACTGAAATCCGTGACCGCTCCTCAGGCTGGTTTGCTTGGATCATTGCCGCCATTATTATCATTCCAATGGCTTTCTTCGGCGTGCAACAATACGCTGACACTCAAGCACGTCCAACGATCGTCGAGATCGGTGATGCGAAAATTACGCAACCTGATTTTCAGGCTCGTTTGTCGCAGATCCAGAATCAGCGCCTAGCCCAAAACCCGGAGCTGGCCAGCACTGGTATTCTCAATAGTAAGGAATTCAAAACCAGCGTATTGCAGTCCATGATGAATCAGGAGCTGGTGAACTATGTGGCCAACAAGTTCGGCTACGAAGTCAGTGACAAACAGGTCACCAACGAAATCCTACAAGACCCCACTTTCCAAACCGATGGTCAGTTTGATCAGGATTTGTTTAATGCGCAAATGGCGCGTTATGGGCGTGGCGGTGGCCGCACCTATAAGACAGAACTTAAGAGCTCTCAGCGTCTGGGTCAGGTTGTCTCTGGCTACGAAGAGTCTGCACTGGTACTGCCGGGCGAAGTGCGTCGCTTACTGGAGATTCAGGCCGAACAACGCCGCTTCGACTTAATTACGGTCAGTCAGTCGGATTTTCGTGACCAAATCGAAGTATCTGACACCGACATCGAACAGTATTATCAAGACAATATCGATCAATTTCAAAATCCAGACCGCGTCTCCGTTGAGTACGTTGAGCTAGACATTCAACGCGTGGCAGAAGGCATTGAAATAGAAGAAGCGGTGTTGCAAGAAGCCTACGAAAGTTACAAATCTGGCTACGAGTCTGATGAAACGCGCACCACACGACACATTCTGTTGAGCACCAATGATGGCGAAAGTGAAGCTGCGCAACTTGCTAAAGCGGAAGAGTTGGTAACGCAGCTGCGTCAAGGCGCGGATTTCGCTACCCTGGCAACCGAGAACTCGGACGATCCTGGTTCTGCCAGTAATGGCGGTTCATTGGGCGACGTGGAACGTGGCGAAATGGTGCCTGAGTTCGACGAAAAAACGTTTGCCCTAACCGAAGGTGAGATTTCTGATCCGGTAAAAACGCAGTTTGGTTATCACATCATTCAAGTCGAAAAAATTAATGCCACTGAACCCGAGCCGTTTGCTGCCAAGCGTTTTGAGTTGCAGGAAGAAGAGCAGCTGCGTCTTGCTGAGGAGCGTGTTGCTGAACTGGCTGAACAAATGCGCAACTTGTTGTTCGAAAACCCCGAGAGCCTGGCCAAAGCAGCCGAGATGGCCGAGTTGGAAGTACGAAGCTCAGATCTGTTTTCGCGTACCGAAGGCACGGGCATTGCCAGTAATGAAGTGGTTCGTGAAGCCGCCTTCAGCGACGCGGTCCTGACTGATGGCTACAACTCAGAACTGATTGAGCTGACTGATGGTGTTTACCTGGCGTTACGTAAGAAAGAATTTAATTCTGCCGCGCCTAAGCAACTGGACGAAGTTCGCGCGCAAATCAAATCTGCGTTGATTAACGAGCGTGCTATCGCACTAGCTAAGCAAACGGGTGACGACTTACTAGCGCGCGCCAATTCAGACTGGTCTTCCTTGGCACAGGACAGCGCGGTCAAGGTCGAAACCTACACCGTCTCGATGCTGGACACCGAACGCAAGGTGTCGCCAGCCGTCATGAGCGAAGTTATAAAAATGCGCCTCGATGATACCGCCACCAAGGTGAAGTCATTCACCGGCTTGAATGGTGATTTTCATATCGTGCGTTTAACTCAGATTGCGCCTGGCGATTTGGCCAATGTGAGTGATGCGATCAAAGATGCGACCCGTCGAATTCTGCGTCAGCGTAATGGTACCGCCATGGTCGAAGCGTACATTGATGGCTTGAGTGACCAGCTGAATCTGGAAATTAACGAAGACCTGTTGTAATCGAGGTCGCAATCGTGGTTGTGGCGCTAAGTCTGATTTAGCGCCAACCACTTGCTATCTAGCTCCACAAACTAGTAAGGAACAGCGATGATTATCAAACCCAAAGTTCGAGGCTTTATCTGCACCAACGCACACCCAGTAGGCTGTGCTGAAAACGTGGCGCAGCAGATTGAGTACATCAAGCAGCAAGATATGTCTGGCACCAACGATACGCCAAAGAATGTCCTGGTGATCGGCGCCTCAACCGGCTACGGTCTAGCCTCGCGAATCACCGCTGCTTACGGCTACGGTGCAAAAACCTTAGGCTTGTTTTTTGAAAAGCCACCAACTGAGAAGCGCACCGCATCGGCAGGGTTCTACAATTCAGCGGCGTTCGAAAAGCAAGCCAAGGCCGATGGCCTGTATGCCAAAAGCATTAACGGCGACGCATTTTCGAATGAAGCCAAACAGCAAGTAATCGACTTAATCAAGGCTGACATGGGCCAGGTTGATCTGGTGGTCTATAGCTTGGCGTCACCTCGACGCACTGACCCCATCAGTGGTAACACCTACATGTCGACCTTGAAGCCAATTGGCCAGTCGTACACCGCTAAGAACCTGAACACCGACACGCAAATTGTCGGTGAGGTCACCGTCGAGCCAGCGTCAGAAGAAGAAATCGCCAACACCATCAAAGTCATGGGTGGCGAAGACTGGTCGTTGTGGATCCATGCGCTGCATGAGGCAGGTGTGTTAACCGACAACGCAAAAACCGTTGCTTACACCTACATCGGAGAGAAGCTGACCAAGCCAATCTACGGCCATGCCACAATCGGTAAAGCCAAAGAACACTTGGACACCACTGCCGCTGAGTTGAACGCCAACTTGCCAGTGCAAGCCAACGTGTCTGTGCTTAAAGCCGTGGTAACGCAGGCGAGTTCTGCGATTCCTGTCATGCCACTGTATCTCTCAATTCTGTTCAAGGAAATGAAGGCAGAAGGCACGCATGAAGGGTGTATCGAGCAATTGGACCGTCTGTTCAAAGAATGCATCTACTCGGACTCACCACGCCTGGATTCAGACAACCGTTTCCGTGTCGATGAGCTTGAGTTGACGCCAGAGATGCAGGCCAAAGTCGAAGCAATTTGGCCACAGGTTACGACCGAAAATTTGCATGAGTTGTCTGATTTCGATGGCTATAAAAAAGAGTTTCTGCGCTTATTTGGTTTCGAAATTGACGGTGTGGATTACGACGCCGATGTCAGTCCGCTAGTTGATGCCGAATTTTTGTAATCTAAGATAGTGCATTTGCCGAGTGGATTCGCTCGGCCAGCAACAGATGTCACACTTCTGGTTCCAGCTAAAAAGCAGCAGTCTGTCAATCGACAGTACGCTGGAACCAGCTCTAACAGAGGCGCTTTTAGCGCCTCTTCGTGTTTCTGGTATCGAGCTCAACCAGCGCTCCGAGTTCTGCGATATTGAACTGGCTCTAACCCAGCAGGGCGTCAGTCTTAGCTGGCAAAAATCCAAACGGGAACGACTCACTATCGACTTAAATATGCCCGCCGAGGTCACTAGCCAACGTTCGTTTCCAGCCCCCAAACAGGGTGCATTCAATCAAGCCCTTGGGCGCAAAACACGCCACGTGCTGGATGCCACCGGCGGCTGGGGCGGGGATGCGCTGTTGATGTGTCAGCAGGGCTACCAAGTCACCATTCAGGAACGTGATCCACTGATGGCCGTGGTGTTGTCTGCTGCGTTTGGCGCACTCAAGCACACCGACTGGGCAGTCAAAAATCAGGTAACAACGCCAACCGTGTTGTGGCGCGACTCGGGTGAGGAAACCAATGAGATTGTCAGTGACATTGATTGCGTTTACCTCGACCCAATGTTCCCCCCCAAGCGTAAGAAATCAGCCGCTGTGAACAAACAAATGCAATTCTTGCAATGGTGGGTTGGAGCCGATGAAGATGCCACACAGATGGCACAAACCATGATCGACAGCCAATACCCGCGCGTAGTCGTCAAGCGCCCCACACACGCAGAACCCCTGGTCGCAAACCCCAGTACAAATTTCAGTAGCAAGTTGGTGCAGTACGACGTGTACCTTTGAGCTTGAGCACGATTGGACTACCTAAGTCCGTTGTTTTGGTTATCTAAAAATTTTTGGGTAAACAAACAGCATATCTGTATGGTTTTCGTAGAAGCGGTCGCTTTGCCCCAAACTCGCGTTCACTGTGCCACTCTTGATATTGGAAAAGCAAAGAAAAACAATACCCTATATATTCCATTGAGAATGTTATTGCGCACTGCTAGGATTGATATGGCGCAGGCGCACTTTAAACCAAGGGAATACGAAGGAATGAGGAATAGTAGAGGTAAAACAGAGGGATACGAAAGTTTCTCGAAATATCAATTTGGGCGAAATCGAGCGCGCTCAATAATAAGCTGTTAATGCGCGAAGCGATATGGTTGATGACTACTTTAAAGGCAAAGGCCAAAACGAACAGAAATACACCGAATCCGTAGGATCACCTTCTTGGGACGGAAGCAAGTTTCATCATCCTCTGGCCCAACAAATTTGGGAAGTATTTCCAAGCAGATTAAAAAAAATTGTTTTCAACGAAGTCCAGAGTGGAAATACTATTGATTCAGTCCTAATAAATCACAATTTGAGCATCACTAAAGTGGCCCTAACAACAGAGCCTATTACTGATTTCAGCAAGATAGAAAAAATCAAAATAAGACAGATGGGTCAAAGAAGTGATTTTGGCCGTTATCTCTATGATGGAACATCATATACGGTAGAAGACTTAGAAAGCGGCTGCTATATATCATTTAAAGATACATCTTATGTTGAAGAAAGCTATTAGCATTAACAAGTTTGCAAAGTTTGCTTCGTTCGTTCACTCACTGCGCGGGACGGCGTTATACAAATACGGTGGTGCTTGATAGATGCAACTAGAATTTTGGTTTGAATTTGGTAGTACGTATTCATACCCGGCTGCAATGAGAATTGAGCATCTTGCTGGTGCGCATAATCTAGAGTTGCTATGGAAGCCATTTTTGCTCTGCCCTATATTCAATAATCAAGGGTGGAACGACTCTCCATTCAATACACATCATGCTAAAGGTAAGTATATGTGGAGAGATATGGAGCGGATTTGTGAAGCAGAAAGTATTCCACTCAAAAAGCCTTCCGTATTTCCGAGGAATGGCCTTTTAGCTTCTCGGATAGCATGTACATACGCGGCAGAGAAATGGATTCCTGATTTTATACGATCAGTCTATAGCGCGAATTTTGCAATGGATCTGGATATTTCCGATTCAAAAGTCATAAAGTCGTGCATTCCATCGGTTGCGGGGTGCAAAGATACCGTTGTTGATCAAGCTTCGACTCCAAGTGCGAAAGTATTGACTAAACATGGACAGCCACTGTCTGACTAGACTAAATGACTAAACAAAACATGGACAGCCACTATCTAAAAAGTTGGTTTGAATGAAAAGACTAAACATGGACAGCCACTGTCTTGACTAAACATGGACAGCCACTGTCTGACTAGACTAAATGACTAAACAAAACATGGACAGCCACTGTCTAAAAAGTTGACGGTAAAATGTGATGGCGGTTGTGATGGTGACCCTCCGTATTTGGGATATAACCGGAGTTTTCTTGGTATTCGAAGTAAGAGTGCATTTGTCTGTACTAACCTTGGCAACGATAAGTCTTGGGGTAGAACGGCTGTACATGAGTGGGGACATAGTTGTGGTTGGGGGACAAACTCTAACCCTCATCCTAGTGGCTCGGGTATCCCAAGTGGTTGGGACGTTCTTTAATATTTGGTAAATAAATGATTAAAACTAGAATTATTATTGTTTTATTGCATATTGCAGTGCTGGGTAACTAAACATGGACAGCCACTGTCTGACTAGACTAAATGACTAAACAAAACATGGACAGCCACTATCTAAAAAGTTGGTTTGAATTGTTTTAGCCTATCTGAAGGCAATTTTTCTTAAAAAAATGGACGGACGGCTAGTCAATTTGTACTAGACGGGTGGACATACCGCCTGGCTATGCTCTTGGGTAAACACAAGGCGAGCACTATCCTCACTGACGTGATGATGACTAGTGTTCGGGTGCTTATGCGTTTAGGGTCGGCTAAGCGAGCAAGGCGGTTTTTCGACTGGGATGCCACGACACACACGCCGATCGATATGGTCACTCCCAACCCAGCTCTGAAACCGTTTTTCAAATTCCGTGGTGAGTATCATCCAAGATGCCATGTCTAAGTCGAGTCGCTGTAGAATGGACGGGAGCTGGTCTGGAATTGATCCGCGTTTGTCAGGTCGGATACACCTCCCGGTCCAGTCGACTAAAGCAAAGTAGTCTTTTAATCTGTAAGGGATGCCTATTCCATGCTCCGTTATTCCAACAAATTGTTCTAATCCGGAGCAATCTGAAATACCTTGTTTCAGCATTTCGATTCGATACTTGATGGCAGTGTGAGCGGATTTTTCCGGCGAGTTTGCCATTTTGGCTCGAATGGGATTTAGGTCCACATAGGCCATACAGGACAGCAGCGCACGCTCATCCAATAAGGCCTGACTCTTAAACCTTCCCTCCCAGAATCGCCCAGTACACTTGTCTTCTTTGTTGGCTTGCCGAGCAATGGACTCGTTCACAATGCGCATAAACCAAGATATATCCATTAAGCGCTTTCGCCAGCACTTGATATCTCGCCGCAGCACCGCCCATTGTTGTTCACTGAGTGGTTCGCCTGCTATGAACCGCTGTGAAAACGGCGTGCCGCAAAAGAGGCGACTCCATCGTTCGACCACTTCACGTTCAGACCACGCGTTTGCGATATCGGGTCTGACATGCAGTACGACATGGAAGTGATTGCTCATCACTGCATAAGAGCATAATTTGATTGCAAATATGTCGGCAGTGCGACGAAGCTTTAGTTCCAACCAATCACGACGGTGTTCATAGCTCTTTGCAGTCACTCGGTCATAACCGCAAAGATAGGCACGCCGAACACAGCGAGAAACACAATGATAAAAGGGCGTGTCACTGAGCGACACTAATTGTTTGCGTGGGAGCGCCATCCTTGCCTCCTGTTTCAATCCGTTGAGTTAATAAGGTCTCATAGACTTAGGTAGAGTTCAAGAGATAAGTGGATGTCCAAAGAGATACTTACAGAGAGTTATAGTTGGCATACCGCAGCGACGCATCGAATATCGTATCTGCATCATGCGGGATTTACCTGGGATCCTAAGGAATATTACTGGACGACCAAGCAGATACTAACGTCAAATCAAACACACGATAGCGGAGACTCGATAACGGGTAAACTATGCGCGAACCGCCTTCTGAACAACGAGATTTATGAAACAGTGTTTCGTGATCTCAAATTCACCTACGAGGAGCTTTTACGCATGGGGTTGCAAACACGCTACCAGTGCTCGCTTTGCACGGCGGGAAGCGAGTGTAATACGCAGTGTCGAAAAAACCACTCATGTTGAGTCCCGTTGGTGAGTTTTTGTTCGCATTGGGTGCCAGTAGTGGTAACTAAATCAGTTCAACGGTGAGCGGTGCACGGTTGGTGTTTGCGAGTGGTAGAACGACGATGAGATCTGTTTGCCACAAGAGTCAAGTTTCGCGAGAATTGTCTGGGTCTTAATACTGTTCACCGCGTCGACGTCCCTACATGCGAGCGCAGAGTTTCGATTCCCGTGCAGTGTGAAGATCTGACTATTTGGCTCCTTGCTTTCGATTGTCTCGGGTAGATAGAGCATATGCTTCGGTGGGACCCAAACATCGGCGAGGCGGATCTCCTTAGTAGCAGGTTGGTAGCGGGCGAGGGAGATTACGAGGTGCTGCTTTGCTTGGGAGCAGAACACGTGTGGAAATGCGTGGTGTTCAAAATCAACCCAATTATGGGGTAAGAGATCACGGTTGCGACTAGCAGGAAGATAAGGTGATTGGAACATGGCCCATATCCCGTAAGTGTAAGTGTGAATCTCGATGGTACTGAAGTTAAGATTGAAACACTCTCCGGGAGAAATAAGCTTGCCACCGAAGAAAGCAAGAATTTCACTATTTGCCACCAACGGGGCGTATACGAGTTGATCTACTAGCGTTCCAGTATCATCAGTGAACGAGAGCTCATTAATCGTATTATGAAATTTGTCCACCTTTGTTTTGATGACGTTCGCTACATACCGCGTTCCAAGTTCAGTTAGCTGGTGAGTAGGTCGGGCAACATTACTACCAGATTTGGGGCGCTCAGGCGATAGCTTAGGTACGCCATCAATATTATGAAGCCAAGTGTCGTGGGCAGGATTTTTATCTACCGGGCCATCGGCGATATATAAAACGGGGTTAAAATTTGGTTTTTCCTTATCATCCATTTTTATCTCCTTAGCTGATACCGGTGTTAGAGTAATGACTATAACCCCCAGCGGCGTCCTAATTTTCCATTTGTATCAGAAATATTAGTTTTTATTGGAAATATGGGAAGTTCGGCATGGACAGTATGTAGGCAGAGCCGAGTGGGTGTCCACGGTAGGGAATTGCACTCAAAATTGTGAATCAAGTGAATGCCCTTTGAATGCGAATGGCAGTGCGAGCGTACATTGAAAATTTCATACTTGGGTTAAGACACAATTTCCATACAAAATGGCAAGTTCAATTATTCGTGGTTTTTTTTAATATCTATGGCTAAATCTCATTGGTGTGTGACATGAAAGGTTCGGTAAAAACTGTGTTGAGGCTGTCGCAGATGCGTCTCTATAAGCTTCTGAATCTACTGCCGCTTATTCTGATTTGTGTAGCGACCTCGTCATGCTCGTATATGCATAATGTGCTGGTTCAGATTGAGTACCGGCGGCTGCAAAGTCAGGAACCAAGCATGACCAACTTGAGACATCTCATTGCTAGTGAAACTGTTTTTATTTACGGCACTTTGGATGATATTGACTCGATATATACTGATAAAACTTTCGCCGTCGCAGCGATATCGAATCAATTTCTAAAATCTGAGCTTGTAGACGTAATGCACGGTGTACGCGCTAACACGCACTATGGTCTGAACCTTCCTCCGGGCGAATACCAATTTCTTGTTTTTACAGACCTGAATTCGAATGCGCGCTACGAACCCACTGAGGTGGTCGGGGAACGCGCAGTATGGATTCCCGATGAAGTCACACAAACGGTTATCGGAGACCTCGACATTCCACTTGAAGAACCACTGAAAAAAAAATACACAGTGACTTTTACTGCCGCAGTTTCAAGCGGTGAAACACCCTCGCTGTTTTACCCTGCAGGCACAATCCGAGATATAAACGATCCGCTGTTCGACCGCGACGTAGCCACTTTGGGTTTGTATCATCCGGCTGCATTTCTCGAGAAAGCAAGAACCATGTTTTATGCTTTGGAAGAAGATGTGCCATACAAGATTCCTGTAATCTTTGTCCACGGAATAGGGGGTACCCCGGCCGAGTTTAAACACATTCTCGAAAAGATGGATCGCAGACGATTCCGGCCATGGTTTTTTTATTATCCGTCCGGCAGCGACCTAGATCAGATGGCCTTGTTTTTTCAAAACATTTTTCTATCTGGGCGGGTCATCCCGGTAGACGAGAAGCTTCCCATTTGGATTGTGGCTCACAGTATGGGCGGACTTGTAGTAAAGGAAGCGCTAAATATTCAAAAAAAACCTAAGAACCGTATTGTGTTTATTTCCATGGCATCGCCTTTTGGCGGGCATCCCGCCGCAGCAAAGGGTCACAAGATGGCGCCCATGGTTCTGCCTGCTTGGCGAGATTTGGACCCAGACGGCGAGTTCATAAAAAATCTGTATCGGAGACCGACAGATCCACTGGTCGAGCATCGACTGCTCTATGCCTATAAAAAGCCCAACAGGTCGAGGTTGCGGGAGAATAGTGACGGGGTTGTTAGCTTATCGAGCCAGTTGAGAGCAGAGGCGCAAAAGGCAGCGTTTACACAAATTGGCTTCAATTCCTCACACTCAGAAATGCTTGCGCAGGATACGGTAGTTGATTATGTAATTGACGAACTATCACAAGCGAAAACGAATCTGCCTCCGGCACATTATTACTATCTCCTCGCCGATGGATTCGATGTGAGCAATAACCATGCATATTCTGACCAGCAAAAACACAGCCTGCGGTACTTGGGAGCCTATATGCATGCGCTGGCAGACCGAAAAATAGCGCCATTGAATGCCGATCAGAAGCGGTTTGTCTCAACCGCGCTGGGCGAGAGAAAGCCCGTTAACCATATCGAAAAGACATGGTGCAAGTTTGTGAGGCTAAATCAGTTGTCTATCGCTGGATGCGGACTACAAAAGTGACGCCAACAAACCAGGAATCCTGCTGATACACGCTCGATCTGTAGGGGGCGCTAGTCATGGCTTTCCAGTCAGTCATCCACACTGCATGAGAACAGGGAGATTTAAATACAGGTACTGAACCAAGCCGTATCCCACGGTGAGTGGTAATAAAGTGGGTGTCCACGAATGGAGAGGGCGCTGGGAAGAGGATAGAGGGAGAGGATAGAGGGAGAGGATAGAGGGAGAGGATAGAGGGAGAGGATAGAGGGAGAGGATAGAGGGAGAGGATAGAGGGAGAGGATAGAGGGAGAGGATAGAGGGAGAGGATAGAGGGAGAGGGAGAGGGAGAGGATAGAGGGAGAGGATAGAGTGGGTGTCCACGAATGGAGAGGGTCGTTATAGGTTTTTAGTCAGTTCATCTAAGGGGCGTCGATGAATGCAGTTAACAAAAGGAGTTTTCTTGCGAAGGGTTAAGGGCTGTCAAGCGTACTAGAAATAGAATACATATCGAAACTCTTCAAGGTGCCGCGGTGGATACCAATGATGTAACTGTTAACGCAAATGACCAAGGTCATATAACCCCAACCACGCGAGAGAGGAATGTGCCAATATTTTTTAAGCCACGGTTAAAAATTGTATTAGTGATTGGTTTAGTGGTGCTGGGGGGCATTTTCTTGCTGAGTGAGGAACGCGTTGAATCAGGAGCGAAGCCGTTTTTATCCGCCATTACTCGGGGTGATATTGAAAGTACGATTACAGCCGCTGGGAGCTTGCAGCCTAGTTCCTATGTGGACGTTGGGGTTCAGGTGTCGGGTGAAATTGATAAGCTCTATGTTGACGTCGGTGATGTTGTTACGCAGGGGCAACTTTTGGCGGAAATTGATGCGACCGTGCAAACCAGTCGGGTTGCTGCTAGCCGTGCGAGCTTGGACGCATTGAAAGCGCAACTGGCTGCTCGTCAGGCTTCGTTAAAGTTAGCACAGGCCAATGCCGACAGGCAAACTCGATTGATTAAAGCGCAAGCCACCAGTCAGGCAGATTTTGATGCTGCAATAAGCGCACTGGTACTGGCGCAATCAAGTTTAGCTCAACTCGAATCGCAAATTTCTCAGAGTGAAGCCAGTTTGGCTAGTGATGAGGCTACGTTGGCATTTAGTCGCATCGAAGCGCCGATGAGTGGTACCGTTATTTCAATAAGCATGAAAGAAGGGCAGACTCTGAATGCGACCCAGCAGGCGCCGACCTTGTTGAGGATTGCCAATTTAGCAGTCATGACCGTAGAGGGTGAAGTTTCTGAAGCTGATGTTAATAAGTTAACAGCAGAAATGCCCGTCTACTTTACTACTTTAGGTGGTGGTGAGCGCCGATGGCACGGCCGTTTGCGACAGATATTGCCCGAACCAGAAGTGACGAATAATGTGGTGCTTTACACCGCCTTGTTTGATGTGGACAACCATGACGGTGCTTTATTGCCAAACATGACTGCACAAATATTTTTCGTCACCGCGTCGGCGCAAGATGTGATTCGTGTTCCTGTTGGCGCACTCGATTTTGACGACACCGACAATCTACTTAACCTCAAGCTGCCTGCCCAAATCATTGGTGAGCCACGCACCCGATCAAGTGCGGAATCCAATTTGTCAGAGGGGTTGGCTTTACGCAGTCCTTTGACTGACGCCAGACCAGATAAAGTACCGGAGCGCGGTGCACCTATAACACCGGAGCAACGAGCCCAGTTTCGAGCTAGGCGTGCGGCAGCTGGTGGCCGCGGCGCCGGCAACCGCCGTCGAGCACCGTTGGTTGGCAACAACCAAAGTGAGGCACGCCCAGCGACGGTTGTGATTGCTCATGACGATGGGCGCTTCGAACGCCGTCCAATTACGATCGGCGTCACTACCCGAGTGTCGGCTGAGGTGATTGATGGGCTAGAGGTGGGAGATAAAGTGGTTGCCGGTGTCATCACGTCTAACGGCACGACGCAAAGCAGCGCTCGCAACACGCCACGTGTGGGCGGTGGAAGGCCGTTTTAAGCGGCGAGGAGTTGGTTTATGAATAATCCAATTGAATTGCCTAACATGGTGCCGCTGATTTCATTGCGTCATATTTCGCGCACCTTTACCACGGGTGGCGGTGTGCAGGTGCAGGCACTTAAGCACGTCTCATTGGATATCTATGCGGGTGAGTTTGTGTCCATTATCGGGCAATCTGGCTCAGGCAAGTCAACCTTGATGAACATCCTCGGTTGTTTAGACAGGCCCACAAGTGGCACGTATCAATTTGCGGGGCAGGACATACGTTTGTTCGACGCTGATGGCTTGGCGTGGTTGAGGCGAGAAGCATTTGGGTTCGTGTTCCAAAGCTATAATTTACTCGGGAATTCAAGCGCTCAAGAAAACGTTGAGGTGCCTGCCATCTACGCAGGTGACGCTGCAGATGAACGACAAAAGCGAGCTAAGCACCTGTTGGGTTCATTGGGTATCGGCGATCGAGCTGACCATCGCCCGAGCCAATTGTCGGGCGGCCAACAACAAAGGGTATCAATTGCTCGAGCTTTGATGAACGGGGGGCAGGTGATCTTGGCGGATGAGCCCACCGGTGCCCTTGACTCGCAAAGTGGCATTGACGTAATGAACTTATTGCGTGAGTTGGCAGATCAGGGGCACACGGTGATTTTGATTACACATGACCATGAAATTGCTAACAATGCTGATCGCCGTATAGAGTTGCTTGATGGCGAAATATTGCACGATAGCGGTACCGTCCATTCAGCCAGACTACAGAACGCAGTTAGTTTGTATGAGCAGATGCGCAACAGTTCGAAACCGCGAAATCGTTTCTCAGAAGTATATGAAGCGGCCAACATGGCTTTTCGCTCGCTTCGCGCCAACGTGTTTCGTACTGCGTTAACCCTGCTGGGTATCGTGATCGGCGTCGCCTCCGTCATTGCGATGTTAGCGATTGGTGAAGGTGCTCAAAAGGACGTTATTGACCGAATCAATTCCCTCGGGGCGGATATGTTGACAGTCAGTCCCTTGGCCCGTCGGGGTAGCGAATCGGAGACATTGACGCTTGAAGACGCGTTGGCCATCGAACATGGAGTATCTAATGTGAAAGCCACGTTGCCGGAGATAACCGGTAGTGAAACCTTGCGTGCGGGCAGCCTCGACTACACATCATCCATTACTGCGACCACATCCAACTTGCCAGAGACTCGCAGTTGGCCCTTGGCGCAAGGCGTGTTTTTCAGTGACCAAGACAGCACAGATTTTGCGCCTGTTGCGGTAATCGGCAGCACGGTAAAAGAAAGTCTGTTTTCAAATAATGACGACCCCTTGGGGCAATACCTATTGATTAAAAATGTGCCGTTCCAAATCATCGGCGTCATGAGCTCCAAGGGCTCATCCGGTTTCGGGGGGCGAGATCAAGATGATGTGGTGTTGGTGCCGCTAAAGACCGGTGGACTGCGTTTGTTTGGGCGAACTTATCTTCGATCCTTGACGATTGAAGTGAAAGACCCTGAGCTAATCGATCAAACTGAGCAACAAGTCCGCAATTTGCTTACCCAACGTCACGGGACTGAGGACTTTCGGCTCAGAAACAGTGCAGAATTACTCGAGAACGTAACAGCATCGCAGCAGACATTCACCACATTGCTGGGTTCAGTAGCGGCTATTTCACTCTTGGTCGGTGGTATCGGGGTGATGAATATTATGCTGGTGTCAGTGACCGAGAGAACACGAGAGATAGGCATCCGTATCGCTACGGGTGCACGCCAAAATGATATTTTGCTGCAGTTTTTAACCGAAGCGATCGTTGTTTCTGCGTTGGGTGGGCTGTTAGGTGTGGTGATAGGCTTTGGGGTGGGTGTGTTAATTGAGAATTTTGGTACTTCCGTGGTGTTTAGCTCTGGTCCAACCGTGTTGGCGTTTAGTTGCGCCGCAGGGATCGGGCTGATTTTTGGTTTTGCGCCTGCGAGCAAAGCCGCGAAACTGGATCCAGTTGTCGCATTGGCAACTGATTAATAGAGGATGTCGTATGAAGCGATCACTGGTATTCGTTAGTCTTTGCATTGCGTTGTCAGCGTGTTCGACCACGCCGATGCCTCAATTGGGTGAGCGAGATGTGCCCGCGGGATGGCAGTATGCTCACGAGACTGAACAAGCTTGGCCCGAAAAAAAATGGTGGCAAGGTTTCGGCAGTAACGAACTGAGCGAGGTCATGGCGCATTTGGATAAGCGTAATTTTGATATTGACACGATTAACCGGAATCTCGAAAAAGCGACACTGCAGTTAAAAGAACAGGGCTTCAAGATGTATCCAACCCCGGTGTTGTCATTGGGTGTCGATGATCAGTACAGTGGTAGTCAAGTTTCGGGTGGATCGTACCGTGATGATACCCAGTCAGCTGTTGCTCTAAGTTTGGGGCTATCGTACACGGATGTCTTGAGTAAGCCGACTCAATATAACGCAGCATTAGCAAGTTATGACCGCTCGGTGGCGGAATTGGCTGAGGCTCACCTGAGCATTCGTGGATTAGCGGCATCCACGTATTTTCAAATATTATACATTCGAGATTTAAAGGCAGCGGCGCAACAAAATTTAGTTAATGCGACGTCGGTAAATACGATTGTTGAAGCTCGATTGGCCGCGGGCACCATCACACGAGTTGATGCCTTGCAGCAAGGTATTGTCGTGCAGCGAGAAGAAAGCAATCTGAGGGAACTAGAACAACGAGAGCTTGCAGCACGGGCTTCCTTGGCAAGCTTGTTGGCTATGTCAGTGAGTGATTTAAAGGTCTCTGAAGCGTCGTTGAACGGCGTCGTAGTCCCCAGTATTAATGTTGGTGTGCCGCTAGAGCTTTTGTTTCGTCGGCCAAATCTTGCCGCAGCTGAAGCAAATTTGCGTCTATTTAGGGCCAACGTGGATTTGGCTCGGCACCAGTTTTTACCTCAATTGTCGATCGATGGTGTCGTTAATTTGTCCAGTGATTCCATTGCCAGTTTGGTGGATCAGAGCAGCCTAACAGTCACGGTATTGGGCAGCCTTACTCAGCTTTTGTTGGATAACGGGGCACGTAGCCGAAGCGTGAAAATCATCCGTCTGGATTTAGAGAGTGCCTTGGCCGAGTATCGAAAAGAGGTTATTTCGGCGTTGAATGAAGTCGAAGTCTCATTTAATAACATCGATTTATTAAAGTCGCTTTTTGTCGTTGCAGAAAACGATTTGGCGCGTGCCGAAGAAGCGTATCGAATAACCCAGTTACGGTATGAAGAGGGCGTTGAGCAATTCCAAACCTTGCTGAGTATTCAAGATGCCTTATCGGTGGCTCGAACCCGTTATTTTGAAGCCAAATTAGCTCAACTTAATGCTGCTATTGCATTGTACCAATCGCTCGGTGGTGGTTGGCAACGCAGCGACAAAAATACAATGCTTCACTAGGCGAACGGCGAGGCCAGCGCACGAGTACGCCCCTGGTTGAATATCCACACAGGGTCACGATGAGTAACTTCAACTAAAACACTTCAATAATCCGGTCCTCGCATTTTATAATCATGGCGTGTCTTGCTCCGAGTCTAGAGCAATTTCTTGGTCGATACAGCAGCGAGGTATGTCAGTGTCACTCCCCACCTTTTTTCATGCTGAGCTCAATGTCGCGGATGCGCTGCTTGAGCTGAGTCCGCAGGAATCCCAGCACGCGGCAAAGGCAAGGCGGTTGAGAGCGGGGAGCCAAGTACGCGTACTTAACGGTCGCGGTCTCATTGCCGATGCGCAAATTATCACAGTTGAACGTTCCAAAGTAACGCTCAAGATCGTGTCCGCCCAGGAGTTTGAACCACCACGTTATCGTCTGTGCGTTGCGACTGCGGTACCCAAAGGTGATCGACAGAAAGTCATGCTGGATATGATGTGCCAACTGGGTGTAACGCAAATACTGCCGTTGGAATGCGAGCATTCGGTGACGCACTTTAGCCGCAACATGTATGATAAATGGCTCCGAGCGACCATTGAGGCTTGTAAGCAGTCTCAAAATCCGTGGTTGCCCGAAATACTTCCCGCGCAATCTTCGGTCTCACTGACGCCTTCAGAGTCTCATTCTTTGTTCTACGCCGATGGTGATGGTCAGTTGTTGATGGATGCTGTGGATGCGTCGTGTGAAGAAATGACGATTGTAATCGGTCCTGAAGGTGGTTTTTCTGCACCTGAGTTGGCGCACTTTCAAACTGCCGGAATGCAGTCAATTCGGCTTGGGGATCACATTCTGCGTACTGAAGCGGCATCCATCGCAGCAGTCAGTCAATGGGGGCAAATTCGCATGAAATTTGAATGTTAAAAACAGGTTACGGCGATACGCTTTTGTTGTGAAAGGATTTCACTTGTGGCAAGGTCTTGATTTATACCCAGAAACTTAGCGCAAAGCGATATGTTGTTATGCGTTTTTATGAGGACACGACTTGTCGTCATTTCAAGAATTAGTTGATATCAATATCGGCGCCTTACAGGAAGGCAATTTGTTTTTGTCGTCTCTTCCAGCTAAGCAATTTACGCAGTCGTTGCGGCCCACATTTGAATCCACGATTGGTGCCCACTTTCGTCATGTGCTCGAGCATTATCGTTGCTTTTTACGCCAGTTGCCGAGTGCGTGTGTTTGCTATGATGCGCGCGAGCGTGATCAGATTCTCGAACGTGATTTGGGTTATGCGGTGCGGACGATTAACGACCTTGTTCACGCGTTAGGTACCCTTAGTGAATCGTCAACACTACAGATTAAAGATGGCCCCAGCGGCCTGGTTCTGACCACTACCACGCAACGTGAATTGTTGTTTTTACAGTCACACACCGTCCATCATTATGCCATTGCGGCTGCCATGGGGCGTCAACTCGGTACCGATGCAGCTCCCGGATTTGGTGTTGCGCTGGCAACCCAGCAGCACGTTAGCGCGCTGTCAAAATCCGGTCATATTGGCATGGTATCAAAGGGGATTGACTCATCGAAAAGCCGTGATCGTAGCGGCATGCTCGGAACCAAAAACTGATGTGTACTATGACCTGGTTCGTTCGTGACCAAGGCTACGAACTGTTTTTCAATCGCGATGAACGTAATTCACGCCACCGCGCACTGCTGCCCGCCGTGACCCTGTTGGCGGGTGTGCAGGTTGTAGCTCCAACCGACACGGACGCGGGCGGCACGTGGATCGCAGCGAACCAATTCGGTGTTACGGTGTGTTTGCTCAACCACTATCAATTTGAACAGATTGAGTCTTACAAAGACTGGACGAGTCGCGGTCAGATCGTGCGTCACTTTTCCAGTGCGGCTCAGGTTGGCGATGTGGCCACACACTTTTCAACTTTGCCGCTGAGCGATTATCGCGCGTTTAGACTCTTTGTGATTGAGCCGTCTGGCGCTAACTGTTTGTGTGTATGGGATGGGCACGCGCCACGCATTGAACACAACGTTAGCTCGCCAAAATCGTCGTCTTCCGTGGATGCGTCGCATGTAAAAGGCCTGCGTAGAGCACTATTTCGTAACCTCGGTTTGGCTGAGTTGGATTCGACCCGGGCGTATCTGGCATATCACGCCAGTCACTTACCATCGCGCTCCAAAGAATCTGTTTGTATGCATCGCGAGGACGCCAGTACTGTCAGTTTGACGCATGTGGCGGTGACCGCAGAGCAAGTTCAGGTGCGCTATGCCGATGGGGCGCCCTGCAAGGCGTTATTGGGTGAACCCGTTGGAATTGCGAGACAGTCGCTGCACTATGATCCGTCAATCCGCGCGTTTTCTTAGCGTGACTTGACTGCCACCCATTTGGATTTAAGAGCATTGAATTTCTATCGTACTCGCCAACGTATGCATTCTCGGTTTCGCCGTGCCGCACGTTGGGAGTTTTGGCCGATGAGCGTGTTTTATCTGCCGGTAGTTGTCTATATCTTGTACTTAAGTGGGCGATATCGACGCTTGAGTTTCCTGTCTGTCAACCCAGGTTTGCCGATGAGCGGGCTGATTGGTGAGCGCAAAGCGGATAGTCTGCGGCAACTGCAGGGCGTGCCGGAATTAGCCCAGTTTGCTGTGCTGGAGCTACGTGGCGATTTAACTGATCAGTTGGGCGCGGTTACGCAGTTGATGCAAGCTCAGGGGTTTGATTATCCGGTGGTTCTTAAACCCGATTTTGGTCAGCGTGGTCAGGATGTTGCTGTGATACGTACGCCGGCATTGATGCGTGAGTACTTGACCCATGCCAAAGGTCGGTTGATCGTTCAGGAATATGTTGGTGGTTTGGAATTTGGCGTGTTTTACATGCGGTTTCCAGCGGCGGATGCAGGGCGAATTTATTCGATCACAGAAAAAACGTTTCCCGTCGTCATCGGTGATGGTGAGCGTACCTTAGAGCACTTGCTTATGGCGAATCCGCGCACGCACTACATGGCTGATTTTCTGTTGGACCTGCATGCCGATCGGCTGGACTGGGTGTTGGCTAACGGAGAGTCCTTTCAAGTGGTTGAGATTGGTTCGCATTGTCGTGGCTCGGTATTTCTGAACGGGAACCATCACATCACACCGGCACTGACGGACGTGATCGACCGCGTATCGCGGCAAATAGACGGGTTTAACTTCGGGCGCTATGATGTGCGCGTACCCGACCTAGATAGTCTGCGCAACGGACGCGATGTCAAGGTGCTCGAGGTCAACGGTGTTACCTCGGAGTCGACCAATATTTATGACCCCGACCACAGTCTGGTCGATGCGTATCGTATTCTACTTAAGCAATGGCGTCACGCGTTTGAAATCGGTGAGCAGGCCATTGCCAATGGCGCGGAGCCGGTGACTTTCCGCCAATTTGTATCACATTTAAAACAGACCTATTTTTCGTGAGGCGTACCCTGTATGGCGATCAAACCAAAACTCTTTAAACAGATGACCAAGCTGATCGCCGGAAGCATGTCAGCGGGTCGCTATGATGTACGTTTAGCAGCGAATGATGACGAGATCCAACAAGCGCAAAAGCTTCGCTATCAGGTGTTGTACAAAGAGAGCGGCGGTCGAGTCACGCGCGACATGCTGAACAGTGAACGCGAAGAAGATGAATGGGACGATATCGCTTATCATGTGGTGGTGGTCGATACCAAGGACGATGAGAAAGTCGTCGGCACCATGCGTTTGGTGAGTAGTGAAGCCTTGGCTGAGGGACAACGCTTTTACACCGAGCATGCATTTGATTTGAGCGGGTTACGAGCGCACTACGGTAAGCTGCTTGAGCTCAGTCGAGCGTGTGTCTCACCGGCTGGCCGAGGTGGTGCGATTCTGATGTTGATCTGGAAATACACGATGCAGTTTATCGAGCAAAACGGGTATGACGTGATGCTTGGCTGCGCTAGCTTTAAAGGCACGGATTACCACCAGCACACCGAAATCCTGTCCTACTTATACACGAAGCATCTGGCAACCGCTGAGTTGATGCCGATCCCGCAACCCGACGTTGAAAGTGTGGCGATCAAAAGTTTTCTATCCGAGCCCGGTAAAGGCAAAGAGCGTGGTAAAGTACCGACCATGTTGAGAGGGTACTTGAAAATCGGTGCACATATCAGCGATCATGCGATCATTGATCCGGTATTCAATACCACCTTTGTTGCAATCTATGTAGACGCTAGCTACATGTTCGGTTCTAACCATGCGCTCGTAAATAAGTCCATTGACCACTAATACCACTGCCTATACTGCGACACCCCTACAAAAAAACTATTTGGTAGGCGGCGTCCGACTGTTTTGTATTCTGTTGTGGATTCTCTGTATGCCGGTGGTGTTTGTTGTTAGTCGGATCTTGAGAATTCCAGGTCATATGCGCCTGATCCCTCTGTTTCACGCTGGTTTATGCCGAATACTCGGTATCGAAACTGTGGTCTCAGGGGAATTATGTGCTGCACGTCCTACACTGTACGTGAGCAATCACAGTTCATATTTAGATGTGTTTGTGTTGGGTTTTTTACCAGCGTATTTTATCGCCAAGTCTGAGGTTGCGGGCTGGCCAGTGTTGGGACGTCTTGCTAAGTTGCAGCACACTTTATTCGTCGAACGCCGCGCCGGCAAAGCCAAACATCAACTTCACACCATGCAAGCTCATCTAGCTGAAGGCAACAGTCTAACGTTATTTGCCGAAGGCACCAGTACCGACGGTGCTCACGTCGAACCATTTAAGTCGAGCCTATTTGCCGCCGCAAATCTGGGTGAGTCGGAGCGCCGCGTGGCCATACAGCCGATCACCGTGGCCTACACACACTATAATGGCGAACGGATCGTGGAGCAGCGTGTGCGAGACCACTACGCCTGGTACGCACGGATGCCATTTGCGCCGCATTTTATGGGGTTGATGCCATTGAAAAAAGTGGGTGCGAAAATCCACCTTCATCCGGTCTGTTATCTGGACGAGTTTGAAACTCGGAAGTTGTGTGCCGACCATTGCCAGCAACAAGTAGCTGACAAGTTGGACGAATTAATCCAGACAGACTAGCCTGCGACACCGGTGGGCATTGAGAGGTGTATTTATGAATTCTTATCTGACCCGCATATTTTTTGTTTTGAGTCTCTGTTCTGCTGCGACGGCATCGGCGGTGGAGCCCGTGTACACCAGCTTGTTCTCAAACAAGGCAATCAAAGGGTATGATACCGTCGCCTACTTTACGCAAGGCAAACCGGTCAAAGGAACGGAATCTTTCCAATTTAAGTACATGGGGGCAGTGTGGTTATTCGCGAACGCCGACCATCTGGCCATGTTTGAAGCGGCACCTGAGAAATACGCCCCACAATACGGTGGTTACTGTGCCTACGCGGTGGCGCACAATCAAACAGCCTCGATCAAGCCAGAATTATTCACTATCCATGATGGCAAGTTGTACTTGAATTACAACGACTCGATCAACCAACAGTGGTCAAAAAATAAAGCTGATTTTATCGCGCAGGCCAACCAGAATTGGCCTGCATTACTTAAACAATAGACCCACGCGCTCAGCGTCGGATAACAGTTTCGTTATGGATTCGTCGGATGACGGTTGTCATCTCGACAAAATAGTATATATTCCACCTATCGTTGATCGGGGTGTAGCGCAGTCTGGTAGCGCACCGCTCTGGGGGAGCGGTGGTCGCAGGTTCGAATCCTGCCACTCCGACCAATTTTCTTTGTAGACTCACAGCTTTTGCTCGATCTCATTTGAGCAGGCCAGCAGAGGGACGTCAGCTGAGTTGTGCTTGCTGCATTTTCATCTGTCCTCGAGCCAATGTGGTACTTGGTGCAATCGCTGTAATATCAAAAAGGCATGAATTTTTTAGCAGTAGAATCATAGAACAGGCTAAAATCGTACCGCGTTCGTTTTAACTCAGTGATCCCAGATTGCATATTCTAATTACCAATGATGTTGGGTTTGATGCCCCCGGATTGAAACATCTGAAATCCGCTCTAGAGCAGCAGCACCACCGTGTGACCGTTGTGGCGCCGAGGGCTGATCACAGCGGCTGTGGCATGGGTTTAAGTTTGCGTCGAACGATCTCTGTTGAGCAAGTCGACGATACGCTTTTTATCGTTGACGGTACGCCGGTAGACTGCGTATTTTTAGCGTTGAATCGTCTTCCAATCGGCCCCGTTGACCTGGTTATCAGTGGTATCAATAATGGCGCCAATCTGGCGGATGACGTATTTTATTCCGGCACGTTTGCCGGTGCGATGCAAGCGCGACATATGGACTTGCCAGCCCTTGCTTTATCGGTCACCCAGCGGCACCCGGGTCATTATCAAACTGCGGCCCATATCGCTGTGCAAATGAGTAATGCCTTGCCGCATTTAAAATACCGTTCATTGCTTGCTGTGTTGAACGTGAATGTGCCGGATTTGCCGGTGGGCGATCTGCGTGGCTTAAAGTCCACCTTGTTGGGCGAGCGCGAGAACGCACTCCGCTCTGAGGTAATAGAGCAAGATGGTAAAAAATCATCCTACCGATTGTCGGCCACGGGCGAGTTTCGGCGTGTGAAGCGCTCTAAAATGCAGGACTTCGAGGCAGTCGAGCAAGGTTTTGTGTCCATTACACCCTTAAGTGCACGTTACTCAGACAGTGCGCATCTAGAAGACCTGCAAAATTGGCTAGATACGCTGTGAGCATGATGAGTTATCGCGACCAATTAGGCAAACCGCAGTACTCTGGGATTGGCATGACGTCGGATCGCACGCGGCGTCGCTTAATAGAGCAAATCCGCAATATGGGCGTGGACGATCCCAGAGTTCTTGAGATCATGCAGGATCTTCCCCGGCATATCTTCGTGGATGAAGCGCTTGCCAGTCGCGCCTATGAAAATACTGCGTTGCCAATTGGTCATGGTCAAACCATTTCGCAACCGTATATCGTCGCCCTGATGACGCAGACCCTATTTAATAAACCACGCGCCAAAGTGCTCGAAATTGGGACTGGATGTGGTTATCAAACTGCGATGCTGGCGCCATTCAGCGAGCAGGTAGTCAGTGTCGAACGGATTGTGAAATTACATCGGCAGGCGCGAGACCGGTTGTACGATCTTGGTGTGCGCAACGTCGTTTTCCGCCACGGTGACGGCTTCGCTGGATTGACTGACTTCGCGCCCTACGATGGCATCCTGGCAGCAGCGGTGTCAGAAGATGTACCCGCAGAGTTGGTTGATCAACTGGCGCCGGGTGGTCGGATTGTAATGCCGGTCGGTCGTGGTGATCGTCAGAACCTAGTGGTCATCGACAAGACAAACCACGGTTTGGTACAAAACGAAATTGAAGCGGTTCGGTTTGTGCCGCGTTTAGCTGGGTTGGGGTAATCCAATTGAAATTGTTTGAACCAATGTACCGCCAGGTGCTTAAATTAGCGCGTCATCCACAGGCTGAACGTTATCTGGCCGGTGTCAGTATGGCGGAGTCTTCGTTTTTTCCAATTCCAGTCGACGTGATGCTGGCGCCGATGGTATTGGCGGCCCCGCAGCGAGCTTGGCGTCTGGCCACCATTACCACCCTGATGTCTGTGATTGGCGGAATGATCGGTTACTTGATCGGTCGTTTTATTTTCGACTCGTATGGCGACCAGATTTTGACCTTCTTTGATGCGCACGAAACATTCGAGATTATCCGCGGCAGTTATCACGAGCATGGGCTGTTTATCATCCTTTTGGCAGGGTTTACCCCGATCCCCTATAAAGTTTTCACCATCGCGTCCGGCGTGATGAGTATCGCTTTTCTGCCATTTGTGTTGTTGTCTTTGGTGGGCCGTGGTGCTCGATTCTTTTTGGTGGCGGGTTTGATAAAGCTCGGTGGCGACCAACTGGAAGATACCATTCACAAGAAAATCGAGTGGCTGGGTTGGGCGACCGTGATTCTTGTGGTGGTCGGAATCTTGGTGTACACCATGACACATGGATCATAAACCATGTCGCAAGCGAGTAGACTGATACTGATTAGCTTGCTTGTTTGTTTTACCGCTGCGTGTCGGCCACCACCCAAGGTGGCGGTGGAAGAGCGCAGTGTGCTAACTGTACGTCAGGAAACCGAAGCGCTTGGGGGGCAGTTGATCCGCTTTGTGCAACCAGGTGACACACTTTACAGTATTTCCTTTGCGCTGGGGTTGGATGTCAACAAGCTGGCTGCTTGGAATCGCATACAAGACACCAGCAAACTTCGTGTTGGACAACGTATTCGACTCACTGAGCCGATTGGATTTACCTACCCAATCACCAAGAAAGCGGTTAAACGAACGCCATCTAAGCGCAAGAAAGCCAGCGCATCGGCGTCGTCCCATAAGCCAGTGGTGACGCCCAAGGCTCCGGCGACAAGAAACGACTCTGTGCCAGAGAAAACGACCTCAACAACGGTTTCGACCTCGACGTCTAAGCCAACGACAGGCACGTTCAGTTGGCAATGGCCAACTCGAGGAACCGTGGTTGAGACATTTAATGCGGCGAAGGGGCAACAGGGAGTCGATATCCTAACTAATGCCGGCGAGGCAGTGGTTGCTACTCAAGCCGGTGAAGTGGTTTACGTTGGAAATAGCCTTAAAGGGTATGGCAATCTAATTATTGTAAAACACTCGGATACGTATTTAAGTGCCTATGCCCACAACGAACATATCTACGTGCAAGAAGGCCAGCGAATCCAACAGCAACAGAAAATTGCCAGTGTGGGACGCAATAACAAACGACAGACTGCCTTACATTTCCAGATTCGCAAACACGGTAAACCTGTTGACCCGATGAAATTTCTGCCTAAACAATAGCGCTCTTCACGCGTATAGGAGTAGTATAGAAGTATCAACCTTGGGGGGTATCGATACTTTGAACACGAAGCAAAATTTGCCGAAAGGTTCGCACACCACGAGCAGTAGTAGCGCCAAAGCGGTCACCAGTCCGGTGGTGCGTGAGCCGATTAACCACGACGCCGAGTTCCTTTACATGCGGGAGATTGAGTTCGTCCCGTTATTGAGTGCAGCCGAAGAAGTGGAATTAGGACGTCGAGTACAGCAAGGTGACCAGGCTGCACGACAGCGGATGATTGAGTCCAATTTGCGGCTGGTGGTCAAGATCGCACGCAAATACTACGCGCCAACTCTAGCGTTATTGGATCTCATCGAAGAGGGCAATATCGGCTTGATGCATGCGGTGGAGAAATACGATCCGGAGAAAGGGTTTCGGTTTTCTACTTACGCGTCATGGTGGATCCGACACGAGATTGAGCGTTCGATCATGAATCAATCGCGTACCGTGCGTCTGCCAGTCCACGTTGTCCGAGAGCTGAACAAATACAAACGCGCCAGCTACGAATTGGTACAAACATTGCAACACGAACCCAACTTGCAGGAAATCGCTGATTGTATTCACCATTCCGTGGAGGACTTGAGTCGGTTGATGAATTTAAATCGGCGCTCTGCGTCGATGGACGAACCCCTTGGTTCGGATGGAACATCGACTTACACCATGCTTGATGCGATCGAGAATACCAATGCCGAAAATCCGATGGCTGTGGTGCAAAAGCACGAGATTGACGAGCACATAGATCAGTGGCTGGATTATCTGGGCGAGCGACCACGAGAAATCATTGAGCGGCGCTATGGCTTGCGTCAACATGGATTATCACGCGGGGAATCACAAACACTGGAACAGGTTGCTAAAGCAGTAGGGCTGACGCGCGAACGTGTACGGCAAATCCAAATTCAGGCATTGGAGAAGCTGCAATCCATTCTGGTGAACAACGGTTATACCTGGGACGACGTTTCAGATTTCAAAAAATAGCTGTTTAAACGGTAATTTAACCGAGATTTGTGGCGACTTTAGCCAGTGAGCTGGCTACAATACCGTGCTGTTGTGAAACCTCAACTACCTGTCCAGCATGGCAAAGGATGATTTTCCGCGTATAGCGCGGCTCCCGCATTATGTCTTTAACATTGTCGGTGAATTAAAAGCAGCTGCGCGCGCGCGCGGTGAAGATATCATCGATTTCGGCATGGGAAATCCAGACCAGCCGACGCCGCAACCTATTGTCGATAAGCTGTGCGAAGCGGCAAAGCGCGGGAATACGCATCGCTACTCGGTGTCGCGCGGTATACCACGATTGCGGCGCGCCATCAGTAACTGGTATGGGCAGCGTTATAATGTTGACATTGATCCCGAGCGCGAGGCGATTGTGACCATCGGCTCCAAAGAGGGTCTTGCGCATTTGGCGATGGCCACCGTGGATCGCGGCGACTCGGTGTTAGTGCCAAACCCAGCTTACCCGATTCATCCTTATGGGTTTATTATTGCTGGTGCTGATATTCGACATGTGCCGATCGGGCCAGGAATCGATTTCTTTGCTGAATTGGAAACGGCGGTGCGCAATATGTTTCCAAAGCCCAAGATGTTGGTGCTGAATTTTCCCGGCAACCCGACTGCGCAATGCGTGGAGCTGGACTTCTTCGAACGTATCGTTGAAATGGCAATCGAGCATCAGTTCTGGGTAATTCAGGATCTGGCGTATGCTGACATCGTATTTGATGGTTACGTCGCGCCATCGATCATGCAGGTGCCCGGCGCCAAAGATATCGCTGTCGAGTCGTTCAGTCTGTCAAAAAGTTACAATATGCCTGGCTGGCGGGTTGGCTTTATGGTCGGTAATCCGACCTTGATCGGGGCGCTCGCGCGCATGAAGTCGTACCTTGACTACGGTATGTTTACACCGATTCAGATTGCTTCCATTTACGCACTAGAAGCACCTGAGGCAAGTCAATGGGTTGGTGATATACGAGATATGTATCAACGTCGTCGTGATGTGCTCTGTGATGGTTTAACTGCCGCCGGCTGGCCAGTCGAGAAACCAAAGGCCACCATGTTTGTGTGGGCTAAAATACCTGAGCGGTTCCGAGAACTGGGCTCGATGGAGTTCAGTAAAATTCTGCTGCAGGAAGCCAAAGTGGCTGTGTCACCGGGTATTGGTTTTGGGGAATATGGTGACGAGTACGTGCGATTTGGCTTAATTGAAAACGAGCAACGCACGCGTCAGGCAATTCGCAATATCAAATCTTTACTGTTACACCCGGAACGGGTGAAGACCTAATCTACGGATACCAAATGAAATCAATCAAAGTCGGCATTTTAGGCTTGGGTACGGTTGGTGGTGGCACCGCCAATGTGTTGCAGCGCAACGCCGCTGAAATTACGCGCCGTGCTGGACGCGATATTGAAGTCATCATTGCTTCAGTGCGTGATTTAACGCGCGAGCGCCGGTGTGATTGCAGTAGTTTGCACCTTACAACGGACCCAGCGGAAGTCGTTAATCATCCAGATGTGGACATTGTCGTGGAGTTGATCGGTGGCGAAACACAGGCGAAAGACCTAGTTTTGCAAGCGATTGATAATGGCAAGCACGTGGTGACGGCAAACAAGGCGCTGATTGCTTTGCACGGCAACGAGATTTTTGCTGCCGCGCAAGAAGAAGGTGTCTCCGTTCTGTTTGAAGCGGCGGTAGCTGGTGGTATCAGCATCATTAAGAGTATCCGTGAAGGGATGGCGGGCAACCGTATTGACCTGGTCGCTGGAATCATTAACGGTACAGGAAATTTTATCCTGACCGAAATGCGCGACAAAGGCCGTCCTTTTGCGGAGGTTTTAACTGAGGCGCAGGCGCTAGGCTATGCGGAAGCGGACCCCACGTTCGATGTGGAAGGGATCGATGCGGCGCATAAACTGACAATTTTGGCCTCGATCGCATTTGGGATACCGTTGCAATTTGAGAATGTGTATACCGAAGGCATTTCCGAGCTGAGTCTGACCGACGTGGCTTATGCCGAAGAGCTTGGTTACCGTATCAAACATCTCGGTATCGCCAAGGCTGATGCATCGGGCGTCGAGCTGCGTGTGCATCCGACGCTGATACCGGCAAAGCGCTTGATTGCCAATGTTAATGGTGTGATGAACGCAGTAATGGTGCGTGGTGACGCCGTTGGTAACACGCTGCATTACGGTGCTGGTGCTGGGGCTGAACCAACCGCCTCCGCAGTGGTGGCCGATATTGTTGACGTCGCGCGAACAATCACAGCGGACCCGCACAGTCGAGTACCGCATTTGGCTTTCCAGCCAGATGCACTGGCAAACTTGCCGATCAAGGCACAAGACGAATTTAAGTGTGCTTACTATTTACGCTTTGAAGTTAACGATGTCGCTGGTGTCATGTCGCAACTGTCAGCGCAGTTCGCCGATCAAGATATCAGTATCGAAGCAATTACGCAGAAAGAGCCGCAACCCGGTGACGACTTCGTATCCGTTATTTTTATTACACAACGTACCTTGGAAGGGCGGGTTGACCGCGCTATAAAACGCATCGAAGCAATGCAGGACGTGCGATGCAAAACCGTCAAGATTCGAGTTGAACACCTGAATTAATTAGTTATGAAATTTATCAGCACACGCGGTCAGGCACCGAGTCTGTCCTTCGAAGACGTTATTCTCGCTGGCCTGGCTTCCGACGGTGGATTGTATGTGCCCGAGGCTTTGCCGGAATTTTCGCCTGCCACCATCGCCAGTTGGGCTGGTTTGAGTTATCAAGAACTTGCGTTCGAGGTCATGCAACCGTTCGTTGACGGTGCCTTATCCAATACTGAGCTGAAGACCATAATCGATAAGGCCTACGCGGATTTTCGGCACCCGGCCATCGCACCGTTGGTGCAAACAGGCCACAACGAATGGGTCCTGGAACTGTTTCAAGGTCCGACGTTGGCATTTAAGGATTTTGCGCTGCAGTTTTTAGGACACCTGCTGGACTTTGTGCTCACTCGACGTCAACAGAAAGTGGCGGTACTGGGGGCGACTTCCGGAGATACTGGTTCGGCGGCGATTGAAGGTTGCCGACGTTGTGAGAACATCGATATTTTTATTTTGCATCCGCATCAGCGTGTGTCTGAGGTGCAGCGACGCCAAATGACTACTGTTTTGGCGGATAATGTGTTTAATATTGCGGTAGAGGGCAACTTCGATGATTGCCAAAATGCCGTCAAAGCCAGCTTTCGTGATCAGTCGTTTCTGCCGGACGGTCGCCAGTTAGTGGCTGTGAACTCAATAAACTGGGCGCGCATAATGGCCCAGATTGTGTATTACTTCTACGCGGCACTCGCCTTGGGGGCGCCACATCGTCCCGTGTCTTTCTCCGTGCCGACTGGCAACTTTGGTGACATTTTCGCCGGTTATCTGGCAAAGCAAATGGGGCTGCCGGTACAACAGTTGATCATTGCCACCAATGCCAATGATATTCTGCATCGTTGCATCGCTAACAACGATCACAGCAAACAAGCCTTGCAGCATTCTTTGTCGCCGAGCATGGACATTATGGTGTCCAGTAATTTCGAACGCTTGTTGTTCGATCTCTATGGACGTGATGGCGCGCAGATACGACGCTTGATGCAAGAATTCGAAGACGGCACGATGCATCTTGCTGAATCTGCGTTAACTTCGGCAAGGTCTTTGTTCTCCAGTTTTCGTCTTGACGATGCGCGCACACTTGAGATCATCAAAGACGTGTACACTCGTGGCGAATATCTGCTTGATCCACACACGGCGATCGGTGTGGCCGCAGCGCGAGCAGAGCGTTGGCATCAAGCACATCCAATGGTTTGCCTGGCAACCGCGCATCCGGCGAAATTTCCGGATGCCATCACTCAGGCGCTGGCGGAAAAGCAATCTGAGCCGTCATTGCCGTTACATATGCAGGATTTGTTTGACCGAGAAGAGCGGTATCAGGTGCTGCCAAATGATCTAGTGCAAATCCAGTCGTTCGTTCGCAGCACGTTATCTTGACGCGATTGAACGCGCGTTGCTCGACATTAACATGCTATTAACTCGCCGTTAGGAGTTCGCTAAAACGTAGTCAGTAGGCGGCTTTTTCAGTATGATGGCAAAAAAAGATAATAAGGACTCTGGTCATCCATCTACGCAACGATCAGGGTGAAAAAAACAAGCAAGAGAGCGTGATACAAACTCATGAGTAAGGCCCTACTATTTCCAGGATCATTCAGGAAGATCGATCAGCGACTCTCTGCCGTCGGTGCATCGACTGCCAACTCGTCGTGGCAAACTAAACTGTCATGCTGGGCGAAGAAAATTGGCATCGCGCTGATTTGTGCGCATTTAACCTCCAACGCCGGGCTCGCTTCAGCGCAGTTGCGGGATGTGACGGATGAAGCGGAACAGCAGGGCGTGCGTCTAAACCTTCAGGATGTCGATATACGTGTCTTGATTAACACCGTCGCCGAGGTCAGTGGCAAGAACTTCATTGTCGATCCACGTGTTAAAGGCAAGGTGTCGATTATTTCTGGCGCTACCTTGGGGCCAGACGAGTTGTATGACGTGTTTCTCTCGATTCTAGAGGTGCACAACTTTGCTACAGTCGATTCTGGTACGGTGATCAAGGTGTTACCAGCGAATGTGATTAAACAGCATCCGACGCCAACCTTGTTTACGCCAACAGCCGAGACGAATGATGCGCAGATTACGCAGATCGTCCAGCTCGAATTCGCCTCAGTGCAAGACTTGGTGCCGATCATCCGACCGTTGATCCCGCCGACTAGCCATTTTGCGCCACACGTGCCGTCAAATAGTGTGGTGATTACCGATACCGCGGCGAATATTCAACGTGTGCTCAAAATTATTAACCGCATTGATATACCCGATAAACGCGCCAACATTCGAGTGGTCAATTTGGATCACGCCAAGGCCAGCACGTTGGCTACCACATTGACCCAGCTGGTGACCTCGACGGCGGACCCGAAAGACGCAGCGAGCTCGGCAAAGGTCAGTATTCAACCATTCGATTCCATTAATGCCCTTATTATCAGTGCGCCGGATGACCAGTTTGCGAAGATTCAAGCCTTGATTGGTGAGTTGGACGTCGAGCGGGAAATCGAAGGTGACGTCAATGTTATTTCACTCAAACACGCTAAAGCCGAAGATCTGGCGTCGATTCTAAAAGATATCACCGCGACCAAAGCCGATGGCGCTGTGAGCGAGTTCAATGTGCAGGCCGATGAGGCTTCAAACTCATTGATCGTAAAGGCGTCAGGAACACAGCTTAAAACGGTCAAGTCGGTCGTCGATAAGCTGGATAAACGTCGTGCGCAAGTGTATGTCGAAACCATTATTGCCGAGGTGTCTTTAGACCAAGAAGCGGCGCTCGGTATTAACTGGAACATCGGGTCACAGGAAACGACGACAGTGACCGAGGGTACCGATGGCGGAGCTGGAACCTCGACCACCACCAGCAATCCAATCGGTATATTTGACCCGGAACGACCAGGTCAAGTGTTAGGTCGCGCGACTGCGAATCAAACGTTTGACTTAGGCACTGGCGGTTTCAATTTTTCACTGCTGGATTTCAGCAAGTATCAACTGGACGTGGTGATTAACGCATTACGATCTGATTCTAACAGCGACATTTTGTCGACACCGACGATTTTGACTCTGGACAATGAAGAGGCCGAGATTGTGGTTGGTCAGGAAGTGCCTTTCGTCACGGGTCGATTTAACAGTGGGATCAACAGCGCGGTCAATCAGGGCGGGACCGATGGTAATGGCACCAATACACCCGTCGGCACTGGCTTTCAGACCATCGAGCGTAAAGACGTTGGTATCAAGTTAAAGATCAAGCCACAGATCAACGAAGGTGACACAATTCAACTGGAAGTATTCCAGGAAACTTCAAGCGTATCGCCGGTCCGTGTGGAAGGGCAAGCCGACTTAATTACCAATCTGCGCTCGATTGAGGGCGTCGTACAAGTGGACGATGGCCAGGTTGTGGTGCTCGGTGGTTTGATTACCGAGAACGTGGTGGACACCGTCTCTTGGGTGCCTGTGCTTGGCAAGATTCCGTTGATTGGAAACCTGTTCCGCAGCAAGGGTAAGAAGGTCGAGAAGCGTAACCTGATGGTGTTCCTGAAGCCACGGATCATCCGTTCGCCGGAAGAGCTGGCGAAGTACTCCAAGACCAAATACAACGCAGTACGCCGTGATGGCCAGATTTCACGATTGAATACATCGGACTTCCTGATTCCTGAAGTCGATCCACCGGTGTTGATCGAATACGAGGAAACGCTGGGCGAAGGTTTATTGGGGAGCGAACGCCAGGCCGAGTTGGCGCGCCGTGGCGAAGTGCGCAAGCCAGTGAAGAGTCGTATTAAGGACATCATCTTTGGTCGCACTTTTGTGTCGGACGATGAAATTTTTGAGAATGTCGAAGACGATTTCGAAATGCCACCGAAAAGGCCGAATGAGGATGAACTTCAGGATCTGGTTGATGAGCTGGAATACGGTGCTTCAGTTGAGGAATCCGTACCCAACGCTGAGGGCTCTTTACCCGACGCTGAGGGCTCTTCACCCAGTGACGATGTCATCAAGGCGGAAGACTTTTAGTCACGAGTTGTATGAGCGAGATAGCGAATGAGTTGGAGACCACCGGCGGGCAGGCAGTAGCGTCCGTGCCGGCGGATGATGCGATACCGGTGGATTCGGATATTGCACAGATTCCGTACGCCTTTGCCAAGAAACACAATGTTCTGGTGAATCTGGAGGACGATGGCACCGCGCGTGTAACCTGCGTTCAAACTCCTAAACTTCCCGTCTTATCCGAACTTAAGCGGCGACTGAATCGTCGTCTTGTGCTCGAGCGCGTGATTGCGTCAGAGTTCGATACTCAACTCCGTGCCGCCTACGATAAAGGTGGCAGTCAGGCCACCCAGTTAATGGATGACATGGGTGATGATTTGGATCTTGAGCGGCTTGCGGACGAGATGCCGCAAACCACGGACCTGTTGGAAGCCGACGACGATGCGCCGATTATTCGCCTTATCAACGCGCTGCTGACTCAGGCAATTCGGGAAAATGCCTCCGATATTCACCTTGAGGCCTTCGAGGAAGAGTCCGTGGTCCGTTTTCGAGTGGATGGTGTGCTGCGCGATATTCTCAGTCCGCGTCGAGAGATGCATGGCGCATTGGTATCACGTATCAAGGTGATGTCGAAGCTCGATATCGCTGAAAAACGCCTGCCTCAGGATGGTCGCATGTCATTGCGCGTGGCCGAGCACCCAGTTGACGTGCGGGTCTCGACCTTGCCGACTCAGCATGGCGAGCGCGTCGTATTACGGCTGCTAGATAAGCAAAGTGCGCGACTCGACCTGGAAAAGCTCGGCATGCCGGCTGATATTCTCCGAACATTTGAGGTGTTGATTCGTAAACCTAACGGCATTTTGCTGGTAACCGGGCCAACCGGTTCAGGTAAAACCACCACGCTGTACTCCGGCTTACACCGACTGGATCGTAAACGACTGAATATTTTGACAGTGGAAGATCCAGTTGAATACGATCTAGATGGTGTTGGTCAAACCCAGATGAATAGCAAGATTGGGCTGACGTTCGCCAGCGGCTTGCGTTCGATTCTGCGGCAAGACCCAGACGTGGTCCTGGTTGGTGAGATTCGCGATCTGGAAACAGCGGAAATCTCGGTTCAAGCCAGTTTGACTGGTCACTTGGTACTGTCAACGCTGCACACTAACACCGCAGTTGGTGCGGTCACGCGTTTGGTGGACATGGGCGTTGAACCGTTTTTGATTGCATCCAGTTTGGTTGGTGTGCTGGCCCAGCGTCTCGTACGACGTTTATGCCCGGATTGTAAGTTACCGCATGAGCCCGATGATGCTGAGCGAGAATTACTGGGGATGTCGGCGACGCAGGAATCGACTCTGTTTAAACCACAAGGTTGCCCGAATTGTGAGCAAATTGGTTATCGAGGTCGATTAGGTATCTACGAGCTGATTGAAATGAATGAAGGAATGCGGCGTTTGATCCATGACGAAGCCTCCGAGGATTTGCTCACCAAACACGCACGCAAAACATCTCGGAGTCTAATGCATAACGGCTTCGACCGAGTGTTGCAAGGTGAGACCACCGTGGATGAAGTGTTCCGCGTGACGCAGTCCTAAAGGTCAACACCGATGGCAACCTTCGAATATCAGGCCTTAAACGCTAAGGGGAGAACGGTCAAAGGGGTCACCTCGGGTGATCACGCCAAACAGGTGCGGGCTGAATTGCGCGCTCAGGGACTGATTCCCTTAAACGTAAAGTCGATTTCCGAAAGTGCCGCGAGTAAGTCGGATCAAAAAGGCCGTCCGTCTCGCCGCATCAAAATCAGCACTAATGAACTGTCGATTATGACTCGTCAGATGGCCACGCTGCTGGAATCGGGTATGACGGTCGAGGAAACCTTAAGTGCGGTAATCAAGCAGTCGGAAGGACACAAAGTCAAAACGGTGATCAGCGATATACGATCCATGGTCACCGAAGGCTACTCATTGTCAGATGCGATTGCATTGTATCCGAATAGCTTTCCAGAGATTTACCGTGCTTCCATTGCGGCCGGTGAGCAATCGGGCACCTTAGATAATGTCTTGGACCGGTTAGCAGACTATCTGGAAGACAGTCACGCGATGCAGCAAAAGATTACGCAAGCCATTGTGTATCCGATCTTCTTGTTCTTCGTTTGTGCAGCGATTCTGGTGGTGCTGATCGTGGTTGTGGTGCCAAAGATCGTCGGTGTGTACGAAGACACCAAACAAGAATTGCCAACGCTCACCAAGGTTGTAATCAAGATTTCAGACTTCATGGTCAATTATGGTGTTATCGTGGGGATCGGATTAGTCGTGTTGGTGGTACTGATTCGATTGTTATTCAGGCAGGATAAACCTAAGCTGTGGTTACATCGGACTTACTTGAAAATCGTAGGCTTGCGTAAGATGGTGCAGAACATCGATTCGGCCAGAATGTCACGTACCTTGTCGATCATGGTTGGTTCGGGCGTGCCGATTCTATCGTCCATGCGTGCCAGTCAGGCGGTGATGACGAATCGCGTATTGCAGCAAGACTTGCAGCAGGCAACCGAGGAAGTTTCTCAAGGTGTCTCAATTGGTCGAGCACTGGATCGCAGCGGCCATTTTCCACCGCTATTAGTACACATGGTATCGAGTGGCGAAAACAGCGGTCGGCTAGGGCATATGCTTGAAAAAGCAGCCACCGCCACCGAGAATGAAATGCAAACTCGAATCAGTATGATGGTCAGTTTGCTTGGGCCAATGATGATCTTGATCATGGGGTCGATGGTAATGACGATTATTCTTGCCATTCTGATGCCAATGATGAAACTCCAAGAAATGGTGAATTTTTAGTGCAATGAGCTGTGACTCATTGAAGGAGCAAAAATGAAGAAAACTTATACGCAACGTTCTACACAGGCCGGTTTCACGTTGATCGAAATCATGGTCGTCGTGATTATTATCGGTTTATTATCGGCGATGATTATGCCGAACCTGTTCAAATCTAAGCACAAAGCCGATGTCGTCAAAGCACAAAATGACATTAGCAAGATTGAAAGCACCTTGGCGTTATACCGGTTGGATAATTTTCAATATCCCACTACCTCAGAGGGTCTGGATGCATTAATTACCAACCCGGGTAAGAATACGTGGAATGGTCCCTATCTAGATCGAAAGCCGAAAGACCCTTGGCAGAACGACTATCAGTACGTGCGTCCCGGCACACACAATCCAGACAAATTTGACCTCTGGAGTATGGGGGCGGATGGTGCCACGGGTGGTGAAGGCGATGCAAAGGATATCGTCAACTGGGAGCAGGGCTGATCAACCACGCAATTCCTCAAGGTAGTTGAGGTTCTGAAATTCTGTGGCGTGGTCCGAGCAATCCAGTTCGACCGCGCCGTTTTTTCGCAGCCAGCGGTGCATGGCACGATTCCCGTCGGCATAGCTTGCCAGCAATGAATCCCAGGTTGGCCTTGGCAATAGACAATGCAAGGATTGCAGTCTCTCTCCGTTATGACAGACCACCGCAGAATTTGGATTGGCGTTGGCCAGTGACACCAAGGATTGCCACAGTTTCGTCGTGACACCTGGCGTATCGCACGGCGAAACGAGTAGTCCCTGAATCGTCGATGATGGCACGCACCCTTCAATTGAGCGACAAATACCGGCCATGGGGCCAAGGTAGGCCGACGATTCGGAATCATGCAGCACACGTCGCGCAAACTGTGCATACTGCTCATGATTTCGATTTGCGCTAATGATCAGGTCACAGACACAGGGTTGCATCGCCATGGCTGTCCACGCGACAAGCGCGCGACCTTGATATGCCTGAAGACCTTTGTCTAGTCCTTGCATTCGGCGACTTGCCCCGCCAGCCAAAATAAGCCCCGCCAGATTGGATGTGTCTAGTTGCATATTGATTGAAAATGACTGTTGATGGAGAGCCTCTGGTGTGCGAAGTGTGTACGAACCAAGTGACAAGAGTGACAGTCATTAAACTACGCATTCGTATTCATTCACGACTAATCACGAATTATTTTATAGTGAACCGATTCAAACTAGAACATAAATAGAGGATGGAGATGACTGGTCTTAAATCGTTTCTAATTACCGTGAGCTGTGCCGCCATAGTACTTAGCGCAACGGCTGGTGCGGCAACCCATACGGTGACTTCACCAGATGGCGCGATACAAGTGCATGTGTCGGATGATGGTGGTGAATTACGCTACCGTGTTAATCGGGCTGAGAAAGTAATTATCCAGCCGTCGTTGCTGGGTATGCGTTTCGCTGCGCATCACGGGTTTGATGCAGATTTGCAAATAGTCGGTGCGAAGGAATCGTCGAGTGACACGCAGTGGGAACAGCCCTGGGGCGAACGTCGTGTTGTGCGAGACCATCATAATGAATTGACGCTGGAAGTGAAACGCAATAAACCAGAACAGTCGCTGACTTTGCGCGTTCGCGCGTTTAATGACGGCATTGGTTTTCGTTACGAAGTGCCAAAACAGCCCAACCTGAAGGACCTCACGATCACAGAAGAGTTCACTGAATTTAACATGGATGAAAAAGCCACTGCGTGGTGGATACCCGCACGTAAGTGGAATCGTTATGAGTATTTGTACCAAAAAACCACGGTCGATGAGATGGAGATGGTGCATACACCGGTTACCATGCGTTTGACCAATGGTGTGCATGTGAGTCTACACGAAGCCGCACTGGTGGATTACGCGGGCATGTCAATCGAGCATCGACGCGGTCCGAATCTGGTGGCTAATCTGGCGCCTCGTTCAGACGGTGCACTGGTGAAAGTGAGTACCCCGTTCAAATCACCTTGGCGCACCATTCAAATCGCCGAACAAGCGGTTGGCTTAGTAAATTCCGACTTGATTCTAAACTTGAATGAGCCAAACAAAATGGGCGATGTGTCTTGGTTTAAACCAGGAAAGTATGTTGGTATCTGGTGGCAACAACACATCAAAGATCGCACTTGGGGTAGCGATGGCATTCACGCGGCAACCACCGAGGCGACCATCGAGTACATGGATTTTGCTGCTGAAAACGGTTTCGATGGCGTGTTGGTCGAAGGATGGAATATCGGCTGGGATGGCGATTGGTACAACAACGGTGATGTATTTAGTTTTACCGAAACCTACAATGATTTCGACATCGAGAAAGTCGCTGCATATGGCCGCAAGGTCGGCGTGCGCCTAATCGGTCACCACGAAACATCTGGCAATATCTCCAATTACGAGAAGCAATTAGATGACGCATTGGACTTGTATCAAGCCAACGATGTTGCGATCATCAAAACCGGTTACGTGGCGGATGCTGGCAAACTTAAGCGGATCGACGAACAAGGCATTGTGCGCTACGAGTACCACGACGGCCAGCACAATGTGAATCATCATCAGCTGGTGATCGACAAAGCGGCTGAGCATAAAATCGCCATCAATCCCCATGAGCCGGTCAAAGACACCGGTCTGCGCCGCACCTATCCGAACTGGGTCAGTCGTGAGGGCGCACGCGGACAAGAGTTTAACGCTTGGGGTGTGCCGCCGAATGGCCCAAACCATGTGTCTAATCTGGTGTTCACGCGTATGTTGTCTGGCCCGATGGACTACACCGCTGGCGCGTTCGATTTACGACCGAGTGAACGTCCACCTGTGACCAAAGAAATGGGGCGCCATGACAAGCGGTCGCGCATCGAGCACACATTGGCCAAAGAGCTATCCTTGTATGTGACGATCTACTCGCCGATTCAGATGGTGATGGATCTGCCGGAAAACTACGCTGCACGCCCTGATGCCTTTCAGTTTATTAAAGACGTACCAACGGATTGGGAACAATCAATCGCGTTGTCCGGTGAAGTGGGCGAATATTTGGTTATTGCTCGGCAAGATCGTAATTCGTCGGACTGGTATTTGGCCGCACACACCAACGAAAAAGCACGCACCTTGAATGCCGACTTACGCTTTCTGGGCGAAGGGCAGTATACCGCGCAAATCTACCGCGATGGAGAAAATGCCGATTACGATGCCGCCCCCTATGATATTGTGATCGAGACCCGTGAAGTGAATGCAGAAGAGTCACTGTCGTTTGATCTCGGCCGCAGCGGCGGTGCGGTAGTAAGGTTTATCAAGCGATAAAACCACAATCGTACCTCTGTGTACCGGACAGGCCGCCTCGTGCGGCCTGTTTTGCGTTGCGAGCTCTGACACGGGATTATCGTGCCGGGTTGACTCGACTATAATTCGGGTCTGGCAGATAGTATTACGTAAGGGTTTCATGTACTCTGCGCTGCTTCTAACACTTTGAGAACCAAACATGAAATTTGCCGATCTTGGCCTGTCCAGCTCCTTATTGGAAACCCTTGACGATCTTGGCTACCAGACGCCATCACCGATCCAGGCTCAGGCCATTCCGCATGTGTTGCAAGGCAAGGATGTGATGGCTGCCGCGCAAACCGGGACCGGTAAAACCGCGGGTTTTACTTTGCCGGTCATTCAGCGCCTAAGCGAGACACCCAAACCCAGTGGTAACGGCAATCAAGTGCGAGCCTTGGTGTTAACCCCAACCCGCGAATTGGCGGCCCAAGTTGCCGACAGCGTGAAAACTTACGGCGCTGGTTTAGGTACGCGTTCGGTGGTTGTGTTCGGCGGCGTCAAAATCAATCCACAAATGCAGCGTTTGCGCGGTGGCACCGACGTTTTGATCGCAACGCCGGGCCGGTTAATTGATCTGCATACGCAAAACGCAGTGCGTTTTGATAATCTCGAGGTACTCATACTGGATGAGGCCGATCGTATGTTGGATATGGGGTTTATTCACGATATTCGGCGCATTATTAAGTTGCTGCCTAAGCGACGTCAGACACTGCTGTTTTCGGCGACCTTTTCAAAAGATATTCGCGAACTGGCTAAGACCATTGTGCATCAACCGGTGGAAGTATCGGTTAGCCCACCGAACAGTACCGTTGACACGGTCAAACAAAGTATGATCGCCGTCGAAAAGTCCGATAAAACCAAAGTGCTGACACGGTTAATTAACGACAACGACTGGTATCAGGTGTTGGTTTTTTCACGTACTAAACACGGCGCAAACCGTCTGGTTCGTCAGCTCGATGGCAAGGGTGTGAACGCGGCTGCGATTCATGGTAACAAGAGTCAGGGAGCTCGTACCAAGGCGTTGGCTGAGTTCAAGTCCGGTAAGTTACGTGTGTTGGTGGCGACTGATATTGCCGCTCGCGGTATTGATATCGACCAGTTGCCACATGTGGTGAACTTTGACTTGCCGCAGGTGGCTGAGGATTACGTGCACCGGATTGGTCGCACCGGGCGTGCAGGCGCGAGCGGTGAAGCAGTCTCGCTGGTCAGTCATGACGAATTTAAGTTGCTCGTTGATATAGAAAAGCTGATTGGTAAAACTGTGCCACGGGTTGAGCTGGATGGGTATGCACCGCTGAACCAATTGCCAGACTCGCCGACTCCGTCGAAAAATAAGCCGAAAAAACCTAGACCAAATAAGAAAAAAACGAGTCGTCCCAGAAACCACCAAGCTAAAGATACGGATGCCGATAAATCAGGGCGAGGTGAGTCGCGTAACCAATCCGCGACCGGTGACAAGGACCAGGCGCTGCGTCCAGGTGGTTCGCCCTACGGTGCCGGAAATAAAAAGCGGCGACGTAATCGTCGTCGCAAACCGAGCCCCTCAAGGTCAGACTAGTGGGGCGACCTTAAGCGTGTATGTTTAGTCGGTTCAGCCCACTACAGCGAAGCTTGGTGGCGTCAGCCTGCGGCTTCGCTTTTTATGGAGCTTGGGCGGCGTTGGTAAACCTAGAACACGGCGCGCGGGCGGCAGCAAAAGCAGCGTGTGTACAAGGACTGTATAGCTTTACCGTGACGCTGGGTATGACCTTAGTATTGGAAACCGTGTTTAAAGTAATGAGTCGCTATTTTAAGGCACGCTGGTTGATAGATTGGACCACGATCGCCACTGCTTGTGGTGCCGTCTTTTCCGGCTCATGGTATGTCAATGTGTTGGCTGGAACGCCAGAGGTGTTTCGTACCGTGGTTCTCGGCTATGTGATCGGTGGCGTGTATTGCATCTTATATGTAAGGGGGCTGGCGCAGGCACATCGTAACCTGCACGACTGAGTCAGGGTAATGCGAACGTCGACGTAACACGTTTTTCTGGTATTCTGGCGCAACCTTTTAACTGTTCAGAGATGCCTGTGAAAATTATTCAATCATGCAGTATCGCGTTGTTCTCTGTTGGCTTAGTCGGTTGTGCAAGTGTACCGTCGACTGGGACCACCACCAGCCCATCAGCCCCGACAGCTGAGCGCGCCTCACCGTTTTCCTCAACTTATTCGATTCCTCCTGCGCCAGCGTATGTACTGTCAGGGGCAACAGTCCTCACGGGGTCTGGCGAGCAACTTGACAACGCTTCAGTCGTATTTGCTGACGGGAAGATCGTTGCTGTTGGGGCTGAGATCGATGTTCCAGAAGGCGCTGTATCGATCGATGCCCGTGGTAAGTGGATTACACCTGGGATCATCGACGTACATTCGCATATGGGTGTGTATCCAAATCCATCCGTCGAATCACACAGCGATGGGAACGAAATGGTCGCCCCGGCGACGGCGAAAGTCTGGGCTGAGCACTCAGTTTGGCCACAAGACCCAAATTTTGAGAAAGCGCTGGCCGGTGGCGTGACCACTGCACAAATACTGCCGGGCTCTGCCAATCTGTTTGGTGGCCGTGGGGTTACGCTCAAGACCATACCCTCAGTGACGATGATGGGTATGAAGTTCCCCGACGCACCGCACGCACTCAAGATGGCCTGCGGTGAAAACCCCAAACGCGTGTACGGCGAGAAAGGCGGCCCAGGCACACGCATGGGCAATATGGCGGGCTATCGATCTGCGTGGATTGCGGCCCAGTCTTATGATAAGCAGTGGGATGAGTATGAAGCCAAGGTTGCGAACGGTGACAAGTCGGCTCAGGCGCCGGAACGAAATCTCGAGATGGAGACACTGCGCGGCGTTCTGGATGGCGAAATTCGGATTCACAATCATTGTTATCGCGCCGATGAGATGGCGAATATGATTGAATTGTCTAAGGAGTTTGGTTATCAGATTGCTGCCTTTCATCATGCCGTTGAGGCGTATAAGGTCGCGCCCTTGTTGGCTGAAAATGATATTTGCGCTGTGGTCTGGGCAGATTGGTGGGGCTTCAAACAGGAGGCCTACGATATGATTCGTGAGAACGCTGCGTTGATTGAGTTCGCCAAGGGCTGCGCGATAATCCATTCGGACGATGAAACGCAAATTCAGCGTCTCCCGCAAGAAATCGGTAAAGTCGTCAGCGCTGCAAAGCAAATTGGGATCGATATCCCGGTCGCTACGGCCATTCGATGGGTCACTTCCAATTCTGCAAAATCAATTGGTTTAGAAGATCGTATCGGGAGTTTGGCCCCCGGTATGAACGCAGATGTCGTGCTCTGGAGCGGAAACCCACTCAGTGTCTACACGAAAGCCGACAAAGTCTGGGTCGATGGCGCACTGCGTTTCGATCGTCGCAACCCTGATATCAATACCACCAGTGATTTTAATCTCGGCATTATTACCCCAACGGAGGATCGACCATGAAACTTAATTGGCTAAAAATTGCAGGCATTAGCGCTTGTTTGCTGGTTTCGACGTCCGTGCAGGCGGATACCTTGTTGATCAAGAACGCGAAGCTGGTCGATGGTGTGGAGCGTGCCGAAGGCGTGGTCGATATCGCGGTACGTGACGGCCGTATCCAACAAATTGGTACGGACTTGACTGCCGACGACACGACTCGAGTTATTGATGCCGCCGGTAAGCCGGTCACGCCAGGATTGTTTAATGTAAACACGCAAATCGGTTTGATGGAAGTCGGCGCGGTGGCGGCCTCGGTGGATGCGAGGGCGATGCGCGAAGATGTCACCGCCTCACTGCGCGTTGCTGACGCTTACAACGCGTCATCGACGGTGGTGCCCTATAACCGGATGCTCGGCATCACCAACGCGGTAGTTCAGCCAGGTAATGGCACGAGCTTGATCGCAGGCACGGCCGCGGTCGTAAAGCTGAGTGCGACTGACGGTGTGGTGGAACCCGGCGCTGCGATGGTGGTCAACCTGGCCGATACCGGCAGTGCATTGACTGGCGGGTCCAAGGCTGCGGCAATGGCGAAATTGCGCGAGGCATTAGAAGATGCGCGCGACTACGCGCGCAACACGACGCAGTTCAATTCTGGCAATCGCCGAGATTACAGTCTGTCGCGACACGATCTAGCAGCGCTCAAACCGGTTATAGAGCGCAGAATGCCGCTGTTGGTCTATGTAGAGCGGGCATCGGATATCGAGCGCGTGTTGCGATTAGCCGCGGACCTTCGGATCAGTCTTATTTTGTCTGGCGTCAGTGAAGGCTGGCGGGTAGCGGACAAAATTGCCAAGGCTGAAGTGCCGGTGATCATCGATCCGATTCGTAACTTGCCGAATTCGTATGAATCCTTGGGTGCTCGGCTAGATAACGCCAAACTCATGCACGAGGCCGGCGTGACATTAATGTTTACTGGGATGGGATGGCAGACTACGCATAATGCGTATCTTGTGCGTCAGTCTGCCGGTAACGCGGTTGCAAATGGCTTGCCGTACAACGCTGCCATTCAAGCGATTACCTCTGCGCCGGCTAAGATCTTTGGCGTGCCTCAGTACGGGCATCTCAAAGCCGGTGCGAGTGCCACCTTAGTGGTCTGGTCCGGTGATCCGCTTGAGGTCATGAGTAACCCGGAGTTAGTGCTGATTGATGGCCAGATGTACCCCTTGGAAAGTCGACACACGCGACTTCGAGACCGGTACTTTCAAGCGATCCAGCAATATACGAACTAGATAGCGCGCCCCACGACGCAATAAAAAAGGCCATCGAGGTTCGATGGCCTTTTTTGGTTTGCCACATAGGGCAAAAGTCGCTTCAGCTTAGAACTTGTATGTCAGATCTACACCGTATACGCGGCCTTTGGCCAGTGGTGCAAAGCTACCACCCAATGGAATCGGACCTAAGAATTCCGGTAACTGCGTGTCGCCACCATGCTTAACTTCGTCGGTTAAGTTCTTTCCGAAAATACCAAAAGACCAGCGGCCATTAGCGGATAAGAAGTCGATTCCAGCATTGAGAATAGCTTGTTCACCGATAAATCCAAGGTTGTTGTCAGTGTAAGCGGATTCATCTCGATACGCATAGGATATGCGAGATACCGCGGTACCCCAGTCACCAACATCGGAGTCGAGCGTCAATCCAACACTGTAGGTCAATTCCGCAGCACGAGGTAAATCTAGGTTTTTATCAACATCGTTGATCACGCCATCGCCATTCAGGTCAAATCGCACCGCGTCGTAACCTGGGTCGATGTAACCGAGCGATGCATTGAATACTAAGCGATCCGTCAGTGGGAACAATCCTTCGATCTCGAGGCCTGTTATTGTTGCATCGGCAGTGTTGCGAATTACCTGTACCACACCAGAAATTGGATCGGCCAAGTTGATCTCACGTTGCATGTCGTCGATTTGGTTGTAGAAAATCGCGCCTGTGATGCGACCACCGTTGCGCAATGAGGTTTTGAAACCGGCTTCAAAATTGTCTACGGTTTCTTCATCGAACGGGCCTGGACCAAAATTCACGGTGTCAATGGCAGTGTTACGAAGGTTGTAACCACCAGAACGGAAACCGCGTGTCCAGTGCGCGTACATCATGCTTGTGTCACTGAGGTTGTAGGTCACACCAATTTTTGGTGACACGTTACTCCAGCTCTTTTGGTCTTGAAAGTCGTATGGACACGTGCCATCAATCACACTACATGGTGCATTGACATTGCGTACTAATGACGCGATGTCTGCTGACTTTTCTTCGTCGGTGTAACGCAATCCCAGATTGACCACCATTTGATCGGTCAAATCATAATCAAGCGAGGCGAAAAGCCCAAGCGTTTCAACCGAATAATCACCGCCACCGTCTTGCGTTAAGCCAAAAAACCCTGGTGGGGCCACAACGCCGAGCAAGCGGCGATTCTCGTTGTACTTTAGGTCATTCTTAAAGTAGTACGCACCAAGGGTGAGCTGTGATCGATCTCCAACTTCACCTGAATAGCGAATTTCATTGCTGATTTGGTCGTTGTCGATGCCATTAGGAGAATGGAACAAGCTGATTGGCGTGGCGTCCACGTCCACCGAGCCCTCAGATTCCATTTTCCGGTAACCGAAAACATTGGTGATGGTGCCGTTATCGAGTTCATACTCGATGGTGCTACGGAAAAAATCGGATTGTAAATCGATGTACCCAGTTTCATCGATAGACAAGTCAAATGAATCGCGATCAAAATCTGCGGCGCCATTGGCAATACCACTGCCATTACGGTGGTTTTGCGATGCTGGGCCGTGGCCCTCTGTCTCGAAGTAATCGTAGATAGCGGTAATGGAGAGTCGCTCAGTTGGAGTCCAAACCACCATCGGTCGAATCGCTAATGTGTCTGACTCGCCGTGTGCAGCCCCAGTAAACTGGTTGAAAAAATACCCATCATCTTTGTTACTGTAAACTGAGATTTTGGCAGCCAATGTGTCACTAACTGGACCACCGACTGTTCCTTGAAGGTAAACACTCGGCTCTTCACCGCCGGTTTCATAGGCGGCTTTGATCTTGCCACCGAACTCATCACCAGGTTTGGCCGAGTTCAACAACACCGCACCACCTGTGACGTTACGACCAAATAGCGTGCCCTGAGGACCGCGCAGTACTTCGATGCTCTCAAGATCGAACACGTCTAAGATAACGCCCGCGTTCGTGCCTAAATAGACACCGTCAACGAAGGTACCGACGGTCGGGTCGATGCTTGGAATGGAACTATTAATGCCCAGGCCCCGAATTGAAAAGTTGGCGACGCTGCGCGACGTTCCAACATCGTCGAATGCCACGTTGGGTAACCCAACACTGAGACTTTCGATATCGCGAACTTTGAGCACATCAAGTTGATCTGCATTGAAGGCAGTCACCGCGATTGGAACATCAAGAATTGACTCCTCTCTCTTTCGTGCTGTGACCACGATTTCTTCTAGTAGTTTGGCACTGGCTCTGGATTCCTCCTGAGCGACTGCCGTCGGCGTACTGACCATAGCGGCTATGGCTGCGGAAACGGCAGACAGCCGGAATACCCAACTTAATGGTTTTTTCATAGTTCCTCCTCTGGATTAGGATTAATTCGTGGTGCTCATTCTTAGGTAGTTATACTGAGCTACGGTCAAGAATGTCTTAATTTCCTTAGGTTTGCAATGCCTCAGGATTATAGGGCTTATGCTTTGTGTGAATAACACTTTAAAAATAATCGGTTTCCAGTTGCTTTTGTGCGTTCGACTGTGGCTTGCACTTGTCCATTTTCTGTATTACGCTGGCGACTCTGACAGTCAATAGAAGTCTATGTGTTGGGAGCGCAAATTGGAGACTGGCTGTTGGAAAGCGTGGTTCGAATCGGTTTGTTTTGCCTGGGCAAGCGCGGAAGTACCAAATAATAAACGCAGAGTACCGACATACTCTGACTTCCAACACATAATGGGGTAACGAAATGTTTGATTTCGTCGGAAAATTCTTTAAAGGGCGACCGGAGAAGAAGGCAACTACGACCAAGGCTCAGGCACAAGCCAAAGCAGCAAAACGCCGACCTTCCGCAAGTCGCGGCACAACTGGCATCAAGTATGACGCGGCCTTAATTGACAATCTGGAACACGACCATGAACAGCTCGTTGAGTTGTTTGGCAAGGTTTGGAAAGAAGGATACGAGGCCAGCGATTTCGAAGCTTTATCCGCCCATCTAGTGGAATTCAAAACGTTGTTCCAGAGTCACCTCCTTAAAGAGAACGTCAAGTTCTATGCTTACTTGGAACAGACGATGCGAACCGATTCACATTCCTTAAGTGTGGTTCGTGAATTTAGACGCGACATGAACGACATTGCCAATGCGGTCATCAGTTTTTGCAAAAAGTATGAACGTTCTGAATACACCAAGGTCGCGAAAGACTCATTCAAAAAAGAATATCAAGGGATTGGTCAGGCCTTAGTTCGACGAGTTCAGCTCGAAGAGCGCGACCTCTACTCGTTATACGCGCCCGTCTAATTCTGTCTCGGCAGCCCCGCGTTCAGGGTCTGCCGACAAATTCGCTGTGTTCGATATTCACTTATTTTATATAGGAGGGCAGATTCTTATAGCGTAATCCACTCAGTGAGTTGGTCTGTCATTAAGATTGTTCGCGCATCACTTTGACTCGAGGATGACGAACAGCGTTTTTGGTGATTAGGTCTGAGTAATCACTGAACTGGTTCAGGTGCCTTGTTTTGTAACCCTACATATACAAACTTGGCACACAAACTCCTACACCACCCATCGTTACTACCTTGGATACAATTGTCATTGTTGGCGCTGGTCCAGCAGGCGTCAAAGCGGCTACACAATTGCTGGAAAAAAGCGAGCAGGTACAGGTTAAAATTTTCAACGGTGAGCGCGTTCTACCCTACAATCGCGCGAGACTGTCGTACTATCTGGCTGGTGAGATCGGCTTAAGCGATCTCGAAAACCGCCTGCCAGAGTCCGACGCCCGCTTACAGGAATATGATGGCTGTCACATTCGCCAAGTCGATACGCAGTCAAAAACCGTCATAGACGAGCACGGCCATGTTCATGAGTATGACCGTCTCATTATTGCGACCGGCTCATCCGTCTCCACACCAGCAATTTTTGGCGATGACAAGTCCGGCGTATACAGTTTTCGTTCTCTGGACGATGCACAACGTTTGCTGCAACTCCGTGACGCCAACCAGGATGTGTTTGTAGTTGGTTCCGGCCCGCTAGGAATCGAAACGGCGCTGGCCATGAAAACCCAAACTAATCAGGTCTATCTGCAGGTACGCAACAGCCTGTTTGCTAAGGGTCTGGACTCACATGCGAAGGGTGTATTGATTGACTATATACGCTCTAATGGCGTGATCGTACACGATCAGGTTTTAGTGGAGCGGATTCATGGCAATGGTCGTGTCACTGGCGTGCGATTGAGCGACGGGCGCGAAATCCCAGTTGAAATCGTAATTCTGTGTACCGGCATTTCACCGTTTGTCGAGTTGGCCAGCGCGGCAGGAATTGACGTCGAGCGCGGGATCGTGGTGGACGATTTTATGCAGACCAACTGCCCAAATGTTTACGCAATCGGTGAGTGTGCGGAACACGCCGGCACAACCTATGGTCTGGTGAGTCCCGGTTATGAACAGGCCGAAATCTGCGTCGATCATATATTGCATTCGCCACGTCGTTTCTCCGGCGCCAATAGCGAGCTGCAATTCCACTTTCGTGGATTCTCGAGTCAGGTGTTAGGCGCGCCAGAGCAGCCAGGTAATACTGTGCTTGTTTACCGCAATACGTTAAAAAATGTTTACCGCAAACTGGTGCTTGATGGGCGGCGGTTGATCGGCGCCACGATCATTGGTGATTGGGGCGAAGCAGGCCGAGTTGCGAGTCGGATTAAAACACGTAAACGCGTCAGCCGCAGTGCCATGCGATTGTTCGAAAAGCGTGGCAATCTCTGGAGTGAGCAGCGCATTTCGATTCTGGATCAGCCCGAGGACTACATCGTTTGTCTGTGTAAAAACGTGACGCGTGGTGAAATTTCAGCCTGCATGGAAAAAGGCTACCGCAGCCTGCCAGCGCTCGGTGAGCAATTACAGGCCGGTGTCACTTGCGGTTCGTGTCAGCCGTTATTGAAACACATGATAAAGGAGCCCGTGCCGAACCTGATCATGCGTCATTATCGCGCGATTTTCATGGTGTCTATCCTGTCGGTATTGATTATTGGTCTCACGTTTATGGCCCCCAAACTGCCGTTCGAGCGCTCAGTTCAGTTTTCTTTCCAGTTCGAGAAAATTTGGTATGGCAGTGTTTACAAGCAAACAACAGGGTACGTGCTGCTGGGGTTGTGTGCACTCAGCGGTGCGTTGTCGTTGCGCAAACGTTGGAAAAAAGTCTCGGTTGGCAATCTCGACAACTGGCGGTTCGTGCACACGATTCTTGGCTTTGTGGCGTTGCTGGCATTGATTGTGCACACCGGCTTCCGGCTCGGGCAGAACCTCAGCTTTGCGTTGATGATGGTGTTCTTGTTGGCGACGCTAACCGGCTCGCTGGTGGGGATTTTTATGTCGCGAAATCATCATTGGACTGATCTCAAATTAACTCAGTACCGGGCCTGGTGGTCGCGAGTCCATTACAGCTTGCTGTGGCTATTACCGGCACTGTTGATATTCCATATTTTTTCTTCGTACTACTTCGCATAACCCCATGAGTGAAGGGACGATTTTCAAATGATAACAACAATAACCATAACGAGATTACATGCGGTTTTTTCAGCGGGTTGGATTCTTACAATATGGCGCGGCAGTGACTCTGCTGCTGAGCGCGTTCCTGGGCTACAACTTATTTGTCGGAGGCAAAGATTTGTTTCTACCGGGTAGCAGTACCAAAGGACATCATCAAATCGAAGCGCAATGTGACGTGTGTCACGCAACGCCGTTTGATACCGACGATGCAATGCAGCAAGCTTGCTTGAGTTGTCACAGCGATGCGCTGCAAAAGGCCCGGGACACACACCCAATGAAAAAGTTTACGGATCCGCGCAATGCCGACCTGCTTGCGAGCCTTGACGCGACTCAGTGTGTCACTTGCCATATTGAACATTCGCCTGAGGTGACCGGTCAGTTTGGCGTCACGTTGCCACCGGATTTCTGCTACTACTGTCATCAGCAGATCGCAGAGGAGCGGCCCAGTCATGAAGAATTTGAGTTCAACACTTGTGGTAATGCAGGCTGCCATAATTTTCACGACAATAAAGCATTGTATGAATCGTTTTTGGCGAAGCATATTGATAAACCCGCGTTGTTGTCCGAAGCGCGGTTGCGCGTGCCAAATGCCTTTGCGGTGTGGCAGCAGCGCAACCCAGATGCAGCACCGCTGCCTGCCACTGCGCATGATGGTAGTGAGATACCGGGAACTGAACCTGCCTTGATCTCGGCGTGGCAATCCAGCTTACATGCACAGGTCGGCGCGAACTGTTCTAGCTGCCATGCAAACCCGTTAGCACGAACCGATTCCACGGCCTCTAGCTGGCGCAGCGGTCATGACCTGAGTGTGGCATCGTGTACGGACTGTCATACGGCTCAGGTCGATGGTTTTAAGCAAGGCTTACACGGTATGCGGCTGGCCTCTGAGTTGCCACCTCTCAAGGTCTCTGACGCCCGTTTGCCCATGCATACGGACGCAGCCCACAAGAGTCTCACTTGCAGTAGTTGTCACGATCCCCATCAGCCCGATTTACAGTTTGCTGCCACCGAAGCCTGCCTCGGTTGTCATGCTGATGAGCACAGTTTGAACTACACAAAATCGGCACACTCGACGCTTTGGCGTCAGGAAGTTGCTGGCCAAGTGGATGCCGGAGTGGGCGTCAGTTGTGCCAGTTGCCACATGCCGCGTATCAAGAAGGGCAAGCTGGTGTCGGTAGAACATAATCAGAGCCTCACTTTGGAGCCGAATAGCAAAATGATTCGGCCAGTCTGTCTTGAGTGTCATGGACTGGAGTATTCGATCGCAGCATTGTCAGATCGAAATCTGATTCGACGAAATTTCTCTGGTGCGTTTGATGCAACGCATCCGAGCTTTGCACTGGTACGGGAACGCATTGCGGCTAAAAAGGCGCAGAAACAGCGTGCACGTGCTACCAAATCCAACCAATGACTCACAGAGACCACCCTATGAAAGCAAAATCGTTAATTCCTAGCATTTCTTCTTTGGCCCTATTGACTGTTCTCGGTGCTCACACCGCCGTCGCAGAGATCAGTCCACAACGTATGGCTGATGCGATCTATGCCGTGATCGAATCCGACCGAGCGGTGTATACCAAAAACGTGGTGAACCGCTTGCAAAATGAAGAGGAGGTCATTGATGCGCACGAGTATTGGGAAGATGAGCAAGCTTTGCCGTTACCCGCGCAAATGTTGCGTATGGGGGCAGAAGAAGTTGCAGAAAAAGATCTGGGCATCACGTATGCACTATTGAGCACCTGGCCGATCAATAAACAAAATGAGGCAGTCACTGAGATCGAAAAGAAAGGCATGGAGTTTATTGTTGCGAACCCGACACAGCGTTTTTATTCCGAAGAAGTACTGGCTGGCGAGCGGTATTTTACCGCGATCTATCAAGACATCGCGGTTTCCGATGCCTGCGTAAAATGCCACAATGATCATTTGGATAGCCCGCGCGACGATTTTAAAATAGGTGATGTCATGGGCGGCGTGGTGCTGCGTATTAAGCTCGATTAGGTTTCATGACGCGATGATGAGTTGCGCGTGATACCCTGCTTCTTTTTTGACTTAACCGGTTCTAAATCATGATCCAAGCTTATGCGGCGTTTGAGCCTAAAGGGGAACTCAATCCCTTTGAATATGATCCAGGTGCATTGGCGCCAAACGATGTGGAAATTAACGTTGAGTATTGTGGCATTTGCCACAGCGACCTCAGTGTATTGGACAGCGATTGGGGCAAAACGGCGTACCCAATGGTGCCCGGTCACGAAGTGGTTGGAACCATAGGCCAAGTCGGTGACCAGGTTCAGGGGGTTGAGGTCGGTGATTATGTCGGCCTTGGGTGGCATGCTGGGTATTGCGATCATTGTGCATTGTGTGACAGCGGTGACCATAACCTCTGTCAACAAAGCCAAGCGACCATCATCGGTCGTCACGGCGGTTTTGCAGACAAAGTTCGGGCTGCGGCAAACAGTGTGGTCAAACTACCGAATGGCCTGGACCCGAAATCCGCTGGGCCTTTGTTTTGTGGTGGTATTACGGTGTTCAACCCGCTCGTCCAATACGCCGTGAGACCGACCGCCAAAGTCGGCGTGATTGGCATTGGTGGTCTTGGGCATATGGCGTTGCAGTTTCTCAACGCGTGGGGTTGTGAGGTCACCGCGTTCACCTCCAGCGAGAGTAAGCGTGACGAGTTGAATCGCATCGGTGCACATCATATTTTAAATTCACGTGACCCGTCTGCGCTGAAACAGGCGGCGAGACGATTTGACCTGATTATTTCCACGGTAAACGTCTCGTTGGACTGGAATGCTTATCTCGGTACGTTGGCACCACGTGGACGTTTGCATTTTGTTGGTGCTGCGCTGGAGCCTCTAAATGTCGGTGTGATGAATTTGATGTTTACACAGCTCAGCGTGTCGGCCTCGCCAATAGGCAGCCCGGCAACCATTCGTCAAATGCTTGATTTTGCCAACTTGCACGATATTCGGCCCATTATTGAGACCTATAAGTTCGATCAGGTGAACGATGCCATCGCGCGGCTCCGTAGCGGCGAAGCGCGATATCGAGTCGTGTTAGAGCGATAGGTGTGATGACTCAGTACTGGTTGTTTAAATCTGAGCCTGACGAGTACAGCATTGATGATTTGGCGGCCGAGCCAAGTGGTGTTGGGGTCTGGGATGGTATTCGAAACTATCAGGCTCGAAATCTGTTACGCGACAAAGTCAAGCAAGGCGACAAGGCGTTCTTTTATCACAGCAGCTGCAAACAAGTGGGTATAGCAGGCAGGATGACGGTAGTGCGTGCAGGGTATCCGGACCCAGCGCAGTTCGATCAGGGTAGTGGGTACTATGACGCGAAAGCGAGCATGAACACGCCACGGTGGTACTGTGTCGACGTCTCTTTTGAGCAAAAATTTGCACGTACTGTGTTGTTAAGCGAACTGAAAGAACTGGCTGCTGAGATCGAGTCACCGCCGGCCGAGATGGTGTTGTTGAACCAGAGTCGCCTATCGATTCAGCCAGTAACGGGACCACAATGGGCATACATTGTGGCGTTGGCTCAGAATTCGTGAAGACGCGCTCGGGGTCAACAGAGTCCTCGACGGTAATCAACAGAGTCCTCGACGGTAGGCAACAGAGTCCTCTGCAATAAAAAGAAACGTCCATGTTGGTAGGGTTCAAGTCGGATACGGGAATTGAGCCTACTTCCATCGTTTCGCACCACAGGAGCATGGGGGGCGAACTCCGCTGGTACATGCGCACAGTAAACAACCGTCGTCGACCCTGACACCTCATGCTGCAATGAGATATTGGTTGATTGAATGACGTCACGTTCAACAGAATTTTAATGATAGGTTCTGGTCATAAGTCGTGCAATTCCCTGCCAGGGAAGGGCGGCTACTTTTTCGAGTAATTAGAAGACAGGCTCGTGCTCAGCGTAGATTGCGTACGGCGGGTTTTTAAGGATCTCGGCACAGCAACGTCTTATGCACCGCGTAGGCAACAATTCTAAGCCTCGCTTAACAAGTACGCGGCGTGCACCTCGTTTGACATTTTTGAGAATTGATCACATAGCGCGCGTGATCGCACAACTCAACGAATCGCCTGTTGTTGGCGAAATACATCGTGCTGGCTGGCACGGCGTATCCGAGTTGTTGGTTTTACCGCGCGAGACGGTGGAACAACGCATCCGCTGCCTCATCCATCGGGTAAATCATTTCAATTCGGATATCACTGAGCGCTGCCTCGACCATGCCTTCGAAGCGTAACACTGTCATGTAGGTCGAGTAGATCTTTCCTTCAATGACGAGCTTCGGGTACATAACCATCGACCCTAGACGCGAATCTTGCGATTCTTCAGGACGTCTGACATCCTGCATATGGGCAAGGGCTCGCTCTGTTAACTCCACCAACTTTGGGTCGCCGCTGCGGGCGACTTCAAACCGTCGCCGATCGATAAAAGCCCAAGCGAGTTCCGACCAGTTTGCGATTCGTTTACGGATTGCAGTCGATGCAAAGAAGTCGTCAATTGACTGTTCTGGCGAGCGTTGACTCATGCCCGGAAACAATCGCTGAAAGGCCGTGTTCTCAAACAGAATCTGTGCTCGCGTATCGACGGCACAGGCAGGATAGGGATCGTGACTTGTCAGGACCGCTTCGACCACATTGGCGAGCAGCTGCGTATTCTCGCCGTTAGGACGATAGGGTATGTAGTTTATCGGGAGTCCAGCAGAAGTGAGCAGGATGTTTTGTTCAGATATATTCAGCTCAAGTGCTTTACACAGCCGCTGAACCAATTCTAAGCCTGGCCTGGAACGCCCAGTTTCAATAAACGAGATGTGTCGAGGCGTGGTGTCGGCAATTTCTGCCAAACGCAACTGACTTAGCTTTCGCCGCGCACGCAGTACACGCAAACGTTCTCCAAACGAATTCGGGGCGCGAACACCATCGGATTTTAAATTAGACATATGCAACGGGGGGATCTGATGACCCAATTCATCATACGTAACCGACATTGGTTACCTGCATTCCTGCTCGTCGACTCCCCGTTTCAGGCTATAAAATACCCAGCCTGTGCGCCGCCTCTTAAAACTACGAGTGGATACGTTGAATGATACTACCATCAACAACTGTCTAGCAATGCTTGAATCGACGCGTTTGTCGGCGATTAGCGGACCGAAAACGCTCAGTACCGCCACGCTGAAAGTCCGTTGATGCGCTGTTTTTAAGGGGCGGACTGCCTAACCGACAGGAGGATGTGCATTCTGCTTGGCAACATCGTCTGTTTGCACTTAAGTGAGTAAGGCAATGGTAATCACTAACTAAGTGGCGAAATGATCTGCATGCAGTTTACATGCGCCGGCGATATGCGCAAAATGAAGATCGAAGCAGGATGACATCGTTGGAGTGTATTTTGGCCGAGTCAGAGATTAATCAACAAGAGTGGCAAGATGAACGGAATTGGGTAACCTGGTTCGGCATCTACAGTAGCCGTCGAGACTCTCGGCTTTGGGTGCCAAAACGCATGCCTGCGCTGGGTTGGACCATCAATTTCGGACATCCGCGTGGCCCGCTGTTGTTCTGGTGCATTTTGGGGGTTCTTGCTCTGCTAGTTTTGCTCGCAGTTTATCTCTAGACACCGCCAATTAAACGCCATAGCCCACACGGATGCGAGCAGACACACACTCTTGACCGTTGCGTTGTACGGCATCGCGAATCCGCGGTCTCTGTGCATTCAATTAAGCCTAAATGATTGTGCGGAATCCTGGCTATTTGACTTGCATTTATTTCTCTTAATGAATATCATTCGCATCCCTAAATAGGAATGATTAGCATTTAGATTATATTTGAAGGTGATGCTCCATGGGCGAACTGTTTGAACTTGTGATAGCGGGTGGTCCGGTCGTGGCGATCTTACTGCTGTGCTCCATTCTTGCTACGGCGATCTCACTGCTCAAGAGCTGGCAGCTGTGGTTAATGCGAGCACGTCCGCATGCCAATGCCGAGCGTGCTCTCCATCATTTACGCCAGAATGAGCGGAATCAAGCCGCACTGATGCTGAATAACTCGCAGAACCCGCGTGCGCAATTGGTCAAACAAACGATCGGTTTATTGGATAAAACCAGTCTGACAATCGATGAGGTTCGCAATGAGTCTATGCGCATAGCGCGGGTGTCGATGGCGAAACTCACTAGCTTTCTCAGGCCGCTTGAGGTCATTGCGGCGACTGCACCCTTACTCGGTTTGCTGGGGACGGTGCTCGGTATGATCGAGGCGTTTCGCGCAATGGAGTCCGCCGGTGCGCAAGTTAATCCAGCTATATTGTCAGGTGGTATCTGGCAGGCCTTGTTGACTACCGCCGTTGGTTTAGCGGTCGCAATTCCAACGTCGATTGTGCACAGTTGGTTCGAACGCAGGGCTGAACGTGAAGCGGCTGCAATGCAAGATGCATTAGACCAAGTCTTTACCTTGGAAGCGGCACGCCGCGACCTTGGTGAAAGCAAAAAGATTGCGTGAGTATGTCGACCGTCGATTCGCGCTCGATATGGTCTCCACGCCGCCGTCGTGCGATCAGCCTGACCGCCCTGATCGACGTGGTGTTCATATTGCTGTTGTTTTTTATGCTCACATCAACCTTTACGCGATGGAAAGCGATTGAGCTGGAAGCGCCACAAACCAGTGTGCATCAGACTGCCGACAACGTTGCTGCGCTAGTAGGACTGCGCGCGGATGGTGCTCTGGTGTTCCATGCCAGCGACATTAGCCTGGCTTCGGCGAGTGAATTAAGCAGTAGCTTGTTTGTAGATGTGCCGCGTGATCATGCTGTGGTGGTGTTGCCAGACTCTGATGTCAGTGTGCAACAGATCGTATCCACGATCGAAGCTCTGCAGGCCACTGGTTGGTCGAAGGTTTCATTGGGCGACGTGCAACACAACGCAGCAAGCAGTACAGCCGGAGATTGAACAATGGGTTTACTATCTGCACGGCGTGTGAGTAATAACGACCAAAGCCTAATTCCATTAATCAACATTGTGTTTTTGTTGCTTATATTCTTCATGATTGCGGGTCAGATCAGTGCGTTCGATCCGCGCGATACGGTACCCCCGGCATCGACCAGCAAGGAAGCTGTCGACCAAACTGCAGTGAGCCTGGTTCTTGATCGGCAAAATCAATTGTTTTGGGATGGTGAAGCGATTAGTCCGCAAGTCTTGTCGGATCGAGCTGCGCAGTTTGATGGTGACATCAAATTGACTGTTGACCACACCATGTTAGCAAAAGACCTAGACGCCGTATTGTCGGTATTCAGGCGCCACGGCGTTGCGTCACTTACGTTGGTGGCACGGAGCCCCGAGAGCTAAGTGATGAGTGCAGTAAAGTGGTTAATCGCTGGTTTGTTGGCCATTGGGTTGCACGTCGCTGCCGCCATGATCATCACCACTATCAACACGCAGTCGGTGCTGTTATCTGGCGCAGAAAACGACGGAGAGCAGGGCGTTCATATCGGACTTGGTATGGATGGGTATCTGGTCGAACAGGTGGGTAGCGAGTTGGTTGAAGCCGAAAAGGTTGAACCGGAACCCAAGCCGGAACCTAAACCGGAACCTAAACCGGAACCTAAACCGGAACCTAAACCGGAACCTAAACCGGAACCTAAACCGGAACCTAAACCGGAACCTAAACCGGAACCTAAACCGGAACCTAAACCGGAACCTAAACCGGAACCCATAGCTGCGGCGCAGCCGCAATTAACGACAGTCGAGACTGTCGCACCAGCAGCGATCACCATACCAGACCTGGACCCAGAACAAGACCAGGTATCCGAATCGAACCCAGTTGTGAAACCGCGGAAACAGTCGTCAGAGAGCACATCGACTGACAAAGTCAAACATCCCGCGTCTAAACGCACTCGCGCAACGGGCAAGGCCGATCACCGACAACGAGGGAGTCGAAAAGGGCGTGCACGAGACTTTCAGATGGTCTTGATGGCACATCTCAATCGGCACAAAACGTACCCTAGCGCGGCTAAGAAAGCCAAATTACAAGGCACGGTCGAACTCCAGTTTTCGATTAATCAGTCTGGCCAAGTGCTAGCCGCATCCATTCGAACCAGTTCCGGACACACCCAATTGGATGCGGCGGCGCTCGAGATGTTGCGGCTGGCAGAACCGTTGCCGCCATTCCCCGATGAATTTAATCGTGAGGTGCTAACCCTCGCGATACCCGTTGAATACTCATTAATTACAAAGTAGGTAAGAAAATGTCATTAAAATCAGGATACAAGGTTGAGACAGGTGCGGTTATTCCGAGCAGTCTGCGATACAGCCGAACAGCTTCCCCAAGTTTAAGCACACTCGCGCTTGGCGTGTCTGCCGCCTTACTGGGTAGCCCAGTGATGGCTCAGAGCGCCGATGATGAGCCGATGGTACTTGACACATTGCAGATTGAAGAGCGTGCCATTGATACTAACCCATACACCGAGCCGGGTGCGCCCTATAAAGCCAATGTGTCAGGTGATCAGCGCCGAGTCAACCCGATTGCCGACACACCAGCCACCATCAGCGTGTTGACGCAAACGCAGATCAAAGAATCAGGTAAGTCGGATTTGCGCGAAGTGTTAGCGGCGCAGCCAGGCGTGACCTTGGGAACTGGTGAGAATGGAAACGCCTTCGGTGATCGCTACATCGTACGTGGCCATGAAGCGCGCAGTGATGTGTTCGTGGATGGTTTACGCGACCCAGGCATGACCACGCGTGAGAGCTTCGCAACCGAACAGGTCGAAATTACTAAAGGTCCAAGTTCAACCTTCGCAGGGCGTGGTTCAAGTGGTGGAGCGATCAACAGTATCACTAAACAGGCGAGCTCCGAGTACAACTTCAACCATGTGGAAGCCGCGTTGGGTTCAGACGATTATCGTCGGGTTACTCTAGACAGTAATAACCGATTTTCGGATTCGTTTGCAGTGCGTGCCAATGTGTTGCACACGTATGAAGATGTACCGAACCGTGCGCCTGCAAGTCGTGAGCGTAATGGCGTGGCGTTGTCGGCGCTGTGGCACGCTTCTGAGCGTGTTAATCTGACAGCCGATTACTATTATCTGGAGGCGCAGGACGCGCCGGATTTGGGCACCTATATTGTCAGTGGCGGTGAGCCAGTCGACGATCTGCCGGTGTATTTGCAACAGCAGGACTTTTTGGAGTCGGATGTTGAGACGTTTACGTTGCGTTTAGATACTGAAATTAATGCACAGCTAAACTTCGCCAATGCGACACGATTCGGGACCACTGACAACGGCTATGTCGTCACCGGTGCGCGTGGCACCAACCGGGATGAGAGTGATTTGTTGGCTCCGGGCGCAGCCACGATTGGGTTGAGTACCCATCAGGGCTGGCAGGAAGTCGAGTATTTCGTTAATCAATCAAACCTGTATCTCGATACACAGATTGCGGATATGAATCATCAGTTTGTATTCAGTCTCGAGTATTCAGATATGAGCGTGGTGAACGGCGTATTCAATGTGGAAAATACCGGCGCTACCAACTGTATTACTGGGGGACGCCGGGGCGCAAACCCGAATTACTGCATCGTCGACCCGAGTGGCGCAACGGTAGCCAATATTGACTCGTTAATGGGGCGTCAGATCACTCGCGGTGGCTTTGACTCAGACTACAATATCGACACGATCTCGGTGGCGGTGATGGACACAATTGAGTTGAGCGATCGCTGGAGTGTCTTCCTGGGGCTGCGACTCGACAGCTTTGATTATCAAAATAATGTTGTTGGTGGCGGTGCGACTGAGCCGACGACCTACGAATACTCCGACGAGTTGTGGAATGGGCACGTAGGTGCGGTCTACAACGTGTCTGAGCAAGGTAACATTTATCTAACCTACAGTTCCGCGACCAACATAAACGGTGGCGAGTCTGACGTAGGTGGAAACTGCGGTTATGGCGGTATTTGTGGTGGTATTGAAACGATCGCCCTGAGTGAGCCAGAGCAGGTCTCAAACCTCGAGTTGGGTACGAAATGGGAATTGTTGGACGGTAAACTGTTGGCCACCGCATCGGTGTTCCAGATTACTAAGGACGACATTATGGAAGGTGAGGACTACTCCGTGGTTGGCACGTTGAATACAGGTAAAAATCGAGTACAAGGCGTCGAGTTCTCAGTCGTGGGCAATCTGACAGACCGCTTGAGTACCCAGTTCGGTGTCTCTACCATGGACTCTGAAGTACTGGCATCAGTTGACCCAGATAACATTGGTAAGCGACTAAGTAACTTCGCAGATGACAGCGTTTTCATGCAATTGAAGTACCAGGCCTCGCCCAAGTTCGCGGTTGGCGGATCGATCACGTACTCAAGTGAGCTGTTTTCAGGTCAGCCGGATGCAGCCGCAAGTGAAACATACAAAGTACCCGGCTACACCGTGGTTGATATGTTCGCCAGCTATGCGTTTTCGGACACAATCAGTGCACGCGTGAATATCGGCAATCTGACTGATGAAGATTACTACTTAGCGTCTTACCGCAGTGGTGCTTTCACTTACATTGGTGATGCGCGACGAGCCGATTTGAGTGTTAAGTTCGAGTTCTAGTTCTGATCTTCACTTAGGGTTACACTGGGCTGGTCGTGTTTGACGCGATCAGCCCTTTTGTTTTTGAATATAGACACATTCCTTTGCTGTATAACGACGCATGTCATCAAACTACCCGATTTATCCTAAATTGTCCGCTATTCCCAATGATCTGCTGACGCTAAACGATTACGCCGAAATGGCGGTGCAGTTTATGCCCCCCGAGGTGTTTGAGTATGTTGACAGTGGTGCTGGGGAAGAGCTAACCCTGCACGGTAACCATGCGGTGTTCGAGGACTATCAAGTGTATAACCGCGTGCTGACGGACCTGACACATGCGCACACCTACACCAAGCTATTGGGGCAAACGTTTCGCCACCCGATTTTACTCGCGCCTGTGGCACACCAAGGATTGGTTCACGAACAGGCAGAGCTCGCAACTGCGCAGGGTGCGGATGCCGTGGATGCCGGTCTGGTGTTGAGCACCTTGGCCACAGCCAACCTGGAAGCAGTGGCTGAGCAAACGGCGAGTCCTAAGTGGTTTCAATTGTATTTTCAGACTGATCGGGCTGACACATTAGCGCTGGTACGCCGTGCGGAAGATGCTGGTTATACCGCGCTGGTGGTGACCGTGGATGTGCCCATCAATGGTCTACGATATCGGGTTCAACGCGCTGGTTTTACGCTGCCATTGACCGCACAAGACCTGGACCAAACCGCAGCTAAGCCGATTGAATTAAGCGCGGATGACAGCGTGATTTTCCAGGGCATGATGCGCACTGCGCCGCAATGGCGAGACCTTGATTGGTTGCGCCGTCAGACTAGCTTGCCAATTTTACTTAAGGGAGTCAGCCATCCAGATGATGCACAACGCGCCTTAGACTCTGGTTTGCAGGGCGTGGTGGTGTCAAATCATGGTGGTCGCGGGCTGGATCGCGTACCCGCAAGTCTGGCGTTATTGCCAGCGATTCGCAACACGCTTGGTGACGACGCCACGGTGCTGCTTGACGGCGGTATTCGCTCCGGAGCAGACGTCTTCATCAGCCTGGCTCTGGGTGCGGATGCGGTGCTAATCGGGCGACCCCAGATTTACGCGCTGGCCATTGCCGGTGCACTTGGTGTGGCACATATGCTTAAGTTACTGCGAAATGAATTTGAACTGACCATGGCACTGACAGGTTGTGCTGGGATCGAAGATATAACCCCGTCGTCGTTGTTTCGACATTGAGAGCGAGACCATCATGCTTATCGTCATTGAAAAGGTATTGACCCAAGACCAAGTTGCCGAAGTTCGAGACGCTCTAATGAATGCGCCTTGGCACGACGGCAAAGCCAGTGCCGGTGGCTTGGCCGTAAATCGCAAGTCGAACCAACAATTACTGGATTCGTCGGACACGGCCAAGCAGTTGCAGCAACAGCTCTTAACTGCGCTCGGCGGCAACGCAAACTTCATTTCTGCCGCATTGCCACATAAGATTTACCCGCCGAAATTTAATTGTTACCAGCAGGGTGACACGTATGGCAACCACATTGATGGCGCGATCATGACACTGCCGCATAGTGGCGAGTCGCTACGAACGGATATTTCAGCCACCCTGTTTTTGTCGGATCCCGAAGAATACCAGGGTGGTGAGTTGACGGTCGAAACCACCTACGGGGCACAACCGGTGAAGCTCGCAGCTGGTGATATGGTTTTGTATCCGGCGACCAGTTTGCATCGGGTTAATCCAATTACATCCGGCGAACGAGTCGCCAGTTTTTTCTGGATTCAGAGCCTAGTGCGGGACACAGACCAACGCAGCAACTTGTACGATCTGGATCAGTCGGTGCAGTCGTTAACATCGGTACTGGGGCCCGAACATGATGACGTGGTGCGCTTATCCGGTGTGTATCACAACCTGGTTCGCCGCTGGTCCGACTGTTAATTTGTTTAGCGGGGATTGATACGAGGTCGTTGATTCACAGTATCACGACGTTGATGCCCTGTGCTGCGTGACGACGACCGTCGTTGTTGGGTGCGTTGTTGTGGGCGTTGTGCCGGCACTGAGCGTGTGGTTGGCGCTGCTGTTGAGGTTGTGCTGCGTTGCGGCACACCAACGACAGGACGCTGGCGTTGTTGAACCTGGTTGTTTCGTTGTGGTCGATCCTGGGTGCGCGGAATCGCACGCTGATAATTGCTACCAGTTGATCGCACTTGACGCTGTTGATTGGGTGTGGCTTGGCGTGGCCGATAATCCGATTGACTGCGTGTCGTCGATCGACGAACAGGGCGTTCGACGTGTCGACTTGCAGCTCGATTCACCGCATCTGGGCGACGTACTCGCTCACGGTTGGTAGTCCGATCTGGACGATTACTTTGGGGGACAGCGGTGCGTCTGGGTTGTGTGTTCCGGTCGCGGATAGGCACGTAACGGCGCTGAGTTGTTTGTGGTCGTCGATCGCGAACATGGCGATTTATACCGTCGCTATAGACACTGTTTCGACGCGTTCTTGTGTGTTCTGGGTAGCGTTGGCTACGATAGCCATCGCGATACTGACCGCGGTCTGACAGATAGTGATGGCGCACGCGTTGGTTGCGGTAGGTCACACCACGACGATGACGAGGATTGTGATGCCAGCGTTGGCCGTGCTGATGGCGCACGATCTGACGATAATTGTAATAATCGTTTGGCCGGTAATACTGGCTATTGATGCGCACGATGTGGCGATCATGCCAAGAAAACGTATTAAAAAAGAATCCGAACGAGATCGATACCCGAGGGCCCCAGTAGAACCGTCGACGGTCGTTGCGTGAATAGTAATTATAGGCGTAGGGATAATCCCAGTAGATTGGGTCGTACATAGACCAGCGCCAGTTCCCGTACACGCGCCGAGTATCGTAATAGGGAATGTACACGACGCGTTCTTCAACGGGCTGAATGATTATTTGATCGTTGTCGCGAGACACGCGTAACTTATCTAGGTCATCCAGACTTCCGGCATCGGCTGCCAACTGGCGTAGATCCTGGATGCTGGCCAATACGCGCTCTTCATTATCCAGAAATGCCTCACCTAAGGCTTGCGTCCAGTCCAGGTCTTCACTCATGCGTTGCAGAATGTTTGGGAATGCCACCAGCGCCTGTACACTTGGGTCCCAGTCCATATCCGCGACCGCTTCCACCGCAGTGGAACCCGCGACTTCAGGGTGGTCCTCACTCCAGCGTTCGGCCTGTACGACTTCCAGCGGGTATGTGGCGGCGATCAATATATGTGACAGGATCGTATCTGGATACAGGGCGATGGGCGACAATAGTCGTTCTAATTCGCCTTGGCTTAATTCTTCAACTGTTGATTCCTGGGCCGCAGCCGCACTCCAGCCGCCGAATACCAATAACAGCAGGGTGAGAAAACGTGCTCGAAAAATTAAACCCATCATTGATTACCTCTTTACCTAACAGACACACCTTGCCTGTTTTCGCACCATTATGCACGTCTTAAGCTGAACTCAAGCTGAACAGCCAGGCTTGAGGATGCGGTATCGCGCTTTCAAATATCTTCTGGCACTGAATGATGGCGGCCGTTCGGTCACCGATCGTCGCTGTCAGTTGGTGATAACCAGTCCTCTGAATTAACCATCAGTTTACATGCCGCATTGCTTGTACGACCTGTAAACGATCGTCGACCGGCGCGGCTAGAAGCGTAAAGTGTCGTCGATGTGGATACTCTGCAGGGCGATCCGGATCTAGAGCGCACCATGCAAAATGTACGATGCTCGCCCAGTCAGTAGCGCTCATTTCTGTGTATCCGAGAAGCGCTGGTCATTGTTTAGACGTTTTTGGCTCGTCTTCAAGTAACAGCATTAGCGGCGTCAATGGCGCCGAGCGGTGTTGGAATGCTCCGAGATCAATAGCACCACTGCGCGGTTTACCGGTGATGTCGATGGCCGGTGCCAGCAGCGTGCTTCCAGCGCCAATCGCTGGTGACGATGCAGTGAGCTGGTAGTTGCCACTGTCTGGGGAGCGAAAAATCGTTTGGTAGTTGCTGTGATCGGACGGGCTAATTAGCGGATCGAGGTTGTGGTCAAGGCTTACCCCGGTGCTGATCGACGCCAAACGCCCGATATTGTTTCGCACCACATTGCCTCTGCCATGCGTTCCATTTTTGTGTGTGGTTAGGCGAATCCAGGGCACCATGCGATCGTTATCGTGGGCAGGGCTGTCGACCACCGTGTTGTTTACGATTCTGGAATTGTTGGCACCATACAAACTGATGCCATGCCAGTGGCTGACCGCGAGTAAATTGTTTTCGATGATCCAGTTATTGTAGTAACCATCAAAGCACCCAATTCCCTGAAAGGTCGAAAGCAATGCTGGGTTTGGGTGATCAGAATTGGTGTGGAACTGGTTGCCACGCAGTACCACGCCGACCACCGGTTTACCGTCACGCGACCAACTTTGAAAGCCGTCGTCATGATTGCTGTTCACTTTGAAGGCATTGGCCACAAAGTTGTACTCGAACACGCCGTAGTTTCCAAGGCCACGCAGTGCGTCGCCAGAGAAATTGATCACCGAGTTATGTTGCACGGTCACGTGATCCGCGCTGACGGTAATACCAAACCCAATATTTGAAATCGTATTATGGCGGATCACACTGTGCTCGCCATCCACCGAAATACCGCTTTTGGCGCGACTTAGCCAGTCGTTTACCGACCAGTTTCGAATTTGTTTGGCGCTGTACAGCGTGTTGTTGGTGATGGTGATATGGCTACTCGGTCCGTTATAACTATGCGACTCAACGCGAATCAAATTGCTTTCATCTGTTTCGCCAAACTCGGGGCTGATGGTCAAGCCTGAGACTGTCCAGCGTGCGGAGGATTGAAAATGCAGTTGGCTGGCAGTGGGGGTTTGATTGTTGCCGGCTCGAACGGTAATGGTTCGGCTATTTTGATACCAGTGAATGTCGATTTTGCCATGGTAGCCGGACATTAGTATGAGCGTGTCACCGCCTTTTACCGGCGCACCGGCATTGTGTGCTACCTTGCCGCCGCCAGGTTTGTAAGGCCGGTTCCAGCGTTGAGATTCAATTAAACCATGCTCGATGACTTCTTGCAGAGTGCGCCAAGGTGATGATTGACTACCATCATTGCTGGTACTCCCGGTTGCCGGGTCAATATAAAATGTTGCTGCGCTGGCGACGTTTGGCAGCAAACTTAGTAACAGTAAGGTGAGAGAAAATCGAGTTGCTGGATGAATTAGGGGCGGCATTGTGTGGGCTCGGGTCAGGCTTGGGCCAACCCATTAAACCATTAGATTACGGTGGTGCTCAAGTCGAGCTTGGTTTCCGAGCTGAGGATTGAGTCCATTCCGAGCCCGACACCGACTTGCCGCGTCAATGCGTGCTGTAACAGCAGACGCGCTCGTTTCTGCTAGGGTCGCGCGATTATCGCTCTGGGACCGGATTCCGATGATGCGCGTCTGAGGCAAACGACAATGTCACCACATACCGGCCATGGGCGTGCTCTGGTTTTGAGGTCAATGTCCAGCCAAAGCGGGCACAAAGCCGTTCCACAATCGTTAGGCCAATGCCAAAGCCAGGCGCGGCTTCACCAGCTAGCGTCATGCGATTACTGAGTGAGAGCGTGTCTGGCTCGAGACACAGAGTCAATCGCTGATCGGCTGCGTGACTCACGGCATTTTGAATCAGGCTGCGCAATACCACGTTCAGTACCGTTTGCGGGATCGGATATGGCGCCGTGTTGGAGAGGTGGTTTTTAATCTGTAAATCGAGCTGGCGCGATTGCGCTATTTGCGTGGCGATGGTGACCACGTGATTAGCATTGACCTGATCGTGCGCGCTGAGTTGACGATCACTGGCTAACCATAAAAACACCTCAACGATCTGCTGCATATGTTCGGATGCGCGGGATAATCGATCGAGTTGTGCGGGCAGGGGGCGGTCAGACATTCGAAGCAGCTCGATGCTCGAGGTCACCACCTGAATCGGTGTGCGCAGTTCGTGACTGACGTTTTTGTTGAATTCGTACTCACGCTGGTAGGCAAGCCGTTCGTTTTCCATTGCCAGTGCCAGTCTTTTGGCTAGATGTCCAACTTCATCGTCGGAAAATTCGCGTGCCAAAGTAATCGCGGCGTCATCGAGTTCTTTGTCGCTCAGATGCTGAGTCAGGTACCGCAGCGGTAAAAAAGCAGAGCGAGTGATCCAGTGTGCCGCGACCACGCCGAGAACCGCGACCAATAAGGTAAGCAAGACGATCATTCCTAGCACTGTTGTTCGTGATGAGCGAACTGCCAGCAACGCACTCACATCATACGCTAAATAATACGGGTCGCCTGATGTGGGCTCGATATAGTGCGCAACGAACAGCGCATGGTTGGCGTCGAAGAACTCGTGGATGCCGGTGTCTCGTTCGACCCTTGCGCGAAACGCATCTGGTAATGTGGCAGGCAAGTCATCAGTTTTAGTGAATAGTTGGATTTCTCGGTTAATGGTGCCCCACGTTGGTATCCCCTCGCTATGATCAATACGTTGCTTTTCAAGCCGCAGTTGATTAATAAAAACTTGATCTTCGATCACATAAACCAGGAGGAAGATCAGTGCGCCAAACCCCAGGCTTAGCACAAGCGTTAAGGCAATTATGGCGTTGCGAATACGGTTTGAAATGGCAATCGACATGATGAACCTGGGGAGCGTTACTCGGTCTCGGTTTGTGGATCGCGAATCGCATAACCGACACCACGCAGTGTGTGCAGCATCTGGTCCGCAAACCCTTTATCTAAAGCGTGACGCAGTTCGTGGATGTGAGATCGCAGCGGGCTGCTTTGTGGCGGGTCTTCGCCCCACAGAGCGTATTCTAGATCACGTCGGGACACCGCATTCGGTGATGCCCGCATCAACATCTCAAGAATGGTTAGAGCGGCATGGTGTAGCGCGAGTACCTGCCCTTGACGCGTGGCCAGTTGGGCATCCACCAGAAGACTTAGGTCGCCAACGTGAAGCTCGCGAGACTGATTCGCCTGATTGCGTAACGCCAGTGCGTCTACCCGAAGTCCCAATTCTTTCAGCTCGAATGGCTTGACCAGATAATCCCAAGCCCCGCTATGGAAGCCGCGCACTTTGTCGGTCAATGAGTCACGCGCGGTCAGCATTAAAATGGGTGTCTGCCGTTGGTGCTCAACGCGTAGACGCTGTGCCAGTGAAAAGCCGTCTAAGCGTGGCAGATTAATGTCCAACACCAGTAGGTCGACGGGCAGTTCCAAGGCTAAGTGTAACCCCATTACACCGTCGCTGGCGAAGTCGACATCGTGCCCTTCCAGACTTAGATAATCCCCAACATTAGCGGCAATATCGGGGTTGTCTTCAATGATTAAAATCCTCATAGCCTGAACGCCTCACTGGGTGATAACTGGGTTTGGCGATGGCCAGCCAGAAAACCGATCAGTGCAAAGAGTCCTAAGACACTGCTGACCACGAGTGAGAGATAGACGAAATCCATACGATAGTGTAGCGCAAATAGGTTTTGAAACATCAGTCCGGCGCAGAGTTGAACAGCGATAACACCAACCAAGCAGCCAGTCGCGGCAAGCATAATCTGCTCTAACAGTGCCATGCTGTACACACCTCGACGCTGCAAACCCAGTGCGCGCATCACGGTAGCGGGTACGCGTCTAAGGCTGGCATTGACGGTGGCGGCTGCCACAATTGACAAGGTGGCAATAATAAGCAACATACCGAGTGCGGTGTTCATCAACCGCGTGAGTACGAGCATCGTGGCACGGATTCGATCAATATGTTGAGCCAGATCAGTTAGCCTGAGTGTGGGAAACGCGGCACTTAGGCTAGCCAGGCCAGCGCGTGTATCCCGCGTTGCTAACAGCCCCCCCATGCGCGTCTGCGGGTAGTCTCGCAGCGTCTGCGGGGCGAACATAAACCAAAACATCATACGAGATCCACCAGCTTGAAATTCGCGCCTGCTGGTGATTTTGGCGTCTAGATGACGTGCCCCGATTGCGAACCGGAGTGTGTCGCCCAGTTTAAGGTCTAGATCTGCCATGACCTCACTTTCGACTGAAACTTCATTGATGGATCTCGGCCAACTACCTTCCAGTAGGCGGTTGTTTTTCGGCAAGGCATCCGCGTAAGAAAGGTTGACAGCCGAGCGCGCTTGTTCACGCGTCTCACTCTCACGCGAGAGATACGCGGCTTTTTCGACGCCGTTGATATGCGTGAGGACTGCTCGCACGACCGGGTGCGACTGACGTAATTCCATGAAGTTTGCTGCTAAATGTTGCCTGAACTCGGGCTCCATGGCGGCAGGCAGGTTGGTGAAAATATAGTTGCCGTCCTGGTCCAGACTTTGTAAATGCAGCGTGTCCAAAAAACTGCCGCGCAGTGTGGTGGTGAGCAGCACTGCCAGCACGGTTATCGCCACCGTTACCAACGGAGCCGTATTGCGGTGTGCGCTGCGCCCAAGACTGCGAATGGCAATCTTTAAGGGGCCGCGCAACACGCGATGCCATTGCGCGGTGAGCTTAGTGAGGATCCAGCCGAACAACATGGTCAGAATCACCACCAGCATCACCGTGCCAATCAATAGTGTGGTCAGTTGAGGGTTGTCACTGCTGAGCCAGAGCCATACAGTCAGTGCCAGGCCAACCAATACACTGCTCAGGTATGAACTGCGCAGGTTCGTTTTGATTTGTTGCAGCGCTGCCGTGACAGGTACTCGACTCAAGGCCAGTAAACCCGGCACCACAAACCCAATTACCAACGCAACGGCTAGCAATAGGCTAGGCCACCATTGTGCGAACTGCATTTTGCTTGCGGTCAAAGTCATGTGTGGCTCGGCCAGCGATAATAGCCAAGGCTGGGTTAAGAACGCGCCGAGGTAGCCCAATGTGCTAGCCAAAAGTGCAGTGGCTGAGAAGATCAATCCAAGCGCGCTGATTACCACACTCTTGCCTACCCCCATGGCGCGTAATACGGTCGCGGAGATACTGAACTCGTTTAGCAAGTGTTTGCTTAGGGTCGCCACGGTAGTGCCTGCGATCAATACCAAAAAGGCGAACACCAAGTGCAGCAAGTTAGATGCGCGTGCAGCGATTCGTGCAAATGGGTGGCGTCCACTGTCTGCGGTCAGGACCTCGAGTTCAGGCCTGGTTGCGCGTAGGTTTGTTTTTAATTGCTCAAGTGCACTGGTGCTACCTGAGTACAATAGGCGGTACTCACCGCGATTATTCTGTTCGTTAACCCCAGTGTTAGCCAGCGCTTTCAGGTTAATCATTATGCGCGGCAGGGTGTGCTGCAGTTGTGTCAATCGGTCGGGTTCCGCCAGGATTTCTCCGCTCACCACAAACTCAGCACGACCGAGCTTGACGGTGTCGCCTAGACCTAGATTCAGCGTTTGCATAGCACGTTGATCCAGCCACGCAGAATTTGGTTCGAGGTCTGCGGCATGATGTTTTAGCATGTTGTCTGCCAGTTGCACGGCGAAGCGACCCTGCACCGGGTAGGTGCTTGACACGGCTTTTAAGGAGACGGTTTGATAGGCATACGCACTGGTAGCTCCGGTGGTAAACGTGCGTGTAATCACTGGGCTTTGCAATTCTGGGTGACTAAACGCAAGTTTTGCAAACGGCACATCACTGCGTACTACCAGTGGTGCGCCCAAAAATTGACTGATATCGTCACGCAGACTTTGCTGCACGTTCAGACTGAAAAGGTTCAGACTGGCTATCACGAAGCTGCTGAGTGCCATGGTCATCACCAGCAACACAGATTCACGTGCATTCGCGCGTTTTTGAATTAGGCGACGTGCTAACCTCCATGCTGGTCGAACTAACATAACGACTCCTGATCTTTGGGTGCACTGTTTAAAATGCCATCTTGCAGTTGGAAGCGGTGCCGACAGCGACGAGCCAATACCGGGTCATGCGTTGCGACCACCAGACTGGTCTGAGACGTGTCAAGCAACGAAAATAACTGATCAAGTACATTGTTAGCCGTATGTGCGTCCAGATTGGCGGTCGGTTCATCGGCAAATAATATTTTTGGCTCGACTGCGAAAGCACGGCACAGGGCTACCCGTTGCTGCTCACCGCCCGACAGTTGGCTGGGGTAATGCTCGGCCCGGTGTGCCAAACCCAGTCGAGTAAGCCACTCATACGCCACGTTTAATGCGTCAGAGCGATTGAATAACTCAAGTGTCAGAGCCACGTTTTCCACTGCGGAGAGTTCCGGCAACAGGTGGAATGACTGAAACACGAAGCCAATCTGCCCAGCCCGCAATGCCGTGCGCTGGTCTTCATTGAGCGTGGTTAACTCTTCGCCGAGCAGCTGGATATGCCCGTTGTTGACGGTGTCGAGACCAGCAAGTACGCCAAGTAAGGTGGATTTGCCGCTGCCGGATGCACCCAGAATGGCGACTGAATCACCGGCGTTGACCGTCAGGTCAACGCCGCGCAAGATCTTGATCGGTTGACTGGCTGAATAGATGGTTTTGCTTAGCTTGTGGGCATGAATAACAGCGGTGCTCATGGTTTATTCTCCGTAGCAGGTCTTTGCGATAGTTTTTCCAAGTGCGCGAGTACCAGATCGGTATAGGTGCTCGGTAAGCGGTGGGCGCTGTCCAGCCAGACGAGGCGTTTATGCTTACTGGGGATTAAATCAAAGGTTGCCTGCGTTTGTGTCGTGGTTGAGTGCTCGTCCTGCTTGGCTGCCAGCCAGAGTACATTGGCCTGTAGGATCTGAGCGGTAAACATTCGTGGTGCAACCGGCGAGGTATCGGCGGCCACATAAGGCGGGACCATCACAACCACGTGGTCGATTGACGGATGCTGCGCGGCCAGAATCAGGCTCATTTGCGCGCCCATGCTGTAACCCATGATCAAGACCTCTTTGGGTTGATACTGCGTTCTTGCCCAGGCTAGCACGCTGGCGTAGTCGCGAACTGTGCCTTGAATTGTGTCGTGGTAGAGCGTCGGGTCGGCACTGTGCGCGCTTTTCAACAGGTCTCGTGCTGTGATGTGTGACACAGCTCGGCGGCCATGTAATCGTGCATCCAACATGATCACAGCATACCCATTCTGGCGTAAATAGTTGCTGAGTCTGCTTGCTCGCATCGAGTGATCCGTGCGGGTCCAGAAAGTTAGGTCGCTGCCCATTGGGTGCAACAGTACAGCAAGTTTGGTGTGCGGGGACTCTGGCAATAGAAGCTTACCGGTGACACTGGCACCATCGGCAGCGATAAAGCGCAATGTGGCCGACTTTTCGGACAATGATTCGAGCCTTACCTCGCGCGTCTCAGGCGGTGTGCCTGGAAGCACGGTGACCGCTGATCGGGCGATCGTGCAGGGACTGCTTAACACCATCAAGATGCTAAGCAGTCCGGGTAATACACAGGTTTTCATGAGTTAGTCTCGGTTTGTTGTTGATAACCGAAAGACTAGACGTGAGACCTTCAAATGAAGCTCAAATAGAATTGAAATCCCGCATATTTTTGCACCCAAAAGTCTCGATGCGAGATATTTTAGATGTTTTGCCCGCCGGAAACCTCGATGCGTTGTGCGTTGATCCAAGCGGCACCATCAGCCAGGATTGCCGCAACTGCGCCACCAACGTCGTCAGGCACGCCAACCCGCCCCAAGGCGGTGATGTCCGCGAGGTGCTGATTTACCTCGGCCGTGTCTCGCACATATCCACCACCGAAATCAGTCTCGATGGCACCGGGCGCCAGAGTATTCACCGAAATCCTTCGCTCGCCTAATTCTCGCGCCAGATATATCGACAGTGTCTCGACCGCGGATTTCATGCTGGCGTAAGCCGAGAAGCCCGGAAAGGTCATACGTGTTAGACCGGACGACACATTTAGAATGCGACCGCCATCCCTGATCAAGGGCAACAACGCCTGGGTCAAGAAGAAGGGACCTTTCACATGCTCATCGACCATTTTGTCGAACTGCGTTTCGGTAGTGGATTGGAAAGCTTGGAATACGCCAGATCCTGCGTTGTTGATGAGAAAGTCGATCTGTGCGGTTTGCCATGTATCGCTTAAGTGGCTCGACAATTGCGTCACAAATTCCGCAAAACGCATGGTCTGGGTAATGTCCAGCTGGACGGCGATTGCGCGTTGCCCGAACTGTTCAATCTGGTCGACTGTGTCTCGTGCTGCTTGGTGGTTGCTGTGGTAGGTGAGGATAATGTCTCGACCATTCGCAGCTAAGTGGTGTGCCATGCTGCGACCAAGGCCACGGCTGCCACCGGTGATAAGCGCAATTTTATTCATGGTTTTCTCCAAGTGTTACAGGTTCTAAGTTGCTGTTAGGGGCGCGACAAAAACCCAATATGTCTCCGATGACATTAGAAATGTGTTTATTTTGTCGTGACTTAGCATACTCAGCTGCATGGGGTAGGGTGCTGCCTGATACTCTGAATGTATTGCCTGTTTCTCTAAAAAAATAGACGGGTACTGAGCGCAGTGATACCGTTGTTAGACTAGATGAAACTCCTGGAGTAACGAATGGGTTCGCCGAGATGAATACTCGACAACGACCAACGCTCGCTGCGATTGTGTCTCAATTCGCCCCCAATGAAGGTGTCAATGGCACTCAAATACCAGGCGTCGAGTGCCTTCGATTCAGTCGAGCCGGAAGACGTCTTCCTACCGTCTACAATCCCTGTGTATGCTTTATCGTGCAAGGAAAGAAACGCGTCCTGCTGCGCGATCAGGTCTTTGAATACAAGCCGGGTGAGTTTCTGGCCGTGTCGGTGGATGTACCGGTCATTGGTGAAGTGGTGGAGGGGAGTTCGGCGCGACCATACTTGGGATTGAAAATTAGTTTAGATCAAGCGCAATTGGCTGAGTTAGTGGCCACGGGGGAACGCTGCCTCTCGAATACGCAGTTGCCCAGTCGTGCGGTATTTGTTGGTCAGAGCGATGACAAATTAAGTGATTGCATAGCGCGTATCGCTGACCTTTTATTCGCGCCGAAGGAGATCAGTGTGTTGGCCCCATTGTTACAGCGTGAGTTGTATTTTCGGCTGCTCACCAGCCCACACGCACAAAGTATTACCAAGCTGGCGCAGAGGGGCAGTCATCTGCAACGGATAGCGCAGGCGATTCGAATACTGCGCCATCAATTCGATAAACCGGTGCGGGTCGAGTATCTCGCCAATCAGGTTGGCATGAGTGTGTCGTCCTTCCACGCGCATTTTAAACGCGTGACCGCCATGAGTCCCCTGCAGTTTCAAAAGCAACTGCGCTTAACCGAGGCCCGCCAGATGATGTTGTCGACGCAGTGTGACGTGGTGAGCGCGGCGTATCGTGTCGGCTATGAGAGCCCGTCCCAGTTTAATCGGGAATATGTGCGGGCCTTTGGTGTGACGCCGGGCCGAGACGCGGATCAACATCGCGTAGAGCAACTAGGCAAGCGCACGTGAGAGAAAGCTAGGATTCTGGTGCTAAATCGGCTACCTTATGGACGGGCAGGGCGAGCAGATTACACGAATTAGAATAGGTAGATTATGGTCGGTAAAAAATATTTAGGTGCTTCTGAGTCCGGAAGTTTGGTTGGCTACTGGTGGATTGTGGCGCTTGTTCTGAGTGTTTGCTCACACACGACCAGTGCACAAACTGGCGTTGCGCCAGATTTATTCTCTTATTCGACGCGTACCGTGGCATCTAAAATGGTTGCTGATGGCGCAGTTCAGAGTGTGAAGCCGATTGATGTGAATCGGAAAATTGCGCAATTAAAGGAAGGCGACACGCTGCAAATTCCGATGCCGGACGGCGCGTTGATGACACTGGAGATCTATCGAACCGGCACTGCACCCAATGGTGATGTGCAGCTGTGGGGTAAAAACGATGACACTGAAGATTGGTTGGTGATCACCTTTGGTAAGAAACAAGTGTATGCAAGTTTTGGTGATGAGACGAGCAACTATTCGATCGGATGGGATCAATTAAGTGGTACGGTATTGATCGATGCTAAACAGGTGCAACAATCAATAGATTTGGCTGATGATATTAAGGTGCCCCCTTCAAAGCTGGTGGCTCACGACGTGCGAGGCTCCAAAACTCCTGTAACTGGGCATTCGACAGGAACTAAAGCGATCATCGGTGTGATGGCAATTTACTCTGATGAATTCTCCGCTGGTTTCTCAGATCCAGTTTCACGAATAAATCAAATGATAGCTTTCACGAATGCTGCCTATGATCGTAGTGGCGTAAATATTCAACTAGAGTTGGCGCGGGCCCAGCAGTTAGCATTTAATAACAGCGCTTCTACTGGCACTTTACTCGATGCTGTAACAGACAGCACTGGTGTATTCAGTACAGTGCCCAGTCTCAGAAATCAATACTTTGCTGATTTAGTAGCAGTGTTGCCATATGTAGGCAACAGTGGTGTGGCTGGCATCGCGTGGATAAATGGAGAAAGCGAAGCCTATGGGTTCTCTGTTACGCAGTTTGCCAGCTGGGGTTCCGACTCTGTATTTGCACACGAAATCGGTCATAACCTGGGTTCGGGACACGAGCGTGCTTCGGCAAATTCCGGTCAACCAAGCCCCTGTGACAATCGCTATACGTTTGAAGACTATGCATGCGGTCATGGTAATGGTTCGCAAGGCACTATTATGTCGTACTTGAATGATGCGGCTTGGAACTACGTGTTCTCTAATCCGGACCTCAACTGTAATGGCGAACCCTGTGGTGTTCCAGCTGGCCAGAGCAACCAAGCAGATAATCGCAGAGCATTCAATTCCAGTGGTCCTCTTGTTGCAGGATTTCGCTATGATCCTTCGCGAGATGTAGATTCTGATGGGGTATTTAACGAGTACGACAATTGCCCGAATGTGGAGAACCCAGACCAAACAAATTCCGATGGTGATGCGTTTGGGGATGTGTGCGATGACGACAGTGATAATGACGGGGTGAATGACGATATCGACAATTGTCCGCTCGATGAAAATGCTGATCAAGCCGACGCTGATTCTAATGGTCTCGGTGATGTGTGCGATCCGGGTGAAATGTGCTTCCCTGTCGACGCTGGAATGGGGCGTATGGCGGTTGTCTGCCTATAAGCCCCATATTCTCTCGGCTGCGAGAAATTTTGCAGCCGACTTAAAGGCAGCGGAACAACTCAAACGTTTGTTGGCCGTCAACGATTGGGGAGCGCACCACAATGGTGTCGGCTCCCGATTTGGCGGCCTCGTTGCGGGCCAGCGTTTCAAGTTCGGATTGAACTTTCTTGGTGCTACGATTGACCACAGTGACCTTGTTGACGGTGTTGCTGGTGACCGTGCCAAGGCTTTTGCAGCTACCGACCAAATCCGCCGGTGCGATGCGGACACGATCCGCGCCGGGATTCTTTTTGACCCAAGTACAGCCGCTGGCGACGGCACACAGGCTCACGGCGAGCAGCCCAGTTTTGATTGACTTAGTGAGTTCGGGCATAACGTTACCTCTTGTCAGTATTGATATAAAAAAGCTGGCGTAGAAAACGTCAAACCCTAAAATTACTTAGAACCTGTTGCACGGAATCCAACACGCGTTTCAACGTCGGGTACTCAGTTTCCAGGTCAAGGATGAGCGCGCCGATTTGTTCATCAAGGTTGGAATACTCATCAAAGCTGTCTGGATAAAGCGATTGTTGTTCTAGCGACACGATAATCTCGTCTAGGCGCTGTTGATATTCGCTGTCGACAAAGTCAGCCCCTTGGTGTTGGTTTCGAAGCTGCTCAAGTAAGTCGTGAAGTTCGTTGCTTCCCATAATTGTATCGTCAAGTTGATGGTTAATAAGTAAGGTATCGCAGATACCGTGAGTCACGTGCGAAACGGCCATTAGACTCTCTAAGCTTACGCAAGATTAAAGCACGCTGGTGAATCTGTTGATACGAATTAATCTTTCCGCGGCGTCGGTGATTGGTCTTCGCCGTCGCTCTGCTCAGGGAGGTGTCTCGTCGCGTTTGGCTGCCCGCCATGATCTGGCTGTGGTCCGCCACGTGTTGTGATCGGCGTAGGTAATTCAGCAAAACCGATCCTAATGTTCAAACTTGCTCACTGTATTGTGAGGGCCTTCTGGTTCAAACTGTTTCGAGTTGAAGATAACCCAATCACTGGAGTGACACAATGAAACGAATTAAGCCGCTATTAAGACTTCTAAAATTACCGCGCCGTACGGACGCTAAACAGTGTAATTACACCAATAATTACTATGGCGACCAATGTTGTGGTTAGTCGTGGCATTCACGTAGCAGTTCTGCGAGTTGGGTTTGGATAAAACGCAACTCGTGGGGTTTGGATAAGCGGTGGTCGCCGTGTTTGACCAAGCTCAGGCTGCAATATTGGGTTTCAAGTCGTTGTAATACGGCTTCTGAGCGTTGCCAGGGGACAACGTCGTCGTCGATACCGTGAATCAGACGTACCGGTGCGAGTATGCTAATTGTGCTGTCGAGTAACGTGTATTGCGCGCCATCCTCCAGTAAGGACTGATAGATGCGGTACGGCTCATGGTTGTCGTACTCATTCGGTACGGCATAGTATTGGCGGCCGTGAGGGTCTAGTTGTCGCGGAAAACCGGCAAGACGGGCAGGGTAGTAGTCAGTCATGTCCGCAGCACAGGCGATGAGCAGAAGTCCAGCCACGCGCTTGGGGCGTAAACGAGCTGCCAACAACGATAACCAGCCGCCCATTGAGCTGCCGACCAACAGCACACCGGATGTGTCTGAGAGTGCATCGATGATCGTCAGAATGTCATTCAGCCAGGTCGACACAGTACAGTCTGCAAAGTCGCCTGGCGAGTCCCCATGCCCTTGATAATCGAATCGCACGTATGCGGTGTGGTTTTCCAACGCCCAGTCCTGCAATGCCACTGCCTTATTGCCGTTCCGATTGGAGTTAAAGCCACCACAAAAAAGGATGACGGGACCGTTACCCGGGGCGTAATCGTGCGCCAGATGAATGGGAAGTTGCGTGCTCATTTCATGCGAATAGAGTTTCAGACTAATTGGCTGAATCATAAACTAGTTTGATCTGTGTCAAGCCAGCCTTTTGTTAAATCGGCATACTAAACTTGCGGAAATGAATACGCAGACTGGTGCTTCAAGGCCACCACGTACAGCGGGCAGTAGTAATTAACTCGATAAATGATCAGGAGGCGTGGTGACCAACCACGAGAACAATACAAACACTGTGCCGTTTGTCGCGCCATGCGATCAGCTTGATTTTGTCGCGCCGTTTCGTTGGTTAGGCAAAGGGATGGATGACGCACGCCGTGCCCCCATCGCCAGTTTGAGCTATGGGTTGGTCATGGCCTGCTTAATCATGTTGTTTACGGTTCTCGCATGGCGCTATGGCAGTGCTTGGATTGTGTTTTCGTTGTTATGTGGATTCGTGTTTGCCGCCCCGATCGCCTGTGTCGGTACGTATGCAATCAGTGCACAACTGGAGCGCAATTTACCGGTGTCACTAAAGCGCACCTTGAAGGCGTGCTTTAAGCGCTACCTAGGTTCGGAGCTGGTGTTTGCGCTGGTGCTGCTCATTATTTTCCTGGTATGGGCACGCGCGAGCTCTGCGGTGAGCATCTTCATGCCTGAAACTGGCAATTACACCACGCAGGAAATGGTGGGGTATTACGGCGCACTGGCAATCCTGGCGTTGGTATTCCTGAGCTTGACCTTCGCCGCCAGCGTATTCTCCCTACCCATGATTATGCACCGCGACGTGGATGCCATCACTGCTGTGGTGACTTCGATTAATGCTGTGCTGCGGAACAAAGCTGTGATGGCCTTGTGGGGGTGTCTAATCGGCGTTGGACTGGTGCTCGGAATCGCAACTGGCGGATTACTCTTAATCCTGTTCCTTCCCGCTGTTGGTCACGCCGTCTGGCACGGCTACTTAGAGACTATTGACGCCAGTGAATTTCCGCGCCACACCAGTGGCATTACGTCGACTGAGCGCGTCAGTGAGACCGAGTGACGTAGTCAGTCAGGATTTTGCTTCTGGTAATAGCGCTCAGCTATTGGGCTGTGCTACGTAGAACGCGAAGTGTGGTTTTAAGCTGCCGGCTTCCATTAGCCTTTCTTCGATATCAAACAGCATCTCCAGCACTGAAACAGACGCAGAGTCCGACTCTCTAAAATTACCGGCAATTCCATTCAATAAGAATTGCATCAACGCACCGATAGTCGGGTTGTATTTAATGACCCTGAATTGCTTGTGGATGGCTTCATCGATTTGTGCTGAGCAAATTGCTTCCGATGGGTCAACTCGCGCGACGTCTTCAGGATTAGGAATCCCGACCGTGTTGCGTATTTCTCCACGGTCGTTTTTGTCATGCGACACCCGGTATTGCTGAGGGATTAGATTAAACACACTCTGCAAGAGTTTTTTTTCGTGCTCACTAAAGTCAAAACGGTTCGGCCCAATATATTCGTTCACGAACAAATACCCCGTGGGTTTCAACGCGCGTGCACAGCCAAGCAAAATTGCATCCAGGTCTGCCATGTGGTGAAGCGACGAATTGAAGTAAATCGCGTCATAAAGATTTGGTTCCATCGTCATTTTTTCGGCATTTTGAACATGGAACTTTACGCGTTGCTCTATACCCCGCGTTTTCGCCCTTTGGTTCGCGATTTCAATACGTTTGTCAGATAAATCGACACCATCTATGAACTGCGCGGCATCTAATTCAGCAAGTCGAAGTTCCAGCTCACCGCTGCCGCACCCAATTCCTAAAATTCGCTGACAGTCAACTGACTCAAGAAAGCTCAGGGAATAGTTGATCCAACTGCAGTAGGGTAAGCCTTCGACCAGGCCTTGATTAAATCGTTGACTGATCAGCGGGTTGGCAAGCCAGTAGGTGATGCCGAAAAAATCATCTGCGATATTGCTGTTCCAGTAGTCTGTGACGATCTGTTCTTCGGTGGACGAGGCGGCCATTATTGTGTAACAGGAATTGAGTTATTCTGGTGCTGTCATAGCGTTAAGCCAGTCAGTGTAACCTGAATTGCCAAAACTAGAAAAATAAGCACTTGAATTACTTTAATCCAAGTTGCCGCGCTGCTAACTGAATCGCGTTCAAGAGTCTTTCCAGATCTTCATCCGTAGTCGCCCAGGAAGAAAAGCTCAAACGAAATGCGTCGCGTTGTTTCCAATGCGTGACACCAAACCAGGCTTCGCCGCTGCGTTGAACGATCTCGGCTATTTTTGCTAACTGGTGATGGTCTGTTGGGTGGCTGACGACCACCTGATTCAGGACCACGTCATTCACGATGTCAAATCCCATTGAGCGCAGTGAATGGGCAGCCATTTGCGCATGTCGGCAGCAACGCTGTATCAAGTCTCCTAGGCCCTCACGGCCGAGACTGTGCAGAGCAGCCCAGACGTCCATTGCTCGCGCTGAGCGTGATAATTCAGGCACCATGTCTTTTGGCGCGACGTGTGAGTCGGAAGTAAAATACGGTGCAACCGTAGACATTGCCGCATGAATGGCTGAGGAGTGACGGCAGATTGCCACACCGCAGTCATACGGCGTGTTCAACCATTTATGCGCATCCGTTACCCAGCTGTCAGCAAGTTCGATCCCACGCGTCATGGCATTGAGTTCTGGATTAACCCTGGCCCAAAGCCCGAACGCGCCGTCTACGTGTACCCAGGCGTCTGCTGCATGGGCGCGTTCTGCAATTCTGCCGATAGGGTCAATGGCGCCGGAGTTTACATTGCCAGCTTGAGTCAGAACAATGCAGTCTGGGCCCAGCTCGGGTAGCTTGTCGGCGCGCATCGCGCCATTCGAGTCAGTCTCAATGGAGAGCACGTTCTGTTTCCCAAGCCCTAGCAAGCTAAGCACTTTGGTGACCGTGACATGGATTTCTTCGGAAGCAATAACACGCAACGGCGGCGCACCGTACAGTCCGTGCTGCTCTACGTCCCAGCCCAGTTTTTGCAGTTGACGATGGCGGGCGGCTGCCAAGCAGGTGAAATTGCCCATCGTGGTGCCCGTGACGTATCCAACCGATGCGTGTGCTGGCAACCGCAATAAGTCCAGCAGCCAGCGTGCCGCAGTACGTTCGAGCTGTAAGGCGACCGGGCTGCAGTCTTGTGTTGTTGCGAGTTGATCCCATGCAGCATTGAGGACGCGGCTACCCACTGTGGCCGGGAGGGCACCGCCAACCACTAGGCCAAAAAAACGACCACCGGTCGTGGCAACCGTGGCAGGACTGCCAGCGCGATCAAGCAAGCTCAGTGTGTCAGAAGGCCTAGTGGGTTGCTCAGGCAATTCACAATCCAATGCCGCCAATTCCGTCAATGCACTCGGTTTTGGTGCGACGTGGCGTTGATGAATTTGTTGCAGATAGGCTTCTGCCAGTTGTGCTCCGAGTTTAAGGCCCGCAATGGTTTGATCGGCGTGTGAGTTCATTGATATATCGTTTAAATTAAATATAGGTAAATAACTATATAGATATTTTGCGAACTGTTCTACTAAATCCGGATAAACTATCTGCTTCTTTTAAAATATTTTGGAGTGTGCTGGGTCGTGTCTACCGCGAATGTTGACCAAGCGTTATTGAAGCAACTACAAGCATTATCGAATGCCAATCGATTGCAGATTATGGCGTGGATACTGCAGCCCAGAGAGCATTTCGAGGCACAAATCGATGGGGATTTGGTTGATGATGGGGTCTGTGTGGGCCGCATTGTCGACAAGATTGGTTTGAGTCAACCAACTGTGACGGCACACATGAAAGTCTTGGCTGATGCCGGCCTGGTGACGTCCAAAAAAATTAAGAACTGGGTATTTTACAAACCAGTTCGTGCGGAATTGCAGCGTTTTCGTGCATTAATTAATACATTGCCGATCGATCAAGCTGACGCGAACTAACGTGAATCGGCTAGACTTCGACCATGCTTAGTCGCTTAGTCAAGCCGCAATGCATCAACCCCATCAGTTGTGATTGCACTTGCTAGCCTTGATCAGGTGAATGTCTTACGCTGATGTATACTTCGCACTCACATTTATTTTAAGAGGTTGACATGGTTTTGCATATTAGTTTGGTTCCCGTACTTTCCATTGTGGCCGGGGTGGTGATCCTGGCGCGTCCAAAGTTTCTGGCCTACGTGGTTGCGATTTACCTAATCGCGATCGGGGTGATTGATATTCTAAATATCCGCTTCTGATCACTCATATTCCAGGCTATGTGCTGAAGTCGGTTAAAGCGATCGATTTAGCACGGTCAACACGTGCAAGCATCATGCTGAGATCGACTGTGGTGTTAAAGCTTCTTCTAGGGGTTCAGGGGCGAGCCTTTTCGCCAGTTCTTGGTTGACCTGAGTGTAGACTGTGCGTTGTTTGATCGCGTTATAGAGCAGTTGGTCCTGTGCGCAAAGCTCTTCAACCAGTGGCGCAAGGTCTTCGTCTATTTGAATGTCGTCTTGGTAAGGAGTGTCGCTTTTATTTTTGTGCGGCAGGGCGGTGTGTTGCCAGCCTAATTGTCGTGCCAGTTCCGTGATGTATTCCGCGTGATCGTCCAGTGTGCCAACGATGAAATTACCATTTTCCATCACGCGTTTCGCATCGACATAGCTTTGTTGCCCCGTGAGCATTTGGCACTGTCGATTCTTTATCATCGAGATGAACTTCGGCGACTGACGCAACGTCATTGATAAGCTGTCAGGGTCGAAGCCAAATTCCTGCCATTTTTTTTGTCCGGCGGGGTCCATGCGTGTGCGTGTGAAGTGAAACAGCGATTTCATCCGTTTGATGGGCTCACGAAGCAATGAGCAGTACAAGTTAGTTGCATTGTGTGACTTGTAGTGATGCATCGACCAGTGCCCGCCAACCACAGTATAGTCGGTTAAATCTTGCTCTCTGACGATGGGTTGTCTCGAGTCGATACCGGACCAAAAAACATTCTCACGACCATAATTTTGATAAGCAAGAGTTCGAAACGAGTTTCCCGCTGTCTTTTCGATATGAATACAGATTAATCTGGCAGGGATTGGAGTATGCGACATAGCTAATCGGATGAAAATTGGATTGTGATCAATACGGTGATTTTGATTGTGAGTGTGTCAGTTGGCATCAAAAGTTCAATTTATAGTATATGTTTTTGTGGACTCAAGGGCAGCGTGTCCGCTTGAGTCCGTATGCACAGCAAATTATCCATGCTTTACGGTGTGATGCGCAAGTCGCTTTTACCGAAGCGATGCACCCGGTAAATCATGTCACAAAACCAGGGTTCAGTTACCGCAATATGCCTCGCGCCGTTGACTAGGCAAGCCAGTCTTTGATTTGCGACATACCTGTGGCTAAGGTGGGCTAAATATGGTTTGATTCCAACACGTTACGCATTGCGCTCAAAAAAACCATGACCCGTACCCTAATAAATATTCAAACCCTGCTTCGGCCTGTTGCTTGGGCATTGATACTTGCCACCTACAGTTTAGCCACTTCAACCTTTTCAAGAGCCTCGGATGTAGACGGTGATGACCTTTTGTTGTTAGTCCCAGCAATCATTGCGTCCGGCATGCAAACCATTGAGGCTTGCACCTTGCAAGACCTAACGGCGAGCTCCGCGCCTGCGAACATTGATCTAGTTTGCGATATCAACCTTAATGGCAGAACCGTGAGTTTGCCGCCTCGCACCACCATCAATGCTGAACGCGGTCGAATCGACAACGGCAAGCTGGTCTTTGAACGAGGCGGATATATTGACGGTCGCTTACTCGGTTCGAGTCTTTCAATCGTAGGAACGCCACAGTTACTAGCGCCCGTGTTCCAATTTGTGCCGGAGCGATGGCAACAGATTACCCAAGGCCCCACGACGGCAAATAAAGCGTTCCGTAACAATCAGGAGTTAGAGCGGCTGTTTAACCTAGTGAAATCGATGGGTGGCACAGAGTTTCGAATTGGTAAGTTTGATGCGTTTTTCCAGGCCAGGATGACCGCACCTGATCAATTTGTGTTTCGGCCGGCAAAAGAGGCGGTAAATTTGCCATCCGATTTTACGCTTAGAATGAGCAACAATACACATTTACGGGTGTTTCCTGCCACGCCAGGATCTGAGTTACGCGGAGGGGCGATTTTATCGGTGCGGGACGCACAAAATATCACGGTGATTGGTGGTAATTTGCACGGAGATCGAGATACTCGATACTATTCGCCAGACGATGATGGGCTGGAGGGTTCACACCTATTCTATATTCGCTCAGGCCGAAACGTCACGCTCAAAGGAATCAAGTTTTTCAATGGGTCCGCCGGCTCGATTACCGTAAACTCCTTTGGCTTTTCGTTTAATCCCGACTATAACCCGACCGATCGACTGGTGGTTGAGAACTGTCTGTTCAGTCACAGTCGTCGCATGTCGATCTCGTTGACTGACGGGCGAAACGTTAAAATTCGGGGTAACCGTTTTATTAATAATGGTCAGCCTTCGGCAAATTCAGATGGTGGCGAGGTTGGCTACGCGATCAATATCGAGCCAGCGCGCACACGTGACAACAACGGTGACTTGTTGGAGTACCAGAAAGTCATTGATACCGAAATCTCGAATAACCAAGAGCGAGGCAGTCGTGGCGGTTTCGTCACGCTGACCATCGGACAGAATTTGACCGTGCGTAACAACCGAATCGGTACTCGCGTAACCACCTCGTTGGTGTCGGATTCGCAGGTTGTTGATAATGTCTTTAACGCCATTGGAGAGGGTGCTGACTCCTATGCAATATTCGCGGCGGGTGCAAACAGTGAGACGGTGTTCGGCAACCTGGTTGCGCGTAACACTATTCAAGGGTATGCATCGGGCATTATCTCGAGCACGCGGGAAACGCTGATTGCTGATAATAAGATTGTCGATACGGTGGTTGGAATGCAATCGTTTCGCAGTACCAGCGTACGATTTGAGCGGAACCAGGTTGCCAGTTCATCACGCGGTATAAATATCACGAATACCTATAACGATGACCTCCATTTTGAAGACAATACAATCAACGCCAACAGTGGTTTTCATATTTACGTGGCCAATGTAAACAAGGGGGCATCAGATCGCGACAAACGAATTAGCTTCAACAACAATACCACCAACGGAGATCGGGCAGTGGTGGTGTCGAACAGTGTTGGAATTTTGCTCACGCAGAATAATTTTAACAGTGGGGTGCAACTGAGCGACTCGTCGGCTGTGACGCTTAACTCGAATACCATACGACCGAAGAGTTTTGATGGTGTGCGCTTGTTCGGGAGCATGGCGGACTCTACGGTGCAAAACAATCAAATTTACGAGCCAACCGGGGCTGAGCGTTTGGTTTGTCTCAGAAATGACTTAGCGCAGTCGCAGAATGTGTTGATCAGTGGCAACACCTGTAGTCAGTAATCCACGGCCCGGTCGGTTCTTCTGATATTCATTTGAAGATTGTCGGGTAACACAAGGCTATTGTAACGCGAGAGGCAATGGCCTTTTCTTTTGTCTTATTATTGATAATGTAAATAGGAACCATTATCATTAGCAAATGGAAATTTATCCCATTGCGCTCTTGTTGGCGGTGGGAATCGGGTTTTATTTTTGGTCTTTATCACACAACTGCATCGATGCTGGACATCCATGCACGGAGAATTACTGTGAGCGTACTCTCATTATTCGTTAAATCACTTACTGTGACTTCCGCACTGGTCGTCGCACCAGCCTTCGCCCAACAAGCCGCCGATGAACCCTTGGAAGAGGTTTATGTGTATGGTGAGCAAGGAACCACTGACACAGCAACGAAGCTAAACCTATCCTTGTTCGAGACACCGCAAACGGTAACTGCAATCTCGCGTGTGCAAATCGAAGAGTTTGGCTTAACCACCATCAACGATGTATTAGATTATACGCCCGGCGTGACCGTGGAAGAGGTGGAAACTGACCGCTCGTACTATACCGCTCGCGGTTTCGATATTGTTAATTTTCAGTATGACGGTGTCGGAATTCCTTTCATCAGCGGATTAAATTTGGGCCAACAAGACACTGCGATTTATGACAAAGTCGAAGTGGTTAAAGGCGCCGCTGGTTTAATTACTGGGCTGGCAAACCCATCGGCAACGATTAATTACGTACGCAAGCGGCCAACCGAGGGTTTTCAAGCCGACTTGGGCCTAAATCTCGGTGAATGGCAAGGTCGTCGAATCGAGGGCGATGTCTCAGGCGCGTTCAGTGACGGTATCCGTGGTCGTGCGGTGGTAGTATACGACACCAGTGAATCGTACTTGAATCGGCACGAGGATGAGACCACCTTGGGTTATGGCATCGTCGAATTTGATCTGAGCGATCGCACTCTGTTGACCCTGGGACACAGCTACGACAACAGTCACTCAACGGGTGTTCTCTGGGGTGCGTTACCGCTGCTGTATTCAGATGGTTCACAAACGGATTACGATGTATCGACCAATAACGCACCGGACTGGACCTTCGCCGACACCGTTCAAAACCAGACGTTTGTGGAGCTCAAACATGCAATCACGGACAGCTGGATGTTCAATGCGATATTGACTCGTAATACCACGGACTACGAGTCGGAGTTGTTTTATGTGTACGGGGTTCCGGATCGAGAGACCGAAGTCGGCTTGTTCGGGTACGCCAGTGGTTATGAGCGCGAAGAAGAGCAGAACAATATCGACCTGTACTTCTCTGGCGATTTCAGCCTAGCCGATCGAACGCACCAACTTGTATTGGGTTATAACAATTCTGATACCGAATTGTACGAGGCCTCCTTTTATGACCCGGTCAATGGTTATCCGGTACTTGGTAGCGATTGGGCTTTGGGTTTGTCACCGCAACCCAATTTCAGCTTTTTCGATCCGGCTGCATCCTCCAGTGATATCGATTACAGCCAGGAAGCGTTCTACGTTGCGTCGCGGTTAAATGTGCATGGCAACGTGTCGCTGCTGCTTGGCGCGCGTGCTACCGAGTTGAAACAATCGGGCCTTAGCTATGGTGGTGCGGCAAATGCAGACGCCAAGGAAACTGTGCCTTATTACGGCATCACTTACCGAGTACTTGACGACGTGATGCTCTATGGTAGCTATAGCGAAGTGTTCAAACAGCAAACTTGGGTGAATGCTGACCTGTTGCCGCTGGGCGCGACATTGGGTGAGAGTTCAGAGTTCGGGATTAAGAAATCGTTCAACGATGAACGTGCTGTGTTGACGGTTGCGTACTTCTCTTCGGATCAGCGTAATTTCGGCAACTTCGTCGGCCGTAATGAGCAGAATATCGCGATCTATGAAGGTATTACATTAGAGAGTAGTGGTTACGAGATTGAGTTTTCCGGTGAATTGTTTGACGGTTTAAATATCGGTGCCGGTTTTACTGACGTGAGCGTCGAAGACCAATCAGGCGCTGATATTCGCAACTTTATTCCCAAGAAATTACTCAAACTCTCTGCCTCCTACGCGGTACCGGCAGTCGATGGACTGAAAGTCGGGGGCATTGTTAAGTGGCAGGATGACATCACAACCGAAGATAAACGGGTTGATCAAGATGCCTTCACACTGCTGGATCTGGCCGTGCACTACCAGTTGAATGAGAACGTGAGTTTCTCAATGAACTTAGAAAACGTGACGGATGAAAAATACTTTCAGAGTCTGTACTGGGACCAGGCTTATTACGGTGCACCGCGCAATGTATCGGCATCGGTGCGTTGGAAGTACTAAACATTCTAAGCAAAACATGTGTTTTGGCGTTGCCTGTTGTTGTGATGGGCAGCGCATTCTATTTTTAAATCAGGTGGTTTATGCGTCGCACCCTTTTTAAGCTTCACAGTTATTTGGCTCTGATTGCGCTGATCCCATTGGTGATCGTGTCGCTGACCGGCAGTATTTTGGTGTTCAAGACCGAGATCGACCAATTCCTGATGCCGAATGCTGCAGCTTTGCCGTATCACCAGCAGTCCGGCGTGATATTCTCGCGTAAAAACCACAACGAATTACAGTCGAATATTGAACAAGCCTTCCCAGAGTATATCCTTGGTGCTTGGGAGGTGTTCACCGATGGCAAGCAAGCCGATCGAGTCTACCTAGTTAAAAAAAACACAGACGATTGGTTCAAAGTGTATTTTGATCCACACGCGAACCAGGTGCTCAGTGCCCCCGTGTCGACGACCTCAAACTTGACTGATTGGTTGTTAAACCTGCATTACACATTTCTGCTCAATGGTCTTGGTGATGAGCACTCGCAGTGGGGTACGATTATTGGCTTGGTCGCGGCATTGATCCTGACTTTTCTGGGGATCAGTGGCCTGATAATTCATCGCAAATTTTGGCTGAATCTATTCAGCTTACGTTGGCATAAAAGCTTGCGCGTGTTCTCAGGTGATCTGCATCGACTGATCGGTGCATGGGCGTCGCCCGTGATCCTGATTCTTGGAATCACTGGCATCTACTTCAATGCGCTGGAGTATTACCATGAGGTATTTGAACACCCGAGTGACGAGCACTACTATCCAACGGCAGCGTTGTATGATCCGTCGATCGATTTCCAGTCGCTGATTGATGACAGTCGGTCACAACTTGACGCGTTTACTCCAACCTATCTGCTGTATCCGTATGAGCCGGAAGTGCATTTTACGGTGTTCGGGCACCAACCAAGCGTGAATCCATTTGCCAGCGATTACTCGTCCACCGTGACCTATGACCGCGAGAGTGGTGTGCTTATGGCTGCAATCGACGGTCGTGATGCCAATGCGGTAATCAAAGTCACTGATAGTTTTCGAGAGCTGCACTTTGGCTCTTTCGGAGGTCTTTTCAGCAAGCTTCTCTGGTGCATCCTCGGACTTTCCCCGCTTATTTTGGGCATTACCGGTGTCTATATCTGGTCGCATCGGCGATCCAAAAAGAAACGATCTGCGATGGCTTACGCTACCAGTTAGTCGATCTAGTGATCTCCGATAAATCGTGTTTTTTTTGCTAGGTGACGTTGACGTTTGGCAGTACTATTACGCCCAGTTAACTCAGCATACGGCGCTACTTGGCGCGTTAATAGAAGAACACGAATTTGGATGCGATTGATCAGACATTAGCTCCCATGACAGTTTTTCCGGTAGCAACTCCGTTGCCCGGCGACGAACTTTTATTTGAGCAAATTGCACAGGATATCGAAACCCAAGGCTTTAGTGTTCAAGCTGGCGCGATGCCAGCCGAAGTTACCGATGCGTTGTATCAACATGCACAGCGTATACAGGAGACCAAGTTTGTGGAGGCGGGGATTGGTCGTGGTGATGACTACCTTAAAAATGAGTTTGTTCGCACTGACGCGATTTGCTGGATCACCGGTGAATCAGACGCTGGTCGACACTGGAACGCGTGGACCGCGGATCTGCAGGCGTATTTGAATCGACGTCTTTTCCTTGGCTTATTCTCATTCGAGAGTCATTTCGCACACTACTCACCAGGTGATTACTATAAACGTCACTACGATGCGTTTCGTGGGGAAACCAATCGCGTCTTATCGGTGGTTGCCTACCTCAATCCGGGGTGGACTGCACACGATGGCGGGGAACTGGTGTTGTATCACAGTGACACGGATCGAACTGGAACCCGTGTGGTGCCTTTATACGGAACTTTGGCCGTGTTTCTAAGCGAAGAATTTCCACATGAAGTCTTACCCGCATCACGAGATCGTTACTCTGTGGCTGGCTGGTATCGGGTCAATACCTCGATCAACGGTAAAGTTGATCCGCCTCGATAGTCTTCCGCTGTCACTGTACCGCCGTTTCCATCATCACTATTAAGGATAGTGTATAGCTGGGGCAGCACGTATGCTGCCTACGCTTGGTGAGGAATTACCGAGCATTTTACGGGAGGTCGTTGAACAGCATGACGCTGCGCACACTGGGATGGTGTGAAAAGGAAATAAAGTAAGTAGGGGTCATTCACCGCTGCCAGTCTGGTGTGGTTGTCACTCACCTTCCATCTACTTAACTGATGTCTTAAGGACAATAAAAGGAGCAATTAAATGGAACCTAATATATTAACGCACGTGGAGCTCAAAGAGCTGCGTCATTACCACGACTGGTATCGCTATCTGCGCAAAACCAAGCTGCGCGTACTGATGGTAATTGATGGCGGGCTTACCAGCATCAATACGGTCTACGAGTACATGCAGGGCAAGACTTTAGGCTGCACGCAGATTTCGGTCAAACGTGCCGTGTATGGATACGGTGGTGGTAATGTGGTCATTGACGATACCCCAGGTGACAACGATCCCCACTACAGTAATTTCAAGTTTACATCTCAGAAAGCCAATGGGCAGTTGATTTTGAATGATTTTGACGTGATGTTCATTTTTGCCATTGAATCGAGTAGTACCGCATTGCCTGATGATCAGCTCGCCGCATTGCACGAGTGGATGAACGCAGGGCACGGTGTGTTCGCTACCGGCGACCATTCCACATTGGGGCAGCGCTTGGCGAGTAAGATTCCTCGAGTTGGAAGCATGCGTAAATGGACCACGACGGATGGTGTTCCACCTGGTAGTGGCGAGGACCGTATTGATACTAACCAGCCTGATCCTACCGATGCCGCACAAATGGCTGGCACCGGCTTGGTGCCAAATACAGCACAAAGTGATGAGTATCCGCAAACCATAACAGCGCTGCCGTTCAAGAAGCTTTACACGAGTCCTTTCAGACGGCTTCATTATCCGCATGAAATTTTGTGCCATCCAAAGTATGGCGTCATCAATGTGATGCCGGACCATCCGCATGAAGGTGAATGTGAAAAACCCGCGTCCATCACCTTAAACGCGGCCGTTCCGTTTTCCACGACTGTGGCGAATACGGACGAGTATCCGGAAGTAGGGGGCAACCGTGAGCGACCGCGTATCATTGCGACCGGTAAGAATTCGCACCAATACAATTTACAAAAGGGCGAGGTTAAACAATACACCTTCGATATGATCAGTGCATATGACGGTCATAAAGCCAACGTCGGTCGCGTTGTGGTGGACTCCACCTGGCACCACTGGTTTGGTATGAATGTCGATGGGATCAAAGCTGCCGGTGGTAAAAACTGGGCCAAAATTGGGCGCTATTTTCTCAATGTTGCTAAGTACCTCGCGCCCAAGGGTTTGTACAAAAATCGTTGCACATTTGATGTGTTGGACGCGCAGTTTGACTACCCATTTATTGAGGAGTACGTCTACGATTTCGGGCGCGATTCGATTTACGACATTGGCCGTAGTTTCAACGCATCTCTCGTTCGTCGTTGGGGAAAATGCGGTGTGCTTAAGTTTGTATTACAGAATATTTGCGTTGTTAGACCTTGGCTCTGTAAGCTGCTTGAAAAAGAGTTAATCCCGCGAATCGACATTGACCCTGTGTGTTTGAGTTGCCCACCGCATGAGTTGTTGATTGATTACGTGTTAGGTGGCATCGCGATTCAAACCCAGGAAGTTCGAGAGTCGCTTAAAATGCAGTTCGCTGGTCAAGATGTCAAGCGGAGCGCCATTAAGGTGGAAGAGCTGGATGAGTTGATTCAAAAAGGCACGGAATATGGTGTCAACGCTTTCCTCGAACAACTCAAAGCGGACGTTGCTAAAACGGAAAAGGCATGGCTTAGTCAATAATCCGTCGTTGTTTTAATCTAAGGGCCCCAAAGTTATGTCGACTTTGGGGTCTTACTTTATCGACTAAGACAAAAGTCGACCAAAAGCCTAAAAATTTATCAGCCGCGCCGCCGCCGTCAGGTGCCGCGAAACGTTATACTTATTGGATAAATAATATAAGCCTGATGGGTAAAAGGAGAAAAAATGGATCGATTAAAGTGTCTTGTTATAACGAACTTGTTTTTGGCAGCGAGTGTGGGAACGCTCACAGCGGAGGCGGGAAATCCGCTGGACTTTGGCAGTAGTATTCGTACTGCTGACCCCTCTGGACACGTCTGGTCGGACGGTAAGATGTATTTATATACCTCGCATGATGAAGAGTGTCAGCCCGATTTTTACATGAAAAACTGGCATACCTTTTCATCATCAAACCTAGTGGACTGGGTAGATCACGGGCCGAGTCTATCGGTCAATGAGCTGACGTGGGCAGATAACTTTGCCTGGGCGCCAGATGCGGCTTATAAAAATGGCAAGTATTACCTCATCTTTCCAGCCGGTACGGGTTATAAAGATCGCGTCCACCCAGAGAAAAGCACTAAGTGGATGGGAATTGGTGTGGCCGAGAGTGATTCGCCAACTGGCCCATTCAAAGACATGATTGGTGCGCCGCTCTGGACGGATCCCTATGCCAATGACCCCAGTCTTTTTATTGATGATGACGGTCGTGCGTTTCTCTATTTTCACGGCCAAGGTGCGGATTACCAAGTGATTGAGATGGCTGAGGATATGCGCAGTGTGAAAGGCGATTTCATCAAAATGGATATGGGCGGATATGAACCCAAGATGGAAGGCCCCTGGGTATTCAAGCGGCAAGGGCTTTACTACTTCACCATGCCTGAAAATAACCGCAAGTTAACCTACTACACCAGTAAAAGTCCGACCGGCCCCTGGGCGTATGAGGGTGTCATCATGGAGTCCGAAGGCGGTAACAACCATCATTCAATCGTCGAGTTCAAGGGACAGTGGATTCTGTTTTATCATCGCTGGCTCGACCTCAATTCTACCTGTCATCGCAAACAGCGTCACGTGGCCGCCGAGTATCTTTATTTCAATGACGATGGCTCGATTCAGCAAGTAGAACGCACGGACGCAGGCGTTTCCGCCATCGAATAGTCACGCCTGCCTTGCAGTCAACGTACTGATTTTACTCAGTGCTGAGAAAGGTGGCAAAAAATACTTGGGCAAAGGCTGAACGCGCTACTTCGGCTTTGTCCAACGCGTTATGCCACCAGATACCCTCGCTGTTCGCGAGCATGATTAGGCTCACATCTTGGTCGAGTACCTTGATGTACAGAGACGAAGAGCGGTTTTCCCACCAGCCTGAGTGCCAGGCCAACAGGTGATCCTGGTAGTCTTCGATGAACCACCCAATGCCATACGGTGCCAGTGTGCCATTTTTTAGCGGCGTTGGACTGAACATGACTTGGCGTGCGTCCGCACTGAGTAATTCACCACGATCCAGCGCGATATCAAATTTTGCCAAATCGACTACCGTGGAATGCACACCACCGGCAGCCCCATCACCTTGCGGTGATCCCGGAGCAGCGAGGACCGCGTTACCGTCGTTATCGAGGGAATAATAGCTAGGCAGGCGCCGCTGCATCGCTTGCGGTAATGGGCGTTCACGGTGTGTGCGCGCAGATTGGTGCATTTGGGTCGGTGTGAATACATTTTGAACCACTAGTTCAGAAAAGCTCTGTTCGACCACTGCCATAATTGGACGTGAGGCCCAGGAGAACAGGACTGGGTTGTAACTGAAGTTGGTGCCGGGCTGCTGGGTGGCGGTGTGCGTCAGTAAATGTCGCAGGGTGTGAGTAGCGGGCTCGCAACTCAGGTCTTTTGCAAAAATGGACGGCTGCTGTGAGAATGCTTCACAAAATCCGCGCCAATCACTGTATTCCGCTATGGGCCGATCCAAGTCGATCTGCTTGGCGTCGACCAGTTGCATCGCTGCCACGCCCGAGATCGGCTTAGTCACCGAGGCGATATCGTACGGGGTATCCGCAGCGGCCAGAATTTTTTGCTCAAGGTTGGTGTAGCCAAGGCCGGCGGCGACTAACAGCTGCTGATCTTTGACTACGGCGACGGACAAACCGGGAATCCGAGCTTGTATTCGGAGTGCGTCGATTTCTTTCAAAAAGTCGCTCAGATTGACTGGCGGTGGGGTGGCCTCGGCGTCGAAAGGCGAACAGATTAATAAGACTAGTAATGCGATGTGGCAGAGCAGTGACTTCATATCCGTGCGGTCTCCGTGTGTGTGCTGCGCATTCAGAAATATCAAGTTACGCGGCGAAGAAGGGCAGGTTTCTAACCACGCCCACAGTGCGGTGAATTATGGACAACAGTAGCAGAGAGTCACGCTGCAAAGCCAGCGCCATGATTCGGAAGTGGCGCTAGTAACTCGGCTTATTTAAAGAGAATCAGAGGGGAATGGCTGATTCTACGGCCAGCAATTGCTGGCCGTAGAACAGGTTGGTGGGTTATTGTTTGCAATTAGGCTGACTTAGAGCCAGAACCTGCGAACGTGATTTTGCAATCGGCGAGTTATATGGCGTCGCGCCACGTACGCCGGCGGTGGCGTTCACGTAATCCAATAGGTCTTGATTCGGAGCCATTTGATTGTTCGCGATGGCTTGTGACGACGTGGCACTGTAATCAAGGCTCAAATTGCGCGCATTACCGGGGTCACCTGAGTAACCCGTGCGATAGCTGGAATTCAAACGACAATTGCCGCTGGCAAACTGCACAACGCTGCCGTCATCGGTGAAACTACCATCACGCACGACGCCGTCTGAGAGTTCCACCTGCCATTTACTGAAAGCGTCTGCTAAATCGGAGTCCTCATTTTGCACAGCACTCAAGCCGACAAACAGGTTGTCTTCCCAGTGCAGGGTGCCACCAACACGAACGCTGGCGATGTCTTTCCAGTAATCGACATACACATTATTAAAGTGATGCGATGAACCACGGCGGAGCAACGGTACACGACGCAATGTGCTTCTGCCTCGGTTGTAAAAGGCGTCGGTCGTGATGAACATATTGTTGTGCAGTGTGGTGGTAATCTGTTGATTGATTACGCGGCTGTCAGACGACCCGTGTAGTGACGCACGCAACACATCCACCAATCGATTGAACGAGATAGTGGTGTTGTAGGCGCCAACCTTAACGTCGAACGCGGCGTCACCGGTATTGATAAAGGAATTTTTATGAATCCAGACATCATTTGATTCGCCGGTGACCCGGAGCATATCCGGGTCTAGACCGTGGTCTTCGGTATGTCCGGCGCCTTCAAAGCTTAGATTGGTGACGATCACACTGTTGGATAAACGGGTTGACTGGCCAGAGCTGTCTGCCCCAATTTTAAATCCGTTGAACATCAGTTTGACGTTGGCACCGCGCCCGTCGAGTGTGGTGTTCGATCCGATCGTCAGGTTGCGAATGGGTAAATCAGAATCGTTGAGACGTTGGTTGAAAAACTCGTCGGCGCAATTGCTGGAAGACACGCCATTGTTCGCACACCAGTTTTTGTAGTCAATACACTGACTCGCCGATGAAATGCCCAAGGCGCTTTGTACCGCCCCATTGTTGCATTGTAGCCGGTACATCGCGATTTCAGTCTCCGAACTAAAGTCATCCTTATCGAACACGATCCAATTATGCTGATCTGAGTCGATCGCTGCGGCTAACTGTTGTTCTGGCGATGAACTGCCGTTGGCACGAATCACCACCAGATCACTGCCGCCGCTTGCATCGTAACCACCGCGAGCTTGCTCACCGTAACCAATAGGTTTGCCCAGCGTGACGGACAGACACGTCACGATTTGTTGCTCGTTTCGCAGCGAGGACTCATCCCAGTTGGTGTTGTCGTTATTGATTAAGTCTAGGCACGCTGCCGTCGGGTTACCACTTGAGTCTAATGCATTGTCATCACCGCCACCTGGATTAGGGTTCGGATCTGGATCCGGGTCTGGTGTGGGATCTGGGTCTGGATCAGGATCGGGGTTCTGCGTACCAGATTGACTTGCTAGGTAGGTCTCAAATTCGGCAATTGCGGGTTGGGATGAGGCAGAATCAATCACAAAGTTGACCTTATCCAAAGTAACTTGGTTAAACCGAATCACGCCGGCGCCAGTTCCACTGGCGATCTGGCCATCGTTATCATCATTCACCACACGCCAGCTGCCAATACGGCCTTCAAACCCAGCAGCTTCAACAATATTGATGGCATTAATCGTTTCACCGCCACTCCATTTTATGGAAATTCGCCCCGTGTTCCCACTTGGAGACCAGTAGCTTGAGAGATTGCCGTCGCGCACGTTTCCGTAGCTAGTACCTGACGCTTTACTCGAGCCGTCGGAACCAGCACCGATACTGAGGTTGGGACCGTCGTCATAACTGCCATCACCTGGGTTCGGGTCTGGATCAGGTGTTGGGTCGGGATCCGGATCCGGCGTCGGATCAGGGTCTGTATCGGCAAAAATAACGTTGATCTTGTCGATGTTTGGCCCACCGCTGGGGTTGGCTGAACTGACAGACAATTCGTTTGTGCCCGTCACCAGTCCAGAAACCGGTACCGAGATCTCCGACCAGTTGTTCCATGCACCCGTGGTTGAAAAATCGATAGTTTGCTGCGTGTTGCCGTTGATGCTTAGGTTCATTGCACGGCTACTGCCGCCGCCATTAGCGAAACGCAGTTTGATCGTGGCGTTCCCAGACTGACTACTGGTAAAGCTCCAGCTGGCCCCACTTGTACTGTTGTTTTCGAAATCTATAAATCCACTGCCGGTAAAACCACTGTGATTGTTTTCGATATCGGCTTGATTCAAGTTTGCCGCATTTGCGGTTAGTTCGACATTGCTACCGTCACCTGGATTCGGGTCCGGATCTGGATCGGGCGTCGGATCTGGATCTGGGTCAGGGTCAGGGTCTGGTGCACTGCAGCTGCCGTCTGACGTGAGCATTCCCTTATTGGCACCGGCAATTTGAGCAAGCAACGCCGGTACGCAGCCCGCATCGTCTAAACTTACCCCATAAGGCACTGCCAGGCTGGCTGTGGACTGAGGATTCGGGCCAGCTGGGTCTTCGTCGCTCGGTGAGGTGTCCCAATTGATGTTGTCGAACACATTTCCGCGCAGATCCCACGTACCGGAAACATCATCATAGAAGGTCCCGATTGGGTTACGCGCGTCTTGGAAATAGTTGTTCTCAATTAGCGCTTCGCCACCGCGTCGTGAGTTGATACCCGTTGACCGGATGCCGTCGTACCAGTTGTTGTAAATATGCGCGAAACCGCCACGTAGTAATGGCACGCGGGAGTTTAGGTCGCGAAAAATATTGTGGTGCCATGTCAGTGGCCCATTGCCGAGATCGCTCGAGCTAGACCCTACTAAGCCGCCGCGGTCTGAGCCCTGCAACAAACTGTAGGACAAGGTAACGTAACGAGTATCAGCTTTGATGTCGATCAAACTGTCGTAGCCCTCCGACTCGCCGCCATCGGCGCTGAGCGTCACGTGATCAACCCAAACATTGGAAACATCACTTTCCATGCCGATTGCATCGCCGCCATTAGAGGTAGGGGAACCAGATTTTTTAACATTTCGTACCGCCACGTTTCGCACAATGATGTTGTTGGCATTGCGCAGATGGATGCCCAATTGATCAAACAATGCGCCGTTACCAACACCGATGATGGTCACGTTGTCGACGTCTTTGATTTCAATTTTATCGTCGGCAGTATTACAGCTTGAACCACTGACTTTCGAAGTGTTTCCGTGGTTAATTGTGCCTTCGACTTCGATGATGATGGGCGAGTCACTGGTGGGACGTGAACACAGTGCCTGATGAATCTGTGTGCCACTAGTAGCGCGGACGGTCGGCCCCCCTTGACCACCCGTGGTGCCACCATTTTGGCCCGCGAAGCCGGTTGCTTGCGCGTGGGTCAGCGCAGGCGATAAGAAACAGGCTGTCGATACGGCGACAGCCAGACGAGTTAAACTCCTCATGGTTTTCCTCCTGTAGGATTTCTATTTAGCCGCTGAATACTCCTGGCACGGCCTCTTTGTCGTAAGTTTTGATAGCAAGCTTCGTTGTGTACGCTTCGTATTTGATGTTATTGGCGTACTTCTTGGACTAAATGCTACCGGTAGCATTATGTGCTTAAAAAAATGCGAGGTGATCACTGAGGTTGGTGAGTTCAGGTCAAAATTGATTTATTTAAATGACAATAAATCCAATATATCGCACAATAATGGACACATGCATAAATGCTACCGGTAGCAAATATTTCACAAATGTCAGGTAAGATCAAGTCAAATTTCAGAAATATCTCTTTGAGTCTGATTACATTTGGAGTCGGCCTAACGTTCCATTAGCGACCATTTCTGCATCATGCAATACGATAATAATATCGTCGTACCTTTCTTTAAAAACGTCACTTGCCAAGAAATTTGACATCCCACCGTCCGGTAACATATTGATGTTGATCTGTGTCAGTGAACGATATCCAATCGCTAAGTCTCGGGCTGTATAAGTGCCAAATGAATTTGAAATGACAAGCGCACGTTTGTTACTTAATGGGTTTTGAGTGAGGTATTGAGTGGTGTGAGCTCTTGTTATGGATGGGTCCGAATCGAGAGCCTGTGCTATCCAATCGGTTGGCTGTAGGGAAATGCCCCTTTCAGCGTAGGGGATATGCCAAGCTTGGCCTTCAGCAATAAACCCAATAAACATACTAAGGTCACTACCTCGCGCGACTAACCGTTTTCCGTCATTGACATCATCAGGTACCTGAATCTCCAATTTCTTCAAAAGCGACGTGGCAAATAGCGATGTGCTCATGCCGAAAGCATGAAAGTTTTGTGGCGGGTAAAAATACGCAGTGTCACGTTGCTGCTTGAACTCGTCAAGCGGGTAGTGGAATATGGCGTTGAATTCTTCGCTTGTTTGCCGCCCAGCATTTATTTCTCTCAATATTTTGGCCGTATCGCAGCGACGACGAGTTTCGGCTGGCACGCCGCTATGCAATTCTTCTGGGTAAACATTGGGTTTGCTTGGGTAAACAGTGACCGCTAATCGCGCACTCTTATCCTGTAAACTTTGGAGAAATGTTCTAAGGTTTTGCTGACTCCTGTTTAGCCGCGCCGCATTGTAGTCCGGGCATGAACCATTTATGGCACTGAACTTGGTGCTGGCATGGTAGCTTAAAAATACAAAACCATCTTGAGTTCGGAAAACTCGTCGATTTGGACTTTCGCCGAGGCGGTAAAACAAAAAACGCCGATACATCTGATTCAATGGCAGTGCAAAGCCAATATGATCATCAACAAAATGCGAGGTTTGTTTTTGTATGCTCGTATCGCCCCTCAGGTTTGACCAGATGGTTTTAGCTGATAGATCTGGGAAAGTTGTTAGTGTTCGATTTTCAATGGCAGACCGTAATTGATGGTCGCTGTAAAAACCTGCCATAGCGGGAGTAAAGAGCAATATCGCCAGCAGCAGCGTGGTCACGCGTGCTCGATAACCATAGTCCTGTACAAGTTTTGTCATATCTAGAACCTGAAATAGATAAATGGGCTATAGCTCCCTGACACAACCAAAACCATACAAAGTAGCGCGAGACTTATTAGGCCTGCGATTCTGAGTGTGCAGGTTAACCAGGGAGGAGGTCCTTTCACTAGCCGAGTAACAATGGAATAAACTGGGAATGATGCGATCGCTGCAATAGGGAACAAGAGTCTAGCCTCGGGGCTAAAGAACATGGCAAATGTATGTTGTTGTTGTCCATCGAATCCCGCCATAGCGGTTAGAAACGTGATCGCTTGATCCAGGTTTTCAGCTCGAAAGAAGACCCAACCAACCATCACAACCAAAATCAGGTATAGCCACGACATGAAGGGCGGTAGTCGTTTCAGTAACCGCGCTAGGCCGATACGCTCTATCACGAGTACGGATCCGTGGAAATACCCCCACAACAGAAAGTTCCAAGCCGCGCCGTGCCAAATTCCGCACAGTGTGAATACGATGATTAGATTTAGATAAGTTCGAAATTTACCTCGTTGATTGCCTCCCAGCGGTATATAGAGATAGTCCCGAAACCAGGTGGACAAAGAAATGTGCCATCGACGCCAAAACTCACTGAGTGATGTGCTCTGGTACGGATAATCGAAGTTTCGCGGTAAGTGAAAGCCAATAATCCTGCCGAGGCCGATTGCCATCAATGAATAAGCCGAAAAATCAAAGTATATTTGCAGTGTATACGCAGACACACCAGACCAGGCCGCGGTAGTTGAGATAGATGCATTCGACATGGAGAACACGTCGTCGGCAACCAATGCCATTTTATCGGCTAAAATTAATTTTTGACTCAGACCAATAATAAACAAACTAAATCCAGCTTGAATATCATTGAACTCGATTACACGATTACGGATCGCCTGCGAAATACTGGCGTAGCGCACGATGGGGCCGGCGATTAGCTGGGGGAACATGGAAATATAAAGACCGAGGTCCAATACTGAGTTGGCTGGTTTGGCGTCGTGCCGATAAACATCTACGAGATATGAGATTGCCTGAAACGTGAAGAACGATATGCCCAGTGGCAGAACGGGGAGTTGTTGGCGATTGATAGTGAGTCCGAGTATCTCAGTCGTCACAAAGCCGAAGTATTTGAAATAGAACAAAAAAATTAAATTTAGGCCGACACCGATCGCGAGTGCAAGTCGCTTTCGTGGGCCGTGATCAATGCGTTTGCTAATCCAGTAATTGCAAACTATGCTGACTAGGAGAAGCGCCACATACAAACCTTCGCCCCAAGCATAAAAGAACAGACTAAAACATAAAATAGTGACATTCCTAAAAGGCAGTGTCGCATACGCGGTGAAAAATAACGGTAGGAAAACAAATAGGAATATGGAGGAAGAAAAGACCACGAGATAGCTCTAGTCGGATGCGTAGTGGTGATGATCTTGCAAAAGGGTACTGACGGTCAAGTGGTGGTAGATTGGTGATCATCAAGTCGATTAAAAAAACTGAATCCGAATAGGTTGGACTCGCATCAAACTAGCATCACTAACCACCCATACACGAGAATGATAATGAAAAACATTGCTGCAAACTTGATGATCCTGCTGAGTTTATCCCTGAATACCGCCGCAGCCGAATCAGACGCTGCACAAGTGATGATGTTTGGTACTTTTCACTTTAGTAACCCTGGTCTGGATGTCGTGAAACACGATGAAGTCAATGTGCTAACGCATGACAATCAGGTCTATCTGCAAGCTATGACCAAACGCATCGCTAATGAATTCAAGCCAACGGCCGTCTTGTTAGAGTGTGCACTGGCGTCACAAGCAAAGGTTGATAAGGAGTATGCGGCATATCTGAAAGGTGACTATGCGCTCGCAGTCAACGAAATTGATCAGGTTGGTTACCGAGTGGCGAAGCAGGTGGGTTTAGCTCAGGTCACATGTTTTGATGAACGAGAGGTGCAGTGGAAAGCAGAGGCTTTACATAAGGTGATGCCAGAGTCGAACCCCGCACTGCAAGCGGAGTTTGAATCCACCGTACAAGACTTGGTGGCTGAATTTAATGCATTGAGCGCCACGCTGACACTGGGCGAGATGCTGCGTGAAATGAACTCCACGCAACGAGATTTGCAGAATAAGAGTTTCTATTTGTTGACCAATGAAGTCGGCGCGATGGGCGAGGGCTTTTACGGCGCCGATTCTGCTGCCAGCTGGTGGCATCGCAACTTTCGTATGTATGCCAACGTGCAAAAAATTGCGCAGCCCGGCGAGCGTGTATTGGTGTTGGCCGGACAAGGTCATACGTCAATTATGAAGGACCTGCTTGAGTTAGATCAGAAACGACAAGCGAGATCAATCGTGCCGCTGTTGTAATTTGACCACGTACTTGTTTGTTGGTGGCTCTTGTTCGAGTTCATCGACATCAATCTCGCGCCGGTGTTGGTTTTGACTGGTGACGTGAACGTAGTCGGTTTTCAAACTGCATGCTAGCGGCGCGCGAAAAGTGTTCTCAGCAAACTAGCTGCGCCCGCGTGTGTGGTGAATGGCGTCGGTGCGGTGTTGGTTGATTATCGGTTGAATGTTGGACTGTTTGATAGCCCAGACTATCGTATTACCCCCGCCAATTTTGACGGCTACGGGTAGTGCGAAAGTGAATTAATCGGATGATTCGTTCGACCGCGCCGAACGAAGTGCCAAATCTTAGAATATGGGGCAGACTGAGATACTGAGTTTACTGTTACCGCTGATACGGTGAGTTTGTTAATTTAGGTTCGGTCTGATTTTGCTTCAGTCCCAGTCTCAACCACAGCTCCAGTCCCATCCACAGCCCCAGTGCTCACGCATACCGACGAGCCGCCCTGATCATTACCTCGTACGTTCACCGACCAGCCGAGCCGGTCACAGATCATGGTGACAATATACAGGCCTAGTCCACTGTTCGAGGTAACCACCGACTTGCCCGAGTTTGTATCCGGGAATACCGGGCGCGTATCACTTCCGTCGCTGCCTTGGTCGATGACTTCAAAGTGTTTGTCAGTCAGGGTGAGCTGAATCTTTCCGCCGGTGTGCTGCAGCGCATTCTGGATCAGATTACGCAGCAACATCTTGACCAGTACCGGGTCTGCATCGACCCAGCTGTCGTCATCCGTCGTGTTTTGGTCCACTCGAGAATCAATGTCATACTGTGATTTCAGGTCATCCAGTACCCCTGTTGCTATGCTGCCGATATGAGTTTGCTGCGGGCTCAGTCCACCATCGCGACGTGAGAGTTTGAGCAAGACATCAATGTTGTCGCTCATTTCGAGAGCTGCCGATTCGATTCGCCTCAAGACGTGCTGACTTGATGACGAAACGGTGTGTTGGCTCTCCAAAACCTCAAGCGCACCTAGAACGACCGATACGGGTGTTTTTAACTCATGACTGGCCATGCCGACCAATGCTCTCTCGCGCTCCAGGTATTGTGACATTTCGTGTAAGAACTCGTTAAAGACCGTGGCAATCTCGTCGAGTTCACGGTCCTCAAACTCTTTGTTGCTTAGTTGAAACTCTTTGCTGATTTGAGTACGTCGGATATCACGGGTAAGGGCACGCAATGGAGCCACGATTCGACGGCTGCTCGAATACGCCAAAAAGAAACTGATCAGAATGGTCAGCAGGGCGATGCCGATCACGATTTTGAAAAATCGCGATTCGCGTTTAAATATTTGCGAGACGTCTCGGGCATGAAAAAACCGGCCATTGTCCAACGCTTCAATATTGACGATATAGCGGTGCTCATCGACGCCAAACTGAATATGTTGGCCAACTTCCAAGTTTTGGAACAGCTGCGTTTGGGGTTCGAGGTGTGGTGTCTGGTTTGGCAGGTATTCGATGATAATATTTTTGGTGCGATGGAATAATGGTGCATCGAGCTGGTGCTCGGACAGGATAAAGTTTCGTTCTTCGACAAAATCTTGTCGTAGAAAGTCTTCTTCCAGACGTTTTGTGAGGGTGACAACCAGTGTCGTCATCACCAGCACCAGGACAATGTTAACCAGGAAAACAGTGGCGAAGAATTTTTTGGAAATCGACGGTTTAGTCATTCGGCAGCGGTGGGTGCAAGCGATATCCACGGCCGTGTAGGGTCTTAATCAAATTGACACCAAAATGTTGTTGTAAGCGTTTTCGTAGTGAGTAGACGTGGGTTCGGAGTACGTTCACGTCCACTTCGCGTTCGGCCCAAAGTTTTTCACTCAGTTCCTTATACGGTACGAAGTTGGGGTGTGCCCGAACTATGATCTCGAAGATTTGAGCGCCCATGCCAGACAATGCGGTGGGATTTTTCCCATCAATGCTCACTTCTAATGTGCCGAGGTTGAGTTGGACACTGTCCGCACGAATTTCCGTGGTTTCTGCACCCGTCGAGCGCCGATGTAATGCTTCAATACGCAATTGCAATTCTCTGAGCTGAAATGGCTTGACCAGATAATCATCGGCACCGACCTTGAAGCCTTCTTCTTTGCTTCGCATTTCACCTTTGGCCGTCATGATGATGACTGGTACGGTCGATTTGAGGTCTTCCCGAATCCGGCGGCAGATTTCTATTCCGCCAATCCCAGGCAGCCCCAGGTCTAAGGCTACTACATCATAATGATTGGTCGCCAGTAGGTGCAGCGCAGTCAGCCCATCGGCAGCAAAGTCAATGATGTAGCGTTTTTCGCCGAAAAATTCGCTCAGGTTCTGAGACAGCGCAGTGTGATCTTCTATCACCAACAACCGGATGCGTCCATTAAATTTTACCATTGCCTCATACCAAATTCGTTCGACCTGAAATCACTATATTTTGCCGCAACCAAGGGGCGTTGAGGCGATATTGGGCAAAGTAGCGTAGAAAGAATGGACCCCAGCGTCAAGTATTTCTCCGTGCAGTCTACGTGTAGCGCGCGAGGCAGTTTGATGATTATTTGAGATTTAATTGATGCGGGTTTGTTGAGCGGTGCCGTAAGCTCTCGGTCCTTGACGATCAGGCCATGTGTGTGTGGACAAACCGTCATTTAACGAGACGTTATATTAATGTTTGTGTGAGTCGCTACCGGAGATTGGTCGGTGACTGGGTTGTGGAAAGTGGGTATTAAAATGGCTGGAAATATTGATCAAAGCTTACAAGAACTGATGAATGTCGATGGCGCGATCGGCTGTTGTATCGCGGATTACACGTCGGGAATGACGCTTGGTGCGACGGGATCAACTGTGGATCTTGAGCTTGCGGCTGCGGGGATTACCCAAGTCGTTAAAGCGAAAATGCGCACTATGAAAGAGTTGGGTATCAGTGGCGAGATAGACGACATTCTGATTACCCTGCAAGATCAGTTTCATGTGATTCGTCCAACCGCGAAACACAAAGGGTTGTTCATCTATCTGGTACTAGATAAAACGCGTGCAAACTTGGCGCTGGCTCGCCGTAAGGTGAGCAATGTGGAAGCTGGCATCGAGATATAAACCGTCTAAGTCAAGCGCACACATCAAACTAATGCGTGCGCTTCACTCAGATCAGCACGTCGTTGATCGGCACGGTTTAGTGCTTTTTGGGTTCGCCCTCCAAGTAGCGACTTAGTTGCATCGTTTCGACCTCTTTATTACGGCGTGCTCGAATGTTGATCAATTCTACGCTTAAGGAAAACGCCATCGCGAAGTAGATGTACCCTTTGGGTATGTGCAGATCTAGCCCCTGCGCGATTAACGCAACGCCAATCAGTATCAGAAATGCCAGTGCTAAGATTTTGATGGTTGGGTTGCGTTCGACAAATTCACCAATGGTTTTGGCTGCTAGCATCATTACCACGATGGACGTCAGTACCGCCAACACCATGATTGAGATGTGTTGGACCATGCCGATCGCGGTGATGACCGAATCAAGTGAAAATACAACATCAACAATGGCGATTTGTGTCAGGATAATGCCGAAGGCTGCTGCTGGTTTGGCAGTCGCGGTTGGGTGATTAATCTCCAGGCTATGGTGAATTTCCAGTGTCGACTTGGCCAACAAAAATAGACCACCTCCGATAAGAATAATGTCGCGACCTGAAATCGCCTCGCCTAAAATGGAAATTATGGGCGCGGTTAACTTCATGATCCAAAACAGACCAATCAACAGCATTAATCGCATGACCAGTGCCAGACTCAAACCGAGCAAACGTGCGCGGTCCCGCTGTGATTCGGGCAGACGTCCTACCAGTATCGAGATGAAGATAAGATTGTCGATGCCAAGCACAATCTCCAGCGATACCAAAGAAATAAGCGCAATCCACCCTTCGGTGGTGGTGATCCATTCGAACAATTCAGGCCTCTAACCGAGCAGTATTAAATCATGAGAGTAAGCGAGATTATGAACTAAGTTGCGACCCTTTCGCTTGCTTCATTGCAAATATTCTCGAAAGCTTAGACCAAAGTCCCTATCTCTGCCTGTAACAACTTTCTATAGTGATTCCGTTAACTATTTTCGGTTGGGTTCCAAAATATAGTTTGAATTGATGCGCTCAGCGTATTGAATACAGGGTTGATTATTCCATGCACAATGAAAAACAACGGGACTTAGACGCATCCACGTCAAGACGCTCACTTTTGAAAGGCGTCGGCTTAGGGTCAGTCTGGTCCACGCCGATAGTGTCGTCGATCTTGCTGCCAGCACATGCGCAAACTAGCGCGGCAATTTGTGCAACAGACAGTACGGTGGGTGGCCCACTTTCCGGCAATCCCAGCGACGCGGCGACTTGTCAGGCGGCATGTGAATTTGAGGCCGCTAGCGAAGGTGCTCAGCTGTGTGATGTGCGTGAGGTTTCAACCGGAAGTGGAACAGATTGTTCGTGTGACTTAGATCTACCAAGCTCATAACGCGACTCAGATCGCGGTGCTTGTCTAAATTCAAGTTATACGATTGGTGGGTAAAGTGTTGGGCCAGTCAGGGTAAGACCGTCTGGGTTGGGTGTGCTCCATGGCGTTGAGGTCATCGGGTTTTGGTTTTCTAATTAAAGCAGTGGCCACAAAGCCACTGATAAATAATTTTTCGTGGGGAAAAATTTATGGGTACAACATGCTCGTTCGTTCGACACGGCGCCATCGCGCTCGTTTCTTCTTTTGCCGTAATTTCATCTGCCAGCGCGGGGCCATTGGAGTCTGCTATTGCATCTGAGCTGGCGCGTGAGCTCGAAAATTCGGCTCAGACTTATCAGCACCAAGCCATGGAGGCGCGAGTGAAGGCAGCCCGTGCGGATTTATTCCCAGCGGTCAAACTCAAGGGCATTGAAGCCCGGCGCCACGAATCTGTGCGCGCAGTGGAGTCAAGCTTGATCCGCGATGGCGAAAACACCTTTGACAACTCGCGTTTTACTGCATCGATCTCACAACCAATTTTTGATAAAGAGATTTATGGCCAAATCGCCGAGGCCAAAGCCTACACCAAATTCAGTCAAGATGCCTTGGCACTGGAAAAATCCGAAATCGCCGAAACGTTTTTGACGGCCTATCTGGCAATTGCCAAAGGGAAAGAGCTGCGTGAGTCTTACGGACGTTCCGTTTCACTACTGGCGCAAGAAAAGCAGCGAGCTACTAAAAAGCTAGAGGCAAACCTGATCACAGTACGTGAATTGAACTCGATCAATGCGATGCTGTTGAATACCCAAAAGAATCGAGAATTCTATAATTCAACCACAGCCCGCAGCCGCTCGTATCTGGATTCCCGTTTAGTTGGAGGAGCGGAAGCAGTCCCAGTGATCGATAGTCGATCGAACTTTGCCGGTTTGGCTGCACCCTCTGAGCCTGTTACTGGCGGCGCCATGATGGATGCCGATGTCATTAGTTTGCGTACCGACATCGAGTTGCTGAATGCGCGGGAGTCAACAGAGCGTGCGAAGCGTTTACCGAAAGTAAGCTTGGTGGCACAGTATGAATACGATGATGCTGCCGAAACGGTGTTTGGGGGTCCCAATCAAATCGAAGACTACGAAGTTGGCATTCAGCTCGAATGGAAATTATTTCGCGGCGGTCAATCACGCCATAAAATCAGTGAAATTAACGCCCTCAGAAACGCCAAGCAAGCACGTTTAAATAAGATGCTGGCGACTGCTGAAGGCGGCTTGGAACTGCAAGTGAGTGCCTTTGAACAGGCTAAGCGTCGACTTGAGTTAGAGCAAGAGGTCATGCGTTACCGAGAAGAGCTCAACAGCGCGAGCGACAGCGCTTATCAAGCGGGCAAAGAAGGCTTGATGGACTATATTGGCGCACAGCTGCAATTAGAAGACAGCCGTCGTGCCGTGATCTCAGCAAAGTACGATTTACTAGATCAGTACGTCCGCATGCACAGTCTGGCTGCCACCCTGTTAGATCAAGCCGTGCCGGAGATTGACGGATATTTCAATTAAGTCTTGCGAGTTACCTGACTCTCGTGACTACCTAAATCGGTTAAAACTAGTCTCTTGTCGGCATGCCGCTCTGCGTGTGTGCCGACTCGTCTAGATCAGCTGCAGAGATCTAAACATGCAAAAAATTCGAATCGTTATTTCGATCCTCCTAATCACAGTGTCTCTCTGGGCACTGTTTTTGCCGCCGGTATTTCCTTCCAGCGCGCACGCCGTGGTCAATGCGAAAACTTATCAGCTAACGGCATCGTCATCAGGTGTCGTCAGCAACTTATTCATCACTGAGCGCCAATCCATCGAGGCTGGTGAAGTGGCGGTGGAGATCAAACAGGATCAAGCGCTCATTCTGGATGAAATTAACGCGCTCAGCTCGGATGTCAAGCAAACCGAAGAAGAGTTGATGGCGGTCAGTGAGGCGCTCAACGATCAGGGTGCAGCGAATACCGAGATGCGCCGGCGAGAACTTGTCCAAATTGATGCGGAGATCGCATTGGCGAAACAGCGTTTGAGTGATGCGAAAAGCATGGCTGCCTTAGCGGTTCAAAATGAGCGCCAACACGCGAGCCTGCTTGACAGTAAGGTGATTACACTGGCGGAATTTCAGGCTACTAAAACAGCCAATATGGAAGCGCGCACGTTGGTGAATGAGACTGAAGCCGCTCTTGAACGCGCGAAAATATCACGAGCCCAGATTAAGGCGCAAAACCAGGCCGCCAGCAATACCTGGAGTGGATCGGAGATACTGGATCCAATGCAGCAATCGCTAACGCTTCGTAAGTCTGTGCTGCAGGCGGAATTGAATGCCGCCCAGCGCAAAATTACACAATTACAAGCCACATTGGCTGCCGGCGCTGCGCACTCACAGTCGGCCCCGATTGATGGTCTGGTCTGGAAACTGAACGTGATTACCGGGCAACCTGTGGCGCGTAATGCACCGATATTGTCGGTGGCGCATCCCGGTAGTGTGTTCGTGGAAGCCTATCTTGCGCGCCATTTTTTGGATGCAGTCGCGGTCGGCGACCACGCGGTAATCTATCTCAACAAGGGTAACAAGCTGTACAACGGCACCGTGAAATCGATCATGGCATTGGAGGATGGCGGTGCCGACGGCGAAGACTCCGCCATAGCGTCGGTCTCTCCGGGTAATTTCAGTATCAAACTCACGATCGCGATTACTGACGGCGATATTCTGCTTAGTGACATCGGGCGGTTAGGCAAAGTGATTATTACCAGCTCTGAGCCGTCGATCGCGGAAAAAATCATGGTGGCCCTGAGTATTGCGCTCAGGACCAACGCTTAGGTAATCAGGAGGAGATCGCTGCCATGGCACAATTGTATCCCGGTGTGTTAGCCAACTTGCTCTTGGTTCTCGGTTTGGTCATTCTGTACAAATCAGCCCATCGTCAACACCGTATGGTGAGGCTGTTAATCGCCATCCTGTTTGTGGTAGTCAATGTGCGCTACTTGAACTGGCGCTACACACAGACTTTGCCGACATTCGACTTCTCGTTAGAGAGCATTTGGATGCATACCTTTTACTTGTTCGAGGCGCTCTCGGCCATTCTGCTCAATTGGCATTTTTTCGTTTTAGTCGCGCCAACGAATCGTAGCGCTGAGGCTGATCGTTGGGAAGAGATTTTGCGCGGCCAGAAGGAACTGCCTGACGTGGATATCTTGATTCCAACCTTCAATGAGCCGCCTGAGATGTTGATAGACACGATTCGGGCGGCCAAATCAGTGCAGTACCCAAACTTTAAGGTCTGGGTGCTAGACGATGGAAACCGTGATTGGCTGCGCGATATGGCGAGTGAGCAAGGTGTTGGTTATATCCGACGCGAGCAGCGTATCAATTTCAAGGCGGGTAATTTAAACCACGCTCTAAAGTTGATTTCAGGTGAGGTTGTGTGTGTGGTCGACTCTGATTTTCAATTACACGCCAATTTTCTCTGGCGTACCGTCGGGATGCTCAATGAGCCAAAAATGGCATTGATTCAAACCCCGCAAATTTACCGCAACTCAGACGCCATACAACATAATCTAGGTGGTGAATTCGCCTGGACTGAAGCGCAGTGTACTTTTTCAGACGTCATGCAGCCGGGCCGAGACCGCTGGGACAATGCGTTTTGCTATGGAACCAGTTTTGTTGTCCTGCGCAGCGCATTGGACAAGATTGGTGGATTTTCTACCGAGACGGTGTCAGAAGACCTCGCGACTTCGTATCAGTTGATTGCTGAAGGCTATAAAGTGCGTTACCTCAACGAACCACTGAGTCATGGTCTCGCGACCCAGGACATCGTCGCGTTCGTAAAACAGCGCGCGCGCTGGTGTAGGGGTACGATGCAATGTTTATTGTCACCACATGGTGTGTTGCGCAACCGATCACTCTCGATCGTAGATCGGCTGTTTTTTCTGGACCCGGTGCTGTATCACATCGGCAGTTTGTGGACGTTGATGTTGTTGCTCTCGCCAGCGGTGTATTGGTGGCTTGGTATTGCCCCGTTCTACACGGATTTTGGGCATTTACTGGTCGTGTTAGCGCCTAGGATCTTATTGGTGACACTCGGTTTTTATTGGTTGAGCTACGGCAAAACAATTCCCATTGTTTCTGAAGTCGGTCGCATAGTGGGTATATTCCAGTTATGTAAGGGCGTCTTTGCCACGTTGTTGAATCCGTTTAACCAAGAGTTTTCGGTTACGCTAAAGTCCAAGGAGGCCACCGACACGGTTGTGTATTGGAATTTAATGCTTCCGTTGATTGGTATCGCTGTGCTGACTCTGACCGGCTTTTTGGCACGCTATCTCGGTTTCATGAATGACGATGTTCTGTGGCGAACTGACTTTGGTTTGATGATCTCACTCACGGTCTACACGCTCTGGTTGTTGTATCTCTCATCTCTGGCCTGTGTTCAACGGCCTATGGTGATCAATCCGCATGTGAGCCGAATTGGCAGTGTCAAAAAGTCGATAAAGCAGCTCGCGCTGAGGCTGTTTTAGGAGAAAGTATGCGACATCGCGTCTTACTAACCGTTTTATTTTTGAACTTGTTGTTGGGTGAATTGGTGACGGCAAGAGAAGATCAGAGTGTGCTGTTCTTCGCTGGTCAAAGCCGCGAAGAATTCGCCGACTACCTGACGCATGTTTGCGAACAAGGTAACGCGTGTCCGCGTCCGGTCGGGGCGGCGTTTTATACGTCACTGCATGGTAATGGTTTCGAACGACCACATGCCAATGCACCGGGTGACAATCATCAGGACTTTTGGTACTTGCAGTCGGTCTACAAACCACTGATGGTCCAGGTCGCATTATGGATGTCCCCCGAAGAGTTGGCGAAGGTTAACCAGGGTGAGTTCGATGTGCAGGTTGAACAGCTCGTGGATCGGCTCGCACAAAGCGGTCAACGAATATTTCTGCGTATAGGGTATGAGTTTGATGGGCCACACAATCGCTATCAACCAAACGAGTTCGTTGCGGCTTACCGAAAAATCGCCAAGCAGGCGCGACGGGCTAGCAATATTGAACTAGTCTGGCATTCGTTCGCAATGCTGCCGACCTATCAGGAGCGGGATGTGATGGCGTGGTATCCCGGTGATCGGTTCGTCGACTGGCTTGCCATCAGCTACTTTCAGGTCTCAGATGACGGATACCACGCAGGACCAAATCGCCAGCGTATCATCGAGATAGCCAAAGCAAAGCAAAAGCCGGTCATGATTGCTGAAGCGAGTGCAATTCGATACACCGTGACGCAAAAAGCCGCACAAGGAAAATCTTACTGGGACTACTGGTACAAACCCTTCTTCGACTTGATTGAATCCACACCGGAAATCAAAGCCGTATCGATGATCAATGTGAACTGGGACTCGCAGGCCCAACATCGTGTGTTGGAGTGGGGCGACGCTCGAATCGCCTCTGACGGCTATGTATTGAAACAGTGGCGCGAAAAAATGCATGCACCTTATTGGAAGTCGGTTCGCTACATAGACCAATAAGGAAATTGTGATACTGAAAAGTACCGAGCAAACCAGCTATCATTTTTAAGCGCTTTGAATATTTGAAGGGCCGAGTTATTATTGGTGAAACAGCATGGTTAGCTTGATTTATACGTCATCTTGAAAATTTATGGTATTGATCGGTCGTGTATGAAGCTTCTCTCCAAAGGCGTGCTGGTCTCAGTCACAACTTAGAAGGCAATGCCGTCGTCACAATGAGCGGAGATAAGTTACCCAAATAATCACTTCAGAAAGGAATACTTGAATCTATAATGACTAGAAAATTTCGTCTCTTGAAAACATGTGTTTCACTAGCACTAGCAAACATGATTTCTGCACCGGGCCATGCCGCAACAATCACTGTTACAAGTCAGTCTGACACTGATACAGCAGGCTGCACGCTTAGAGAAGCCATCATATCTTTGAACTTAGAGACCTTAGAGAATGGCTGCGCGAATATGGCAGACGGTTTTGGCGTAGCAGATAGTGTCGTCTTTGATCCCGTGGTTTTTCATACGATGGGAATCACGAATATTGTATTGGATGATTCCAAAGGTCCTCTCAGTATCGTAGCTGGAAAGAATGTCGCGATTAATGGCTTAGGTGTTGACGCGATCGCTGTTGACGGTGATGAGGAAACACGAATCTTCGATGTATCTGGCAGTATTCTTAGTATTTCGGATATATCACTTACTCGTGGAAGCACTGCTACTCGAGGCGGAGCTGTATTGGTATCCGGAGGCGGGAGTCTGAGTTTGACAAATGCCAACGTGACTGCAAGTCAAGCGGGCGTCAGTGGCGGCGGTATCGCGATTGAAGGTGGGAGCGCGGTAACATTGCTCAACGTCGAGATATCGCAGAACAGTGCGGCTGGTCAAGGCTTGGTGAATTTAGATCCAACTGGGGGGCTTCTTGTTGATGATACCTCTTCGGCTTGGTTAAGTGAGTCGACCGTCTCATCAAATGACTCTGTCGGAATTTCAGTGTCGGAAAATGCGCAATTGACACTTATAGATTCGGAAGTCTCGCAGAATACTGGTGAGGGTATTGTGTTAAGAGGTATCAGTGAGCTTGAGGCCACGCCGTCAAATCCTGTGGTTTTTTGCAGTGCTACCGTTACCAATTCTAAGATTAACACTAACGTAGGGGGCGGAGTCTTTTCCAACTATTGTAACCTAGATTTGACGAATTTAATCGTAACCGACAATGGCGGATCGGGCGTCTTCGCGAGTAGTGCAACTACAATTTCCTTGCGGAACAGTGAGGTCTCAAATAATGGGATGGGAGGCATCATCGGGGTAGGGCGTTCCTCTGCTAGTACTGGTGGCCTTTACCCCGCAGCACCAGTTAGTCTTTCAATTGTGAACACCACAATCTCTGGTAACTCCGGTGGTAGTGGGCTCGACGTCACTGATGGTAGTGTGTTCCTTGCTAGTAGCACGATCAGCAAAAATGCAGCTAATCAAGGCGGTGGGCTACGAATCGGGAGTCTGGGCAGCGTGCAGATGGCAAACACAATACTGTCAGGAAATGTTGCACAAAATACAGGTGCAGAAGTGTATATGTCTGGTTATAGCGGGTTTACCAGCTTGGGGTCAAACATCATTGGAAGCGCATCTAAACCCTATGAAGAGTCAGTTAGCGGGCCGAGTGCGGATCAGTTTGTCCTAGTCAATGAGGACTTTAATGCTGCCGTAGATGGTGAGTTTGCTGCATTCAGTTCGGAGCTCTTTGGGGCACTCGAAGACAATGCATGTCAGAGCTCTGTTGGCGTGTCTGGATCAAGCGAGTGTGCCAAAACTCATGGGTTATTGAAAGGAAGTTTGGCAATTGATACAGGTAATGCGACTCATTGTGGCACAGGTACCCCGGTAATCATTGATCAACGTGGGGAATCAAGGCTCGGTGGAGCGTGTGATATTGGCGCCTTCGAGGGGGTTATCACTTCAGGCCATTTATCTGAACAGGGGTTGCGGTTCGTTATCCCTGTTAACGGCAAAGCTGTGAATATCGAGTTATAAGACTGCCGGCGTTTTAATAGGCATTTAACCTACTTATGTGATTGTGGAATGTTAAATAGAATCATAAAAAGACTTAGTAGCACCCTGGCTAGACTTAAGTCGGTACAGGCTTCGGATGGCAAATTGCTAGAACTAGGTGGACGCTCTTATCATTGGTCCAACATGTTGCCTAGTACAATGGCAACGAATACTAACCATGAACAATATTTGAGAGATGTGATCCCTGCCGTGTTGAGCGTGACTACTGGGGCAGTATTTGACGTGGGTGTTAACCGTGGTCAAACTTTATTGAAGCTACTCGAAATATCAACCGATATCGATTATCACGGGTTCGAGCCTCAAGTTGGTGCTTTATATGGCGTACAGTATTTCTTAAATCAAAATAAGCTGAATAACTTTAAGGTTTATCCAGTTGCGTTGGGCTTGTCAAATACGGTCTGTACAATAAAGTCTCTTGACCCCAAGCTAGTTGGGCAGTTATCATCACCGGTCGCATCTATGATCGATGGCTTCCGGCCCGAAGAATTTTATAACTTTGAAACGTCAATTGTCGTTGTGAAAGGAGATGAAATTGTTGAATCGCTGGAGATCGACAAACTGGGGCTTATCAAGATTGATGTTGAGGGGGCTGAGTTGGAAGTGGTTGCTGGTCTCGAACACAGTATTCGAAGACTTAGACCAATAATTTTGTTTGAAGTGTTGCATCATTTTATTGCAGTGAGCAAGCAAGCTTTGGATGATGAGACGAAACTGTTTCGTACAAAACGAATTCTTGAATTGGAGGCCCTGATTCGTTCATTTGGTTACAGAATTTTGCAAATTATTGGGAACGCCGAGTTGTGTGAAGTTGATAAGATCAGACCCAAGGAAGTAAATGAGCTATCCACAACTGATTATCTCGCAGTGCCAGCTGAGAAGGTGCATGATATTGCAAGGGCCTTAAGCAAAACACGAAAAGTATCGCTGTTGGATAGTACCGCGCCTTAAGGAGAATATATCTAGCTACTTGGGTTTTGCTCGAACACATAATTCAAGACCTTACAATATTGGTTGGTTGGCCAGTAACGTAAAACGTCAACCTTTGTCATGCTTGTGCTTCTAAGCAAGCAAGTTCACTCAATATCTTTCGAACACAGTAATTAAAGTAAAGCATACTTTTTCGGATACCCTGATTCTAATAGCACGTGGTAACAGCTCCTTTTCTACTGATGATACTTTCACTATTGTAACCCTTGATGTCGGTTGCAAACGGTTATACATTCGTAGCTCCTCAGGTCGTCCCGATGCCCAAATCAAATACCGGATCACTAGAGTTATAGAAAGCAATAGTTGTTCCAGCACTCAGTTGGTACAGAGCACTGCGGTGGGAGTTGGTCTACGTTGGGCGAGGGAGGAGTACCTCAAGCACCAGCCACTACGTTTGAGTCGCTATGACCGTTGCCTTTTTTGATTCTGCTAGTTTGTTAATGGTTCATTGTACGGACGAGCGTGTTTGTGTTGGCTAGATTTTTGATCCAGCAGGACCCTGTAATAGTTGGCGTAATTCAATTTTCAGTGACTGGTATCAAGACCCACACTGCCTTTTCAGTAGGCAAAGTGTTAAGGTGGACTAGTGTGCCTGTCATCCCCTAACTTGAACTTTGCGCGCACGGCTAAGTTGCTTGTGTTGGGAAGCTTGTTGATCCTAGGGTATCCGGGACGAAGGGTAGTGTACACCGTGCCCGCCGGGTGACCGCGTCACGTATAAGGAACATTTAGCGCGAAAATTTACCAGACCAGCGAGACTTCCCGCACCGGAACCGACTTTATTGTCTGTGATAAACGTTTAGTAAACATTAATGATGGTGTGTGTTTCCCGCCATTTGGTCGGCACAGAAAGCATGAATCAGACCGGATTGAAAGAACTTGATTGGCGTATTGAAGCCCGCTTTATTAATGATCGAGCTAACGACCCGACTGGGTAGCAAGGCGACGTCATTTGCATACATCAGCTTTAATTTTTCAAAGCTCAGTTCGGGGTTGCCCGAGCGCGCTACCGTATTAAACCACAGGGTCAGTTCCTGGTTGTATAACGCCGAAGATTGATCAGCGCATAAGTCGGCGTTGACTAATACGCCATTGGGGGTCAGGTGAGATGCGATGTGTCGGAAATAATTTGTCCGAACCTGTTGGTCCGTGATGAAGTGTGAGACAAGGATGCTGGTAGCCGCATCGTATTGGGTGGTGCGTGCTAATGTTTCAATATATCCGCAGTGGTATTCACACCTTGATTCTAGGCCGAGTTTTTTTAATGTCGCTTGGCAGACACTTAGCATATTGTGAGACGGCTCAACTAGGGTGAACCGCCATTGCGGGAACTGGTTTGCCAAGTAGCAGATCTCTCTTCCTGTGCCGGCGCCTACGCATAACAGTGTCGCGTCAGCGGGTAGGGGTTTGAACACCGAGTTCAATAAAAAATAGAGCCCGTTTGTAATGGGGAACAGGTTCGTCCATTGGGTATCATAGTTTTCTGCCTGTTGGTCAAACAGCGCAACGACGTCATCTGGTTGCATTATTACCTCACGAGTTTGCGGAGTGAAAAAAAAGACGCTCCGGTGTTCGGCGCCTTTAAGTAGTAACGACATATGTTACATTTATAGTTCAGATAAATTCAATATATGTAACTAATAAAGTTTCATAAATCACTCTAATGCGAAAAGATAGCCGCTTGTCTCGTGTTCTGCATGTACTCATTCACATGGGTGCCAGCAATGAACCGTTATCTTCATCACAAATAGGCGCTATGTTGGCGACTAATCCGGCGGTGGTCCGTCGGCTCATGGCAAGTCTAAGCAAAGCCGGGTTTATTACCACCATTCCAGGGCGAGGCGGTGGTTGGGTGTTGGCGCATTCGCTAGAGAACATCACGATGTTGGATATTCATCAAGTCTTTGGCGACGGTTCTCTGTTTACATTAGGACTCACCGACGAACATACGGACTGTGCCATTGAAAAATCAATTAATCGGGAGTTAGGTGCCGTTCTAGACGAGGCTCAGCAGCTTATTCTACAGCGAATGAAAACCTTAAAGCTAAGTCAGCTCGCCGAATGGCAATAGGGCCAGTACAGGGATCCAGCCGGGCGGTTCAGTCACAACTGACTGTCGATCTGGCTGAATTACATGCCCCGACTAGCCATATTTAAAAACCGACTATTGTCCATGTTGCCGTTTGGAGTATCGGAGTAATCTGAGTGTTGAATACGCGTTGGCGGACATTCAGGGTTCGCTGCCAATGAAAAATATATGGAGGATGTAATGTGTGAATTGACTTTTTTTGGCTCCAAGCTTGGGTTGCTGAGGGTTATTGCAGTCTCAATACTAACTACCGTGATGTCGCCACCGTTAGTTGCTCAGTCTTCGACTTACACACCACAAGCCCGGTTCTGTGCGGATGGCGGGTCGACACTGTGTTCGATCATGCCATCGATGATTGGGCAAGACCCGGCAGTAACACCCGGCGTTGGGTATCATGGTTTGCCTGCGGTAGTTTCCGATTTCGATCGTGATTCACAGAGTCCCTTCGATAATATGGCCTGGCAAATGTTTGTCGCCGCTAACTGGTCGCTTGATAGCAGTGCGCCACCAGCGATTGCTTTGAATGGGGTTGGCCAGCGTGTTTGGCAAACTTGGAAACGGCCGCAAGATGTCTTTGGGGCTGAGCCGCCCGTGTGCGCCAATCCCCAGAGTTTGCCGCGTTTCAGTATTATGAGTAAGACTGGTGGCCAACCTGATAGCCGTCTTGACGGTATTCTGGAAGCATCCAGCAACCAGCCGCTGATTGACCGGTATGGAAACTGGGTTATATATGAGCGGCGACTAAACCCGGTGGAAGAGTGGTTTATCACTAAGCCAAGAGTCGAAACAAATGGTAATCAAAGCTATGTTTACACGCTAAAGTCGGTGGATGGGCAGCAGCGCTATATAAAGTCTTTGCAGGCAAATAGCTTAGACTTTTCGTTTCCAGAGGGTGAAGATTTAGTTGCCGTCGATTCAACGACAGAGAAATCAAATGGCAAGGTCGGCGCGATTGAAATGAAGACTGCGTGGCGAATTCTCACGCCGAAAGACCAAAAAAGTAAATACCTTTCGATGGAGGCCTTACTGGAAGTCTCATCGGAGATGGTTTCCAACCAAAAGCCAATCTGTGCGCAGGTGTCGCTTGGTTTAGTCGGTATGCATATCATGCAAAAGAACCCCGTGCGTGGTGATCTGAAAGATCAGTGGATCTGGGCTACCTTTGAGCATCGAGACAACGCGCCACTTTCGTCTGACCCTGCTGATCCAATCGAGTTTGCGAGTTATGGAAAATACCCTGATTCGAATTGTCCCCTGGCAGTCCCTGCGACGGACAAGAGTTACTCTCTGTACAACCCTGACTGCAAGGCATGTGTTAACAATAAACCGCCTGCGACGCGGACCAAAGGCAAATACGTATGGCGTCCAAGCCAACCGTATGCGGGTAACTACTTGAACGCCAACTCTGGTGGTACACCTAAGTACGGTACGCAAGTGGTGCAGTGTGCCAAATCGTACTCACTGACCGCAATTATTGATTCGCAATGGGCTAAGCGTCTCAAATCGGTGAATTCAGTGTTTGCAAATTACACTTTAATTGGAACGCAGTGGGGCGCCGATATTGAGCAAACCGCACCACCGTTTGTACAGCGCTCAGCGGTACCGGATTTTCTCTCCAACACCACCATGGAAACGTATGTGCAAACCGGGACATGTGAGTACGACAAAGGTACTTGCGTTCAGGTCAATGGGGCTGGCAGCTGTGTGGGTTGTCATAAGTCTGCCGCTTTAGCGGCCAAGGACCAGGCAGGTCAGTCTGTTAGCTCAGACTTCAGTTTTTTGATGGGGCTGGCCGAAGACTTCGGTATTAAAACTAAGGTCGTGGAAACTCTGGAATCAGGGAGCACCTTGCCCGATAAGTAATTCGGCTTTGGTTTCAGAGCGGTTATTGATAACCGAAATTTCCCTAAATTGAGTGATACGAATGAGAGAAGGCCTGTGTAAGTATTACTGCGAGTCAACAATTGTTATTGCAGGAGTACGCTATGCAGATACGTTTTTTGACCTTGGTCGTTTTGATGTTGCTGTGTTTTGGTGGTGTTGTGCATGGCCAAACCAAGGTAGTGGTTGTGCCATTAATGGAGTCCGATCAGCGTAACAGCTTTATCGGAGTTTCTGGTGCTTGGAACTGCGCAATCACCGAAACTTGTCAGGATGTATACGAGTTTACGATTGATAAGCCAGCGAACGCGATGCTTGACCTGCGAAGTATTGGCGGCAGCTCGGTCGTACTAACCGCGATCTTTGCGCCGGGTCAGTCATTGAGTGGTACGAATTTATTGACAGGGAGTACGGCAGACCGTGAATGTACTGGGCAAAACGTGCCATATCAGCTCATTCATTTGACGCTGCCAACAGCCGGTCGCTACAAATTGGCTATTGGGCGGGACTGGGGGTCCAGTTCAGGCCTTACCGGGACTTATCAACTTAGATTTTACACGTCGGTACCGCATACTTACCATGGTCAGACCGTGAGCGACTCGAAATCCCAGGCATCCGGCACAGCCTGTCCGCCGTTGATTATTCCGAGTGTTTAACGCATGCAAGGCAGCCCTTTTAGTCTGGGCGTTCATCTAATACCGACAGTTGGTCGTGCCACCAGCGTTATGTTAACCTCTAGTTTCTCCCGATCCACGGTCCTCTAATACCAAGGCTTTATCGTGGGGTTGTGAGCCTTCGTGCGGGTCGTCGTCAGCGTGTTGCAGGGATGGTAAAAGTTCATTCGAAATAGATGACACGAGGATGATCGTTGTTGTCGTAGTTTAGGGGTTAATAGTGCGAAAATTATTTGTTCAGGCGTGCATCGCCGTGGCGATGGGTGTAATTGTACAGTCCAGTGTGTACGCCGAATTGCCAGCGGGTATTGACGTGAGTATTGCTCAAGTGAAAGGCCATGAATCGGACAACACGGAGGTGTTACTGCGGTTTAATTACACAAATACCACCCAGACTCCGGTCTCGATGTTGGTTTGGGGCACCGCACTAGAAGGAAGACTGAATGACGACTTACTCGATGCACGTTTCGAGGGGCGGGGCTTGATGTATCGTGGGCGGGTTTATAAGCGCGGTATACCAAACGCGGCAGACTACATTACCTTGGCACCGTCAGAAACACGCTCCGCGATAGTCGACCTAAGTCAGGCCTATGATTTCTCCGATGTCGGTTCGTATGAAATTCAATTGAGCGAACGTCATCGTGGTCAATCACAGCGAAGTTTTAAGGCCTCGGTGTCGCTGACCATCAACAGCCCACGCCCGCTTTTCAAGCAAACACCAACTTACTCATCATGCACGGCTTCTGAGCAAAGCCAGATTTCCAGCGCTCTGGATGCAGCCGAGAGTATCGCAAAAGTGGCTCGTGACGATCTGGAATCCACACCAATCGCTGCGCGTGGTTCGGCAGCCAGATATGCGGAGTGGTTTGGTAGCTATACGTCCAGTCGCTGGACTCAGGTGCAAGCTAACTTTAATGCGATCTATTTTGCTACTGCGAACCAGACCTTAAATTTTGACTGCTCATGCAGCGAACCTTATTTTGCCTATGTGTATCCAACCCAGCCATATGACATCTATTTGTGTAATGCGTTCTGGACGGCACCGCAAACTGGCACAGACTCGAAAGCTGGCACCATAGTGCATGAACTCAGTCACTTTGTGGTGGTGGCCGACACAGACGATCACGTCTACGGCCAGGCCGGCGCGAGAAATTTAGCCGATACCAATCCGGCTCAGGCGATTCAAAATGCCGACTCTCACGAGTACTTTGCTGAGAACACGCCATTTCTGTCGATGCCGGAGCCCGGACCAGACCCCGACCCAGTTCCGCCGTCGACGTCCGACAGTGATGACCTGCTCCTATCGATTGTGCCCGTTATTGCGAGTATGAACGCGGTACCTCGTGGTCCGGTTCAACCAACCGAGCCAGCGGCCGTGACCGCCGTTAAGAAGTTGGGTGGCCGCTGGCGCTTGAAACGCAACTCATCTGGGTACTCGTTTGAAGATTTTGCACGTTTCAATAAGACGCAGGTAGTGAATGACCCCGACGGGGCGATTATTGCGGGTCAGATGGCGCTTACCAGCGCATTCTCCTACATTCTGAATGCGGCTGATGGTGTGTATTTGAGCGGCGACAAAACCTGGTTTGTGTTGGACCCTTGGGGCTTACCGTCCAGTGACCTCGGAAGTATGTATGTATTTGATCGGACCGCTTCACCGATCGCCGCTTCGCATTATTACTACGTGCCTTCTACGCTGACTCTGTCGACCGGCATCGATACACCGACGACGATCACGCGGTTGTCTGCGACTTACAAAACGACGGACGATACAACAACAATAAAAATCCGCGACCTGTCTGAACGGCTTGCGGATGTAGAGGCAGAGAAACGACGTGCTAAGCGAGGTGTGCAGGGCCAGGCTTCTGAGTCTGCGCAACGCCTACTCAATACGCTTAAAAGTCGTTGAACGCGCCGGCGTGAAACTAGCTGGCAGCGGATTAATTCCCGATGGTGTTGATGAGTGAAGCGTGGTTGACACCGTCAGGATGTGTGGTAATAAACGCGCGGTCACAAAATGACCTAGCGCCACTCACCGCATTTCGCGCGTTCATCAAAATGAAAGGACATGTAAGTATCGTTAGCGGCGATACTACTGGTAAGTTTTGGCAGTACGTTCATAGCAGAACCAACCGTATTGACATCGACTTTCATCTCCGCTGTTTGAGACAGTTCGTACATGACTCGCCCGAACACGGGTCGTATGCGGAATTTATAAGGCTACATCATGGATCGAATTGATCGCTGCAGCAGGGAAGTAGTCGATTGTCTGACGGATGGCAATCACCTTTTTAGAGTGGTTTTAGTTCATAACATGAGGAGCAGGGCATGCTCCTCATGATTCGGATTTAAACTAGAACTTGTAACCGAGTCCCAGCATGTAAACCCAAGGGTCTACTGTAACGTCCACGGTCACTTGTCCGGCAGGGGAGTTAATCGTGGCGTCGGTATCCAAATCCAAACGCCAGACAGCGGCATTCAGAATCCAATTTTGATTAAACGCCACGTCAACACCGGCTTCCAATGCCAGACCAAATGAATCATCCAAGCTGATGTCACTGTCGCCTAGCGCAGCGTTTAGTTCGTCTGATGTTTGTTCAGAAAAGAACCTCGTGTAATTTACGCCTAGCCCAAAATAGGGTTGTACCGCGGCGTCACCAGCGCGTGGAAAATACTGTAGTGTTAATGTTGGTGGCAAGTGTTCCACGGTGGCGACCTTGTTGATGCCGATCCCTTTTGCTGAGACGTCGTGTTTAAATGGGGTCGCTGCGAGCAACCCAATACCGAGCACGTCGCTGAACATATAAGTTCCAGTAAGCCCAAGTTGCGTGTTATCGTCGACGTCGACGCTGGAACCTGAGACATTGGCGCCCGCCACGCGCACTTCACTGCTAGAGGCATCCGGGTTAGCGTTCGCAGCGCCCGCGCGCAGAATTAGGTCGCCGGCTTTATAGGCGTTGGCCGGTACCATGGGTAAGGCTGAGAGTAGGGCGGCAACTAGAATTGATCGCTTCATAATGTGTTTCCTCTGAAAGGTCTGGTTAACGTCGTTGTCAGGAAAAACAGTAATGCGAAGTGAGCTTGGCTGGCTTGATCTAGGTCAAGTTTCTTGCACGCATTCAACGCCTTAGCGTTATGTCGTAGATAAGCCAAAAGAATATATGACCATCTACATTAGCGTTTGAGCGGCGGCGCGTCATAATCGCAGGGTGCCGCTCATGGATCGCTATTTTAGGATTGTTACAGCGATCTGTTTGGCATTTTCCATATCAGCTTGTTTAGAATCTGCGAGCATCGGGCTTATACTCAGCTCGATATCGCCGGCCAAAACCTGCAAGGAGCCGCTGGACAGGTTCGACCAGTAAGCCGCGTCCCCAATACCTTTTACACGTTGGTTTTCGTTGTTTTTACGAATCAAGCGTTCCACCATGTCGTCGGCTGCGCTTCCGGCAACTGCCTTTTGTTCGTCAGTCAAACGCTCAGCGGCGCGTTTCTTTGCCGTCTCAATTTGTGCTTGTATCTGCGCCTCCGTTAAAACCTGCGGAACAAAGGTGTTTGCATTGCGCTTGCTTTGTCTGGCACTGATTGTGATTTGGTAATCCGTCATTCGTTCACGCATCGAAAGCCTTTCGCCTTCACCGCGCATCGATGCCATGGTGGCTTCGAGCACCTTCTGTTGGCGTTCCTCGGCATCTGGGCGTGGCCAAGTGTACGTACAGGTATAGGTTTCTCTGTATGAGGACGCCGCTTTCTCTGGCTCGCCCTGACCTGCGGTATAAGCAGCAATCTTCTCTGCCTCCAATATCTGGCAAATCTGCGCTTCAGATAAAAATGTACTGAATTTTGTATTGTTGCTGGCTACAGCGTCGAGGTGGTTTTGGTTATTCGGTGCTGTCGATTCTCTGCTGCAGGCAGAGAGTAGTGCGATCAGCGAAATACAGATAATTATTTTAATCATAGCGTGTTTTTCAACTTGAATGTCTTGGTAGTTAATCGACGAAGGAAACAATTCTACGGCGCGGAATCGTCCGGTAGAAGTAGCAATGCTGATGATTCCTCCCTAGAAAATGACAAGATGATAAGAGGGATTTCATCGAGAGTTGGAGTACCGGTGCGTGGTTTTTGTGATTTACCATTAAGATTAAAAAATTTATGATAAACATAAAATAAATATTGAAATAGGTAAAATAAGGCGTTATCGTAGTAACATGGATATTCGGATCAATTTAGACGTAGAGATGGCGAAGAAGAAAATTTCGCTTAAAGAGCTTTCGCGGCGAATCGGCATTTCGACCACCAATTTGTCGCTTCTGAAAACCGGCAAAGTTAAAGCGGTGAGGTTTTCCACACTCGCTGCATTGTGTCGGGAACTTAATTGTCAGCCAGGAGATATCTTAGAGTATGTCGACACATCCGAAACTGTTGAATGAATCAAATTAACTGGAGTAAACCAATGCAAGATTACGACTATTTGTGGCCCGGCATCGCAGCCGCATTGCTCGCGTTTTTATTTCCCGTCTACTGGCTGAGTGAGTTTCTATCAGGTATCGATGGGCTCAGTCAGTCAGTGAGCCACAACATCCAAACCCTAAGCCTGAGCGATGCCATATTTGTGGTGTTAGCTTTGCTTACGATTTATGTCTATCTAAGCCTCAGGCGAATTTTGAACGATCAGTTAAATTTCAAAAAGGTAGACATCCTGATCTACCTAATGATTGCAGTGAATATTATTTTTCTGAGCACAATTTTCTTCGACATTTGGACTTCGATCGCGTCAGATCACAGTTTTCGTGTGGTTGAACCGACACTGGTGACACTGGCAATCGCCATCGGCGTAGGGAGCTTGATCGTGGCCGGCATACTCGACATTTTGCTGGCAATCATCCTATTACGCAGTAGTACTGAATTACCGCTCATATGGCGAGTCTTCGCGGTACTGACTTTGGTGCAGGGTGTCTTTGAACTGTCAGTGATATTCCATTTCGTTGTGATAATCGTGTTTCCAGCCAGTCTAATGGTCTTGGCAGCGGCCTTCCTGCGAAAACCTGAATCCGTTGAGTTGGTTTAGATTATGTTCAGGCAATATACTTCCAAGGTCCTTAGTTCTGTCCTCGTGATTGGCTTCTGCGTCCCCGCGGTTGTGATGGCATTGGCCGTGGCTTGTAATGCCGAGGCATGCCTCGAGACGCAACTAAGCGGGCTGTGGCAGGACGCTGTCGTGTTGGCAAACGGTCTGCTCGCACTGTGCCAAGTGCCAAGCACATCGATCAAAGACACCAATGTGCAAACCTGGTTGGGATCGTTGACCGCTGTGCTACAAATTGAACCGCAATTGGCCGGGCATATCAGTGAGTGGTTAAAGCGATATGTGCAGCTGTTTATCCTGGTGACCTCGGTTACTTGGCTGTCGCGAAATTGAGTCAGCCGGTTGGCTATGCGGTAGGTCTGATCACCAGCCACAAGGTCAAGCCCATAAACAAGGTTACGGTGATATTGACCCAGATCGCGCACACGCAAGCCAAGATCGCCCGCACCAAGGGGTTGTAGCTACCATAGCCGAGCAGTTGCCAGTACATGAGTAAATTCATTAAAAGCACTGGCAAGACAGAGAACGAGTAGAGCATTACGTAGTGCTCAAACGCCAATGGCAACAAGCCGACCCAGTCAATGAGCAGTATTGCGTACAGGGTACTTAAGGCCAACATGAATGTGGCCACAACCATATGTTCAGCGAAGTTTAGTTTAAGTTGCCTGGCGAGCAGCCAAGGCAAGATTGCCGCCATTGGCACGCCAAACAAATACAACAAACGCTGGTTATACAGAACGGTTTCTACTTTGCTGCCGTCGAACCCTGTGAAGCCAGGGTTCTGGCGCAGTGACGATTCAAAGGCATGTGAAATAAACGTCACCGGGGAGTTGGCGGATAAGCTCCAAATCAAGGCCTCAACCGCGAGTAAAACCAGTAACAAACCGATGAAGTTAAAATAACGCTTACGCTGACCACATAAATAGTCCATGGCGAGATGACCAGGACGATAGAGAAGTGAGATGCAGGCTGCTAAAAAGCCACGATTGAAATTAAAAACGCCAGACAGGAATTCCGGCTGAAATGAACGCTTGACGGTTATTCGATTTGTCGCAGCGGCCTGACCACACTCTGGACAATAATTGCCTTCATATTGGGTCGCGCAATTTAGACAGTTGATCATGGGTGGGCTGGTGAACTTGCTAGCAACTTAGATGGTCTGAAAACAGTAAGTTAAGCACAGCCATCCTGGATTAGCCAGCAACGCTCGTGATCCTCTTCCACGGCATGACGGCCTCGGAAGTCCACCTAAGCTGTCTGCCAAACAAGGGGTTCAGCTTAGGTCGTATTCAGTCGTTAAGCTAAACAAAAAGCGTTTAATTTATTCCCATCCAAATCTCGGAAATAACCTGCGTAAAATCCGCTGGTTGCATCGGCTGGTCTGAAACCGGGTTTCCCCTCGTCCGTGCCGCCGAGTTCGATGGCCTTCGCATAAAAGGCATCCACTTGTTGTGGCGACTCCATTAATAGGGCCACCATAGTGCCATTGCCGACCGTGGCGGGCTCTTGATTAAATGGCACGGATACGGCGACCGAAGGTTGTTCTGGGGAAGGTGCCCAAGCGACAAAATAATTTTCTTCCTCCATAAAGCGTTTGATTCCAAGTGAGCCGAACAATTCGTCGTAGTATTTTACTGCGCGGGGAAAATCGTTTGTGCCGAGAGTGACATAGCCAATCATTGCGTGTTCCTCGTTGTGTGTTAAAGAGCTGTATAAATATACAGTATCATGTCACGAGTCAAGTGATTACTTAGATTTTTTTGCAAGCGCGGCCGATTTCAGAGCAGTCTTGAAGTGTGCGTAATCCGGCGTGGTGGTGTGTGGCTACGACTCGTCGTCGGTTTCAACGTTATCGGACTTGAGTGACGCCTCGAATTCTAGGTCATCGCGCCAATCGTCGCGCATTGCGGTCACTTGGTTGCGTTGAGCTTGCCGTTCAGAGGTGCGGCTGCGCTCGTGCACACCGGCGCGTCGTTTCGATGCGGCACGTGCAACCGGGTTTCTGGGCACTATTGTGTTGTCTATTTTTCGCGGCATGTTGATTCCTGACTGGGCACTATAAATTTGTGGGCAAGTTCGATTTGTCCTTAAGCCCTAGTAGAATACAATAAATGGTTGCCCCGACCAAAAAGTGCGACGCCCCTCATGTTGTAAAAAGCCGCATTCAAAGTGGCGGCAATTGGAGGGTCATTGGTTTTCGTGGAACCAGTCTTAGAGGTCCAGTCTTAGATTCGCGGCCACTTCTGCGATGAGTGTTTTTGGTACGTCGTGTTCTTTAGCTAATGTTGACCAATGGCTGAGTTGTTCTATGGTTTGGTCAAGCATGTGGTCGATGGTGCGGCGGGTAAATAGCGAGCTCAGTTCTGCAAACGCGTAGAAATCCTGGCGATCAAACTGATCGCGTTTACCGTTGATCGTCATCCAGTGGCTGTTCACCCATTTGCTGCCTGCCTTGTAGCTGTATGCTATGTCATAGGCGGGTGCCAATTGCCAGTGACCATCTTGACTTAAGATGAACGCGAAGTTTTTGGCATGATCATCATGGTTGCGAGCAACCACGTTGAAGACCATGCGGCGAAATAACTGCATGGCGTCGTTGGCAGACAGTCTCAGCTTGCGAGCCAACGCGAATAATTCTGCATACGAGTAACTGCCTGGCTTTTTGTAATTTACGTGATCCATGCCATTTAAGGTCTGCACGTGCCGTTTGGTGTTACCCGAGCGATCAAATCGAGCGGTGATAAAATGTCGGCGGTTACCTTCGGCCAACAATCGACAAGGCATCATGTCGATGTCACAGTGTTTTGCCATGAGCGCATAAACAAACTCCATCGCACCGTACCCCATGGGGTCGCCAAAGGTTTCTCGATCAATGCGGTGCTCACTGACGCCGTCGAACTTCATTAGGTAATGTGTAAACCCAGAAGGTATGTCGGTTTGACCCGAGCGCACTTGAGTGAAGTCTGAATTAAATGCCAATACCGCTTTAGGTCGAGCACCACCGGCACTCATACCGACCGAGAGTAAAGCCAACATGGCTTCTCGGTCTTCCTGGCCGCTGACGCTTAGGTTCACTTCGAACTCGCTGCGTGAATCTAAGATATCTTGAGCGATACTCACCAAGGTGTCGATTTCCACTTGCTGAGACGTGTTTAGGCCCTTGAGCCGGGTGGCAGGGAGGTACTCAAGGGCGCCCATGCCACGTCTGCCGGTGAACTGCAGGCGTTGCAACGGTGTGATGCTGCTAGGCTGTCGTCCTTGGCTGGCAACCCAGGCATTGAGTACCGCATTACCAAAATCGTCCGGCAGTGAATCGGCAATCAGGCCCGGCAGTCCATAAAATGGGGCATCGCGTAGATTCGGGAAGCTGTAAATTCTGCGCGCAAGCGGCATCTTAATAGGCGATAACTCCACGCCCCGGCGAATCGCCTCGGGCGTGTACTCGAAAGCACCAACGCCGGTGTCCGAATCATAGCTAACTGCGCCTATATCGACGCCATCCAGGCTGACTCTAATGGCTTCCGTTACCATGAGGATGAGCCGGTATCGTCTGGGTTCTGTTTGCCGGAAGCACGTTGTCTGTGCTTACCTTGCAACTTAGCAAGTTGTAGCGGTGAGATGTTCGTGGATGGAATCATTTGTTGCAGATTGTCGCTTAGACCGAGTGCAACAAGTAGGGCAACAAAGGTCTCAAGCTGGGTTTTACCTTTTTCTGCATTCAGCACCGATCTCCGAGATACCCCGGCCAGATCGGCAAGCTGTGCCTGAGTGACGTCTTGATTTAAGCGAGCCTGTTTGAGCCGCTCGCCGAGCATCTGAGAAAGTACCTTAACTGATTCCATATAAATATAATGTACATTAATTTGTATCTAAATATCATTATATATTATTGTATACGTAATATTGCACATTAAATGATTCTAATCTAGAGTTTGAGTAGTATAAGCCGCCTAGACTGAGTCGCTGACGCGGCAAATAGCGCAGTGACTCTGCCAAATTTATCTTGCTACCTCGGTTACAATTAGGTAACGTGTTTAGAACAAATGGGGGATTGATTCTGTGGGGGGATCATCAGGCCGGAAACTCTTAAGTTTTCTTTCGACCATAAAGTCTTGAGAACGATTGAGTTGGCCGAGCCACATCGTTAGTGGGTTGGTGCGCTTCGCGCCTGATTCTGATTTGTGGTCAATTGCGCAAGTTGTGCGCGACACGCCAGTTGGCGTCTCTACTGATTACTCAATTTCCCTTATTGTCATCATCCAGCTGTGTCTGGATGCTGTTTGATGGTGGTCGAACATAAATCCTTTGGGGGGAATAAATGAGAGACAGTCGACTTTGTGGCGGTTTCACACACTGTGCTAGCGCACTTTCTTTTCTGATGCATGGCCTGGTTAGGCTTGGTATCGTAGTTGGCTTGATTGGAGTGTCGGTAAACCTAGCCAATGCACAAACTTGTCCTGCCAACAGCTCGCCAGCCAGCTTTACTTGGTCGAGCAGCCCAGGTACTGGCAATGAATGGCTCGCCACCAACAATACCGACGGTGTCAGTCAAAATTACACGGTGAATTATACCGATGGCGCGGGTGATCCCCAGTCGGTCATTGTTACGGCGACCTTGGTTGACCCGAATGATCGTAACTTTGATTCTAATTTTGTCTGTCCTCCAAATGTGACGTCAGTGGGTGGCACTTGCGATAATGATCCCGCTGGTTTGAATATCAATACTGAGACCAACGGGATTTATGGGGCCAACTTTTTAACCATTGGTATGGCTTCGGCGCAATCGTCCGATGTGGTCGGAATTGAGTTTTCGTTCTCAGAGCCGGGGTATGTCGCCAGCATGGAAATCGCTGATATCGATGATGTGGGTTATAACGCCACCAACAACACGGTGCCGGTGTCGTCTTTTCAAGACTCCGTCATCGTAGACGCGACATTGGCGGGATCAAACGTGCCCGTTTCGATATCCGGGGTTGGAAGTAATGTTACGGTAGCGGGTCAAACCGCCACTGCGAACTACGTCTCGGGAACTGCCGGCGGTGTTGCGCCAACTGATCCGGTGGGTCAGATTACACTCGGTGCGGCAAGCTTAATCGATACCTTCACTGTTAGTTACTTTAATGGGCCAGATGATGCCGCGGCTGAGTCCGGCGCTGGCGAACCGGCACCACACGGAGAGAGCGACGGCCATGCAATCCGCATGAGTGGTTTTATCTTTTGCGCGGTTGATGAGCCAGCATTGACGGTAACCAAGACCTCGAGCGCGGCAGGCACGCCAGTCAACCCAGGTGATACCTTGACCTACACAATCGCTGTGAACAACACCGGCAGTGGAACCGCGAACGATGTGGTGGTGAGCGACGTCTTACCGGCGGGCGTGACCTATGTGGCTGCCTCAGCGGAAAAAACGTATCCCGGCTTTATCCCTGGCAGTTTTACGCACAACTTTATTCCGTTTCAAGTGTTTACTACGACACTGAATCAAGTGTACGACACGACACCGGATTTGCCAGCAGGCGCACAAATTACCGCGTTCAGCTACGCATCAACTGGGTCGACAAACGACTGGCTCAGCGACATTCGTTTAGACGTGAGCCTGCCAAACGGATCGAATTTCGCTTTCGGGACAGGTACATACGGTGGCAATGGCCCTGGAAATTGGAATGAGTCTGATGGCCCGAATGCGGAGACTGGAACGGCTATAGGGAACTATACATTTGCGTGGCAGGATACTGTTGCAATTGGCGGTACGTCCAATTCGGTTAGCACGATGAGTTTCACGATAGAGTACGAGGCAAGGGGATCAATTACGGATGTGGCTGGCGCACCACCGAACCTAGTTACGGCAGGAGACAACGTGGATTTAGAGCCGGGTGAGAGCATGACCATCACGTTTGACGTGGTGATTGACGATCCGGTTGCTGCGGGAATCCAAGAATTCGAAAATATCGCTTCCGCGACGTCGGTTGAGATTGTAACGCCGGTGCAAGGCTCAGTGACGGATAGGCTGGCCAACGGTGATATTTCTGGCAGTGTGTTGGCGGATACGGATTTCGACGGACTCGGTGACGCACCGCTGTCTGGCGTACAAATTTTGCTTTACACCGACCCCAACGGAGACGGTGATCCAAGTGACGGAACCCTCGCGTTTAGTGCGCTGACCGATGGCAGCGGTGCCTACAGTTTTACCGACGTTCCGCTGGGTGACTATGTTCTGGTGGAAGTTGATCCGGCAGATTACCAGTCCGTGAGCGATAGTCAGTCAGTTGATTCCGATACTGCGGCGAACAGCAACACTAATAATAATCAGATTCCAGTTTCGGTGAGTTTGGATGAGGTGGATGCGAACAATGATTTTGTTGACTCGCAAGCCTCAAATGTCAGCGGCACGGTGTGGTTGGATCAGGACCGCGACGGGATTAACGATCTTGAAGAAGCTGAAATCAGCGGTGTGATCGTCAATCTAGTCAATGACCTTGGAGTCGTGGTTGCCACGACGGTGACGAATTCGGTAGGTGGCTACCTGTTTGAAGGAGTCGCCGCTGGGGAGTATACGGTGGCCGTCGATGACCCGACGTTGCCGGCCGGGTTGACCAATACAGCCGGACCGCTAGGGACGGATCCGCGTGCAGTGACCGTGACTGGCAATAGCACGGTGAGTAATGTCGATTTCGGTTACGTTACTGCCGTGGGTACGGGTGCGATTGGTAACTTTGTGTGGGCAGATGCCGACGGTGATGGCATCCAAGATGCTGGGGAAGCGGGACTGGGTGGAGTCACGGTTCGGCTTTATGACGCTGTGGGTGTGCTGGTCGATACCGTCACCACTCAAGCCGATGGGAGTTACTTGTTTACCAATGTTGCTTATGGCGACGATTACACCGTACAGATCAGTGACCTAGATCCTGCTTTGACTGGGTTCTCGCCGACTGTTGGTGCGCAAAGCCAGGGTGCATACATCAGTGCGCCGGTGAGCCTAACCGCCACCGGCAGTGCTGTTACCGACATTGACTTCGGCTTTGACAACGCTGCGCTGAACACGATTAGTGATGCCATCTGGTCAGATATTAATGGCGATGGCGTGCGCGACGTGGGTGAGCCTGGCATTTCTGGAGTACAGGTGGTTTTATATGCCGACGGTGATAATAATGGCATTCCCGATGACGTAAATGGAGACGGGCAGCCGGATGTGTTAACAACCCTAGCGTCAGATTTGAACGGTGAATTCAGTTTTACCGGATTGAATGATGGCACATACTTAGTCGGCCTGAATGACGTCAACGGGGTTCTAATCGGGCTAGACCCAACCACCGCCGATGCAGCCGCAGCTTTGTCAGACCCAGTTAGCGTCAGCGGCGGTGCGAGTGACACGCAAACCAGTTTTGGCTTCAACGATGGTGGTAGCCTCTCAGGGGTGGTTTACAGCGATGCCGGTAACGACGGCGATCAGAGTTTTGGGGAACCTGGGCTGGGTGGCATTTCAGTCACCTTGCTGCAGGATGTCGACGGGAATGGTAGTTTCGAAACCACCGTTGGCACAGTGTTTACGCAGGCTGATGGCAGCTATGAGTTCGACGGGTTACCACCAGGGGACTATCAAGTGGTGGTAGCCGCACCGGCAGGTGTGCAAACTGAAGATCCAGATGCCAGCTTGAACAGCACACATGCTGTCAGTTTGGGCATTGGTGACAGCGCTACTGAGCTGGATTTCGGTTACTTTAACGCGGCCTTGAATGACGTGTCTGGTACGGTGTTCTTAGACACTGACAAAGACGGGGTTGAAGACATTGGTGAAAGTGGGTTTGCCGCTGTGTCGGTCAGCTTGTCCAGCGTGCCTGTGGATGTGATTGATGGCACACTGGACCTCAATAATGACGGTGTGGTGGATGCCAATGACGACGGGGCTTATCTCGGGTATGCCGTCATAGATGGCCAACTCGATATCAATGGCGACGGCGCTATTGACGTCTTGGATGTGGGCGCAGTCAATGGCGTGAACGTAGTCGGAGGTCTGCTTGATATTGATGGGAATGGCCTCGTATCAGGCGCGGATTTAGCCAACGATGACGGGCTGCTCCCCGCCGTGAAGTTGGCAACGACGACCACCGATTCCAATGGCGATTATAGTTTTGGCGGTTTGCCTGATGGACGATACCAGGTTGCCGTAACTGATGATGTGGGCTTGGTATCGGGCTACGATATGACAAGTGGCCTCAACCCGCTGCCAGTGACGCTGGCGGGAGCTGATGTGACCGACTTGGATTTTGGGTACATCAATGACTCCACCACTGGGTCGATTAGCGGTGAGCTTTTTGTTGACGCCGCAGACGCGTCTGGTGCGACCAATGGACTTGCCGAGGAGTCTGAGTTGAATTTGTCCGGTGTGGACGTCTATTTATGTGATTCTCCGATCAGTTCCCCGCCTTGTGACCCAACCGACCCCGAGTTTGTTGCACAAACTACGACCGACTCGCAAGGCGAGTATGTGTTTGCTGAGTTGGTCGCAGGTGCCTACACAGTCGATGCCAACCCGGCTGATGTGCCGACCGGTCTGCAATTGACGGTCGACCCAGCGGCGGTTGCCTTGTCCGAGGGCGAACACGTTACGGAAGTTGATATCGGTTACGAGCCGGCAACGGATCGTGGCCTATTATCCGGCTTTCTCTGGGTTGATGTGGATAATGATGGCATCTACGATGCCGGCGAGGCTCCCTTGAGTGGCGTTACTGTTAATGTCTATGACACCTCAACAGCAACCGAGGCTAACCCGCAAGGTGATGTCATCTTGACCACGACCACGGACGAGGATGGAAACTGGATGATTTCGGATATTGCCGGGCTTGATCTGATCGATGGCATGATCGTTGGTTATGCACAGGCTGATATTGATACGGCAGCGGGTGGCGACCTCAATGAGTCGCAGCCGACCAATATGCCATTAGGAACCTACAATTACTTTCCGATCGATCTGGCCAGTGATGCAGACAATGCGATCGATAATCTCAACTTTGGCTTCAATCCCGAAATTGGGACGAATCTGGGAAGCGTGTCTGGCACGATCTATTCCGATGCGGACGCCAACGGCAGCTACGCATCTGGGACGGATGGAGAGTTGCAAGGGGTGACACTTAACTTGGTCGACAGTCTGGGTAATGTGGTCGCGACAACAGTCACCGATGCGCTGGGAGCGTATTCATTCACCGGCCTGCCGGATGATGACTACACCGTGGTGATTACCGATGTTAACCGTGTGACGAGCCAACTCAATGCGTTAGAGCTTATTCCAACCCCGATATCTATCGCGGGTGGTGCGGATATAAGTGGTGTCGACGCCGGTTATATCTCGGATGTACGCCTTGGTTCGATCGGTAATTTGTTCTGGTTTGACGTCAATGGTGATGGCAGTAAAGATGATTCAGAGCCAGGAATCTCGGGAGTGACAGTTCAATGTTGGTTGGATGCTGATTTGAGTGAGACTGCCAACAATCCATCGCTGGTCACCAATGCGCCGGCACCGGGTGTGGATAATTTGATTCGTACCGTGCAGACCGATGGCAACGGGGAATACTACTGCACCAGCTTGCCAACGGGGCAGTACATTGTCGTGGTGGTTGACGCCGCGGGTTACGATGAGGTGGATGATGGCACGCTGGTGACAGGCGGCTCTGGGAATGGCGTGGCCAAACCTTGGACATACGCACTCACCACCAGTTCGCCCAACTTGACCGCTGACTTTGGTGTGACAGGCAACAATGAGGTGAGCGGCACGATCGTGATTGAAGATATTTCGCTGGTTGAGCCAGATGACAACGGCACACTTGAGGCGACTGAGTTGGATGGTACCCCTGGTGGCAATGCCGATTCGCCCGCCGGTGGCGTCACAGTCATTCTCTACGTGGAGCAGAACGGCGCATTGGTTAAATTTGCCGACACTACGACTGACAGTAATGGCGACTACAGTTTTACTAACTTGCCGGATGGGAGTTACCGTGTCGAGGTTGTGACTTCTGGGTCAGTGGTTGATGGCTTCGGCCAAACTGGTGACCCGGATCTGGCGAATCAGGTGCAGCCAGAAGATCGTGTGTGCGACTCACCAACCGCCGCAGTGTGTGACAACGCATCGCCGAACTACGCACTCTCGGGTGGCGTGATCCAAGCTGGGATTAATTTTGCCTATCAGCAAGATTTTGCCACCACACCCGTCACGATTAACTATCTGCACGCGGAGCGCAACGGCGACTGGGTGGATGTGATTTGGGAAACCAGCAATGAAGTTGGACATGCCGGATTCCAGATTTATGCACGTGAAGGTGATGGCTGGCGTTTGCTCACGCCAAAACTGATTGTCGGCCCGAGTGGTGATGCCATGCAGACGCGTCAGTATCGGCAAAGAGTAAAGACCACCGCGCGCTGGCTGTCGCTGGTGGATGTGTCGAATGCCGAAGAGGTGACTGCACACGGACCATTTAGTGCCGATCGGGATTACGGTGCGAGGATGGTAAAACCACCGGAGTTCGACTGGTCTTCGATCTCACCAACGCCGAAGAACAAACAGGCTGCGCGGTCGCACTTATTGCGCAAGCTCAAGCTGTTGAAACAGCAAGGAGATGAGTATTTTGGTGACCTTGATTCCGAACCCGCGTATGACGCGGTAAACCAATAATTGAGCAGGGGGCAAGATAAAATGATACGCAAACTAATTTTCAATTGTGCTGGCCTGCTGACGTGCATCGTGGGTGTTGCGACAGCGTCCGCAGTCGAGTTATTGACATTGACAACACATACCAGCGGCATGCATCGCGTCACGTACGAGCAATTGGTCGCCGAGGGGGTTGATCTAACTGGCTTGCGACACCAGCGTCTGGGTTTGAGTTTAAATGGCGAATGGGTTCCTTTAGGAACAGTCGGGCAAGGCGGCGGGCGAGGACGGCTATTTGGGCCAGGATCGTACCTTGAGTTTTACGCTGAGAAAGCCGACAGCTTGTACCGCAAGGAGCAGGTGTATGTGTTGCACGTACTAACCAATCAAGAACGAGCGAATCGAATTAATATCCCGCAATTTCGTACTCGCGTGAATCCACGGCTGCCGGTTGCGACCAGCTATTGGTACACCTTGCACGTAGAGCAAGACAACACCTACGATTTTTCTGCGCCGTCGATCACTGATCCCTTTCACTTCGGTCAGACGTTCAGTCTATATGCCACACCAAGTTATCAATTTGACGTGGCTGACTTGGCCGCTGGTGCAGGTAATAGCGCTGAACTAAAGGTCGAAATGTACGGCTTGGTGGACTTTGATATTGAGGGTAACGATCATCACTTTGAAGTTTTAGTCAACGGTGTGCTGGTTGGTGATCAGCAGTTTGATGGGAATGCATCCACGACTTTGGAAGCGCAAAATGTACCGATTAACGCGGGTTCGAATACCATCAAGTACAACTATCGCTCGATCGAAGGCGTGCCATTTGACCGCATCACTCTGAACGAATTCGAAGTGCGGTATCGGCGCGAAGCCGATGCGGGGGGCGGTGCCTACCTGAATGGTTATGTTGACGCCCAACAGCTCGAGGTTCGAAATTTCGCTGGGTCTAAGGCGAGTGTATACCGGCGACTTGGTAATGGTCGCGTTGAGAAACTGCATGACCGCTCTATCGAATCAACCGCTGACCGAGTGGTGTTCAGTACTGGCGCAGTTGCCGCAGACTACATGGTGATCGGTGAGTCCGGCTATCATGCCGCAGAGATTCATGCGATCGAAGACTTTACCGACATTAGTAGCGGAATGGCGGAGTATCTAATCATCGCGCATCCGAGTTTGCTTGGTGAGGCGATGGATGAGCTGGTCGCGCTGCGCTCGCAGGATTATCTAGTCAAAGTAGTTGATGTAGAGGCGGTGTTTGCGCAGTACGGTCACCACCAGTTTGGACCAGAGGGAATTCAGGCGTATGTTCGTCACGCGGCCGCCAACATGGGAACGAAGATGGTGGTCTTAGTTGGCAATGATACGCTTGACTACAAACAGCATACTAGTCAATCGGTGAGCTTGATTCCGACGCGGTACGTCAGTACGCCAGGCGGTGCATTAACGATTACCCAGACGCCGTCGGACGTAGCGTATGGCGACCTAGACAATAACGGCGTGCCAGAGTTGGTTGTGGCACGAATACCGGCTAGAACGCCGGCAGAACTCGCTAATGTGGTGGCTAAAATCAAGGCGTATGAGGCGCGTGAGGGTTATGTAGGAAGAACGGCGATTGTGGCGGACAAAGACGATTTAGGTAATGGGGTGTCGTTCTACAAAGACGCCCAAGCCATGATTAAAGCGATACCGGATAATTGGTCGGATGGCGTACGTGATGATTTTCAGATTTACCCCGACCAGGATGGACATCAACAGGCGCATGATCGGTTGATTGGTTTATTGAATGCCGGCATGTCGGTGGTGTCTTACGTGGGGCACTCATCACAGCAAAGCTGGGCCTATACATCGCCACCTATGTTGCGCGCTGCGGAGGTCGCTAGTCTGACGAATTTCGGCAAGCCGGCTGTAGTGACGCAATGGGGTTGTTGGAATGCGTATTTTGTCGACACTCGCGGCAACACGATTTCCGATGCTTTGTTATTACATGGCGAAAACGGGGCAGCCAGCGTGTTAGGCGCATCGACACTGACAAGCTCGATTGGAGACCGTTCCTTGGGTGTCGAGTTAAATAAACGTGTGTATGTGCGGGGCAAAACACTCGGTGAAGCGATGCTAGAAGCGAAGCAGGCTCTAGCAGCTTACGCCGATTATCCGGATATCCAGTTGGGTTTACATCTTTTAGGTGATCCGGCGTTGAAGGTGAACTTTTGATTCTCTTTGACCAAGATATGATACTGCCAGAGTGACCAAAGTTGGTGCGGTGCGCAGGTGATAACGTAACAAAAATGCAGTTGGGCAAGAAACAACACGGTTTAGATCAAGGGTCGTTTGACCGATCATGTGATCGGTAAAATAGGGGATGTAAGCTGAGTTAGGTGGGTTTGGGTTATCGGGTCAGTGTTGTACTCGTGGTCTGGTGCGGAGTTAATCTGTGTCGAGAACATGTGTGGAAACTCTCGCGTTGATTCAAACCAAAAATATACCGCCATCACTTTCTGGTGGTTGGTTTAATCGTGGTTGATGACACACGGGGACGGGAACCACATTTTTTTCGGAGAAGTATTATGTACTCACAAATTTCCAACCTACTTAAATTTAACTTGCTGGTGTCTGTTTACTTGGTGCTTGGGCTGCTTTTTGTGCCAATACACGCGCAAGCCCAGTCGATTCCAGCGTCAACTTCGTTTGGTGTGGAGGTCCAAGATGCGGATGAACTTACCATTTCGTCCAGTTTTGAAATGACTGATAACACATCGTTGCTAGCGGCATTTTTGGGCGGTGGTTCTTTGCCGGTCTATATCCTGGTAGAAGACGACATTGCGGGCACCATTTTGTATAACAACACAATCTATGTTTCCAGTTTGTCTGGGGTAGGAAGTGTGATTTTAGGTAACCCACTTACCGGGGAGTTAACCGTGAATTTGAACCTAAAAAAGGTCGACTTCGACTTTGTTCTTGATATCAGTTCATTGGTGAGTGGCAATACGACTCTTAAAGTGCACTACAGAGCGGATTACGTCGGTTTGCTCGGTCGTTCTATGCGTTACGTACATGAGGCGGATGCAACTGTCTATGCACGGGCTTTTGATGGCTCATTTTAAACTATTTTAATATGCATAAAATGGATCATAAGATAGGCTTATTTAGCTTTATGTGCATTTCATAGCGCATTATATTTGTTGAAATTTGCAGTTTAATTGAGCTGCATATTGAAGAAGTCAATCGTACGTGACCATGCGAGCTCCGCTGCATCAGCGTCATATCGGCTGGTGGAATCATTGTGAAAGCCGTGATTTGTATCCGCATAAGTATGCGCAGTGTAGTTGACCTTGTTTTGTCGCAAGACTTGCTCATAGGCAGGCCAGCTGGCGTTAACGCGGTCATCCTTTTCTGCAAAGGTGAGCAGAAGTGGTGCTTTTACATTGCTCACCAATGATGCGTCGGCAGGTGTGCCGTAATAGGGGGCTGCAGCGTCGACTAAAGTCGGCGCTGCAGCGGCGAGGTAATTACTGATATAGCCGCCAAAGCAAAAGCCGACTACGCCTAACTTTCCATTGCCATTGGCATGGGTGCGTAGGAACTGCGCGGCCGCGATAAAGTCCTGCTCGATTTTGTCACGCGACAAAGAACGTTGCATTGCGCGCCCTTGATCATCGTTACCTGGGTAACCACCGAGTGGGTATAAGGCGTCTGGTGCGAAAGCGATAAAGCCCAGCTTGGCTAAGCGGCGGGCCACATCTTCTATGTAAGGGTTTAATCCACGGTTTTCATGGACCACCAAAACCACAGGCACTGGGTGTTTTATGTCTCTTGGGGTCACTAAGTAGCCGCGGCCTTCGCCATGGCCCTGTGGCGAGGGAAATGTTTGATACGTGGCCTGAATTGAAGGGTCATTAAACGAGACCTGTTCAGCCAATGCGTAATCCGGCAGCAGCGCTGCGGCCAGAGTGTTTACCGTTAGACCTGCAATTGCCAAGGTCCCAAGTCGCTGGAGAAATGTGCGTCTGTCAATATCGCCATGTGCGTATTCGTCGTACCAATCAAACGCTTGTTGCGGAATTTGGTTGGTCGGAATTGCGGATTTTCCTTCGCTTCTCATTACGTTTCTCCAGAGGTGATATTTTGGTTGCAGTACGATACTACTGGCGCAGCATCAACACAAAGTGATGGCCGTTACTTTTCTTGGTGTACTTCTGCTTGCTGTTGCGCCAGCCACCGGTCGAAAAGTTCTTCCAAGGTTGCTAACGGCAAGCTACCATTGCGCAGAATTTGATCGTGAAATGCGCGCACGTCAAAGTTAACCCCCAAGGCTATTTCTGCTCTCTGTCGTAGCTCGCGAATCTTAAGTTCGCCTATTTTGTACGACAGTGCCTGTGCCGGCCACGTGATGTAGCGGTCAATCTGTGCGACGACGTCCGCCATACTTAGAGCGGTATGCGCGGCCAGGTAGTCGATCGCTTTTTCACGTGACCAGCCCTGTGCGTGCATCCCGGTGTCGACAACGAGTCGACAAGCTCGCCACATTTCATAGGTTAAGCGACCAAAGTCACTATATGGGTCTTGGTAAAACCCCATTTCCTTTCCTAACCGTTCTGAATAGAGGCCCCAACCCTCACCGTAAGCTGAGTGATACAGGGTTTTGCGAAATTCCGGCACATCGAGTTCCATGGCGATCGAGCTTTGAAAGTGATGCCCCGGCTCAGCTTCGTGAAGGGTCAGCGCTTCCAGGTTGTAAAGGGGTTGTGATTTCAAGTCCTGGGTGTCGATAAAATAGGTGCCGGAGGTGGTACCGCTGCCGTCCGGCGCCACATAATAGGCGCCGCCGTCTGGACTTGGTTTGATATCGAACGTACTGCGTGGCAATAAACCGAACCATTTCGGCAGTTGTGCCGCAGCCTTGCGTGTTATGTAGCTCGCCTTCTCCAATAGGTCTTGTTCTGAGTCCGTGTAAAACGCGGGTTCGGTGCGTAGGTAGCTAACGAACTCAGTGAAATTACCCTTGAACTCAAGCTGATTGATGATGGTGTTCATCTCAGCTTTGATGCGAGCGACTTCGTCCAGTCCCATTTGATGTATCTGATCGGCGCTCAGTTGCGTAGTCGTGTAGTACTCAATCAAATATTGGTAATAGTCTTTGCCGTCTTCGAGCGCAGTAATGCCGACGTCTTGGCGACAGTTCGGCATATACTCGGTGGTGAAAAATGTAAAGAAGCGCTGGTATTCGGGAATGATGACATCACGTATTAGCTGGCGAGCAGACTTCGTGATACGGGCCTGGTCGTTCGCTGAAATGGTATTTGGCATGCGCGCGATTGGCGCGTGGAAAACGCTTTGGTTAACATCCAACACAATGTGCTTGCTGATCGTTTTTTCGTAATTTGTAACGCTCTCACAATAATGCGTATACCCTTTATCAATTGCGGCACGGAGGTTCGTGATATGCGCTTGATTGAAACGAGGAAAATCAGCCAGACTCACTAGATAGTTCTCGTAGTCAGCAAGGGTCAGAAACGACATGTTGGCGGGAGCACCAGCAAAGTAGGAATGAAAACCGGCGTATTTGTTTAACGGAAAAAGATGGTCGAACTGCTTGTAACTCGCGGCTTCAGTTTCGCGCTCATATTTGAACAACTTGAAGGTGACCAGGTCGGCATCATTCATGCTGTCGGTATTCAGTGCTGATAGCCGGTTAAGTATAGATTGATTGAAGACAGCCCGCCGCGAGCGACCCGCTGGTGAGACGTCAGGCAGTTTGCCGTTCATTCGAAATGTGTCTGGGTCCTTGCGAAAGAAAATTTGCTCTTGGTTTGCTTCGGACCAATGGTCGTGCAAAATGGCGTTTAGATTGTCTGACGCCGCTTGGCTGTGCCACGAGAATAAGATACTGCATGCGAATACAAAGCGTAGAGAGTGTCGTAACATAGGGGGAGACGCTGGGCAAGGTTGAGTGATTTTACGTTCAGTATAGCAAGACATTGCCGCTAAATTCGATGCACGGGTGCATGGGCCGTGGTACGCTTTGCGACATGCAGCAACACCTCATAAATCATCCATTAAATGGCATCAAATTGCCCGACCTAGTACAAACCTTGGTGGATTGTTACGGTTGGGATATTCTGGCTGCGCAGATCAACATTAACTGCTTCAAAAGTAATCCCAGTGTTGCATCAAGTGTTACATTTCTGCGTAAGACTGATTGGGCTCGTCATCGACTTGAAGCATTTTATTTGTATCGTTTTCGACAGTTCCCACTCCCGAGCGAAATTCAACACGCGTTGCCGCCGCGCGAACGTGAAGTTGATATCTCGCAAAATGATAGGCCGCCCGCGGCGTTGACGCTCGATGATCCAGAATTTTTCGACGACCCTAATACGGGGTGGCAACCGACCCCAAAGGACGGAATGCGAGCTCGACACACTCGTAAACAGGTGGTCGGTGCAACCGTGCCACAACCTGACTCGGTGGCATCGTCATCGGGGAAGAAAACCGACCCCTGGTCAAAGTGGCGTGCGAAACAAAATGACGATTAAACGTGATACGCAGGCAAAAAAAAGCGCTCTTGGTCGAGCGCTTTATTAATAGTTTTGAGGGTTAGATCAGCCGTCATTCTTGAAGGTAATCATGGTTTCAAGACCACTGGTGCCGACCGGTTGCCCATTTTGACTGGCTGGGATATAACGATATCCGTCTAAGGCTTTCATCGCGGAATCAACCAACTTACGTCCGCCCTCGTAATCGAGCAGTTTCGCATTGCGCACAAACCCTTCGGAGTCAATATCATATGATACGCGCACGTAGCCTTCAGGTAGCGTATTGCGATCGTTCGCGTCCATCGCCAGTAGAGGTCGGACTACAAGTTCAGGTTCACCGCCCTGCGTGGCCGGTGCGGCTGATGCAAGTGCGATTACATGCTGGGTTGCGCGTTTTGGCTTGCCAATAGCGTGATAGGCTTCAATTAGTTTGCGGTGTACAGTGCGCTCAAATTCATTCGACGGCGTCGTCGGGTCATTAAATGTGGCCACAGTCTTTTTAAGGTTGGCCGCCATGCCGCGTGCGTTGCCGGTCATGCGGTCCATTTCGGCTAGTTGAAAAGCCGCCTGTCCCGTTTTGCCAGAGAAGGGACCGTACATGCCGTCGTAGATTTTATACGCGTCGGTGAAGTATTCCGACGCGGTTTGGAATTGGCTTTGTCCAGCGAATGCACTACCAGCTTGCATGTTGAGCTTGGCCAACATGGTTGAATCCCGTCCAAACACATCTTTTGCCAAGTCAAAAGAGCGATTGAAATCGTCTTCGGCTTGTTCGAACTTACCCATCAACGCCTGAGCTGTGCCGATATCCATTAATACCGTGATCAGCTTCTCAGAGTCTGAGCCAAAGGTCTGGGTATAGATGCTGAGGGCTTCATTGAGTGGCGTGATGCCATTGACATCACCTAATTGCACAAGTGCATGGCCTAACTGCTCAGCCAATGTTGCCTGTTCGGCGCTATTAGCACTGTATACGCTTTGACCCAGTGTGTAAGCTTGCTGAGCGTGCGTCTTGGCTTCTTGCCACTGACCACCTTCCGCTAAACGATAGTAGTGCCCTTGATGTTTCAGAATTTGTTCAGGTGTGGCACCGTCTTGAGCCGCTGCGGACTGGATCAGTACGACCGTTAACACTGAGCTTAAGATTGAGGTAATTTTCATTGTCGCTTCCTGGTACTAGAAATGATGGTGCTTCTAATAAGCGGGTCACGGTTCTATGCGCGCATTCGAGTTGCACCCTAGGCATCAGTAAATGCACCTGTTTGCTTCTCATCAATGCGTATAGAACAGTTCGCCGTGTCGCTGATATTGTGAGGGGATGCGTCAGAATTCGCGATGACGTTAATCAATGTCACCACACCACAGCACGCCGTTGTGCTGGAAACCGCTCACAGAATAAAGATCGGACAACTTAGCTAAATCGCACAGTGCAGGCAGCTAGAGAAATAACGTTCGCCTGAACTCGCGGAAACCCAATAACCGCTTATCAAGAAATCTGTACGCTGTCCAATATTATAAGTTTGTAACAATCAAGTCACGTGCCAATGGGTTATTAACCCAATATATTCATGGAATATCGCTTTTTATTTAATGGGTTAAGGATGGAAAGCGATTGAAACGACCAAGTTCTGCGGGTCGGATTGACTATATTTTAACTGCGCAGCACGTGCGCATTGTCTAAGTTATCGTTTAGAGTGCAAAGTATTGTTGTTCGTCGGGTTGAATGCTTCATTGACGGATAGTTGATTGGTTGGCGTGCGCAACTCAATTGTTGCTGGTGACAAGCATACTTGATCTGAACAGGCCTGGATTCTAAGCTCAAGCTTAGCAACTGCGCATTCGGGTGAACTTTGGCGTAGTTTTGCATTTATTGTGATGTCGCCATCGAAAACCAGCAGTGGGTCTTTTTGAAATCCGAGTTCAACCTGCTTCGCCGATGGGAAGTTTATCGAGTCTATCGTAGTGCAACTGTTGTCCTTGGTACTCAAACTGGTGGGAATAAGGTATTCGTTTAAGACGTTGTCGGCATTGATATGCCAACCAGCTTGGATTGAAATTACGACAGATAGGCGGTTCTCATTAAGGCTGGAAGAGACGCGGACTTTTCCGCGAGCAGCATAATGAGGTTGCAAAGCCTCTCCTTCGATTAACATGCTCGCCGCCATTAATAGTCCGCTGGCAGACTCGGGAGCAGCGTGTATTTGTGATGAAAAATGCGCAATCACAGCGCGGGCGTGATCTCGATATTGGATGTCGCCAGTTCGATGGAAAAGACGCGCTAGATTCTGTGCTGCAACAGAGTTTCCCGAATACATCGCGTCGTCTCTTGCGGTAATGATTGGTACGACAAGGCCGCGTTGCAAATGTTTATTGCTGATCAAGAATGCACCGGTTTTTTCGTCACGGAAGTCTTTTAGCATTCGCTGCGTCAGCGTTTCGGCTCGCCGTAACCACTTTGCCTCGGTGGTGGTGTCAAAAATGTCCAGATAAGCACGAACGAGGTTGGTGTAGTCATCCAGCGTCGCGTCGATGCGTTGTTTGGGACTGTGAATGCGAGCCAGCCCGGCGTCTGCGGAGTACGCGGTGTCCCACAGCGATTCAGCGATTTGTTCGGCAGTTCGTTGATAGTGGGGCTGATTGATTGCCTCAAAGCCACTTATTAAGGCGGAGATGGCCAGTCCATTCCAAGCAGTGATTGTCTTGCGGTCTACAGCGGGGGGAGTGCGTCTCTCTTGACGCAATATCCGTAATTTGTGCAACACTTGTGATGCTGACAGGTCGGTGCTGCGTTCAATCTCCGAATGGCGCCAGAGAACGTTTTTACCCTCAAAATTACCCTGTGGCGTCACGCCCAGCAGGGTTTCAGCCGTGCCTAATTCAGCCTCCGTCAACTTCGATTTGAGCTCGGTATATGGCCAGACGTAGAATTTACCTTCGTCACCATCACTCTCAGCATCCAGGGCTGAATAAAAGCCACCTGCGTTACCGTCACGTTGCGATAGCATAAAATCAAAAGTGCGTTTTGCAACCTGTTTAAAACGTGGGTTTCGTGTGAACTGATATGCTTGCGCATAGACTTGCGCCAACTGTGCTTGGTTATACAACATTTTTTCAAAGTGAGGTATGCGCCACTCAGCGTCAACGCTGTAGCGATGAAAGCCGCCGCCAACGTGATCATGTAAGCCGCTGTCTGCGAGCGTTTCTAAGCGCTGGCTTAGGCGTTGCATTAATTCAGCGTCTGCGTGACGAATACTTTGTTGCATCAGGAACAGCATTTCCGGTTCGCGCGGAAATCCAGGCTCGTTATAGCGAGGGGCGGCAAACAGTTTGCTGCTAATTCGGTCACGCGCGCTCGTCAAGGTTTCGTGATCTATCGAATGCGCAGTCTTGGCCACCGCACTGAGCTTGTTCATTTCTGTTTTTAATCGGCTAGCCTGTTCCAGAATGGCCGGTCGCCGTTCGGTCCAAGTGCTGCTTATTTTTTCCAACAAATTTAAAAACTGCTGAGGCGGAAAATACGTACCACCAAAGAAGGGTTCGGCATCCGGAGTGAGCACCGCGGTTAATGGCCAGCCGACTTTGCCCGACAGCATTTGGACCGCAGTTAAATAGGTTTCATCGATATCCGGGTGTTCCTCTCGATCGACCTTTATCGCAATGAAATGCTGATTTATATACTTAGCAATGGTTAAATCTTCAAAGCTTTCTCGTTCCATTACGTGACACCAATGACAAGTGGAATAGCCGATCGACAGGAGAATAGGTTTGTCTTCCTGTTTAGCTTGCTCGAATGCCTTTGGTGTCCACGCGTGCCAGTCGACAGGATTGTGCGCGTGTTGCAGTAAATAGGCCGAGTTTTCATGGATTAGGTCATTGGTATACAGTGGCGCGCCCGCCGTATCTAGGTGTCGCGTGCGAATTGGGTAGGTGCCCTTTTTTTGGATAAACGCTTGTTTGTTTGATATCGGTTGTTGCCCACAAGCGGTCAGCGAACTAATCAGTAGAAGCGCAATGACAGCGCAGGCAAGTTGTCTGGCTTGCAAGCGAATTAATTTTGCCCCATCTCGCCAATTGTTCAACAGCAATTGCTCTATCACGTATTTAGTTCCCGTGGTGTCCAGATAAACGTCAAGCTGGCTAATTTGTTAGAAAGACTCTATGCTAACACTTAAATAAGAGTGGGGTAGCAGCTGCTGCTTTGGGTAACACTCGGTATGTTTCATCTGCGCTCGGGGTATGAATAATGGATTATATGGGCACGATGGCATCCGTAGTGGGGTAAGAGAGCTGTTGCAAACCAAAGAATAAGAATCAATTTTGAGCGTGAATATCAACATTGTTAATGCAAGAGTTAACGTGGCTCTTGGTCGTTTTTTTTCGACAGCGGACTGCACCGCTAATTCAAAGGTGACTGTCGCTAACCGAGGCATGGTAGGTGTATGTTAATGCCGCGTGAAAAGCGGCTGGCCTGTTTGGTGGTCGGTATGCATCGTTCGGGAACGAGTGTGCTCTCGGGCATGGTTGCGGAATTGGGTGCCACACAAGGTAAGACGATGATGGCGGCCAAGCCTGAGAATCCTAAAGGATTTTGGGAAAATGAGCTCGTCGTCCAGCTGAATGATCAGATTCTACATACGCTTGGCGCACGATGGGATATCCCACTGCTGGAGCCTTGGGACGAACACCTCGACTTTGTTCTGGGGCTTTTTTCCGAACGCGCTAAAACTATTATTGTTGATGACTTCAATCATGCGGATTTTATCTCCCTAAAAGATCCACGAATAGCCAATTTATTACCATTTTGGAAGTCAGTCCTACGTGACCTTGGCTATGAAATTCGAATGGTACAGATAGTGCGTGCTCCTATTGAGGTTTTCCAGTCGATCAATAAACGCAATGGGTTTACTCATTCGCATTCGGATACGCTGTGGTTGGATTCGATATCCGCTTGTTTAGATGCTCCAGTCGATGAGGTTTTACTGATAAATCACGAATCCCTCCATACTCTGCAAGAGAGCGTGGTAACGGCAATGAGTCAGTATCTGCAGTTGCCTGAATCTGGTGTGCCGGACGCATTGGCCAAGTTCAGTACGCAATGCTATGACCCTGGACTGCGTCATTTCTCTAAACCTGCGATGCAACCTGCGTTGACGGTCGCCGACTCCGTCTACGCACTGCTCGAGGTGTTTCAAGAGCCGACCGTGCTTAGTGCAACTGAGCTGGGACAGCTTCGCCAAAAACTCGTTGACCTGTATTCCAAGCACCAAGCGTTTAAAGATAAGCTCGAAATCTATCTGACAGCTATTTCTTCGGTTGACTGCTTACGGCATAAGTCTGCTCCAGATCAGCGTCCTACGAGTGTGAGCGCCAGAGTGTTCAGTTTGTTTGAAGCGACTTTGAAAGTTGATCAGGGCGAATCGGATACACAAGTTAAAGAAGCGCTCGAGAGAGCGACGTTCGACGCGCAACAGAACCAAGCTCTGATGGAGCGCATTAACCTGTTGGAAACAAATCTTGCCGTATTGGACTCGGCAAGCACACAAAAAGCGATTTGGGCCGAAAGGCGCTATCAGCGTGCATCAAGGAGTTTTCTCCACGCAGTCAAACAACGCCGAGATATCGAAGAAAAAATTTCTGAAATCGAAGGTCATTATCACAAGCTCGAAGAACATTTCTACTCGATTGATACATTGCGTAGTGACCTGGCCGATTGGAAAGGAATGTTTACTGAGCAGGCGCTTGAATTTGGACGTCGGTTCGATCACGTATTAGAACAGGTCTGGCAAACAACTAGATGGAAAATGGGGGATCGTATTGTCGAGTTGCTCAATAAATTGGTTGGTCGGCAAGAAAGCTGCGAAAGTAAAGAAGTGTTGGCGCGCATTCAAAGTGACTATCGTCATTGGGGTGAGAGTCTTGCGAAAGACTATCTGCCCCCGGTTGTTGACGGTTTGCTCGAGGATGCTAAAGCTCAGTCAGCCCCGATAATAGACGCTGACAGTGTCATATTCGGTACAGGGGTAGCAACCTCGAAAGATGCTTTCGTAAAATCAGCGCAGGCGCGGCTTGACGCGTTTCTACAGAGCCAAGCAGAGTTGGATTTCTCGTTTGTAGACCGCCCTGATCTGTCTGTGATTCTGGTGCTTTACAATCGTGCGGAACTGACCTTGCCGTGCTTGGAAGCGTTGCTGGCGAATAATGACAGTCTTAGCCTACAGCTGATCATCATTGACAACGATTCAAGCGATCAAACAGCAATGCTTCTGGAGCGAGTTGTTGGTGCTGACATTATTGTCAATCAGAAGAATGTTGGCTTTCTGCGCGCCTGTAATCAAGCGCTGGAGCTGGTTAAAGCTGAGCAGACGCTGTTCCTGAATAATGATGCGTTTGTTTCACAAGGGGCAGTGGAGAGAGCTTATCGAGCACTTCAAAGATGCGATAACGTCGGCGCGGTTGGCGCTAGAATCGTAGCATTGGATGGGTTGTTGCAGGAGGCTGGTTCAACATGTTGGTCGAATGGAACTTGTTTTGGATATGGTCGGGGCGAAGATCCGAATTCGTTCAAGTTTTTGTTCGAGCGAGAAGTCGACTACTGCTCTGGGGCGTTCTTACAGACCAAGACCAACCTGTTAAAGCAGTTTGGTGGATTCGACGATCAGTTTGCACCAGCCTACTATGAGGATACGGACTACTGCCTAACCCTGAATGAGAATGGATTAAAGGTGTTATACGACCCTCAGGTAGTCGTCAGGCACTACGAATTCGGTGGCTCTGAAGGGTCAGGCTACGCGATTGAACTTTCGAATCGCAATCAGAAAAAATTTCTAGTCAAACACCGTACCCAGCTTGCAGGCCACAAACCTGCGGAGTCGGGCGATGTCGACAATGCACGGTTTGCCAGTGCGTGGCCAGCCAAAAAAATTCTCTACATAGATGACCGCGTACCGCATATGTATTTTGGTTCTGGTTTTCCACGATCAAACTTTATTGTGAACTGCCTTGCTGGTGCCGGATATCGAGTCTCAATTCTGCCGCTGAACTTTCCCAATGAGGAATCAGTAACAAGTTTATACAGTGATATCGATCGACGAATAGAAGTGATTCCAAGTGTTGGGCGGCCTGAGTTTATGCAGTTTTGGGACATGCATAAAGGTTACTATGACTTAGTTTGGGTCAGTCGCCCGCATAATATGGAGTTTGTGCATCCGGTTATGGCTGCTGCGGGTGGCATTAAAAAAGTGGTCTATGATGCGGAAGCAATTTACGCAGATCGTGAGCATGCGCTTAGAAATCTTGGTCTAGGTAATTCCGAGCTTGAGTTAACCTATGACGAGATGGTTAAAAATGAGTTAGTTCTAGCGGCGTCGGCGGACGCGTTGGTGGCAGTGTCGAGACGCGATAGAGATATCATTGCATCAAACATCGCTAGGCCAGTGCCGGTCATTGATTGCGGGTACGGTGTGAAGATCAGACGCTCAAAGTCGAGTTTTGAAGTTCGAAGCGGCCTGCTTTTTGTCGGTAATCTTGATCGGAGTGAATCGCCCAATGTGGACTCGCTATTGTGGTTTTACGATTTGGTATGGCCATTAGTGAAAAAGCAGCTTCCGAATATTACGCTGCATGTCGTCGGCTCGAATCAAGCCGATGTTTTGGAGTGCGTCGAAGATCCCAACATTGTGTTTCATGGTGTGGTCGATGACTTGTATCAATTTTACGACGCAGCAGCCGTATTCATTGCGCCAACACGCTATGCCGCCGGTATACCGTTGAAGGTCCAGGAAGCGGCGGCCAATGGTTTACCTACGGTGGTAACGGATTTGTTGACGTCGCAACTAGGGTGGCAAAATGAGCGCGAGACCCTGAGTTCTGAGGTTGGTGATCCGTGCAGATTTGCCGAGAATTGTGTCAGATTGCATTCCGAGTCAGCGCTTTGGCGCACGATTCAAGACAATGCATTTACTGCGGTGCAATCTGATTGTGATGTGGCGGTGTTTGAAAACAGAATTCTGACGATGTTGCGTGATGTGTTGAAAGCCAATAGCAATGTTACATTACTCAGTAAGCACCGGGAGTACAAGTAGTGCGAATGGAGCTTAGTCTATATTGCTTATTGCACTGTGGTTAGGCCCATCCTTAAACTTGTGATAACTAAATGATAATAAAGACTTACCATCCATGAATAAAATACACACTTTTGCGGCCACACTTGGTTTGTTGACGATTTTTGCTTGTGGATACACACCGTCACATGCTCAAGTTCCCGCACCCAGTGATGAGGAAATTCTCGCTAACAAAAATCGTGCAATTAGTTTGGTGGAAACTCGACGTAAACTCGATAAGTTAGTATGGGGCCCTGAAGAATTAGCCCAAGAGTACGAGCAACGCATCGTGAAACTATGGGATGATTTATTAAAGGCAGAGCACAAGTTCGAGGTATTGAAAGCGTTTCCGTTTGGGTCGTTGCAGCTCGCAAAGCACAAAGAGAGTGAGCCGCTTGAGCTGCAAATAGCAAAGTACACTTTTGAGGGAGAGGGCGAAACCTGGTCGAATACCAAGTTCCAGAATTTTATTACCGAAATGGTAGCAGCGGATTATGTGCTTGAGCAGACCGAGTGGCACCACGCTAAGTTTACACCGCCAAGCAAGGGCGAGGGCGCGATATCTGAGGTCAGTTTTGCTTTGCATGTTGCGCGTGCGAATCCTGCCCATCGTTTGGTGTTTAAAGGGTTGCTTGAAATTGACTGGATGGTCGCAGCGGCATCGGGTGTCAGCCTGCAAGCAGACAAGTTAAAACTACTTGATTTGACCATTCTAGAGCGTGAACAGCCAGCTCCGTTTCAAGAAGTGTTTACCGTTACAGGCACCAAGGAGCAACCATTGGTGCATCCTATTCTGGTGTACGACCTAGATAAAGACGGTAACTCTGACATCGTGGTCGGTGGACAAAATTTGCTATTGCGAAACAAAGGCGGTGGCGAACTGGTCACGGAGCAGTTATTTGATAAGTTCCGTAACCTGTATGACGGCGCCGTGTTAGCAGACTTTAACAACGATGGAAATGTCGACTTCGTCGGCGTTGACGAGCGCGGGTACCCCATGATGTACGTTGGTAGTGCTGAGGGACGGTTTAGTGGTAGTGCCATCAAGATATCAGAGCACCACTTGGGGCTGCCCAAGACCTTTACCGCAGGTGATATAGATGGTGACGGTGATTTAGATATCCACATTGCAAACTACAAATATGCCTACCGTCAAGGGCAGATGCCAAACCCCTATTTTGATGCAAACGACGGCTATCCTGCGGTGATGTTGCGCAATGACGGCGACGGTAAATTCAGTGATATCACCGAGCAGTCAGGATTGGCCGCAAAGCGTTATCGTCGTTCTTATAGCAGCTCCTTCGTCGATTTGGATGACGATCAGGACATGGATTTGATCGTGGTTAGCGACTACGCTGGCTTCGATGTTTATACCAATGATGGCAAAGGAAAGTTTACCGATATCACCGATCAATTTGGCCTTGATCGTCATTTCTTCGGGATGGGACATACTTTTGACGATTTTAATGGTGATGGAAAGCTCGACTTTTACGTCATCGGCATGAGCTCAACGACGGCGCGTCGATTGGAAAATATGGGGCTGGGCCGTGAAGATTTTAAACAGCATACGGATATGCGTATGGCCATGGGTTACGGAAATCGCATGTTCCTGCGAGACGGTGATGGTTTCAGAAAAGCCCCTAATAATGATCAAGTGGCTCGCACCGGTTGGTCATGGGGGACCAGCACCTTCGATTTTGACAACGATGGCGACAAAGATATCTTTGTCGCCAACGGCCACTACAGCGGCGAAAGTACCCAAGACTACTGCACGACCTTTTGGCGGCACGATATTTATGAAGGCGGCCAAGAAGATGTTGCCCGAGATATGCTATTTCAGGCTGAATCAACCGATCTTCGGGAGGCCAAAATCTCCTGGAATGGGTATGAGCATAAAGTGCTGTACCTAAAGCACGGTGACGATTTCATCAATATTGGGTATTTGATGGGGGTTGCATTTGAGTACGATGCAAGAGCCGTTGTTACCGAAGACATCGACAGTGATGGCCGTGTGGATCTGCTGGTGGTTGAACACATTGCAGACAGCCTGAGCCCAGCGCGCTATCGATTGCACGTCTACCGAAATGGTTTGCAACAGGCTGGAAACTGGATTGGTGTTGCGTTACACGATACGCCCGCAATGTCGACCATCGGCGCGACCGTACGTATTGAAGCGGAAGGTGGGAGTCAGATGACTCGCGTAGTGACGGGGGATTCTTTCTCAGCACAGCATTCTGCTAAGTTGCACTTCGGTCTGGGTAAGAGTGACAAAGTGTCTAAGATGAGTGTAACTTGGAGTGATGGTAGTCAAGTTGTCTTGGATAATCCGAAGTCCGGTGTCTATCATCGCCTGTCACCGGGGAAAGATGCTGGGTCAGCAGCTCAAACTACTTCAAATTAGACTTTAGTCGCACGACATTTTCTCGGCGTCCATATTAAGATGATTTGACGTTTTATGTTAATCGGCATTGTTCGGGCAATTGTTTGCCGGCATGAACTAATAAATACACTGTAGATGAAGTTATACAACAAAACTAATTTTAGATTCTGTGTTGTCAGCACACTGTCTTTGTTACTGGGTGCTTGCTCGAATGAGCCACCGGAGCATATGCCTGCGAGTGCTAGTCGGTCGTCTCAAACTGAGGTTGTGAATACGGTTGAACATGCCGTTTCGTTACTCAATACGAGTCCGCAGGATCCGGCGCTTACCGCAGAATTAACGAGTTCTCAGCGGGTAGAATCTGCGGCTGAGCCTTCAAGCACTGCCAACTCTGAAGATGAACTTGAGTTGCATGTCGATGACACACTTTACGAGAACTTTGAAGCACCAGCTGAAACCGTGGCTTTGGTGCCATTGACTTCTAACAGAGTCGAGTGGAGCTCGCCATTGGAACGTAGTTATGAGCGCGTCACGGTCACCCTAGTGGGTCCGGATGGCGTGCTCAACAGACGAGAGTTCGCGCCAGGTCAATCAATTGAATGGGACTCCGGTCTCCAAGATGGTCTGTACACATGGGAGTCGGTACTTTCGCCTGAAGTAGATCCGTATGTGCGTGAACAAATGAATCAAGTTCGGTCACAAGGGAACCTTGAGGCGGAACAGGCGCTTCTGGCGAGGCTACGATCTGAGGGCAGTTTGCCGTCAGAAGAACAAGGTAATCAAAACCGTCAGTCGGGCACATTTACCGTGGTGGATGGTGTTGTCAGGCCAACCTTGGTCGATGTTCAGAAAGAGGTGGTTGATCGTTGAGATTCGACTATACTATTAACTATAATTAAGAATACTGTGCTAACCGAAGGTGAGAGTTAAGCGCATGGGTCGCAGATATCTACGTTGAGTAGTAGAAGTTCAGATAGCTGCATAATCAAATTGAGCTTCAGGCTCAGGGGTACATTTATGAAACTTCTAACATGCAGCTTTCTAGCTCTGTCGGCTAGCTTTTGCATATCGCCGTTCGCGCACGCCGACCAAGTAATCAATGATGATTTAATCGTCACGTCTAGTGAATGCATAGGTTTTGATTGTGTCAATGGTGAAAATTTTGGCTTCGATACCCTTCGTTTAAAAGAGAATAATATACGCATACATTTCAATGACACGAGTATCTCAGCGAGTTTCCCAACTAACGATTGGCGTATTGTAGCGAATGACTCCGGAAACGGTGGTGAAAACTACCTTGGGATTGAAGACTCCAATACCGGGCGATTTCCTTTTCGCGTGCAAGCTGGCGCGCCAGCAGACGCGTTGGTCGTTGAAGCAGACGGAGACATTGGCGTCAAAACCCGGAACCCGGTAGTCGATATTCATATTGTTGAAGGCAACACGCCGACTGTTCGACTCGAGCAAGATGGCTCTGATGGTTTCACGCCTCAGACCTGGGACATGGCCGGTAACGAAGCAAATTTCTTTATTCGTGATGTGACTAACGGTAGCCAGCTGCCACTGCGTATTGAGCCGGGTGCGGATACTAATTCTTTGTATGTTAACTCTAATGGCCATATTGGTATCGGAACTAATAGTCCTGATACCCAAGTGCATTTAGTGGAAACCGCCAATACAAACACGGTATTCCGAGTTGAGAACAAAAACGCGACGGGATCAAACGCTGAAGTATCGTTAGTGAATTCCATTCGTGAATGGAAATTTAGAAACAATACTGTTGGCAATTTCGTTATCAACGCCCCTGGTGATACTGGTTTTGAGTTGGAGCTCAGAGAGGACGGTACACTAATCTTAGAGGGCGGCTTAATAACAGGCACACCTTCTGGTACGTGTAATCCCGGTCCTTGCGACGCGACGTTCCAGCCAGATAAGTTTACGGTTCCGTCCATCGAGGATCACGCAGAGTACATGTGGGAAAACAGCTATTTGTGGGGCGTTGGACCAACGCGGGAAGGTATACCGATGAATCTGACTAAGAAGACTGGTGGTATTCTTCATGAACTGGAGGTGGCTCACATCTATATTGAGCAATTACACCATCGGCTAAAGGACATGGAAAACCGACTCGAGGCTTTTGAACAGAAGTAAATTCCCTCGACCACTGTCTCTTAAACACTCAGATCGCGTTAACTGCGGTCTGGGTGTTTTTTAATGTTTGGCATACATTTTTTAAGCAATCCACTATGGAATCACGCGTTAATTTTACGGTCATTGGAACGCAAAAAGGGGGGACTCAAGCGTTAAACCAGTTTTTAAAAGCGCACCCGGAAATCGGCATGGTGACGCCCCCAGTGATCGCACCTCATTTTTTCGATAATGAGAAAATTTTTAGCGATATACCTGATTACGAGGTATATCATCGAATGTATTCGGAAAAAAGTTTGGCCATGCTGACTGGGGATGTGACGCCGATATACAGCTATTGGCCGAATGCAGTGGCGCGTATCAAGGCATACAACCCAGACATGAAAATTATCTTTCTGCTCAGAGACCCGGTGCTGCGTACCTATTCTCACTGGAATATGGAGTATTCTCGAGGTGATGAGAAGCTTGGATTCTTAAAGGCGATCCTGACTGAGAATCGTCGTCGAGCAGGAGGCGCGCACAGGATCTATTCTTATCTCCACCGTAGCTTATATGCGCCTCAGGTTGTCAATTTACTTGAATACTTTGAGAGGAAACAATGTCTGTTTATCAAAAGTGATGAGCTTCAAAGGAGCCATGTTGAGGTAATGTCTCGGATATTTTCCTTTCTTGATGTGGATAGTACTATCATCCCAGAGCAACAGTCTGTGCATGCAAGACACTACCCTCAGATGCCATCATGGTTGAATTTTACGCTCAGACTCTATTTTCAACGCGATATTGTTTCCGTCGAACAGTTAACCGGTTTAGACTTGAAAGCGTGGCGTCTGATCTAATTTAAGCGGCGCGGAGTCAGGCGCCAAGTTGCGTTGTTCTGAGCGCGCTGCCGCTGGATTTGAGTTTACGATAGCAGTTTAGTGCCTGAGTGGCATGACTGTCGAAAAACATGGTTAAGCGCTCACTCATTTGTGATTTCCAATAATCAATACTTCCCCGGTGGAAAGTCGAGCTCCCGGGATCAAACACGTTTGACTGCACATTATGAATTTGATCCGAATCAAGCCCAAGGTCGAGGAAAGCAGATAGTTGCTGGATTGCGTCAAATTGTTTCCTCTGATCGCCACCACCGTGAATCCCGACCACGTCTTCATAGTCAAGAAAGTGGATGTTCGGGTAGTCAATCCAGCCCATCATAGAGTCGTACCACTTATCGAGTGGTAGAAACACTGGGTCGCCGCTTCCGTACTCAGGCACAAGCCCCAAAACAACGCTCTTAAGCTGGTCTTCTCGAGATTCCAGCGACGCGAAAAGGTTGTGGTAGGGGTGATCTGGTAACTTGAGTACAAAGTTCACAAGTGATAAAGCAACAGCCCTTGGATCTCTATAGATCATAATCATGGAAATCCCTGATTGCTCCAATATTTCGTGAGCGAGCCTAGAGTAGGGAATGTGGCCGTAATGAAAATGGCCATAGGCTATATTTGATATTATCGAGTCGAAATAATTTGCGTCAATACCCGCCGGTGAGGACACACCAACCAATAGGCTGGTATCAGAGTCTGGGGCCTCAAGTGCGGTGGATGCAGCAATTATTTCACCAGTGTGCCTAAATCCCAACATCTGAGTGATACCCGTCAGTAAGTGTGTGCCGGATTTTGGAATGCTATTCAAGAATAATTTCTGTCGTAGAATGTGATCGCTGTCTGGCGACATAACGCTCCATCCGCAAAAAAAGCGGTTTTTCAAGGTTGTTGTGTATTGGTGATGTGAAAAATACCTAAGCAAAGGCCGGTTTTAATTATACTATGAGACTTTGAATTCAAATCTAAAAATGGCTTCCACAACACGCACTGTCATAATGTTGGGTCTTGTCGCTAACGCCTCTTGTGCGATAGCGTCCGACGCTGATTCGATTCTCGACTACATTCCAAGCTTACTGGCCTCCATAGACACTAAGGTCACTTTACAGTCGGCTATACCACAACCAAATGGTGGGTTCTGTTCGATACCAAGCGGTGGTGGTGAAGAGAATACCAGTCAACCAGATCATGTCATTGGCAACGGCACTGCAGCAAGTTGTACGAGTGCAGCGGTGGTTTCGGCGGTGGCCAAGGGTGGTGTAATTACCTTCAACTGTGGTGCGAGGCCGGTTGAGATTGTGATGCAAAAGACGGCGAAAGTGGTTAACAATACTGGCCCAAAGATCGTATTGGATGGGGGCGGCAAGGTGACCTTGAGCGGTGGTGGTGCACGTCGAATCCTGTATATGAATACCTGTGACCCAGACCAGGTCTGGACCACTTCACACTGTCAAAACCAGGATCATCCTCAGTTGACCGTACAGAATTTAACCTTTAAAAATGGCAACTCAAAATCCGAGACTGAGTACGATGGAGGCGGGGCGATCTGGGTACGAGGGGGACGGTTTAAGATTGTGAACTCGCGCTTTGAAAACAATGTCTGCGCCAACACGGGGCCGGATGTTGGCGGTGCGGCTGTGCGGGTTTTTAGCCAGTACCAAGGGTTGCCCGTCTATGTCACGAATAGTGTCTTTGGTGGTGCGAGCGATAAAGCCAATGTGTGCTCCAACGGTGGTGGCTTAAGCAGTATTGGTGTTTCCTACACCGTGACCAATTCATGGTTCAGTCACAATCGTGCTATCGGCAATGGTGCTAACCCAAGTCAACCTGGAACCCCAGGTGGTGGTAGTGGTGGCGCTATTTACAATGATGGCAACAACTTTGATCTTAAAATCTGTGGCACCACGATTGAGAACAATGCGGCCAACGAAGGGGGCGGAGCGATCTTCTTCGTCAGCAATAACCGCCAAGGAACCTTGAGCATTACCAATTCCACCTTAAAACGTAATCCGAGTAACGGGTTTGAGACTGCCGGCTACCCAGGGATATTTTTTCTAGGTAAAGGTCAGCCGTCGATCGCAAATTCTGTCATACAATAGCGATCATCCCGCAGCAGCTTGATTGCAAACTGTTGCTTCAGCGGCGCGACTATTTTTGTCCCGCCACTTAACTATTTTTAACAATGAGAACCCAATGATGAAACGATTTATAGGCATCAGCCTACTTGTTTTGTTGCTTGCGGCTTGCAGTCAGGACGCGCCTGAAGCAACCCAGCCTGAGACTGGAAATGCCGTAGACAGCATCACGCCCGAACAAACTACGCCCGCCTCGATTCAGGTTGGCAAAGACTACCATTCATTCTCAAATCCAGCGCAAATGAAGGTGCGCAATGTCGCACTAGACCTGACTGTGGATTTTGATCGTAAAGTGCTGGATGGCAGCGCGGTCCTCAAGATCGAACGCGTAGCGAATGACGCACAAACCCTGGTCCTGGATACCAAAGATCTAACCATTCACAGCGTTGAAGCGGCCGGAACACCATTGGAATTCGAGCTCGGGGCGGCAGACTCGTTTTTAGGTGCACCGCTGTCTATTGTCGTACCCCATGGCGTGGATGAGATTAAAGTGGCTTACACCACCTCACCAAGTGCATCCGGTTTGCAATGGCTTACACCGGCCCAAACGGCGGGTGGTGAATATCCCTTTCTATTTTCACAGGCGCAAGCAATTCATGCTCGCAGCTTTATTCCCTTGCAGGATTCACCGCAGGTACGCGTGACGTATCAAGCGGTACTGCGTACTCCGCCGGCATTGCTTGCAGTGATGAGTGCCTCCAATGAGCCTGATGCTGAGCTGGATGGTGTGTATGAATTCAACATGCCGCAGCCCGTGCCCTCCTATCTGATCGCACTCGCAGTCGGTGATCTGCGCTTCAAGGCCATGGGTGAGCGCACCGGCGTCTACGCGGAGCCAGCGCTGTTGGAAGCCGCAGCGCAGGAATTTGAGGACACGGAATCTATGTTGATCGCAACCGAAAAGCGTTATGGTCCATATGGCTGGGACCGCTATGATCTTTTGATTTTGCCGCCGTCCTTTCCATTCGGAGGCATGGAAAACCCGCGCTTGTCTTTTATTACTCCAACAGTGATCGCCGGTGACAAAAGCTTAGTTTCATTGATTGCGCACGAATTGGCGCATTCCTGGTCTGGCAATACTGTTACCAACGCAACGTGGCGCGATTTATGGCTGAACGAGGGTTTTACCACCTATTTGACCTACCGTATCATGGAAATTATTTACGGAACCGACCGCTACAAAATGGAAGCCGTGTTGGGGTTCCAAGACCTTGAAGCAGATATCACTCGACTGGACCCGAACGACGCTATTCTTGCGATTGATTTGCGTGGACGAGACCCTGACGACGTATTCTCGAATGTGCCCTATGAGAAAGGCGCGCTGTTTCTACGTGAGCTAGAGCAGCGTGTCGGCCGTGATAATTTTGACGCCTTTTTAAAGGCGTACTTCAAAGAGTTCGAATTCGAGAGTATCACCACCGATCAGTTTATTGATTACCTCGATAAAACGTTGCTAGTGACCCATGCCGATGTACTCGACAAGGCACGTATTGAGCAATGGATATTTTCACCGGAGTTGCCAAACGATCTGCCGCTGGAAGAGTCGGATGCGTTCTCGCTCGTGGATAACGCGCGCATGCAATGGTTGGGCGATGAATTAGCGGCTGCGGATATCGAAACCGATAGTTGGACCGTGCATCAATGGCTATATTTTCTTAACAACATGCCGGAAGAAATTGATGATAAGAAGTTGTCTGAGCTGGACGCGGCGTTCGACTTGACCGAATCACGCAATAATGAGATTGCGCACAGCTGGTTGTTGATTAGCGTGAAGAACTGGTATGAGCCTGCTTTGCCGAGATTGCATGATTATCTGACATCCATTGGGCGCAATAAGTTGGTGAAGCCGCTGTATCGCGAACTAGCCAAAACGGATCGAGGTAAAGCATTGGGTCGACAGGCATTTGCGGAAGCCAAAGCTGGCTACCATCCGCTTACGGTGAAAGCGAATACGCCTTTTGTAGAGTAATAACCAGTTTGCGCGGTAGTTGTGCGCAAACGCGAAACAGGGCCGCGTGAGAACACGGCCCTGTTTACATAAACTTGGCGACTGAATTTAGATCCCGGCGAACCTGCATTAGATTGCCGGTGCTCCAATCCAGCATTGTTGTGCCGGGGTCGTAACTGGTCATTGGCCAAGATGGGTGTTTTTGAGCTTGGTCTTTGAAGTGACCAGTCCAGACCTGCGGTGTGTTTACCGTAGCGCGATGAAGGACATAACGATAATTGAGCAGCGAGTGCCACGCTTCAATAATCACTACGGGGTCATGGGTATAGCTGTCCAGCGTAAACGATACGGTAAATTTTTGACCGATATGACGGAAGTCAAATGGCCGATACTCAAAAGGGACTTTCGGGACCAGGTCGTAATTATTGCGCACACGTACCGTACGGGACTTGAGTTGGTACAGGTCATCGTAGGCGTGTTGCCACGTTGACGTGCCGACACGTGGGCTGGCGAAATTAAAATTAAGGATGTTGATGCCCGGTAAGCTTGCTGCCAGGTCGAGAGCGAACAGGCTGCCTAGCGCGCAACCTAAGCTGTGGCCCGTGATGTAAATGGTTTTCGGAGGTGTCGGCAATTGGCTGATTTCAGCAAACAGTTGATCTTGCATGCTGGCCGTCATGACTGCGTTTTTTTTGGTATAGATGCTATTGAAGCCTTCACCAACATGTACTGTGGTTGGGAAGTTGGCGGGACGGCGATAGGGGGCAAAATTACTGACTTCGGCTGACTCTAGGTCCTTCCACATATCGTAAACTGATGACGTGCCGCGAAACGCGAACAAATAAACGTCCGGTATCGCTGTCCATTGGTAGATCAACCCGAATCGCTCTTCCTTACCTGTGCCCCACGGTGTGGTGTCGTAGCCTGTGAAGCGCGATACATATTTAAACGGCTTGGTTCCGAAGCTAAGGTTTGGTGGATCGGTGTACGGTGGACAGTTTTCTTCGAGGTAATCGGTATAAGCTGCCAAAGATGCTGCACCGGTGAGTTCAGTGAACGCGGAGCTTATTCGGACTGATCCGTCCTCTACATGAAACTCGGGTTGCTGGTTTGGCATTAGACTCTCCGGTGGCGTTGCGATAAGGAAACGAGCTGAGGCTCGGTCAGAGAACTCAGGTCGCTGGTCGGTTGATGATTCCATATGGCAAGTAAACCCGTTTAATGAGAATCTGCCTATTACACAAATGGACTAGCTGCGGGCTTGTGTGCAAATTTTGCTTGACGAAATTCGATTACGGATGTAATCTTTATCTTGATTACAAGTGTAATCCATGATTTCGAGAGTACATGAGCAAGGCAATTTCTGAATACCATTGTTACCTCACGCGCAGGTGAGTCGACAAATTTTAAACGTGTCCCTAACAACAATTATGTCGAATAGAATTAGCGAGTCCGAACAAAGAGTTATGGAGGTTCTGTGGCAGGAATCGCCATTGACCAGTACTGATGTGGTCGCTAGGTTATCGTCGCAGGACTGGAATGAGAAAACAGTAAAAACATTTTTGAACCGCTTGGTTAAAAAACAGGCGGTCGCATTTACTCGAGATGGGCGTCGCTATCTCTATTCGCCGTTAATTAGCCAGGACAAGGTCTTAAAACAAGAAAGTCGAGGCTTTTTAAACAAAGTGTTTAATGGCGACATGAAGGCGTTATTGGCCACGTTTGTTGATGATAAAAAGCTGTCTGAGCGTGAGTTGCACTATTTGCGCAGTTTGCTCGATCAGCAGTCTGATACCAGCGATGAGGGCGAACAGTGAGCCTGCACCTGGCCACACTGTGGCAATACAACGTTGAGTTCAGTATCTTATTGTTGGTGGTTCTGGTGGCGCGATTCCTCGTGCGCAAGACCACTCGCGTTTATAACGCTTATTTATTGTGGTCCAGTATTCCGATCGGTGTTCTGCTGGCGGGTCTTGTGTCATTTGTCGAGTTTAGTCAGCCGCCTATCGCGTCGGTGAATGTGCTCGTAACACAGTACGTGGTCGCGCCCGCCACGGCGCTTGACAAACAAGACAGTCATCTCAGCCAGATCTGGTTTTGGATCGCGCTCGCTTTGGTTTTGAGGTTGTTATGGCAACACATTCAGCTGCGCAGGCGACTGGCGTCAATCACAGTGCCCATAAATCTGCCGCATAATTCACAATACCGTTTAGTCGGCGTCATTCAGACGGATTTTTCACCAGCGGTTTATGGTTTTTTTAGGCCGACGATCTATTTTCCTATCCACCTTCAATCGCAGTTGTCCAATGAGCAGATTCGTCTGATCTTGGCGCACGAAGAACAGCATATACGTCAATGTCACCTGTGGTTAAACCTCACGTGGGACTTGGCAGTGTGTTTGTTGTGGTTCAATCCACTGGTGTACTTGGCGCGACAATCTTTTCGTCATGACCAGGAACTATTTTGTGACTATTTGGTGTTAAATCGCACTGCGCCGCGACAACACCAATCCTATGGTCATGCGTTGTTAACCACGGTGTCGGCAACACACTCAGTCAGTCTGCTTTGCTCATGGAAATCGTTCAACCAACTTGAGGAACGAATTATGAATATCAGAAAGTCAACCAGCCTGACGGCAACATTGTTAATCACGCTTGCCGGTATGCTGATTGTTGCAGCGACGTCGGTATATGCTGCCAGCGTGGATGGGGATCACCACGAATCACGCTCGGTGCACCGGATTGTGGATGATAAGACCGGCAAACACGCCGTTACGGTAAAGATTAATGACAAAGTGATGCATGAAGAAAACGGTGTGCGATTCGTAAGCGGGGAAGACGGCCGCAGACCGCTCACCAATGAAGAGAATGCAGTGTTTAACGAAGCATTAACTTTGCGCACAGTAACACCACCGGCACCACCAGCGACGATGGCCGTAGCGCCAGGGCAGGAGGGTGTGCATGTCGAGATCAACGATCTGGGGGAGCAGACTTATATCTGGCACAAGAACGGTCTCGTGTACACACAGGATAAAGCGCAGCGCTATGTGCTTGATGATGGGCGACGGCGTGCGCTAACGCGAGAAGAATCCGTTGGATTTGAAGCGATCATCTCCGAGGTTAACGCCAATTTGAAAGTGCGTTCTCTTGCGCCGCGTGTAGACGGTGAGAAACGTAACATTCAAATTGATCTAGACCTAACGAAACAGGGCGTCCCGCATGCGGTGCATGATGTTGGTATATTGACAGAAGAGCAGCAGCGCGCATTCGAGTACCATCACGAGGCACAACAAAAAGTACGTCAGGAAGCACACCAGAAGCGGGTAGAATTTGCGCGTTCGCAATCGCTGGCCCAACGCGAAGAGCAGGTTCTTCGGGCACGCAAAACTGCGCATGAACGTCAGGTCATGCAAGCCGTGATGGCCTCCTCACACGCACGTCCACAGGCAGCTGCGTTGCCGATGAGAAGCCCGCAGCCAATCGTTGCACTGCCGGTTTCGATCCTCTCGGACGACATACGTGTCGCCCCAATTTTCCACTCCGAGTCCGTACCAAATTAGCGTCTACCCGTCACCCGGCGCGTGCGATTAATGTGCCGGGCTCGATGGCCTGCAGCAGATTTAGCGCTATTTTTATTCGTGCGGCACGACGAGTTCAGGGCGCTGGTCTGACGTGGTATCCGGTAAAGGACGGGTGGACTCCCCGTGATAGGTGAACACCAGCGAGTATTTAGCCTTGTCGGTTGTGTTGCGGCCAGCGGCATGGAAGCAATGCGCACTGAATAATAAAACGTCGCCTGCATCCAGCTCTACTAAACGCTGGGTCTTGAGTCTGCCAATATTGTCGGCGTGATCCACGCGTAGAAACTGGGCCTCATCCAATGCTGATTCGCGCACGTCCCAACGATGTGAGCCGGGTAAAATTTTCATTGCGCCATTTGGTTGGCGTTCATCGCCGAGTGCGCACCAGGCGTTAACTAGGTACTTGTCGCTGAAGTGCCAGTACCGCGTGTCTCGGTGCCACAGTGTTTCTGAGCTGTGCTGTGGTAGCTTAGTCATCACGCAATTGTGATGATTCGGGTTCAAAAACAAGGATTTGGAGCCAAGTATTTGGCGGATGCCTGCGGTGATTTCAGAACGCTCAGCGATGGCACGAAATGTGTTGTCGCGATGGTATGCCTGCTTTAGGCGACGGATCGTGCTGCCGCCCTCAGCGGTGGTACTTGCCGGCGCGCCAGGATAATGGACCTCGGCCTCTAGCTCAAATGGTGCTATGCGCTTATTTAAATGCGCCTTGGTGATGCTACGTAGCGCAACGAGTTCGCGTTCATTAATCAAACCGCGTAGTACCAGATAGCCGTCGATCTTAAATTGTTGGATTTGCGCGTGAGACAGCATTGTCGAGCCAGCTTATGGTTGTTCATGGTGGTATTCTCCTCGTGTGCTCGTAAGGAATCAACGGGGGAGTGCGTAATTTTGCTATTTAGCGTGAAACAACGGTTTTCTCGCGACGCATTTTCACTTAATCTTAGGGATTAACCCAAAGTTCACTCAAACTCGGCGTACCACACTGGCTGGCGGCCGATATTGGGCCGTGCGGAAGGTCTACGCCATGAATGTTGTCGCCGCTGGTGCACCGAGCCGATTAAGGCTCTGTCATAAATGCCGGTGTGCGGCACGCAATGTTGTAGCGTTCCGCTTGGGTACGGGCTTTTAGAATTTTTAATACTTGGAGTCAGAGTTACATGCATACCTCTGGCCTTCCATAGGACCCATTAATGCGCCTAAAACACATTAAACTTTCCGGCTTCAAGTCGTTTGTAGATACGACGAAAGTGTCGGTACCGAACAATTTAATCGGCATCGTCGGCCCCAATGGTTGTGGCAAATCCAACGTGATTGACGCCATTCGTTGGGTAATGGGTGAGTCCTCAGCAAAGACGCTGCGCGGTGATAGCATGGAAGATGTTATTTTTAATGGCTCTGCGGTACGCAAGCCGGTAAATCGCGCGTATGTGGAACTCGTCTTTGATAACACTGACGGTTCCGCACCGGGCAGCTACGCCAAGTTTGCCGAGATTGGTATTCGGCGCGAGCTGACTCGTGATGGTGGCTCGAAGTACTTCATCAACAGAGATCGCTGCCGACGTAAAGATATTCAGGATATTTTTCTTGGTACTGGACTTGGTCCGCGTTCGTACTCGATTATTGAGCAGGGCATGGTTGGTCGTATCGTAGAATCTAAGCCCGAAGACCTGCGGGTCTTAATTGAAGAAGCTGCTGGTATTTCGAAGTACAAAGAGCGTCGACGTGAAACTGAAAACCGCATTCGCCATACCCGCGACAACCTGAGTCGCGTCGAAGATATTATTGGCGAGCTTGAGACCCAATTACGTCGATTGAAGCGTCAAGCGAATGAGGCAGAGCGTTACAAGACATTGAAGGCCGAGCAGCGTGACTTGGACAGCCATCTCAAGACGTTGCGCTGGTCTGGTCTGCATAACCAAGTCAAAGCCAAAGATCTCGAGCTCGAACGGCTGCAAACTGAGTTTGAGTCACAGGTCGCGGAGCAGCGTGATGTTGAGTCTAGGATTGAGTTAATGCGCGAGCAGCAGGCTGAACTGACCGAAACCTTAAACACCGTTCACGCTGAGTATTATGGTGTTGGTGGCGAGATCGCAGCGCTGGAACAATCGATCGAACACACACGCACCACCCGGCAGCGTCAGCAGGAAGAGTTTGAACGCTTAGTAAACTCTGAGTTGGAGGCGTCGCAGTTATTAGAGCAGGACCAAATTCGACTGGAGACGGCGCAAGAGCAGCTTATTGAATTAGAGCCGATGGCCGAAGCGTTAGCAGAAAGCTATGAAGTCGCCTTGGGAGAGTTTCAGTCGGCGGAGCAGGCATTCAACCACTGGCAGACTGAATGGGAGCAATTGAATCGCGACGCAGCCAACCCTGAAAAAGAGCGCGAAGTACAGTCAACTCGAATCGAAGAACAGCAACGTCAGATTCATCATTTCTCACAACGTAGTGAGCAAGTCGCCAGCACGCTTGCCGATATCGATGGGAAGTTGAATATCGACGAAATAAACCAGTTAAAAGAAGACGTGGCGATCATCGATGAAGAATGCACCACGCTCGAGACCCAGTTGCAGGAACGTGATCAAGAGATTGTGACCTTGCGTGATGCACTGGACGAAAATCGTGAGCGCCACAACCTCGTGCGCCATAAGCTGCAGGATGACTCAGCACAATTGAAGTCGCTTAAAGCTTTGCAGGCGGCCGCGCTTGGGGAAGACAATCCGGAAGTTAATAAATGGCTTCAAATGCGTGGAATCAAAGACAATCCACGTCTGGCCGCCAGTTTGCAGGTAAAAAGTGGCTGGGAACTGGCAGTGGACACGGTTCTCAGTAGCCAGCTGAATGCAATATCGGTGCAGCAATTGGAAGAGTTGGCTGGCGAGTTCGACTCGTTTAAGGCTGGCCGCGTTTGGGTGGTTGACCAAACTTCTGCACCCGTCGTAAACAGTGATGCCAAGTTGGATGTACTGGCCGATAAAGTCAGTTCCACGGACATTCAAATCGACGGTTGGTTTAACGGTGTGTACGTCGCAGACACGGTGAAGGAGGCCCTGTCTCAACGTCACCAGTTAGCGGCGCACGAATCAATTGTCACCCGTGAAGGTTGCTGGATCGGGACCAATTGGGCGTCTTTTGGTCTGGATCAAGCCAAAGGTGGTGTTCTGGCGCGGGAAGCTCAAATTGAGAAGCTGGCCGACAGCGTCGATCTTGCTAGCCACGAGTTACAGAAAATCCAAGCCGCGACCGAAGCCGATCAAGCTCGAATCAAAGAGTTGGAGTCGACGCGCGAACTCGCGCGAAATGAATTTCGCAACAAGTCTCATCAGCGTTCAGATCTGCATAATCAACTTGGGCGCATTGAAGCGCGAAGCGCAGAACTGCTCAAGCAGCGTGATAATTTGCTGATTGAGCAGCAAGAATTGAGTGATCGCCTTGCTAACGCGAAGGAGCAGGTCGCACTGGCCCAGAAATTGATGGAAGACGCTCAAGAGCTGGCATCGAATTTTGAGTATCGACGTGAGGAACTGACGCAGCAACGCGCAGAGCTAACCGGTCAGTTGGAGTCAGCGCGACAACGCGAGCGCGCTGCGCGTGATGAGCGACAAGCGAAACAGATTGAGTTAGAGCGGTTACAGTCCAGTACCAGTAATTTACAGGAGAGTATTGCTCGACTATCTCATCAGCTGGAAGGACAAGCCGCGCGGCGAGCGGAGTTGGCGGCATTGATTGACAATGAAGACGACCCGACCGAAGCCATGCGTGAACAACTGCAGGAATTGATTGAAAAGCGCTTAGTGGTTGAGCAGTCGCTGTCCAAGGCGCGCAATGAGCTCGCCGAATTTGAGAATCAAATGAAGTCGGCAGACCAGGCTCGTCTGGGCTTCGATCGTCATTCAAAATCCGTGCGTGACAATCTAGAAGGTGTGCGTATGGCACGTCAGGAGCTGGTTGTTCGACGGAATACGATCTCGGAAGAGATGGGTAAGGACGAAGAGGCCATGCTGCTGTTGCAGCAAAACCTACCGGATGATCTTGCTTTGCAGACGATTGAGCAGAATTTGGCCGAGGTGTCACGCAAGATCGAACGGATTGGTGCGGTCAACTTGGTGGCGATTGATGAGTATGAAGAGTGCTCAGAACGGAAAGTCTACCTCGATAAGCAACACGCTGATTTGACTGAGGCCATGGCCACTCTCGAAGCGGCAATTGCCAAAATTGACAAAGAAACACGTACGCGTTTCAAAGAAACCTTTGATAGTCTGAACGAGGGTTTCAAGGAGTTCTTTCCAAAACTGTTCGGTGGCGGTAGTGCGTATCTGGAACTCACCGGGAACGACATGCTCAATACCGGAGTCGGCGTAATGGCACGCCCGCCGGGCAAACGTAACAGCACGATTCACCTTTTGTCTGGTGGTGAGAAAGCACTGACCGCGGTGTCGCTTTTGTTTGCATTCTTTGAACTGAATCCCGCGCCATTTTGCGTGCTGGACGAGGTTGATGCACCGATGGATGACGCCAATGTGGAGCGTTATGCAGGCGTGTTAAAGCAGTTGGGTGAGAAAACTCAGTTGCTGTTTATCACGCATAATAAAATTACCATGGAGGTGGCCGATATCCTCGTTGGCGTGACGATGGCAGAACCCGGTGTCTCTCGCTTGGTGGCAGTGGATGTTGCCGAAGCAGCAGCAATGGCGGCGCAGTAGTGGCTGATCTGTATTTGATTTTCTTCCTGGTTGGTGCGGTCCTGTTTCTGGGGATTGTCGGCTATTCGTATTGGCAGAAAAGTCGTGTGCATGACGATAAGAAGTCCGACTATGTTGATCCGCTATTCGCCCAGATTTCTGGCGATAAGACCGATGTGTCGACACCGAGTGGTCACACAGAACAATCCGACACCACGCTAAGTCTGTCCACCGCAGATGAAGGCGCGAGTGGTGCTGAGAGCGTACTGCCTGACATTAAACCAAGTGCCAATGCGTCCACGCCTTCTGGCCACACTAAGGTGCACAAGGAACCAAGCCTGACCAAACCCAGCAGCAGCCAGCAACCGGTGCCTGAGTCACCGCAGGTGCGTGAACCGAGTCTGCGCGAAGCCGCAATAAATTCCATGCCGAATGACAAGCTGGCTGAAGGTCAATCCGCTGCCGAACTTGTCAAGCCACATACTGATCCGAAAACCTCCAGTATGGTGACTGAGCTGGTGGCAAGGATTAAAAATCCCGGCCCGATAGAGCAGCAAGGCTTGCTCGGGCTATTTCGAAAGCATGATTTTAAGTTTCATCGCAAGGTGCATATCTACGGTCTCAATGAGTTGACGGATATGTGGCGAGACATTGAGTTTGAGCTGCCATCGGCACGGTTTACAGAATTGGGCGTGTCCATTCAGCTGGCAGATCGAGAGGGAGCGATGTCCAAGAAGGAGCTGCACGACTTTCAGCAAATGGTACTTGAGTTTACCAACGCCTATGACGCGCCATTTGAATTTTCGATGGACTTGGATGAAGCATTGGCCCAGGCGGCCGCGTTGGACAAGCTGGGACGCCGGTACGATTCTATGGCTGTGCTAAATGTGGTTCCGCGTTCCAAGTCTGGGTTTCGCATGGCGGATATAGAGAGCTGTGCAAGAGATTTGATGATGTCGACTGATAAAAACGGCATCTTCATGAAAACCGAAGGGCATAAATCGAATATGACGGTATTGTATCGCCTTGCCTGTACGGATGGCACCGGCCAGTTCGGAATTACCGTGAGCAGTGCCGCTCCGGTTCACGATTTAGTGGTGTATATGAATGTGCCCACCACCAATGATCCCGAGCGCGTGTTTGAAGCGATGGTCAAGGATGCTAATAGTCTGGCAACCTGGCTCGATGGCAAAGTGGTTGATCGCGTGGGGAAGGTGATGACGCAACGGTCTTACTCAACGCTTATGCAGCAGGTTTCTGACATTGCCTTCAGTATGCAGCAAGACGGGTTGACGCCTGGCGATGCGGTCTCCAAGAAACTTTTTTAGCCCTTGGGAAAGAGTATGTCTGACTTGACGAAAGCCGCCGCGCGGCACGCCGAGCTGGTGCGGGAGATTAATCACCACAGTCGCTTGTACTACACTGAGGATGCGCCGCAGATATCCGACCATGATTATGATCAGATGATGCAACAGTTGTTGGCGCTGGAACTCGAGTTTCCAACCTTGCAAAGTCCTGAATCCCCGAGTCAACGAGTTGGTTCCGAGCCGCTGGCCGAGTTCGCTCAGATCAAGCACGAGCTACCCATGTTGTCGTTGAGTAATGGGTTTACGGACGATGATATTCGTGAGTTTGATACCCGTTTACACAAAGAAATAGGTCTTGGCGAAGCCACCGTTATCGAATACGTAGCGGAACCAAAGCTCGATGGCTTGGCGGTCAGTATTTTGTATGTGGATGGCGTACTTGAGTATGCAGCTACTCGCGGCGACGGCCGGGTTGGTGAAGATATCACGCAGAATGTAAAAACCATCCGTTCCGTGCCGTTAACGTTGCCAAAGGGCGCGCCCGCACGGCTCGAGGTGCGCGGCGAGGTCTTCATGCGTCTGGCTGGTTTTGCCGAGCTTAATAGAGTGCAGGCTGACAATGGTAAGAAAGTCTTCGTCAACCCTCGTAATGCGGCCGCAGGCAGTTTGCGACAACTCGATAGCAAAATCACAGCGGATCGCCCGTTGGATATATTTATCTATTCCACCGGCGTCATTTCTGATTCCGAGTTTGCTGTCACACACGCGCAAACCTTGGAACGTTTGGGGCGCTTGGGATTTCCAATTTGCCCGCTCTTGCAAGTGGTTAACGACGTAGACGGTTGCCTTGAGTACTATCATGAGATGGGGGCGCGACGACCTGAGCTCGATTATGAAATCGACGGTATTGTGTATAAAGTGAATCGTCTTGACTGGCAGCGTGCGGCAGGTTTTATCGCGAAAGCGCCGCGCTGGGCGTTGGCACATAAGTTTCCAGCACAGGAAAAGACCACTCAGGTTAATGATATTGACGTGCAGGTGGGGCGCACCGGGGCGATTACACCTGTGGCCAGGCTGGAGCCCTTGTTTGTTGGTGGCGTCACTGTGTCGAATGTCACATTGCATAATAAAGCAGAAGTCGCGCGTTTAGATGTTCGGGTTGGTGACACGGTGATCGTACGCCGTGCCGGTGATGTGATTCCGCAGATTGTCGGTGTCAATCTGGAAGCACGCCCAGCATCAGCCAAGCCGTACGAGTTTCCGGTAAGCTGTCCGGTTTGTGGTTCAGATGTGGTGACCGAAGGCGACGGGATTATTGCGCGGTGTTCCGGCGGCTTAACCTGTGGCGCTCAGGTGCGGCAGGGTATCAAGCATTTTGTTTCGCGCAAGGCGATGGATATTGATGGCATGGGTGACAAAATTGTCGATGCCTTGGTGGAGCAGGCGCTGGTATCCACGGTCGCGGATTTATACCTGTTGTCCTTCGATCAGGTACTGGCGCTCGAGGGTTTTGCTGAAAAGTCGGCACAGAACCTACTCGCGGCTATTGATAAAAGCAAACAAACCGAGTTTGCGCGTTTACTGTATGCATTAGGCATTCCGCAGGTTGGTGAAACTACTGCGGATCAATTGGCAGCGCATTTCGGCACAATGGCGCGACTCAAGGCGGCCAAGCAGGAAGCGCTGGAGGCGTTGCCAGATATTGGTCCGGTCGTGGCGAAGAATATTGTGGATTTTTTTCATGACCCCAATAATCTAAAAGTGATTTCTCAGCTGCAAGACCGCGGGGTTACCTACGATGTGGTTGCTGCACCCAATCCGGATGAATTCGCTGAGCTGCCGCTTGCAGGTGAAGTGGTTGTCTTAACCGGCGCGTTGAGTGCAATGGGGCGCACGGAAGCCAAGAAGCGACTTCAAGCGTTGGGTGCCAAGGTCACTGGTAGTGTGTCCAAAAACACCACTTTGGTGATCGCTGGGGAGGACGCCGGGAGTAAAGCCGCCAAGGCCGCTGAATTGGGAGTTCGGATCGAAGGCGAAGACTATTTAATGCGCTTGTTAGCGTAATCTAGCAAGCACGTTTCGGCACGGCAACCCAACCGGCGGTGAGTGTTAAAGGCGACGATTCGCCTGTAGAATTTTGACTTTATCGAGTGCAATGATCCGCGTGTTGGTGCCACCGTCGATGTTCGACTGAGTGGATTGGGGAATGTCGAGGTGATGTAGATAGCGTTGGCTGATAATCCAAGCCAATTCTTCGAGCAATTCAATGTCCAGCAAGTCATCGGCTTGTTGGCCCTTTAGGGAGTAGGCTGTTTCGCCCAATACATCTAAAACTACATTTAGGTTGATCGTGTCACGTAAATGTTGGCAGCGACTGCGCTGATAGCTTTGCAGCAAAATTTTAGGTAAAAATTCGCGATGATCACTGTTGGCGGCCAAAAGCTGCTTCGCAGATTGCGCATTGGGATTTATTTTTAGTCGTGCATCACCCAGTTCTTGCGCCGCTACCAACCAGAACTCAAGGAATGAGAGCGTTCCAGTGGTGTTTTCTGAGTTTGGGGCGGATTGCTTGTTCATTTACTCTTCTTTGCTGAATTAGATGCGTGCTAAAATCGCGCGGATGTTCGCGTTGGCGTGCATTATGGAGTTGGTTCAATTACCCTGCAGCGCTCTACGATCTAAAGTAACGCTTGCCTGTGAGCCTGTCAATTTAACCCGTTGCGAATGATTATTGTGTGCCATTGGCAGAAATCTCTGTGATGGCCAGTTTTCATCGACTACCTAATTCCAATCGAGAGATCCATAGTCCCATGAATGACCCAGTCAATTCACACTCGTCAAAACGTTTTAATGTTGCCATTGTCGGTGCCACCGGTGCCGTTGGTGAAACACTGATCGAAGTTCTGGAGGAGCGTAATTTTCCTGTGGATACATTGTATCTGCTGGCAAGTGAGCGGTCGGCTGGTTCAAGTCGTACTTTTCGCGGCAAGAGCATTCGGGTCCAGGATCTTGCGAATTTTGATTTTACGCAAGCACACATCGGCCTGTTTTCAGCTGGTGGTAGCATTTCAGCCGAGTATGCGCCGAAAGCGGCGGCGGCTGGTTGTATCGTCGTCGACAATACGTCCCACTTTCGTTACGACGATGATAAACCTCTGGTTGTGCCAGAAGTGAACCCAGAAGCGATCGCACAATACAAAACTACGAACATTATTGCCAACCCAAATTGTTCCACTATTCAGATGTTGGTGGCACTGAAGCCGATTCATGACGCCGTAGGAATTGAGCGTATTAATGTATGTACGTATCAGGCTGTGTCGGGTACCGGCAAGCCAGCAATGGAAGAATTGGCTGCTCAAACAGCCAGCTTACTGAATGCTAAATCCATTCAGTCCAAGGTCTACCCAAAACAGATTGCCTTTAACGTACTGCCACAGATTGATGTATTTCTTGATAATGGTTACACCAAGGAAGAGATGAAAATGGTTTGGGAAACTAAGAAAATCATGGGTGACGACAGCATTGAAGTCAACCCAACTGCGGTCCGTGTGCCGGTGTTTTATGGGCACTCCGAAGCGGTTCATATTGAGACCAAACAAAAGATCTCAGCTGAGAAAGCAACTGAGCTGTTAAACGCATTTCCAGGAGTTGTGGTGCTGGACGAGCACGTCGATGGCGGGTACCCAACGGCGGTGACCGATGCAGCAGGCCAGGACCCAGTTTATGTTGGGCGGATCCGTGAGGATATTTCCCATCCGCGTGGTCTAAATTTATGGGTCGTTGCCGATAATGTGCGCAAGGGCGCTGCGACCAACAGTGTGCAGATTGCTGAATGCTTAGTGCGCGATTATTTATAGCAAATTAGGGCATTTAAGTCGCCAGCCCGGCAGTCTGCTGCGGTGAGCTGCGTTTTTAAAAAAACGGTTTCAATCGGCGACTTTTGATCAGAATGCACTATTGATTTGCTAAAAACTGATGTAAGTTGTTACAATGCGTTGCTAACTACCTAAAACTATTACAAAAACCTTCTTTTTGATGAGCCTAATGCGTAGAACTAACCAGACGGGTCGCAGCGATATGGCCGCAGCATCTTAAAGATTGGAGTGCTTTATGGCAGACCGAAAAATGACCTTCAATAAAACCAAAACAGCAAATTCAGTACTAAAACAGCTGGGGATTTCTGCCGCATTGCTTATGGCATCCAGCACCGCGAACGCCCTGGGGTTGGGTGCGCTAGAGGTTCAGTCGAATCTCGAACAACCACTGAATGGCACCATCGAGTTGCGTACGTCGCCAAGTGATGATGTGTCCAGCTTGAATGCTCAGATCGCACCACGAGAAGATTTTGAAAAACTAGGCATCGATTACCCAGCCTATATGCAGAACATTAGTCTGGCGTTGGAAAACACCGCTGCTGGCAAAGTCCTGCGTGTGCGTAGCAATGATGTGGTTATCAATGAGCCATTTATCCACTTCCTGATTCGTGTTGATTGGTCTGGGGGCAGTTTCTTGCGCGAATACACCGCGCTGATTGATCCGCCAGTCTACGCAGCAGAAGCACCACGTTCATTTTCTGAACCGCGGGCTGTGGGAACGGATCAATCGTACGCAGCCGATGAGTCATCAAGCCTGGAAGTTGAATCGATGGATGATGACGTGGCATACGACGAGGTGGCGGTAAGTGACCCGCCAGTTGAAGAAGATGCGCCGTTGATTGAAGATGATTTTTACGAAGAGTCTGGATCGAGTACTGAAGATTCGTATGCTGATACTGCGTCGTCGTCCACAACCAGCAGCTACCCCGAGGGTACTGATGCACGTTATGGTCCTGTTGCCAGCGGCGAATCATTGAGCATGATCGCCCAAGAATTGCAGCGTCAGTTTCCCGATTTGAGTATTTACTCGATCATGAAGGTTTTGTTTGAAGAAAACCAATCTGCCTTTATCAATGGCAATATCAACGGCTTGATGCAAGGTTCCGTCTTGGATATCGGTGATCTTGATGCAATTCGCGCCGTCGATGCTGCTGCTGCAAAAGAATTTTTTAGCAACCAGGTGGCCGCTTGGGATCCGAGCGTGTTGGCGCCAGCCGATGATTATGACAGCATCAGTGTTGGCCAGGATTCTTATTCTTATAATGACGATGTCTTTGGGTCTTCCAGTTCCACGTCATCGAGCAGTGGTTCTGACAATTTTCAGGTAGGCGCTTCGCGTGATACCGCCGAGTTCGTATCGTCTGACCAGGGCAGCCGCGAAGGCGAGGTCTTAGCGCTACGTCAGGAAATTTCCCAACTGGAATCTTCACTGGCTTCCAGCGAGCTAGAAAATCAAGAACTGACAGAACGAATTTCATCACTCGAAGGGCAGCTCGCAGATATGAATCGTTTGATGAATCTGAACGTGGAAAGCGCCGAAATGGCAGCGGTCGAGCAAACGCTGGCTGAGCAGAATGCGGCCACGAGTGATGTAACCGAGTTTGATTCTGGCTCTACGGGCACAGACAGCGTGCTGGACGAGTTCTTGGGTGACACCAATACCGACTTAGATGAATTTGGCTTAAGCACCGAGACTGATTCTCAATCAGCGGTTGATGAATTCTTGTCTGATTCTGGCGATGCGGTTGACGAGGTGGCAGCCGATGCTACCGACGCGGTTGATGAATTTCTGGCTGATGCGGAAACTGGCATTGATGAGTTTACTGACACCGTAGCTGGCGATGAATTTGAAAGTGTCCTTGAGGATGCAGCCGACTCAGGTGTTATTGAAGAAGCTGAAACTGTCGAGACTTCAGCACCGTCGCTTCCAGCGGCAACTCAGCCTGAATCACAGTCTTTTATGGACAAAGTCATGTCGGTTTTGACCGGCGGCTTACTCTGGAAAGTGTTAGCTGGCTTGGGCGCATTGATTGCGGCTGGACTGGCATTGTTCTTCATCCGTCGACGCAAGGCTGATGAAGAATTCGAAATTAGTATGTTGTCGATTGAGAGTAATTCTCAAAGTATGGACACCATGCAATCTGATTCAAGTTCAATGTCCGCGTCTATGTCGGCCTCGGTCGCCTCGGTCGCGGAATCCGTGGCTGATAAAGAGACATCATTCCTAACCGTGTACAGCGACAGTGACGCTGTGGTGCAAGCGGATGAAGTGGACCCAGTCGCCGAAGCGGACGTGTACATTGCTTACGGTCGTGATGAGCAAGCCGAAGAGGTGTTGTTGGATGGCATTGCGAATCACCCAGATCGTGTTGACATTAAGCATAAATTGCTGGGCTTGTATCAAAAAACTAAGAATGTCGAGGGTTTCGAGCGCGTGGCCGAAGAGTTGTATTCGCAGCGCGAGTTAGTGAGCCCAGAAATGTGGGAAGAAGTCAGTAAGATGGGTAAGGATCTGTCTGCGGATAACCCTTTGTTTGACCTATCAATTGACGACCTAAGTGCGGCTGCGGTCAGTGCTGGTGTGGCGAGTGACGCGGCAGCCGAAGTTGATGGCTCTGCTGCAAAAGATGAAGATTTACTGGGTATTGATGCTGACGATGGTGACAATTTGTCCTTCGATTCAGATCTTATTGATACCAGTGACGATGGGAATGCGGCTGACGTCGATGGCCATTCAATGATGGTGGAAGACTCGCTGAGCGAAGATGAAGATGTGCAGTTGATCAACTTTGACGAAGGTCGTAGTGAAGTGAGCGAGCTGGATGATGTTGAGATCGATGCCATTGAATTGGATCCAGGTGATTCTTCCGATATGCTCGAGTTCAGCTCTTCTGCGCTGGATGATAGTACCCCATTGATTGATATTGACGAAGCAGAAAGCGACGACGATGATTTGTTGAGTTTCGATACCGCTCCTGCGCCTGCGGCGGAAGCCACACTGGATTTGGACGATGATCACGAGACATCCATTGGTGAGGTGCGCGAAGTAAGTGATTTGGAGATCGATCCGGATTATGACGAAGCGCGCACGCAGTATGAGTTGGCCAAAGTATTTGTTGATCTGGGTGACGAAGATGGTGCTCGTAAAATTCTCGATGAATTAGTCGCGAATGCTGGTAATGCACCTGCTGTGGTGAGCGATGCACAAGCGTTGCTGGACTCTATTAATAAGTAGTTGAGATTTTTATCATAATATAAACAACGATTTAGTAGTTTATTTAAGCCCAGGCTCATTGAGTTTGGGCTTTATTTTTTTGGTCCTGAGACGAGGTTGACCGGTGACAAGACGATACGCTGCATGTGTCGAATATGATGGCTCTGCGTTTAGTGGATGGCAGACTCAGCTGCATGATGTGCGAACGGTGCAAGAAACAGTAGAAGCGGCACTCAGTCGCGTTGCTAACCAGGAAATCGCGATTGTCACGGCTGGGCGCACAGACACGGGTGTGCATGCAACGCACCAAGTGATCCATTTCGACACCGATGTTGAGCGCAGTGAGTTTGCTTGGTGTCGAGGAACAAACCGGTTTCTGGATCAGGATGTTCGTATGAACTGGGTGCATGAATCCAATCTTGAGTTTCATGCGCGGTTTGGCGCACTGTCTCGATCGTATCGTTTTGTAATCTACAATGCGCCAATAGCCAGCGCCTTGCACCGTCACCACGTGACACACGAGTTTCGGCCCCTGGATATTGAGCGCATGGTGCGAGCCTCGCGTTGCCTGTTGGGCGAGCACGATTTCAGTGCATTTCGCGCTGCAGGATGTCAAGCACACTCGCCCGTGCGAACGGTTACGAATTTGTCACTGAATGCGCACGGTGCGTGGATTTGGATAGACATCACGGCCAACGCATTTCTTCAGCATATGGTGCGCAATATAGCCGGGAGTCTGATCGAAGTCGGATACGGCAAGCGTTCGGCAGACTGGCTTGCCGATGTGCTGGAATCGCGCGACCGAAAGCGCGCTGGGGTTACCGCACCACCACATGGCTTGTACTTGGTTGGTGTGACCTATCCTAGCCAGTTTTCATTACCCTCAGAGAAGCGCTCAGTGGCATACTGGGCAGATAATTAACCCTTCCACTCAAGCTCAACTCCCATTAAATAAATGGCCAGAACGCGAATCAAACTATGTGGCATGACGGACCCGCTTGAGGTTCGGCATGCAGTTGCTTGCGGTGTTGATGCGATCGGGGTTATCTTGCATGCAGATAGCCCACGCACAATTAGCGTGACACAGGCGCAGAAGATTCGCGCGGTGGTACCACCGTTCGTGAGTCTGGTAGGCGTGGTCGTCGATTGCGCGACGGAGCAGGTGAATCAATACATACATACGATTGGGTTAGATCTGGTTCAGTTGCATGGCGCCGAAAAACCGGATGCCGCAGAACAGTTGATGCGGCCCTATATCAAAGCTATCCGTGCGCAAAGCCCGGATCAGGTGGCGCGGGATATTGCGCGCTATCCCAACGCTGCAGCGATATTGTTGGACCCCTATGTTGAAGGGCAGCACGGTGGCACTGGGTCGGTGTTATCCGATGCATTATGGCCGCCATCGTTGGGTGCTCAACCGACGATTCTTGCTGGTGGTTTGAGTCCAAAAAATATCGCAGCTCGCATTCGGGCTTGCTCGCCGTACGCGGTCGACGTCAACAGCGGTGTTGAGTCCGCACCAGGCGTGAAAGACCCGTCAAAGGTAGCTGAAATGGTCGCTCGCGTATTCGCGGAGGATGCACGATGAGACGCACTGTTGCGGATTGGGTGGACTATATTCAAACTCTGCATGCGCGAGAAATTGAACTTACTTTAGAGCGAGTCCAACAGGTGTATCAGCGCTTGCTTGATGATGAACTCGGTTTTAAGGTGATCAGTGTTGCGGGTACCAATGGTAAAGGCAGCTCCGCCGCAATGTTGGCTGCTATCTACCAAGCGGCAGGCTATCGAGTAGGTAAGTACACGTCGCCACATTTGAAAGACTTTAATGAGCGTATTGAAATTCAAGGTCAGGCAATTTCGGACGTGGAACTGTTAAGCTCGTTTGTAGCGGTTGAAAAAGCACGCGATAAAACACCGATCACGTACTTTGAATTCGCGACGCTAACAGCAATCGAGGCGTTTGAACGAGCCAATATTGACATCGCCATTATGGAGGTCGGTCTCGGTGGTCGCTTGGATGCGGTCAATATTCTCGATGCGGATGTAGCGATTGTTACCAACATTTCTATCGATCATACTGCTTGGCTGGGTAACACAGTTGAAGAGATCGCGGTGGAGAAGGCCGGAATTGCGCGCCCTGGTAAGCCGTGTGTCATTGGAATGATCGACCCGCCAACAACTTTGCTTACGAGCTGCGCTGAAATTGGTGCTGCTTGTCATCGTCACGGGCTAGCCTATCAGATAATTGAGCAGCCAAGCCAGAGTTGGAACCTGATTACGCCTGAGCGTGGATTGCATGATTTACCATTGCCATTTGGTCAGTCAGGTATGCAGTTGCAAAATGCCGCCGCCGTTGTTTACGCCTGTTTGCTGCTGAATCCAGTACTGCCGGTGAGCGAAGCACAGCTGCGTGATGGGCTGACTCAAGCGCGTATTTACGGTCGATGCCAACTTGTACAAGAAAAACCCGCGATTGTGGTGGATGTGGCACACAACGTCGCGTCGGTGGCTAGGTTGCATGATTTTCTAATGCAACACTCGATCTCGGGACGAGTTATTGCCGTCTGTGGCATGCTGAAGGACAAACAGATCGAGCTTAGTCTCGAGCACATACATAAATTGGTGGACGTCTGGCACCTTGGCTCGATTAACAATCCTCGTGGTGCGTCATCGCAGCAACTTGCCGCGACCCTAGCGCAACTCGGTGCTGACACCGCCTCACTGCATGCCTATGAGAGTCCATTGGTTGCTTTCGAAGCCGCTAAAGCAACATTAACAGTGGATGACCTTCTTGTGGTTTTTGGATCGTTTTTTGTGGCAGGTGATATACTTCGCGTGCTTGAAAGTAGCGATCATTCTGATCGGTAGGGTTTTTGGGATAATGAGTAAAAGTACAACAACACCAGAAGAAAAAGGCCTGGAGTTCAATCTAAAGCACCGTGTTACCGGCGCGGCCGTGCTTCTGTTCTTTGGTGCGTTGGTGATTCCGTGGTTGTTGGGGCCGCCGAGTGCTGCCAGCAAGGCAGGCGTTGATGAAATGGTTGACGAGGAAGCGACGTTGGCCTCTGCAAAAGAAATCGAACGAGTACTGCTTGGGCCCGATGCGCAAACGGCGGAGGTGCCAGAAGAAACCGTCTATATTTCGAAGATTACCCCGTTGGACGGAACGTCGCAGACTCAGGAGGACGAAGCTGCGACCACCAAGCAGGTGGACTCCAAAGCAGAGAAAGTCGCTGAGCTGAATGACGATGCATCGTCATCTAGCTCTGAGGCGGTCACCAAAAAAACGCCTGAAGTGGCAAAACAAGCTACTACAAAAACAGAGACTAAGCCGACTCAAAAGCCCGTTGACGATGCCAAGCAAGTAGCGGTTAAGCAAGGACAGACCGAGCAGAAAGCACGCGAAAAAGCGTTGTTGGCAGCATTAGAGGCAGAAAGTAAAACCGAAGCCAACAAAAATTTGACGGTTGGCTGGATTGTGCAGGTCGGCCTCTTTGTCGAGAAAAGTGGTGCGCAAGCGCAGGTTAACGCGTTGAAAGAAAAGGGGTTCAGCGCACACACGACCGTGGTCGATACCAATCGTGGGCCAAAAACAGGAACTCGCGTCTGGATTGGGCCATTTGAAAAGCGCACCGACGCCGAATCACATAATCAGCAGTTACGTGCAAAAATGGGGAAGGCCGGTTTTATTCGGGTGTATCCTTAACGTTTGATTAGATGGCAACTTAAACGCACTATTTACAGCAAGAGAAATAATTATGGGTGGATTTGATTGGATTATTGCGGTGGTTTTTCTGATTTCCGTTTTAATCGGTGCAATGCGAGGATTCGCCAAGGAAGCATTGTCACTAGCTGCTTGGATCGTATCAATTTGGCTGGCCTTCACTTTTTGCTCTGAAGCCGGGGAGTTTGTAAACCAGTATGTTCGGATTCCAAACCCAACGTTCCGAGACTGGGCAGGCTTTGCTGTAATTTTTCTGGGCGGATTGATTGCCTTCGAATTGGCGAGTTATCTAATCATCAAACTATTGATTCGTGGTCCTGTTCGCGGGGTTGACCACGTGCTTGGAATTGGCTTTGGCGCCTTGCGTGCTGCTGCGATTGTTGTGGCTTTTGTCATCGTTGGTCGTGGCTTCGCATTAGAAGATTCTGGTTGGTGGCAAAACTCAAGGCACATCGGCTACTTTGAAATGATGGCGGATTCGATCGAGCCGTTATTTCCTGAGAGTTGGCGTGTTCAGACTGAGGAAGCAGTTGATCAGAGCAAGGCAGTGATTGATGTCGCTGGCAACTTGACTCCCAAGACTGAGACGGCCCAGGAATTTGAATCCGACCTTGATGAGGCAACTCAGGAATAAAAAAAGTTGCAACATGTCAGCAAGTGCTGAGAAATGTTGTATGATTCGGGCTTTCCGATGTGCTGCAGGTTATGTCGTTCGTGCAGCATACAAATCACCACCTTAGATTTGCCAGAGAGAAGATTATGTGCGGTGTGTTAGGTATTGTCGGTAAGTCACCCGTCAGCACCAGCTTGTACGATGGGTTGACCGTGTTGCAGCACCGGGGCCAGGATGCCGCTGGTATCTTGACTTGCGATGAAAACGGGTTTGTGAACCTGCGCAAGGACAACGGTCTGGTCAAGGATGTGTTTTTTACACGTCATATGCAGCGTTTGACCGGAAATATCGGGATAGCACACTGCCGCTATCCGACCGCCGGGTCAAGTTCGCCTGCTGAGGCGCAGCCGTTTTATGTCAATTCACCATTTGGTATTGCCCTAGCGCATAATGGTAATCTCACTAATGCGGATAATCTGCGTCGCCGTATTTTTCGTGATGACCTACGTCACATCAATACCACATCGGACTCGGAAATTTTACTCAATGTGTTAGCGCATGAAATCTACAATGCGTTAGGCAAGAATACTTACACGCTTCGCAATAAACATATTTTTCAAGCAGTCGAAGGTGTATTCAAGCGTTGTCGTGGTGGTTATGCGGTCGTGGCTTACATTATGGGTGTCGGTTTGGTCGCGTTTCGTGACAAATTTGGCATTCGCCCTTTGATCTACGGGTATCGAGACACCGACAACGGCCGCGAGTATATGGTGGCGTCCGAAAGTGTTGCGTTGGACAGTCAGGGCTATAAAGTCATTGCCGATGTAAAGCCCGGTGAAGCGATTATTCTGCCGATTGAAGGCGAGATCGCCACGCATCAATGCGTAACCGATTACAGTTATGCGCCATGCATTTTTGAGCAGGTCTACTTGGCGCGTCCAGATTCCATGATCGATGGCATCTCGGTATACCGTACGCGTATGCGGATGGGTGAGAAATTAGCGCGCAAAATTCTGCGTGAATGGCCTGATCATGACATCGACGTTGTGATCCCGATTCCAGATACCAGTCGCACCGCCGCGCTCGAGATGTCTCAGTTGTTGGGTGTGCGATACCGCGAAGGTTTTATTAAGAATCGTTACATTGGCCGCACGTTTATTATGCCGGGTCAAGAGCAGCGCAAAAAATCGGTACGGCAGAAGCTGAACGCGATTGAGCTCGAATTTCGCGACAAGAACGTGATGCTGGTGGACGATTCTATCGTGCGCGGTACCACCTCAAAGCAAATTGTGCAGATGGCTCGCGAAGCGGGCGCGAAACGAGTGTATTTTGCCTCTGCCGCGCCTCCAGTGCGCTATCCAAACGTGTACGGGATTGACATGCCTGCTGCCTCTGAGCTGATCGCGAATAACCGCACAGTTGAGCAGGTGCAGGAGCAAATTGGTGCAGATCGGTTGTTCTATCAGGATCTACAAGATTTGATTGATTCGGCATCGGAGGGTAATCCACAAATCACCGAATTTGATACTTCCTGCTTTAGCAAGCGTTATGTTACTGGCGATGTGGATGACGCATATTTCAAGCGACTGGAACGACTTCGTAGCGACGATGCAAAGAAATCCAAAAGTGGTGCGGGAACCTCTGAGCTGCGTGACGTCAGTCAGGTTTCCAATTAAAGAACATGGTGAAAAAAGCACTCAAAGATTACCGGCCCGCCACCCAAGCTGTCAGAGTGGGACAGTTACGCGGTTCAGAAGGCGAGCATAGCGAGCCGATTTATACGACATCGAGCTTTGTGTTCGATTCAGCTGCCCAATGTGCGGCTCGGTTCTCGTATGAAGAGCCTGGGAATATTTACTCACGTTTCACCAACCCCACGGTACGCGTTTTCGAAGAACGTCTGGCCGCGCTGGAGGGCGGTGAGTCTTGTGTCGCCACAGCCTCGGGCATGTCTGCTATGTTGGCGGTGTGCATGTCAGCCTTGAGTGCAGGGGATCACGTAGTCTCGGCACGCTCGATCTTTGGTGCGAGTCAGATATTGTTGAGTGGTTTGCTGGCAAAGTTCGGTGTTACGACCACGTTTGTGGATCTGAGCGACCTTGCCGCATGGCGGGCCGCACTGACTGATAAAACACGCATGGTGTTTTTTGAAACGCCGACCAATCCGTTAATGGAAATTGCGGATATTGCTGCGATTTCAAATCTGGTGCATGACTATGACCCGAACATTAAGGTGGTAGTCGACAATTGCTTCTGTACTCCGGTGCTACAACAGCCGCTAAGCTTAGGCGCCGACGTTGTATTACACTCGGCCACCAAGTTTATTGATGGGCAAGGTCGATGCGTTGGAGGGGCAGTTGTCGGTGACCAGTCCTTTGTTGGTGAATCAGTGCTTGGGTTTATGCGAACAGCCGGTCCGTCGATGAGTCCGTTTAATGCATGGACGTTTGCAAAAGGTTTGGAGACGCTGGCGCTGCGGGTAAACCAAGCCTGTGATAACGCGGCTCAATTGGCTGACTATCTCTACACACACAAAGGGGTCGCCAATGTCTATTACCCTGGTTTGACCAGTCATCCGCAACATGCGCTGGCAATGCAACAGCAGGGTAAGGGCGGTGCGGTGGTGTCGTTCGAGGTCAATGGCGGTCGAGATGCTGCTTGGCGCATTATTGATCAAACACAGTTGTTGTCAATTACCGCGAACCTGGGTGATACGCGAACCACAATCACGCACCCATACACTACGACGCATGCGCGCTGGTCCGAGGAAGATAAAGCTGCCGCTGGCATAACGGAAGGACTAATCCGAATTGCGGTTGGTTTGGAAGACCCGCTCGACATTATCGAAGATATTCGTTTGCCAAGCCTCTGATTTGCACGCTAACAAGGTTGCACGACCTTGTCTCGCCAGTATTGCCTCTTATCGCAGTTAAAAAAAAGCCCCGCAAAGCATGTGCTTGGCGGAGCTCACGGTCTTAGCTTTGTTATCGCTATTTATCGTGCTTCATGAAAACTGAATCAATAAATCACGAAGGCTGCTAGGTTGGTTGTTAGAGTTCAGCGCGATAACTTTGGCGACAAATACTAGAATGTCAGTAGGGCATTCACACCCAGAGTGCCGACATCTGCGTCGCCGGAATCTTGGGTATATTCAACTTCGATAATACCTAACTCATTGATGCGATAGCCGATACCAACACCGACGGCGATCGAGACATCTTCATAGTCACGGTCTAGCAGGCTGACCGGCGCGATGTTCAGATCAACATACGATAGACCGCCTTTGAGCTTGTAAAACAGAGCGCCTGGCGAGCGATAGGTAAAATAAGCGTTAATGATGTCGGCTTCATAGGTGCCAAATGCATCTGGTCTTGCTGGTACGAGGGCGAGATTGTTCACCACAGAAACTTCACCTTCGTCCGCATTAATGTATTCGATTTCAAAGCTGGACGTACCTTGGCCAACGCTGGTAGCAAATTCATAACCCAGAACGATGCCAACGCCATCGGCATCTTTGGTGTCCGCAACATTCGGGTCGACATTGACGTATTTGGCGCCAACTATCCATTTGCCTGGTGCCTTTTTGCCGAAGAAAGGCCCATCTGCGTCATCGGCAGCAAACGCTGGCGCGCTGGTAGCCAGGCACGCAATCGCAGCGAGACTGCTTATGAGATTTAATTTTTTCATTTTTGTATCACTCCCTCTTTCATCTAGTCGGGTCTGAATGTGTCAAACGGGTCGACAAACCGAGGTCTACAGCAGGGGAGAATCCTACAATTGATCCACGGATGACACAGATTTTACGGTTAGGCCGATCTGAATCGGTTTGTATGAGGCTAAACCTTATAATAAAAAACGTTACACTTCAATGATTTGAGTATATTCCTTTGGGTAATTTAAGAAGTTGTTTCTAGGATTAATTCGGCCTGTCTATCGTGTAATACGGCTTGGTGCGAGGCCTCGCACATTGTAGAATCGCGCGCATGAGGATTCTTGCCAGTATGCTGTTTATTCTGTTGATCTACCTACAGGCCAAATTATGGTTTGGCGGTCACGGTGTATTTCAGTTATGGTCACTGCAAAATACCATCGCGCAAGAGCGTGCACGTAACGACGAACTTAGTCAACGAAATGAAGCGTTGCATGCCGAGGTCAAGGAGTTGAAAGAAGGGCGTGAAGCACTCGAAGAGCGTGCGCGGAGTCAGCTTGGGTTTATCAAGGACGGCGAAACCTTTTACCGAGTGATTCCACACGCGTCAGATAACACCGCCGATTCACAGCCCTGAATCACGCGATACTCTGGTTGTCGATGTGTAGGCCGTTGGCATCGGCTCGAAGAATGCTGCTGGTTTTGTCCCAGTCTCCCAGCACATAACGTGTTAGTTGGCCGCCATCTGCGCCAGCATAGCGATGGATATTTTGGCGGTGCGTATGGCCGTGGATCATCTGCGTAACGGCATGCTGTTCAAAGGTTTTCAGTACCGCTGATTCGGTGACATCCATGATTGACATGCTGACTTCGGCTTTATGTTCATGGCTCTGCATGCGTGCTTCTTTGGCTTTGGCGATACGTTCTGGGATGGAAAGAGTCAGAAAGGCATCGCAGAATGGGCGATTAGTCATCATTTGTTGCCGAAACGCCTGATGCGCCACATCATCGGTGCACAAGCTGTCGCCGTGCAGAAGCAGTGTTGGCGTGCCATACAGATCAATGACGCTTTCATCAGGTAGAATCTCAAACCCAGTACGTTGGGTAAATGTGTCCCGTACCAAGAAGTCTCGATTACCTGCGATGAAATAACATGCTGTGTGCTGGCTGAGCTGTTTCATGGCGTCCAGCAGTGGATCCGCGCCGAGCATGCTGGCGGCGTCATCGCCGATCCAGAATTCGAATAAATCCCCCAGCACATAGACGCGCTCTGCGGTTGGTGCGAGTGAGGACAAAAAGTGTAAATACGCCGAAATTAGCTCTGGCCTTTCCGGCGTCAAATGCAGGTCAGAGAGGAAGTAAGTATGCATCCGTGTATTGTATGCGAGCTTGTCGGCAAAGGGCAATCCTGCAGTATTTTGTGCTGTGAGCTATCATCTTGATGAATGTTTTACATTGCTAAATTTACGAAATGCCTAACATTCAACGGTTTAAGTGTTTGCAAGGCCGCGAAAACACTGGAAAAAAGCCGAATTGGCCGTTGCGTTTAATCCCTCTGCGTTTATAATTTCTCGCTCGACCAAAGCGCCCGCCAGCGGGCCTTTTTCTTTGGAAGTCATACGTGCCGCTTCAGCACAGACAACCAAACCAGCTGATCTAATAGACGGAGACTACGGTGCAGTTAACCGGCGCAGATATTGTTGTCCAAAGCCTTAAACAAGAAGGCGTAGATTATGTATTCGGGTACCCGGGCGGTGCCGCGCTGCATATTTACGATGCGTTTCATCGACAAGATGATGTGCAGCACATACTGGTGCGCCATGAGCAGGGCGCCACACATGCCGCAGATGGTTATGCGCGCGCGACAGGTCTGCCCGGTGTGGTGCTGGTTACGTCGGGTCCAGGCATTACTAATGCGATTACCGGAATCGCGACCGCCTACATGGATTCGATACCGATGGTGGTGTTGTCGGGCCAGGTGATGGCACCGCTGATCGGGTATGATGCGTTTCAGGAGATTGATGCCGTTGGTATCAGCCGACCCTGTGTGAAGCACAACTTTTTGATTCAAAATGTGGAAGATATCGCGTCGACCATCAAAAAGGCATTCCACATCGCAACCTCTGGTCGTCCGGGGCCGGTGTTGGTGGATATTCCGAAAGACATTACAGCGCACGTTGCTGAGTTTATTTACCCTGAGTCGCTAACTATGCGTTCCTACCCGCCGGTGCCGTCGGCACGTCCGGCGGAGATTGTTGGTGCGGTTGAAGCGATTCTGAATGCTAAGAAACCGGTTGTTTATACCGGCGGTGGTGTCGTGCTAGCCAAAGCACAGGCCGAGTTACGTGATTTTGTCCGTACGCTTGGGTTCCCTTGCACAAATACGTTGATGGGGTTGGGCGCTTATCCTCATGATGACCCTTTATTTTTGGGTATGTTGGGTATGCACGGCACCTACGAAGCGAACATGGCGATGCATGAGGCTGACCTGATTGTTGCGCTCGGTGCGCGCTTTGATGATCGTATTACCGGTGCGTTGGATGATTTTGCACCCGGTGCAAAAATTCTGCATGTTGATATTGATCCATCGGTGATCGATAAAAACATCAAAGCTGACATCGCTATCGTGAGTGATGTCAAGCAGGTGCTCACGCAGTTCAATCGAGAGCTGCAGCGTCGCAAAAACGATATTAATCCTGAGCTAACCAAAGCCTGGTGGCGACAAATTAATGAGTGGCGCGGACTGGATAGTCTGTGGTACGAACAGAGTGATACGGTGATCAAACCACAATTTGTGGTTCAAAAACTGCACGAGGTCACTGGTGGCGAAGCTTACGTGACATCCGATGTTGGCCAACATCAGATGTTTGCCGCGCAGTTCTACGGTTTTTCTGATACGCACAAGTGGATCAACTCTGGTGGTCTTGGCACCATGGGGTTTGGTTTGCCGGCGGCCATGGGTGTGAAATTTGCCCACCGTGACGCTGACGTAGCGTGTATCACCGGTGAGGGCAGCATTCAAATGTGTATTCAGGAAATGGCGACCTGTAAGCAATATGACCTGCCAGTCAAGATCATTAACCTGAACAACCGTTATCTAGGGATGGTGCGTCAATGGCAGGAATTCAGCTACGAGAAACGCTATTCGAACTCGTACATGGATTCGCTGCCTGATTTTGTCGCTTTATCTGAAGCTTACGGGCATGTTGGTATGCAGATCACGCAGCCAAGTGATGTCGAGGGCGCATTAAAAGAAGCCTTTGCATTGAAAGATCGACTGGTGTTTTTGGACTTTATTACGGATCGTGAGGAGAACGTATACCCCATGATCGAGGCAGGTAAAAACCACCACGAAATGCGTCTTCGTCCGGCCAAATAGTTGCGTCACTAGCAACTGACCAAATCTAGTAGGAACTCGTATGCGACACATTATCTCGGTACTTCTTGAAAACGAATCCGGCGCGTTATCACGCGTGTCTGGCTTATTCTCCGCGCGTGGTTACAATATTGAGTCATTAACGGTAGCGCCGACCAATGACCCAACGTTGTCACGCATGACCATTGTGACAGTCGGCGATGATCGCAAAATTGATCAGATCGAAAAGCAGCTAAACAAGTTGGTGGATGTTGCTGCTTTGGAAGACATTACCGTTAGTGGCCACCTGGAGCGCGAGGTTATCCTGGCAAAGGTGGTCGTGACACCTGAGCAGAAAACGGATTTGGATCGTGTTGTCGCTGCCTTCAATGGTTCGTTGATTGACGTGTCTGCGTCACAATCGATCATTGAGATGAGTGGCAGTAGCGAAAAAATTGACGAGCTACTGAACAGCTTGTCCGGGGTTCAAATCATCGAAATCGCGCGCTCAGGCGTGACCGGTTTATCTTCCAGTGAAGGCGCGCTGACGGTATAGCGCCACAAGACAAAATTTTCAACGTTTACGCTGACAAGCAATATAGGTTTAATCATGCAAGTTTATTACGATAAGGACTGTGATCTCTCGATAATCCGTGGCAAAAAAGTAGCCATTCTTGGCTATGGCTCACAGGGCCATGCGCACGCCTGCAATCTGCAGGACTCTGGTGTCGATGTCACTGTCGGACTGCGTCCTGGTTCGTCTTCAATTAAAAAAGCCGAAGCACATGGCCTCAAAGTGAACACGGTGCCTGAGGCGGTTGCCGCCGCAGACTTGGTGATGGTCCTGACGCCAGACGAGTTCCAATCAAAACTGTATGCAGAAGAGATCGAGCCTAACTTGCAACAGGGTGCAATTCTTGCTTTCGCACACGGATTCGCGATTCATTACAATCAGGTTGTGCCGCGCACGGACTTGGACGTCATCATGATCGCGCCAAAGGCGCCAGGTCATACGGTGCGCAATGAGTTCGTTAATGGTGGTGGGATTCCAGATCTAATTGCTGTGTTCCAGAATGCCAGTGGGAACGCAAAAGAGGTGGCGTTATCCTATGCGTCGGCAATCGGTGGTGGCCGTACTGGCATCATCGAAACAACATTCAAAGATGAAACTGAAACCGATCTGTTCGGCGAGCAAGCGGTATTATGCGGTGGTGCAGTCGAGTTAGTTAAAATGGGCTTTGAAACCCTGACTGAGGCGGGTTACGCGCCGGAGATGGCGTATTTTGAGTGCCTGCATGAATTGAAGCTGATCGTTGACTTGATGTATGAAGGTGGTATCGCCAACATGAACTACTCGATCTCAAACAATGCGGAGTTCGGTGAGTATGTGACGGGTCCGAAAGTGATCAACGAGCAGTCGCGTGAGGCAATGCGTGCCTGTTTGAAAAACATTCAAAACGGTGAGTACGCCAAGCAGTTTATCTCTGAGGGCGCGCTGAACTATCCAATGATGACAGCGTGGCGTCGCAATAACGCAGCGCATCCGATCGAGAAAACCGGTGAGAAGCTGCGTGAGATGATGCCTTGGATTCAAAAAATCATCGATAAAGATAAGAACTAAATCCAAGTTAATTTGCCTGAGTATGATAGGCTCTGGGCATCTATGCTGTGTGCGGCGTACTGAAGCAGTCTTCAGTACGCCGTCTGGTTTTTTGGGCTGGCTGTTTGCCGCCTTCTCTCTAAAAGGTAGAACACTATGAAACTGATCGACTCACACCCGATCCTGGCCCGGGAAGGGTGGTTTTATCTCGCGCTGACTCTGTTTGCGGCAATTGTGACCAGTGCGGTTTTCCCATGGTATGTGGCGATTCTGTTCTGGGTAATTTTTCTGTTCGTGTTGCAGTTCTTTCGCGATCCGCATCGTCAAATTCCAGAACAAGACAATGCGCTGATATCACCGGCCGACGGCAAGGTTATTTTTACTGGTGTGGTGGATGACCCGTATCTAGATCGTAAGGCGTTTAAGATCAGCGTTTTCATGAATGTCTTCTCGGTGCACTCGAATCGCGCACCCGTCGCGGGCACGGTTAAGAAGGTTTGGTATCATCCCGGTTTGTTTGTGAATGCCGCGTTTGATAAAGCATCAGAGCAAAACGAGCGCAATGCTATTTGGTTGCAAACCGCAGAAGGCCGTGACGTGATCTCCGTGCAGGTGGCCGGATTGGTTGCGCGTCGAATACTATGTTATGTCAAACAAGGCGATTCTCTGGAGCAGGGGCAGCGCTACGGGTATATCCGTTTTGGAAGTCGGGTTGACTTGTTCTTGCCGGTCGAATTCTCTGCTGCGGTGAAACTGGGCGATAATGTCAGTTCAGGCACATCGATTCTTGGCAGCTTCACGGCGTAAGCGCGAATAAAATCATGTCCATTTCCTGCTTTGAGCTTGTATAATCGCGGGCATGAGTTCAAAGCAGCCTAAACTTACGTCAGTTGAGCCGGAATCGGAGTCTGATCAGTTCGAGAACCGTGCTAAACCCGCTAAGGGCATCTATGTGTTGCCCAACCTATTTACGACAGCAGGGTTGTTTGCTGGTTTTTACGCGATTATGCAAGCGCGGCTTGGGCACTTTGAAGCCGCGTCATTGGCCATCTATGCGGCCATGGTTATGGATATCTTGGATGGTCGGCTAGCGCGTCTTACCAATACTCAGAGTGCATTCGGTTCTGAGTATGACAGTCTGTCGGACATGGTTTCCTTTGGGGTCGCGCCAGCAATGGTGTTGTTTGAATTTGCGCTGTCGGAGTTGGGGCGTTTTGGTAGTCTGGTTACCTTTGTTTATATCGCCTGTGCGGCCTTGCGTCTGGCACGATTCAATGTGGTGGCGAGTTCAGATAAAGCCTATTTTACCGGTATGCCCAGTCCTGGTGCGGCCGCCATCATGGCCTCAATTGTCTGGGTGTCCGTGGATTATGATATCGATGTGTCGGCCATTTCGGGGCTGCTCGCCGTGGTGATGCTGGCAACTGCCCTCGCGATGGTTAGCAATATCAAATACCGTTCATTTAAAGATGCAAACTTCCGCGATCAAATGCCCTTTGTCGGTCTGATCATCGGTGTCATGATCTTCGCCTTAATTTACTGGGATCCACCGATGGCGTTCCTGTTGTTCGGTCTCGGCTATATGCTCAGTGGCGCGCTTTTTTACGTATTAAACAAATTTAAACACCCGTCCGAGGATGCAGAAGAAGAGTAAGCTCTGCGTTCCCGTTTTAGATATCTTGAAACCTACGGATTATACGAACTAATGAAGCTAGAAGGCAGCATTGTTGCTTTAATAACGCCGATGCAGGCTGATGGCAGTGTGGATTTTGCTGCACTGACCCGTCTTATTGAGTTTCACATTGCTGAGGGTACCGATGGCATTGTTGCGGTTGGGACCACGGGTGAATCTGCGACTCTAACGGTCGACGAACATTTGTCGGTAATTGAACACACTATTAAGTGCGTGAATAAGCGTATCCCGGTGATTGCCGGAACGGGTGCAAACTCAACACAGGAAGCGGTGCATTTAACCAAGCATGCGGAACGCTTAGGCGCGGATGCGGCTCTGTTAGTGGTGCCGTACTACAATAAGCCTACGCAGGAAGGCCTGTATCTGCACTACAAAAAAATTGCAGACTCTGTACCGATCGCGCAGCTGCTGTATAACGTGCCAGGACGGACCGTCGCAGACCTGCATAACGAGACGGTTGCTCGACTCGCTGATATTGACAATATCGTTGGTTGCAAAGACGCAACCGGTGATTTAATGCGTGGCAAGGCGTTGGTGGATCTGTGCGGGGACCGATTAACAATTTTGTCTGGCGATGACGCTACGGCTTTGGAGTACATCAAACTCGGCGCACGTGGAGATATTTCTGTAACTGCAAACGTCGCGCCGGGATTGATGAGCAAAATGTGCGCTGCTGGATTGACGGGCGATTTCGCGGCTGCGGAGCAATACGATGAAAAACTACGTGGATTGCACCGTGATCTGTTTTTGGAATCAAATCCTATTCCGGTTAAGTACGCCGTGTCAAAAATGGGCTATACTGCGAACGCCTTGCGTTTACCGTTGACACCGTTAAGTGCCAAACACGAACACGCTGTCGCGGTCGCGATGACAGAAGCGGGTATTTCACTCTAAGAAAACCAATATAATGATGAATGTAATTCAGCAACAAAACAGGCACAAAACGCTCGCTTTAGATGCTAAGGCGTCGGGTCTCACACTCTTCAGCGCAGCCCGTTGGATCATGCTCAGCTTGATAGCGGCCTGTCTACTGACTGGCTGCAACAATAAGCGGATCATCCAGACTGTGGACGACAGCGCGGAGTATCAGTCAGCGCGCGCCTTGCCGCCGTTGATCAAACCTTCCGGTTCGCCAGCCAGTGAACCCGTTTTGGACGACGAGCCTGAGATGCCTGAAGATGTGGTCATTACCGAGCCGGAAGAGCCTGCTGTAGCGGTGCAAGCTGCACCGGTCTCAGAGCCAGTGTCGCAAGCCCCGCAACGCACATTGACGGCTCGGGTGGTTGAAACGCGAGACGGCCGTTCCAAGCTTCTAATCGATGCGCCCCTCACTGAAGCTTGGGCGTACCTGGCGGCAAACTTGCAAAAGTCAGATGTCACCATTTTTTCTCGCAACGAAACTGCCGGCCGATTCGCGATCGGCTGTACCGACATCCCTGAACAAGCAGTGCGTGTTCAGAAGCGCGGCGGATGGTCTATTTTTACGCGCGACAAGACCGAACCAAGCGAGTATTGTGGTCTACAAACCGTGGAAGAAAAAGGTCAAACGGCGGTGACCGTATTAAACCGTGCGGGGGTTGTGGTGCCCGCGGAGAGCAGCAACAAGATCTTTGCTCGAATATTAAATAACCTATAAGTAACGCCGGACTCCCTACGTTACGACGACCAGTGACAGTTGAAGTGAGATAGATTTATGCAACGTGGTGAAGAACTTTACAGTGGCAAGGCCAAATCAGTGTTTGCGTCTGAGCAAGACGACGCGCTGATCTTGCATTTTAGAAATGACACTTCGGCGTTCGACGGTGAAAAAGTGGCACAGCTTGACCGCAAAGGTATGGTCAACAATAAGTTCAATGCATTCATCATGCAGCACCTTGAAGCCAACGGTGTTACCACGCACTTTCTAAAAGTCCTGTCAGAGACCGATTCACTGGTACGTAAGCTCGACATGATTCCGGTTGAGTGCGTGGTGCGAAATATTGCTTCTGGGTCGATTTGCCGCCGCCTTGGTGTTGACGATGGGTTGGTGTTAAATCCATCGACGTTTGAGTTTTTTCTCAAGAACGATGCCCTACATGACCCGATGATCAACGAGTCTCATATAGCTACGTTTGGCTGGGCAAGTCAGGCCGATATTGAGCAGATGAAGAAAACCACGCTGCAGGTAAACCAGATTTTGTCCAAGCTATTTGCTGATGCAGGGATGACTCTGGTCGATTTCAAGCTGGAGTTTGGCCGTCAAGGTGACACCTTGTATTTGGGGGACGAGTTCTCGCCAGATGGTTGCCGAATCTGGGATGCTGAATCGCGTGAGAAACTTGACAAAGACCGCTTCCGCAAAGGCCTCGGCGGCGTCGTCGAAGCGTATGAAGAAGTGGCTAAGCGTCTGGGGTTGCAGATTTGACGCCCGCTGCTGTCACCATTGCCTAAACAAGGCTATGCATAAACAAATAAACGCCAGACTGCGGGCCAAGCAGTCTGGCGTTTGACTTTTGATCCTGACTGAAAATTTAATCTCTACCGATGGAAATTACCATGTTGCGACTCCGTGGCGGCCAAGCGCTTTCCAGCTTTCGAATTCAAAAAATTGTGGCTGACTTACAGCAACGCGTTCCTGCATTGCAGTCTATTCAGTCTGAATACCAGCATTTGGTGTGTTTGAAACCGGGTGTCGAATCGTTAGATACGCCCAGCATGCAGACATTAGAACGGATACTCGCCTATGGTCCGAGCGGCCCTGAGATAGAACATCAAGGTCAGAGAGTGTTTGTAGTTCCACGTATCGGTACGATCTCTCCATGGTCAACTAAGGCGACGGATATTGCGCATCATTGTGGCCTTCGTGATATCGCACGAATCGAGCGTGGAATCGGGTTCTATATACAATCCAGCTGCGAGTTTTCGAGTGCAGAGGTGGCGCATATCGCTGCGGCGTTGCACGATCCGATGACGGAATCGGTGTTACAGCAGATTGATGACGCAAATGCATTGTTTAAAGCCGAAGCACCAAAAAGCCTCTTTGAAGTGCCTTTGTTGTCGGAAGGGCGAACCGCATTGGAGTCAGCGAACACAGAATTAGGGCTGGCGTTATCCGATGATGAAATCGACTATTTGGTTACGCAATATACGCAGTTGAAAAAGAATCCGACTGACGTTGAGTTGATGATGTTCGCACAGGTTAATTCGGAGCACTGTCGGCACAAGATTTTTAACGCTGACTGGATAATCGATGGCGAGCAACAGGCACATTCTTTGTTTCGCATGATTCGCGAAACACATAGACAAAATAGTCGTGGCACGCTGGTTGCCTATTCCGACAATTCGTCGGTCCTCGAGGGCAGTACTGCGGCTCGATTCTTTGCCGATCCAGCGTCACACGAGTACGGCACGTCGGATGAGCCTATTCACATTTTGTGTAAGGTGGAAACACACAATCACCCGACGGCTATATCCCCATTTCCAGGTGCAGCCACCGGGTCCGGCGGGGAGATTCGTGATGAGGGCGCAACCGGTCGTGGGTCAAAACCTAAGGCGGGCCTGTCTGGCTATTCAGTCTCGAACCTGCGTTTACCGAGTCTGCCGCAACCCTGGGAGACACCGGAAAATAAACCGGCACGAATTGCATCGCCTTTACAGATCATGCTGGAAGGCCCGATCGGCGGAGCGTCGTTTAATAATGAGTTCGGGCGGCCAAATATCGCTGGCTACTTTAGAACGTATGAGCAGTCGATTTCATCGGCGGAAGATGTACGCGGTTACCATAAACCAATCATGTTGGCTGGTGGACTTGGAAACATACGTGCACAGCATGTTGAGAAAAACATCATCCCTGACGGCGCATATATCGTGGTTCTTGGTGGTCCGGCGATGCTGATCGGTCTGGGCGGTGGTGCTGCTTCCAGTGTGGCTTCAGGTGAAAGCAGTGAACAACTGGATTTTGCCTCCGTACAACGTGGTAATCCCGAAATGCAACGCCGCTGTCAGGAGGTTATCGACACTTGCTGGGCGATGGATGAACATAATCCGATTATTTCAATTCACGATATTGGCGCCGGTGGTTTGTGTAACGCCTTGCCTGAACTTGTCGGTGATGCTGGTCGTGGTGGTCGCTTTGACTTGCGCAAGGTGTTGAATGATGAACCGGGTATGTCACCAATGCAGATCTGGTGCAATGAAGCGCAGGAGCGCTACACATTGGCGGTGGCGCCAGAACGCCTGGCTGAATTTGAAGCAATTTGTCAGCGTGAGCGCTGTTTATATTGCGTGGTTGGTCAAGCCACAGACGATGAAGTACTTGTCCTGGATGATCCACATTTTTCAGAGGGGACAGAGCGTCAGAAAAAACCAATTGATTTGCCAATGGCAACGTTGTTCGGTAAACCGCCGAAAATGCTGCGAGATGTCGCTACTGCGGAGCGCCACGCGCCGGCATTGTCGCTCGATGAAGTCGACCTGGCTGAGGCGCTAGAACGTGTCTTGGCATGCCCAACTGTGGCGGATAAAACGTTTTTGATCACCATTGGTGATCGCAGTGTTGGGGGCATGATTGCACGAGATCAAATGGTGGGCCCATGGCAGGTGCCGGTAGCCGATGTTGCGGTCACTACGTCGGCGTATACTGGGGTCAGTGGTGAAGCAATGGCGATGGGCGAACGTACCCCCTTGGCATCGGTAAACGCGCCTGCCAGTGGTCGGATGGCCATCGGCGAAGCGCTGACGAACCTGTGTGCTGCCAACCTGCGAGATTTATCCGAGGTAAAACTATCCGCTAACTGGATGGCCGCGGCGGGGCATGAGGGCGATGATGCGGCGCTCTATGCCACCGTGAAAGCAGTCGGTATGGAGCTATGTCCACAGCTTGGTATTGCGATTCCGGTTGGCAAGGACTCCATGTCGATGAAGAGTGTGTGGCAAGACGATCGCGGACAACAACACAGTGTAACTGCGCCAGTCTCATGTGTGATCAGCGCTTTCGCCCCGGTATCGAATGTGCACAAGGTGTTGACGCCGGTGTTGGATCAGGCCCCAGATGCTGCGATTTACTTGTTGGATTTGTCTGGCGGTCAACAACGTCTAGCGTGTTCGATTTTGGCTCAGGTTTATCGTCAGGTTGGTACTGAAACGCCCGACGTCAACGACCCTGGATTACTTAAGAATGGGCTGCTTGCTATCCAGCAACTGGTTGCTGATGGCTTGCTGAGTGCATACCACGATCGCTCAGATGGCGGTATGTTGACTGCGTTATGTGAAATGGCGTTTGCCAGTCGTAGCGGAATGCACATCGAGTTGGATTGCGCGCCGGAGGCTGCGCTAGCTCAGCTGTTTAATGAAGAGTTGGGTGTTTTGGTGCAGATTCAATCACAGAATCTGGCCGCGGTGCACGCGGTGTTGAGAGAACATGGTATTGAAGCCGCATTAACCCGTGTTGCAGTGCCAGATACGAACGGCCGGATTTCAGTGCATGTTTCGGGGCAGGAACGGCTTAATGCCGACCGTAAGGCACTGCATCGCGTCTGGTCTGCAACCAGTCATGCGATGCAAGCGTTGCGTGACAACCCAGAGTGTGCACAGCAAGAGTATGATCGGCTTTTAGATACCGAGGATACCGGTTTGTTTGCAAACCTGAGCTTCGATCCAAATCACGATATTTGTGCGCCGTATGTCGGTGGCAGTAAGCCGCGCATTGCGGTGCTTCGAGAGCAGGGCGTCAACGGACATATCGAAATGGCGGCGGCATTCACGCAAGCCGGTTTCTCTGCAATTGACGTTACCATGAGTGATTTGCACGAAGGCAGAGTTAGCTTGGAGGAATTCAAAGGGCTGGTCGCGTGTGGCGGCTTCTCGTATGGTGATGTGCTCGGTGCTGGTGAGGGCTGGGCCAAATCAATTCTGTTTAATGCGCATTTGCGTGATGCCTTCAGTGCCTATTTTGCACGCACAGACGCCTTTGCACTGGGTGTGTGCAATGGTTGTCAGATGATGTCGAATTTGAAAGAAATTATCCCCGGCGCAGACGCATGGCCGCATTTCGTGAAAAACGCTTCTGAGCAATTTGAGGCACGTTTGGTGCAAGCCGATATTCCCGCTGATACACAGTCGATATTTATGGCCGGTATGCAGGGCTCGCAGTTACCAGTGGTCGTTGCTCACGGTGAGGGTCGTGCAGAATTTGCTGATGGGGTATCCGCGCGCAATGTGGCAATGCGTTACATTGATTATCGTGGTCATGCTACCCAAACATACCCGTCGAATCCCAACGGTTCGCCGCAGGGGATCGCTGGATTAAGTAATGATGACGGACGAGTCACGATTATGATGCCGCACCCAGAACGCATTTTCCGCACAGTCACGAACTCGTGGCGCGATGCGCGCTGGGGCGAGTACGGCCCATGGATGCGTATGTTCCGTAACGCGCGTGCTTGGTTGGACTAGCCTTATAGGCTATAGAGCGCGGATAAACTCGCTTATTGCATTGAGTAGTAGGTCGACTTCGTTCGGTGAACTGGCGTCTCCGACCAGGACATGTTGGGCCGGGTCTTTGGATTGGGTGAACGGCAACACGACGGTTTGTTCGCTACCCAGTGCGTCAGCAAATTCAATGATTTTGCTGACGTCGATCACATGATCTTGTGGTGAATACACGATCATATGTGGCGTGGTGATTCGCTGCTTGTCAATTTCGGCTACCTCGTCTACCAAGTCCAACATCGGCGCAATTGCGTCGATGGGGTAGCGTTCAGTCCAATACTTAGCGTGAAATTCATTGTGTGGTGTGAATGAGTAATAGTCACCTTTGAGTATTTTCACAAGCCAGCGACCCAAGCGCCATTGCAGCAGTTCGGAACTGCGACTCTTAACGGCGAAATTGGGTGAGATGAGAATCGTGGCAAATGGGGCATCGGCGTCGCTGATGTTCGCATTCAGCCAAGTGGCGAGCGTGCCGCCAGTCGAGGTGCCGATGACAATGATTTTTCTGCCTAAACGTTGCGCTAGCGCCAGTGCTTCCTCAGTGTCTTGTTTCCAAGCCGCCACCGAACCGTCAAGCATGGCATCTTGGCTTCGACCATGTCCCGTGAGGCGAGTATAAAATACGTTTGCCTGTAACGCGTCAGCCAGTCGATCAACTAACGGGTGTAGCTCCATTCGCGTCGCTGAAAACCCATGCAGGTACACGATGGCGAAATCTGTTTGTTGTGTCTCTGCGTAAAACCGAATGTGCTTCTCGGTATTTTCGACAATGTCGGAATGGTTGGCTTCGAGTTGTGCCAAGCCAGACTGCATCTCGGCCAAAGGTGCTGAAATCACGCCGCTTAGATCAGCAGAGGCGGCGCTGGATAGTATTGTCGCTTGTATGATTAAAGTGATAAAGATCAATAACTTGTATTGCATTTTTAGACTAAGTTTTGAGTTGGTTGACTGACTATCTACTAAATTATTACTGAAACCGGGCCAAAAAGCTTGATATATCCCAATTGCGATTGCGACTGTTCTTTGATAATGTGCTTTTACCCAATACTTGAAGGAAAATTTAAAGTGTCAAATCAAACAGTTATAGGATTCTTTTCGAAGAGTCTCTCAATGCCGGTCGGTATTTTGGCGAGTCTGTTGTTGTGCAGCGCCTTACCCAGCGCTGCCGTAGCTCAGGACGTCAATCAAATCCGTTGGAAAAGTGAAGCGCAGGTACGCCAAATTCTTGGTGAGCCCATCAGTACCACACCGCCGGTCGGCACACATGCAACGTATACCCTGTGGCGATACGATGGGTATACGGTGGCGTTTGCGAACAGCAAGGCGTTCCACCTGTTTCGCACAGACAGCTTGAATACAATGGAATTGAACGAGAATCGAGCGGAAGGAAGTTGACGCTCTGTTACTGGAGTGATCAGCGTTTGATCATGCCGCCTCGTTTCCACAACGCCCCAAGGAGTTGGGGCGCAATAGGTTGGGCGAAACCTAACGACCATACCCTTACGTGCTATGTTAGTAGCTCTCGAAGGATGCCGGCATAAATTCGCGATAACTTGGCTGGCGTTTCCAGCGCAACACACTCGTTAACCTTGTGGATGGTCTCATTGACTGGTCCAAGTTCGACCACTTGGGCACCAGTTGGCGCAATGAAGCGACCGTCAGAGGTACCGCCCGAAGTCGAAAGCACCGTATCGATACCACACTCCGATTTTATTGCCTTTGTGCAGGCCGTCACTAAACTGCCTTTTTCAGTTAGAAATGGTAAACCGTACAAATTCCACTCCATCTCATACTCAAGGTCCAGCGCATCCAGCGTAGAGATCACCTTTCGTTTTATACCCTCTTCATCAATCTCCGTTGAGAATCGCAGGTTGAAAGTCAGGGTGGTTGTGGCGGGGATGACATTGGTCGCCCCAGTGCCACCAGCGATGTTCGAAATCTGGAAGCTAGTTGGTGGGAAATACTCGTTGCCCTGATCCCATTCAATCTCGGTCAGCGCCGTGATCACGCGACCGCAATGATGTATGGGATTGTCTGCCAGATGCGGATACGCCACGTGACCTTGATGACCAATAATGGTGAGTTCGCAACCAAGAGAACCCCGTCGTCCATTCTTGATTACATCGCCGAGCTGCTTCGTGGAGCTTGGTTCACCGACTAGACAATAATCAATTTTTTCGTTGCGCGCTTCCAGTGTTTCAATCACTTTGACAGTGCCACAGGTTGACGGACCTTCCTCGTCGGAAGTAATCAGCAGCGCAATCGAACCCGCGTGATTTGGGTGCTCTGTGACAAATTGCTCTATCGCGGTGACGAACGCTGCGAGGGAAGTTTTCATATCCGCTGCACCGCGCCCATAGAGCATGCCATCTCGCTCGGTTGGCTCAAACGGGTCACTGTGCCAGCGTTTTAGGTCGCCTATAGGTACCACATCGGTATGCCCAGCAAACGCGAGACATGGACCATCAGTGCCGCGACGCGCCCAAAAATTTTGCACAGTGCCGTGTTTATCGGAGAAATTCAAAGCTTCAATTTCGAAGCCAATCACACTGAGACGCTCAGTCATCAGCATCTGGCAACCGGCATCATTTGGGGTCACTGATTGCGCAGCAATAAGCTGCTTAGTCAGTGCCAGCGTAGCGTCGTCTTGGCGAGGCATGGTAAAGAACTCCGAGTAAATTAATCGACGCGCAACAATTCGTTTAGGCCCGTTTTTGCGCGTGTTTTGGCGTCAACCTTCTTCACGATAACAGCGCAATACAGACTATGAGACTTATCGTCACTCGGAATCGACCCAGACACCACAACCGAACCGGCTGGAATACGGCCATAGGTGATTTCACCGGTGGCGCGGTCGAGAATCTTGGTGCTTTGGCCGAGGTAAACACCCATGGAAATGACCGAACCTTCTTCCACGATGACGCCTTCAACGACTTCGCTGCGAGCGCCGATAAAACAATTGTCTTCGATAATCACTGGGCCTGCCTGGATCGGTTCCAGCACACCGCCGATGCCGACGCCTCCGGATAAGTGTACGTTCTTGCCGATTTGCGCGCAGGAGCCAACGGTAGCCCAGGTATCAACCATGGTGCCAGTGTCAACGTAAGCCCCAATGTTGACGTAGCCAGGCATGATAACAACGCCGGGTGCAATGTAAGAGCCTTTGCGCACCGCAGCCGGAGGAACCACGCGGAAGCCTTCTTGGCGAAAACGGGCTTCATCGTAATCTGCAAACTTAGAGCTGACTTTATCGAAATAGTTGGTTTCGCCACCTGGCATCAGCTCGTTATCACGAATTGCGAAAGACAGCAGGACTGCTTTCTTCAGCCACTGATTGACCTGCCACTCACCGTCGATTTTTTCTGCCACGCGTGCGTCTCCTCGATCGAGTAGTTCAATGGTGGCTTCAACCGCATCTTTGATCTGCGGATCAACACGGTTAGGGCGAATGGTGCTGCGTTGCTCGAACGCGTCATTGATTGTGGATTGTAATTGGACAGACATGGTGAGTTGCGGAAGGTTAGTAAAATTTTTGGGCGGAATTATCTATCAAGCGCCGCCGGACTACCACCGTAAATCGGTGCATTTATAGTCTAAGCAGATTTTTTTGTGGTCGAACCCTCTAACAGGGCATCACAAATCTGTTGCTGCAGAGTTTTCAAGATGGCGTCATCCACGACTGGAGCGTGATCTCCGTGGCGGATGTAGAAAATATCCTCAGCTCGCTCACCGAAGGTTGCGATGCGTGCGCTGAGTAAAATCATATTGTGGTTGCGCAATACCCGAGCCACTTTGTGCAGTAATCCTGGCTGATCCTGTGCGACAACTTCCATTGTGGTATAGCTTTGGCTATTGAATAAAAAGTTAACGCGAGGCTGAATTGGGAAGTGTTTGAGCGCCCGTGAGGAACGTTGCCTTGGTTGAAACTTGGTGTCGTCATGATCCAACATCAAAGTGCGCAAGCGCTTTTCGAGAAACCGCGCATACTCCGGATCGCGACCAGAGTCCAGGTCGGGCACCGTGGCGTTAAAAGTATAGAGCGCAAAGCCGTTCGAGCTTAGTTGTAAGCGTGCTTCTATTATATTCAGTTCCATTGAGTCGAACGCACCGGTTACCTGAGTTAGAAGTTTGTTGGTTTCAGGTGCGAACACAAAAAACATATTCGCTTCCAATCGCTCGCTGTAGCGCGTAGTAACCAGTGGGATCTCAATCGCAGACCCAGTGAGTAGACTGGTTGCGTGCCAAGCGATGTAATACGGTTCGTTACGAACAAAGTAATCGCCTGGCAAAGTACTCCAAAACTGCTGCACGGAATCTTCGGAAAAATGACGAGGTCCGAGTTGTTGTGAAATTAGCTCCAATGCAGCACGTTTATCGTCTTCGACGTGCTCACGCACGTTGTGCGGTTTGGCGACGCCTTGACGCAAAGCTTTGCGGGTAGCGTTATACAGTTCCAGTAAAAGCTGACCCTTCCAAGCATTCCAAACTTTTGGGCTCGTGCCGCGGATATCCGCCAAGGTTAATAGATAAAGATTGTCCAAATGCTCGATATCGCCAACAATATCAGCAAACTCCTTGATGACGTCCGGATCTGAGATGTCACGTCGTTGCGAAAAGTGCGACATCATCAAGTGTTTCAGTACCAGCCAGCCAACCAGTTTGGCGTCATATTCACTCAGGCCGTGCTCGATACAGAATTCATAAGCGTCAGACTCGCCAAGTACAGAGTGGTCACCACCACGGCCTTTGGCAATGTCGTGAAACAGTGCGCCGAGAAACAGGCGTTCGGGTCTGTACAGGTCAGCAAGCAGTTGGCTCGCCATGGGGAATTCATCCGGGTATTTGCGTAGACGTGTGAGATTTTCGATGACTTTCAATGTATGACCGTCGACCGTATAAACATGAAATAAATCATGTTGCATTTGTCCCACGATGGCGCCGAAGGAGGGGATATAGGCACCGAGCAGGCCGTACGCATTCATGCGTGCCAGCGCGTTGGTCAGGCCGATACCGTCGTGCTTGAATAAATCCAGAAACAACGCCTTGGTTTCAGGATCGTTGCGAAACTGGTTGTTTATCTGGCTCAGGTTGGCACGAATCGCACGAATCGTATCTGGGTGTATAACCGTGATTTTATGCTCTTGCATCAGATTGAACAGCTTGATCATTGCGCTTGGCTCACGCTCAAATACGTTGCTGTTACGTTGCTCAATCATCTTGTTCTTGAGGACAAAATTTTTATCCAAATTCTTGCCGACGGCCAGCGATAGGCGCTTGTTGTGCGTCACTCGGTAGCTGGCAAGCAACACCTCATTGAGATAGATTACTTGCTTCGCGGTACGGTAGTAGCGCTTCATTAGCTGCTCGACTGCCAAGTGCGTCGGCGAATCTTGATAGCCGAACTCCTCGGCGAGCTTTCGTTGTGTGTCGAACAGCAGGCGATCCTCATGCCGCTGGGTAATGAGATGCAGACCACAACGCATGCGCCATAATATGTTGCGGGCGCGAATCAAAATGCGGTACTCGTCTTTGTCAATGAGCTGCTGGTCAGCCATGTCGCGAAACGAGCGTACGCCGTAGCGTCGGTTATAGATCCATAGAATAGTTTGCAAGTCGCGTAAACCGCCGGGCGACTCTTTTAAGTTCGGTTCAAGCGAGTAGGCGGTGTCCTGATACTGAGCATGGCGCACATCCTGCTCGGCCTTTTTGGCTTGATAGAATTTATCGGGTGACCACATACGTGGCGCACGGATTTTTTGATCCAGTGTCTCGAACAGACTTGCGTCCCCGGCCAGATGGCGTGCCTCGAGCAAGTTGGTCATGATGGTGACATCGGCGCGTGCTTCTTTAACACAGTCTTTAACAGAGCGCACACTGTGACCAATATCCAATCCAATATCCCACAGAAAGCGCAGAAAGGCTTCGACGCATTCGCCAGCATCATCATACTGGTCTTTAGCCAGTAATATCAGTAAATCAACGTCCGAATGGGGATGCAGTTCACCGCGGCCGTATCCGCCAACAGCAACTAATTCCGCCGTGACCTTGTTTGGTAGCCGCGTCCGGTGGTGCTCCCAGATCATCACGACCAGCTGATCAATCATCCAGGTAAAGTGGTTGACCAGATCCGATGAAGAAGCACCTTGCAGTTGGTGATCCTGGAGTACAGTGAGTGCGCGTTTAATCGCCGCTTTAAACGGGGCGATGGGGAGCGTATCGGTGTCACCCAGCGCCTGTTTAAAGGCGGCTCGGTTAAATAACTTGCTCTTGGCAAAGTGCATCGTTAGTGATCGCCGTGGCGGCTTACGGCAGCACCGCGCCGTCGGATAAAGTCAAAATCTCGTAGCCATCACTGGTCACCAGAATGGTGTGCTCCCATTGTGCAGACAAGGAATGATCGCGCGTCACGACGGTCCAGTTATCCGCCAGTAATCGCGTTTCTTTTTTGCCTGCATTGATCATCGGCTCAATGGTAAACGTCATACCTTCCTTGAGTGCCATGCCAGTGTCTGGGCGTCCGTAATGTAAAACTTGTGGCTCTTCGTGAAATACACGGCCGATGCCGTGACCGCAATACTCGCGCACCACAGAAAAATTACCGGCTTCAGTATGCGTTTGAATTGCGTGGCCAATATCGCCAAGACGCACGCCGGGTTTCACCATGTCAATGCCGATTAGCATGGCCTCCTTTGCTGTTTCACACAGACGCTTGGCAAGAACGTTGGGCTTACCAACGTAGTACATGCGGCTGTTGTCGCCGTGGTAACCATCTTTAATGACGGTGACATCAATATTGATAATGTCGCCTTTTTTGAGTTTTTTGGCACCAGGAATACCATGACAAATTACATGGTTGACGGAAGTGCAGATGGATTTTGGGAATCCTCGATAGTTGAGTGGCGCTGGAATCGCTTGCTGCTCATTCACGATGTAGTCGTGGCAGAGCGTGTTCAGCTCCTCTGTCGTTACCCCTGGTTTTACGTGCGCTTCGATCATATCAAGCACCTCGCTCGCCAAGCGGCCAGCAACGCGCATTTTTTGGATTTCGTCGGGCGTTTTTATAGAAACAGTCATGGTGTGTTCTTGATGCTAGATTCGAGGCTGATTGTAGCAAATTCCTAATCGCAATGACCTAAAACCATGTGCTTGCAGCAAAATATTGTCGAAATTAACAGGCTGTGGCGTTAAGCTGTGGATAAAGTTGTCAAAGTAGGGTTAAAACATTGAGTCCATTGCGTCGTGCAAAATTCCGTTTTTGGCGTCTGGCTGAGCCCAGAGCCTTGTTTGAGTGGCAAAGTTTTTACGCATTTCGCCCTTGGTTGAAACGCCTGCCGCGCGGTGATGGTCATCCAGTCATTGTTTTTCCTGGATTTGGTGGTGGTGATCTGTCTACTCGGCCGATGCGTGCCTTATTGACCAGCTTGGGTTACGAATCTCATGGGTGGGGATTGGGTTCCAATATATGGGTCGATGAACATTTAGAGGCTGAAATGGTGGCGCTGGTTCGTGAAGTGGCGTCGAACTCAGGACGCAAAGTGTCATTGATTGGCTGGAGCTTGGGTGGTTTATTTGCACGCGAAGTTGCTAAGGCATGCCCCGACTGCGTGCGCAGTGTTATTTCATTGGGTAGTCCGATCTCGGGTGAGCCGCGCCACTCTGGCGCGCACGCCTTGTTTACGTTACTCAATGGTGCGGCGTCCAGTCTAGATCATGCTCGTCGAGCGAGCTTCAAATCTCCGCCGCCTGTGCCGAGTACGTCGATCTATTCGAAAACTGACGGCATTGTGGCTTGGGAGGGATCAATCCAAACCGCACATCCACAATCGGAAAATATCGAAGTGCCAGCCAGTCATCTCGGTATTGGCGTTAACCCATTGGTTATGTACGTGTTAGCGGACAGGTTACGCCAACCAGAAGGGCAGTGGCGAAAGTTTCGGGCTACTGGAATCCATAAGCTGTGGTTCTCTGTGCCGAAGCAAAGCGTTAACTCAGTGCCGGCGCACAACGCCCGTTCGGCCAGCGTATCTAGCTGAGCCGGTTTCAAGGCTTAGTGAGATGCCGTACAGCTCAGCCTGACATGTGTCAGATGGTTTGGATATGTTGATCGATCGAGTCGACAAATCTCGGCAGTAATTGCTTAGGGAGATCGTGCCCCATACCCTCGATTAGTTCCAGTTTGGCGTGTTTGATATTCGTCGCGGTATCGATCCCGCCCTCGACCGGCACCAGGACATCGGCTTTACCGTGGATGACCAGTGTTGGCGCGTCAATCTTACGCAACAGACCCCGCCGGTCACCGGATTCCAAGATCGCTGCCATTTGGTTCGCGAATCCTTTGGGTGAATAGGCGCGTCGGACCGCCGTCAGTATGCGTTCAGTGAGTTCTTCTTGCGTCGGCGGATAATCTGGACTGCCGATGATGGCCCAGGTTTTCAGTGCATGCTTCAAGAACGCCTGTTCGTTGGTAATGCCGGGCTGGCTGATAAGTTGTCTAGCGACTCGCCAGCTCGCCTGCGGTAGTTCAGGATTGCCAGAGGTGGACATAATAGAACATAGCGATAAGCTGCGTTCTGGGTACTCGGCGGCCAGCACTTGGGCAATCATTCCCCCCATAGAGGCACCGACCCAATGCGCCGAATCAATCTCAAGTTGATCGAGCAGGCCGACCGTGTCCGCCGCCATGTCGCGCAGTGTGTACGGCACACGAATCGATAATCCAACTCGCTTGCGTAATAATAACTTCAGGACATTGGTGTCTTTCTTTGTCTCAATACGTTGTGACAAGCCGATGTCTCGATTGTCAAACCGGATAACATGGAAGCCACGATCAGCCAATCCATTGCACAAGGCATCTGGCCACGCAATCATCTGGGTGCCAAGTCCCATGATTAGCACAATTGCAGGATTGGCGGGTTGGCCGAATTCTTCATATGCCAAGCGTAAGCCGTTGGCCATTAAATACTTTTCCATAACTCGATACTCAGAGCTGATAGGGTTTAGGGGGCGGTTTCAAGGAGCCTGTGTCTGCCTGGCATATTCTTGGTTTGGACGTTATTTAGAAGCAGGTTTGCTGGTTGTTGACCTATTTTTATTGCCGCTTTTCTTCTTGCGTTTGGTCATGACCTTGGTTTGGTTCTTTTCTGAGCGTACTTGTTTGGTGGTGGACTGTGCTTCGCGGACCCCATCTGCAGATGTTGCTTGATGTAATTCGGCAAATGCGTCATTGAGGCAGCGAGCGTAAAATGCCGGGTCCGGCATCATCTCACGACACGCACTAATGGTGATGTTGAATTTGCCGCAGTAACTTCCCAGCCCGTGAAATAAACCCATGCCATCAATGGGTGGTCCAAGCGCGAACGAGCTTAACATTTTTGCGCCGGTAAAATACAGCGGAATTTGAGGTCCTGGAACGTTGGTAATCACACAGTTGTATGCTGGCTTAACTCGATTGGCCATGCCGAGCTGGCTGTAAAGCCGAGCTGCCGCTGCAGACAGTGTGGAGGGGATGAATTGAGCGTAATCGGTCATGGTTTTTGCGCCAACCGCATTCGTCAATTGTTTTGCCGCGCGTGTGCTTTTATGCACGAAATCTAGACGCGCGAGCGGGTCATCAATCTGGCTGCCTACTTCTACGGTCATCTGAGAGACTTGGTTTCCGGCTGTTCCGCGTTTGTCATGTGTGCGCACGTTGATTGGTGCCATTGCAACCAAAGAGCGTTCCGGTAATTCCTGTTTATCGGCGAGGTATCGTCGTAATGCACCACCGCAGATTGCAATTGCCACGTCGTTGACGGTCACGCCGGGCACGGCGTTCTTAATGGCTTTGATTGCGTCAAGGTCGAACTCGGCGGCTTCGACCACGCGGTGTGGTGATACATTGGTGTTAAATCGTGTGCGCGGAATATCTGTAATGCGTTTTAGTCGCCCGCGGGCTAATCCGGTGGCCATCTTTGCTAAACCGGGTACGGAGTTTTTGGCGACCTCGAATACTCGACGAGGGGTCCTCAACGAATTGATTTGTGAGCGCCAGATGAGTTCCATGGCAGTTGGTTTGCGGTCGGTAGTCACTGGCTCAATCTGTTGATCTACGTTGTAGTCCGGGCTCAAATCATGGATGGTCGCGGCAATTTCAATGCCAGACGCACCATCAATTGCGGCATGATGCATCTTTGTCACCAAAGCGAAGCAGCCGGATGGATAGCCTTCAAGATTGTCCAGTCCTTCGATTACATACATTTCCCACAAGGGTCGCGCTCGATCTAATGGGCGTGCATGTAGGCGCGCAACTTGAATACATAATTGTCGCCAATCGCCAGGCTTGGGCAGCGCGATGTGTCGAATATGAAACTCGGGATCAAATTGACCGGCTGAGCGCCAATACGGGTGGTCGAGTTTGAGTGGGACTTCGAGTAACACGTTGTTGAAAGTAGCAACCATATGGGCGCGCTGCGCTACGTTGGCGAGAATCTGCTTAAAGCCAACTTTGCCATCCTTTGCTGTGCTCGGATCGTAAATCGTTAGCCCGCCGATGTGCATTGGCGAGTTTGGGGTTTCTAGGTATAAAAACGACGCATCTAAACCGCTTAGCTGTTGCACACCACACCTTCCTTTACGTTACGTGAAAGCATGCATCATACCGTGTCCTCGTTGCTGCGTTCCAGTGGCTGCTTGGCGTCCGCAAAACAGCTCTTTTTAGCGCATAAATTCTTTGCATTCACGGGTCCCTGTGGTATAAACGCGCCTCAACTTAAATCATCCGATTATCACTACTGACAGTTGGGTGCTTTCTGAGCCTGTAAGTAATTGAAAATTCAGTTTTTTTAAGGGTCAGAAGGTTAACTGTCTAGATCATTCGGATTTGTCTAAACCCGTACAATTTGGAGTACATTATGTCAGACGTTACCATGCGCCAGATGCTTGAGGCAGGCGTACATTTCGGCCATCAAACTCGTTACTGGTCACCTAAAATGCGCCCGTTTATCTTCGGTGAGCGCAACAAGATCCATATCATTAACCTGGAAGAAACACTCCCAATGTTCAATGACGCGATGAATTACATCGGTCAGATCGCCGGTAATGGTGGGCAAGTGATGATGGTTGGTACTAAACGTTCTGCCAGTAAGCTGATTAAAGAAGCGGCTGAGCGTGCAGGTACTCCGTATGTTAACCATCGCTGGTTGGGCGGCATGCTGACCAACTTCAAAACGGTAAAGAATTCAATCAAGCGTTTGAAAGAGCTCGACACCCAGTTAGTCGAGGGCACCAACACACGTTTGAGCAAAAAGGAGTCGCTGACCCTAGAACGTGAGCGCGTCAAGTTAGAGCGCAGTTTGGGCGGTATCAAAAACATGCAGGGTCTGCCTGATTGCTTGTTTATTGTTGATGTGAAAAACGAGTACATTGCGATTCAGGAAGCAAACAAACTGGGTATTCCAGTGGTTGCAGTGGTGGACACAAACTGCACGCCAGACGGTGTTGATTATGTAATCCCAGGTAACGACGATGCGATCCGTGCCATCAGCTTGTATTCAGAAGCCGTCGCGGAAACCATCATCAATGCACGCGCGGCAGCGCAGATTAAATCTGCACTGACAGATGGCGATGAAGAGTATGTTGAAGTTGTCGAAGCCGTCGAAGCTCAAGAGCCTGTTGCTGAAGCCGTGCCAGAAGCGGTCGAAGCTGTTGAAGCGACACCTGTGGCCGACGCGGCGAGTGGTGATGAGTTGACCGAAATTAACGGTATTGGCCCGGTTATCGCTGGCAAGCTGAAAGACATTGGTATTACCACGTTTAAGCAAATTGCTGATTTCACAGCTGAAGACATTGAGCGTGTGGATGCCGAGCTGAATTTCAAAGGTCGCATCGAGCGTGAAGAGTGGGTTGCTCAAGCGAAAGAAAAAATCGCTTAATCTGCTAAGTTATTGAATTGGCAAGAATATAACCTCGTAAGAATTAGATAGGTGAAATTATGGCAATTACTGCCGCATTAGTTAAAGAGCTGCGCGAGCGTACTGGCGCGGGCATGATGGAATGCAAGAAAATGTTGACCGAAACCAACGGTGACATTGATGCAGCGATTGAAGAACTGCGTAAGCGTGGTGCTGCTCAGGCTGACAAAAAAGCCGGTCGTGTTGCTGCCGAAGGGACTATCGTGACCTTGGTAGAAGGTAACAAGGCTGTCGCCGTGGAAGTGAATTCAGAAACTGATTTCTCTGCCAAAGATACGTTTTTTGTTGAGTTCGCCAATCAGGTTGCTCAAACCGTTATGGCCGCGCAACCTGCCGACCTAGAAGCGTTGATGAACGCTGAAATTGAAGCGGGCAAAACAGTGGAATCGGCTCGGCAATCATTGATTCAAAAAATTGGTGAGAACATCACTGTACGTCGTTTTGAGCTGGTGGAAGCTGGTGATGGCGAAGTGGTAGGTGCATATCAGCACGGGACAAAAATTTCAGTGTTGACGCGCCTTGCGAGCGGCAGTGAAGAGCTTGCTAAAGACATTGCCATGCATGTCGCCGCGAGTAGCCCAGTGTGTATATCTGCCGATCAAGTACCGACTGAGCTGCTGGAAAAGGAGCGTGAGATTTTCGCGGCGCAGGCAGCTGAAAGCGGTAAACCTGCTGAAATCATGGAAAAAATGGTTGAAGGTCGGATTCGTAAGTACTTGAATGAAGTCACCTTGCTCGGCCAGTCTTTTGTTAAAGACCCTGACCAAACTGTTGAGAAGTTGTTAAAATCAGCAGGCGCAAGCGTGGTGCAATTTGTGCGCTATGAAGTCGGTGAAGGTATCGAGAAGAAAGAAGATGACTTTGTTGGCGAGGTGATGGCTCAAGCTGGTAAAGCTTAAGTTCGAACCGTAAACTAACGACTTCTCACCGCGCATGCAGTGAGAGGTCGTTTTTGTTTCTGCACGACCCAAAATTGAAAAACTAATCTAAACTGACCACGAGACAACACGCTTATGTCGACTAAAACCCCTAACTCCGGCTTTCGACGTATCTTGCTCAAGTTGAGTGGTGAAGCACTGGCCGGAAGCGCTGAAGACAAAAAATTTGGCATTGATGCCAAGACGCTCGATGGCGTGTGCAAGGAAATCGCTGGTGTGATTGAGTCCGGTACACAGGTCGCCGTCGTGATTGGTGGCGGTAACTTTTTTCGCGGTATCTCGGCATCCGAGTCGGGTATCGAGCGAGCTACAGCCGATTATATCGGCATGCTGGCCACCGTCATGAATGCACTGGCCGTGCAACAAGGATTAAAACAAGTTGGTATCGAAGCTCGGGTGCAATCTGCTATCCCGATCTCCCCAGTATCTGAACCTTACGTTCGTTTGCGCGCGCTTAAGCATCTGAATTTAGGCCGCGTGGTTATCTTCGCCGCCGGTACCGGCAACCCTTATTTTACGACGGATACTGCGGCCAGCCTGCGTGCTGCCGAGATCAATGCAGATATTCTGGTTAAGGCGACTAAAGTGGACGGTGTGTATGACTCCGATCCGGCCACAAATCCTGACGCCACGCGTTATGAGCAGGTTACTTACGATGAAGTGTTGCAAAAGCGTTTAGGGGTTATGGACGCGACAGCCATTGCCTTGTGTCGAGACAACAATATGCCAATGCGTGTACTGTCAATCAGCGAAGAGGGCGCATTGCGTCGTATGGCTACCGGTGGTTCGGTTGGCACGTTGATAACCAGTGCCTGATGCTTAGCTGGATTCCCCGGCCTGGTTTGCGTACACTGTGGACGCGCGCCAAACGCGATATTTCCCCATACTTGATTGAGTCCCCGATTATAGAGGCGAAGACATGATTGAAGATATTCTAAAAGACGCTGAACAGCGCATGAAAAAAAGTATTGAAGCTATGCGTGGCGAAATGGCGAAGATTCGGACTGGGCGTGCCAGTTCGGCACTAATCGACCATTTGACCGTAGACTATTATGGTACGGCGACGCCGATCAACCAGGTGGCGAATGTGTCCGTGCAAGATGCGCGCACCTTAGCAGTACAGCCTTGGGAGAAGAACATGGTTCCCGTCGTTGAGCGTGCGATTATGGAGGCGAACCTCGGATTCAACCCGGTTACAGCGGGCGATATTATTCGTATTCCAATGCCGCCGTTGACGGAAGAGCGCCGCAAGGAAATGGTCAAGGTCGCAGCCGCGGAAGGCGAGAATGGTAAAGTTGCAATTCGGAATATTCGTCGTGACGCGAACAGTGATTTCAAGTCGCTTTTGAAGGATAAGGAGATCAGCGAAGATGAAGAGAAACAAGCTGAAGACAGCGTGCAAAAGCTAACTGATAAATACGTTGCTGAAGTCGACGAAGTCGTCAAAGAGAAGGAAGCCGAAATTCTGACGGTGTGAAGCTGACAGAGATTGATCTGTTGAGCGCACTTCGCCTTCCTATGCTAACTAAATTACGCACACTTTTGGGTTTGTATCGCTCATCTGCTCCAAGGCGGATTCCAGATATCAACCCTAAGCCGAACCATGTTGCCGTCATCATGGACGGCAACGGTCGTTGGGCCAATGCGCAGGGTTTGTCTCGTGTCGCTGGCCACAAACGTGGTGTTGATTCGGTCAAATCCTTGATCAAGAGCTGCATTCAACACGATATCGGCTATCTTTCTATCTTTGCGTTTAGTAGCGAAAACTGGCGCCGCCCACAGTCCGAAGTCGATGCCTTGATGGACCTGCTTGGTAACGCGTTAGAGACTCAAACCAAGAAGCTTAATGAAAATGGTGTGCGTCTAAAATTGCTGGGTGACCTGACACGTTTCAGTCCTCGAATTCAGCAGTTAGCCGCGCAGGCTCAAGCAGAGACTGCGCATAACACCAAGTTGGTGTTCGCAGTGGCGATTAATTATGGTGGACGTTGGGACATCGCACAAGCGAGTCGTCGTTTAGCCGAAAAAGTAGAACGCGGTGAGATGGCCGCGGCACACGTCACCGAAGATGCGATCGCCAGTGAGCTCGTGACAGCGGACATGCCTGACCCCGATTTGTTTATTCGCACCTCAGGCGAGTATCGCATTAGCAATTTCTTGTTATGGCAGGCTGCGTACGCCGAGTTTTATTTTACCGACGTGTTGTGGCCGGACTTTGATGAGCACGAGTTCACCGAAGCTTTACTAAAATATACGCGGCGTGATCGTCGTTTCGGCGGGGCTGTGGATAAAGTTCAAGGTGATGGTGTCGCGCCCGCCGAAAATGACAATACCGATCCGGCGCGCGGAGAAGCAGCCTAGTATGTTGAAACAACGAGTTATAACGGCATTGGTGCTGGCCGCCATAGTTCTGTGTGCCTTATTTATTCCCAATCCATTGCTCTGGCGTGCGCTGATTACCCTTGTGGTGTTGCTGGCATTTTACGAGTGGCTGCGGTTTTGTCAAATCGAAGCCTTACCGATTAAAGCGTTAGCCTATGGTGTGTTCGGTGCGGCTGTGTACTTTACCCAAAGTGGCTGGTTGGCGCTCGACTGGGTGATTCCGGTGGTGTGTGTTCTGTGGTTAGTGCTGCTGGTTTTCACGATGACCGACGCTCTCAACATACTGCATATCAAGTGGCTTAAGCTACTGATAGGTATCGTGGTTTTATCGTCCGCTAGCTTTATCGTGATTGAGATTAAAAACCTAGCTCACGGGCACTTGTGGATTGTCTGTTTTCTTTGTGCGGTGGTGGCCGCTGATATTGGCGCTTATTTTGCCGGGCGACGTTTTGGTCGCGTAAAGCTTGCGCCTTCGATCAGTCCGGGTAAAACTGTGGAAGGGTTTTTCGGCGGTTTGGTCTTAGTCTCGGTTATCTACATTCCTGTTTTATTCTATTTCTTCAGTGCTGACGCCGCCAGCATGCTATTGCTGACCGTCTTGGTCACGGCGGTGGTGTCGGTTGGTGGCGATTTGTTTGAAAGCAAGCTAAAGCGCCACGTAGGCTTGAAAGACAGCAGCCAGATACTCCCGGGTCACGGAGGTATTCTGGATCGGATCGACAGTATTTTGGCTGGGGTCAATTTCTTTGCGCTCGGTTTGCTGGTGCTCGGTTATCTGAGCTAGAGATCCGGTATGCGTGAGGGTATATGACAGATACAAAGCAATCGCTGGTGATTCTTGGCTCCACAGGTTCAGTCGGCCAAAGCACGCTTAAAGTCATACAACTGCATCCTGAAAAATACGATGTTGTTGGTTTAACCGCGAATACCAACGTGAACGACATGTTGGCGCAATGTCGTCAATTTAAGCCACAAACGGTCGTCATGACAGAGGCGCAGAGTGCGGCGGAATTATCGTTATTGCTGGCGCAACACGGCATGTCCGACATTACGGTTGAAAGTGGCGCAGACGCGTTAACTAAATTGGCGGCTGAGAGTGCGGTAAGCACGGTCATGTCTGCGATTGTTGGTGCGGCCGGTTTAGAGCCAACGCTGGCTGCGGTACGCGCTGGAAAGCGAGTTTTGATTGCCAATAAAGAGCCATTAGTGATGACCGGTGACCTGTTCATGCGCGAGGCGGAGGCTTCTGGCGCGGTCATACTGCCGATTGACAGTGAACACAATGCTATTTTTCAGTGCTTGCCCGAAGATCAATCGCAACGCGCGGTCAGAAAGATTCACCTAACCGCCTCGGGTGGACCATTTCGTGGTCGTCCATGGTCGGATCTACAAAACATCACGCCAGATCAGGCCTGTGCACATCCGAATTGGAGCATGGGTCGTAAGATATCAGTCGACTCGGCCACGATGATGAACAAGGGCTTGGAGCTCATAGAAGCTGCGGCGCTATTTCAGATTTCAGCGCGTAAAGTGGAGATCCTAATTCATCCGCAGAGCATCATTCATTCCATGGTCGAGTACGTTGATGGCTCATTTCTAGCGCAACTCGGTGCCCCGGATATGTGTATCCCAATTGCCCATGCACTGGCCTGGCCGGACCGCATTCGTTCGGGTGCAGAAACTTTGGACTTGGCTGCAATCGCGCAGTTGGATTTTCATACGCCGGACATGACCAACTTGCCTTGTCTGCGTCTGGCACGCGAGGCAGCGGATGCCGGGCAAAGCGCACCGGCGATCCTAAATGCGGCGAATGAGGTTGCTGTGGATGCCTTTTTGCAGAAAAAAATACGGTTTACTGACATTGCCAGCGTGGTTGCAGATACGCTGACCGCCATGCCAGTAACGCCAGTGAATAGTTTGGAAAACGTATTAAACATTGATAATGAAGCACGGCGCGTCGCATGTGCAAGTCTAGAATCCAGATTGATTTAGCGACACTTCTGTCGTGTCGGGTGGTGACATGGGTTTTTTCTACAGCGTAATCGGTTTTTTATTGGCCATTGGGATTTTGGTCACAGTGCACGAGTACGGGCACTATTGGATGGCGCGCAGGCTTGGCGTCAAAGTGCTGCGCTTCTCTGTTGGATTTGGTAAACCTTTGTGGAAGCGCATTGCCGGTCCTGATCAAACTGAGTACGTGCTAGCCGCGATTCCGCTTGGCGGCTACGTTAAAATGTTGGGCGAGAACGACCCGGATGCGCCCATTGCTGACGATGAGCGTCACCGCGCATTTGATAATCAGGCGGTGTGGAAACGTGCGTTGATTGTCGCGGCTGGCCCGGGAATCAATTTTCTTTTTGCCATAACTTTATTTATGGTGCTTGGAATGCAGGATGCCCAGCGCCTGGTGCCAGTGCTGGGTGAGGTGAGTCAAACCTCACCGCTAGGTCAGGCTGGTGTGGAATCCGGTGCACGACTCCTGAGTATTGACGGTAAGCCATACCGCCATTACACCGAGCATGATGTCTATATCTTCAATAAGTTGTTGACGCGTGAACCGATCAATCTGACCGTTCAGAATGCGTCCGGTGTGCGTGATATTTCGATGCCGACTCAGGACATACCGATCTACAAAATCAGTCCGGCCACTCTGATGCACCAGTTGGGCTTTACGCCGATTGGTGCGCCTGCAACAACCGAAGTCGGCGCGGTGTCGGCGGGCTATCCAGCATATGACAAAGGTTTGTTGCCCGGCGATAAGTTCGTGTCGATCAATGGCGAACCGGTGACGGATTGGTCAGACTTAGTGCGTATTGTACAGCCGAGCTTCGGGCGACCTCTTAGCCTGGTTATGGAGCGTAATGGCAAGCAGTTTGACGTGACGCTTACGCCTAAAACACAGGAAAATCAAGGTCAGAAAACCGGTGTGATTGGCGTCAGTGCTAAGCCGGTGCCGCGGCCAGAGTCACAGTTTGTGACGATTTCGCACTCACCGGTCGAAGCGGTTGTCGCCGGTGCTGAGCAGACTTGGCTGATGTCCATGACCATGGTTCGCATGTTAGGCAAAATGGTGACCCTGCAGGTCTCGCACAAGAATGTGAATGGGCCAATTATGATTGCCGATGTGGCTGGTCAGGTAATACAGATTGGTTGGGAATCGTATGTCTCGTTTCTGGCTCTGATCAGTATTAGTCTCGGGGTCATGAACCTATTGCCAGTGCCGATGCTAGATGGTGGGCATTTGTTGCGTTTCGCGGTTGAAGTGGTGGCGGGTCGACGAATATCGGAGAAAGTTTACCTGGCGATTCAGCCTTTGGGCTTATTGATGCTTGCGGGCTTAATGAGTCTGGCTTTTTATAATGATATTTCGGCGATATTCAATTAGAATCAGCACACGCTACCGAGTAGCGTACTCACTGCGTGCCACAATAATAACACTATTCAGAGACTAACTAGCACCGCTATTTCTGTGCCCAGAACATTGAGAAATTTATGATCAAGAAACTCTGTATCTGCTTAATCTTAGCTGTTTCCACAAGTGTCGTCGTGGCGCAGGAATCGTTCGAGGTATCCGATATCCGGGTCAAAGGTCTGGAACGTATTTCAGCTGGCTCGATTTTTAACTATCTGCCGATTAAAGTTGGTGACCGATTTGAGCCAAGCATGTCGGCTGAGTTGATTCGAGAGCTCTACAAAACTGGCTTTTTCAAAAATATCGAATTAAGCACAGAAGGGTCTGCCATTATCGTGCAAGTGGTGGAGTATCCATCAATCGCGCGGATCGAGTTTGCCGGCAATAAGCTGATTAAAGAAGAGTCTCTGCGCGAAGCATTAGCGGGCAATGATTTTGTCGAGGGTCGTGTATTTCAACCGAATGTTTTGGAACAGGTTAAGCAAGAGTTAAAGCGCCAGTATCTTAATCAAGGGAAATACAATGCACAGGTAGGGACCGAAGTCACCGATTTGCCGCGTAATCGCGTCAAAGTAAAGCTGCATGTGAAAGAGGGGCCGACTGCCAAAATCGAAAAAATCAACATCGTCGGAAACAACTACTTCTCTGATGACATGTTACTGGAGGAGTTCGAATTATCCGACAGTATGCCATTCTGGAAATTCTGGGGTAAAGAAGACCAATACTCAAAAGAGAAAGTTGCCGGTGACCTTGAGAGTCTACGTAGCTTTTATCAGGATCAGGGCTTTTTGGATTTTGAAATTTTGTCTAATCAAGTCAGTATTTCACCGCAGAAAGACAGCATCTTTTTGACCATCAATGTCAAGGAAGGCGAGCGCTATACCGTGTCACACTTTGTGCTGAACGGAAGACTCGTAGTACCGGAAGATGAGCTATTACCATTTGTATACATTGCGCCAGGCCGTACATACTCGCGCAAAGACGTCGACAACACGATCGAAGTCATCAGTGATCGATTAGCAGAAGAGGGCTATTCGTACGCGGAAGTTGTGCCGGTGCCGGAAATCGACCGTGAAGCACGGACCGTGGCATTCTCAATCAACATCAAGCCTGGCCGTCGTGTTTACGTGCGCCGAATCGACATCATCGGCAATGAGTTGACTAATGATTCCGTTATCCGCCGTGAGATGCGTCAAACTGAAGGTGGTGCGTTCTCACCAAGTCGCGTGAATCGTTCTAAGGTTCGTCTGCAACGTTTGAGTTTCTTTGATGAAGTCGAAATCGAAACCAATCCGGTGGCCGGTCGTGATGATCAGGTTGATTTGCAGGTCATTGTGAAAGAACGCCCGACCGGTAGTTTCCTATTTGGTTTGGGGTACTCCGGTGACAATGGCGCTTTGGTGCAGGCGAGTGTGTCGCAAACTAATCTGTTCGGTACCGGAAACCAATTGAATTTTAATGTACAGCGCTCAAGTTTTATTGAAGCGGTGACTTTGCAATACACGAATCCGTATTACACAAAAAGTGGCATTTCTCGTACCATCGGCTTGAGCGGGCGTAGCATCGATTCCGCGCGTGCCAATACGTCTGAGTACATCACAGAAACGCTGGGCTTGAATGTGCGGTATTTATTCCCAATTAATGAGCACAACTCATTCTCGCTGGGTGCCGGTTTGGAACGCATTGATCTGCAATCCACCATTTTCACGGTGCCTGAGATTCGCGAGTTTATCGACAACAGTCCTGAAAATGACTTGCTGACCTTAAGTACCGCATTTGTTCATGATACACGCGATAGTTTGTTGTACCCAACAGATGGTAATGAATTCCGTCTGTCGCTTGATGCGTCGGCACCGGGCAGTGACCTTGAGTTCTATCGTGTGAATGTGGATGCGAGTACGTACTTCCCATTTACCCAGCGTGCAGCCTTGAAATTGGCGGCGGATATTGGGTTTGGTGATGGCTTTGGCGATACCGAAGAGCTGCCATTTTTCAAAAATTACTTCGCTGGTGGTTCGCGCTCAGTACGCGGCTATGAAGCCCGGTCCTTGGGGCCACGTGATAGTAGTGCACGTCAGGACCCATTGGGTGGTAGCAAACGGGTTTTGTTGAATGCATCATTGCTGCTGCCAGTTGGTGATGACGCGTTGGACAAACGCTTGCAATTGTTTGTTGATGCAGGTCAGGTTTATGGACCGGGTGAGAGTTTTGATTCGTCCGAGATTCGTGTCACCGCCGGTGTTGGGTTTAACTGGATTTCACCAGTTGGCCCGTTGTCTATCTCGTACGCGTTCCCGCTTAACGAAGAAGACGGTGACGAGATAGAGAAGTTCCAATTCAGTGTTGGCCAGCTGATTCAGTAAGGCCAGTAGGTTCAGACTTACACACATCCCATGGTGTGAAAAGATCAAAATTAGCTTAATACAATAAGGTACTAATAATGTTAAAACGCAGTTTATTTGTGGTCGCAGCGTTTGCGGCTTTGGTTCAAACGTCGGTTGCGGCTGCTGAAGTAAAAATCGGTGTGTATGACGCACGCAAAATTCTCGAGAGCCTGCCTTCGGTGCAAAAAGAGTTCAATAATTTGAACGCCGAATTTGAGCCTAAAAAGAAAGAGATTGCCGAGAAACAACAAGCATTGTTGAAGCTGAAAGACGATATCGAAAAAAATGCCGGTACCATCTATTCGGAAACTGAATTGCAAGCAAAACAATTGGAATGGCAAAGTAAGCGCCGTGAATTGCAATTGCTGGCAGAAGACACAGAGCGGTTGTTCAACGTACGTCGGAATGAAGCGATTCGTAAGTTCCAATCATCGGTTGATCTTGAAGTGACTAAAGTAGCGAAGGAAGAAGGCTTTGACCTGATTCTCCGCAGTGGCGTGATGTTTGCCAGCCCAAAGGTGGATATCACCGACAAAGTCCTCAAGCGTATGTCATCTAAGTAGTGAGTTTGTACTGAATCTGACCCTTTGATTGAGTCGGAATCAGGTTATACTCGGTAGACTTTAAAGGCGGTGTAAAGCAATGTTTACTCCGCCTTTTTACATACAAGCTTCATTGTTAAGACTCTTTGTTTAAGACCCAAAAAGGAACTCCCCGTGGCACTGCTCGATATTCACCAAATTCGTAACTACCTCCCGCATCGATACCCATTTCTACTCGTTGATCGTGTGCTTGAGGCAGTACCGGAAGAACGCTTGGTTGCCTTGAAAAACGTAACCTACAATGAACCATTTTTTACGGGTCATTTTCCTGGTCGCCCAGTGATGCCCGGTGTATTGATTGTTGAGGCCTTGGCGCAAGCAGCCGCACTGACAGCGAGCTACGGTCGCGAGGATATCGACACGCAGAACCGAGTCTACTATTTCACTGGCATTGATAAAGCACGTTTCAAGCAACCAGTCGAACCTGGTGATCAATTGATTTTAGAGGTCGACATTTTGCGCCGCATAAAAAACATGTGGAAGTGTAAAGGCGTTGCTACTGTCGATGGCAAAGTCGCTGCCTCAGCTGAAATGATGTTCACGTTTAAAGATATTGTTTAATTAGGAAACCAACCCATGGCAACCGCAATTCATCCCACCGCGATTATCCAACCTGGCGCACAGTTAGGTGAGAATGTCAGTATTGGCCCGTGCTCTGTCATTGGCGAGAATGTCAGCATCGGCGACGGCACAAAAATTGCTGCCCACGTGGTGGTGGATGGACACACCACAATTGGTGCCAATAATCAGATTTTCTCATTTACCGCCATTGGTGGTGAACCACAGTCGGTATCGTATAAGGGGGAACCAACCGAAACTCGAATTGGCGATAATAATGTTTTTCGTGAAAATATTACGGTAAATCGCGGCACTGTGGATGACGAGGGTATTACCAGTATCGGTAGTAATAACCTGTTTATGGCGTACGTACATGTTGCGCATGATTGTCGCCTTGGTTCGAGTCTACTTTTCTCGAATAATGCCAGTCTGGCGGGCCATGTTCGTGTCGAAGATTATGTGGTACTAGCAGGCTACACCTTGGTGCACCAATTTGTCCGCATCGGTGAGCACAGTTTCTGTGGTGTTAACACCTATTGCACTCTGGATATTCCGCCATATATGTTGGTCGCCGGTAATAAAGCAATCACGCACGGGATTAACGTGCGAGGCATGCGTCGTCGAGGTATCGACAAAGACGCGCTGTTGGAGCTAAAACGCGCCTACAAGACCATCTATCGGTCAGGGCACACCATGGTGCATGCGATTGCAGAGTTAGAGGCGAAAGGGTCTCAGGTGCCACAAGTTGCAAACCTACTGGAGTTCATTAAGTCGTCTAAGCGCGGCGTTATCCGCTAACGTTATGCCAGGCAAGGTGCTGGTGCGATGAAAGTAGGGATAGTCGCAGGCGAGAAATCTGGCGATTACCTGGGTGCGGAACTCGTCTCTGCCCTCAAACAACGCTACCCGCATGCGGAATTTGTTGGTTTGGCTGGTCCATTGATGCAAGCAGAAGGCGTTCGAACGCTGGCAGAAATGGATAAAATCAGCATCATGGGAATCATGGGGGCGTTGAAAGGCCTGCGTGACATCTTGACGATTCGGCGTACGATAAAGCAAACCATGCTCACTTGGCGCCCCGATGTCTTCATTGGAATCGATGTGCCGGATTTTAATCTGTCACTGGAAATTGCGCTGCGAGAAGCGGGTATTCCCACGGTGCATTATGTGAGTCCGACTGTCTGGGCGTGGCGTGGCAAGCGGATTCACAAAATCAAGCGTGCCGCTTCGTTGATGCTAACACTGTTCCCATTCGAGGAGACCTATTATCAGAAGCAGTCGGTGCGTGTTAAGTATGTTGGTCATCCGCTGGCTGAGCAGGTTCAATCTTGGACAGTGTCGGATGCGCTAAAACAACAGTTGCTGCGTGCAGCGGATAAAAAGCTGATCAGTCTGCTGCCTGGAAGCCGCATGAGCGAAGTAAGTCGGTTGGCCCCGCTGATGCTGGCCGGCGCGACTGAGTTGGCAACTCGGTTTACGGATATTGATTTTGTGATACCGGCAGCAAATCCTAAGATCGCCCGTTATCTTATTGAAGATCTGGGTGCTGATTCGCATGGTGTCCGAGTAATCGAAGGGCACTCACGCGACATACTGTATCTCTCACATTTAACTGTCCTGGCGTCTGGAACCGCGGCGCTGGAGGCGGGATTGTTTGCCAAGCCGATGGTGGTGATGTACAAAGTCGCTAAGATTGAGGAGTGGTATGCGGCTCGCTCAATGACGGTATCGCATTTCTCAATGCCGAACCATCTAACCAATCCTCCGGCGGTACCCGAGCTGATCCAATCGAATGCCACAGTTGAGAGTTTAGTTGCTGAGGTGACCAGCTTGCTGACCGATCAACATCGCTACCAGAAAATGCAGCGAGCGCTGTCTGCCATCGCACCGGCGTTAAACGAACATTCTGGCGAATTGGCTTGTGACGCCATTGAAGCGTTGATACAAGACACGCCACAGGCAGGTAACACGGTATGTTGATTGCTGGTGTCGATGAAGTCGGTCGCGGCCCGTTAGCTGGCCCGGTCGTCACTGCGGCGGTCATCCTACCCGAATCATATGATTTACCCGGCCTGACTGACTCTAAAAAACTTTCGCTCAAAAAACGCGAACAGCTCAGCGAACAAATTAAGTCGCAAGCCATCTGCTGGGCTTTGGGCGAAGCGAGCGTGGCGGAAATCGATCAACTGAATATTCTGCATGCCACCATGCTGGGGATGCAGCGTGCAGTGGCTAAATTGCGCGTCACGCCACAGCAAATCTTGGTGGACGGCAACCGAAGTCCTGAGTTTGGAATCCCGGCCCGAGCGATAGTTGGCGGTGATGGCTTAGAACCGGCTATCTCGGCCGCCTCAATTGTTGCAAAAGTTGCCCGCGATGACGTGATGCGCGATTACGCGCTGCAGTATCCGGAATATGGGTTTGATCGCAATAGTGGCTATCCAACCAAACAGCACCGAGAGGCCTTGATTCGTTGCGGGATTACGCCAATTCACCGACGTAGTTTTGCGCCCGTAAAAGCCTTGTTGTAATCGAAAAATTTGTAATCAGTCTCCCGACTGAAAACCCTTCAGTTTATAATTCGCGGATGCCTGAATCCTTCGTCCATTTACACCTCCATTCCGAGTATTCGCTTGTGAATGGCATGATCCGATTGCCCGCGCTGGTGGATCAAACGCTGCAGTATCAGATGCCCGCCGTGGCGCTGACCGATATGGGAAATCTGTACGGTGCGGTAAAATTCTTCAATAAATGTGTGGCACAAGGGATTAAGCCGATTATTGGGGCCGAGGTTTATATCGCGAACCCCGACAAAGTCACCCAGCCCTATATCTTGGTGCTGCTGGTGCAAGACGAAACCGGGTACGTCAACTTGTCTGAATTACTGTCGCGCGGATTTCGTGAGGGACAGGCACATGGCCGGCCAATTTTGCAGAAAGAATGGCTGCAAGGCAAAACAGACGGGTTGATATGCTTGTCGGGCGGTTTACGGGGAGAGTTGGGTGGTGCGTTGATGGCCGGGCGGCACAAATATGCTGCGCAACTCATTGCTGAATATCAGACCTGGTTTAGTGATCGCTTTTATCTTGAGATTCAGCGCGTTGGTCGACCCTACGAAGACGAGTATATCGCCGCCGTTGCGCAGCTTGCGGCACAGTTTCAGGTACCGTTGGTTGCCACTAATGATGCGCACTTTATGCAGGAGAAAGACTTCGACGCACACGAGGTCCGGGTCTGCATCAACGAAGGCCGGGTTCTCAATGACCCTCGGCGCGTAAAGCATCACACACCGCAGCAGTATTATAAATCGGCAGCTGAGATGATTGAGCTGTTTGCTGATATCCCGAGCGCGATTGACAACACCTTACGTATCGCGCAGCGCTGTAACTTTGTCATGCGTATGGGTGAATACTTTTTGCCTGACTTTCCGGTGCCGGAAGGCGAGACCATTGAGTCGCACTTACGGAACGAGTCGTTTCTCGGATTGGAAGAAGTTCTACTGCGGCGTTTTCCTGGCGGGGCAGACGAAGCAACCCGTAAGGAGTATATCGAACGGATGGAGTTCGAACTCAAAATCATCAATGAGATGGGGTTTCCGGGCTACTTCCTAATCGTTGCTGACTTCATTCAATGGGCCAAGGAAAACGGCGTGCCGGTCGGTCCCGGACGAGGGTCCGGCGCGGGATCACTGGTAGCTTACGCATTAAAAATTACTGATTTAGATCCAATTGAACACATCTTGCTGTTTGAGCGTTTCTTGAATCCAGAGCGAGTTTCAATGCCTGACTTTGATGTCGATTTCTGCATCGAAGGGCGAGAACGCGTGATCGACTATGTGGCGCGTAAGTATGGCCGTGATAAGGTCTCGCAGATCATCACTTACGGTACCATGGCGGCCAAAGGCGTGGTCCGCGATGTCGGCCGAGTGATGGGCATGTCCTACGGGCATGTCGACGGTGTGGCCAAGCTCATCCCCTTTGATTTAGGTATTACCTTAACCAAGGCGCTTGAGCAGGAGCCTGAATTAAAAGAGCGCTACGATAACGAAGAGGAGATTACCGAGCTGATCGATATGGCGCTCAAGCTCGAGGGTCTCGCGCGTAACGTTGGTAAACACGCTGGTGGTGTGGTGATCGCTCCCAGTGACCTGACTGACTTTACACCGCTGTATTGCGAGCACGGTAGTGATCAGATTGTGTCACAGTACGACAAAGACGATCTGGAAACGGTCGGTTTGGTGAAGTTTGACTTCCTCGGCCTGAAAACACTGACGATTATCGATTGGGCCGTGAAGGCCATCAATGTCCAGCGCGCCGCGAATGGTGAAGCGGCGTTAGACATTGCGAAGCTGCCGCTCGATGACAATGCAACCTATGAATTGTTGCGACAGGGGCAGACCACGGCGATTTTCCAGTTGGAATCGTCCGGTATGAAGGAGTTGATTAAAAACCTGAAACCGGACCAATTCGAAGACATCGTGGCACTCGTGGCATTGTACAGACCAGGCCCTCTCGGTGCAGGCATGGAGAAAGTGTACTGTGACCGTAAGCACGGCAAAGAGGCGACCAAATACGCGCACCCAATGTTGGAGCCAATCCTTGAGAATACGCAAGGAATTATCCTTTATCAGGAACAAGTGATGGAGATTGCCCAGGTGATGGCTGGGTATTCGCTTGGTGGCGCTGATATTTTGCGACGCGCCATGGGTAAGAAAAAGCCGGAAGAAATGGCAAAGCAGCGAGCCATTTTTGAGCAGGGTGCTGATGAGCGACAAGTTCCCAAAGAAGTAGCCAAGGAAGTTTTCGACTTAATGGAATACTTCGCAGCCTATGGTTTTAACAAGAGTCACTCAGCGGCTTACGCCCTCATCGCGTACCAAACAGCTTGGTTGAAAGCCCATTACCCGTCGCAGTTTATGGCCGCGTGTATGTCTGCGGATATGGAAAACACCGATAAGGTGGTGATCTTACTGAACGAGGCTAACCAGATGGGTTTGTCGGTTCAGCATCCGGACATTAACCTGTGTCAGTATGACTTTCGTGCGACCGATAATCAGAATATTGTGTACGGACTCGGCGCTATCAAAGGTATTGGTCGGCCCGTAATTGAAGCCATCATCCAGGCACGCGAATCCGGCGGTGAATTTAAAGACCTGTATGATTTGTGTGCACGGGTCGACGTGAAACGAGTGAATCGACGTGCGTTAGAAGCGCTGGTGCGGGCCGGCGCATTAGATGACTTGGGTGTCCATCGCGCCAGCTTGATCGAAAGTATCGATCTCGCACTGGAAGCTGCCAACCAACAGCACCGCAGTGCACTGGCAGGACAGAATGATATGTTCGGAATTGCTGCACCAGCGGAAACAGTGCAGACCTATCAGCAGGTGCCGGAATGGAAAGAGGAGGATCTGCTGGCGGCTGAGAAAGAAACTCTTGGCCTGTATCTGAGTGGGCATCCCATAGATATGTACATTCAGGAACTCGATCAGTTTACATCCTGTCGCTTAGTGGACATTGATGTGGCGCAAGGCAAAGGGAAGAAATCAGTGACCCTGGCCGGGTTGGTGATTGGTGCACGCACTATGAATACCAAGTCTGGGTCCCGAATGGCGTTTTTACAGTTGGATGATAAAACCGCGCGCGTTGAGGTCGGTGTGTTTGGTGAGCTGTACGACCAACGCCGTGATGTGATTCATAAAGACAAAGTGTTGGTGGTCAAGGGCAAAGCCAGTTACGACCATTTTAGTGGCGGCATCCGACTGTCTGCCGATGAGCTGTTTGATATCGAGCAAGCGCGCAGTAATCTGGCGCGGCACATGCAAATCCAACTTAGCTCGGAACAGCTCAATGAGCACGTGGTGCGGGATCTACGGCGTATTCTGGAACCAAGTGAGGAAGGGCAGTGTGGGGTTGGTTTTGAGTACCGAACGCCCCGTGGGGTTTGTCAGCTGGAAGTCAGTCATGGTTGGCGTATTATTCCGACCAAACTGATGCTCGAGCAATTGGAAAACATTATTGGTCAGAGGAATATTCGTCTTATTTACTGACGGGTACGTAACTTATCTAAGATTAACTTTTCAAAGACTTTCTAAGTCCTTGCTCTTTAAATGTTTTATTTTGCAGTGCTATACTGGTCGGCAACAGCGCAAGCTTATGCAAGAGCACTGCTTGACTTCATTCCTAAGCCGGATTGGACTCTTGGCGACTTGCATAGTTTTCCAAACAATTGCAGTATCAGGAAGGCTGGTATTAACGGGTTAGGGTTGCCAAAAGTGTCATTGTTTTGACACCTGCGCGGTTCAGTAATTCGGTACACTTATTCCCCTCACTCGTTATACACCAACTATGATTTGACGCTTGTTGCGACATTCGACTTCAACATCTGGGTGTCGGGCACACGGTTTGCTACGCGGAACGTCTCCGTCGTGAGCGCACAATAAAGAACAACATAAACGCAGCACACAGAGGTCGCCTTGAATGGCTATTTCGATCGAAAAATTCGAACAAGAAGTGTTTGACAATCTGGGGTTGATGCGTTCGAACCACTTTTTTGTGGCATTCAGTGGTGGAATTGATTCAACCGCTTTGCTGTATTTGATGCATCAATTGCAATCTCATGCCGGGTTCGAGCTTACCGCACTTCACGTTAATCACAACCTACAAAAAGACGCCGGGCGATGGGCTGACCATTGCGCCGCGACGTGTCAGTTACTCGGTATTGAATACCGACAAACCGAGTTAGAACTCGAGAATAAGAGTGAGTTAGCGGCCCGAAATGCGCGCTATAAGTGGTTTAGTCAGCAGCTAAACCGTAATTCGGTATTGCTGACTGCGCATCACCAGCAAGATCGCGCAGAAACGTTTCTGTTCAATTTAATGCGTGGTGCAGGCAGTGCTGGGTTGTCCAGTATGCGATCTGTGCGGCCGTTTCAAGGTGCCAAGCTGGCTAGACCGCTGTTGCCATTTACTAAGGACGATTTATACCAGGTCGCGCATGAAAGCGGCCTGCAATGGGTCGATGATCCGAGTAACCGCACCAACGATTATTCGCGTAATACAATTCGCAATCAAATTATTCCAGCGCTGACTGAGTTTCGTCCAGATGCGGTGCAGAACATCACGCGTGCAGCGGCGAATCTGCAGCAGGAAAACGAGCTTTTGCGAGAGCTCGCTATCTGCGATTTGGTTGAAGTGCGTGAGCACCCTAAGCACCCAGTAGATAAGTCCTATGCATTGTGTGTTGCAGACATGGCGCACTTGTCTCCCGCACGACAAGCGAATGTATTGCGTTTCTGGCTTAAGAGTTTGAATTTGCACACGCCGAGTCGTCGGTTTTTGAAACAATTGGTCGACGCTGTTGCCGTGCCGCCACCAAGCACCGCTGTGTTGCAGGAAGGTGGCCAGCAGTTTCGTTTTCACTACGGTTTTATGTATGTGATGCCTGCGTTGGAAAAGACGCCACCTTTCGGTGTTGTTGATTGGCGAAATGTAGCTCAACCTATTGATATATATCAAAGTAGTGTGCGCGTGGATGCTACCCAGAAATTATTAAGCTTGATTCATTCCGAATCACAGGCGCAACTTCGTTTGGCTGAACGTGCGCATATCGAGAACCCGAAAGCATTGCAAGGTCATAGTCTAAATCTCAAAAAATGGATGAATGAGCTTGGTATTCCCCCGTGGCGACGCCAGACTCTGCCGTTGCTAACACTCAAAAAGTCGCGTAAGGATTTTGTGCTGGGTCCAGTCGATTTGCAAGCGCACAATGATTGGGTGTCGATCGAATCACCGTTGCACTGATACACGCACGACGTCAAATTGATAACAGGACAAGTTGTCCGGGACGGACTTTTTTTCGGGCATCGATGGTAAATCGATTGTCCAATATTGTCGTGTCGAGTATCATGTAGAACCTTCTGGAGCACAGCGCAAAACTTTTTCACGCGTTTGCCTGTGGCTCTGATAAATCAATTCTTTTACGTACAACTAATCGTTGAGCAGGCACGTTAGCGTGTGCTCGTTTGGTTGTTTTTGATCGCACAAGACGTTATACGCCAGCCCAGCTGGCTCGGTTTTTGAATTAATGACAAAGTATGTATTTATTACGGGCGGCGTAGTTTCGTCCTTGGGCAAGGGGATTGCGGCTGCTTCCTTGGCGACGCTGTTGGAAGCGCGTGGTCTAAAGGTCACGTTGATGAAGCTGGACCCTTATATCAACGTTGACCCTGGTACCATGAGTCCATTCCAGCATGGGGAAGTTTTCGTGACCGAAGACGGTGCCGAGACCGACTTGGATCTCGGTCACTATGAGCGCTTCATCCGGACGACCTTGTCGCAGAAGAATAACTTTACCACCGGTCGAATCTATGAGCGTGTACTGCGCAAAGAGCGTCGTGGTGATTACTTGGGTGGCACCGTTCAAGTTATTCCTCACATTACCAACGAGATGAAGGATGCAATCGAAGATGGCGCTGGTGATGTCGACGTGGCGCTGGTTGAGATTGGCGGCACCGTTGGTGATATTGAGTCCCTGCCTTTCATGGAAGCAATACGTCAAATGCGTATCGAGAAGGGCTTTGAAAACGTCATGTTTATGCATTTGACCTTGGTGCCGTACATTGCGGTGGCTGGCGAAATCAAGACTAAGCCTACACAGCACTCAGTTAAAGAACTGCGCAGCATCGGTATTCAGCCAGACATTCTATTGTGTCGTGTGCATGAGCCACTGGCGGAAGAAGCCAAGCGGAAAATCGCCTTGTTCACCAACGTTCGCCCAGAAGCGGTGATTTCAGGCGTGGATGTTGAGAATATCTATCAAATCCCTTTATTGTACCGCGATCAGAATGTGGATGAGCTGGTGGTGAAACACTTGCAACTGGACTGTCCGCCAGCCGATCTCAGCGAGTGGGAATGGGTGGTTGATCGTAAAGCCAACCCAACTGGCGAGGTCAATATTGCCTTGGTTGGTAAGTACATTGGACTTACTGAGTCCTATAAGTCGCTGTCTGAGTCGCTGATTCACGCTGGGATTCAAACTTTGACGAAAGTGAACATTAACTATATCGAAGCCGAGGACATCGAGCGAATCGGGGTTGAGGCGCTGGCCGGGAATGATGCAATACTCGTGGCTGGCGGTTTTGGCGATCGTGGCACCGAAGGAAAGATCCGTGCCGCCCAATACGCGCGTGAAAATAAAATTCCTTACCTTGGCATTTGTTTGGGCATGCAGGTCGCGGCCATCGATTTTGCGCGACACGTGGCCGGTATGACCGATGCTAACAGTTCCGAGTTTAATCCAGATACGCCTTACCCAGTCATCGCTTTGATCTCCGAATGGACTGATCAGAGTGGCGCAGTGCAACAACGTGATGAAAACTCAGATCTTGGTGGCACCATGCGTTTGGGCGGTCAAACCTGTCACTTGGTTGAAGGCACAAAGGTTCGCGAGATCTACCGTAAGGACTCAATTGTCGAACGACATCGTCACCGCTATGAGTTCAATAATAGTCTGCGTCCGCAATTGGTTGATGCTGGCCTGATTATCGGCGGCGTCTCGGACGATGACCTAGTGGAAACAATTGAAATAGCTGATCATCCTTGGTTTGTCGGTGTACAATTCCACCCTGAGTTTACGTCGAGCCCACGAGACGGTCATCCGTTGTTTACTTCGTATATCGAAGCGGCTCGAGCTGCGCAATAAATTACTCGCTGGATTATTGCAACCAGCAGATATCGCAAAGGTGCAATCATGAAGATAGCTGATTTTGAAGTCGGTCTCGACCAACCGTTTTTCCTCATCGCCGGACCCTGTGTTATTGAGTCACGTCAACACGCCTTGGAAGTCGCCAAAATGGTGCGCGATATCACTGGCGAACTAGGAATCAATACGCTTTATAAGTCCTCGTTTGATAAGGCAAATCGAACCTCTGGATCGTCATTTCGTGGCCCGGGTATTCAAGAAGGGCTGGAGATTTTACAAGAGGTGAGGGAGACCGTTGGCATTCCGGTGTTGACCGACGTACACACACCAGAACAGGTTGAACTGGCGTCTAAGTACGTAGACATGATCCAAACACCGGCCTTTTTGTGTCGGCAAACTGATTTGATCGAAGCAGTCGGTGCCTGTGGCATTCCTGCCAACATCAAAAAGGGACAGTTTTTATCCCCGCCTGAAATGGTCAACGTCACCAAGAAAGCCGAAGCCGCTGGCGGCAAAGGCAAAATTACCGTGTGTGAACGCGGTGCCTCTTTCGGTTATAACAACCTCGTGGTGGATATGCGGGGTTTGGCGCAGATGCGTGAAACCGGCTGCCCGGTTGTGTTTGACGCCACGCATTCGGTGCAATTGCCGGGTGGAAAAGGTGATCGCTCAGGTGGTCAACGTGAATTCGTTCCGGTGCTCGCTCGCGCCGCGGTTGCCGCTGGTGTGTCGGGTGTCTTTATGGAAACACATCCCGATCCAGATAATGCCAAAAGCGATGGGCCGAATGCCTGGCCTACGCAGAAACTCAAAGCATTACTCACCGTTCTCCAACAACTTGACCAGTCCACGAAAGCTGGTGGCTTTTCGGACACGGAACTGTAAATCAGCGGTCTGTGTTTCAAAGTCTGAACTTACTCATTAATTCTCGAGGCAGAAAGTAGTATGTCCACTATCAAATCAATTCTCGCACGCGAAATCCTGGATTCTCGCGGTAATCCAACTGTTGAAGCCGACGTTACCTTAGCCGATGGCTCATTCGGCCGTGCGGTTGCGCCATCCGGTGCATCCACGGGGACACTCGAAGCGCTGGAGCTCCGTGACGGCGACAAGCAACGCTATTTGGGCAAGGGTGTGACCAAGGCCGTGCAAAATGCCAACACTCTTATTGCCGACGCGCTCATTGGTAAAGACGCGCTGAATCAGCGTGCAATTGATCAATCAATGCTTGATTTAGATGGCACCGAAAATAAGTCCAAATTGGGTGCGAATGCCATCCTGGCAGTGTCGCTGGCGGTATCCAAAGCAGCGGCTGCGAGCAAAGGTGTTCCTTTATATACGTACTACGCTGAATTGTTTGGTAATGACACCTACGCGATGCCGGTACCGCAAATGAACATCATCAACGGTGGTGAACACGCCGATAACTCGATTGATTTTCAGGAGTTCATGATTCTGCCAACCGGGCTGCCAAGTTTCGGCGAAGCATTGCGCGCCGGCGCAGAGGTTTTCCATTCCCTCAAAAAGGTGTTGAGCGAGATGGGCTTAAGTACCGCGGTCGGTGATGAAGGTGGTTTTGCGCCGAACCTAGAGAGTAATGAAGCCGCGGTTGGCATCATTATGAAAGCGATCGAGAATGCCGGATACGTTCCAGGAAAAGACATCATGATAGGCCTTGATGTGGCCAGTACTGAATTCTATTCAGACGGAAAATACACCTTAAGTGCCGAAGGTAAGTCCCTCAATTCTGAAGAGTTTGCCGAGTACCTCGAAGCTTGGGTACGCAAATATCCAATCATCACGATTGAAGACGGCATGGCCGAAGACGACTGGGATGGTTGGGCAGATTTAACTCAACGTGTGGGCAGCGATATTCAGCTGACCGGCGACGATCTGTTTGTCACCAATACCAAGATCCTGAAGCAAGGCATCGAGAAAGGCGTGGCCAACTCGATCCTGATTAAGTTTAACCAAATTGGTTCGTTGAGTGAGACGTTTGACGCGATCAAAATGGCGCATGATGCGGGCTATAAAGCCACGATTTCGCACCGCTCAGGTGAAACCGAAGACACCACGATTGCGGATCTGGCGGTAGCGACGGCCGCAGGACAAATCAAAACTGGCTCGTTGTGTCGCTCGGACCGTGTCGCCAAGTACAACCAATTGCTGCGTATCGAGCAGGCATTGGGTGACAAAGCGGTATACCCTGGTATCAAGTCATTCAGCTAACACTGAGTTGGATCAGACATTCAGAAGGGCTGCCGTGTGTGCAGCCCTTTTTTGTGGCCGCGCTGTTGGCATACTCCGGATAGACTGCACCTCAGAAAAGGCCGTGCCCTGCAACCGCGTGCGCGGATTTGGATTAGCGTTGGCGGTCTGTGCTAAGCTGCGGGTAGATACAGTTACAAGATACGTTCCGTATGATTTGTTATAAGTTTGATGAGTTCGTTTTTGATGTTCAGAGCTATCAGCTCACCTATCGAAACAAACCGCTCGCAGTTCGCCCAAAAGCATTGATTTTGTTGGTTTTCTTAATAAGCAATCGAGAGAGAGTCGTATCCAAATCAGAAATTTATCGCGACGTGTGGGGTAATCCACATGAGCGCGATCATGTACTTTTTCAGCTGGTCAGCGAATTACGTAAACCGCCTTTTTCTAAGACGTTTATTCGGACGCTTCCTAATCAAGGTTATCAATGGGTTGTCAAGACGCAGCAAGTCAAGCGTCCATTGTTCTCGCGTTCGGTTGCGACGGTTAGCCTAGTGCTTGGCTTGTCGTTGTTAGGTGCTTTGCTCTATAAGCCATCACAGTCCGCGCCAAATACAATTCAGATGCCGGCTCAAACGGCGCTCTCAAAAGGCGTGCTGGCGCTCAACAGTGGCGATACTGATCACGCTATCGAGATGTTTAAATTTGCTTTGGCCGAAAATCCAGATTCGGTTGAAGCATCACTATTCTTAGTCGAAGGCTTGATGAAGCAGGACAAGGCAGAGGAATCCTCGCGATATCTCGAAAAACTGTTGCGGAAGCCGAATCTTGGTGAATATAGCCGAATGTCGGCAAGTAGTTTGATGAGTCAGGTCATGGAAAGTCAGGGGCGACTGGATGCGGCTCTGCGTTATGCACAACGCGCTCAGAGCGCAGAGGTTGTGGCTCAATGCTCCGTCGAAGCGGTGGATGAGCGGGTCCAGGGATTGACAATGCAGCTGAGTAAGGTGACTGACACGCCCGTGACTGCAAAGACCTCGGTGAGGGCTTCCAATGCACCAAAGGTAGATGAAGAGATACCAGAGAGCAAATTGGATCCATGCAGCGCTCTAGAACCAGAGCCAGTGAAAACGTCGTACTGCGCACCCGATACAGATGCCGCTTATTATGTCGGAGTTGGCGTTGGATCGCGAACACCGTTATATTCTTAAGTGTTTGATAAATAATAATATTTAGAAAGTTTAAGACGCTTTTAGTTTATTTTTATTCAGTAATTGAACCACAATAATCTCACACAAGTTCACCAAGGAAACTGTTGTGAGAAAAATACTATTATTGTCTGTTTTTTTGCTGAGTAGCCAAACTTTTGCGCAGCCTGCGACAAAACAGGCGCTGCTTGAGAAGCGTCTGGCTGCCACGTTTGAGCATGGTCAAATTACCATTGATGAGTATGATTCGGTACTAAAGCGCGTCACAATTGCTGGCGGCGTATCGTCTTACTTTGTTACGCATGACGGGCAGTACCTCTTTGCTGGTCCAATTTATGACACGGTAAGAAAGCGTGACATCGTGGCTGATAGCGAGGCGCTTGGACGTAAGGCAATTTTGAGTGCTGTCCCTGAAAATTCGTTTGTCAGTTACCCGAGTGATCAATTAGATGCGCCTCTGATTACCGTCATTACGGACATCGATTGTCCCTATTGTCGCGAGTTTCACACCCAGATTCCTGAGCTTAATGAGCAGGGAATATCAGTCAACTATTTGATGTTGCCAAGAGCGGGTTTGGGTTCATCCAGCTATACCAAAACACTCAGTGCGCTGTGTGCCGACGATGTACCAAACGCCATCACTTTGGCGATGCAGAATGTGCCGTTAGCATTCAAACAATGTTCATCCGATCGTTTAAACGAGCATATCGTTGCGTCGAAACGACTCAAGGTATCAGCAACGCCCGGCATGGTTTTCCCCAATGGCGAACTGCGTTTGGGTTTTCTAAAACCAGCTGAAATACAAAAACTTATTGCTGAAGGGAGTGAGTGATACCGATGGCTTTTACGACCAAAATTCTACGTGTCCTTGGTTGTTTAATGCTCTTGAGCTACGGCGCGGCTGCTCACAGCCAAGTATTCGTTGAAGGACAGCATTACAGCGTTCTCAAATCGCCAATCAAGGCTGAATCGTATGAACTGACTGAGTTTTTTTCATTCAGCTGCCCAGGTTGCTATGCCATTGAACCGAGTTTGGAGAGACTGGTCGAGAATAAACCCGGATTGACCTTACGTCGAGTGCATGCTCCGTTTGGTGGGCGGAATGCGAAACACGCTCAAAAAGCCTTTGTGTTGATGGTATTACTCGGTGAAGAACGAAACAAACAAGTGATCTTTGATCGCATACATCTTAAAAGGGATTCCTTTGACAGCGATCTAGAAGTGGTTCGTTATTTCAAGGAACTTGGCTATGCCGAATCTGATGTGGCGAGCAGTTTACGCTCATTTTCTGCGGATGCCATGATTCGCAAGATGAACAAAGAAGTTATAAACAATCAAATCACCTCTGTCCCGACACTGATCTGGGCTGGAAAGTACCAAATTAATCTCCAAGCGTTAGCGGGTCAATCTGCCCTCACCGAGTTGCTTGGCTACTTATCGTCGTTGGATTAATCAATGACTGTCCACTTTACGTTGCAAAATTCCGTGACTACAGCGCGCGCAATCGACGTTGAAATTCCTGACTCACGGGTAGGTACTCACTGCTGCCACGCAGTTGCAGGTGCCATTGTCCCAACTCGTTTTTGGCGACTGAGTCGATGCAAGTAACGGCTACGATGACGCTTCGATGTACTTGCCAGAAATGTTGCGGGTCTAATTTTTGCGCCAGTTCCTTAAGGCTTATCCGAAGCCAGGCTTCTTGCGTATTGGTGACAACTTTGGTGTATTTTGCATCCGCTTGAAAGTAACGAACGTCCTCCACGGCGATCATTTTTAAGGTCTCTCCTTGGCTTGCTGTCAACCATCGCAAAGGTTGTGACTCGCTGTGTGTGCTGAGCTGATCCAGGGTCGCCAGCAGCTGATCTAGTTTGACCGGCTGCTGTTGTTCGATTCGGGTCCTAAGCCGAGCGACAGTCTCGGAGAAACGCACCGCAGTGAGTGGCTTTAAAAGGTAATCCACCGCACCGGACTCAAATGCATTGATGGCGTATTGATCGTAGGCAGTAGTGAATACCACGAATGTGTGGTCGCCGATCTGGCGAGCCACGTCCAGTCCGGATTTGTTCGGCATGCGGATATCCAGAAAAGCCACGTCGGGACTGAGCTGTTGGCAGGCCGCAATCGCGGACTCACCGTCTTTGCATGAGGCCACCAGCTCGGCTTCTGGCCAGATTTGCGCAATTAGATCGCGAAAAGCCCTTCGTTGTGGTGCTTCGTCCTCGGCGTGTAGAATGCGAACAGGTTGAGTCATAACGGTGTGGATAAAAAGTCGGTAATCGTAATGGTGGCGATAACACCGCCCGCAGGGTTAGCGGCCAGATCGAGAGTCGCACGGTCCGGATACAGCAGTTTGAGCTGATCACGAATATTTTTCAATCCCAGTCCAGAGGTGTGTGTGGGTCGGTCGGCGTTGAGTCCGACCCCGGTGTCAGCTACTTCAATATGTAAGGTCGTGCCCGCTGTCGTGATGTGTATCGCGACTTCGCCACCGTGTTCCTTTGGTTCCAATCCATGTTTGATCGCATTCTCCACCAATGAGATCAGAATCAGCGGCGGGAACGCTGGAGATCCAAGTTCTGGCTCGATGCGCGTGTCAAAACGCAGGCGCGTACCCATACGTAATTGCATTAGCGCCAAATATTTTTCACACAAAGTCACTTGTTGTGACAAGCTGTTAGAAGCTAGTTGTTGCTGTTGATTAAAGCGGGGAATTGACGCACGAAGGTAATCCACCAGGTCATCAATGGCGGCTTCCGCACGATCGGGTTCGCTGCGCAAAACACTTTTCAGTGCGGCCAGCGTATTAAACAAAAAGTGTGGTTCGATTTGCGCTTGCAGAATGCTCAAGCGGGACTCGGCATCATGCTGGTTCGCGCGCGCTTGGCTTAGTTCCTGTTGCATCTGCCAGCGCTGCATCATGCCTGGTTCTCGCCAGTAACGAATAAACGCAATGCCGCCAGCGCACCAGAAATAGATACCAAACACCATGAATGCATCGATCAGCGCCCAACGGCGAGTTTCGATTTCACCCTGTTGGGCCAGCATGCTCTCGATAGCTTGGCGGCTTTGACTGTGGGCAGCGAAAGCGTGTTCAATCTCACGTGACGACCAGGCATCCATCAAAACAGCGCACATCAGGCCAATCATGAGTCCCACGGTGACGAACACTCGCTGCCACATGGGGTTCACGACATTTTCGCGCGCCAGCGTCATGGCAGTGGCACCAAAGAAGATCATCCCGAATACGCCGATGCCGAATTTCAGCGTTGTGATTATTGCTGCGGTGTTGTCATCAAAGTCCATCAGTGAGCCCATACCCGTCATCAGCGTGAGTGCCAATGCGCCTAAGCCAAAGATAAACAGCCTGCCGCGCCACCATGCCCAGCTGAAGACGGGATAATGCTGATAGCCCCAGCGCCAGCGATCGGGGAAGGGCAGTTCCTTATCAAGCGGTATGTGTGGCGTGCTCATTGTTTTTGGCCGGTGATGATTTGTCCATGTTGGTTTAGGGTAACCGATATTACGTGGCCATGAGGACCGCGGTTGAACACAAATTTGGCGCCGACATCCCCGCGCCAGAATTCATCTTCTGCAACTGCCTGCACCGTTAATGCGGCTTGTCCAGTGCCTTGAATCGCGAGTTTGTCGTCGGTGACAGCGACGGTAAGTGAGAAGCCGGACATTAACGGGTAGATGCCTACATATTCGGCCAGTTTCTCAGCTGGGAGTGTGAAATCAGTCGGTTCGGCGCCGACGCGTTGGGCCATGCGAATACCGCCACCTTGATGCCATTGAAAGCTCAATCCCTGCGGCGTTTCGACGGGGCGTAATAGGGCATCAAAGCTGGTCGGATAAAAATCGCCCCGGCTGTCGTATTTCAGCGTAAATGCGCCTTGACCAGTGGCTTGCGCCTTCAGTGCACCATCCTCCTCCCATAACCGCATTCGCAGATTGGCTTCGGTCAGCTCGTACTCGCCGGTAAGGTGTGTTAGCAGAGTGGTCGGCGCTGGCAGCTCGCGGCGTGGTTGCGGTGCGGGCGCGGTTTCGTCCATCAGCGCCGTCGCATAGTCAGACAATCCCCCGAGGCTAGTCAGTGCGGTGTCGGCCAGAATCACAATCCCGCGTTGGCGTTGTGTATCGAGCGCGATCAACGCAGAGAAGCCGCCAGTGCCGCCTTCGTGCGCCAGATAGTCCGTGTTGCCAATACGGTTAATCATCCAGTTGTGTGCCACACGTTGACCATCTACCTGACTCAGCTCTGTGTGTGTGCTCCGCAGCAGCGATGTGGTCTCGTCTTCCACAGTGCTCAAGTGAGCCAGAGCGTAACGCACCATATCGTTTAGCGACGCACGCACGCCGCCAGCACCATGCAAGCCCGGCGTGAATGACCAGTTACTTACTGGTTTGGTGAGCGCTGAATGCCCCTGTGCCATGTGAACCCCTTTTGGTTTGTCGTGAGTAAAACTGTGCTGCATGTTCAACGGCTTAAACACATAGTCGGACAACAGCGCATCAAACTCGCGTTGACTGTGAAGTTCCAACGCGTACGACAACACCATCATGGCAAAATTAGAGTATTGAAAAGACTCTCCAGGTGCTTGAAGTAAGGTTACGTCAGCAAGTGACGCTAACAATGCGTTGCCAGTGAGCTTACGGTAAGGGTCGGTCAGTGAGGTTGCCTTCATGCGACTTGGGAGCGCAGGCAGGCCGCTGGTATGCGTGAGCAGGTGGCGGAGCCGAATCGGCTGTCCGGCAAAGTCGGGCACCTGCGTATCGGTTGGCAGCAGCGCACTAATCGGTGTGTCTAGGCTTAACTCTGTATCCCGCATCAAACCGGCTGCGACCACGGCCGTCATGGTCTTGGAGATCGAGCCGATTTCAAATGCCGTATCAAAATCAAGTTTTCGCTTGGTGGCTGCCGCCGGATCTGCGCACGCAATTGCCCGTTTTACGCCATGATCAATGGTGGCTACAGCCATGCAAGCGCCAGTGCGGTCGCCGTCTAGCATGCTCTGCAACTGAGATTGGAGTGACGTGTCTGATGCTTGGGTGGAAGCGGCAGTCACCATCAGGCTTGAACACAGTATTCGTTTGAGTCTTGAGGGCATATCTAAGTCCGTGGAATAGGTCATACAGTGAATCAAGTCTAACGCAGTGGTCGGCCCGGTTGGATGCATGCGACAAAGACCCTGGATTCGCGGATAAAGCTTAGAAAAGCTGGTTTAACGCAAAGGTGGCTGATGTGTATTTCGTCTTTTTGAAAACTGTGCAATAATCAAAACATGATTGATTCAGATGTACTGCTAAAAAAGCTAGCAATCTTGGCGGATGCCGCAAAGTACGACGCTTCCTGCGCAAGTTCTGGGGCAGAGCGCCGTGATTCCTCAGCCACTGGAGGGATTGGTTCAACCTCTGGTGGGATGGGAATCTGCCATAGCTACGCCCCGGACGGACGTTGTATTTCTTTGCTGAAGATTTTGCTAACCAATTTTTGTTTATATGAATGTGCTTATTGCGTTAACCGTACGTCCAGCAACGTGGCTCGAGCACGATTTAGTATTGATGAAGTGGTAACGCTGACTATGGAGTTTTATAAGCGTAATTACATCGAAGGTTTGTTTCTTAGTTCCGGTATTATTCGAAGTGCAGATTACACGATGGAGCAGGTCGTTGCGGTGGCTCGCAAGCTCCGACTGGAGCACCGCTTTGCTGGTTATATTCATTTGAAGACGATTCCCGAAGCTTCCCCCGAACTACTGGCTGAAGCGGGTTTGTATGCAGACCGGTTGAGTATCAACGTTGAATTGCCCAGTGAGAAGTCCTTAAATGCGTTGGCACCTGAGAAAAATGCGCGTTCGATTGACCGATCAATGCAGAACCTGGAGTTGGGAATCCGAGAGTATAAGGAGTCGAAACGAGAGGCTCGCAAACAGGGCAATCGAAAACTCACCTTACCGAAGTTCTCACCATCAGGCCAGAGCACGCAAATGATCGTCGGCGCCGACGCCGCAGATGATGCCACCATTCTGCAGCGTGCCAATGGCTTGTATAAACGTTACCGACTCAAACGCGTTTACTATTCCGCATTTAGTCCAATTCCGGATGCCTCGTCTCAGCTGCCACTAAAACCGCCACCCTTGATGCGCGAACACCGTTTATATCAGGCCGACTGGTTGTTACGATTCTACGGTTTCTCGCTAGACGAGCTGACATACCGTCCTGAAAGTCGTGAGCAAACCGGGATGCTTGCACTCGATCAAGACCCCAAACTGGCGTGGGCCCTGGCACACCGCGAGTTGTTTCCAGTCGATTTGAATCGGGCCGACTACGAAACGATCTTACGCGTGCCTGGCATCGGTGTAATCAATGCACGACGTCTGGTGAAGCAACGTCGCATCCGCGCGTTGCGGTTCGCGGATCTTCAGCGTCTACGCTTACCAATTCAGAAGGTAAAGTCGTTTGTGACAGTGATCGACCATAAGCCAACCAGTCATCAGTTAGACAACGATCAGCTGGCCGCGCGCTTTGCATCCTCGGTGGACAAACAACTCAGCCTGTTCTGAAACCCTTACCAAACAATGACGATGCACCAAGCTCACGTTACCAATTTTGACGAATGGCGCGCCACCGCGCGTAATTTGTTGTCGATGGAAATCGCGCCCGAGCAGGTGCATTGGGATGCAGGTGCGCAAATCAGCTTGTGGGCAGAGGCGGAGGATGCCGTTGTCGGCGATTCAGCACCTAGTTCACCCTGTGCTTCTCGCCGAACTAAGCCACAACTGCGAGTGCCGGCTCAGTTTATCTCGTTGGCGCGGGCTGCAAGTTGTTTTATCGACGCCAAAGTACCGGCAGAAAAATGGTCCTTACTATATTCCTTGTTGTGGCGATTGGTACGTTATGACCGCCGTACGTTAAGCTTAACCACTGACCCGCAAGTGCAGTGCTTGAACCGGATGGCTCGTGCGGTGAGTCGAGACTGTCATAAAATGAAAGCGTTTGTCCGTTTTCAGCGTGTCTGCACCCGTGGTACGCCGGCTAACTCAGACGCATTTTTCACCGCTTGGTTCGAGCCTGACCATGCGATTGTTGAGCGCGTCGCGCCGTTTTTCGCCAAGCGGTTCGCTGGAATGAGTTGGAGCATACTGACGCCGTACGGCTGTGCGCATTGGAATCAACGCGTACTGAGTCTGAGCACTGGCGTGCCTCGACCGCCGGCCGTTTCCGATGAGTATGAACTGTTTTGGCAAACCTATTATTGCCATATCTTTAATCCCGCGCGTCTAAAAGAGCAGGCAATGCAAAGCGAAATGCCAAAGAAATATTGGCGGTACCTACCGGAATCAGTCTGCATCAAACCGTTGGCTTCTGGGGCTGCTGCAAGTACTCAACAAATGCTGGATGCCGATCGTACCGATCCTTTACGTGTGCGGTCTCGCTCCAGTCGTGTACGTGAGGCACAAGACACTCTGAGAGCGCAAAATCGGCAGTAAATATCGCATGAGGCAGGGCGTCAGCCGAGATTATATTTGGCCGCCAGATTTCTGATCTCTTGCTTGGCAAGACCCAATTCAAGTTCGGTACGCTGGACAACCGTAGCATCGCGTATCACGCTGGCGGACCGAGAATGGTAGACAGTGGCCGTACCATTGGCTGTGTCCTTCACCAGAACTAGCAAGTGCCAGTCTTTCGCGGTACATACTTTCTCCCAAACATGCCACAGGTTTTCACGGTCTCGCTGAGTGAGTTCAAGGTACCCCGCGCGCAGTGCGCGCTCATATTGCTTCCGCTCGTGTGGACGCAGGTGATGGCCCACCGCCCGTGAACCGATATTGACCCCAGAACGGTGTCCGCGCGTGAGGCGCTCAACCTGTTCCAATTTAAAGCGTGGGTTCGCCATAGTCATTTCTTCTAGTGAGTTTAGCGTTGCGCAGCATAGTAAAATCGATCTCAAGATCGTGTGATCATGCTGACATCGCGTTGACTTGGTGTTTGATAGCGTTCAGGTTTGCTCAGCCCACATCCTAGAGACCTATTCCACTCCCAATTGATTGACGATGGCACGTACTGGACTATTTTGGTTTACCAACGATCTTCGCCTGCATGACAACCCAGCGCTGCAGCGTGCTGTGTCGAGTGTGGATTCACTGGTGTGCGTGTACGTACTTGAGTCACGGTCGGTTTCCCCGAGTAGTTACTCGGCCCCATCAATGGGGCAGTCCCGGTTTCAGTTTTTGCGGCAATCACTGCTCGAATTGCAACGCGACTTGCGGACCTTAGGTCAGAAACTGCTCGTCGTGCAGGGTTCTGCGGCCAGTATCATTCCCAGTTTGATACGGGCTATTGCAGCCACCGATGTGTTCCGTAGTCGAAATCCAGGTTGGTACGAAAATCGTGATTGGGCGTATGCGAAAGCAAAGTGCGGCCAGTGTACTTTTCATACGATTGACAGCCATACCTTATTTGATATCGATACATTGCCCGTTGATGTGGCCGACATCCCGGCAACGTTCACGCGATTTCGCAAACTGATCGATGCCGCTGTCCCGTCTGCACCGATCGTACGACTGAATTATCTGCCACCGCCTGCACGTTTCAGAGCGGCGATTCAGTTGCCAACCGTGCGCTTGCTTGATTCAGTACGGGAGGCTGCGAGTGAGTTCAATGGTGGTGAGTCCGCTGCCTTAAGCCACATGGAGGCGTATTTTTCGTCTGACTTGCCTACTGACTACAAGCAGGTGCGTAATGCGCTGGACGGCTGGGACAACTCCACGAAATTCTCACCGTGGTTGGCGAACGGCAATTTGTCGGTTCGAGAGCTAGTTGCTAGGCTACGACAGTATGAGAGCAGTGTCGCGGCCAACGAGTCGACCTATTGGATCTACTTTGAACTGTTATGGCGCGAATTTTTCCAGTGGCATGCTCATCAACATGGTGCAAGCTTGTTTTCGCTGTCCGGTGTGAAACATGTGTCACTGGTGACCAGTTTTTATCCTGAGCGATACCAAAAGTGGATCGCTGGCAATACGCCTTACCCGTTGGTCAACGCCGGTATGCGGGAATTGGCCGCCACTGGATACTTATCTAATCGCGGACGCCAAATCGTGGCCAGCTGTTTCGTCAATGAACTGGGGATGGATTGGCGGTACGGCGCAGCATACTTTGAACAAGTTTTGTTGGATTACGATGTGGCATCAAACTGGGGTAACTGGCAATACCTCGCTGGAGTTGGTGCAGATGTGCAACCCAAGCGCCATTTCAATCTTGCAAAACAAGCTGCGACCTTCGACCCTGACGGTGCGTATGTGGCGCGTTGGCAGGGTGCGGCGAGCCTGTTGCCTTTGGACTCGGTTGATGCAGCTGATTGGCCGGTTTAGTTAGAAACACATGGTACATAAGAAACCCAATCTTCCCAGTAAACTGTGCGTGGTGTGTGATCGTCCATTTACCTGGCGGCGCAAATGGGCGCGGGATTGGTTGCAGGTTAAGTATTGTTCGCGTCGATGTCGTGAGACCGCTCGAACACACAGTGCCCATTGAATGACTAGGAGAAGTCGATGAGTGACGTAACGCTGCGTTTGATTTTGGGGGATCAATTGAATGCCAGTCATAGCTGGTACCGTCATGTCGACGATAATGTGGTGTATTTGATCGCGGAGCTGCATCAAGAGCAGACCTATGTAAAGCACCATATCCAGAAGATTACCGCCTTTTTTGCGGCGATGAAAAACTTCGCTCAAGCATTGAGCGACGCAGGTCACCGGGTACATCACCTAACGCTGGATGACACTCAGGCGTTTGAAGACTTGCCCGATTTGCTACGTCATTGGTGCGAGCAGGAATCGGTATCGGTGCTCGAATACCAGCGGCCCGATGAATATCGCTTGCTTTCGCAGTTGCGGTCACTGGCGGTCGACTCAGTGTCTATTAACGAGGTTGATACCGAGCATTTTATGCTCCCATTCGACGAGATTGACGACTATTTTGACGCCGGTAGTGGCAGTCGCATGGAAACGTTTTATCGCAAGATGCGTATTCGCTTCGGTGTGTTGATGGACGGCGATGATCCGGTCGGCGGTGAATGGAACTATGACACGCAGAATCGCAACAAGCTCAAGCCCGATGACCTTGCAGCGATTCCTGAACCCTTGGTGTTTGAAAACGACGTTAACGATATTTTTGAGCGACTCAATGCGCACAAAATCCAACACTTTGGAGAAATTGGAGACCGCTTGCGATGGCCAACCACACGCCACCAGTCTCGAAAGCTGCTGGACTTTTTCTGTGCACGTTGCTTGCCAAACTTCGGCACCTTTCAAGACGCCATGACGGCAAAAAGCGATCATGCTTGGAGCTTGTACCACGCCCGCATTTCGTTTTCGCTCAACACTAAGATGCTCTCGCCCCAACAGGTAATAGACCGCGTTTTGACCGAGTTTTCGGCCCGGCCTGACGCCATTAGCATTGCGCAAGTCGAAGGCTTTATCCGCCAGATTCTCGGCTGGCGTGAGTTCGTGCGCGGGATTTACTGGATTAATATGCCGGACTACGCTCAGTCGAACACGCTGCAAGCGAATCGAGAACTGCCCGATTATTTCTGGACCGGCAAAACCAAAATGCGATGTTTACAGCAATCGCTTGGTCAGTCGCTTGAATTCGCGTACGCGCACCATATTCAGCGGCTCATGGTAATAGGCAATTTTTGTTTGCTTGCTGGGATTGATCCGGATCAAGTGGACGCGTGGTACCTCGGTGTTTATATCGACGCCATCGAATGGGTTGAAATGCCGAACACACGCGGCATGTGTCAGTACGCCGACGGTGGCCTGCTAGCCAGCAAGCCGTATTCTGCCAGCGGCGCGTACATTAATCGTATGAGCGACTACTGTTCCGGGTGTCACTACACGGTGAAGGAAAAAGTCGGCGACAAAGCTTGCCCGCTCAACAGCCTGTATTGGCACTTTATGCACCGACACCGTGACGAGTTCGGGCGCAACCCGAGAATCGGTATGGTGTATCGCAATCTAGATAAAATGGATGAAGCACTGCGCGAGAAAACACTGCAACATGCAGAGCAACTATTGGCCAACCTCGGCGCTTTGTAGCGCGTGTGCGATTGTGCCGATATCACTTTCTGACCCCAATTCGCAATGCCAGGGTAGTGTGGTCGTCGCTCTAACTTAGTTTTCCTGATAGGCTCGGAGTCCAGCTACTAAGAATTCTTCTCTTGTAACCAAGGTGTCCGCACTGTCAACAAGCGCAAACCAGGAGGCAAGACATCAAAATCCGTGATCCTCGTAACAAGGTGACACTGTTTCTTCACATGACAGGTTTGCTGATTGTCGTCACACTGTGCGTAATTTTGGCCGTTAAGATTCGACAGATGCTCGGTGTAAGTTTGGGAAACTTCCTGTATGTGCTAATACTTGTTGTGCTTGGTTTTTTCGTTAGGGTCTATGTTGAGCGTCACATCTTGAAGAAGTAACGTCTGCGTGGCAGAGGCCGATCGATCCAACAAGCCTGCCACTAATCGCTGTGCGTCTCGACCTTCACACGCCAGTACGCGGCTTAGATTTTATCAACGCAACACCGAGTGCAATAAGACCAATAAGCGCGAGACCGGACGCATGCTTAATGAATTGTGAGCAGTTCTTGCTTATCACGCTTTTCTGTTGGTCTGTCGTTGCGTTGAGGGATGCCAGTTGTAGTTTGTGTGAGCCTATGTTATTAAAATTGAGTTCCCAAATCGTGTGTGAACGGTAGTCGGCCGCGCACAGCGTATTTTCATCAATATGGAAGGTGGTGATGTCTCTCGAATTGGCAAGCAGTCGCACCGCGCGGCCTTAGCAAAGACGATACAACTGTCCTTAGTTCATTTGAGCCGTGTGTGTTAGTATAATCAATTCTTCATCGCCGACAGCCAGTGCCATCGACGGGAATCGATGGGTTGGTGCAATGCCACCACAATCAGACAGTACAATCGTCCAGCCAGCTGTTTGGCGCGTGTTGGCCTGGGCGTGTAATTCGACATCGCCCCTGGCGACGCAAGCGAATAGACCATCGTACGCCAGTAGGCTGCTTTGACCGCGATCAGCGCAGGTTTCTTCGATTCGCGCGAAGCGCTTTAATTTTTGAATTAGAGAGGTTTGTTGCCCGCCCATATTGATACACAGTTTCTTATGGTCACGACTAACGCCGATCAGACCAACGTCGTTGGTCCTGCGCTACTAATGAACTGGCTCACCACTGGCAAGGCAAAACGCTCTACCCGCTGTATAGACTTTAAAACACACAGCACGATGCGCACGATAAAGACGAGTGATGGAATGGCTGGTAAGTCACGATTCACGAGTCGCTTCAAGAGCAAGGAGGGAACGGGCTGACACTCAGCATTCTATGTCAGGCGCTGGCGGTATACAATGAGGTATCAGCAGCAATATTTTAAGAGGGAGCATTCAATAATAAGATGGCAATATTCAGATGTAATAGCTGTGGGCACGTTCGTGAAGTAAGCGCGGACTATGTTGGTAAATTGGTCAAATGCCCAAAGTGTCGGTCAGGCGCGAATGTGCACGACACGGCGGTGTTTGTTAATACGCTGGTAAAAAAATATTTAGCGCAGAAAGCTATTTTAAAGGAACTACAACCGGACACTAGTGCCAACATCGGTGATGAGCTGTTCAGCCTGGATGATGTGGACGTGCACAACACCAATGTTTTGGCTGATGAGGCCAATTTAGGCCCGATTGCCGATTGGCTGAAAACGTTAAATGTAGATGTCAGTTTTAATCCGGATGCGGCGGACACCACCGGTTTTTTCGACGAAATCGCGTTGCACATGGGGCAACATGTGGATGCCATTACCCCAATAGTTAATCAAATAAAATATATCCAAGGGAAAGGCTATGCCAACGTTAAATTCGCCTTGGGTAAGTTTACCGAACAGGACCAGAAAACTATTCGACACTTTTGTCAGGAGTTGTACGACTACTCTTTCGTGGCGAAATACTTTTATCACAAAAAAGAGAAGTTCGTGCGTCTGACCTTGCAGACCGCGCCGAAGATTCGTGCTTTTTTCCATGGTGTATGGATGGAGTGGTTTGCCCTAATCACCGTGTTGAAACTAATGCAGGACAAAAACTTGTCGTCGTCTTGTGCTAGGTCCGTCGATGTGCGTTTTCAGGATGGGTCGCGCAATGAACTTGATATCGTGTTGGTGTCGAAGCAAGGCCAGCCAATCTGCATCGAATGCAAATCGGGAGAGTTTAGGCATGACATCGAGAAGTATTTGACTCTGCGCAAGCGATTAAAGCTGAGCAAACAGCAGTTTGTACTATGCGTGTTCGGTTTAAGTGATGAACAAGCAACCGGCATGACCGCAATGTACGAGATTACCTTCGTTAATGAGCGGACGCTGGCGCCGTATATTGAGTCCCAGTTAACTTAATGGTTTTTTTACTCAGGTGATTATATGAGCAGGTTCCTTACCCTAGCGCTGCTATTTGTTTTGGTCGCATGCGAGCAAGGTCAGCAGACATCATCGTCAATCAACAAACCAAACAATGACGTGCTGCCCGTCGATACGCTGTATCACAACGGCACCATATGGACCGGTCTATCGGGGGCAGGTGACGCGCAAATGCTGGCGACGAAGGCAGGTAAAATCGTCTATGTTGGTGATGGTTCAGGTGTTCAGTTCAAAGCGACGCGTTCAGTCGACCTCAAGGGCCAGTTTATGTCGCCCGGCTTTATCGACAATCACGTGCATTTTATTGATGGTGGAGCGGGTCTTGCCAGCGTGGATCTGCGCGATGCAAACACGCGCGAAGAATTTGTTCGTCGTATCGGTGACTACAGCCAGACGCTGCCCGAGGGACGTTGGGTTTTATATGGTAATTGGGATCATGAGCTGTGGGGCGGTGAGTTGCCCACGCGACACTGGATCGATGCCGTAACAGGTGATACGCCGGTATTTGTAATGCGCCTGGATTGGCATATGGGCCTGGCGAATTCCGCGGCGTTAAAACTCGCGGGCATCGACAAGAACTCGACAGCGCCAGCAGATGGCGAGATCGTGCGTGACGCCGAGGGCGAACCCAGTGGCGTCCTTAAAGACGGTGCCATGAATGCTGTGTTGGATGTCATTCCAGCGCGTACTGACGATGAATTTCTGGCGGCGTTTGTCGCCGCTCAGAACCATGCACTGAGTCTGGGTGTGGTACAAGTCCACGCCATGCCCGCGAATCCCAAAGAGCGAACACTGCTGCCCGCATTACAAAAAGTCCAAGCCGCCGGTGCGTTTAAAATGCGTGTTTATGCGATGTCACCGATTGAATATTGGGAAGAACTGGCAGCCAAGATCGCAACTGAAGGTACCCATAAAGGCAAACTAAGGTGGGGCGGTGTCAAAGGGTTTGTGGATGGGGCTTTGGGCTCGAGCACAGCCTGGTTTTACGATCCGTACGACGATCAACCCAGTAATTCCGGTTTTCCTCTGACTCAACCAGAGAGGTTACGTGCGCTAATTACCGCTGCTGATGACGCCGGATTAAAGCTTAATATTCACGCCATTGGCGACCGCGCTATTGATGAGTTGATCACGGCTTTTCGCGAGACGGGCGGACATGCCACGTTGGCACATCGGTTTCGTATTGAGCACTTTCAGCACCCAAGTGAGCAAGCCATCGCATTGGCGGCGCGCAGCGGCATCATTGCCGCCATGCAACCGTATCATGCCATCGATGATGGCCGTTGGGCGGAAAAACGCATTGGTGAAGCGCGCAGTAAAACAACTTATGCGTTTCGATCTATTTTGGATTCGGGTGGTCTGTTGAGCTTTGGTTCTGATTGGCCTGTGGCACCGCTATCACCCATCGAGGGTATCTACGCGGCCGTTACACGCCAGACTACCGACGGTGCAAAGCCTGCCGGCTGGCAGCCGCAACAGAAAATCACAGTCACCGAAGCGCTTAGGGCGTATACCTCAGTGAATGCCTATGCGGGATTTGAAGAAAACCAAGCCGGCACATTGGAAGTCGGTAAGCGTGCCGACCTGGTCATTTTATCGGACGACCCTCGCAAGGTTGCACCGGACGCTATTCGTACTATTGAGGTTGTCACCACGATTGTTGACGGCGATGTCGTATATGAGCACGAATAAATAGCGCCAATAGTGTTTTCAAGGTAGGACCCGACAGCATGGCCGAATGGCCAGTTGTTGGCCTTATTCCTTCATGCCTATACTCTCGGAAGTGCGAGTTCTGATAGTGAACTCCACGATAGTTAATGGATCATGGAACAAGAGGGGTCACACTTGAAAAACATCACCATATTAACTCTGGTAGTCTCTGCGAGCCTGCTTTTTACCACTGGTAGTAACGCACAAACCAAAGTGGTCGTCGTTCCCATGCCCGGCGACACCGAGTTTATTGAAGTCGATACCTTTGACCGTACGATCGTGGTTGGTGGCTCTGGAACCGATTCTGAAAATGGCGCGGCCTTGCTTGCGGCACTCGATCTGGTCACCACGGCTTCAGCCAGCAGTCCATGGCTTATTTTGGTCGAGCCTGGCGTGTTTAATCTGGCAGCCAGCGAGCTGGTTTTGATTCCGTATGTTTCATTGCGCGGAGCCGGTATTGATGTAACGACGATTTCAGCGGCAGCGTCTTCAACCGGAAACCGCGCGATCGAGTTACAAGGCAATAACCTGCTGTCACATCTCAGTATCACGGATTCATCCACTGCCTCGTCGAGTGGGGCTGTGGTCACCACGGGCAATAGGGTTCGGATTGAGAACATCAAGATTGTCGCCGATGACGAAGACGGTATTCGGGTAGACAGCTTCTCCGACGAAGTGGTCATACAAAACGTGGATGTCACTGCTGCTGATCGTGCTCTCTCGGCACAAGGGGGCAATGTCGACGTTGTCGCTCGAAACAGTGTTTTCCGATCTACTGGTGATAACGTGTTGAACGTCGGCAGCGGCAGTTCGGTGCAAGTCTTTGACTCCGAACTAACATCAACTGCGTCGAGTAAGCAAATAATTAATCTTCTTTCGGGCGAGCTCGAAATCGGTTTTTCCAAGCTAAGCTCAACATCCACCAGCACGATTAATACAGGGACAACGAGCTCCGGCGACTTCATAATTTACCATTCGCATGTTGACACTGGCGCGTCGTACTCCTTCACTGGTAATTCCGACACGTGCCTCGCAACCACGACGCCTGCCAATTTCTTTGCCAGCGCGTGCCAGTGATACGCACGGCTATCTGTGTTTTCCAGCGTGACCGAACGCGGTACGCGTAGGCACAGAGCCAGTATTTCTAAATGGTCTGACTACTCTTTATTAAACCGGGCACTTCCCAATACGGGCGCTCGCCAAAGTGATCGGCAAAGTAATCTATAAACGCGCGGACCTTGGGGGCAAGTTGTCGTGAACTCGGGTACACCGCCCAGATGGCGGTGTTTGACTCAAGTTCGTAATCCGCCAGTACTTGAACAAGCTCGCCACGCTGTAGGTGTTGGTACGCAACCCAGACTGAACAAATTGTGATCCCTAAGCCCTGTACGCAGGCATCTCTCACCGACTCACCGTTGTCAGCGCGAAATCGCCCATGGGTTTGGATTGTTTCGATGCCTGAGGGGGTTCGAAATTGCCAGTTGTCCAAGCCGAGCAGGGTGATACAGTCATGTTGTTCAAGCGCCTGCGGCGTGGTTGGCTTGCCAAACTGGGCAATGTAGTCTGGCGAGGCGCATAGAATGCGGCGATCATCCGCCAATTTTCGAGCCACTAGGCTCGAGCTTTTTAGTTGTGCATTGCGCACCGCGATATCAAAACCACCTTCCACCAGATCCTGAATATTATCTGAAAACCGGCAATCGACGGTTAATTCAGGGTAGCGTCGTAAGAAGCCGCCCATTGCTGGCATTAAGTGCATGCGCCCAAACGACGCAGGGGATGTGATCCGCAAGATCCCTGATGGCGCACTGTTGCCGCGACCGATGGCTGCGTTAGCTGCGGCGACACTGGCAAGGATGTCTTCCGCGTGTGGCAAAAAGGCGGCACCGTCTTCCGTCAAGGTGACACGCCGTGTTGTGCGGTGAAACAGTCGTACCTTCAGGGTGCTTTCCAATTTGTTTATGTAACTGCTAGCAACCGCAGCGGAGTGCCCGAGTTCTTGCCCTGCTTGGGAGATGTTTTGGGTCTTCGCGACGCGAAGGAACAAGCGCACATGCTCAAAATTCATGGTCTTTTATCAATGAAATGTTGATAGTGATTCTAAATATAGCAGTATTAACATAGATGTTGCCTATAAATATACTGTCTTCATTCGAAATGAGACCCAAACCAATGAACACTGATTTTCAAACTATTAATACGGCGTTTGCGCGTGTTTTTCAATCAGGGCAATTAAGCCTCGGCGTCGTTGTGCCAATTGAAAACTACAGCGCAAGTCCGGTTCCGACCATGCAAGATCACGTGGCTCGGGTCCAGTTAGCCGAGAAGCTTGGGTTCGCGGCCGTGTGGCTGCGAGATGTGCCGTTCAATGTACCCAGCTTTGGCGATGCGGGTCAGGTGTTTGATCCATTCGTGTATCTGGGGTATCTGGCCGCATCGACTTCGCGGATTGGGTTGGGCATGGCGAGTGCCGTATTGCCACTGCGTCATCCTGCGCATGTGGCCAAAGCTGCAGCCTCGGCAGACGTGCTGTCGAATGGGCGGGTACTGCTCGGCATTGCGTCTGGCGACCGGCCAGATGAATACCCCGCCATGAATCTTGACTACGCAACGCGCGGCGCGCGATTTCGAGACAGTGTGGCTTACTTACAACAAAGCTGGCAGCCTCATCCGCGCATCGCAAGCCCATTTGGTCAAACCGATGGTGCGATGGATTTATTACCCAAACCAATAGCTGGGCGCTTACCTCTATTGGTTACTGGCAGCAGCCAACAGAGCGATGATTGGATTGCGCAAAACGCGGATGCATGGATGACCTATCCACGCAACCCAGCGGCACAGTGTGCGGTGATCAATCACATGCGCGCCAAGGTGCAAGACCTGGGTCGACCAGCGCTGCCCATCATGCAGCCGCTCTATATTGATTTAGTCGGCAACGACCACCAAACACCAACGCCGATTCACCTAGGGTTGCGCATCGGTGCTGCACAACTGGTAGACCATCTTCTCACCTTGCGCGAGGTTGGCGTCAACCATGTGGCCCTAAACCTGCGCTTTAATCAAGCAAACGTCGAAGACACATTAAAACGGTTGGCGGACGAGGTATTGCCCCAACTGAGTGCTTCAGCAGATCTTCCAAACACACACTACCATACGGGTACTTTATGAAAACTATGCAAGCAATGACCATTTCCCAATTTGGCGATAGCAACGTATTCAGCGCGGCGGATGTGCCGATCCCAGAATTAAAACCCGGCCACGTGTTGGTTAGGGTTGCTGCTAGCAGCGTGAACCCGGTGGATTACAAAATCCGGGAAGCCGGTGCAGATTTACCCTTTGCGCCCGCACTACCTGCCATCCTTGGGATGGACTTTGCTGGCACTGTGGTTGGCGTCGCCGACGACGTAGACGGCTACAAACTTAATGATGAAGTGTATGGCTGCGCTGGTGGGCTCGGTGGCTTACCCGGCAGCTTAGCAGAATACATGCTGGTGGACGTGCGCCTGATGGCACACAAGCCAAGAAGTCTGAGCATGCAAGAGGCTGCGGCACTTCCGTTGGTGAGTATCACTGCCTTTGAAGGGTTGCAACGCGCCGGGGTCAAGGCTGGACAGCAAGTTTTGGTGCACGGTGGCTCGGGTGGCGTTGGCCACATCGCCGTGCAACTGGCCAAACATCTCGGTGCGGATGTGTATGCCACCGGCGGTGGTGATGCCCAGTTACAGCTTATTTCTGCACTGGGTGCCACTGGCATCAACTACAAAACCAGCACGGTGGATGATTACGTCAATCAGCACACCAACGGGCAAGGCTTTGATGTGGTCTTCGACACGGTCGGCGCTGAGAATTTGACCTCATCGATGCTGGCAAGCAAATTGAACGGGCACATCGCCACGACTGTCTCGATGGTGGAGCTCGACCTCACTCTCGCGCACATCAAAGGCTTGTCGATGCATGTGGTGTTTATGTTGATTCCCATGATTCACGACATAGGACGAGCTGCGCATGGCGACATACTTAAACAAGTTGCTGAGATTGTGGACGGTGGTGCGTTGCGTCCGGTGTTGACCGAAAAGCAATTCCAGCTGAGTGAGATAGCTGCCGCACATGATTACGCCGAAGCGGGCACCGGCCTAGGCAAAGTCGTAGTGAGTCATTAACACGAACACAGCACGAGACATCACGATGAAAACAATTTTGATTACCGGCGCAACCGATGGTATCGGTCTTGTCACCGCCAAAAAACTCGCCGCGCAAGGCAACAATCTGTTGGTTCATGGCCGCAGTGAAGTGAAATTAACCGCGGCGGTGTCTCAGGTTTCGGCGGCCGGTGCCAGTTCAGTGCGGCCGTACATGGCTGACTTGTCAGACCTGGAAGCCACGCACCGGCTTGCGGATGACATCGAACACGACCACGAGTTCATTGACGTGGTGATTAACAATGCCGGCGTGTTGAAGACGCCTGTGGCCATTGCGCCCAATGGTTTGGACATGCGATTTGTGGTGAACACCTTGGCGCCGTATCTATTGACGCGGCGACTACTGCCTTCAATGCCGAATACTGGTCGGGTAGTCAATCTTTCGTCCGCTGCACAAGCGCCGGTCAATTTGGCTGCGCTGAATGGTGAGCAAAAGATCGAAGACGCAATGAACGCCTACGCGCAAAGCAAGTTAGCGATCACCATGTGGAGTGCTCACCTGGCCGCTGAACTCGGTGCCGATAAACCAGCGATTATTGCGGTAAATCCGGGCTCGTTACTGGCCAGTAAAATGGTCAAAGAAGGGTTTGGTGTGGCAGGGAAAGACCTCGACATTGGTGCCGACATTCTTATTCGAGCAAGCTTGGATGACGCGTTCAAGCACGCCTCGGGCAAATATTTTGATAACGATTCCGGTGCCTTCAGTGCGCCACACCCTGACGCGACTGCGCCAGATAAATGCCGCCAATTGGTGGCGCATCTGGATGCCATACTGCAACGCGTACTGGGCGACAGATCCCACTCGTGAGGGAAAAGGGGAGGTACGCGGGCTGGTTTCAGTGCAATAACTCTAGCCGCTGACCAGTCCGTGTATTTGTGTTGCTGCAACGCAACTACTTGATTATTAGGTGAAGCGCCAATGTCACTTTACTGTGCTACGCTTAGGTCACCTGTAATGATAGATCACGCTCCTTGTCCCTTCACTGTGCGCGTGTAAAAGTAAGCTATGTCTAATCAGCAAGCTTGGTTTTTAGATATCCAAGAAAGACCAAGTCCTACCGACGTACCAACTCAGTCAGTCAGAATTACTGCGGTTGCGCCAGACTCACCAGCCGCAGCGTTGAATCTCGCGCCAAAAGACTGGTTTGTGCGTGTAAACGACACGCCAGCAGCGTGCGCCGATGTACCCGAGATACTGGTGTCAAATGAACAGGTAACGTATGAATTCTTGCGCCAATCTGATAACACGCGAATCATTGTTTTAACGGCTGCATTACCCCTTGGCATCCGCACAGAATTGACGTCTGAGGACATTGTCGCGAGTTATCAATCCAAATCGGTAAGTGAGTTTGACGGTCTACGCATACTCTGGGAACGCCAAGCGTACTCGCAGATTCGGCGCATCTGTGACGCGCAACAGGCAAGTAACGGCACGGCCGACGAGGCAGCGTGTCGCGACTTGCTCATTGCTGTGTGTGACCTGGAAGAGGGCGTCGCCGATAGCCAAAAAGCCTACGATACGGTTGTGGCGTTTAACAAAAAGCATGGCGATTTTCTGACCACCGATGTTACCGGCATCTTGGATTATTATTTGGCACAGAAATTCCGTGCCGAGGACGATATGCACCGCTATCAAAGCGCCATGATGCGTGCCATGGAGTCGCCCTATAATCAGGCGTCGACCAGGTTAAAAGCTGAAGCCGATGCCAATAACGTAACTTACCGCACCACAAGCCCGCATGTCGGCGGCACCTTCGGCAAAGTTGAGGGTATGGAACTGCTGGTCGGGGATAAAACTCATACATGGAACGACGCCACCGTGACACCATACTGCTTAATGCTCACGTTTCGCGGTAATAAGCCGTACGACAACGCACTGAAGGTGTATCGAAGTGTCTACCCGTTTCTGCAAAACACACTGCGGCCCATGATCGTCATGACCAGCGAACGTGATCGCCCGACAGACCATCCCGAGCATTTTGCCTCCGAAGACGCTCTGATTAGTGAAGGCGTGCCATTCTACGTGCTCTACGGCTACAAAACAGCCTGGGCCGATCTGGTCCTAGCCTGCGCCCCGGAATTTATCGCCGTCGACAACCAAACCGGCAAAATTCTCTGGCACGCCGACTTGAATGATGATTATGCATATTGGGAGATGATGGCGTTGGTTGGTACGCCAGGGTGATTCGCAAGCCCGCGCTTTTTTGGCAAGCCCGCGCTTTTTTGGATAGAAACAGAGGCAGCTTGCTGCTATCTACACAGTTGCACGATTGAAACACTGGTATGATTTTGGCTAAGCCCGAGTAGACAGCGGCGAACTCTGTGAAGCGGTTTAGCCGTGACGCATCGTCCGGGTTATAACGGGGGTTAAAGAGAACTAGTCAATTCAAGGGGGGGCATATGAAACGATTTAACAGATCTCGGGATATCAATCGCTTTGAGCAGGACTTTGCCGAGGCGGTTGAAGAGGCGAAAGGCGGGAGTCTTTTTGTGTTTATCTGTGACGGCAACGGGTGGGATGCTAAGGCGCTCTCGCGCTTGTTTCAAGGGTGCCCAAAACCTTTGATCGGCGGTGTTTTTCCACAGATCGTGCACGATACTGAGCACTCAGAATCGGGTTATTTAATTGTGACCACCGAGCTTCATCTGACGCCGGTACTGATTGAAGGGCTGGATGATGACGCGGTTGATTTCGAGTCAACACTCAATTCATTAATTGACGAAGACGTCGACATTAATTCAATGATTGTATTTGTGGACGGCTTATCCGCTCGAATCAGCACCTTTGTTGATTCTTTGTTTGCGCTTTTTGGCGCTGATGTAAGTTACGTTGGTGGCGGTGCTGGGTCGCTTAGTTTTGAACAATCTGCGTGCGTTTTGTCGAATGCCGGGCTATTCCAAAGTGCCGCCGTGATTGGGCTGCTGGCAAAACCCCTTCAGATAGAAGTTGGACACGGTTGGGTGCCGGTTAATGAAGGGCATTTCGTCACCGATGTCGAGAAAAACGTGGTTAAGGAAATTGACTACAAAAACGCGTTTTCCGTATACCAATCACTCATATCGCGTCATTTAACCGACACCAATATTACGTCAGAAAATTTCTTTGAAATCGCTCAATCATTCCCGCTCGGCATCAAAAAAATTGACGGTGATTACGTGGTTCGCGATCCGATTTCTGTTACCGAGGAAGGGCACTTAGTTTGTGTCGGTGAACTCGCCGAGGGCGACCATGTTGACATCCTTCGCGGCAATGCAGACGCGTTGATCGAATCGTCCAGACAGACGGCTGGCAGATTACTGACAACATCCAACGAAGGCGGTGAGGTGTTGGTTATGGACTGCATTTCACGCGCCTTGTTTCTGCAGAGCGACTTTGAGCTGGAGCTGCAAGCGATAGCCGAGCGATTTGGCGAAAACCACTCAATGTTTGGCGCACTCGTCCTCGGAGAAATTGCTAACTCTGGCAGTGGGTATTTGGAGTTCTATAACAAAACCACCGTCGTTTCCCTGCTTTAGATTCATGGATAAGGTTCAACTAGAAAAGCACACGAGTCTGTTGTACGAAATCGCCATGTCGATTGGTAATTCGTTGGACCTTGATGTCTCTCTCAAGGAATCGCTCACCACGTTGCTGCGCAAACTCGATGGAATTGGTATTGGCGTGTTTGATCAACGCGACCCAGAAAAACCGATTGCGCAAATCCCCATTCGAGGGCAAAAAGCCTATGTGCCGCTGGTCAAAGAAGCGATTCAAGTAAAATCTGACAGCCCCACGACGCCACATGTTCTACTCATACGGGAGGGGGAGAATGAGCTCGGGTACTTTTTTAATTTGCCCAACACCGGTGTTCTATTCTTTAGAAGACGAAAACCGCTGGACGCGGTCACAATCAAGGTATTGAACAGATTATGTGCCAAACTGGATCAGAGTATTCAGGCTTGCTTTGCAACCCAAGAATTGAATCGAAAAGAGCGTGAATTGCAGAATTCGCTCATCCAGCTACAAAAAGCTCAAGAATACAAAGATAAGTTTTTAGCCACCGTCGCGCATGAAATACGCACACCGCTCAATGGCGTGGTTGGATTTATCGAGCAACTCGCCGACACCGATCTTAACGAAACGCAACGGCACTACATCGACGTCATTAATCACAGTTCCGACAGCTTGATGGGGATCATTAACGATACCTTGGACTTCTCCAAAATCGATTCAGGCAAGCTCGAACTGGATTTTCACGCAGTGAATCTTCACGAGGTGCTGCTGCCGGCGATTGAATTGTTCAAGTGCAAAGCGAGTGAGAAAAATATTCTACTCGTAACACAAATCGACGCGGGCCTGAGTCAAGGCGTGATGAGTGATTCGTTACGCCTGAAACAAGTTGTTAGCAACCTGGTGAGCAATGCCATCAAATTTACTGAGCAAGGTCGAGTCGATGTCAATATGGCGCTGACCGAGGAAAACCAAGACGCATTACGCGTGCGTTTCTCAGTGCGTGATACGGGAATCGGGATTGATTCGAATAGTCTGAATGACATATTCAATCCTTTTTTACAGGCCGAGAAAGCCACGGCACGTCGCTTCGGCGGTACCGGACTTGGGCTAGCGATATCGTATCAATTAGTCAAAAAACTAGGCGGCACGCTGTCGGTCAACAGTGAACCGGGGCAGGGCAGCGAGTTTGCCTTTGAATTGACGTTCGAAAAATCCGAGATACCCAAAGTACCTGAAGACACCGTGGTGGAGACCGACGCGTTCAAGGGGCAAAAAATACTTGTCGCAGAGGACAATCAGGTCAATCAAATGCTGGTCAGCGCTATCCTAAAAAGCATCAACGCCGATTTTACGATCTGCAACAACGGCGCTGAAGCGCTTGAGGCGTTCGAGCGAGAGAAATTTGACCTGGTGTTGATGGACATCAACATGCCCGTCATGGATGGCCTGCAATCGCTACACCACATGCGCGAGCATGAACGAACCCAAGCCAAACCAAAAACGCCCATCATCGCGCTCACCGCGAATGCGTTGGTTGGAGACCGCGAAAAATACATCGAACACGGCATGGATGACTGCCTTGCTAAGCCGTTAAGAAAAGCGGAGTTATTTCACGTATTTGAGGCGTGTTTGTCTGAGAAGGTGCGGGACGTGGATGGTTAGTTTGCGTAGGGTTTGGATCAATACGTCGTGATAGATCGTTGTCAGTGAGGCGGCGGGGATCGCAAAACATATTGTTTTGTTTCTAAAGTGTCGAAGTTTAGGCTTGATCTAAACTTCTACGGCTAACAAAAAATCATCTTGAGCAGCTCAAGATGATACTCAAAGCTTAAGTGGCAAGTATGCGCGGGCTTAGACCGCTATTCGTTTAAGCTTATCCAATAACATTGGGTATCGCTGCTCTGCAATCAAAGGGTGTATGTGTGCCGATAAAATTTCATCAGCATATTTGTTATTCAAAACTTCCTGTATCTCGGACTTTAAGAAGCGTTGAATCGATTGATCTGAATTTTTGACTTCCTCGACAATCGTCGTTCGATTATCTATTACGTAGATGATGTCCTCAAAATCATGACTAGTTCTGTAATCGCCCTGGCCGCGATGATTAAAAGCTTCAAATTTGGTTGCTAAGTAGCATGGTGCTGGCAGTATTTGAATAGGAGTATCTTGGACTTCTATCTTTTGTATTGATTCGAACCCAACTTGATACCAGCGGTTTGTTGGGCCACGCATTGTGTCTGTTGCAGCCATTATGTCTACAGCAATATCTTTGTAGCGGTAAGAGCAGATTGCATGGCCGTGTAAGTCTGGGTGAAAGCCAAGCTCAGCCAACCTTTTGTCTAACCTATGTTGATCTATATCCACTATAGTTAGAGTTAAATCCACATCCTGAGTTGGTCGAACTTCGTCTGCCGCTGTATCGTCGGCGTATACGCTTACGACGGCACCACCAACAAATACAACTGATTCATTAAGCTCCCTGAGAGCATGTGCTATTTCGGCGACAACTCCAAGGTTGATTGTTCTGTTTTTCATATCGTTATTTGCCTAATTGAGAAGGCGGTGCTTAATCTCGGATATGGCTATCTTCTTTTCTCTAGCGTTGCCAAGCCTGATGGCATCAACCAAGGCTAATAACTCGTAAAGTACCGGGTCGTTGCTTACTGCTTCTGGTACGGATTTGTACAGAGGCGTTATTGATTGGCCTCTAGCTTTGCCTTTAGCGTATGGCCACACGTAATTGTCATCGCTTTGTATTTGCTCGTTAAGCGGTGGAGCACTATGCGCTGTTGGTACGCCACGGACAATTGAGCCAGGGCGTTGAGGAAATGCATAAGGCAAACCAAATTGAATAAAATCTACGAGTGCGAGTCTCCTGACTTTTCGCCCAGAATCATCGATCAAGCCTGCGTATTTCGACCTGTTCAATGATTTACTCATTTCAGATTGGCTTAGCCCTAATTGTTGGGCAGTAGGGGTTTGTAGCCATGGCTCGCCTTGGTGAGACGCTATTTTTAGAAGCACCACAACATCTTGCGGTCTCATACTAGATTGTTCGTTTTTCATATCATATATTCCATATTCGAATATGGAATATATAGGAAGAATGTATTCAAAATCAAATCCCTATATCAGATTAACCCTGTTTTACGTTGATCGTAAATGACGAATTTAAAGGGGGTAGAGCCGATGTGGTCACGGTAAAACTGCCCACAGGGCTACATTATTGCAGAGCTTAAAATCTGACTAAGCATGAGCAGCTCTGCAGATTGGATGCGCCGTAATCAAGCGGTTATATGCTGGCTCGGTAGCATTGCGGCGCATCGGTGGGGCGGCGGGGATCGCAAAGATAAGGTAAGTGCATGATAATAAATAAATTAAATTATAATCGATTGTCTATATACCCTCATAAATACCCCAAAGTTGCTCGTTATTGCCGGAGGCTATGTTTTTTTTAGTAGATTAGATCTAAATTCATAGTCAACAGGTATAGCGAAATGCTGCTTTAGTCTTCAGAGCCGTCAGGCTTTAAATCCTCAAATTTCGCAGCCATGGTAGGATTCTTCCGCGTAAGCTTCTTAATCGTTACATCCTGCGCTTTGTCATTTGCAAGGCGTAGATTTCGATCTGTCCCTAAGAGAGCGTCTTTTGTCTTCTGGAGATGATTAATTGATTTGTCTATTTCATCTATTGCAGTTTGAAATTTCCTCGAAGCCAGATCATAATTTTTGGCAAAAGCAGTCTTAAACTGGTCTAAGTCGTTTTCGAAGTTTGTTATATCAATACTTTGAGACTTAACAAGAGCGAGCTCAGTTTTGTACTCCAGAGATTTCATAGCCGCATTTCTTAGAAGAGTAATTATTGGGATGAAGAATTGAGGTCGTATGACATACATCTTGGGATATCGATGAAACACATCAACAATACCGGAGTTATATAGCTCACTCTCTGGCTCAAGCAGTGAGACGAGAATGGCGTACTCACAGCCTTTTTCCTTGCGATCTTTATCCAGCTCCTTCAAAAAGTCTTCGTTCTTCTTCTTGGTCGCCGTAGTGTCACTCTCATTCTTCATTTCGAACATTATCGACACAATCTCAGTGCCAGCATTGTCAGTGTCACGGAAAATGAAATCTCCTTTACTTCCCGAACTCGCATCGTTATCTTTTTCGAAATAGGCATTAGGAAAAGCCGTGGAACGGATGCGGTTAAATTCAGTTTCACAGTGTTGTTCGAGCGTTTCACCGACCATTTTTGTTGAAAGGCGAGCCTTCATATCCCGAAGGCGCTCAATAGCATCATCTCGATCTTTAATCTGGGTTTCATATTTATCTTTCAGCGACTTCTCTGCAAGCTGTTTTTCTAACTCTGCCTGTTTAAGGCTGCTACGAAGCTCATCACGCTCTTTTTCTACTTTCCCAAGCGCCTCTGAAATAGCAAGCTTTTGAGTCGCCTCGCTAGCACTTAGCCTTTCCTCAGCTAGTTTCGATGCGGCAAGACTATCTTGCCGAGCCTTCTCTAGCTCATTTGCTAGCAAATCACGCTCTTTTTCAACAGTTTTTAAAGCCTCAGTAACTGCAAGCTTTCGCGCGACCTCTTCGGCTTCTAGTTTCGCTTCTAGCTTTTTGATCTCCGTATCTTTTGCCGAGGCAATTGCCTGCATGTCGTTTCTGACATTGCTCTTCGCTAACTCCACCTCTTTGAGCTTGTCCTTTTCTGCTAGTTCCAGCCGTTCATGCAACTGCTTTTCAAATTCGCTATCATGAACCTGCTTCAAAATATCAGCATATCCAGCCTCATCAACTTTGAAAGCTTTCTTACAATGCGGACAAATAATCTCATTCATTCGAAATATTCCTTGAAAGTTTGGTACTAAAATTTAAACAGTCTGAGCCTGTATAAACGCCCTCATACTTCGTATTGAGTCCTGAAGCTGATCGTCGGTATAACGTACATTGTGAGTGTTTTCGGGATGATGAATTTGATGCCTTATATATTCGCTAAGTATTACTTGCCGCGCAGGCCTTGGAACGCCATTCGTCAACTGTATGTAGCTCATTGTTCCCTTGCCGTTCCTGTAAGCACTTAATAAATCTTCGCTCTCGATAAAACCATATAACTCATTGTGGTATTCATCGTTCGACTCGCCGAAAGCTAAATAATTGACCTCGTTAAGCGATGGATAGGGCAAATCACCACGCTCTACATTAATGACCTCTTTTGCAGGAGAAGACTTAATTAGCTTTAAATGCTCAAATTGCAACATCTTGACTATTGACGGACTGTGAGTTGTCAAAAGAACCTGTGTATTTTCTGCTTGAGAAAGCGAAATGAATGCTTCAATTAACTTTCTTTGATGACTTGGGTGCTGTGAAGTTTCAGGCTCTTCTATAGCATAAATAATGTCAGGGCTATCACTTTCGTTTTTTCGCCTTTCCGCCTCAGCACGAAAAAAATTTAGCAAAACCAATCGCTTAACTCCGCTACCTCTCTTGTTTATTGGGATATCATCATCCCCAGTAATAGAAACGCTCTTAAAGACGTCAACCCATTTAAGACTTTCAGGGCTCGGTATAACTGGATTTAAACTGTCTGCAATCTCAGAATTCATTTCATTCAATTTTTCTAATGTTTGAGATGCGACTTGATTTAGCTTAGTTTCAACCTCGCTAGCAACATCATTCAAACTATTCATTAACCGCTGATCCCTTAATATTTCTTGAACAGCCAATTTCATGGGATTTTGAACTTCAGTATCGCCATCGCTGTTTTTTCGATCAGATTGAAATAACGTGAAAACAGGGAGATGCTTTTTAATTTGCTCCCAAGAGTTTTTGGCCTCAATTTTTGCCAATTCTATCTCTATTTCAGAGAGCCCGAGATCTTCTGAATAGTATTCCCAGATAGTCTTTCTAATCTCCGCGTTCTTGGTTTTATCTTGGCAACCCATCTCATCCGTAAGCAGTTTTTTCAGATCAGTCTGTTTCTTCAAAAGTAGATCAGAGCATTCTCCTCGAGTTGGATGATAAGCTTTAACGAACACCTTTTCTTTTCCGGCGTTGGGGTATTTTTTTATAATCGTTAGCTTACCGTCCTGCCCAAGAAGATACTCATCTTGTAAACGTGTTGGGTTTGTTGCATCTATTGTTAGTTCTTCTGGAAGGCTTCCGAATACAACACAAATTTTTATTTCTGTATTGCCTTCAGCAATTCCTTGCTTGTTGATATCGTCCTTATCAATCTTGATTGTTCCCTTGTTATCATTAAAGAAAATGTCAAGCGCCTCAAGAATTGTTGATTTGCCGATGTCATTTTTTCCAACAAATACGTTTAGATCATCGAAATCAATTTCAATTTCGTCACTGTAAGATCTGAAGTTGGATAGTATTAGTTTTTCAATTTTCATGCTTTCCTCCCTGATGGATGTGTTTTTATCTTACTCGATTTTTTTTAAAATTCTCAGCCTGTTCAAAAATTTCCTTATAGATCTCATCGCGATCAATTGGCGGGTAGTTCCATTCATCAAGAAGTAGGACTAGTGTAAAATGGAGATCGGCTCTAATGTCTTCACGTTTATTCCAGTCAGTATACCTAGCTTTGTCATCGATGACTTTTTTTACCTCTTTGGCTAACCCAATCATTCTATCTTCAGGGTAGATGAAATTGTAGTGGTCTGATATTCGAGTGCTTGATTTGCGTTGGTTTAAAAATGTGCTTAAATTGGTAGTCAAACTACCAAAATAACGAAATATCTAAACTAAAAATAGAATCTGGTTTAAAAATAATCTATCATTGGTAGTATGGCTACTAATAATAAAGTAAAATTAAACTCTCTTTTGCGATCTCAGCCTTCGGGCGTGGTGCTTGCATCCTCATGGTTGGTTGATCAGGGATACAGTTTTGAGTTGCTGAAGCAGTATAAGAAGAGCCGATGGTTTGAATCTATAGGGTCTGGCGCTCTCGTGCGTTATGAAGATCAGGTGGATTACTTGGGCGGTGTTTATGCGCTTCAGACTCAATTGGGTTTGAGCATACACCCAGCGGCTAAAACAGCATTGTCATTGCAAGGGAAGGCGCATTATTTGGAAATGAGTGCGGATAAAGCTCAGCTCTTTGTCAGCCTTAACGAAAACGTACCGCTTTGGTTTAAAAAATATGATTGGGGTTTAGCGTTAGAAATAACGTCAACTTCCTTTTTACCGGCGGACTTAGGCCTGGTTGACGTTGAGCACAAAAGCTTTTCTGTTAAGGTATCAAGCCCTGCGAGGGCCGTGATGGAGTGTTTATACTCTGTGCCTAAGTCGCAGCCACTGCTTGAAGTGTATGAAATCATGGAAGGGCTGAATAATCTTAGGCCTGCATCTGTTCAGGCTTTACTTGAAGCGTGTAAGTCGGTCAAAGTGAAACGTTTGTTTCTCTACCTGGCAGAAAAGGCCGGGCACGATTGGTTTAATTATCTCGATTTGAAAAAGGTCGATTTGGGTTCGGGTAAACGGTCAATCGTACAGGGCGGTACGTACGTGCCGAAATATCAGATAACCGTTCCAAAGGAATTGGAGGTAGTTTCATGAACATCGCGTATCGCAAACAGGTTGGTCTTTTGCTAAGTGTGTTACCCGAGGTGGCCAAAGAAGCGTGTTTCGCGCTGCATGGAGGCACAGCGATTAATTTGTTTGTACGGAATATGCCAAGGCTATCCGTTGATATTGATTTAACGTATACCGAGGTAGCAGAACGCCAACCGACGTTAAATGCAATTAACGACGCCTTAGCTCGAATCAGAGAGCGAGTTGAGCGCTTACTTCCAACTGTGCGGATTCAACACAAGCCTGAAATTTGTAAATTGAGGATTGATCAGGGCGGTACTCTGATCAAGGTTGAAGTGAATATGGTTGGGCGAGGGTTGTTAGGTGAGGTGGTTAAAGCTCAATTATGTGATGCAGCCCAAGAAGAGTTTGACGCGTTTTGTTCGGTGCCCATGGTGCCACTAGGGCAGCTTTACGGCGGTAAATTATGCGCTGCTTTAGATCGCCAGCATCCGCGAGACTTATTTGATGTAAAGCTGCTGTTAGAGAACGAAGGCTTGAATCAAGAAATTAAAGAGGGTTTGATTTATGGCCTGTTAAGCGGAGGCAGGCCAACGCATGAAATGCTCGCGCCGAATTTAATTGATCAACGGCTGGCGTTTGAGAATCAATTTGAAGGCATGACCGCTCATGCGTTCACCTACGATGATTATGAAGAGACTAGGGCTCTTTTGCATAAGCTGGCATTGGAGAGCCTAAGTGAATCTGACAGAGATTTCTTGCTCGGTTTCAACCGGCTTGAGCCCGATTGGTCTATTTATCCTTATCAAGACTTTCCTTCTGTGAAGTGGAAGATGTTGAATCTAGAAAAATTCAAGCGGAATGCTCCTGAGAATTATGATAAACATTTGAGTCAGCTCGAAACGCAGCTGAGCTCATGATTTTTCAACTGGAAAATACGTAATGTATGGATCGTCTCGCTTTTGTATACTCATCGCCGGAGTTTAGTTTGGGACACCCGGGCGAACTTATCTGGACACCGGCGAACTTATCTGGACACCCATCAGAAAAGTAAACCATCTAAGTGTGTCGCACATAAAAGCAGCTTTTTAACTTCATATCTTCTTATTATCTCAGAAAAAGAATCATATAAGTTGCTATCATTTTGACATGAAGCTAATATGCTTCTTTATTGTTTGCAACGTCAGTGTTGGTAATGAGCTCTCTACTAAAGCAGATTAAAAAAAGACGTTTAGCACTCGGTTTTACACAAACTGATATGCAAGACCGAGTGGGCATACTGCGTCAGGTTTATCAACGCTTAGAGTCAAAGGGGAATCCACGTCTCGCGACGTTGGAGTTGGTGGCGGCTGGCTTAAATAGTGAGCTTATGTTGATCCCTTTAGAGAAGGTCGCTGCGGTAACGGCATTACTGGAAGATTCCGGTAGTGGTCAGTTAGAAAAACACATGCAAACCGAAAGCCTAGAAGACGATCCATGGAGTGATCTTTTGAGCGATGATGAGGACCATTCATGAGCGTGAATAATGACGTGAATTTTCTAAAGCTTAGTTTGCATGGCGCATTAGTTGGGTATCTGGCCGGTTTTCGAAACGGAAAAAACAGCCTTATTTTTTCCCAAGAATTTCAGCATGATCCTAATCGCCCAACGTTTAGTTTAATTACGCACCCTAGTTTTCCTAAGTCACAAGCGTTGGTTTCCGGGGTGTGGAACAACAACCATCGGTTGCACCCGGTACTCTCAAATCTACTGCCCGAAGGTGTATTACGCGAGTTGATAGCTCAAGCGTTGAAAGTACATATTGATAACGACTTTCAAATATTGTCCTATCTAGGTGAGGATTTACCTGGTGCTCTGGTCGCCACAACCTTAGATCCTAGTGAAGTGCCACATCATGTGTTGTTGCGTTTAGGCGAGGTTAGGGCGATTGACTTTGACGATAGTTTTTACGAAAAGCGAGCGCAGGAGAATAAATTTTCGCTGGCCGGTGTGCAGATGAAGTTTTCGATGAGAGCAAAAGATGGGCGGTATAACTTATCTAAAGATGGTGCTTTGGGTGATTGGATAATCAAAACCCCGTCTACACAGTATAAAGACGTGCCGCAAAACGAATTTACGGCTATGACGTTAGCTTCTTTGGCCGGTGTTGACGTGCCTGATATGAAGCTGGTGGAACTGGATAAGCTCGATAATCTGCCATCGATCAAGTTGCCCAATGAGACGTTTGCGTTTGCAATTAAGCGATTTGATAGAAATGGTGATGAACGGGTTCATATGGAGGATTTCGCCCAAGTGTTAGTCAAACAGCCTTATCAAAAATACGGCGCGGCTAATTATGAAAATATTGCTCAGGTGCTTTACCAATATTCGGGCGATCGATTGGCCGACGTGCAGCAATTCGCCAGACGACTATTGGTTAACATTTTGCTTGCTAATGGCGATGCACACTTAAAAAACTGGAGCCTGATTTATCCTGATATGAGAACACCCAAGCTGTCGCCCGCGTACGATATTGTGACCACGCTTGTGTATATTGACGGCGAAAAGGACTTCGCTCTGAATTTAAATAAAGAAAAGAATTGGTACAACGTGAACTATTCACATTTCGAAGCATGGGCTAAAAAGGCGGATGTTCCTTGGAAAGCTGTTCGATTTCATCTTGAGGACACATTAGATAGAGCGCGAACAGTTTGGCCAAAGGCTATCAAAGATTTGCCAATGAATGAAGAACATAAAATTAAGCTTGCCGAACACTGGGGTAGGCTGAATTCTAATTTTCGGATTGGTTAGTGATGGTCTGGGGAGTAAATAAGAATGGCACACTTGGGTGTCGGTCGTTCACGCGCATCGCCCGGATTGCGGGTTCTCACCCGGACGTCCGGCCCAAATAAAAAAGACACCCTTGGGTGTCGATTGTTAGATGGGAATTCCTGCTGAGTTAGATCTCCAGCACTCGGCTTTGCCTCGCGCTGCACTAGCGCCTTTGGCGCGTCGGTCGTTCACGCGCATCCTGCGCTACCACGACACTCGCACGTCCAGGTGCATCGCCCGGATTGCGGGTTCTCACCCGGACGTCCGGCCCAAATAAAAAAGACACCCAAGGGTGTCTTTTTTATTTGGTGGAGGCGGCGGGGATCGAACCCGCGTCCATAAGCCCTCCGCTCATCGGATCTACATGTTTAGTTTGTCTTTAGTTTAGCCCTGACCAACTGGACAAACGCACTCGGTCTAGGGTGAGTCGACTTGCGTTTTAACGGCAGCTTAATCGACACAAGCTACGCGCGATTTCATGTGAGATGAGATCTCGAATCCGAAGCCATGAACAACTCTGGTGAGACCCTAGCGGCCTAAGCTGCTAGTGCGTAGTTATCGTCGTTTGCAACTATAACTTTTGCAGCTGGATTTAAGAGTCAAGCCACAATGCTCTACATGCACCGAAGGTTTCGCGACCCATGTCGAAGCCATGTCGCCCCCATTTTCTTGCATTAAACAAAAGCGCGTGGCGCTGGTGTTTGGAATGTGTTCGAAATTGGGTGTGCCAATCGGGTTACGCAGTATATGGGGGCGTTTCGCAGGAATCAAACAGAATTTGCCAATTTAGTCGCCGGGCGAGGAGTGCTTGGCTGCGGTGAAGATCACCAGCCTGTCGCCCTCATAGGTGTTACTGCGGGCCTGAAGCGCTATCCAAAAAAGCGCAAACGCAGGTCTTCTCGGCCACCATTGGGACCCGCATACGTTAATTGTGCTAACCAGAGTTCCGCTGTCGCCAGCGCATCAATTACGGCATTGTGTGCTTGATAACTTGGCAGGTTGTAGCGTTGTCGACAGTCGTGCAATCGCAGAGACGCACCATCCAGTCGGTTTTGGCGTGACAGTTTTAATTGCTCGTTGCGTAGTGTGTCGATCACGAGGCAGTAGGGCCGTACACCGTAAATCTGTTCGCAGGCAGTATTTAAAAAACGCATGTCGAGCGGCGCGTGGTGTACGACCAATACACGACTGCCGAGTTGGAACAACAGCGCATCCAATACCGTATTCAGTGCCTTGCCGGACGACAATACCGTGTGGCTAATCTTGTGAATGGGGCCGGATTCAGACAAGTCCAGCTGCGCTTCATTGCTTGCCACATAGTGATGCTGAGCACTGTCGTGGCAAATTTGGCCATTCTCGATGACAACCCAGCCAGCACTGAGAATGTGATTCTGTTCTGGGTCCAATCCAGACATCTCTAAGTCCAGAACCAGGTAGTCGCATTGCCAGGCAGCGTGATTCGGGTGCGGCAAGGCGGTTGCTAGATAGTTGCGCATGCTGTCTTGAGACGCCAACTTTTGTGCTTTACGGCGTCGCCGGGTCATCCGCGTGTGGGCAATCGACTCAAACATGCTCTGTTAGAGACCGCTGGAATACGTTTGTTTCAGTCCGCTTTGCGCGTCTCGCACCACGCGAAAGGCGTCCTTCAAATGGCGCACGGTTAAGGCGCTAAAATCCTTGGGGCGTAGATGGTTGTCAGGTATTTGACTGCGCTTAAGTTGCTCACCCTGATGCAGTAAACGCTGATGTGCTATGTACTCATGCGCATCCAGCAGGTTTTTGCCGTCGCGCTCGTTAATCGCGTTCATAGTGATTAATGCGTTAAGGCGATCACGGGTGTTGACCGCAGAGACGCCATGCGCCAAGGCATGTATTCTGGCGATGTCGGTGATCGGCATCATGCCGCGTTTTTTAATGTCGAGCGTGTCTTTGTGTTCTCCGCTGTTATCAACCACCAGCTGCTTAAAAAAGCCCAGCGGTGGTGTGAGCTCAATGGCGTTTTGTGTCAGCATGGACAAGAAAATACTGTTCCCGCGCGCGGCTGGCAGTATCGTGTCCTGCAGTTCGGCTAGCAGTGTTTCGCCGCCTTTGCTGGTGTAAATATCTCGCAGATCAAAGAAGATGCTGGTGTGCATCAGGGCGTGCGTGGTCGGTTCCAGAATCCAATTCTTAAACGTATCTTGCCATCCGTGCAGCGGCATTCGCCATTGCTTGTTCTGCGCCATGACATCACCTGGACAGTAGACGTAACCGCATGCATCCAGTCCGTAGTTGACGAATTTGGCCAGTGCCTCGAAATAGGCGTCGTGTTCAGGGCTGGCGCGATTGTCGAGCAGTAGGCCGTTATCCTGGTCGGATTTGGCGGATTGGTCCTGACGCCCCTGCGACCCAAATGCCAGCCACACAAACGGCACTGGTTCGGGACCCAGTCGGTCTTGGGCTAGCGTGATTAGGCGTCGCGTCAGCGCACTGGTCACCGAGGTTAGAATGCGTCCAAGATCGTCAGCACGCACATCCATCTTAATTAAATACAACAACAATTCGGGAATCTGGGCAGTAATGGTTTGCAGATTTTCGACATCTTTGCTTTTGTGAATCTGGTCAATGATTAACACCGGATCCGCGCGTTGTAGACGAATCAAATCACTGAGTGTGACCATCGAGATGACCTGGTTCTGGCGCACCACCGGCAGATGCTTGATCTGGTGCCGGCTCATGGTGATGGATGCCTCGTGCACCATGGATGCGTGGTCTATTGTGATCGGTTGTTTGGTCATGACTGCGGAAATGGGGGCATGGATGTCGACTTGTTTTGCAATAACACGTTTACGGCAATCTTTGTCGGTAAAGATACCAACCAGTGTGTCGCCATCCATGACCAGCAATGAGGCAACGTTTTCGGCGGTCATTGTCTGAGCGGCATCATAGATGCTGGTGTTTGGTGACACCGAGATCAGGCGCGGCGACATGATCTCGGCAATCCGCGTGGCCCATGCGCTGTTTTCTTTGCGTCGTGATTGCCCGACCCGCAGTCGTTTCTCGAACGCTTGATTAAAGAACAGGTCGAACTCCGCGCTTTGAGCGCGTAACTCGCGAAATGCCTGTTGATCAAGGCGGTGTAACAGCCCGTCTTCGTAAACGTGCAGCGTATGGCCCTTAGAGTCACCAGTTAGGAGCGACAGAAAGCCAAAGAATCCGCCGATACCGACGCGATCAATCAGACTGCCATCGGCGTCACGCACATCGAATGTGCCGGCACGCACGATAAACAGCGTTGGGCTCTCGTAATCGAGGATTTGCTCTTCGCTATTAGCACGATGGTAGGTGGTCTTCATTTTACGCGCCGCGTCGATCAACACGTCGTTTGGGAGTTGATCGAATGGACGAACATCGGTCAGAAAATCGATGATCTCCTGCAGTTCGGGCGGCGTATTCGCTGGCGTATTCATAATTCGCGCTACGGCAATTAGGGTGACTTGCAATCACGCTAGCACATTTGGGTTGCTCCTCGATAGGCGCGGATCTAAGACTTTAGTCTTAGTTAGACTATTGGCTAATAGCGTTCAGCATTGTGCTTGGTCATAGTGACCAAACTACACTAATAATGCGAGGAAACCACCATGAAGAGAACTCTGATAGCAAGCTTCTGTCTTGGCTTGTCAACCCTCACTGCTGCCCCGAGTGCAGCATTGGCTGCCGACGCGGAACTTGAACAACGTGTTAAGCAGATGGAGCAACAGTTACAGGAATTGAAAGCGTTGTTGCAGAAAGAAAAAGGTGAGCGTGCTGCACAGGTCGGCGCGGTCAACGATAAGGTTGCCGACGTCGCGAAAGCGGCTCCAAAAGACAATTTAAAGATTGGTGACAACACCACGCTGTCCTACGGTGGTTTTATAAAAGTGGACGGCATGTACAGTGATTACAATGATGGTCCGCGTCCGGCCAATATTGGTGATGAGATCTTGGTCCCAAGTACCATCCCAGTCGGCGGTGTCGGCGAGGGCGCACAATTTGACTCACACGTTAAAACGTCTCGATTCTTCTTTAAGACGGCGACCAATACGGATGTCGGTGTGATCAAATCGCACGTTGAACTTGATTTTCTTAGCGGCGGCGGTGATGAGCGGGTTTCAAACTCAACCAATCCGCGAATTCGTCACGCCTTCTTGGACTGGGGATACTCAGACAATGCGTCGCTACTGGTTGGTCAAACTTGGAGCACGTTCTTTAATGTTGGCGCATTGCCCGAGGCGGTTGATTTTATCGGCCCTACGTCAGGCACCATCTTTAATCGCCAAGCGCAGATTCGCTGGACCAAGAAACTTGGATCTGGCTCATTCATGATGTCGGCAGAAAATCCCTCGACCAGTTTGTCTGATGGCGGTTCTGGTATTGCGGCGAGTAATTTTGATGACAATGGTGTGCCCGATATCGTGCTTCGCTACAACGGCGCGTCTGGTGGCCACTCTTATGCTGTTTCAGCACTGGGTCGCGAAGTTAGCTATGATGACGGGAGTCTGAGTGAGAATGAATTTGGCTTTGCTTTGAACCTTGCGGGTAAGGTGGTGTTTGCGAACGGGAATGACATTCGCTATTCGATCGCGCACGGTAATCTGGGTCGGTACATCGCATTAAATGCGTTCCGCGATGGCGGAATTGATGCCGCTGGTAATCTTGAGCTGACGGACATTACCGGGGGTTACATTGCGTATCGTCAGCTGTGGTCAGACAAGTTGCGCAGTACGTTCCAGTATGCGCTCTCGACCGCGGATCTAGCACCGGGGTTGGCTTCCAGTAATACTGAAACCGTCGAAAACTTTGAAGTTAATCTGATGTATTCACCAACACCCAAGCTGACGTTTGGCGGCGCCGTTATTAAGGCTAGCCGAGAACTGGAAAATGGCTTGGATGGCGAACTCAACCGATTCCAAGTAACCGCAAAGTATGCATTCTAACAAGTTGACCTAGCGCTTCCTATGCGCCAGCGGCGCGGAGTCTTAGAGATCGAGGTAGGATAGATTCCTACCTCGATCTTTTTTTATCGCGACTCGATTTTCCGTATGCCACGGTGACGTCGACCAGTCTGGTAATGTATTCTGTTCGCCTACGCCGAGCGGAATCCCCAAAAACCTACTATGCCAACGAGGGTAAATGTTTAACGTCGAATCCATCGCCATTATTGGGTTTGTGTACATATTTGCGCTGTTTCTGATTGCGTATTATGGCGATTCACACCATCACAATCCCGACATAAACAGCAATGGCAACCTGGTGTATGCCTTGTCGCTGGCGGTGTACTGTTCGTCCTGGACCTTTTATGGCGCGGTTGGTACAGCAGCGGTGGATGGGTTGGACTATTTAGCCATCTATCTCGGCCCCTGTTTGGTGTTCGTGTTTGGTTACCCCTTGGTGCGGCGCATGATTCTGATCTGCAAGCAGAACCGTATCACATCTATCTCTGACTTTATTTCCAGTCGTTTTGGTAAAGATCGCCGGATCGGTATTCTGGTTACCATCATTGCCGTGTTTGGGTCTTTGCCTTACATTGCTTTGCAGCTCAAAGCAGTGTCGATGTCGTATCTGGTTCTGGCTGGATCGTCGAGCACTGCGGCCAACATTTCTGGTCAGTTTCTCTCTGACAATGTTGCGCTCGCCACTGGGGCCGTGTTGGCTTTATTTACCATTTTGTTTGGCACTCGCCACTTGGATGCCAGCGAACACCACAAGGGCATGATCCTGGCCATCGCATTTGAGAGTGTGGTGAAGTTGATTGCTATTCTGGCGGTGGGCTACTACGCAGTGTATTTACTGCTAGACAACAGTTCTAACCAAAATGTGTCGCAGTTCGTATCCAGTGCGTCGGTGAGTAACGCTCTGGCCGAAGATAAATCGACCTGGGCCAGTTTTATCACCAAGACGCTACTTAGCATCAGCGCCATCCTGCTGCTGCCACGGCAGTTTCAGGTGGCAATCGTTGAAGCGCGCGACTATCGCCAATTCAAGACCGCCATGTGGATCATGCCGGTGTATCTGATTCTCACCAGCGTGATCGTCATTCCCATCGCCTTGAGCGGCATGGTGTTGTTGCCCGACAACCCGCCGGATCTGTACGTGTTATCTCTGCCGTTAAGTGCGGACAATTCGACGCTGGCAATGGTGGCATTTATTGGTGGACTGTCGGCGGCTACGGGTATGGTGATTGTGGCGGCAATCAGTCTCAGCACCATGGTGTGCAATGACTTGGTCATGCCGTACCTCATCAATCTCAAACGGCTGGACATTCTGCGCCGAGAGAATCTCAACGAGATTGTCTTAATGATCCGTCGTATTGCCATTGTGGGGCTTATCGCAGGCGCCTATGGCTACTATATTTTGATCGACAATAACGCCCAGTTGGCCAACATTGGGTTGGTGTCGTTCGCTGCGATTGTACAGTTTCTGCCAGCGGTGCTGTGCGCCTTGTATTGGCAACGAGCTAACCGCAAGGGTATTTTCTGGGGGCTGATTGGTGGCGCGTCTTTGTGGACGTATACCTTAATGTTACCAACGATTCTGAGCGATGCGGTGGTACTCGCCTGGTTCGGTGATAATGCACTATTGCATCCGCAGCACCTGCTCGGGATCGATATGGGCAATGCCTTGACGCACGGCGTGGTGTGGAGTCTGGTGGTCAACGTCAGCTTGATTCTGTGGTTTTCGCTGCGTGAACCGCAGACAGTGATAGAACGTATACAAGCCAGCCGCTTTTACCATGCGGGCACCAATCGTTTGCCGGACCCGAGCATTACCGGGCATCAGACATCGTTGGTCCACCCGGACGCGCTACGAATTCTGGCGGAACCGATTATCGGTGTGCGCAATACCGATGCGGTGTTTCGCCAGTATGAATCACGCTTCGGTGTGGAGGTTTCTTCCAGTGCGCAGGCCGATCGACAACTGGTTGCGCTGGTGCAGACGGCAATTGCCGGTGTGATCGGCACGACCTCTGCGCAAAAGGTGATCTCAGACACCTTGCTGCATGACGACGATTACCTGGAAGAGGTCACTAATTTTGTCGATGAAACCTCCAGCGTTCTGCAATTCAATCGCAACCTCTTGCAAACCACCCTGCAGAATATTACGCACGGTATTTCGGTGGTGGATGCGGACCTTAATCTCGTCATCTGGAATGATCGTTATCTGCGATTATTCGAATACCCGGACGACCTGATTTATGTTGGCAAACCGCTACGCGATGTGCTGCGGTATAACGCTGAACGTGGTGATTTTGGTAGCAAAGATCATGCAAGCGAGATCTCTAAGCGGTTACGGTATCTGCAAAAGCGGGCGTCGTACTCAATGGTTCGTAACCGACCGAATGGACGCATTATTAAGTCCACTGGTGAGCCGATGCCTGGTGGCGGGTTCGTTACAACCTATGAGGACATTACCGACAGCGTGCGTGCTTCCGAGTTGTTACGGCAGGCGAATGAGGAATTGGAGGATCGCGTACAGGAACGCACGCGTGAGTTAGAAGTGTTAACCGAGGAGTTGCGTCGCAATACCCGAAGCAAAACCCATTTCTTAGCGGCCGCCAGCCATGATCTACTGCAGCCCATTAATGCGGCCCGACTCTTCACACACAGTATTGCCGAGCGTCGAAATGAGCCAGAGGCGGTCGAGAAGCTGGCCCAGAGTTTGGATCAGTCTCTGGTTACAGCAAACGAATTATTGCGCGCGCTGCTGGACATTTCCAAGCTGGATTCCGGTGGTATCCAGCCGGAACCGACTGAATTTTGTCTGCAGCATTTTGTTGCTAATTTGTTGGATGAATTGCAGCCGAGCGCCAACGATAAAGGCGTCAACTTGAGCCATGAGGTCGCCAAGGTGACGGTGCGTACCGACAAACAGTTGTTGTTCTCGGTATTGCAGAACCTGGTGGCCAACGCGTTACGTTACACGCGTGCGGGCGGCTCTGTGGTGGTCAAAACCGACCTGCGAGAAGGCGGTCGCGTGGCATTGAGCGTGTGCGACACCGGCGTTGGTATTGCTGAAGAACATCTAGGTAACATTTTCACCGAGTTCTATCAGATCAAATCTGGCAATAAACAGAACGCGCGCGGGTTAGGGCTTGGGTTGTCGATCGTCAAGCGGATCAGCCGGCTGCTGGAATTAAACGTGTCGGTTAACTCCAAGGCCGGCGAAGGCAGCGTATTCACGGTCGAGCTGGACGTGCGTGAGTCCGTCGCACTGGCGCCAACAATGACGTCGGATGTGATTTTGACCGACGTCGAGCGGCTGGAAGGTGCCCGTATCTTATGTCTGGACAATGACCAAAGTGTTCTAGAGGCGATGCGCACCTTGCTCGAAGGTTGGGGTTGCGTGGTCGAGTCCGTGAGTACCTATAAGCAAGGGCTGCGATTGATCAGTTCACAGCCGTTTGACGTGCTGTTGGCAGACTATCGATTGGATTATTCAGAGACCGGATTGGACTTTCTCTGCATGGCGACTGCATTGGAAGATACGCAGCCGGCGGAAGGTGTGCTGGTCACTGCTGAACAAGACAAATCTCTGAGTTCTAAGGCACAGGGGCTTGGGTTTTACTATCTTGCGAAACCGATTGAACCAGAAAGCTTGCGCAATTTACTGATCCAGATTCTGGGTGGTGGCGCGCGTGAACAAGAAGCGGGGTAGTGGTATCCCTTGCGTTAAACAGACGGAGCACAAATGAACGAAACTTTTAATGTTGTCATAGCACGAGCGGCGGAAAACGGGACAACCGTTACGCTTGAAAAAATGTCAGTGGCCGACTTGCCTGAGTACGACGTCCAGATCGAGATTGCGTATTCGTCACTCAACTACAAAGACGCACTTGCGGTCACGGCCAGTGCGCCGATCTGCCGACGGCTGCCGATGGTCTGTGGTATTGATTTGGCTGGCAAAGTTGTCGAGTCTAACTCAGCCGACTGGCAGGTTGGCGACCGGGTGTTAGTGAACGGATTTGGTCTCTCAGAAACAGAGTGGGGCGGCTATACCCAACGTCAGGCTGTAAAACCGGAATGGTTGGTGCGCACACCGGATGCCATCAGTGAGCAACAGGCCATGGCTATCGGCACCGCAGGTTACACTGCGATGTTGAGTGTATTAGCCTTGCAAGATCATGGCGTGACGCCTGTATCCGGACCGGTCTTGGTAACGGGTGCCTCGGGTGGCGTCGGGTCTGTCGCCATTATGTTGTTGGCAAAACTTGGGTATGAGGTGACCGCGGTGTCTGGGCGCGAGTCAATGCACGACTATCTGCGTCAACTGGGTGCCAGTGCACTGCTGCCTCGGGATGCGCTGAGTGCTCGGTCACGACCGCTGGAAAAAGAGCAATGGGCGGCGGCGATTGATTCCGTTGGTGGTCAAACTCTGGCGACTGTCCTTGCGCAAACCAAACGTGATGGCATTGTCGCGGCGTGTGGGCTGGCAGGTGGCAGTGATTTGCCAGCCACGGTTATGCCATTTATTCTGCGGGGCGTTACCTTGCGAGGCATTGATTCCGTCATGGCAAGCCAAGCGCATCGCCAGCGGGCCTGGAAGGCACTCGCGTCGACACTCGACTTTGACCAGCTGAAACTGGCAACCAGTGTCAAACCAATGAGCGAGATCCACAGTCTGGCGGCGGATTTGCTTGCTGGTCAACTGCGTGGACGCGTGGTCATTGATGTCAATGCTTGATCCGCTGTTTAACGCAGGCTTGGGTATTTGGCTTGGTGTTGTTGCGCAAACAACACCGCTTGCGTGCGGTTATTGATTCCAAGCTTCTTGAACACACTGGTGATATGCGCTTTGACGGTCGCTTCTGAAATTGCTAGGTCGTACGCGATTTGCTTGTTCAATTTGCCTTTTCCGACCTCGATCAACACCTTTAACTGAGACGGTGTCAGGCTGCTGATGCGTGACACTGCATCGGCCTCTGGGTCCGGGGTCTCTACCTGCAAATCAATGTTTGCTGGCAAGTAGGTCTCTCCATTGAGAACAGCTTGAATGGCATGTTTGATTTCATTCGGGCCAGACGACTTAATGATATAGCCCGTTGCACCATGTCCGATGCAAGTACGGATGACCTCGGCTTCCTCGTGCGCAGACACCACCACAATCGGTAAATCCGGGTGCATTTTCTTAAGCAATGCAAGATCAGTGAGGCCATTGGAATCAGGCATATTCAGGTCGACAAATGCGAGATCGAATGCGGATTTCGACAGCGCTTGCTGCGCTTCTGAATAATCGGTGGCTTGTTGTAGAGAACAGTCTGGAAGCGTCATCGAGATGATGCTAGCCAGTGCTTCGCGAAAAAGCGGATGATCGTCGGCTATTAAGACTTGGTACGGCATAACGTTACTATAGCGAGGCGCATAAGCTTCTGGCAAGTGGCCTACTACTATTGTCGAATACTCGGTATTCAACAGGCGGCGTACACTCCTAAGTCCTACAATAATATAGTGATGGAGAAAATAGCCATGAAAGACAAAGCTGAGGCTTATTGGAAAGCCAATGTGAGTTTGATCTTGAAGCTGCTAGCAATTTGGTTCGTGGTGCCGTTTCTGGGTGGTATCGTCTTCGTAGATACGCTTAATCAATTCAGTCTTGGCGGCTATCCGCTTGGGTTCTGGATCGCTCAGCAGGGCTCAATTTATATGTTCGTTGTACTCATCTTTTATTATGCAAAGAAGATGAGTGACCTAGACGACGAATTTGCGGTTGGAGGTGAGTAGTCATGGCATTACAAACCTTAACTTACATCGTTGTTGGGTTAACCTTCGCGCTCTATATTGGTATTGCCTTTTGGGCTAGAGCCGGTTCCACCAAAGATTTCTACGTTGCCGGCGGTGGTGTACATCCCATTTCTAACGGCATGGCCACGGCGGCGGATTGGATGTCTGCGGCGTCGTTTATTTCGATGGCCGGTCTAATCGGTTTCTCCTATCAGGGTTACGGCGGCTCCGTGTTTCTGCTGGGTTGGACAGGTGGGTACGTGTTGCTGGCCATGTGCCTCGCACCTTACTTACGTAAATTCGGTAAGTTTACCGTGCCGGAATTTATTGGCGATCGATACTACTCCAAAGCAGCACGTATTGTGGCTGTTATTTGTTTGATTATCGCGTCGGTGACGTACGTAATTGGCCAAATGAAGGGTATTGGTGTGGCATTCAGTCGCTTCCTTGAAACCACATATGAAACTGGTTTAACCACCGGCATGGTGATCGTATTCATCTACGCTGTTTTAGGCGGCATGAAAGGGATTACCTATACTCAGATCGCACAATATGTGGTACTGATTTTCGCCTACACCATTCCAGCGATCTTTATTTCTCTGTCATTGACGGGTAACCCTATCCCACAACTGGGTTTGGGCAGCACTCTGTTGTCCGATGGCACGTACGTGCTGGATAAGCTGAACCAAGTGGTGACCGAACTCGGGTTTGCAGAATACACGACTTCGACCAGGGGAAGTACGCTGAATATGTTTGTGTACACCATGTCGCTGATGATCGGTACGGCGGGTCTGCCACACGTGATTATTCGATTCTTCACCGTACCCAGTGTCAAAGACGCACGTAAATCTGCCGGTTGGGCACTGGTGTTCATCGCCATCTTGTACACCACAGCACCAGCGGTTGCCGGTATGGCGCGTTTAAATCTGATGAGCACCATTGAGCCAACGCCTGGTAACTATCTGGCCTATGACGAGCGGCCGCAATGGTTCAAGAATTGGGAAAAAACCGGTTTGCTTGAGTATCAAGATAAGAACGGCGATGGCCTGATTCAATACAGCGCAGATAAAGCCGTGAATGAAATGGTTAAAGTTGATAACGACATTCTGGTGTTGGCGAACCCGGAAATTGCAGGTCTGCCTAACTGGGTTATCGCTTTGGTAGCAGCAGGTGGTTTGGCCGCGGCCTTATCCACAGCGGCAGGTTTACTGCTGGCGATTTCATCCGCGATCTCACATGACTTGCTCAAGGGTGTATTTCGACCTGATATCTCAGAGAAAGGCGAATTGAATGCATCTCGGGTCGCCATGGCCTTTACGGTATTGCTGGCCGGGTATCTAGGATTTAACCCGCCGGATTTCGCAGCTGGGACCGTGGCGCTGGCATTTGGGCTGGCCGCGTCGTCTATCTTCCCGGCGCTAATGCTTGGTATTTTCTACAAACGCATGAATACCGCAGGCGCAATCGCAGGTATGTTGTCAGGTATTGGGGTAACGTTGTTCTACGTGTTCCAGCATAAAGGCTTCATGTTTGTGCAAAGTACCGCGTTCTTGGGTGATATGAGCCCGAACTGGTTCCTCGGCATTGAGCCAAATGCATTTGGTGCAGTTGGTGCGCTGGTTAACCTGATCGTGGCCGTGACCGTCTGCAAACTAACCGCAGAACCACCACAAGAAATCCAAGAGTTGGTTGACTATGTACGGTCGCCACACGGTGAAGGCACAGCAGTGTCCCACTAAGCCAGTATGACTCGATGCAGGGGGCTGCACGTCGAGTCATGCTTTGTTTGACTTATCCTCCTTTAGCAAGGAGGATAAGTTTTTTACTCAGACCAACTATTTATGAATTTTTTCAAAAATAAACACGTCATCACTGCCATGATTGTGACGCCTGTTTTGGCAATAGGCAGTTACTATCTGGTTGATTTACTGGTCCGCGAACAACCGCACGCAGCGGTCGAGGGCCAGGCTTATCCTTTGATAGCGAATTCAAATTGCCGTTACACCAGTGGCCGCTGCGACCTGGCGAATTCCGATTTCAAATCCAGTCTGACGCTGGTGTCTGCGGACTCGGGTCGGCAGTTGCAACTGACATCCAGTCATCCGCTGCAACAGGCTCAAGCTGGTTTTGTAATGGCGAGTGGCGAACAAGTGACGCCGGTCAAATTTACCCAACTCGACGCGACATCAACCCTGTGGGGAATGCCGCTCACAATTGATGTGGCGCCTGAAACGGTGGTCCGAGTCGCCTTGCGCGCAAACGATGCGCATTACTTTGCCGAGACCAGCATGGGATTCGGTGAATACCAAACCACCTTTAACAAAGATTTTCGAAAATAACGAGTACACGAAATTATGAGCGAAGCTAAGATTTACCCAGTTTTCGACGCCATAAAAGCGACTACGCATGTCACCAAGGAACAGTACCAGGCGATGTACGATCGCTCACTCAATGATGCCGATGCATTTTGGGCAGAGCAGGCCGAAGAACATTTAGACTGGTACCAACCATGGGATACCGTCAGCAAGTATGATTTTCACACGGCAGACATTAAGTGGTTCGCCGGTGGAAAATTGAACGTTGCCTACAATTGTATTGACCGCCATTTACCCGCGCGCGCTGAGCAAACCGCCATTATTTGGGAGGGCGACGACCCTAATGCTAGCCAGCACATCACGTATCAGACCTTGCACGACAAAGTCTGCCAGTTGGCGAATGCCATGCGGTCACTGGGCATCGTGAAGGGCGACCGTGTGTGCCTGTACATGCCGATGGTTCCGGAAGCGGTATACGCCATGTTAGCTTGCGCCCGCATCGGCGCTATTCATTCGGTGGTGTTCGGTGGCTTTTCTCCTGATGCACTGCGCGGTCGCATCAATGACTCTGAGTGTAAACTCGTGATCACGGCGGACGAAGGTCTGCGTGGCGCCAAACCGATTCCGTTGAAGAAAAACGTGGATAAAGCCTGCGAGGGCACGCCCTCTGTAGAGAAGATATTGGTCTGCCAAGTTACTGGAAACAAGGTTGGTTGGCAGGATGACCGCGATGTTTGGTATCACGACTTGGTGGACTTCCAAGAGACTTCCTGTGAACCAGAGCAGATGGACGCAGAAGACCCCTTATTTATTCTTTACACCTCAGGATCGACCGGTACCCCCAAGGGTGTGATGCACACGACTGGCGGCTATCTGCTCACCGCCACCATGACTTTCAAATACATCTTTGATTACCAGGAAGGCGAGGTGTACTGGTGTACGGCGGATGTTGGCTGGATTACCGGCCATACTTATCTGACCTACGGCCCATTGAGTAACGGCGCAACGACGGTGGTTTTTGAAGGCGTACCAACCTACCCAGACGCCAGTCGGTTCTGGCAAGTGGTCGACAAACACAAGGTTAATATTTTCTACACGGCACCGACCGCCCTGCGTGCGCTGATGGGTGCCGGTGATGAATATCTTGAAACCACGTCGCGCGCCAGTCTACGGATTCTGGGTACGGTCGGCGAGCCGATCAACCCGGAAGCGTGGGAATGGTATTTCCATAAGGTCGGCAATGAACAGTGTCCGATCGTGGATACTTGGTGGCAGACTGAAACCGGTGGTGCCATGATTGTGCCTTTGCCAGGCGCGACACCAGCGAAACCCGGTTCAGCTTCATTGCCATTCTTTGGTGTTGAACTGGCCTTGCTGGATGACGAAGGCAACGTGCTGCAAGGTGAAGCATCGGGTAACTTGGCGATTCCACGTTCCTGGCCGGGACAAATGCGTGGTGTGTACAACAACCCCAAGCGTTTCCACGAAGCCTATTTTGCCATGTACCCGGGCTATTACTTCACCGGCGACGGCTGTCGTCGCGACGCGGACGGTTATTACTGGATCACGGGCCGCGTGGATGACGTGATCAACGTATCCGGTCATCGTATGGGTACGGCCGAAGTGGAAAGTGCATTGGTGTTGCACGAAGCCGTGGCAGAAGCTGCGGTGGTTGGCTATCCACATGACATCAAAGGGCAGGGTATTTATGCCTATGTCACATTGATGGCAGGCGAGGATTATTCGGATGCACTTAAAGCCGAGTTGATCAAACATGTACGTAAAGAGATCGGCCCGGTTGCGACGCCCGATGTCATTCATTGGGCACCAGGGTTACCGAAGACACGCTCAGGCAAAATTATGCGGCGTATCCTGCGTAAGATTGCCGAGGACGATTATGGTTCACTCGGTGACACCAGCACCTTGGCTGACCCGAGCGTGGTCGACGACCTCATTAGTCGTCGGTAACCACTTTCTGGGCGCGATGGCCAGTTAGACAATCTGCTTTGTATCGCAGCGGGATTGCTGCGATACTACGGGCTTGTTTTGTTCATTGGTCCGAATTTGCGGTATGTCTCTTCCTCCCTGTCCGAAATGCCAATCCTCGTATGTTTACTCCGATCGATCCTTATTGATTTGCCCTGAATGCGCACATGAATGGGACGCTGACGCTGAGTCAGCCGCGCTCGAAGTACGGTGTGCAAATGGTAATCTGTTGCAGGATGGCGACAGCGTTGCAGTGATCAAAGATCTCAAAATAAAGGGCAGTTCTGGCGTCATTAAAATGGGGACTAAAGCCAAGAATATTCGGGTGCTGGACCCCGAGTATGTCGTTGACGGTCATGATATTGACTGTAAACTCGATGGCTTTGGGGCGATGAAACTAAAATCATCGGTCGTAAAAAAACTATAAACAAAAGCCATTTCACCATCGAAGCAGGAGAGAAGAAACCATGACGACGTTTTATGATTTAAGTATTGGGTCGTACAAACAAGCCATTGACGGCATGATCACCGTGATGAACAAAGGCGCAGAATTCGCGGCAGAAAATAACTTGGACCCAGACAATTTTGTGAAAGCCAGGTTGCATGAAAACATGTTGCCGTTATTGTTTCAGGTAAACTGTGTCGAGGTTCATACGCTGGGCGCGCTAAGCGGTATCGAGAGTGGCGTGTTTACACCGCCCAGCACCACGGAGCAGCGTGATTACAGTGGCTTGCAAGCCATGCTGATTCAAACCAAGTCCGAACTGGAAACGCTGGACCCGAGTCATGTGGAGAACCTGAGTGGAAAGTCCATGATTTTTAAATTCAAAGACTATGAGTTACCGTTCACGGCAGAGAACTTTGTTATGTCGTTCTCGCTCCCGAACTTGTATTTTCATACCACAACTGCGTACGATATTTTACGTCACAACGGCGTACCACTGGGTAAAGCCGACTTCTTGGGACGTATGAGAATCGGTGTGTGAGCGCTCGCAATGCTGACAGAATTAAAAGAACATTATATAAACTAGAAGAAGATGAGGAGTTTTGATGTCCACTAACTTATTTGATCTGAGCGGAAAAGTTGCCCTTGTTACCGGAGCAAGCCGCGGAATTGGCGAAGCCATCGCCGAATTGTTTGCTGAACAAGGCGCGCATGTAATCGTATCGAGTCGGCGTGCGGAATCCTGTGAAGAAGTCGTCGCCAAGATTAAAACGGCTGGCGGGTCGGCCGAGGCTATGGCGTGTCATGTCGGCGACATGGATGATATTAAGTCGACTTTTGAATCGATCAAATCAACACATGGCAAGTTGGATATCCTGGTGAACAATGCAGCGGCGAATCCATTTTTTGGGCATATTTTGGATACCGACTTAGGGGCATTTAATAAGACGGTTGAAGTGAACATTCGCGGCTACTTCTTTATGTCAGTGGAGGCCGGAAAAATGATGCGCGATGCCGGTGGTGGCTGCATTATCAATACCGCGTCGATAAACGGGTTGCAGCCTGGGCCTCAGCAGGGCATCTATTCCATATCGAAGGCCGCGGTGATCAATATGACTAAAGCCTTTGCCAAAGAATGTGCACCACACAATATTCGTGTTAATGCGTTACTGCCCGGGCTGACCAAAACTAAGTTTGCAGGCGCGCTATTCGAAAATGAGAAAATTCATAAAATGGCACTCGCGACGATTCCAATGGGGCGTCATGCCGAGCCCAGTGAAATGGCCGGAACAGTACTTTACCTAGCCTCGGATGCCAGTAGTTATACAACGGGTGAGTGCATTGTTGTGGATGGCGGATTCACCATCTAATGATGCCCTGGATTCGCATCGCCGGGTTGATGTTGCTGTTTTGCAGCATGTACCTTGTTTTGTGGCCGGTACCGGTCGAGCCCAAGGCCTGGAAGGCACCGGTGTCTCCCGGCTATACCGGTGAGTTTAGTGCTAACGACCTACTGGATAAGCCCACCAAGCTGAACTTGCCTGAGCTGCATGGACCGGAAGCGGCGGCGTTCGACCGAGATGGTCGATTGTATGTCACCACGCACGAGGGTTGGCTGCTCCGATCGAATCAGACTGATGATGCCCTAGAACCATGGTTGGATTTAGGTGGCCGCCCATTAGGCTTGGATATTGATGCAGACAATACCGTTTGGGTTGCCAATGCGTATCTAGGTTTGCAAAAAGTAACCCAACAGGGCGAGATTAACGTGGTCGCCGATCAGGCGGACGGCATTCCGATTCGCTATGCCGACGACGTTGCGGTGTCACCCGATGGCAAAGTCTACTTTACCGACGCGTCCACGCGTTTCGGTGCCGAGGAGCATTACGGCACGTTGGAAGCGAGTCTGCTGGATATCATGGAGCACAGCGACAACGGTCGAGTTCTGGTTTATAACGCTGAAACTGGCGCGACCACTACCCTCCTAGATGGACTTACGTTTGCCAATGGCGTGGCGCTTGGACCTGAAGGTGCGTATTTGCTGGTCGTCGAGACGGGTGAGTACCGTGTGCATAAATACTGGCTGAGTGGTGCGCGGCAAGGGCAAACCGACGTGATCATTGATAATATTCCGGGGTTCCCAGACAATATTCATGCTGGTCGCGATGGGCGTTTCTGGATTGGGTTGACTGCGCCTAGGTCTTCGATTTTAGACCGATTGGCCGGTAAGCCGGGTTTACGCAAAATGGTCCAACGCCTGCCTGCGTTTATGCGGCCTCAGGTTGGTCTATACGGCATGGTAATTGGGATCGATGGCAATGGGAAGGTGGTTGCGAATCTTCATTCACCAAGTGGCAAAGTCTACACCACCACCGGCGCGCTTGAATCGGAAACACATTTGTATGTAACCAGTCTTACTGCGCCGTTTTTAGCCAAGTACGCCAAATTGGATCTGGGCGGTCTGTAAAACCTAGCAGCGCTGGCCAGATTAAAAAAGCGCAATAAAATCAGTCATTAACCGTTAATGATGGCTGCGCAACTCCTCCGACTGTCCGCGTGATAGCCCGCTTAGCCAGATTAACTTCAATTCGATTCAGCTAAACGGGCCTTAATAATTGACGAATGTCTCGTTACAGAAAGGTCAGGCAAGCTCACGTCCCAAATTCGCGACGTACACTCGTTCTCACTGTCGTTCTTGGCAGTCGACCCTACTAACTAAGTAATGCGAGGTAAGTATGAACACCACAATCCCACTGAAACGCCATCTAGCCACAGCAGCGCTGGCCGCCATAACACTTATTGGAGCCCATGCTGCTTCCGCAGGTGCGCCGAATACCGAAGATCGACGCTATGTCGATCCACGTACAGGCGAGGTAAAGCACGCCGCCAAGTTGTTATCTGAGATGACCGATGCAGAGCGTTCGGCATTAAGTAACGAGGAATATAAAGTGCTGAAAGACTTGGAAGAAAACCTCAAACGTCAAAACGAAGTTGATATTGACGCCGTTGGGGATGAGTGACAAAAAAGGTCAATGCCCTAGTAGGCCGGTTGGCCCGATTATAGGGTAGGTGGTCAACCGGAGATTGTCGCACCAGCGCACGCTTGACCCGCGTGTTTCTGGTGCGACTTTCGCTATCCAGAGATGGACATTATTTAACTAAGTTGATGTTCGAGTCCTGTTATATCTACGCCATGAACACGCGTACTATCACCGTCAAGGCACTCAATCAATTGCAATTTCATACTGGCTTGGTTGCACAGGTCAGTCAAACCGATGCGTCTGTTGGCGGTGCCTTAATTCAATTCGATAATTCCAATGCTCGCTTGCTAGCTGAACTGCGCGAATGGGCGACCTCAGGTGGAACTCGAAATCTGATTCAGGAATTGAGCCAGGAGACTCGCTCCGGTTACGATAAGTTGTTGATTTGTGATTATATTTCCGATGAGGAAGGCGCACGGTTACGTGCCGCAAATGTTAACTATCTAGACAACGTCGGTAACGCCTATCTTGATATTCCACCGATCTATGTGCTGATTCAAGGTAAGAAGCCTAAAGAGCGATTCGATGCCGATCGAGGCAGTAAACTCTTTACTGAAACCGGACTCAAAGTCATTCTTGCGCTACTGGCCGATGGCAATCTCTTGAATGCCAGTTATCGTAGTATTGCAGACCATGCCAGTGTGTCCATGGGGACCATTGGTTGGGTTCTGCGCGAATTGAAAAACCAGGGATTTATCCGGTCGCATGGTAATCAGTATCGTTGGCTGGATCGCGAATTGTTGCTGAGAAAATGGGTCGATGCGTTTCCTGACCTAAAACAGAAACATCTGTTGGGCAGTTATTATTGTCGGCACGCTGATTGGTGGAAGTCGATTGATTTGGGGCGCTATGAGGCAGTGTTGGGCGGTGAATTAGCGTTAGCTGGCGCGTTCCCTGGTTTTCAGCCGGCCAGTGGCGAAATATACGTGGGTAGATTTAAGCGTGACAAACTTGTGCGTGAACTCAAGCTGAGTGACGTTGCCAGTGCCAAGTCGGCGCAGTGCGTCCGAGTGGATGTATACAGTCGTTTCTGGGGCCAGATGAGCGACACGAATTTGTTTAGCCAGTATGCGCACCCATTAATCAATTACGCCAGCTTGATGGAAACCTGGGATCCGGACGTGCGTAAACTGGCAACCGAGTTAGTGAGCGACTATCTGACTTGATTCGCTCAGTATTTTCGCTAGGCTAAGACTATTTCCACGAAGCGAGGTTGTGTATGAGTACATTGACTGTAAGTTGCCCGCAATGTTTATCCAGCAACCGAATTCCACAGGCGCGCTTGGCCGATGGTCCAAAATGCGGCAAGTGCAAAACTCGCTTGTTTATTGGTCGCCCCATGACTCTGACCGCTGCTAATGCCGCAACCGTGTTAAAGCACAATCAATTGCCGCTGCTAGTGGACTGCTGGGCACCCTGGTGTGCGCCGTGTCGCAGTTTTGCCAGCGTGTTTGAGCAGGCGGCTGGTCAATATGAGCCGAATCTGCGGTTAGCAAAATTAGACACAGAAGCCCATCCGAGTCTGGCAACGCGCTGGCAAATTCGTTCTATTCCAACCTTGATACTGTTTCGTGACGGGCGGGAAGCGGCACGCGTGAGTGGTGCGCTGTCATCGACGCAATTGCAGCAATGGTTGGCGCAACAGGGCGTTAGGGCGGCAAACCGCTAGGTGACGCCGCCAATCTCGCTTCAATCAAACCCGTTTACAGCGTTGATAACACCGCACTGATCGGAAACAACACGTCTGAGCCGAGTTGTGCGCTGCGTTCAGGCGACCATCCGGTCAATTCATTGGGCAAATCGGCATTGTCCTTAAACGGCATTTCAATGGTGAACGACAAGGTCTTAAACTGTTCGCCTAACCAATTCGCTGCGATACGCATATCCGCCTTGCCAGGTTCATCTTTAGGGTAGCCGTGTGTATCCTGAAAGTCTGGTGATATGGCCATATAGCTTGTTTTAAAGGTCTCTTCCAAGGCTGCGTGACGTGCATCGTATCCAGGGTTGCCTTCGCATCCGGCGACGAAGTTATAGGGTAATTCTTCATCGCCATGAATATCCAGAAACAGGTCGCCGCCTTCTTTCAGCATTCGCTCTCGGACCCAGAACACTTCTGGGCTTGTTGCCGTGGATGGCGTCGACCATTCGCGGTTTAAGTTAGCACCAGCTGCGTTGGTTCGCAGGTTACCGCGTGCCGCGCCGTCCGGGTTCATGTTGGGAACCACAAAAAACGCCGTGGTTTTTAATAGTTTGCTCGCCAGCGGATTGTCTTCATCCAGCAAGGTATGCAGAAAACCCTCGACAAACCATTCGGCCATGGTCTCACCAGGATGTTGGCGTGCGATCATCCAAACTTTGTGTGTCGGTTCGGCGGTCGCGGAAATTTTGAGCATACTCATGGCGCGGCCATCGACCGTTAGCCCCAATGTTTCATTGGTAACACGTGTGTCGCCCTGTGCCCAGGCCAGTAAGTCCAGGTGACGGTCGTGGCTGTAGGGTGCAAAGTAAGCAAAGTAAACACTGTTTTGTTGCAGTTCATAATCAAAGCTCAGAACGCCGTTCTCGTAGCGGCAAGGTGAGCGGAACCAGGATTGCCGGTCCCATGAGGTGCAGACGTTGTAATCCGGCCAGCCCCCTTTGTATGAGGATTCTCCGGCATTCGTGATGTGGATCGTGCCCGTTTGCCCAACCGTCCCTTCCAAACGGAAGTGAAACCATTGTAAAAAATCTGCCGCATTGTCTTTTTTGAGAGCTAGCTGCACATTGCTTGGGTCGGCGCTGTCGAGTACGTCAATGCTGCCTGCGTCAAACTGAGTGGAAATCTGTATAGAACTCATAATTAAATCGGTGATGGAAGTGGCGTAGTTCAGAGCGGCTAGTGTATTCGTTTCTCATTGGATTTGCGAAAATTCTTGCCTAAGTCTACGTTGGTTTTGGTTCGGCGCCGGAGTACACTGACGGGATAACAAAAATTATCCGGAGGATGGCATATGAGTTTATTAGCAGTGAATTGGGTTGCTGTTTTGGCAGCGGCGGTCATGGGATTTGTGGTTGGTGGTATCTGGTACGGGCCGATCATGGGTAAGAAATGGATGGGCGCGGTGGGCCTGAGCGAAGCGCAAATTCGCAGTGGCAATATGGCGGCGATATATGGCGGAGCCCTGGCGTTCAGCTTGCTCGCCTCTTGGACTTTGGCGCATACGTTTGCCAGTTATGCAGTTAACTTATCCTTTTCAGTCAAAGTATTGACTGCGGTGGGCATCGCAGCCGGGTTTATTCTGCCAGCCATCGGCACGAATTACTTGTTTTCGCAAAAGAGTAAAACCCTATTTTTTATTGATGCTGGCTACTGGTTACTCTTTTACGCGGCTATGGGAGCAGTGCACGCCGCCTTAACTTAATCGACCAGTCTGAGGTCGCCGTGTCGGGCTACTATGCCCAGGTTTATGAGGTGGTTCGTGCGGTGCCGTCCGGCAGGGTGGTGACCTATGGACAGGTGGCGCAGCTGATCGGGCGTCCTAGGCACGCACGGCAGATCGGCTACGCACTATCCGCTTTGCCCGCTGGGCACGATGTGCCTTGGCATCGTGTTGTCAATGCCAAAGGCGAAGTCAGTCGCAGGGCCGTAGTGGATTACGAAGCGTATCAACGCATGCTCCTCGAGGACGAGGGCATTGAATTCGATTGTGCCGGCAGAATTGAATTACAACGTTATCAATGGCTGCCGCCAGTTGACTGCCTGTAAATTGAATGCGCATGCAGTGTATTCGCAAAAACACCAAACTTTACGCGACCAATTCGTGAATACCGGCATCTTAGATAGGATCGTCAGCAATTTGGCGAGGATGCAGCCTTGTCAATCGTCTGAATTATTGAACACGTTTAACCACCACACTTGAGAAATTTCATGAGACAAATAATCACCGGTGCCCTGTGTGCGCCCTTATTGTTGCTGGGTGCCTGCAGCGAATCCAATCCTACCCCGTCAGAAGCGATTTCTGCCATGTCTGAAACCGTCGATTCTACTGCTGTTGAGACATCGACACTGACTTCTGGTATCAGCCTTGAGAACCTAGATCAAACTGTGCGGCCACAGGACAATTTTTATCGGTACGTCAATGGAACTTGGCTTAAGAATAACGAGATACCCGCCGATAAAACGTCTATCGGTTCGTTCTATGATCTACGTGATCAAGCCGACGAAGACGTTAAAAAACTGATTTCGGAACTGGCGGAAACGCCAGCGCTCGAAGCGGGCAGTGATGAGCAGAAAGTTGCGGATCTTTATCGTTCGTTTATGGACAGTGCAGCCATTGAAGCTGTCGAAATAGATCCGCTAAAACCAATTTTTGCAAAAATCGACAGTATCCAAACGAAACAGGGTCTGGCGACCTTTTTCGGTGAGTACGGGTATTTGGGTATAAAGAACCCATTGATAACGTATGTGTCAATCGACGCGAAAGAGTCTTCTCGGTATGCGGCCCATATCTGGCAAAGCGGTTTAGGGTTACCCGATCAAGACTACTACGTCAATGACGCCGAACGGTTTGTAAAGCTGCGCGCCGGATACCTTACCCATATTGCGAATATGTTTGCTTTAGCTGGTTTTGACAACGGTGATCAGGCCGCCAAAACCATTATGGATTTGGAGACCCAACTGGCGAAACATCACTGGACCCGGGTGGAAAGCCGAAACAGTGAAAAGCGTTACAACAAGATCGCTACCGCGGATCTAGCCAACTTGACGGATGCTTTTGACTGGCAGGCATTCCTGACCGCTAAACGCATCGCTGATCAACAAGATATCATCATCAATCAACCAAGTTTCATTCAAGGTTTTGGCGAGGTCTTTGCGGCGACTTCAGTGGAAGATTGGAAAACCTATCTAAAATTCCATACGCTTAGCGCGTTCGCCAGCTACTTACCGTCCGAGATTGATGCTGAAGACTTCGACTTCTTCTCACGGCAGTTGCAAGGACGACAGGAGCAACGTCCACGTTGGAAGCGCGGCGTGGCGGTCGTGAATAGCAACTTGGGCGAAGTCATTGGCAAGCTATACGTGAGCAAGCACTTTAAACCGGAAGCTAAAGCGCGTATGACGGAGTTAGTGGAGAATCTGCGCACGGCCTACGGCCACAGTATTGATCAATTGGAGTGGATGACTGACGATACCAAGAAAGCTGCGCATGTGAAATTGGCCGCCTTCACACCTAAAATTGGTTACCCAGATCGCTGGGAAGATTACTCGGCTTTGACAATTGTGGCCGATGACCTGGTTGGTAATATCATGCGTGCGCGCAAGGTCAGTGAACAAAAAGAACTTGATAAACTGAGCGGACCGATTCGCAAATGGGAGTGGGGTATGACGCCGCAAACGGTGAATGCCTATTACAGCCCAACTCGTAATGAGATTGTGTTTCCAGCGGCAATCCTACAACCACCATTTTTCAATATGTCAGCCGATGATGCGGCCAATTACGGTGGAATCGGTGCTGTCATCGGTCACGAGATGGGGCATGGTTTTGACGATCAAGGGAGCAAATACGATGCTGATGGCAACCTGCGAAACTGGTGGACGGAGACCGACCTCGAAGAATTTGGTAAGCGTGGCGCAAACTTAATTGAGCAATACGCCGGGTATGAGGTCTTTGAAGGCGTTAATGTTAATGGCGAACTGACCTTGGGTGAAAATATTGGTGATTTATCCGGTGTGACCATTGCCTATAAAGCCTATAAAGCGTCTTTGAACGGTGAAGAAGCTCCGGTAATCGATGGGTTAACGGGTGATCAACGATTCTTTATGGGTTTTGCGCAAATTTGGCGCTCCAAGATCGTCGAAGAGTCGATGCGCAACCGTATTGTGACGGACCCGCATTCGCCTGGTGAGTTTCGTGCGCTTGGTTCTTTGTCGAACATGGATGAGTTCTACGCCGCCTTTGATGTGAAGAAGGGCGATGCAATGTATCTGCCGCCGGAAAAGCGTGTCAAAATCTGGTAATTGTTACCCAGATAGATAAAAAAGCCACCCAGATCGGGTGGCTTTTTTGTTACTGTTCGACGGTGTTGTTTGATTTACACTGGCCGTGACTGTCATGTCATTGCAATGCATTTGGGTTAGGTTACTTTTAGGCACTTTGTGTAGTGCGGAATGACCGTGGTTTACTACCTATTTGCCTAGTAAATCGGCTATGCTCTTAGCGCATTAGAACGCGTTTGACTTTAACGCTTAATCTTTACGTTTTATTTAACACCATGATGATCAAAAAATTCTTTACCTTTTCTCTGGCTTTGTCGCTTTCCGCCTGCGGATCGGACTCCGCTAAACAATCGCAACTCCCTTCGGATGTCGCGCCAGGTACCACTCAAAACATCATCCTGATGGTCGGCGATGGCATGGGATTAACTCAAATATCAGCCGCCATCGAAGAGCATAGCCGTAAGCTCGAGATGGAGCGTTTTCAGGTGGTTGGTCTGAGTAAGACACGCAGTGCCAAAGAGCAAATTACTGATTCAGCGGCGGGTGCTACCGCTTTCTCGACCGGCGTTAAAACGTACAATGGTGCTATTGGTGTCGACCAGCACGGACGTGCACGTGAAACGATCCTGGAATTACTGGGAAATAAGGGCTATGCCACCGGCTTGATTGCAACCTCGGTCATCACACACGCAACGCCAGCAAGCTTTTACGCGCATGAAGACAGCCGTCAGAACTACTACCAAATTGCTGCGGATATGAAGAAAGCGCCGTTAGATTTGTTTATCGGAGGTGGTCGTAAGCACTTTGAGAATCGGACTGATCCGAATAACGGAAAAACAGATGATCGGAACCTGATCGAGGAAATGCAAACTTCAGGCTTCAGTTTCGTGAATAGTTTGGCCGAGTTACGCAAAGCCAAAGGCAAGGTTGGGTATTTTCTCGCTGACGGTCATCCCGATCCGATTTTGAAGGGGCGCGGCGATATTCTTCCGCGTTCGATTCCAACCGCAATTTCACATTTACGTTCACGCACCGAGCGAGGCTTCTTTTTAATGGTAGAAGGTTCGCAAATAGACTGGGGCGGTCATGAGAATAAGATTGATTACGTGATCTCGGAACTGATTGACTTTGACGAAGCGGTCGGTAAGGCCTTGGATTACGCCGAAGCAAATGGAAACACGTTGGTAATCGTAACCGCGGACCATGAAACTGGTGGTTTGACGCTGGCTGGCGAACCCGGTGAAGACGGTAAAACATCCTACACGAAAGCTGGGCGTCAATTTGCCAGTCACGGCCATACGTCGGCAATGGTACCGGTATTCGCTTACGGCCCTGGGTCGGAGTTGTTTGCAGGTGTGTACGACAACAACGAAATTCACGCAAAAATGATGCAAGCTTTGGCGTTAGACAAATAAAGCTTTGCCTGACGCGCGGCCGAGATTCGCATCTGACGCCGTTTACTGCTGTTCCTCGTCAACGTGTTCAATAAAAGAGATCGAGTTGACAGGGAGCCAGCGTGAACGTTTTTCTTTGGTGATTAAAATAAACAGTTGATCGTCATCAAAGCCACGAAAACGCCAATTGCTCAAAGGGTGCTCTTCGCCGCGAAGCTTAATCGTGACCATGCTGTGGTTAGGTACTAAGAACGCTTTTACTGAGGAATGGTGGAGTTCAAAAGCCATGAGTTGATTTATGCGGAGTTCGGGTGCGAAAAGTTTGAAACGTGATTCCAATGCTTGCAGTATAGGTTACGCGATGTTTTCAAAGCGTAGGCTTCCACCGATTTAATCAGGAGACGGGTGCATGAACACGATATTGCGAATTGTTGTTTTTAGTTTGTTATTGGCGGTTCTGCCACGTATGAGCAACGCCGCGGAGGCTTGTGGTCGCTCGTTCTCCGATGTGGTCGAACGGCATTTGGCGGCTGTCAAAACACGCGATTTGGTGACATACATGCAAACCCTTGCGCCGCGTGATGATCAGCTTATGATCTTGCCCAACGGCGCACGATTACGGTCAACGTCTGCTATTGAGTCGATGCACCGGGAGTGGTTTGCGGATTCCACATGGCAGTTTAATACCAGAGAGGTTCGCCGCGATGTGCGTGATCACTGGGGAATCGTAGTGTATGAGGTGTCGGTTGATCGGCCTAATAAACCGGGTGATCCATTTTTGTTGAGTATGCTGTTCGCGCCTGAATCCGATGGTTGCTGGTATCTCCAGCATGATCAAAATACCTTGTTACCAACTGAATAGCGTGCCGAGTTCCCATTTATTTATCCAACGTTTTCCGAGACCATGATGCCAATTTTTCGACGTGAAACCCGAGTCTGGTTTTTTCTCGCTGTTAGCCTGAGTACGGTGCTGGCGGTGTACTTTTTATCACCGATGCTGGCGCCGTTTATTTTTGGGGCGCTGTTGGCGTATCTCGGTGACCCTTTGGTGGATCAGCTTGAGCGTTTAAAATTGTCACGCAGTGCGGCCGTGAGTCTGGTGTTTTTGGCTATTTTTGTGGTGATTGGGCTGCTGGTATTGTTGCTGGTGCCCATGTTACATAATCAGCTAGATGCCTTGACCCAACGTGCGCCGGAGTATGGCGAATGGCTGGATGACACGGCGACACAAATTGCGTCTTACTTTGGCGTGGATGCAGATGCGATTAACTTTAAAGATGTGGCCAAAACCTATTTACCAGAGGCGGGTAGCGCAACCAAGGGGTTATTGGAGGCGGTGTTTAAATCCGGCAGTGCACTCCTCAGTGGCGTGGTGTTCGTGACATTGACGCCGGTGATCACGTTCTACTTGATGCGCGATTGGGATTTGCTGGTAGCTCGATTGTATGAGTTGATCCCGCACGCGTTGAAGGCCAAAGTTAAAGAACTGGCAACTGAGTCGGACTCAATGGTCAGCGCCTTCTTGCGTGGTCAATTCTTAGTCATGACTGGCTTGGGAACGATCTATGCGTTTGGCTTGTCAATTATTGGTTTGCAATTCTCTCTCCTGGTTGGCTTGGTGGCCGGGATTATGAGTTTTATCCCCTACCTGGGGACCGCCGTCGGCGTGATTTTGGCTGGCGTTCTGTTTGTCGCCCAGTACCAAGACTGGGTTGCGCTCTGGAAAGTTGCGTTGGTATTCGGTATCGGGCAACTAATTGAAGGCTATCTGCTGACGCCCTGGCTGGTTGGCGATCGCATAGGTTTGCATCCAGTCGCCGTGATATTTGCGGTATTAGCCGGGGGGCATCTGTTCGGGTTCGTCGGCGTATTGCTCGCGCTACCTGTTTCTGCGGTATTGGCCGTGTTAATTCGTCACGCGGTTGGTCATTACAAGGAAAGTGAATTGTTCAATGATGGCAACGAGCAAAGCGTAAACCCCGACGCCTGAACAAATTGAATCAGTCTGAAACACGAAATCGTATGCAAAAAGCTTGCTTGTGAGATATCAAAATGATATCAATAGTATATTGTATTTAATGACCAACTGTTGGGCTACGTGAGGATGACTGAAATGATTAAACAAAAGCGAGCATGGACTTTAAACGGATACCTTGCGATTTTGATATTGGCGGTACTCCAAGCAGGTACAATTTGGTTGGTGTTTTCGACATTGAAAACCGCAGTTGTCAGCGGGTCAGCACCCGACTTTGTACTGTTGTTGAGTGGCATCGTGGCGGCAGTGGTATTTGCGGTTTGCTGGTTTGGTCTGTTTATGGTGGCACCCAACGAAGGCAAAATTATGCAACTGTTCGGCAGTTACGCGGGAACGGATAATCATACCGGCCTGCGCTGGTCAAACCCATTGCATCGGCGCACGCCGGTCTCGATCAAGGTGCGCAACTTCGAGAGCAGTAAGATGAAAGTCAACGATGCTGTCGGTAGTCCGATTGAGATCGCTGCGGTGGTTGTGTGGCGTGTAGTCGATTCCGCGGAGGCGTTTTTTGAAGTTGATGATTTTGAGAGTTTTGTTACGATTCAAAGCGAGTCAGCTTTGCGCAACTTAGCCAACCAGTATCCCTATGAAAGTAATGATGCATCATTGTCACTGCGCAGTGATCCGATTGAGGTTGCCGAGAAACTGAAAGAGGAAATCCAGGAGCGGCTCAATAAGGCCGGTGTGGAGGTGATTGAAGCGCGAATTTCACACCTTGCTTACTCTACTGAAATAGCGCAGGCGATGCTTCGAAAACAACAGGCTGGCGCTGTCTTGGCTGCGCGCCGAATCATCGTGCAAGGGGCGGTTGAGATGGTGACCGATGCCGTGGACTCACTTGCTCGAGACCACAACTTTGAATTGGATGATGAACGTAAAGCGAGTATGGTGAGCAACTTGTTAGTGGTAATTTGCAGTGAACAGCAAGCTCAACCGGTAGTAAACAGCGGTTCGCTGTATTAACTTGAAGCTTGATCGTGGCAAAAAAAGCGTACCCATTACGAATTAACCCGCAGGTACTGGCGGCGCTCCAACGTTGGGCCGACGACGATTTGCGCAGTGTTAATCAGCAGATCGAGTACCTGTTACGCGACGCCTTGCTTAAGGCTGGGCGGATAAAACTTGTGCAGCGAACCGTGACTGAAGTCGAGCAAATGCAGGTCGATACCGACGAGTCAGACTGACTGCAACGGCAGTTGTGCCTGGTGTCTACATCTGGGCCATCCTTTATGTCAAAATTGTAATTGAAATATCGTCAAATCTGCTTATAAAAAGCAAAGTCAGTCATCAGTTTTACAACGACGAACGCCATGCTGCGAAGAGAGTGTCGCACGCGGTGTCACTTTATCTATAGGAATGGTTACACGATCGTGTTGAAAGAATTTGCACAGTTACGGGACTGGCTCAATGGCCAGATTTTGGGGCAGCCAGGATTGGTTGAGCGCTTATTGATCGCGCTACTCGCGGACGGCCATCTTTTGGTCGAGGGCGCGCCAGGATTGGCTAAGACTAAGGCGATCCAAAGTCTGTCGGAAGGTATCGAAGGTGAGTTTCACCGCATTCAGTTCACGCCTGATTTATTGCCATCGGACATCACCGGCACGGAGATATATCGACCGGAAACGCAGAGCTTCAGTTTTCAACGAGGCCCGATTTTTCACAATTTGGTGCTGGCCGACGAGGTTAATCGAGCACCAGCCAAGGTCCAATCGGCGTTATTGGAAGCAATGGCGGAGCGTCAAGTCAGCGTTGGTCGAGAAACCTTTCAATTGCCGCCGTTGTTTTTAGTGATGGCGACTCAGAATCCGATCGAGCAGGAAGGGACATATCCTTTGCCGGAAGCACAATTGGACCGATTTTTGATGCACGTCCGCATTGGTTATCCCGACGTGAATGCTGAGAAATCCATCTTGGCCTTGTCGCGTGGTGAAGCATTGGCCGGTGGCTCGGCCAAACCCGCGAGCCAGATTTCGCAGCAATGTATTTTTGACGCACGTCAGGCGGTAATGCAATTGCACACGGCCGAGTCGGTAGACGAATACCTAGTTCAGCTCGTACTCGCGACGCGAACACCGCAGAAGTACGGCGATGATTTGGCCGGTTGGATTGAATTCGGGGCTAGCCCGCGCGCCACGATCGCGTTAGATCGCTGTGCGCGTGCGCATGCGTACCTAAACGGACGGGATTTCGTGTCGCCAGATGATATCCAAGCGGTGCTGCATGATTGTCTACGTCATCGCTTGATTTTGCGATACGAGGCCGAAGCCGATGGTATCTCCACTGATCAGGTTATCACAGAGTTAATGAACCGTGTTCCCGTGGCTTAATTCTCCACTCGATACACCACACGATTGATCACCTATGTTGGCATCGAAAAGCCCCCAATCTGCGACTTCAGACGAATTTATGCATGCTGGTGTGATTGTCGATCCCGCACGGTTAGTGTGTTCGCGTCATTGGGCGCAGCAGCTGAATCTGGCTGCGAGTTCCGCCGCTCGTAGTATGTTGCTCGGTGCGACGCGATCTCGGTTTCGAGGGCGGGGCATGGAGTTTGAAGAGGTTCGCCATTACCAAGCCGGGGACGATATTCGCAGCATTGATTGGAAAGTCTCAGCGCGCACGGGTGAAACGTTTACTAAGCTATTTTGTGAAGACAGGGAGCGTCCTTGTCATATTATTCTCGATCAACGGGCGAGCATGTTTTTCGGCTCGGAGACACAGTTTAAGTCGGTACTGGCGACGGAGTTGGCAGTGGCATTGGCGTGGGCTGCTCTCAACGGGGGCGATCGCGTCGGAGGTCAGGTGCTTGGCCAAGGTCGGGAACTGGATTGCCGCGCCAAGCGGCACAAATCGGCGGTCCTGCAATTCTTACACCACAGTGTGGCGATGAATCACGCGTTGTTAACTCCCACACCCAGAATGGAGTCCGGCGCAGCGCCTGCTTCGGTACTCAGTTTAGCGCAGTCATTAACCGAGTGTCGCCGTATAACACGGCCTGGCACGGCTGTTTTTATTGTGAGTGATTTCAATGGTTTAGGTGCGGAATTTGAGCAAGCGCTCAGCACGCTAGCACGACACACAGACGTAACGTTGATACAGGTTTATGACCCGTTTGAATTGAGTCTGCCCGTTGACGGTGATCTGCGCATCAGTGATGGACAGCACCACACTCGTATACGTTGGACTGCGGGCCTGCAGCGACAGTATCAACGGCTGGTCAGTGAACGAGAAGATGCACTGCATACAGCGGCTAAGCGAGCGCGAGCGCGATTACTGACCGCGTCCACCGCCATCAAAGCCCGCAGCATCTTGGGCTCCGTATACCGGGATTGAGGGGTTTGATGACTGATACTGCGCCGCAATTACTCGAGCAACTTCGCGACGTCCACATGCCGGAGCCGGTGAGTTGGTGGCCGTTAGCGCCGGGTTATTGGTTGTTGCTTGGTCTTATTGTCGCCATGCTGCTGGCGCTGGTGTTTTGGTGGCAGCGGAGACCTCAAGGCCGTGATCCGAGGATGAAGCAGCTTGCCATTAATGAACTCGACCGAATCTATGCACGCTGGCAACAACATCAAGATACCACTCAATATTTGCGCGCGGTGAATAGCACACTAAAGCGATTTCTATTAGGGCAGGCGCTCTCGTCCGTCGCAAAATTAACCGGTGAGTCGTGGTTGGCGGCGTTGGACCAGATTAGTCCCTTGGATTCATGGTCCGAATCCACTCGCCACGCGCTGGCCTTCGGCTTGTATCAGTCACCATCCGACCGGGTTGATGTCGACCCGCTGCATCAGGAGGTTGTGAACTGGTTTGCTAAGCTTTCAGTAGATTCTAATCGGCATGAGCTCCGTGAGGCGCGGGATGCTTAGCTGGATTTGGCCCTGGGCATTTGTGTTACTGCCCCTGCCGCTGTTGATGCGCGTTGCGCTTCCTCCAAGCGATAGTGCGGCCGGCGCGCTTCGCGTACCATTCTATGGACTGGTCGGCTCGCTCACTGCACCGACAGGGCAACCGAGGCCTGTGGTGCGTGGTGCGCTGCTCTGGTTGCTCTGGAGCGCGCTTGTGGTGGCAGTCGCGCGACCGGTACTTTACGGTGAGCCAATCCAATTAGCGCAGGATCGACGCGACTTGATGCTGGCGGTGGATATTTCGGAATCGATGCGCGAAGCCGATATGTTGTTTGATCAACAATATGTGCAACGCATTGACGCGGTAAAGTACGTGGTAGGGGACTTTGTCCAACAACGCGTCGGTGATCGACTAGGCTTGATTCTGTTTGGTGAGCAGGCCTATTTACAAACGCCATTGACCCATGATCGGAATACCGTGGCCCAGCAATTGTACGAGGCGCAGCCCGGGTTTGCGGGCGGCGCGACGGCGATCGGTGACGCCATTGGCTTGGCGGTTAAGCGCCTACGGGACCGTCCGGCCGAGAGCCGGGTGTTGATCTTGCTAACTGACGGCGCAAATACCGCTGGGACAGATCCCATGGCGGGGGCAGCGGTGGCGAGAGAAGCGGGTATTCGCATTCATACCATCGGCGTAGGCGCAGAGATGCGGCTGGTACGCGGTGCATTCGGTGGTCAGCGGATGGTGCCGGTTGGCAATGAGTTGGATGAAGACACGCTGACTGCCATCGCACAACAAACTGGCGGCAGTTTTTTTCGTGCTCGCAATCCAGCGGAACTGAATACGATTTACGAAAAATTGGATGCGCTGGAACCAATCCCTGAAGAACAGACGTTTCGACCGCAAATCAGTTTGACGCACTGGATTTTGCTAGTGGCACTGGTGTTGTCTGCATTGTTGTTTATTAGCTATCAATGGCCATTCCGAGGTGTGTTACGCGAGGTAGTCGGCGATGCTGAGTGATTTTCATTTTATCCGTCCAGAATGGTTGATGCTGAGTTTGCCGGTAATTATGGCTTACTGGTATGCAGGTCGACGCTCGCAACAAAGTCGTTGGCAACGGTATTTGCCGCCGATGGTGGTTAAGGCGCTGATGGTTACTGAAGCGAGCGTGTTGCCGGTGTGGTTTTCGCGTGCAGCTGGGTTTACCGGAGTACTGTTGGTGCTAGCTGCGGCGGGGCCAACGTTCAGTAAGCAAGCGGTGCCAACAATCGAGAATACGCAAGCCACCGTACTAATTCTTGATCTGTCGCCCTCCATGCTGGCGGAAGATCTGCTACCCAATCGTCTGGCGCGTGCGAGATTTAAAATCATTGATTTTTTACGCGCCCGAGTGGACGGGCAAACCGCCTTGGTGGCCTACGCCGGTGAGGCACACACGGTCAGCCCACTCACCGACGACCCGGCGACAATACAAGCGTTGTTACCCGCATTGGAGCCGAGCTTAATGCCGGTATCAGGTAGCAATGTGGAGGCAGCGGTCCAGCTTGCGGTTCGTCTTTTGAAAGATGCTGGTCGCGTTGACGGCGACCTAGTGCTAATCACGGATGGCGTGGCCGAGTCTGCTGCAAAAACCATTCGCGATACCCTCGGTTCTCGATTCAGCTTATCGATACTCGGTGTAAGTGGTTCAGCGCCCGCACCGATACCACGCCCACAAGGTGGGTTTGTACAGGGCGCGAATGGCGAAATCGTTTTGACTTCGATCGATGCCGGCTTCCTGCGGCAGCTGGCTAAGCAACATGGTGGTCAATTTCAGCGCATCACGGCTGACGACAAAGACATTAATAGCTTGGTGCGCGCCAGCTTGGCTGAACAACCGGACGCCGAAGCCACTGAGCGGGCTGTAGAATGGCATCAGTGGCAGGATCTTGGTCATTGGTTGGTGTTATTGATTTTGCCGATCGTCTTATACTGTTTTCGACGCGGTTTGATTTACCTGTTGCCACTGATCCTGTGGATACAACCGGGAACCGTGCGTGCGGAGAATGCCATTAGTTGGTGGAAAAATGCCGATCAGCGTGCTGCAGACGCGTATACGCGTTCCGATTACGCGATGGCGGCTGATATGTTCCAACGCTCAGACTGGGCTGCGATCGCTGAATACCGCGCCGGGAATTATGACAAAGCGGCTGAGCAGTTTGCCGGGTTGGCGTCTCAATTGGGAGTAGAGGCAATTTATAACCAGGCAAATGCACTGGCACTTAACGGCGACTATACGGCGGCATTGGAGGCCTACCAACGTGTGCTTGAAGCCGATCCTGAGCACGATGACGCGAAACATAATAAGCAAGTGATTGAGGAGCTGCTCGACCAACAAAGTCAGGACCAACAAAGTCAGGACCAACAAAGTCAGGACCAGCAAAGTCAGGACCAACAGAGTCAAGACCAACAGAGTCAAGACCAACAGAATCAAGACCAACAGAGTCAAGACCAACAGAGTCAAGACCAACAGAGTCAAGACCAACAGAGTCAAGACCAACAGAGTCAAGACCAACAGAGTCAAGACCAACAGAGTCAAGACCAACAGAGTCAAGACCAACAAGCCCAGGACCAACAAGCCCAGGACCAACAAGCCCAGGACCAACAAGCCCAGGACCAACAAGCCCAGGACCAACAAGCCCAGGACCAACAAGCCCAGGACCAACAAGCCCAGGACCAACAAGCCCAGGACCAATCAGTCGACTTATCGAAACAGCCCACGGTGGAAAACCCGCTGAGCGAAAACAGTGAGCAATGGTTGCGCAGTATTCAGGACGACCCAAGTGGACTGCTGCGCCGCAAATTTCAATACCAATCTCAATTACGTGCGCGCCAGCAACCGGATCGCCAACCAAAGAATAATGAACAGCGCTATTAAGTTACCCCACTTGACACGTCTTCTAATGCTATGCACATTCGCCAGCTTTAGTGCATGGCCGCTTATTGGTGCGGCACAGTCTTTAGTTAGCACCGTGGATCGCAATGAACTAACCATCAACCAAACATTGCGTTTAACGGTCACTTACGACAACCAGGCTAATACCTCTGCGCTGGATACGGCAAAGCTGAGATCGGATTTTGACGTACTTGGCATCAGTCCTCAGACCAGTTCATCGACCACCATGGTGAATGGCGTTACGCAGAGTAGTGTGACAACGCGCTGGTCTATCGTGCTTGCACCGAAACGTGAGGGGCAGCTTACGATTCCCTCGTTCACGATTGGTACGGCAAAGAGTCAGCCAATCAGTATCAATGTTGTGAGCGCGGCGGCGAGCCAAGGTTCCGACGCAGTCACGCAGCCACTTGCTGTCAGCGTGTCGGTCGAACCCGAGCAAGTGTATGAAGAACAACAGGTCATTCTGACGGTGCAATTGGTAATCAGCCAGCGTCTCAATGATTTGGGTGGTTCACAGTTGGCAATCGAGGGCGGTGAGATCGTGCCGCTAGGCCAGCAAACGTTTCAGCAGCTCGATAACGGTATTGCGACACAGGTGGTTGAGCTGCGGTACGCAATCTTTCCTGAAAAGGCCGGTGTTATCACCATTCCTGAACTCAAATACACCGGGCGTATGGGCGGCCGACGAAGTTTGTTTGACGCGTTCGGCATGAACGGCGAGCAGGTCATTGCGCGCAGCAAACCGGTCTCTATTGACGTGTTGCCACGTGTTGATAGACCCTCTGCGCAATGGTTGCCAGCCAAATCTGTGGTCTTGACAGAAGCGTGGTCAGGGTCGCTGGATGACTGGCAGGTCGGGCAGCCGTTGACTCGGACTGTGATGGTCAAGGCTGAGCAGCAACGCAGCGCCAGAGTGTCACCGTTGTCGCCCATGCCAAATGATGACGGATTCAAAGTTTATCAGGATCAGCCGCAACTGGATGACGAGACGTCGGATGAGGGGGTAACCGCCACGCGAACCGAGTCAGCAGCGTTGGTGCCGTCACAGGCTGGTGAATTGATACTGCCCGAAGTCCGTCTGCCGTGGTTCAACACCACATCTGGTGTTTGGGAAGTAGCCGTTCTGCCGGCTAAATCGGTCAGGATTAAGTCTGGAACGCAGTCGGACGGTGAGTCTGCAAACGCAACTGGCGCTCAGACTGCTGATCCGATTGAGGCTGAGCACGCACCATCCCAAGCCGGCTCGGCTGGTGTCTGGCCGCTTATCTCTGGCGTGCTGGCACTGATTGTCGCAGGCTTGATGTACAGGCTAATTCAGTTGCAGCGAAAGGTGAGCGCACTACAACAGCACGAGGCCGGAAGTCCGTTGTCGCCACCACAAGCGGTGCACCTCTCAGAAGCTCAGGCTTGGAGTGCGTTACAGCAGCACCTCAGGCAACCCATTACTGCCACTACCCGCGAGGTATTACAGACCTGGTTGCGCAGCGCGCTTAAAGCGCCGGCCAGAGATAGTCTTGAGATGCTGGTGCAGCGCAGCGGTGATACCAACTTACAGTCTTTGGTCGAGGGAATCGATCGCGTGCTATTTCGCGATCAGGGCGAGGTCAACGCCGTTGACTTTGCCGACACCGTCTCCAAAGTGCGCACCGCACTGGTGTCTAAATCGCAGTGTCAAACGCAACGAGCTGGTGGCTTGCCACCGTTGTATCCTGAATAGATGCGTCGCGAAGGCGACTCGCGAGAGAGCGAAATGATGAACACCACACGTATCAGTATTGGATTGGCCTTACTTGTTTCGCTGGTGATTTGGGGGTTGCGGCCTGACCCAACTGGCACGCACTACGGTTTGTGGTCGTTGTTACCCAGTGTGGTGACTATTGGCATTTGTTTTTTAACGCGCAACGTGTTGTTGGCCCTACTACTCGGGGTCGCGACGGGCGGCTTGGTGAGCGGACAACTCAATATTATTGATGCATTTCTGGTGCCAAGCCTCGGTAGCGAGAAGTACGCGCAGATTCTGCTGGTTTACCTTTGGGCTTTAGGAGGCTTGCTGGGTTTGTGGAATCGCAACGGTGGCGCTCGCCACTTTGCCGAGACGTTGGCCACGCGGCTGGTTAAGTCGCGCATTTCGGCTAAGGTGTTTGCCTGGAGCATGGGCGTGTTTTTTCATCAAGGCGGTACAATCAGTACCGTGCTGGCTGGGACCACGGTTAAACCGGTGGCCGACAAGCACGGCGTAGCGCATGAAGAGCTGGCTTATATTGTCGATTCTACGGCGTCTCCAGTCGCCACCTTGATTCCGTTTAATGTTTGGCCAGTGTACGTGGCCGGCCTGATTACCATTGCGCCTTTATCCACAATTGTGCCCAACGAAGAAGTGGCGATTGGTCTGTTCTTAGCCGCAATCCCATTCAATTTTTACGCCATGTTTGCCGTTTCGATGACCTTCTTATTCGCCATCGACCGTCTGCCATTATTCGGCACACCAATGAAAAGCGTGGTGCAGCGAATCCAGGTTAGTGGTGAACTGGACGCGCCGAACGCGAACCCCATGGCTGCCAAAGAATTGACGGCGTCGCAGGTACCGCAGGGTTATCAACCCTCCGTGTTGGATTTTCTGGTACCGATTGGCGTGCTGTTGGGGTTTTGTATAATTCCTATTGTGCTGGGCAAGTCACCCTTGGTGTTCGAGGGCTTCGGCATGGCTGTGATGGCGGCGTGTTTGACCAGTGTGTTGCGGGGCATGTCGATTCAGACGGCATTTGAGGCGATGGTGACCGGCATCAAAGGCGTGACGATTGGTGCGCTGGTATTGGGCTTGGCGGTGACTTTGGCTGACGTATCCGAATCGTTGGGGACTGCCGAATTCGTGATAGATATCGCAGCCGGTGTGCTCAGTGGTATGCCGTATATTCTTCCCAGTGTGTTGCTACTGATTTGCATGATCGTGGCGTTTTCCATCGGCTCGTCTTGGGGAACTTACGCCGTGGTGTTCCCGATTGCGTTGCCTTTGGCTTGGGCTGTTGCCCCCGAGATGACCTACTTGCTGCTGTGTTTTGGCGCGATATTGGGTGGTGCGGTCTTCGGAGACCAGTGTTCGCCGGTATCGGATACCACGATACTGTCGGCGCTGGCGTGTGGCTCCGATTTGATGGATCACGTTAATACGCAGTTACCACTCGCATTGATTGCGGCCACACTCGCTGGCATTACGTATCTGGTGGTTAGTTTGCTCGTGTTGTGATTTCCGATTGTGCGCGTGCTTCTAAAACCGCCTGTCTGGCACGTGATCGCGGATTGGGTTATGGTGCCCAGTGTCACTGTTAGACGCCGCCCCATATCAATTCTCAATTCCGGTAAATGACCATGCAAAGACCTGTGTTTCATTTTGTGTTGCTCGCGCTGATTTCACTGGCGTGCTTGTCCATCAATCCACTCAGCGCGGCCACCACCTCGCTCAAATCCGATCAACTGCAACCCGGTTTTTTTGGACTGCTATTGGATCGATCAAGCGGTAAGCTGTATTTGCAGGTGAGCAACCTAGATGCCGAGTTTATTTATCAAACCAGCCTGCCAAATGGCCTTGGCTCGAATGATGTCGGTCTGGATCGAGGGCAGTTAAGCGACACGCGATTGGTTAAATTTGAACGCTTCGGCAACAAGCTGTTGTTGCGACAGCTCCCAACGCGTTACCGAGCACATACGAATAACATGATGGAAGTGGCGTCGATTGAAGAGGCATTCGCGTCATCCGTCCTGTGGGGGTTCGAGATCGTGGAGCAGGGCACCAATTCCGTGTTGGTGGATGCCACTGAGTTCGCTTTACAAGACATTCACGGCGTTGGTCGGATTTTGCAACAGCAACAACAGGGCAAAGGCTATAAAGTTGACCCCGCGCGCTCTGCGGTGGACCCAAGCCGAACTGCAAGTTTTCCGGATAACACCGAAATTCAGTCACTGATTACGCTCGTTGGCTCCGAACCGGGTCAGTATGTTCGAGACACGGTGCCTGAGCCCACCGCTATTAGCCTCAAAATGCGCCATAGCTTCGTACGACTCCCTGACGATGGGTATCAGCCGCGAGCCTATTTACCCAAGAGTGGGTATTGGACGACGCAGTTTATGGACTATGCGCAGCCGATCAACGAACCCATTACACAGCGCTACATAGGCCGACACCGCTTGCAGAAGGTGAATCCCGGGCCAGGTAAAAGTCCGGTGCGTGAACCGATTGTCTATTACCTTGATCCAGGCGTACCAGAGCCAGTTCGTTCTGCGTTGCTTGATGGTGCTCGCTGGTGGCAAGCCGCGTTCGACGAGCTAGGCTTTGAGAATGGCTACCAGGTCAAAATGTTGCCTGCCGACGCGGACCCCATGGACGTACGCTATAACGTGATTCAATGGGTGCACCGTGCGACGCGGGGTTGGTCATATGGTTCTAGCGTGGCCGATCCGCGCACTGGTGAGATCATCAAAGGGCATGTTACGCTGGGCTCACTCAGGGTTCGGCAGGACTACTTACTGGCGCAGGGCATGATGGCTCCATTTGCAGAGTCAGAAGATGATAGCGCGTTGATGGCGTTGGCGCTGGCCCGCATCCGTCAATTATCGGCACACGAAGTCGGGCATACACTCGGCCTATTGCACAATTTTGCTGCCAGCACCTATGGGCGTGAGTCGGTCATGGATTATCCACACCCAGTGTTTGAACTGGATGGTGATCGTGTGGTGGCGCCGAACGCTTATGGTGTCGGCATCGGAGAATGGGACAAAGCTGCGATTGCTTACGGGTATCAGGAGTTCGCTGCTGACTCGGGCGCGTTGATGCGCGGTGAGGCGGAAGTCAACGCTCTGGAAGCGCTGTTGGTGGCAACTGATAATCGCGGTCTTGTTTACATTAATGATCAAGATGCTCGCAGCCCAGGTAGCCCGCATGTTCGGGCCAGTCTGTGGGACAACGGTGCCGATCCGGTTGCCGAACTAGCACGGATGTATCAGGTGCGCAGGCAGGCACTCTTACGCTTTGGTGCGGCGAATCTCAAAGTGGGCAGCCCGTGGTCTGACCTCGAGGAAATTCTGGTGCCGGTGTTCTACTCGCATCGATATCAACTCACTGCGGCTGCCAAGGCGATCGGTGGATGGGATTACGACTACGCACGCAAGGGCGACCCTGGCGCAATTGATCAACCAAAGTTAGTGGCGGTCGATGCCACGCAGCAACGGTTGGCCATGCAAACCATTCTTGAATCGTTGACGCCGTCGTTTTTGACCTTGCCTGCATCCGTACGCGGATTGATGGTGCCGAAGGCGGCGGAATATGCGCGCAGCCGCGAGTCCATAAGCGGTCAAACCGGTGTCAGTTTTGATTTTGTTGCATTAGCCTCTAAAAGCGCACAACACAGTCTGGCCATGCTACTACACCCGGAACGCTTGATGCGATTGCAACAACAACATGCTATTAACCCAAGCATGCCATCCGTCTCCGAACTTGGGCAGGAAATCCACCGACGTGTTATCAATCTGTCGACAAGCGGCTTAGATGCAACCGTGCATGAATCCGTGGTTGATCTGGTGTACACAAATTACCTGAATTTATTGCACAGTGCTGACGTTCCTGTCACGTTGAAATCGGCATTAATTTCCATAATTGATAATGAAATCAAATATTTAAAGGCTAAATTAAAACGAAATAATGATCCAGTTTTGCGTTACCAACTGGCTCGTCTTGAAGCTGCGGACCCGGCTTCTACACGTCCATCGTTGGCGGTGCCAACGATGCCGCCCGGGTCGCCGATTTAATGGTTTAGACACTCTGAGGGTCGCGAGCGCTCAGAGTGTCTGAGGACGCTAAACTTGTAAGGTCTTTTTTACTGGTAAGTCGCGTATACGTGTGCCAGACGCATGGAAAATCGCATTCACGATACTCGGGCAAATAGGCGGTAATCCCGGTTCGCCAACGCCGCCAGGGGCTTTGTCTGAAGGTAGAATGTGCACATGTAGCGGTGGCGTTTTGTTGATTCTGGTGACTGGGTAATCGTAAAAATTATTCTGTACGATTTTTCCATCTTTGACGGTGATCTCGCTTTCCAGCGTCATCGATAACGCCATGATCATTGCGCCTTCCATCTGAGAGACGACGCGATCAGGGGTTACCACCAGTCCACAATCAATTGCCGTGTGCATTTCTAAAACTGTGACTTTGCCGTCGCGTACTTCTACTTTGGTGGCGGCCGCAGCGTACGAGTTGAAACTCGCCGCGAGGCTGATACCCCAGCCCTGACCGCTTGGTAGCGTTTGATCCGCCTTACTTTTGCTGACCACTTCGTTGAGTACGGCCTTAAACCGAGCAATGTCCAGCAAGTGATCAGCGCTCTCGTTTCCGTAATGCGTGTAGTCTTTAAAACCTTCGAGACGCGGATCGAACAGTCGATCCTTGCCGAGCAGTTTTAGCCACATACTGTGAGTGCTGACGCCAGCCTTGGTGGCCAGTTCATCGACAAAACAACCGAGCCCGAACGCATTATTAATGTTGCCAACTGCACGCAGCCAACCAATGCGCACATGCGTATCCACACCGGGGTTTTCGAATTGCATGTGCGGTATGTCAAATGGTACATCTGCAAAACCTAAGGACAGTGATGTCGCATCTAAGTGCTGGGCGCTGTCGTCGAAAATCCAGGCGATCGGCGGCGAAGCCACACGCTGCAGCCAATGTTCACAGCCGCCATCTGTGGTTAATTCCGCTTTAAAATAATTGGCCGCGATGGCGTGGTAGAAGCCATGTTTGACATCGTCTTCACGACTCCAGATAACTTTTACCGGTTTGCCAGAGGCCTTCGCCAGCTCGACAGCTTCCAGGGTGAAGTCGTTTTTACCTTTGCGCCCAAAAGCGCCGCCCATCAGTGTGTTGTGGAGCGTAACTTTGTCTGCGTCTTTGGTCGGATCGAGCCCCAATTCTTCTAACACCAACCCTTTGCCCCACTGCGGGGTTTGGGTGCCACTCCACACCGTGCAGCTGCCGTCTTGGTTAATCATTGCCGTTGCGGCAGGCGTTTCCATCGACATGTGGTGGTGGTAAGGAAAGGTGTAGCACGCTTCGACTGTGCGTTGTGGATCAAACTCGTGCTGGTAAAGGTTCTTGCCTTCCGAGCGCACGGCTTTGCCTTGATTCTTGACTTTGTCGATCAACAATTGTTTGTAGGTTTCGGAGTCGTGCGCCCCGTTGTCGCCATCCTCCCAGCTTATCTTAAGCCGTTTACGACCTTCGATTGCTGCCCATGTATTGGTCGCTAACACAGCGACACCGGAAACCGGATTGACATTGACGGGAAAACGACGCTGTTTCAGTTGAATCACGTCCACGACACCGCGCACACTCTTAGCATCGCTAGCATCCAGTGTTTTGACTTTTCCTCCGACGACGGGAGGTCGCTCGATACTGGCAATCAGCATGCCAGGAAGTTGTAAATCCTGGGCATACGTGGCCTGACCCGTCACAATTTTTCGCAAGCCTTGTAAGGGCACATCTTTGCCCACAATTTTGAACTCGGAGGTCGACTTTAGAACCAGTTTGTCTGCTTTTGGGATTGGACGTTTCGTCGCGTCAGCGGCTAATTCACCAAAGCCGAATGTGGCGCCGTTCATCATGTTGTGTACCTGATGATTGTTGGCCTTTACGTTCGCCACATCAACCTGCCAACGGTCCGCAGCGGCTTGTTCCAGCATGACACGCGCAACGGCGCCCATCTGGCGGATCTGGGTGATAAAGCGACGGATCGAGGCAGAACCGCCGGTACTTTGGTTGCCGTAAGCTGGGTCCGCTTTGCCCAGCACGGCATTCACTTGATCCCAGCTCGCTTCCAGTTCGTCAGCAATCAGTTGAGGTACGCTGGTCAAAATGCCTTGCCCCATTTCCGCACGATGACAGATGATGTCGACTTTACCAGATTGATCAATACTGACAAAGGCACCAAGCTGATGGTGTGCTGACTCGGGTGGCGTAGCGACCGCATCCCCATTGGCGGCGAATATTGGTGCGCTTGGCGTGGTGGACAGCATCAATACGCCACCGGCACGCCCGGTTAAGCTCAGAAATTCACGACGACTCAATTTATTGAAATGACTCATGATTTCACCGCCTTATCGTGTTCGCGCATGGTCTTGCCAGCATCCTTGATGGCTTTGCGAATCCGTGGATACGTGCCACAGCGACAAATGTTACCCTGCATGGCGGTGTTGATGTCGTCGTCATTTGGGTTTGGATTGTTTTTTAACAGCGCGACCGCACTCATCATTTGACCGCTTTGACAGTAACCACATTGCGGCACCTTGTGCTCGATCCAAGCCGACTGTACGGGATGCAGTACGCCGTCGGTGGCTAAGCCCTCGATGGTTGTTAGATGCTTGTTGGTCGCAGCGGATACGGGTGTGACGCAGGCGCGGATGGGTTGGCCGTCAAGGTGTATGGTGCACGCACCGCATAAGCCCATGCCGCACCCAAACTTGGTGCCGGTGAGCTGAGCAATATCACGTATCGCGTACAAGAGTGGCATAGCTGGGTCTGCGTCGAGCGTTAATTCCTGTCCATTTAGGGTAAGCGTTACCATAGGTAGTGATCTCCGGTGGTGGCGTTATTTTGGGAGCGTAATTCAGTTTAAAAGATGCGCTTGGTATGATAGAGCGTCGCAAAATTAGTGTAGACCTCTTTAAGCTTAGTCTACGCTGCATGGCATTGGCAACGACCGTGACGAGACAATTGCTTTCAAAGTGACCTAACACTCGCCTTGCATGCGGATTACTTGTATCCTAATGCTGCAATTTCAGGTATCTCGTTCAATGTCTACTCTCGATTCTAAACAACCTGCTGCGTTGGCAGGTAATCAACCTACGGTTTCCAGTACCGCGCTGGATGATCTGAACCCGGCTGTGGCGGAACCATCTGCGTGGCTTCGGTCTGCGCTAACTGTGCCGCGAGAAGAGGGGTATGTGCAACTTAGTGGCTGCCAGATTCATTATTTTCGTTGGGGAGATACGAGTAAACCGGGGATCATTATGATTCATGGTTTTCTAGCGCACGCACGCTGCTTTGCCTTCATTGCACCGTATCTAACAGACTATCACGTAGTAGCATTTGATATGTCTGGCATGGGCGACTCCGGGACACGATCGGAATACCCAATCGACCAGCGGGTTGATGAGCTGATCGGTGTCGCTGAGCGCACCGGTTTGTTTGAACATGATCAAAAACCGGTCATTGTGGCACATTCATACGGCGGACAGGTTGGTGTTGAAACCATGCACCGGCATGCAGCGCGGTTCGATGGTCTGATTATTTGTGATCTGATGGTCATGCGCCCGGAAGTCTTGGCAGCTAATGCCGCACGCTTTCGGCCACCCGGTAATCAGCAATCGAATAAGCCGAATAAGGTGTACGCAAGCTACGAGGAAGCGAAAGCGCGTTTTGTGCTGGCACCGCCTCAGCCTGTAGGTCATGCTGAGCTGCTCGATTTTATGGCCTATCATTCTTTGCGCAAGGTCAACGGAGGCTGGTCCTGGAAATTTGATCCGAGCGTGTTTCGTCGTGAAGCCGGGTTTGAAAAGCGTTGGGCTGAAACCGGTCATCGGATTGTCACTGCACCTGGTCGTAAAGCGGTGGTCTATGGTCGCGAGAGCATGCTGTTCAATGATGACTCGGCAAACTATTTGCGTGAGTTGATTGCTGAGCTCCGTGCTACGCCGTTTCCGATCGTTGATATTCCACATGCACATCACCATCTGATGTTGGACCAGCCTGTGGCGCTGGTAGCGAGTTTGAAGTCGATTCTGTCACTATGGCAGTCTGCGCCTGCCACGGGCTGAGCGAAGTCAGCGTGCGCGTGTTGTTGCTAGAGTAAGCGCATCAGCCAAGGTGTCACAACGGGCGTCCGCCCGCGAGAGATCCTGATGAATGGAGTAGTGATTAGGGATCGCAATACAATACAACCCCGCAGCTTTGGCCGCCGCCACACCAGTATGCGTGTCTTCAAACGCAACCGCACGGTGCGGGCGTATCTGTAAGCGTTCACAGGCTAGCAAGTACACATCTGGTGCAGGTTTGCCGTGTTTCACGTCACTGCGCGTTGCGATTGCATCGAACAAAGGAGTCAGCGCATGGGCCTTGACGCTACGCATCACATCTCGAGTGTCAGCTCCGGTAGCAATTGCCATCTTGTGACCTTGCTTGCGCGCCAATTTGAGGGTTTCTAACACGGTTGGCAGCAGCGGACTTGGAGTGCGTGAGGCGAACTCGGCAAACGCCGTGTTTTTACGTTCGCAAAGTGAATCAATGTCGATGTCTAAATTATGCCGTGTTATGAGTGCGGCCGCATTTTGCGGTGTTGGCACACCGTTATGCTCACGGATGTACTCCGTTTCGCAAAAAGAAACACCAAACGACGCGAGTATTTGCCGCCATACTTCAAAGTGGTGGCGCTCACTGTCAACTAGGGTACCGTCATGGTCAAAAATAAGTGCCTGCATAATGAAAACGACTAAATCAGATAGCGGTTCGGCTTATTTCTTGATGTCGACGTCATTCAACACGGTATGCAGCTTAAGAATCGTACTTTTATCTAGCCGGTTATGCTGTGTGGCATGCGCGAGTACGTGTTTGCCAAGATTGGCATACAGGGTAGGAAGATTCGAGGAAACGTGTTCCAATGCGGTTAGGTGGTTCGCAACGGTGTTGGTGTCACCGCCCATGATTGGGCCGCCTAGCGTGCTGTCGAAACCCCGTTGCAGTATGCTCTCGAGCGTGCCTTTTACCAACGGTTGTATTGAGCGCCAGTAAAGCTTTCCGTCAACGCCTGTGGACGAAGCGATTCGCATCGACGCTTCCAATAACACCGTTAGATAATCGCTGGCGATAACGGATGCGGCGTGGTACTTGGGCTTGGATTCACGAGAAATCGTCATCGGGACAAAGCCGATCAATTTAAACATTGCATCGGTGATTTTAAGCGCTGCACGATCACCTTCGCCGTAGAGATAGCTACGGTGCAAACGATTATTGAGAATCCGCTGCGATGCTTCCAGATCATAAAACTTATTGACCGGGTATAAGGAGCAGACGTGTACGCCCGATTTCTTGTGTGCGCTCTCCAGTGCGGTACTGTCCAATACCTTTGAAAAGTGCGCAATCACCGCGCCTTTTTTGAGGTTGATCGCCAGAATTTTACAGGTCGACTCGATTTCAGCTTCGGGTACCGCCAATAGCACCAAGTCGGCGCTCACTACGGCGTTAAGCATGGGCTGTACGTCCGTGCGAATATTCAGTTTTTTCGCCTTCTCGGCAATCAGTGTGGTGTTCGGGCCAGTTAGAAATACGGTGGCTTTCTGCTTCTGAAAGCTTTGCGCAATAGCGAGACCGAAGTCTTCTGCGCCAACAACGGCAATGTTCTTCCCGGCGAGTGATTCCATTATAGTAAGGTTGTGTTCGTTTAGCTTCCTGATCTAGGGGATGCGCTAGTTAGATCAAGTAAACTGTGTGAAATGGACTGTAAGTGTCTGATATCATGTTGAAATTGTCAACATATACCTTAGTCTTAGATTTTATTGGTTAATGTCGGACGGGCTTGATGTGTATAGCGCCACGTTTTTCAGGCCTAACATACCCATTAATAGTTTGTCGCACAATTGTGTCAAGCGGATGACTGGTGCGAGATAGAGTAGTAGAATTTTTCGTGTACTCGGGCTGTTTTTTTGACGCATTCACCTATCTTTCCAGCTAAACCGGTATAGAATAGCGCCATCCGAGAAGCCGTCGCACAACGAGTGTGCTGTTGGCTTGCGTCGTTGAACTTTTTATTGGTTGTGAAAATTACATGTTGTTGATTAAGAAGGTTGCCGTAGCTGCATTGCTTGGCTCGTTGCTGCTGCCATTGGGTCAAACCTGGGCAAATGATTCAGTCTCTCTACGCAAACTGGTGTTAGTCGCCGGAATTCGATACTGGCAAGCAGTAGCGACTTGCGATGGCTCTGAAGATGAATACAAATTACGTCGTCGCGAGGGGAAAGACAATTGGTGTGCGATGGAGTTCGATGAGATCTGTGACCCAGACAAAACTACGACTGCAAAGAAGATCTGTGCCCACGTTCGAGGTGATGAGGCGCTCGCGGATAACACTGCTGAGGATGCGGAAAAGAACGAAGCTCGTACAGCTTTGATTAATGAGCAGATTGATATTGAACGTAAGCTGATCGTGTTGCGCCAACGTGGCCTTGAGTTGCAAAAACGCGAACTCGAACTCAAACGCGAGCAAGTTCAGTATTAATTCTGACAGGCATCACGGGTATGGTGCCCTTGATTGCAGTCGGTGGGGTTGGTACAGAATACTGCCCATTGGTTGACGCCGTACCTTACGCGAGCTTAGGCGAACCAGTAATGCGCTGTTAGGCAGATTTACAGAATGGCACTCGTTGCGTTGTTTTACTCGTATTAGTGGTGGATGTCCTCTCAGTGTTCGCCAGGCGAGGTCGTGACTTCGTGCTTTAATACAGAGTTGTTGAATACAGAGCTGTTGCTCCCCGGTTGTTTACGCGGCCTCAACTCTGGCGCCATGCACATGAGCACACGGGAATGGTTTGCTGTTTACGGTGTATTCGATTGGGCGTTATTGGTGTGTCATTGCCAATCCACTCAATCGGTTGTTACAGTGTATGGTCTGACACAGTCTTTTTAGCCTAGGAGAGAGCTATGTTTTTCGATACACGTCGAGTTCACGTCGTTGGTGTGGTTATGGTATCCATATTCGCGGCAGCCGCGCCCGTGAATGCAGAGTTACTCGCAAGCACGCCAACGTCCACGCGTGCTGAAACACTAGCGACTTCGTCGATTATCGTAGATGGACACATCGATGTGCCGCATCGGGTGTTTGATCAATGGGTTGACGTCACTGAATCCACGGACGGTGGTGATTTCGATTATCCGCGTGCCAAACTCGGCGGGTTGAACGCACCGTTTATGTCCATTTATGTACCCGCGGCACTTGACGGTACGGCTGAGTCGACCGCGCGAGCTCATACGCTAATTGATCATGTTGAAGCGATCGTCGGTCGCGCGCCCGAAAAGTTCGCAATCGCGCGATCACCAGCCGAGGTAGAGGCGCATTTCAAGCAAGGAAAGGTGTCGCTGCCGCTCGGTATGGAAAATGGAGCACCGATTAACGGTGACCTTAATAACCTTGAAATATTTTATCAGCGTGGTATCCGTTATATTACGCTGACGCACTCCAAGAGCAACGCCATTTCCGACTCATCCTACGATGACAATAGGCAATGGGATGGCCTGAGTCCGTTTGGTGAGGAGTTGGTCGTCGCGATGAATCAACGTGGTGTGATGGTGGATATTTCACACGTCTCTGACACGGCATTCTACGATACGTTACGCATCAGCACCGCGCCGGTTATCGCATCGCATTCCTCACTACGTAAATTTACCCCAGGTTTCGAACGTAATATGGATGACGCCATGCTCCTAGCTTTAGCGAAAAATGGCGGCATAATTATGATCAACTTTGGGTCTACCTTTGTTGATGCCGACGCGCGAAAATGGTCGGATATTCGTAAAGACGAGATTGAGGCGATGGAGCGCAAGCATGGCGCGGCCAGTGACGTGGTGCAACACTTTATCGACACCTACCGAGACCGAAACCCTTTTCCATACGCCACAAGCGCCGATGTGGTTGCGCATATCGATTATGCCGTAAAACTAATCGGCGTGGATCACGTCGGCCTTGGCTCAGACTACGACGGCGTCGGCGATTCTCTGCCGACTGGACTCAAAGATGTTGCTACCTATCCGGTGCTAATTCAGGGATTAATCGACAAGGGCTACTCAGATCAGGACATTCGAAAAATTCTAGGGCTGAATCTACTGCGTGTGTGGCGTGAAGTCGAAAAAGTTGCGGCTGAAAGCTGACGTTTGGCTCCAAATCAAGGGCGTCACCAAGGGAGGATTTCGCCGTTGGCGTGCCAGAATGTGCCAGAATTATCGAGATCGAGGCTGTCAAGTCGTTGCACAATGTTAGCTGCCGCTTGATCCGGCGTAACATCACCGTAGCCACCAATCATGTCGGTGCCAACCAGGCCCGGGTGAATTATGCCCACGGCAATTCCGCGCGATTTAAGGTCTTGTGCCAAGGACACTGCAGCAATATTTAAGGCCGCTTTGGACATGCGGTACCCGTAGCGCCCCCCACTCGTATTGTCGGCGATGGAGCCCATGCGACTGGTGATCATGGCAATTTTGGCATGTTCGTTAAAGTTATTGAGTAGGCGTTCGGTAATTCTTAGTGGCCCCAGCGTATTAACTGCGAATTGCGCTTCGATCGTGTCAAAATTAAGTTGCCCGAGTGCTTCATCGCGTAGGATTCCGGCGTTGTTAATGAGCAGGTCAATCTTTGTGCTAGCGAGCGTAGTGGTCAATTTGTGGAGTGATTCTGGGTTGGTAACGTCAATCCCAGACACTACGGTAGCGCCAGAGTCGGCCAGTTCTGTTGACGGTTGACGGCATGCAGCAATGACGTTCCAGCCATTTTTAAGATAATGTTTTGTTAAAGACAGTCCGATTCCGCGGTTGGTTCCGGTGATTAAGGCGGTGTGTTGCATACTGGTCTCCAGCAGGTTTTTGCGGGATGATAGCATGCAGCTTTGCTGGCCTGTGTGTATTCATATGCGCAGGGTCTGAACTCGTAAATTCATTTCTGCTATGCTGGCAAAAAATGCCAATCACCTGTGACCACCATGACCAAACTCTATAACAATATTCTGGAAACCGTGGGCAATACGCCGATTGTCAAGATCAACAAGATGGCACCTGCCCACGTTAATTTGTATGCCAAGATCGAAGCGTTTAACCCGATGGGATCAGTGAAAGACCGACTGGCCTTAAATGTGATTGAACAGGCTGAGAAGTCCGGTGCCTTGAAGCCTGGACAAACTATTGTTGAGGCCACCAGTGGAAACACCGGTATTGGACTCGCCATGGTGTGTGCTCAAAAGGGCTATCCGCTGGTGATCACCATGGTGGAGTCGTTTAGTGTGGAGCGTCGGCGACTTATGCGCTTTTTGGGCGCCAAAGTGGTTTTAACCCCAGCCGCACTGCGTGGCAACGGCATGGTGGCCAAAGCCAAAGAATTGGCCGATGCGCATGGCTGGTTTATGACTCGGCAGTTTGAAAATGAAGACAATGCAGCAATGCATTCACGTACCACTGCGCCAGAAATTCTGTCTGCGTTTAGTGATCGCTCGCTGGATTACTGGGTCACCGGTTACGGCACCGGTGGCACACTGAAGGGCGTCGCGCGTGTGCTTCGGGTCGAGTCACCAAATACAAAAATTGTGGTTTCGGAACCGGAGCAAGCCAGTTTGATTCGGTCTGGCGCAATACAAAAAAACAACAATGATGGATCGCCAGCTGAAACACACCCGAACTGGGAACCACACCCAATACAGGGTTGGACACCGGATTTTATTCCCAAACTCACCGCTGACGCGATCAATGACCATTACATAGATGACGTTCTCACGGTTACAGGGACTGATGCAATAACGTGTTCGAAGCAGCTCGCGCAGAAGGAGGGGGTCTTCGTTGGAATCAGCGCAGGCGCCACCATGGCGACCGCGTTAGCGGTGTGCAAAACAGCACCGGAAGGGTCAAACATTCTCTGCATGCTGCCGGATACCGGAGAGCGGTATCTGAGCACACCGTTGTTTGGTGATATTGACGCACAGATGAATGATGATGAACGCGCGGTGTCTTTGTCTACGCCAAGTGCGCAGTTTTCCGATTAGTTGATTGCTTGTTCGTGTTTTTGAATCTTTTTTCGCTTAAACAGCATCTTATCTGGTATCGGTGATGCTATCGAGGCACTCGTACGTGCGTTCCATGAGTTTCAGGGCGCGAATAAAAATACCATTATTAAGAGGAATACTTGTGAAAAAACATTCACTTAGAGGTGTGGCGATGGCCGCAATCGTGGCTTGGATGCCATTGACTTCGACGACCCATGCCGCTAACAGCTTTGATCGCGAACCGACAGAGATTAGTCGTCATTGTGAGCAATATATGGCCGAATTTAATGGTCAAATCGACGCCCTAGTCAACGATAAAGCTAAAGCGAGCTACGACTCAGTTTTTGTTGCGTTCGACAATCATATGACTCAGTTCGTGGATCAGTTGTTGCACGATTACCTCATGCAGAATGCCCATACCGATGCTGCCATTCGTGATGCCAGTACGGCATGTGCGCTGAAGGGCTTCTCTGTGTTAAATGCCCTGAGTGCAAACCGTGCTTTGTACGAACGTATGTCTGCCGTACCTACCGAGGGCTTAGCCGCCGATAAAACGTATACGGTGAACTATTGGAAATCAGAGTTTGAAAGCTCCGGTATTGGTAAGGACGAGAAAACACGTGCTGCCATTAAAGCAAAAAACGACGAGATCAGCGCACTGGGCAATACCTTTGGCCAAAACATTAATAACGCTGTGAATAAAATTCAGGTCAAAGCTGAGCGCCTAGCGGGGTTGCCACAAGACTATTTCGACAGTCATCCAGCTGATGACAAAGGTATGGTGACCATTAGCACAGCTTATTCTGATACGCGACCGATCTCGAAATATGCGCATGACCGAAGCCTACGTAAAGAGGTCGCTATGATGAGCCGTAACCGGGCCGTACAGGAGAACACGCCCGTACTGACAGAGTTGTTGGAGAGACGATATGAACTGGCGCAGCTATTAGGACACCAAAACTACGCTGAAACCAACATGCTCGGCACGATGGTGGCGAAACCTACAAAGGTAGCGGAATTTACCGCTAAGTTAAGTGCTGCCATCGCAGAACCGGTGGTGAAAGAGAAGGCGCAATTGCTGGCTCAAATGCAGAAGCTAGATCCGGCAGCGAAGGAAGTTAGGAGCTGGGATGCGTCGTATTTGTCGAATATTATTCGCGAGCAGGATTACAAACTGGATGCCAAAGAAGTTCGTCAGTACTTCGATTACGACAAGGTGCGAGATGGAATTATCGCGTTGTCTGAAGATCTTTTCACACTCAAAATTGAACCCAGTGATGCAGCGACTTGGCATGAGAGTGTGGAGGCCTACGATGTGTTTGAATCTGATAAATTAATCGGCACATTTTTTCTTGACTCCCATCCCCGCGATGGCAAATTTACCCATGCGGCGCAATTCGGTATCCAATTGGGCAAAAAAGGTGAAACACTACCTGAAGCTGCATTGCTGATGAATTTTCCTAAAGGGCTAATGGAGCACGGCCAAGTGGAGACGTTTCTGCATGAATACGGTCATCTGTTGCACTTCATTTTTGCTGGTCAAAATGACATTGGGTACAGTCGATTCCAAAGCGAGTCGGACTTTGGTGAAGCACCTTCGATGATGCTGGAAGAATGGGTCTGGGACTACGATACCTTGAAGCGCTTTGCCACCAATGAAGAAGGTGAGGTAATCCCCAAGGCCTTAGTCGAGAAGATGAATCAGGCGCGTTATTTCGGGCAGGCGCTTGGCGTCGCTACGCAGCTGACTTACACGGCTTTATCATTCGATTTGTACAACCGTAATCCAGAAGGGATTGATTTGGTAGCCTTCGAAAAAGACATTTTCGAACGTTATTCACCCTATGGCTACGACGACGGCACGCATATGTTCGCTGCATTTGGTCACCTCAATGGTTATGGTGCCAAATACTACACCTACCAATGGTCTAGCTCGATAGCTGAGGAGTTACTTTCGCGCTTCAAAGAAGAAGGGCTTAGAGACCCGAAAACGGCACAGGACTATCGTAATCTGGTCTTGGCCAAAACCGGTACCAAGTCGGCAGCCGAGCTGGTCAGAGATTTTCTAGGTCGCGACTTTTCGGTTGAGGCTTACGCTAAAAAGTTAAGTCAAGGTGGCTAACAAGCGCCCTTAACCGTGAAAACGCCTACTCAGGTGCTGAGTAGGCGTTTTCGATCATCACTTTATCAGTCGCTTACTGTTTGTCATCACGTGACGGTTTGTCGGTGCCTTCCGGCGTGAGATTTGGGTGGTCGAGGATATGCTGTTCCTTATAGGCTTCGGTCTCTTGGTAGAGTTCTTTGATGGTTGGCACGTAGTACGACTGCGGCTTCGTGCTTAATCGTTTTAATCGTGCCCAGTCGCGTTTCGTAGGCGCTCGACTTTGGAATTCACCACTCAGTTCCGCTTTGCGTAGTTGTGCCGGACTGAGCGCACCACGCTTGGTTGGTGTGGCGAACAATTGCGAGGCGTTTGATCCGGTAATCGACAACACGTGACCTGCGGTTGCACGACCTTCAACGCGTTGTTTGATCGGTTTACCAGTGCCAAAGCGGCTGCCACGGTGTTCTAGGGTCAAGCGCGCAGTCAGCGGCACATGGACTAAATCACCAGCTTGCAGTGTTTCCCCAGGTTCCAACTTGCGCCATTTTAGATCTCGCCCAGTAAATGGACCGATCGGTTTGCGTTGCAGTTTGGTCAAGTCTCGACTACTCAGTCGACTGCCAATCGGTTTCCGTTCCAACGGTTTTGTGGGGTCGTACTTAAACTGTTTAGCTGGCATGAGATCGGTCGATTTGACCTTGGGTTTATTTTTTTCTATGGCCGCCAGTTCACGGGTCGATTTAGGGTCTGGTAATTCGGGGCGCAACAGCATTACACCACGTGTTTCGGCGACCTTGGCACCGTCCCCCCAGAGCACGTGTACACCGTTTTCACGAATATCGCCGCGTCGGCGACCACACTGATTAACGTCTGCCATATCCCGAGGGTCACAGGTGGCAACCAGGCGTCGACAGCTGGCCGCTGAAGGATCTTCGACGCATTGCTCCACGCTGGGCTTTTTGACGAAGCCGCATAGGCCATCCGGGCACAGCGTCGCACTACGGAGTGCGTATCGCAGATCGAAATCTGCTTGTTTTAGCTTAGTCTTGGGCAGCGCGGCGCGATCTTTCTTCATGGTAGACTCATCGCTGGCAGACATGGAGGAACCAAACCGAGTTTCGCCTATCGGTGTAAACAAGCCTGGTTCGCGAGGGTAGAACACAAAATCTTCTGGTAGGGGCAGGTAAAGCAACTGCGCACGCCGAACAGTACGATCTTCGCATGCCAGGTAGGTTCCCATATTCCACAAGGTTGACCGCCAGTAACCACACGCTTGTGGATAGCCACATTCTTCGCCATCTAGGCAGACCGTCAGACGCGGCGCATCCGGCATATTGTTATCGGAATAGCCCCCTGGTGTTATGTTGGCCAATAGAAATTGGGGCGTTTTAACCAGTGATCCACAGCTTTCACGAAGCTTGGCATCCAACTGAGTGGCGTCTAGATCCGTCGCCGAAGAATTGAGTGTGAGTGTCGATCCGGTTCCTGCAGTGAACAGTGCCACGATCGCAGAGGCTTCGCTCACTGCGTTCGGCATGGCACTCAATTCCTGTGGCAACACCGCCTCAATGGTGGTGTCCTGCAGAAGCCGGTCTTTGAGAATTGAATACGCATCCCCAATGGTGACTGGCGTATCCGGGTTGTCAGAATTAAACTGCGCAATCGCGTCGACTAACAGATCGATGTAATCGTCCGAGCCAACGGCTTTTCCGGCTTTGTTACACAAACCAAGTTCGGCTTCCAGTGCCAGTAGCGATTGGAAGTTAACGTCGTCAAATCCGGCAATGGTTGGTGAGCGGTACTGGCCGAGCTGTTCATCCACATTGGTCGGGTAGGTGGCGTCTCTAAATCGACGTGGTTGTTCCCAACCGAGTGCGTCTGCGATACTTCTGAGCAGCGTATTTACCCGATATCGATTCACTTGCTCGCCTTTACCATTGTGCGCCTCCGAGGCGTGTGGACTTGGTACATCGACTGGGTTTGCCACGATCCAAGGATCAAGAAGCGGTTCGAGCGGGTAGGCAGAGTCCAACTGTGACAGGCTTGGTGCGCGGCGCGCGAACCAGTCGGACGAAAGAATTTTGCTCAGCACTGATTTCAACGACCAATCTTCGGGAAGCAAGGTGTATTCGGTCAGATTCCACAACATATCGCGTTGCGCTTTATTGCGCGGAAAACCGTGATCTATGGTCAAGCGATAACCCATGACTGAATCCCAGATTCCGTCGACGGCATTCGCTGCAGTCAGAAAAGCAAAAGCTTCGTCCGGCGCAACGTCCGGAATCGGGCTGGTGTTACAGTTGGCAATATCAACGCCCGCTGCGCCGGCGTTAATCCAGTCTTCGATCGTTGTTTCATCGGTCGCCGATAGACCACCGCCAGGTGGCATTTGATATCCAACAGTGCTTGAGCTGACACGACCCCACAATTCGGAATCGCCGGTATTGTTCGCCACCACGCGTGTTGCCTCAACCGAGCTGCCAGCCTGGGAGGCAACCCCAACGAGTTCGCCGTGCGGGTCGGTCGATAAGTCCAGCCCCCCTGATGGTGAGGCGCCGGAGTGGCAGCCAGTGCAATTTGCGGCAAACACATCGACGGCTTCGCAGTAGGTCTCTTCATCCGGTGGTAACACGACGCTGGTTGCAGTAAAACGTTCGTAGCCATCCTGTAAATCGGTAACCCCTTGATCCAAGCTGCGTTCAAGTTCCCATAACGACACATCTGCATCAATGGCGCCATCTAAGCTACCGAATGCGACACTGCTGCCGCCGCCGGTGACTGATTGGAATCCGCTATAAATCAATGTGCCGTTGTTGGCTGCTCCTGCTTGGTCTGTGTCGGTAGCGCAAGCCAGGTTCATGCCCCAGGGCAGGATGCCAACACCACTGCCGGCAGGCTGACGAACAGCTCCGCGCATAACCGGTGTTAGGTTGTCGAATGCGCCAACCGAATCATAGTAGTTATTGAACAACGCTTTTTCAGGATGGCCACTAATATTGTATAAGCGTTGCCACACAATGTTGCCGCTGCCATCAATCAGGTTCGAGGTTGAAAAGGTTGGGTTGTGGCAGCGCAAGCAGGTGGTGTCTCGATTTAGATACACCGTTGACAAGCGCTCCGCTAATTGCGCGTTGCGACCACCGCTACCATCGCGGCGCATCGCCAATGGAAACAGGTAGGCTTTGTAGATGACAGAAAGGTCGTCGATTAGGATCGCCGAGCGCAACAGGTCAGTCATGTTCCAACCGGTCGGTGCGCCGGCATCCGTTGGGCTATGGTCCCGAACCCATTCGGCAAATTGCGGGTCAGGGTTGTCAGTGGTTGGCGGGCCCCAGCAAATTTGATCCTGCGCCGCGTTGACGCCATCATTCAAGGCATGTCGCTGCACTTTGAGTATGTCCATCATGGCATCAGTCCAGTGATCGACATAAGCAGGATCTTGCATCAGCATTTCGACTGCCGCATCGCGCCCGAGCAGTTCTGCGATGTCGGCCACAACTTCGACTTCATCGACCCCGGTTGCACGGCGACCAAGGATGGTCGGGATCGCTTCGCGGGCAAAGCTGGCGTGACTCTCATCGTCTTCCGGGGCTGAAGGGAAGCACGCAACCAGCGATGTAAATAAGCCCACGGTGAGTGACCAGCGAACGATCGTTAAAAAACTAACTCGAGTGCTGGATTGATTCTGTTTTCGTAGTAAAAATTCCATCTTAAACCCCCAATATCCAATCTTTCATTCTCAATCTCAAATCCTGTTCGGTGGCGACACCGTCTTGCAAGGCGGGACTGAAATCACTAAACCGAAAATTATCTGGTGCGAACGGATCAACACCAGCGGCAAGCAGTAAAGCGCCTCGAAAATCAGCAAATGAGTATTGGTGCGCTGCATCCGTGATTGCTGTAGTGGCGTCGATACTGCCGCGAATGGTCGGTGACGATTCAGGTATCGGACCACCGAATAAGTAGCAGCAATGACCTCGTACCCAGTGATCGCGACCGGCATTGCCGTTGATCCAAGGCGTGCGACCGAATTCGGTGGTGATGGCGATCATGGTGTTATCGAGGTTCAGAGTGCCAGACGGGTTGTTTACGGGATGATGAATTACATTCGCTAAATGATGCATCACGTTGTAAATATTGGTGTTTACCTCCAATAAATGATTGTTTCCGTGTGTGTCGTAGCTTCCACCAAGCCCAGAATCTACACAGCATACATACCGTGCAGGGCCGTCTTCGAGTAATGACGCGGCCGTTTCCAACATGGTTTTGATCGCTGGGGTATTGGATTCAAAAGTGCCGCCAATATCTGGGCAGGCGACGACTTCGTTGTTGTCAATCTGCAAAATACCGCCGGCGAACAACGACTGAAGAGCTGGAGCGTCACCGAGTAATTGCGCAGCGTTCCAGTAGCTGTTGAAGCCCGATGAGCGAACGGGGTCGCCGCTGCCTCGATAGCGCATGCGGTCTCGATACTCGTAGCGCAGAGCGCTTAGCAAATCATCTGACTCCGCTGAGATACCGGTTCTGGATAAGCTGTCATGAAAGCTATCATTACTCGAAAGTTGTATTACCAATGGTCTGGATGAGCCTGGGTGCGCGCCGGTGGCAGCAGCGTAATTTGCCGCTAGCGACCCTGAGCGGTGGAGCACATACGAGACTGGTAGATTTTGCGCAGGATTATTGATCATTGCGCGACGCTGGATCGCCGCACCGGTACCAGCCAGTCGGGGATTACCGAGGCGTAACCCAGTCATACAGAATGGACGGGCTGCTTCATGCGGCGCTAAATCATGGAATTGTGTGACCATGCGTGCGCGATTAAATATATCCGGTCGTCTGAAAATGGGCTTTGTTGGTGCGCCCCAATAGATATTGCCGCCACCCGATTGTGCCGCAAACAAGGTGGCATCCGTCGATGACACAGGGCTGTCTGGTGCTTCGCAGGGAAATTCCCCGCTTCGGCTATTCCAGGTCAGTGTGCTTAAATCCAAGGTTGTGGTAACACCAGCTGGCGCAAATGGCGCGCTGTCTGGCGCCCCCATATCATAGTCACTGTAGTTTGGTGTTGCACCATTGCCTGGTAGCCAGAACGCTTCCCACTGAGAGGCGCCACCGGTTAAGTGTATTTCGAGAATTTTGTATCCCTCGTGCGACTCACAGCTCCAACCGTCAACGGTTGTGTGAAGTGCACCCCAGTCGGTGCCTCCGCATTCGGCAGCCGCTGCTATACGTGGCTTGGTCAGTGAGGCGAGTCCTGCGCCGACCAGTATCGATTGTGCTGCCAATGCGCCGGAGGTCTGTAAAAATTTTCGTCTGTTAGAATTCATCCATTTTCTCCCCGATTGATCAAAGTGCGAGCGAAAAGGTCGCTCGATATCCAGCGAAACTGGGGAGTCACACCGTAATATGCCGGCCCTGGCGTTCGTTGAATCACTCCTTGATACGTCATTCACATCCAGTCTCGTATTGAGATAGTGGTCATTTGACAAATAATCTCTCAGTGGCTCGTGAGAATTTCTTTAGTTCGGATGTGAATAGGGGGCATGGCGAGTTCATCACAAGCTGTGTATAGTTGGCTTTTTTTAGCGTACAAAACAACCATTGAGTTGGAGGAATAATGTTCAACCACGTAATGATAGGCAGCAACGATGTCGAGCGCTCGAAGCGTTTTTACGACGCGGTACTGGGGTTCTTGGGTGCACCCGAAGGCATTCGGAATGTGGCCGCCACTGGGCATGTTCGATATTTTTATGTTCACAATGGCAATACCTTTGGCATCACCGAACCAATTGATGACCAAGCAGCGACTTGCGCTAACGGGGCAACGATTGGGTTTAAATGCAGTTCACCGGAGCAAGTGAAAGAGTTCCACGATGTCGCGGTGGCGAATGGCGGAACCTCGATAGAGGGTAAGCCAGGTCTACGTGAAAGCGCACAGGGTGCAATGCACTTGTCGTACGTGCGGGACCCAGATGGTCACAAGCTATGTGCTTTGTATCGCGTGAAGTAAGTGCTTTTTTCGGTTAGGCAGGCACAAAAAAGCCCCAATTAAGGGGCTTTATTTTTGGCTGATGGTACCGAGGGTCGGAATCGAACCGACACTCCCGTGAAGGAACCGGATTTTGAATCCGGCGCGTCTACCAGTTCCGCCACCCCGGCGTAACATCAGCGAGCGGGGATTATATATGTGTGTCGGTCGCGTTTTCAATGATTTTCGGCATAAATTTTTGTCCGTTAACCATCAGGCCTGAGATGTGCGATTCACGCCATTGTTTTGTTAATATCAACGCATTCTGATCTGAACTGGTCAGGCAAAAAAAACGCCGCTCTTAGAGGGCGGCGTTAAATTAACAAAAAGAAGAGAGAGTTATGAAAATAAATACTCATTTACATTTCATGATTCAAAGTATAGGCGTTTGTCTAAGTGTAGAATCCGCTGGTAACTAACAGTTAACTTAAAGCTCGTAAAAAGCGTGATGTGTGTGTTTTCTACAACAAATGTGGTGTGATAAATACCTAAAAATTGAATTTAATTATTAAAAACAGTTAGTTAGAGAAACTTTGTAGAGTGAGACTAGCATGCTGATATGGTCTTGTGAACCGAATATTCGTTAAAAATTGCATGAATCTGTCCGTTATTATTCCTACGTATAATCGCGCTGAAACGCTTGAGCGCGCAGTGGCGTCGGTGCTGGCGCAAGATTATCTTACGCGCGATTCCGAGGTTGAAATCATTGTGGTAGATGACGGATCCGATGATGGCACCGCCGAGTTCGTACGGTCTCGATTTCCTTGCGTACAATTACTACAACAGCCCAATCGTGGCGTGAGTGCGGCACGTAACCGGGGGCTAGACATTGCCTGCGGCGAGTGGATCGCGCTACTCGATTCCGATGACGAGTGGCTGCCACATAAACTGAGCACACAAATGAACGTGCTCGCAGACACCGGCTTGAGCGTCTGTCATACCGAAGAAATTTGGATTCGACATGGTCGGCGGATTAATCAAATGAACAAGCATCAGAAGCAGGGTGGATGGATATTTGAGCAGTGTTTGCCGTTGTGCGCGATGTCGCCGTCGTCAATCGTTATTCATCGAAGTGTATTCGAGACGGTGGGGCGATTCGATGAGAATCTACCCGCCTGTGAAGACTACGACTTGTGGTTGCGCGTCGCTGCCGGATTCGAGGTGGCGTATGTTGCGCAACCCTGTATTCGAAAATATGGAGGACATGAGGACCAATTATCACGGCAGTACTGGGGAATGGATCGCTTCCGCGTGATAGCATTGGAAAATTGCCTAAACCATCCTGAGATTGGTCCGAGCCTCACGGTCGAACAACGTCAGAAGACGCTGAAAACGTTAGTGAAAAAATTGAATATACTTTGTAATGGCGCGCGCAAACGCAATAATTTTGAGTTAGTCGAGGACTGCGAGTCCAAACTGGCGCGCTGGTGTCCAGAGCTGATATGAGATTCACACCGTTGATTACGATGTTGTTCGCACTGAGTTGCGAGGCACGGCCTTGGATAGACGCCCTTAAGCTCAACAAAGTACCGGTGCGTCCATACGACCTTTACACGAAGGATAATATTGAGGTGGTTATAACCGGTATCGGCAGTGAGTCGATGGCCACCGCGATTGGTTGGGTAGCGGGGCGCAACCCAGGTCCGAGAGTGTGGCTCAATGTTGGTACAGCAGGTCACGCAACGCGAGAATTAGGTGAGCTTCTACTGGTGCATGGTTGTGCCGCGTCGGAGAAAGGCCGGGCTCACTACCCGCCGCTGGTGGCGGCCTGGGATGGGGCGACTGATGCTGTATTGTGTGTCGATCATGTGTCGGATCACTATCCAGGTGGCGCGGCTGTGGACATGGAGTCGATGGCTTTTTTCAACGCCGCACTGCGTTTCAGCGACAGTGAGCTTGTGCAGTCGATCAAAGTGGTGTCTGACAATGAGCGTACTGGCGTTGAACACTTGAATCCAAAACGTATCACTGAGCTAATGCAGCCGCACGTGACTGCGGTGATGCACTTCGCATATAACCTTTTGTCCCTGATGCCTAACGCGTTTTCAGTGCCACAGGTGCTGCATATCGAATCTTTGCGAGCGAGTCACAGTGTCAAGCAGCAAATCCAGCGAGCGCTGCATCAACTTACCGTCTTGGGTATGGCGTCGGATTGCATTTCTGAGGCTGTGCGAGAACAGGCCTCAGCACGTGATGTGTTGACGGCTTTGCAAAAAATGGTCGACGACAGAGTACCTACTCTGGAGGTCGCCGATGGTTGATACGCTGTATATCGAACACGCAGTGCTGGATTTGGACACTACCGCGGCGGTTGTGTCTCGGTACCCTAAAGCGCGTCAGATTGTGATTGAACGGTATGGTGAGGTGTTCAATTCACACGCGCAAAATTTTCGCACACAGAAGCACAATCCATCGCTGATTCTGGCTGAAAAGAAAAATGCCAAGGTGATGCCAGCGCCTGATCAATACGAAACAGGCGGCGGTGCGCATTATTATTTCTCGCATATGTTGAACTGCGTGTACGACTGTCGATACTGTTTTTTGCAGGGTATGTTGCGCTCAGCAAACTATCTTTTATTCGTTAACTATCAAGAATTTATCGATGAAATTAGAAGTGTGGCTGAACGTCATATTGATGATGAAAAGCCGGTTTGGTTTTTCTCTGGCTACGATTGCGACAGTCTGGCCTATGAACCGGTAACCCGCTTCGCAGAAACGTTTGTTCCTGCGTTTGCGGGTATCCCCAATGCGGTACTAGAGTTGCGTACCAAAAGTACGCAAGTGCGCAGCTTGTTAGCGCGCGAACCAATCGACAACGTCGTGGTGGCGTATAGTTTGAGCCCTGAACCCATCGCAGCCGAGCTGGAGCTGGGTGCGCCGCCGTTGGTAAAGCGGTTAGACGCGTTAAAGAAATTACAGGATCATGGTTGGCGGATCGGCATTCGTTTCGACCCAGTGATATGGCATGCGGATTATGCCGAAACCTATGCGCAGGCGATTCAATCCGTGTTCGCCGTACTTGACCCCGAGCAAATAGACAGCGTGACATTAGGCGGTTTCCGTTTGCCTAAAGGATTTTACAAGACAATGCTGAAGTTGTATCCCGAGCATTGGCTGTTTAACGCTGGGCTCAGTGAGCAAGCCGGTTTAGTATCGTATAAACCCATATTGGAACGTCAGGTGCTCGATACGGTCGCAAACTTATGTCGCGCATTTATTGCCGCCGATAAATTATTTGTGTATTACGCCGATGAAGCACAACAAACTAAAGCCTGAGCTACCCAAGCGAGCGCTTGTGACGGGTGCCAGCACCGGCATCGGTTTGGCTGTCGCGCAAGGTCTGCATAAATCGGGTTACACAGTCGATGGTATTGCGCGTGGCAAACCAGCGCAGGTATCGGATTGGCTCACGATGCATCAGATTGATTTGTCGAAGATCAACACATTACCGGACAAACTGCGTGCCTTAAGCCTAGATCACAGCGTCTTGGTGTTAAATGCTGGGTATGGGCGTTTTGGTGGCTTGGAGCAATTTTCGTACTCGCAGATACAACATCTACTGGATACCAACCTCACGAGTAACGTGTTTTTGATCAAGCACTTTTTACCGCATTTGAAACGAGCCGGTGGTGGTGATGTTGTGATCATCGGCAGCGAGTCCGCATTGCAAGGTGGTCCGGCCGGTGCCGTTTATTGTGCCAGTAAATTTGCGCTGCGTGGATTGGCGCAGAGTTTACGCGCTGATTGTGCTGGCAATAATATTCGTGTGATGTTGATTAATCCGGGTCCGGTTGCAACCGAATTTTTCGCAGAAACGAGTTTTGAACCGAAGTCCGGTGAGGTCTATTCACTGACGGCAGAGCAGGTTGCAGAATCGGTGCTGCACGCGATCCAACAGCCACGTAATGTGGTGATCGAAGAAATCAACCTACAGCCAATGCACCGGAGTTTCCAGAAAAAATAGACTGTGGTAGTCTGATGCCTGCTATTCAAACGGGAATTTTAAACCGATCTGAGAGCGCACTGTGTCCATGATACGCATTACATCGCGACTGTGTTGCCAACGCATTAATGGGCTTTCCAGTAAGCCAGCGCGCAGGCACCGATTAACCTCGCGAATTTCATACTCGTAGCCGTTTACATCATGCGGCAGCTGGCACTCGGTTGGGTTATTTCTAGCTGTCGAGTGGTGGCCTTCACCCGGTTGGTAAAGTGTGGCGGATTCGGCCTGCCAGAACTGTGGAATGTGGATGCTGCCTTGGTCTCCTAATATCCAACAGTCCAGTGAGCTGGTGGCACGGGTGCCGCAATTAAGAGTTGCCACTATGCCATTGGGATAGTGCAGCACCATTCCGGTTGCTTCGTCCACGCCGGATTCACCCAATTGGGCAGCTGCCACGACCTTGTCTGGAGCTTGGTCGGTGACGATTTGTGCCACAGTAATCGGGTAAATGCCAAGGTCCAGCAGCGCGCCGCCGGCTAGTTCAGGTGCGTATAAACGATGCGCAGCATCAAACGGCACATTAATCCCAAAGCTGGCTTGAATAGCTCCGACGTTACCGATCTTGCCTTCAGATACCCATTCCGATACCTGTTTGTAGATCGGCATAAAACGGGTCCAGACAGCTTCCATATAGAACACATTGTGCTGTTCTGCCGCGGCAAACACCGCTTCGGCTTGGCTGAGATTAACGGTCAAGGGCTTTTCACATAAAACGGCTTTGCCAGCTTGTAAGCAGTCGAGCGTTTGTTCTGCGTGGTAGCGATGTGGCGACGCGATATAAATCACGTCCAGCTCAGGGTCGGCTATCATCTGGGCATAATCTTCAGCATACGTGGTGGCGTTGTGAGTTTGCTGGAATGCTCGCGCGCGTGCCGGATCTCGACTTGCGACGGTGTGTAACGCAGCGCCCTCAACGTGAGCGAGCGCAGTAGCGAATTTGTGAGCGATGTTGCCCGGAGCGAGAATGCCCCATTTAATAGTTTTCACGATCGTTTGCTGAGATTCGGTTGACTAACGGTTATAGATGGTCGCTATTTCTTTAAGCTGACGTAAAACGTAATGTCGGCGCTAAACACCAGGGTCTGCGCTTCGTCATAGACTTTGACGGGCACCACGATATCACCAGGCTGGATATTCTCGGCTTGTAGCTCGGTAATCCCACGGATGGTGCCGGTAGCTTTTGCATGGTACACAACCGTCATGCCGCGCGGTATCCAGCGCATGTTCCCGGGCACCAAGCTGTCCAGGGCCATGCCACCAGTCATTTCCGCCAAAGAACATAGCGCGCCAGCATTGATGGTGCCCAGGTGATTGCGCACACTGCGTCGGTCACGCATTTTGACTTCACAATACCCCTTGCGCAGATTAACCACATAGGGGTGAATCTTGGCAAAAAACGGTGCGGAGAACCCGACTGCTTTACTGAATAAGTAGTTGCCAGCGGGGAGTCGACTGAGTTGTTGATATCGTTTGAGAATGGAAGACATAACAAGGTGAGAACACAACCAAAAATTTGATTATTAGTCATGCTGTTCTCAAGCTCAAGTATATTCGCTATGATCGCGGCGTGATCATCGTAACCTCTATCTCGCCACGAACGCGGGCGCTGCAACCGACTGCCTATACGTTGGCAGGCCAAACAGTGGTGTTTGATCAGGCGGTCACAGCTTTGAGCGAGTATGCATCTCCGGCGTACGTGCCAAAGCAGTCTGAGTATCCGGCGCTACAGCCTGAGCTCGCTGCTACCGTAGACGAAGTATATCGAGGTCCGGCGCCGATTGATGGTCGATTGCGTGAGGTCACCGTTTGGCAGACCGCCGTCGGCGTGCAGATTGATGTCGATGCGCAGCCTGTCTGTCAGCTCGACATCGACCAGGCAGCGATACATTTACTGTGTTCAGACGGTTTGGGTTCACGTGTTAATCTCGAGGTGATCACTGGACCGGCTCTGATTTTGTTGCTGCAACGGCGAAGTATTTATTGTTTGCATGCTGGTGCGGTGCACAGCAGGGCAGGCGTTATTGCTATGGTGGCAGAGTCAGGCGCGGGGAAATCTACCTTGAGTGCTCATGACGCAGAAGACTGGCGGCAGGTAAGCGATGATTTACTGCCGGTCAGACTGTCGGGGGACGGTGACTCCAGCGAAGTCAGTTTGTTACCGGACTACCCTCAGCTCAAATTGCCGAATGCGCGTGTGGCTTGGCTGCCTTCTCAAGCGTTTGCTTTAGACTATCTGGTTAGAATTAATCCTCAACCCGCGGAGGTGTTCGAGTGTCGTCGTTTGCCGCTGCAAAGCGCAATGTTACAGTTAATTCGCCATACTGTGGCCGCCAAATTATTCGACGCGAGCAGTCTGGCGGCGCATGCTGAATTCGCCAAGCGGTTTTGTCAATGTGTGCCGGCTTTTGAGATTGCTTACCCCAGAGCGTTGGATCAGCTGCCTGATCTTAGGCAGCAACTCGTGGACGCGTTGCTCACGACGTAACGCGCTTCAATCCACGCCAGAGGCGTTTAAGATAGCCTAAGGTCGCCGACGAAGTTTGCATTTGCGTGCGAACGTAAGATGGTGAGGGTAAAAACGTCTCGCGCAATAACCCCATTCTTTGCCGCAGACTTGGCATGCATCGCAGGTCAGTGAGAAAGTAACGCCATTCAGGGAGGTCGCGCCGAGTAAATACAGCGCTAGGTTCCTCAGCAGCGCCAGAGAGCGAGTCGAGCACCGTGTTCGGTAGCTGGGTTCCTAATAACCCGGCGCAGGCTTGCAGTGCGTCTAGCGTGACAGCGCAGAGTGATTTTTGGCGTGCCTTATTGATTAGAGTTTCCCAATCATATTGGTCGAGTGTGGCACTCAATAAATGGATGTCATACAGCCAGGCAAGGCGTTCTTCCCGTGCGTGGTGCCCCAGTCTGTGCAGACAGGCGATCAGTAAACTGTCGACGTTGCTGGGTGCTGCCAAGTGCGCATCAATAGTCTGACGCTCCGGCCATAAATCTTCCACGGTATAAGCCTGGCTAAGGCATTGTCGATTGTTGATTCGCCAGTGCAGGTCGATGTGAATCTGACTCTGGCCAGGCAGCGACTTGCTGTAGAGTGATTGATACGAGACGTAACGACCTTCAATCGCAAAGTGCTTTGCAAAGCCTTGCTCGGTGAGAATTTGGTGCGCAAGCGCGCGTGCGTCGGGATTGATCAGACAATCCGCATCAGAGCGAGGGCGGTACCAGGGCTGTGGATACACCGTATGCGCTAGGGCTGTGCCTTTAAATAAAATGATGTTGCCCAAACCTGCGGCACGGCAGGCCGAAAAGAGGTTTCGCAATTCCTGTTGTTTAAGTGTTTCGGTCGCAGCTAGCATGGCACGCCGTTGCTGACAGGCGGTTGCCAAATCCACGCTCAATGTGCTCTTCGCATCTGCCAGTAGAGTGATGCCATGGTAATCGAGGCGTTCAAGTTTGGCTTGTGGCGAACGGCGTCGCCAGTCAGCGGCAAATTCCGCTGAGTGGTTCGATTTAATCGCGGAATAATCACAGATTAAGCTGGCCAGATACTGCAGCTCAACTTGTGTATCTTGCTTGGTGCGCGAATTATCCATCGTCCTTGGAACGTTCTACAATCAGCGCATTGGCGAGCAGATCTGTGCGTAACTCTGCCAAATCGGTCGACACGAGCGCGAGGGTTTGCTCATATTCATCGGCAATCTGGCGGACACTGTCCGCGTCGCTCGTTCCGCTGTTGAGGAGGGATAGGTAGCGTGCGCCAACGGCGTTGAGACCATAGTAGCTGCCCGATGAAACATCCAGTAGTACGGCCTCGTCATCAAGTTCGGTAAGTAAGATATTGTCGCCTAATCGGTAGTGCATGGGAATAATTATCAAATTCAGTGAAAGCCAACGCGCTAAGGGCTTATTTTAAGGGGTTTTTACCGTGCTTGCTTTGCAGTTTTGCATTGATTCCGATAGAATCGCGCTTCGCTGCAATCTGGGCAAACCCTTTTGTGGTGAGAAAACGAGGATATTTGCTGGCGACGTTGTTGTCTGTGATAGAAAAGATATCCACTCTCCTTGTTTCACTGGCTCAGGTTCAACTCGAGTTGAGCACATACCAGGAAACTTTTTAACCGTGAGGAGCTCAAATGAGACATTACGAAATCGTGTATCTGGTTCATCCAGATCAAAGCGAGCAGGTCACCGCAATGGCCGATCGCTACAAAGGCGTTATTGAGCAGGGCGGTGGCACCGTTCATCGCTACGAAGACTGGGGTCGCCGCCAGTTAGCTTATCCGATCAACAAGATCCATAAAGCACACTACATTTTGATGAACGTTGAGGTTTCTCAAGAAACCCTAGCGGAAATCGAGAATCTTTTCCGTTTTAACGACGCAATCATCCGCAGCTTGGTGCTGAAGATGAAAGACGCAGAAACTGAACCATCTGTGATGATGAAAGAAGTTGAAGCTGAACGTCAACGTGACGAAGAGCGTGAGGCCGCGCGTGTTGCTGCCGCAGAGGAAGCTGCTGCAGAAGAAGCCGCTAAAGCGAAAGCAGAATCAGACAAAGCGGAAGAAAGCGCTGAGTCGACAGAAACTGAGGAGGCATAATCATGAAACGCAATGCACCTAAGAAAAGACGTCAAGGTTTTCGTCAAATGCGTCGTCGCTTTTGCCGCTTCACGGCAGAAGGCGTTACGCATATTGATTATAAAGATCTGGCTACCCTGAAGTCATTTGTTTCTGAGTCTGGAAAGATCATTCCGAGTCGTAACACTGGCACGGCTGCACGCTTCCAGCGTCAGTTGGCAAGTGCGATCAAGAATGCGCGTTACCTGGCTCTTTTGCCATACACTGACGGACATCGATAGGAGGTTGTCATGCAAGTAATCCTATTGGAAAAAATTGTTAATCTTGGCAACCTCGGTGACATGGTCACGGTGAAGCCTGGTTACGCGCGCAACTATCTGGTGCCACAAGGTTTGGCGACAGTGGCGACTGCTGAAAATATCAAACTGTTCGAAGAGCGCCGTCTGGAGCTTGAGAAAGCATCGGCTGACAAGCTGCAAGCCGCTCAAGGTCGTGCCAAAGAACTGGAAGGTCAGTCGGTTGAAATCGCTGGTCGAGCGAGTGATGAAGGCAAGCTATTTGGTTCGGTTGGCGTAATTGAGATTGCGGACGCGTTCTCGGCTAAAGGCCTGGATTTGAACAAATCTGAAATTCAATTGCCAGAAGGTCCGATCAAAACGGTTGGTGAATATGAGGTTGCGGTTTCCGTACACCCTGAGGTTCACTTTGAAGTGACCGTTGTGGTTGTGCCTGAATAAGCAGGGCTCACGCTTTCTGTTTTAAAAAATCCTCGCTACTGCGGGGATTTTTTTTGTTCATTAGGTTTGTTGGATTCCATCAATGTGGAATACATCTGAGAATTAAATTAGCGTAGGTCCAGCCACAAAATTGGCGCAGTGTGCTAAAGTCTTCTACCCCAAACGCAAGCCATTTCTACCGTTAACCGAACCGCATTTCTGATTATGGCGAACACCACAAAAGAAGAAGATATTTTGCGCTTGCCGCCGCAGGCAATCGAGGCTGAGCAATCGATCCTTGGATCAATGATGCTCGACAATCGTGTGATTGATGAAATCAGTTCCGAGCTGGAGGCCCGCGATTTTTACCGCAATGATCATCAGATTATCTTTAACGAGATCGTGCGCCTGGACGAGCGTGGTGAAGCTGCGGATGTGGTGACGGTATCGGAATCATTGACGCATCTGGGTGAAATCGACCAAGTTGGTGGTTTGGCTTACCTTGGCTCTCTGGCGAAAAATACGCCGAATACTGGCAATGCCAAATCCTATGCCAAAATCGTACGCGAGCGTGCAATTTTGCGGCGTCTGATTGAAAGCGCTAATGACATTATTAAACGGGCTTACCAGCCGGACGGCCGGACACCCGAAGAAGTATTGGATTTTGCGGAATCCATTATCTTTGAAATTGCCAAGAACAATAATCAGGCAAAAGCCGGGTTTCAACGTATTGACGCACTGTTGACCCAAGCGGTCGATAAGATCGAAGAGCTGTTCAACACCAAGCAAACCGTGACCGGTGTGCCAACCGGGTTTGTGGATCTAGATAAAAAGACCAGCGGTCTACAAGGTGGCGACTTGGTGATTGTGGCAGGACGTCCGTCGATGGGGAAAACCTCATTTTCGATGAACTTAGTCGAATACGCGGCAATCAATCAGAATCTGCCGGTCGCTGTTTTTAGTATGGAGATGCCTGGTACCCAACTGGCAGCGCGATTGCTGGCGTCATTGAGCCGCGTGAACTCTGGCAAGCTGCGTACCGGTCAGCTGGATACCGAAGATTGGCCAAAGCTGACATCCGCAGTCGGTATTCTGCAAGACAAGTTTATTTACATTGATGACACGCCAGCGCTGTCGCCACTTGAGGTGCGCACCCGTGCCCGACGGCTCGCAGCCGAACACGAACACGGTCTCGGCATGATCATGATCGATTACCTGCAGTTGATGCGCGGTAACGATACCGGCGGTGGTGAAAACCGTACCTTGGAAATCTCCAATATCACCCGGGCCCTCAAAGGTTTGGCGAAAGAGCTGGACTGTCCGATCATCGTGCTGTCTCAGCTAAATCGTAGTCTGGAGCAGCGGCCGAATAAACGGCCAGTGATGTCAGATCTGCGTGAATCTGGTGCGATCGAACAGGATGCTGACGTGATTATGTTTATTTACCGTCATGAGGTCTATGAGCCCGAAACTGATCAGAAAGGCTTGGCAGAAATCATCATCGGTAAACAGCGTAATGGCCCAATTGGTACCGTAAGACTTGCGTGGTTGGGTGAATTTACCCGATTTGAAAACTACGCGAATCCGAATTTTTCGGGCGACATGCACTAAGCCGAGTTCGTGTCTGTGGTCCAACAACAGTTTCGTGCCACCCATGTGGTGATCGATTCCCGCGCTTATCAACATAATTTAGCAGTGGTTCGCTCACTGGTGCCGAATAAGCGGGTCATGGCGATCATCAAATCTGACGGCTACGGGCATGGTATGCAACTCGCTGCGGATGCCTTAAACGACGCCGACGAGTTTGGGGTCACCTGCCAAGATGACGCAGAGCGCCTGCGCCGCCATGGTGTGAGCAAACCGTTGACACTGCTTTCTGGTCGTTATACTGCCCCGCAACTTAGCCAGTTTGGTGATCGACGATGGCGTCCGGTGGTGTACGACGACACCCAACTCACGGCATTTGATAATTTGTCTGCAGGTGCAGCGATTGATGTCTGGATTAAAATTGATACCGGCATGGGGCGGTTGGGGTTTTATCCGCACGATCTGGCTGACGTTTACCAACGTCTGCGTTCCAATCCTCGGGTTGGATCCATTAGTCTAATGACGCACCTTGCCAATGCTGACTATCCGGAGCATCCGAGTAACCGATACCAAATAGCGCGTTTTAAGGAGTCACTGTCGCAATTTGATTTCGCCGAGGCAAGTATTCTGAATTCAGCCGGCACACTAGGGTTCAGTGACTCAGCTTTTGATATTGTTCGAACTGGTTTGGTGTTGTACGGCATCGCGCCACAGGCCAGAGGCCACGCCACGGCGCTGCCTCTGAAACCTGTAATGCAGTTTCGCTCGCAATTGTTGTCTGTGCGCGCAATGTCAGCTGGTAGCCCAATAGGCTATGGGTCTACCTATACGTTAGAGTCTGATACGCGGGTTGGTATCATCGCTGCCGGTTACGGTGATGGGTATCCGCGACACGCACCGACTGGCACACCCGTATACGTTAACGGGTATACGGTGCCATTGATCGGACGCGTGTCGATGGATCTGATTACCGTCGATCTCGGCACTGTTGATGCTCGAGTTGGGGATGCTGTGGTACTTTGGGGAGCGGAAAATCCAGTTGAACTGGTTGCGGAGAAGGCCGGTACGATTGCTTACGAATTGACCTGTGGCATTACGCCGCGGGTTGAACGGTTAACTATCTGAAAAACGGAGTTGAGAGATGGCAAAAGCGAAAACCGTCTATGCGTGTACTTCCTGCGGAGCCCAGTTCCCTAAATGGACCGGGCAATGCCAGGACTGCGGGGATTGGAATACCTTGCAGGAAGAGCTCGGTATAGCTAAGTCCATCCCGTCTAGTAGTAACCCAAAAGCCGCTCGATTCGAAGGGTTTGCACCTAAAGCAGACGTGCAGAAATTACCCAGTGTGAGTACCCAAAGTGCGCCGCGTTCAGGGACCGGCCTCAAAGAGTTGGATCGTGTCCTAGGTGGTGGTCTGGTGCCTGGTTCGATTATTCTTCTGGGCGGAGACCCGGGAATTGGTAAATCGACCTTGATTCTGCAAAGTTTGGCGCTGCTGAGTGAGCATAAGAGCACGCTCTATGTCACCGGTGAAGAGTCCGCTGAACAGGTCGCGCTAAGAGCACAACGGCTCGGTGTACAAGATGCTGACCTGGCATTGCTGGCGGATAATCAACTTGAGAGTATTCTGGATGTTGCAATTGCCCATAAGCCTGATGTTCTGGTGGTGGACTCAATTCAGACTTTGTATACCGACACCTTGCAATCGGCGCCAGGCAGTGTGGCCCAGGTACGCGAAACCGCGAGTCGGCTAGTGCGGTATGGAAAACAAACCAAGACGATTGTGATCCTTGTTGGCCATGTCACCAAAGAAGGGGCGTTGGCTGGACCTCGCGTGCTCGAGCATATGGTGGACACCGTTCTCTACTTTGAAGGTGAACAAAACAGCACTTTTCGTTTGATTCGTGCGATCAAAAATCGCTTCGGTGCGGTGAATGAGATCGGCGTGTTCGCGATGACTGATGCCGGGCTCAAGGAGGTTACAAACCCATCCGCTATGTTTATCAAGCGTACTCAAGACGATGCGACAGGTAGTGTCGTATTGGTCTCGCAGGAAGGCACGCGACCCCTGTTGGTGGAAGTGCAAGCCTTAGTAGATCAGAGTTCGCTGGCAAATCCGCGTCGCGTGACGGTGGGATTAGATAATCAACGTTTGTCGATGCTGTTGGCGGTCGTCAATCGCCATGCTGGGTTTTCACTGTATGACCAGGATGTTTTCGTTAATGTAATTGGTGGCGTCAAAGTGCACGAACCTGCAGCGGATCTTGCGATACTGTTAGCCGTGCTATCAAGTTTTCGCAATCGCGGGTTACCACCGGGCTTAGCGGTGTTCGGTGAGATCGGCTTGACGGGTGAGGTACGCCCGGTACAGCGTGGCTTGGATCGGATTAAAGAGGTTGAAAAACTCGGGTTTACACGCCTGATCATGCCACAGGGCAACAAATCCGGCATAAAATCGAGTAAATTAGACATAGTTACAGTTAACAACCTTGAACAAGCGGTGCGCTATGCGTTTGATTATTAAACTGGTTATTCTCATACTTTGGTGTGCTGGTTCAGCACAGGCACGGGCACAAGTACATTCAGTCAAAGCTATCGCATTGTTTGAAGGCCGCGCGATGTTGTCGGTGAATAGCGGTAAACCTAAAATCGTGCACGCTGGTAAGGCGCATAAAGGCGTTAAATTAGTTAGTTCGAACACCTCAGAGGCTGTCATTGATATCGACGGTCAATCGCAAACACTGACGCTCAACAGCACCACGACGTTAGATTATGCAATGGGCGGCAAGCCATCGAGTAACCTGTCGAACAGCGTTACTTTGTATGTGGATGGGCGTGGTTTTTTTGAAACAGACGCTAAGGTCAATGGCCGGCCACTCCGCTTTTTGGTCGACACTGGTGCAAACCTGGTGGTCTTGAGCAGCGAGCAAGCAAACCGGATTGGTTTGGAATATAAATCTGGTAAACGAACCTATGCCAGCACTGCGTCTGGAACCGCTCCAATGTATCATTTTGAAATCGATCAGATCAGTATTGGTGGGATCAATCTTTACAATATCGGCGCCGGTGTCATTGAGGGGGCGTATCCGCAGCAGCCATTGCTGGGTATGACATTCTTGGGGCGGTTGGATATGAATCGCTCTGGCAACACCATGACGCTTAAACGCCGTTGAAGCATGGACCACAAAAAAAGCCGCATGGACTCGACTCCACGCGGCCTGTTTTTTTGTAAGCTGATCGCCGATCGGCTCGCAGCATACTGATCAATCGAAGGCATTCACAGAGCCACACGCCCTTAGGGGCAATGTTATCGACTGATGCGGTTCCCGGTAAGGAAACTTAAGTATAGGGATGCTTGTGCTACGATGCCTCACCCGAACGGGTGATTTTTTCTAGTTCTAGGCGATGTTTAATAATTACAATGACTTATCATGCTCAATCACGGCAAAAGCGCTGTGGTTGTGAATGGATTCAAAATTTTCGGCGTGTACGTAGTAACGCAAAATTCGGTCATTCTGATCAAATTCGTGCGCGACATCACGGACAACATCTTCAACAAACTTGGGGTTGTTGTACGCACGTTCAGTGATGTATTTTTCGTCTGGCCGTTTAAGAATGGCAAAAAGTTCCGCGCTTGCCTGTGCTTCAACACTTTGAATCAACTCGTCGAGCCAAAGTTTACTGCCGCAATTGACGCCAACTGTGATATGCGAGCGTTGATTGTGCGCGCCGTATTCTGAAATTTTCTTCGAGCAGGGGCATAGGCTTTTCACTGGAATCGTGACTTCCAGTGTCGAGTCGATATGCCCTTGTTCAATTTGGCCGACCAGATTAACTTGATAGTCCATCAAGCTCTTAACCCCAGAGACTGGGGCTGTCTTCTCGATAAAGTAGGGGAATTGCATTTCAATGTAACCCGACTCTGCCTCTAGCTTTTTCACCATGTCAGACAGCATGCTGTGGAACCCTTTGGCTGAGATACGGGTTTCTTTGCTGTTCAGCATCTCGATAAAGCGCGACATGTGTGTGCCTTTCTGATCATGCGGCAGGCTTACCGACATTGAAAACGTCGCGATCGACGCCGAGGTGGTGCCGTCTTTGTTCACCACCACGATCGGGTGCTGAATGTCCTTGATTCCGACGCGATTAATCGGGATTTGGCGCGTATCAAGGCTGCCTTGTACGTCCTCCATGCCATCGTTAGCTGGCTTGGCGTGAGGTGAATTTTGTTTCGAAGTCATAGTTACGGTGTACTACCAAAAGTACTGAATGCTGATCTGGTTATACTGTGCTTAGGTTGAATCAAACAGAGGATGTCTGCTGTTCTTGCTTGGCTTGAAATAGGGCTTGGTAAAATGGCGAAGCAGTGATCGACTTTTCGATTCCAGCCACGTCGAGGCCGCATTGTGCTAGTTGCGATGCCTGTGTGCCATGTTCTATATATCGGTCTGGGATACCTAAATTCAAGACAGGGATGGACAGTGAAGCGGTGGCAAGGTACTCATTGACTGCCGATCCGGCGCCGCCGGCAACCACGTTTTCTTCGACGGTAACAAACATGCCGACCTGACTGGCAAGTTCACGCAACAACGCCTCATCAATGGGTTTAACAAAGCGCATGTTCACCACTGTGGCATTGAGTCGTTCAGCAACTTCAAGCGCTTCGCTTAGCAAAGTACCAAAACTCAATATGGCGATGTCCTGGCCCCGTCGCACGACATCTGCCGTGCCGATGGGAATGTCTTGCATCTCTTTACGTTCAACGGCGCCAGTGCCGCTACCGCGAGGGTAGCGCACCGCAGTGAGTCCAACATGTGTATACGCGCTGTACAACATGTCTCGGCACTCGGCTTCGTCGCTTGGTGCATAAATCACGCAATCTGGCACACAGCGCAAAAAACTGTAATCGAATACACCAGCGTGTGTGGCGCCATCGGCGCCGACTAATCCGGCGCGGTCTATTGCCAGCATCACATCAAGGTCTTGCACGCTGATGTCGTGGATCAGCTGATCATACGCGCGTTGTAAAAAGGTGGAGTAGATCGCAACCACAGGCTTTTGTCCGTCACAGGCCATGCCAGCAGCGAAGGTGAGGGCATGTTGCTCTGCGATCGCAACGTCGAAGTAACGTTCTGGGTATTCTTCTGAAAAACGAACCAGGCCCGAACCCTCTCGCATGGCGGGCGTGATGCCAATCAACTTGTCATCCTGTGCCGCCATATCACACAGCCAATCGCTAAATACGTCGGTGTAAGTTCTGCTTTTGACTTTCTTGCCAAATTCACCGGTCGTCGGATTGAACGGCGAGACACCATGGTATTTGATAGGCGCATGTTCGGCTGGCTCAAAGCCTTTGCCTTTTTTGGTCACAATATGCAGGAATCGTGGGCCATCGATGTCTTTTAGATTCCGTAAGGTGGTGACTAGGGTCTCAATATCATGGCCGTCGATCGGCCCTGCGTAGTAGAAACCCATTTCTTCGAAAAACGTGCTCGGCAGGATCATGCCTTTAATATGTTCTTCCCAGCGACGAGCATAGTCTCGCACTGGTGGAATACCGCTCAAGGCTTTCTTGGTGCCTCTGCGTACCGAGCTGATGGTCGGGCCGGTCATGAGCTTGGTCAGATAGTTCTTTAGGGCGCCGACATTGGGTGAAATCGACATGTCATTATCGTTCAGAATCACCAACACGTTGGCGTCCATGTCGCCGGCATTATTCAGCGCCTCAAACGCCATGCCCGCGGTGAGTGCCCCATCACCGATGATAGCGACAACATCGCGATCCAGACCTTGCTGAGCAGCGGCGACCGCCATGCCGAGTGCCGCGCTGATCGAGGTGCTGGAGTGTCCCGCTCCAAAGGTGTCGTACTCGCTCTCACTGCGCTTTAAAAAGCCCGATAAACCGCCTTCCTGGCGAATGGTATGCAGTTGATCCCGTCGACCAGTCAGTATTTTGTGTGGATAGGCTTGGTGACCAATGTCCCAAACAATACGATCATCGGGTGTATTAAACACATAGTGCAAGGCTGTGGTGAGTTCTACCGTCCCCAGTCCAGCCGCCAAGTGCCCACCGATTTTGGCAACCGTGTCGATCAAGAAACCGCGGGTTTCATCACACACCTGCTGCAATTGATCTTCGTCGCAGGCACGTAAATCGCTCGGTGAGTCGAGCGTCATTAAAAGAGGGTATTTAGCAGTATCAGTCACGGAAGATGTTTTCGGTAAACTTGTCGGAACAAGCAGTGTTAATTTCGTGGATGCGTCAATGGGTGCGTGTGACCACGCGTTCGGCGATGTCACTCAATAGCCTGACCCCAATTGGCGACTCGGTATTATCGCCGATCAGCTGCAGGCTTTCCATTGCATCGTGATAAAGTTTTTGTGCAAATTGTTTACTTTCAGTCAGTCCGAGCAGCTGGGGGAAGGTGACTTTTCCGGCCGCGGTATCTGATCCATTCGGTTTGCCCAGCTGTTCGGTGGTGCTCTCGATGTCCAGAATGTCGTCGATTACCTGAAAAGCCAGCCCCAAATTCGCAGCATACTTTTCCAATGCCGTTCGGACGCGCTCGTCCAAGGAGTCTGCGCATAACGCGCCGCCAATCACGGCTGCATTGATCAGGGCGCCGGTCTTACAGCGGTGCATGTTTTCGAGTTCAAGTTGATTTAGCTCTTGCTCGGTCGCTAAAATGTCGATCATTTGTCCGCCAACCATTCCGGCAGCGCCAGCACTGCGCGCCAGTAGTAAGGTGATTTGACGTGCTTGTTGATCACTGAGCTCGGACTCTGCCAATATTTCGAAAGCCAGCGTTTGCAATGCATCGCCAGCCAAGATCGCGGTGGCTTCATCAAATTGGATGTGACTGGTCGGTTGGCCTCGACGTAAATCATCGTCGTCCATGGCGGGTAGATCGTCATGAATCAGCGAATAAGCATGGACGCACTCGATTGCTGCAGCGACGGCGTCAAGCCGCTCAATCTTAGCGCTAGCTGCCGTACCGGCGGCATACACCAATATGGCTCGAATACGTTTGCCGCCGCTCAGCGTGGAATACTTCATCGCAGCACGCAGTCGGTCAGGAATGCCCGGCCTAGAGAGGTGTTCCGCAAGCACCGCTTCGATCCGGGCTTGCAAATCCGTGAGTTTGCTCATGCGGCGTACTTAGTCGTTGCCGGCTGTAAAGGGTTCGGTAGTAAATAAACCGTTGTTATCCTTTACCAGAATGTCGACTTTTTGTTCCGCATCGCGCAACACGCTGTGACAATGCTTCATCAACGCCACGCCGCGCTCAAAATCCTGTAATGACTGCTCTAAGTCCTGATCACCTCGCTCCATGCGGTCGACGATCGATTCCAGCTCCTGGTACGCTGTTTCGAAGCTGAGTTTTTGCAAGTCTTGATCGTTCATGATGTATGCATATATGCGGTCGAGTTATTGTCGCGGCGTAGTTTACCACCGCTTGGTCGATTAGCGGTCATTACTGAGGATTTTGTCCATCATTCGAGTGCTCAATATGCGTTTGAGTTTAGCGATGACAATCGTCGGTAAGGTTTGTCGATAGCGTAATTTTGGTCGCTTCGCAGTGAGTGCGTGGTGAATGTCCTTAGCGACCGATGCTGCTGGAAGTGCAAAACGGCCCGGCTCGGTACGTTCGAGCCGAACTCTAGCGGCTTCATACTGCGCCATATAATGACTACCCTCTGGATTAATATGTTGTTCGAACTGCAGTAAGGCGTTACTACGAAATTGTGTGTCGATCGCGCCCGGTTCGATCAGAATGACTTCGATGTTCGTGTTTTTGAGCTCGAGCCTCAGGGTATCGCTCAATCCCTCTAGGGCAAACTTTGACGCGTTATAAGCACCGCGCAGAGGGAGGGCCACAAAGCCCAGCACGGAGCTCACCTGAATAATTCTGGCTGTGGTTTGTTTGCGTAATAGCGGGAGCAGTTTTTGCGTCAAGTCGTGCGTGCCGAACAGGTTGGTTTCAAACTGAGCTTTCAGTGCGGTTCGGCTCAGGTCTTCTACCGCGCCTGGCTGTCCGTATGCGCCATTGTTAACCAGTGCGTATAAATTTGGGTGCTTACCGTGTAGATAATCAACCGCTGATTGCACGCTGTGTTCATCACTTAAATCAAGGTGGATGCATTCAATACCAAGGTCAGTCAAGCGCGTGATGTGGTTTGGATTGCGGACGGATGCCACCACCTTAAAATTAAGTTGATGCAAAAGGTGTGCGGATGCGTGGCCGATGCCGGACGAACATCCCGTAATGAAGACGGTTTTTTGTTGCTCTACTTGCATAGTCGGTAATTAATGTTTCTACAGTGTAAATTTCGCGTTAAACTTCACCGCTATTCGATATCGAACCCTGAATTAACTGTCACGACCAACGTATGAGCAACGATTACGATTCTTCGGCTATTGAGGTGCTAACCGGACTTGAACCGGTCCGAAAGCGCCCCGGGATGTACACCACCACCGAGCGGCCTAACCATCTGGTTCAAGAGGTCGTCGACAACAGTGTGGATGAAGCGATCGCTGGGCATTGTAAACGAATCGATGTCACTTTGTTTAAAGATGGTTCGGTGCAAGTGTCCGATGACGGGCGTGGAATGCCGGTAGACCTGCACGCGGAAGAGGGCGTGCCCGGTGTCGAGGTGATTATGACGCGCTTGCATGCCGGTGGTAAGTTCTCGAACAAGAATTATCAGTTTTCCGGTGGTTTGCACGGCGTTGGTATCTCGGTTGTGAATGCGCTTTCCAAGCACGTTGAAGTTTGGGTTAAACGTGGTGGCAATGAGTACAATATGGCGTTCGCGGACGGCATGAAAACGTCAGATTTAGAAGTGGTTGGCTCCGTTGGTCAGCGGAATACCGGCACGACCATTCGCTTCTGGCCGGATGAGCAGTTTTTTGATTCGCCCAATGTTCATGCTGGAAAATTGTGCCGTTTACTGCGTGCTAAGGCCGTTTTGTGCCCTGGACTCACGATTAACTTTGAAGACGAAGCAAAGCCATCGAACAATCAGATCTGGTGCTATCAGGATGGTTTGAAAGACTACTTGCTTGGCGCGCTCGGCGACTATGAGCGGTTACCGGAAGCGGGTTTTCAGGGCGCTGAATCTGGTCCGGACGAAAAAGTTGAATGGATCGTGGCTTGGGTCAAGGATGCCAATGACTTGATTACTGAAAGTTATGTCAATCTGATTCCGACCGCGCAAGGTGGTACGCATGTCAACGGTCTGCGACTCGGTCTAACCGAAGCCATTCGTGAGTTTTGTGATTTTCGTAATTTGTTGCCCAAGGGTGTCAAATTGTCGCCTGAAGACGTCTGGGTTCAGGTGCAGTATGTGTTATCTGTACGTATGAAAGACCCGCAGTTCTCGGGACAAACCAAAGAAAAGTTATCGTCGCGTGAGATTTCTCAGTTCGTGGCGGCAAAAGTGAAAGATGCTTTGGCCTTGTGGTTAAATCAAAATTTAGACGTCGGTGAGCGCATCGCCATGGTGGCGATTGAAAATGCCCAAAGTCGCCTGCGTTCAGCGAAGAAAATTACGCGTAAAAAGGTCACTGCTGGTCCCGCGCTGCCGGGCAAGCTGGCGGACTGTTCCAGTGAAGATATTGATGTAACTGAATTGTTTTTGGTGGAAGGGGATTCGGCCGGTGGTTCAGCCAAGCAGGCCCGTAATCGTGAGACTCAAGCGATCATGCCGTTGCGCGGTAAGATCCTCAACACGTGGGAAGTTGAATCGAGCCAAGTGCTTGCGTCGCAAGAAGTGCATGATATCTCTGTTGCTCTCGGCGTGGACCCAGGTTCGGAAGATTTAACCGGCTTGCGATACGGCAAAATTTGTATTCTGGCAGACGCGGATTCCGATGGTTTGCACATTGCCACGTTGCTGTGTGCTCTGTTTGTGCGTCATTTTCGCAGTTTGGTTGAAGCTGGTCACTTATATGTTGCCATGCCTCCGCTGTACCGAATCGATCAAGCAAAGCAGGTGTTTTATGCGTTGGATGATGCCGAGCACGATGCAATTATTGCGCGCATCAAGGCGGAGAAGCCAAATGCGAAAATCAATGTGCAGCGATTCAAAGGTCTGGGCGAAATGAATCCCAGCCAATTACGAGAAACCACCATGCATGAAGCATCCCGCCGTTTGGTGCAGATGACCATTGGAATGGGCGATGGTACACAGAAAATCATGGATATGCTGCTGGCCAAAAAACAGGTGCCTGCGCGTAAAAAGTGGCTCTCCAACAAAGGCGATCAGGCAGAAGTTTGATGCAGCTCAAACCTGGCCTGTATCAACACTATAAAGGTCCAGTTTATCGTGTGCTACAAGTAGCACACCATTCGGAAACTGACGAGGCGTTGGTAATCTATCAGGCCTTGTATGGCGATAAAGGGTGTTGGGCCAGACCTGTATCGATGTTCACCGAGTTGGTGTCGATACACTCAGAAGACGGCGCGGTGCTTAAACAGATACCAAGGTTCGAATACCTAACAGAGCAAACAGCGGTGTTGGAAGTTGCAATATTAGATGTGGTTAAAGGGCAGGCATCGGCGTTCGAGGACGCATTTAAACACGCGCAATCAATTATCTCGTCGATGGATGGCTACATATCTCACCGTCTGCGTCGATGTGTCGCTGTCCCGGAGCGGTATCTATTAACTGTGCAGTGGCAGTCACTTGAGGCGCACACCGAGGGGTTTCGAGAATCAAGTGAGTACCAGGCTTGGCGTGCCTTGCTGCATCATTTCTACACGCCACTCCCAACCGTAGAGCACTATCACGCGGAAGATGTGTTTGTTTAGCAGCAAGTTTCGCTTCGGCGTGAGAGAGTGGTAACGAGGCCGCTTTTGACGCAGCCCCGTTCGTATCAAAGCGTAGAAAATTACTCTTGATACATACTCTCATATTGTTGTGCACGTTCTACGTAGTCCTGATAGGCGGGTATTGCCACCGCAGCGAGCACACCGATCATGATGACCGGGAAGATCAAGGAACCCAGATACACCCAAATATTATTGGCAGCGGGCGGTTGGCCGTACTTGTTGCCGGTTTTGGTTCCAGGCATAAAGATTAGAATCAAAGCGACAATAAAATTCACCAACGGTACCAGCATTAATAGTGACAGCCAGCCGGTTTGATTAATGTCATTGAAACGTCGCTTAGCGAGAATGAACGAGTAGACGAGAAGCGCAATATAAGCGACGACAAGCAGGGCTAGTGCGATCCCACCGATTGCACCAGGACCTTCTTCAGTGCTTGTAGCACCACCGATAGCGCCAAAAATTCCAAATACTGGTAGTGCGATGAGCATGGATAAGAAACCATAGGCCAAGTAGCGCAGGCGACCTATGCGACCGTGGACCGCAAATACTTTGGGTTGATATGGGGTATTGTCAGATGCTTGAGAAATATCTGCGTTGGGGGCTTGATAAGGATTATTAGTTGGCATAAAAACTCCGTTTTATCCATTTATGTGATTGTTATTTTAAAGCAAACCAGATTGATGCTTTCATTCTGGTTGGCAGTAGTTTAGCATCCGATAAGCGCGTAAGAAATTGGGAATTGTCATTTCTGACATTGCTGTACGCGATTTTAATAGTGCTACACGGAGATTGGAATGTCTGATATTTATAAAGCCCCCCAGGCAAGCTTGAATGAGCCAACCGAACCCGGCCAGTATGGGTCACTGGAACGTGGATTAGCTGGTCAGTATGAACTCAAACCGGTTGAGGTAATCAAGCAAGCTTGGGCAATGCTGCCTGGAATGAAGTCGCCATTTTGGATTGCGGCGATCATCTACGGCATGTTGTCCCTCGGTTTCTCTTTTGTGACCACCACCGTCGCTGGCGACCCTGCTACCGGTTCGGTTAACTGGGTTGGTTACATCGCCATGAATTTACTGCAGATGATTGTTTTGACGCCGGTGGCGGCCGGATTGATGATGATCGGTGTTAAACATGCGGTTGGTGCGCCGGTAAATTTCAATGAGATCTATCAGCATTTTGACAAGACGATGCCACTGTTTTTGACTATGTTGCTGATGTACATTCTTATCATCATCGGCTTTATCTTGTTGATTATTCCGGGCTTGTATCTGTCTGTCGGGTTTGCGCTGGCGATGCCGTTGGTAATCGATAAGCGCATGGGCCCAATTGAAGCACTGACTACGTCCTGCAAAGCCATCACGCACAAGTGGTTCAGTTTTTTTGGCTTTTGGGTTCTGAGCTTGTTGGTCGTGATCGCGGGCTTCCTGGCACTGTTCGTTGGCGTAATCTGGGCATATCCACTGGTCGTCCTTGCTATTGGCATTATCTATCGGGATGTGTTCGGCGTTGAGCCACACACGGTGAATCCGCCTAACTAAAACTCGGCAGTATCGACGCAGGGAAACCATCTCGCACTCTATATAAAGGCGATCGCTTTGTCGGAAAAGATAGACACCATGCACCTGGTGGAAACACCAGAGGGGACTGATTTGCATGCCGAAGTTGCTGGCGTAGTGCCGCGTGCGTTGGCGTACGGCATCGATTTTCTGGTGCGGATGGGGATTTTGTTCATCCTTGGCTTGGTGGTCACCTTTACCGGCGGTAAGTTAGGTGGGCTCTGGTTGTTGGTGTTTTTTTTACTGGAATGGGGTTATCCAGTGTTCTATGAAGTTTATCGTGACGGGCAGTCCATCGGTAAACGTGCCTTCAATTTGCGCGTAGTCAGCGAAGACCTGACGCCAATTAAGTTTGGCCCTTCGGTGGTGCGAAACCTGTTACGCACGGCCGATATCTTCCCGTTTCTGTATATTTTTGGCGTTATCAGCATGGCCGTCACGACACGCTTTCAACGCCTGGGTGATCTGGCTGCGAAGTCGTTGGTAATCTATGACGACAACCAGCGCTATAATATGACTGCACTCAGTGACGTAACGCCAATCGCACCGACTATTCCGCTGAGCGAAGATTTACAGACTGCGTTTATCAACTTTGCCTTGAATCGCGGGAACTTGTCGCAATCGCGCCAGCTTGAAATAGCTGAGATTATTCAAGCAAAAATTCCGAACCACAATCATGAACCGGTAAGCTACGTGCGTGGTGTTGGAAAGTGGTTGTTAGGGGCAAAATAGGATGTCGTTGAGAGGGGCATAGCCGCGCGTGAAACAACTGGAATTTGAAAATCATTATCGCGAATTTTGGCAGCATATGGAGGATCTGCTGGACGGCAAAGACGAGGTGGATGCCTCGCTGATCCAGCGTTTTCCGTCTGATTATCGTCGCCTCTGCCAACACTTAGCGGTGGCAAAAAGTCGTCGTTATGCACCGGGTTTAACCAATCGATTGAATTATCTGGTTCAGCGCGGCTACCAGAAACTGTACGGCCAGCGGGTCAAAGACCAAGGGATTTTGGTGGAGTATTTTGTGCGTGGCTTCCCGGCGGCTTTGCGTCGAAACGCACGCTATTTGTGGATCGCCGGGGCTGCGTTTGTGTTGCCTTACGTACTTATGATGATCGCGTGCATGGTGAACGATCAAATGTTGTATTCGGTAATGGACCCAGCGTCAGTTCGTGGTATGGAATCCATGTATCAACCAGGCGCGGATAAGTTTGGTCGAGAGGACGAGGCAGCGACTGACTTATTCATGTTTGGGTTTTACATTTATAACAATATTGGCATCGCGTTTCGTTGTTTCGCAACTGGCCTGTTTTTTGGTGTCGGCAGTCTCTTCACGCTGACGTTCAACGGTGTTGTCATCGGTGGTGTATCGGGGCACCTCACCGCATTAGGTTACACCGAGACCTTTTACCCATTCGTGGTCGGCCATGGCTCGTTCGAATTGACGGCAATCGTGTTCAGTGGTGCAGCGGGATTGAAGCTCGGTTGGGCCCTCCTGTCTCCGGGGCGGTTAAGTCGATTGCAGGCAATGCAAGCAGCTGCTTCCGATGCCATAAAAATTATGTATGGCGTGTTTATTATGTTGACCATCGCTGCCCTGATTGAGGCTTTCTGGTCGGCTTCGGCGATTATTCCAAACCAAGGGAAATACGCTGTTGGGGCGATACTTTGGATCGCGGTGTACTACTACTGCTTTTTCTTCGCTCGCCAGGAAGTGCGTGCGTACATTGCTGCCCATGAATCTCGATAATCTCATCATCGCGACTCGGGTACGCACGGGTTGGTCGGCGATTGACCTAGGGTTTGTGGTGGCGCGGTATTTCTGGGTTCGGTCGTGCCTGCTATACCTCACCATCGCGACACCGGTGTTCATTGCTTGTCATAGCTATTTTGACACCAATTATTGGATCCCGTATGTGATTCTGTGGTGGTGTAAACCTATGTTCGAGCGACCGATCCTGTTTATGTTAAGTCGTGAGCTGTTCAAGCAGCCCATGGGTTTTTGGCGCACATTAGCTCACTGGCGTGAGTGGATGCTGCCGGGCATGGGCTGGGTTTTGACGCTGCGACGCATCAGTATTGCGCGCGGGATGTATGCGCCTGTCAGTTTGTTGGAACGACCGTCTGCATCGGACTACAGCAAACGAACCTTAGTGCTGGGCAACAATTTTGCCAGTCAAGCTACGTGGTTAACGGTTGTGCTCTACCATATTGAGTCTTTTTTAGTGCTGGCGGTGGCTGTTCTATTAGCAACGCTGTTTCCGGATCACATTGAATTTAGTTTCGCATTTTTCAATAACCTCGCGGAACACAGCATCGTCATTGACTATGGTTCATTGTTATTGGTGGCCGTGGTGGCGCCGTTTTATACCGCTGCTGGATTTATGCTCTACATATGTCGGCGGGTAGAGCTGGAAGGTTGGGACATTGAAATCTGTTTTCGCGATTGGGTGGCTAAATCGGTGACGCACACCGAACCGTCACCGGGAGCAGCGGATGATTAACTGGTGCCGTTCCAGTGCGCTGCTTGCGATGTGGTTGTGTTTCGCCACGCCTGTGTTGGCTCAGTCGGACAACCTCAGATTGAAAGAGGGCGAAGAACTGCCGCGAGCGCCTGTTGCTGAGCACGCACATGATGCAATCAGCGAAATTTTAGCAACGGATGATTTTTCGCGTACTAAGACAGTCACGCGGTGGAAAAAGAAAGAAAAGCCCGAGCAGCAAGACACTGACGAGTCGTATCCAGACTGGATGATCAGTTTTGCCGAATCCATGGAGAATGCTGGTGATTTTTTTGAAGGGATGGCGCTAATTCTTAAAGTGTTGTTGTGGGGATTGTTGGCCTGGATTGTGGTGTATCTAATTCGCCGCTATTACGGGGATGTCGGCCGCTTTATTCGCAACCTGAATCAGGATGCTACGCCACGTGAGCTCCCAACCACGCTATTCGGTCTGGACGTTAAGAAAACCAGTCTGCCCAAGGATGTCGTCGCACGGTCCAGAGAACAGTGGTCGCAAGGTGACCATCGGGGCGCAATCGCAACTTTACTGCAAGCCAGTCTCATCAAACTATTGCATGACCATGAATGCACTTTTTATGACTCAGATACCGAGACCGAGTGCGGTCAGCGTATTGAGGCTCAGTCCACCAAGCCACTGAGCGACTACATGTGGTCACTGATTCGTCTTTGGCAGCAGGTAGCCTATGCACACCGAGTTCCATCCGCAGCACAGTTTGATCAGTTGTGCACTGGCTGGCAGGAGGTGTTTTAATGCAAGGACGATTAATCTGGCTTGCGTCCCTGATATTGCTGGCTGTTTTTGGCGCGTGGTTCTACCTGACGCATGAGCGGGTAGAGGAGGAGGTGTGGCTGGGACTAAGCAGAGAGGCTAAGCGGAATCCGTACCTAGCCACAGAGCGGTATTTGGACGCACGTAATGTGGATGTGATTCGCGGTGCGACCGAAGCCGACTTTAAGTCGATTCCGACTGGCGCTGTGGTCATGATTTCGCACGCCGATAATATGTTGGTATCCGCGTCTAAAATCAATGCAGCGCTAGAATGGGTAGCTGATGGCGGTACATTGGTTGTTGGTGCCGGCATGGAGGTCCAAGGGCATGACTCCGTTTTTACCCGATTTGGAATTGTGCCTCATGCACACATCTCTGAATTCGCAGCGGCGATCAAGGATGAGGTCGAGAAGGAGCTGTCAACCAGCGAACGAATGCGCGAAGCAAATCGACAACTTGAAGAGCAGAAGGCCAGAGAGAAGGCGCAGGGGCTTGACGCTGATGGCTCGGAATCACCCGACTCTGGCGACGCGCCTAATGAATCGCAGGACGAAGTGTTGGAGGATGATGATAGCTCAGAAGAACTTGATGAGTTTTCTTCGATCTTTATCGATGCCTTGAATCAAAAGCATCGCCACAGCTATTTTAGCACCGACCTATTTACTGACGATGCATTGATTTACATGGCCAAAGTAGATCGCTTTGTATTGCTGCATCCCTGGATCTCCAGTGATGAAGAAATTGACAACGCTGATGTGATGGATACCGAGCAATGGTCCGCCGCGACCAGCTCGGATATTGATTCGGAGCCGTGGAGCGTGCGTGATCAGTATGGGCCACGTCTGCTGGATTTTGATTACGGTGAGGGTCGTTTTGTTGCCGTGTCCAGCACGGACTACTGGAACAATGGGCACGTTGGTGAAGCGGATCATGCCTTTTTGCTGTCGCAATTGGTGCCGGACGGCAGCAGTCTCTACCTGTTTTACGACGTTGATGCGGAATCACTCTGGGGACTGATTTATCGTTATTTCTTTGAGTTTTTATTGGTGGCCGCAGTGATACTTGGACTGTGGTTGTGGCGGCGTGGCATACGGACTCAGATGTTACGCCGTGTTGCCAGCCATCAGCGTCGTAATTTCGCTGAACACTTGGAAGCCAGTACCCGCTACCTGGTAAATAAACAACAATGGGCACCGTTGATAAACTCATTGCGGGACGATGTCGATGCGCGTTTGAGATTGGTTGCACCCGGATTCAGGGAACTATCAACGCCAGAGCAGGTAGACCTTTTAGTAGAGCTTGCCGGTGTTGGACGTGAGCAAGCGGAATACTGGCTCGGTCCAGCACAGGACATCAACGATCAATACGAACTTTTCAATGCCTTGAAAGTCGGCAATTTAATACGGAAAAAGCTATGAACGACACTCCAAACGAACACTCTGATTCAGTGATCTCCCCGTCTGGGGTTGATGCCGCGGCCAGCAGCCCGGCTGAAGACCAAGCGGTCACTAAAATGCGTATGCTGTTAGCGCAGGTTAATACGGCCTTAATCGGCCAAGAATCCGTGGTTAAGCAGGTCTTGTTAGCCCTGTTGTCGAACGGTCACGTATTGCTAGAAGGGGTTCCTGGGCTGGGCAAAACCTTGCTGGTACGTGCGTTGGCTAAAACTTTTTCCGGGGACTTTAAACGGATTCAATTCACGCCTGATCTGATGCCGTCAGATGTGACGGGTCACGTGGTATTCGACCTGCAAAATAAGTCGTTTCAGATGAATCATGGTCCGGTGTTCACGAATTTGTTGTTAGCAGATGAAATCAATCGTGCACCAGCTAAATCTCAAGCTGCCTTGCTGGAAGTGATGCAGGAAAAACAGGTGACCACCGAAGGTGAGTCGCGTAAAGTGCCATTGCCGTTCATGGTGTTGGCCACGCAGAACCCGCTGGAACAGGAAGGGACATACCCGCTACCGGAGGCGGAGTTAGACCGATTCCTGATTAAGGTCGTGATCCAGTTTCCGAGTGTGGCCGATGAGATTCGCTTAACCAAGCTGATTACACAAGGGCAGGTTGGTGACAATAATTCCATCGCAAGCATCAATCCGGTCGTCACTGCGGCAGAACTATTGGCGTATCAACAGCAAGTCGCGGATATCGCCATCGATGACCAAGTGGTGGATTACGCGGTGCGAATTGTGCGTGCAACTCGCACTCATCCATCGATATTTCGTGGTGCTGGGTCACGTGCCAGCATTGGTTTGGTGCGTATCGCTAAAGCGAATGCTTTCCTTGAGGGGCGTCATTTTGTGCTGCCGGACGACGTCAAAAATCTCGCGGTTGCGGTGCTGCAACATCGGATAGCCTTGACCCCCGATGTCGAGATTGAAGGTCTGTCGGCCGCGGATGTGCTGCAACAATTGTTACAAGACGTAGAGGCACCGCGTCAGTGAAATTAAAGCTGATCCCTCAGGTCCGTCCAACCGAACGCTTACTTTCCATAGGCGTCGGTGTTGCTGTGGTGTTTTTGGGGTTATGTGCATGGCAGCTGTTCGACTCGGACTCTGCACTGGCGGCAAGCCTTATGAGCCTTGCTGCGTGGTTGGTGTGTGCCTTTACATTGATGGTGGCATGGGATGCGTTTCGCGCTGATTTGCCGAGTGCTTATGATGCGCGCCGCATCTTGCCTAACTCTTTCGCGCTTAACCGCACACAGCGTGTGGTATTCGAACTCGAAAATAAGGGTGATCGTGTATTAACTTTGAGTGTGAGTGACGGCGTGCCTGATCACTTTGAGTGCGCACAATTTCCATTGCATCAGCGAGTGGAAACTGAGCAGATTGGCCGTTTTGAATACAGTGTGAAGCCAAAACGTCGTGGTCTCGCGGAATTTGAACCGGCATATGTGTTGATCGAATCCCGGCTCGGCTTTTGGGAACATATTCGTCGACTCGGTGGAGAATCATCCGCCAAGGTTTACCCGGATTTCAGTGCTATCTCAAATTCCTTTGTGTTTGGCGTTGAACAGGCGATGCGTAATATGGGGGCACACATCGCCAAGCGCAAAGGTGATGGCATGGAGTTCAATCAACTGCGTGAGTTCCGAGAAGGGGACACACTTAAGCAGATTGACTGGAAAGCCACCGCCAAGCTCGGTGCGCCAATTTCACGCGAATATCAGGAAGAAAAAGACCAAAATATCGTCTTTCTGCTCGATTGTAGCCGTCGCATGCGAGCGATGGAGCAGGACCTAAGCTATTTTGATTATGCGTTAAATGCGCTCCTGATGAGTAGTTATATTGCGCTGGACAAAGGCGATGCTGTTGGTGTGATGAGCTTTTCCGGTGAGCCAAGCTGGTTACCACCGGTAAAAGGCAAGGCGAACATCAACACTCTACTGAATCATTTGTATGCCTTGTCAACCTCAACTCAAAGTAGTGATTATGTTGCCGCTGCGGAGAGCTTGTTGGTGAAACAACGCAAACGTTCCTTGGTTATCGTGATGACCAACGTGCGTGATGAAGACAGTCAGGATTTGCAGCAGGCAGTGTCGATTTTATCTAAGCAACATTTGGTCATGATTGTGGCGCTGCAGGAACGCATCTTAGATCAGGTGGATGATATGCAGCTGGAGACTCAAGACGATGTGCTTTTGTACGCAGGGGTCAAGCATTTTGAGCACAGTCGCAAGAAAATGCTGGCGTTACTCCGAGCCAAGGGTGTGTCAGTGGTCGATGCGACACACAAGAATCTCCATGTAAAGCTGGTCTCTGAGTATTTGCGTTTAAAGCAATTTGGCCGTATTTAGCGGGTAAAAAGCGAGACGCGAGTCGCGCTGCTGGCGTGTGTTCTAAATTCACTTCAAAGTCACTGTTTGTGGCTACACTTGCGCGATGAACACGACACAAAAACTCACTCTCGTTTGGTTACGTGAAGACTTGCGGCTAGACGACAACCCCGCGCTGTCACATGCGGCCGCCCGTGGTGCCGTACTGCCTATCTATTTTTTTCCCGACGAGATGGGGGCAGCCAGTCGTTGGTGGCTACATCACAGTTTGAAAACACTGCAGCAACAGTGCGCCGATGCTGGCGCGCCGTTACTGTTGCTGGATGGTGACCCGATTTCGACAATTCCGCAGATTGCGAAACAAACGGGCGCGACCCAGGTTGTGTGGAACCGCGTCTATTCCCCTGCGGGAATAGAACTCGGTAAAACGCTTAAACAGAGTCTGGCTGTCGGGCAAGTTGATACCCAGTCGTTCAATGCCAATCTTCTGATCGAACCAAGCAAAATTCTCACTAAACAAGGTACGCCATTTAAGGTCTTTACGCCTTTCTGGCGGCATAGCCAGCAACAGATATCGCCGCAAGAACCACTCAGTGCACCAGCGCGCCTGACAAGCATCGCTCACGAATTGACCAGTAGAACGCTTGACGATTGGGCGCTGCTGCCAAGCCGCCCCAACTGGGCTAGGGGCTTCGGCACAGTCTGGGAGCCAGGTGAGTTTGGCGCTGAGTCGCGCTGGACACGGTTTCTTGAGGAAACGATAAGTAAGTACAAAGATGGACGGGATTTGCCAGCTAAGCAACTGACGTCCATGCTGTCACCACATCTCGCATTTGGGGAGATCAGTGTACGTCGACTTTGGTTGGATGTGCAGGAGGCCATGGCGACGGGGGAAGTGAGCGTCGAAAACGGTTCTAAATTTTTGGCCGAGATTGGCTGGCGGGAATTTAGTCGTTATCTACTGTGCCACTTTCCAAGGATAGAGCACGCGCCGTTCAACCCCAAGTTTGAGGACTTTCCTTGGCAAACATCGGCATTACACCTCGCAGCCTGGCAACAAGGTCGTACAGGATACCCGATCGTCGATGCCGGTATGCGTGAGCTCTGGCAAACGGGGTATATGCATAATCGCGTTCGAATGATCTGCGCATCATTCCTAACCAAACATTTGTTGATCCATTGGCAATCCGGTGCGGACTGGTTCTGGGATACCTTGGTGGATGCGGATCTGGCGAACAATACCGCAAGCTGGCAATGGGTTGCGGGTTGTGGTGCTGACGCGGCACCGTACTTTCGAATTTTTAATCCGGTGCTGCAAGGACAAAAGTTTGATAAACATGGAGATTACGTACGACGATGGGTGCCCGAGTTGGCAAATTTGCCGGATAAATACGTCCACCAGCCTTGGGCAGCGGCCCAAACCACGTTACTCGACGCTGGCTTGGTGCTGGGTAAAGATTACCCCAAGCCGGTGGTGGATCACTCGGCTGCACGTCAGGCAGCGCTAGATGCCTATGCGCAGATTAAATCCAATTGATGATTAAAATAATTGAACGTATTGAGCTAAAAATCGAAATTTACTTATCATTCTCGGCTCGTTATCTTAGCGCTCAACTGTTAACAAATTAAGTACCCTGAGGAGGGGATAAAATGTCGCAACACACTGTGATTAAGACGTCTGATGATATGCAAGGGAAACGCGTACCCAATGTGATTTTTCGAGTGCGCGAGAACGACGAGTGGACAAATATTTCGAGCGACGACTTGTTTAAAGGCAAGACTGTCGTTGTATTTTCATTACCCGGCGCGTTTACGCCAACCTGTTCATCAACACACTTACCTCGGTACAATGAGCTGGCAAACACATTCACAGCCAATGGCGTGGACAGTATTGTCTGTATGAGTGTGAACGATACCTTTGTAATGAATGCTTGGAAACAAGACCAGGAAGCTGACAATATTACGGTTATTCCGGACGGCAATGGTGAGTTTACAGCAGGCATGGGCATGCTGGTGGGCAAGGAAGATCTGGGGTTCGGCAAGCGCTCATGGCGCTATTCCATGCTCGTCAAAGACGGCGTGGTAACCAAAATGTTTGTCGAACCTGACGTCCCAGGTGATCCGTTTGAAGTATCGGACGCAGACACTATGCTCGATTTCATCAATCCGCAAGCCCGTAAACCGTCTTCCGTGGCCTTGCTTAGCAAACCCGGGTGTCCGTACTGTGTGCGCGCCAAGGCATTGTTGCAAGATAAAGGGATCGCCTACGAAGAAATCGTATTAGGTAAGGATGCTACGTCAGTCAGTGTAAAAGCGATTTCAGGCCGTGCAACCGTGCCGCAAGTGTTCTTCGATGGCAAGTTGATCGGTGGTTCGGAAGAATTGGCCGAGTTTTTGGCCAACGATTAAAGGTAGATGAGTGGATTCTGAGCTGGATTGGCAAAGCACCCTGGGTTTCTCTCAGCAGGACTTGATCAAACTCGCACGCTGGCAGATGCCGTTCGGTAAATATTCCGGACGCGCATTGATCGACTTGCCAGAAGCCTATTTGCTCTGGTTTCAAAAGCACGAATTTCCAACAGGTGAGTTAGGTCGCCTGTTGGCTCTCTGTCTTGCTTTGAAGATTGATGGCTTAGACGGTCTTGTGAAGCCACTCAGACAAGCGCGTTCTAAGGATATCTAAGCTCCTGCAATAGAATTCGACCGGGGCCTGTCTTTAGTGGTATGGGTACGTTTCATTCACGATTATTTGCATGGGTGCTGTTGTCGACGTGTTTATGGTCGACAATAACCCAGGGTCGATCAAACGATCAGCAACGCTTTGTAAGTCGATCATCGCAAGTCGGGTTACTTGAACTTTATACTTCTGAGGGATGCAGTAGTTGCCCGCCGGCCGATCGCTGGCTAAGTCAGGTCAAGTCAGCCCCAAACCTGTGGCATGACTTCGTGCCGGTAGCATTTCACGTTGACTATTGGAATTATTTGGGCTGGCAAGATCGGTTTGCACAGCCTGCGTTCAGTCAGCGGCAACGTCGGTATGCCCGTGAGTACGGTGAACCAACGGTTTATACCCCGGGCTTGCGATGGAATGGCAGCGAATGGCGAGGCTGGCGAAGCGTTATGGCTCCAGTGGTGAACACGGGTCAGGAGGTCGGCGTTTTACGATTGCTTATTAATGCACCCGGTCAATTTGAAGCACAATTTCACACAACCGCTGCGCCAAGGGGTAGGCAATCACGCACCTTAACTGTTGCCATACTCGGCATGGATCTGGTCTCGAACGTGGCGCGTGGTGAAAACCGAGGGCGTTTATTGCGTCACGATTTCGTCGTGTTAGGCATGCATCGATTTGCGGAGCAGAAGCAGGGTAGCTGGTCCGGCCAACTGCCGCGACCGCACCAAGCGTCAAGCCAGTATGCGGTTGTTGCTTGGGTCACCCAAGGGAATCGCCTGACACCATTGCAGGCCACTGGCGGGTATTTGTACCGGCACTTGCTGACTAAATAGGGTTGACCATACAACGGTGACATTCGGAAATCCTTGTGATCCGTCAGGGCCAAAGGTAGACTCGGCGACAGAGAATAAAACAAGAATACGCTCCGAAGGAAAACAATATGGAAAATCAGCGCGAACAATTTCGCTCTCGTCTCGGTTTTATCCTTGCTGCCGCTGGCTCTGCGGTGGGCATTGGAAACCTGGTTGGCTTCCCTGTTAATGCTGCTAAAAGCGGCGGTGCCGCGTTTCTCCTGGTGTACGCGGCGTTTGTGGTCATTATTTGTTTGCCAGTAATGATGGCCGAAATGGCGCTGGGACGACGTACACAACGCAACCCATTGGGTGCATACCAGTCCGTTGCGGGCGATAAATCTTGGTGGCGGATCGGTGGTTGGCTGGCCTTGATTACCCCATTTATGATTGCGGTTTTTTATCAGGTTTTGACTGTCTGGCTGCTTGGCTATTTTGTCGGCGCGGTCACTGGAAATCTGGAAGCGATGGCGCAGCCTGGCTACTTCGGCCAGTTTATTAACTCCTACGGTGTGTTTATTTATCTGGTGGTGTTGACCGCCATGGTTGGCGTTATCCTCAATTCCGGCGTGCAAAATGGCATTGAACGGCTGGCCAAGGTCTTGATGCCTTCGTTGTTCGTGATGTTGTTGATTCTGACGATTTTTGTATTGACCTTGCCAAATGCATTGGTTGGAGTTCAGTATTATCTGGTTCCAGATTTTGGCAAAATTAATCTTGAGGTAGTCAATCTGGCATTGAGTCAGGCGTTCTTTTCATTGTCGTTGGGTATGGGTATTTTGATCACCTACGGGTCCTACGTCAGCCGCAATGAAAGCGTAGCCGGTGGTGCTAAGATGGTCGCGGCAGTGGACACATCTGTGGCGTTCTTTGCTGGATTATTGATTCTGCCCGCAATCTTTGTGTTTAATCCGGCCACCAATACTGACGAGCTTTCGTCGTCATCCGTTTCTTTGGTGTTCTCATTTCTACCCAAGATTTTCCTGTCACTGCAAGCAGTGGTGGGGTATGTTGGCGCGTCGATCTTTGCCAGTGCTTTTTTCTTGCTGGTGTTTTTTGCAGCCTTGACGTCACAGGTTTCAATCTTGCAAGTGCCCATCAGCGCCTTTCAAGATGAACTCAAATTCAGTCGCGCAAAGAGTGTGTTAGCCTTGGGTGCGTGCGCCGCGTTGCTGGTCATTGCGTCGACGGTGTCATTTGGTATGGTGAACTACTTTACAGAGTTCACATCGTATGCCGGTCAGACGAAGTCTTTTTTCGACGTCATCATTGACGTTTTCTATGAAACCATTTTGCCGCTCAATGGCTTAGTGATCTGTTTGTTTGCGGTTTATCGTTGGCGGCGAAGCAATCTGAATGCCGAGATGTCAGTGGGCGATGCTGCTTACCAAGGGTCTTTGACGCAGAAGTACGTAAATTTTGCCTTGGGTACATTTATACCTGTGGTGTTGCTGTTTGTGTTTGTAAGTACCGTGGCCCTGAAGTTTTTCGGTATCAGCCTTATTTAGTCATGATGTGATTAGCGCACGTCGGTAATCCGTGTGGAAGGCGGTTCGAATTAGCCGCCTTTCAAGACCCGTTGTTGCTCGCGCTTCCAGTCGCGATCCTTGATGCTGGCGCGCTTGTCGTGTTGTTTCTTACCTCGAGCCAAGCCGATCTTAAGTTTTGCGCGACCTCGCATCCAGTATAGATCCAGCGGCACAAGGGTATAACCTGCGCGTTCGACCTGCCCGATCAATCGGCTGATTTCAATCCGTTTCATCAGTAGTTTACGGCGTCGTACTGGGTCGGCATTGACGTGCGTGGATGCCGAATTCAGCGGTGAGATGTGCGCGCCATGCAGGAATAACTCACCTTGATGGATAACCACATAACTCTCCTTGAGTTGCACCCGTCCAGCACGCATACTTTTGACCTCCCAGCCTTCCAACGCAATGCCCGCTTCGAAATCTTCTTCGATAAAAAAATCAAAGCGCGCTTTCTTGTTGGTTGCGATAGTATTGGAGGCGGACTTTTTTGGCTTTGCCATTGTGTGTGCTTAGGTATACTTGTTAACAAGCGGGCATGATAACGCCGTTGCGCTAAAAACTACATAAAAAACGTGACTCAAGCAAATCAAGGCAATCAGCAATCAAACCAGCGCCGGCGTCCACAATGGGGCTCGTACCCGGCATTTCTACTCGCGACCATCGGCTCGTCGATTGGGCTGGGGAATGTTTGGCGTTTTCCGTCCGAGCTTGGTGTGCATGGTGGTACTTACTTGTATTTATACCTCGTCAGTGTCGCGCTGGTGGCATTCCCGTTGATTTTGGCAGAACTTTGGATAGGGCGAGTGGGGCAAGGTAATACGGTGTCCAGCGTCGCGCGTATTGTCCGACTCGAACACAGTTCCAGTTTGTGGACAGTGATTGGCTGGCTAGGCATTGTAACCAGTTTTTTGATCTTTTCGTTTTATAGTGTGGTCGCCAGTTGGATTCTATTTTATGTCATGGAGTCGGTGTCTGGTGCCTTCGTTGATATGCCCGCGGAAATCGTGCAGCACTCCTTCGGCGCTTTGTTGCGCAATACTGATCAAATGCTGATATGGCACACCGTGTTTGTGTTACTTGTTGTTCTGGTGATGTCCCGCGACCTTCGCCACGGTTTGGAGCGTGCCGTTCGCTTACTGATGCCTGTGTTTATTGCCATGTTGGTATGGCTGGCATTGTATTCCACGCAAGCCGGTGATTATGAAAAAGCGTCTGCATTCATGTTTAGTTTTGACTGGCGTGAAATTGATGCGGAAATGGTCGTCAGCGCCTTAACTCAGGCGTTGTTTTCACTCAGCGTTGGTATTGGTATTCTTATCATGTATGGCTCGTACCTGGATGAACGAAGACCGTTGTTTCTAGGTGGCGGTTCAATCATGTTGTTCGATATCGCCATTGCGCTACTAACTTGTGTGATGATTTTTTCGATCGCTTTTGCGTTTGGAATGCGGCCAGACGCTGGGATTGGGCTGATTTTTCAGACGCTGCCGGTTGCGTTCTCTCAGATGCCTGAAAATGGCGTGTTGTGGAGTACCGCGTTTTTTACGCTCTTATTAGTCGCCGCTCTGACCTCAGGGTTCGCCTTGCTGGAGCCGACGATTGCGTTATTAACCGATCGCGGTCGGATGTCGCGCCGCGTAGCTGCATGGTTGGTTGGGGCAGCAGCTTGGGCGATGGGGTTGGTGTCTGTCTATTCATTCGGAGAGTTTAGTTTTCAATTTTACTACTTCGGTATAGAACGAACGCGCGGCTTCTTTGATGTTTTCACCTTGTTGTCGTTGCATGTTCTGTTACCATTCACCGCGTTGCTGATAGCTATTTTTGCGGGTTGGCGCATGGCGCTGGGTACGAACCAGGCCGGGGAATCTACCAAACCGTTTATGAGTTATCGGTTGTGGCGCTGGTGTATTCGTTTTCTAGCCCCGACGTTGATCGGGATCGTGCTGCTGCTGGTTTTGTTTTACCCTGGATAATTACGCGCCTGATAGCCGTCTCACTTGTTAAGGCCACATTGCAGTGGTGGAGTTAGTGATAAAAGTATGAATGTTTCTCGATCGGCTTTGCTGCCATACAGTGATGCACAGATTTTCGATGTGATCACGGATGTACGTTCGTATCCGGCTTTTCTGGGTTGGTGTACCGGGATGGAGTTGCTTGAAGAAAGCGATGAACAAATGATTGCCACGCTCACGATTGCCTACAGCAAATTGAATTTCTCTTTCACCACACGCAACACCATGCAGCAACATGATTTGGTCACGATGGAACTTGTGCGTGGCCCATTTAGTCGATTGCGCGGCCGTTGGCAGATTCAGGCGCTCAGTGACGCGGCCTGTAAAGTATCGTTGGTCATGGACTTTGAGTTTGAAAACAGGCTGACACAGAGATTACTCGGGCGCGTGTTTGAGAATATCGTGGCGACTCAGTTAGATGCCTTTAATCGACGTGCAGCGCAGTTATACGGAGACCAATATGCACAAAATTGATGTTTCGATCGTCTACGCCACCCGTGAGCAACAGTGGCTGTTTGAGACCACGGTTCCCCGCGGGACAAGTGCGCTGGAGCTGTATGAAATGAGTGGGTTTGCAGACCAAATTCCGGGCCTGAAAAACACCAACTGTGAAGAACTCGATCTTGGTGTATTTGCTGACAAGGTCGAAAATGACTACTTGCTTGAAAGCGGCGATCGTGTGGAAATCTACCGCCCCTTGCTGGCCGACCCCAAAGAGGTTCGCCGCCAACTGGCTTTGGTCGGGAAGACCATGGGTAAGTCCTGAGCGATTTGTGCATGCTGCTGTCACCATGTTGGCAGGGAGTTGGCAGGGAGTTGGCTTCCAGGGAATAGGCCAGTCGATACCGATTCGGTGCATGGTGTGTTGGTTTTACTGAATATTTTCAATATAGTCGATCGCAATTTTGTCGCCAGTGTCGGCGCTTTAATTACGCGTGATCTATAGTTCAGCGATGCGCAGTTCGGCCTGCTCTCAGGCCCGCTGTTGGTATTCTTCTGCGCTGTCACAGGCCTATTTGCTGGCCACCTTGTCAATCAACACTTTTGGGGCCAGACTCATTGCGTTAGGCTTTTTGGTTTGGCGCCTTGATACCGCCGTCACGGCTGCAGCTCGGCGCTTTTTTCATGTTGCCAGTGCGCGAGTGGCGGTTTACGTTGGCAAGGTGACGCTGACACCATCTGCGATGTCGTTGATGTCTGAGTTGTTTCCGGCGCGCCGAAGAGATTTGTTCAGTGGTCTTTACGATTTAGGATCGCCGATGAGCGCTGGAGCCAGTTTGGTGGTCGCCGGCACGCTGGCCCAATCCCAGATTGGCGGCGATGCTTTTTACTACTAGGCGGGATTGGTCTAATGTTAGTGCCACTGGTATGGTTGCTCAGAGTCCGGCGTAAATCCACACCGTTGGTATCGAATGGCATGCCTGACCTTGCGATAGGCCACCAACCAATATAGCGTAGTTCAGGGTGCGCCCGCAGGCGAGTGGACTTGTCTTGGGGCGACATGTTTTCATCTACAACTCGGCGCGGGTCGGTTTGTGCCGGTATGGCTGACGTGAACGAGAAATTTGCGCTGCGATGATAGTGCCGCGTTACGGATAGTTGTTTGTTGTGGTTGGGGTTCTGAGTCTGCTGGCGATGGTGTGTGTTTATCTTTGAGCAAGACAATTTGCCATAGGCGTTGCCGTTTAGCGTAACGTGAAATGTTTGCAAATTCGATATTCTCTGACTATGTTCATACGCAGTGATTGGGAATGCTTTAAGCCAGACAATGAGGAAGAGTGGCGCATAATGAGCAATGACGCGTTGGCTAATTTTGCAATTATCCGTGACTGTCTGTGGTTTACTAACCTACCAGAGATAGCTTTAAAAGTACTCGCATCACGCGCTTACCGCAAACGCTATCGGGATGATCAGTTTCTGTATCGGGTTGGTGAAAGGCAAACGAATTTATTTTGTGTGTTATCGGGGCGAATTCGCGTCAATGTGACCGGGTTGCGGGGTCAGGAGTTTGTGTTAGCTAATCTAAGTGAAGGCGCATGGTTAGGTGAAGCGGCTATCGCCGGCAATCAGTCCAGAATGCTCGCAGTCAGAGTTGATATGCCAGCTGAAATGCTGGTGTTGCCCGCAGCCGCAGTGGTGGAAGTCGCGAATGCGTATCCGTTGGTATATCGAAACCTCTTTAACGACACGATGAATCGGTCGGGCATGGTGTACGAATTATTCGCCGGGATACTGTTTTTGTCGCTCAAGGCGCGACTTGCAGGCCGCATACTTTGGTTGGCAGAACAGTATGGCGAGACAACCGAAGCGGGGTTGGAGATTAAAACGAAGCTCAGCCAAACTGACTTGGCTAATATGACCATGGGATCCCGCCAACGTGTCAATAAAACGCTACGCGCATGGACCACTGAAGGCGTGCTTGGTCGTGATGGCGGTCATTATGTGATTTACAATATCGCCGGTCTGTATCGAGATTTTATGCACGAACACTAAGTCCTGTTCGACGACCGCCGATTGCGGCTTGTTTACGTGTTTGAAGGGGTTGCGTTGATCCGCGTTAATCTCGTAGTTAATGACTCGTTCCGCGAGACGTTTTATGTTGGTACATTCACACTCGAAATAGGCAATATGTCTTTGAAGATCGCCGGATTAATGGTAATAATAAGGTTAGCAAGTCCGTAATTACTTCCAGACAAAAATTACACCGTCGTACACAGCTGGAAATGGTGACGATTTAATGGCATGTGTGGCGGGTTGGTAACATACGAAGGGGCAGTGGTTCAAACTGCATAGAGCAGGCTAAGCCCCAATTAATAACTTGAAAACAAATCCGTAGAGGAGGAGTAGTAAATGTCATTAAGTTTACGAAGAGTAGCTGCAGCATTAGCCCTTGCTGGTGTCGCGGCGCCCGGTGTGAGCATCGCACAAGATGATTCATCACCGTTTATCGAAGAGATTGTGGTCACCGCTACCAAGCGGGCTCAAACCTTACAAGACATTCCAATTGCGGTGTCGGTCACATCGTCAGATACTATCGAGCGCGCTCAGATCCAGGACATCAGTGATCTACAAAGCGTGGTACCAAGCTTGCGCGTGAGCCAGTTGCAAAGTTCCACCAACACCAATTTCGTAATTCGTGGTTTCGGGAATGGTGCGAACAACCCGGGTATTGAGCCATCTGTTGGTGTGTTCATCGACGGCGTTTATCGTTCTCGTTCCGCTGGCGCCATTTCTGATTTACCTAATTTGGAGCGTGTGGAAGTTCTGCGTGGTCCGCAAAGTACGTTGTTCGGTAAGAACGCATCGGCTGGTGTCATCAACGTTGTTACGGCGAAGCCATCAGGCGAAACAGCCGGCAAAATTTCCGGGACCATCGGCAATTATGGCCAATTAATCGCTAAGGGCTATGTGGAGAGCGCGTTCAGTGATACGGCAGCGTTCAGCTTGTCAGCATCGACCAATACGCGCGATGGCTATGTCGAAAATCTGGCCACTGGCGGCGAGTTAAACGACCGTGATCGTCAGTCTTTCCGCGGCCAATTGTTGTTGAACCCAAGCGACGCGACTGAGATTCGTTTCATTGCAGACTACGACACAATCGACGAGAAGTGCTGCGCCACAGTCAACCTGATCAGCGGTCCTGCCACTAATGCGATTCGTTTTGCGGGCGGCAATATCGTTGCAAATGATCCTGAAGCGCTGACGACTTATACGAACATTGATCCAAACAACCAGCTGGATAACACCGGCTTGTCAATGCAGATCGATCATGACTTCGACAGCTTTACGTTTACCTCGATTTCGTCGTTCCGAAATGTCGATTCGCGTTATGACATCGATGCAGATTTCACCAGTGCCGATGTGATTACCAACGAAATTCTGACTGATATCGATACCTTTACTCAAGAGTTCCGTCTCACGTCAAACAGTGGCGAGTTCATGGACTGGATGGTTGGCGGTTTCTATTTTGACGAATCCATCGACTATCAGGACGACCTGCCATTTGGTACTGCGTATCGTCGTTACCTCGATGCGTTGGCCGTTGGTGCTGGTGCGCCTGGCGCAATTGGCACAGTTGAAGCCATTCTCGGCCTGCCCGTTGGTCAAGCGTTCGGCCAAGTAGGCCAAGGTTTTACCCATCAGTCGACATTGGATAACCAAGCGATTTCGTTATTTACTCAGCTTGATTTTCATTTGACCGATTCGTTCACTGCAACGGTTGGATTGAGCTACACCAAAGACGAAAAAGAAGCCTCGACGCGTCAAACACGTGGCGATGCGTTTTCAGGTGTTGACCGTGTTGAATTGGGTACCGGCGTGATTTTTAACCAAATCACAGGTTTAGCGCCAACCCCACAAAACTTCGCGTTGGTGCCGCAAGCGTTCCAAGCGGCGGCTGGGCTGGCTTCGAATCCTGCGACCAACCCGTTCACTGGTTTGCAGGCGTTTCAGTTCTTGCCACCCTACGTGGATTTTCCGAACGCGGTGGAAGACGGCAAATCTGACGACGATGAATTGACCTACACGTTGCGCCTCGCATACGACATTAGTGACAGCTTGAATGTGTATGCTGGTGCATCTACGGGTTTCAAGGCGACGTCTTGGAACTTGAGTCGTGACGCACGTCCGTTCGCGGAAGACGTGGCAGCGTTAACAGCTGCCGGGTTGCGTACAGCAAACTTGATTCCAGGCACGCGTTTCGCAGGTCCGGAAGAAGCCACGGTGTATGAAATCGGTTTGAAATCCAGTTTTGAGCGCGGTTCCTTTAACTTGGCACTCTTCGATCAATCGATTGAGGGCTTTCAGTCAAACGCCTTTATTGGTACAGGGTTTAACCTGACCAACGCCGGTAAACAATCAACGGTCGGTGCTGAGTTTGATTTGGTGGTTTACCCCACTGATTCACTGCAGTTGACCTTAGGCGGTACTTGGCTGGATCCAAAGTACGATTCATTCGTTGGTGCAGGACGTGATCCTTTAACGGGTGTGGTGACGGATTTAAGTGGAGAGAAAGCGGCGAACATCAATGAATGGAGCTTGTCGGCATCTTTTACCTATCGCTTTAACATTGGCTCTAATGATGCATACTTCCGTGGTGACTACTTCTATGAAGACTTAGTCCAAATCGGCGATAGAAACCCGAATCCAACAATCGATGTTTCTCAGTTCGATCGCGAAACTAAGAACCTAAACTTGGCCGCGGGCATCAATACTGAAAGCGGACTTGGCTTTTCAGTTTGGGTGCGTAATGCCACCGATCATGTTTCATTGATCAGTGCGTTCCCATCCGTCGCTCAGTCGGGTAGCTTCACGGGTTATCGTACGCAACCACGCACTTACGGTGTCACAATCTCTAAAGACTTCTAAACCGGAGTCGTTGTGATCCGTCTATAATGTACGTGAAACAGCGCAAAACCGGCGTCGAGCATTGACTCGACGCCGGTTTTTTTTAATCCATCGAAAGGTAAACGCGCTCTAAAATAGGTCTTTAATCATGACACACGTTTTTAAAACGGTCCCTACTATTGAAATTGGGGCAGGGTGCAGCAAGACACTCCACGATGTTTGCCTACGAGTCGGTATTAGTAAGCCTTTCATCGTGTCTGATCCTGGCGTAGTGAAATGTGGAATACTAAAGCCTGCAATGGCGAGTATTGAGGACTACGTTTTGTATCAGGATGTGGTGGCTGACCCGCCACAGGCCACAGTTGAAGCAGCAATAGAACAAGCTATTAGGTCACAATGTGACGGTGTGGTCGGTTTTGGCGGCGGCAGCTCCATGGATGTGGCAAAACTCGTTGCGGTTGCCGCGCTGGGCGACCAACATCTGACCGACATGTATGGTGTTGATATGATCTCAGGTGGTCGTTTGCCGCTGATCCAGATTCCAACCACAGCGGGTACGGGTTCCGAGGCGACTGCGGTGGCGATAGTAACGACTGGTGAGCACACTAAATCTGGCGTTGTGTCTTATCGATTGTTTGCGGATGCAATTTTACTGGATGCTGAGCTGACAGTAGGACTGCCCCCAGCAGTGACGGCCGCGACTGGTATTGATGCCATGGTGCATGCGATTGAAGCCTACACCAGTAAACGTTTGAAAAACCCGATTTCCGATATGCTTGCACTGCAAGCACTTGGATTGTTGTCTGCCAACATCAAAGCAGCTGTAATCAATGGCACGGATATTGTTGCGCGCGAGAAGATGTTGCTGGGCGCGATGTTGGCCGGTCAAGCCTTTGCCAACGCACCGGTCGGCGCGGTGCATGCGCTCGCTTATCCGCTGGGCGGTATCTACCACATTCCTCACGGTTTAAGTAATTCGTTGGTGCTGCCGCATGTACTTCGCTTTAATGCCGAGTACGCTGCCACGATGTACGATGAATTGGCGGCTGTGGTCTTTGGTTCAGTCGAGCCAAACGCCGGTGCGTACCAGTTGGCAGATTATTTTTACGCGTTGGCCCAAGAGCTTGGCTTACCCGTTGCATTACGCGCTATGAATATTGAAGAGGGCGGCTTATCGGAGCTGGCCGAACAATCAATGTTGCAGGAACGCCTTCTGATCAATAATCCTCGTACCGTTGCACTGGATGAGGCATTGATGATTTATCAACAAGCGTATTGAGAATAGTGAGGTGAGTATGAGTTCTCAGCGAGATCAATACGCTTATTTTGCGCCAATTACCACGCGCTGGCACGACAACGATATCTATGGGCACGTCAATAATGTGGTGTATTACAGTTACTTTGATAGCGTGGCCAATCGTTTTTTGATTGAACAGGGCGGGCTCGATATCCATCAAGCCGACATCGTGGGCTTTGTGGTCAATTCCACGTGCCACTATCATTCACCCGTTGCATACCCGGAACCCTTGGAAGGCGGGTTTAAGGTCAATAAGCTGGGTAATAGCTCGGTAGAATACGGGTTAGCAATTTTTCAACAGAATGCTGACATGGCTTCTGCCAGTGGCAGCTTCACACATGTGTTTGTGGATCGTCATACTGGCAAGTCGGTGAGCATACCAAAATCAATTCGGCAGGCGCTCGAATCTGCCATTCGCTAAATTAGGAGTAAGTATGGGAAAAACAGTGAGTCCTGACGCTATCGCGTCAGAAATAGGTAATGAAATTGGCGTGTCAGACTGGTTCGAAGTTACTCAGGAAAACGTGAACAAGTTTGCCGATGTCACCTTAGATCACCAATTCATTCATATTAATCCAGAGCAAGCTGCCAAGACGCCATTTGGCGGTACCATTGCGCATGGGTTTTACACCATGTCGATGTTGTCACACTTTTCTGAGAACGGATGCGGATTGCGCGTAGAAGGCACCAAAATGGGTGTGAACTATGGTTGCGACAAACTCCGATTTATTCATCCAGTACGTGTTGGTTCACGAATCCGTGGCCGCTCGGTATTGAAAGAGGTTCAAGAAAAACAACCTGGGCAATTTTTATTCAAACAAGAAATCACTGTGGAAATCGAAGACGTCGATAAGCCAGCGCTCATTGCAGAGTGGCTGACCATGGTGTTTGTGTAACTGAGAGATTGAGGAAGAGAAAATGAGTATCAGTTTTGAAAACCAAGTTGCGATCGTCACGGGTGCTGGTAACGGTCTGGGCCGCAGCCATGCACTCGAATTAGCACGCCGTGGGGCAAAAGTGGTGGTGAATGACCTCGGTGGTGCGCGTGATGGCACAGGTGGTTCCAGCGACGCGGCACGTGAAGTCGTCGCCTTGATTGAAAACGATGGCGGTGAAGCAATTGCTAACGGCGCTAACGTCGCCAAATATGATGAAGTCGAAGCCATGGTGAAACAGGCTGTCGACAAGTGGGGACACGTTGATGTGTTGGTCAACAATGCCGGTATTCTGCGCGATAAAACTTTTGCCAAAATGTCGTTGGACGACTTTTCCTCCGTTGTTGATGTGCACCTGATGGGCAGCGTTAACTGCACCAAAGCGGTCTGGGAACAGATGCGTGAACAAAATTATGGGCGTATCGTGATGACGACATCTTCGAGTGGTATGTACGGTAATTTTGGTCAGGCCAACTACGGTGCCGCCAAAATGGCATTGGTCGGTTTTATGAATACGCTGGTGCTGGAAGGCAAAAAATACGGGATACACGTGAACACCTTGTCGCCAACGGCGGGTACTCGCATGTTGGAGGACATTATCGAAGATAAACAGGTGATGGATATCATGAGCGTGGAGTCGGTTACCGCTGGTCTAATCACGCTGTGTGACAAAGAAGCACCAAATAGAACAATATTATGTGCAGGCGCCGGTGGTTACGCGGTGACGCATATTTATGAAACGGAAGGTATTTATCTGCCACCGGAAGCGCAAACACCAGAAGAAGTGCGCCGCAACTTCGCTGCGATTGACGATCCTGATGGGGAAAAATTATTTACTGCTGGATTCGAACAAACAAACAAGTTTGTTGAGAAGGCAATTGCTTATCTTAAGTCGAAAGCATAAAAAAAAGCCTGCTCAAAGAGAGCAGGCCGAATGGAGCGACAAATCAGGCTGTAAATAATGCAAAAATGGAGGTTGGCCGTAAAAGCCAACCTCCTAAACCACGAGTGTATGAATTACTAAGGATATTGTTATAAGAATTCGTTTCTGTGTTTATTTTTGCAGTTAGTGAATTTTTCTTTGACGTTTACTGAAAGGATATTTTGACCGGAAACGTCATGCGACAAGGTTGTCCATCGCAGCTGGCTGGGTCAAAGCGCGCACTGCGTAACACTTCTTCTGCTTTTAGGCTCAACGCCTGCGCTGGAGAAGCTTGAACGGTAATCGTTTCAACGAAGCCAAACTGGTTTACATCCGCGATCAAGACTAGGTCGCCGGTCGCACCAATCTTGTGGTTCGCTTCGATGACTGGTTGGTAGACTTGTTTCAGTCCGTGTCGGGGGAACGGTGGTGTGTCATTGAGGCCTAAGGATTCATAGGCAGACTTGACCAATGCTTTCTGACTGGCGCTTAGTGCCACGTAGCTGGTATCAAATGGCAATGGTGCGGTAGCAGCAACGCTTGGAATTTTCGAACCGGAAGGTGGCTCTCCACGTAAGTGGTAGGAAGATTGTGAGCTTGCGGCACTCGCAGACGCAACCGTCAATAGCGCGGCAAGTGCGGAAATAATAACGCCTGATTTTTTCATGATGACTCCTCTGGTTTAAGACAGCTTTATTGCCGCCTCTAGTAACTTAGATGCGAGGAGTCGAGATTTGGATTCAAAAAATTGTCAGGAATCTACCATAGCGTCAGTTAGCTGATGTTGCAGTAATCGGAACAATTGATTTTTGAGCTGGTTAGCTGTGTTGCCAGAAGTATGGTGTGAAGTTATGCCGGAACCACCGATTCGAGCATGGCGCGAACGTTATCGAGCGGGATACCGGCATCTTTGGCTTTGCTGATCGCTTCGTCCACCGTGATGGAGCCAGCTGGGATCTGCCCGAGGGCCCAAATTACGGTTGAGCGCATTCCGCTGCGGCAGTGGATGAAGATTGGGTCAGTGGTTGCGTCCAATACTTCTTTGAAATCGTGTACGGTCGACTCCGGCAGCGGTTGCCCGTTTGCCATGGGCAAATAATGGTATTCCATACCCCGTTCCTCGGCCAGTTTAGTTGCGTCTGCATGGCTTAGTTGGCCGGGTTCTTCGCCGTCGGGCCGGTTGTTGATAATGACTTTAATACCAGCTTGTGCCAATGCATCAAAATCTTGCGCGGTGATTTGACCGCCGACGTGAATGTTTTGGTGTAAATGTTTCATACTGTGACTACCTGCATAGCTCAACGAAGGGTGAATTGTTTAACCAGTCGCTTTAGTTCTTGTATTTGGTCGTTCGAATTACTCGAAGCTTCACCATAGCGTATATTCTCATAAATGTCGGTGATTTGCGCAATTGCCGCCGATTCCTGCGGTGCAGCGGTGATTGCTTTTTCGGCAAATTCCCGCGGTGTCTCACTGGGCAACTTGTGGATGTCCACTTTGTCGAATTGCTTTATAAAACGCAAATACAGCCGTTGCGCCTCACTGCGTGGAACACGTTTGGGGAGTAAGCGCCAAAAATAGAATAACATCAGCGTCGATACCGCGGCGAACATAAGCATAATTAGCACGTAAGCACTATTGCGGCCTTCAAAACCAAATTTACTCAGTAACTCTTTTTGTGTTTTGAAATCATAGTCAACAATCCATTTGTTCCATTGGTACGAGATATTGCTCCAAGTTTCGCGCAGTTGTCGCATCATGCGGGTACCGGTGCCTGGGTTCAGAAATTCTGAGAGCGTGCCGCCGCCAAGGCCGTTAAGTCCGTCTTCGTCCCACAGTTCCATGAGTGCGTCCATGCCGTACTCGATCCGCTCCGGGCTAATGGCCGCCGTTGGGTCTACGCGTTGCCAACGGCCATTAATCCAGACCTCGCTCCACGCGTGGGCATCGGAGTAACGTACTTCAAGGAAATTGCCAGTACGATTGAAGCGACCACCTTGATAGCCGACAACGACGCGTGCCGGCACGTTTAACCAGCGCATTAGAATGGTGAAGGCGCTGGCATAATGCTCGCAATAACCTACCCGCGTGTTGAGAAGGAAATCTTCTATTTTATTGTCATCCCGCAGTCCCTCAGGCATTAGTGAATAGGCGAAATCATTTTGTTGGAAGTACCCATACGCCAGCCGGACCAGGTCCGCATCGTTTTGTGCTTGCTCGCGCCATTCAGATAACAGTGCCATTAGCTTTGCGCTTGGCTCGCTTTCGACCTGAGGTTTTCCTTGCGGTGCTGGTGCGGGAATCGCCTGATTTAAGTTCGAGCTACCGAAGTAAGTGAAGGACGTTGCACTCGGTTCGCGTTGCACCATTGAATAGTCCAGCAGTAATCGGCCCAGCTCCGCCCCAGAGATGTAATCCAGGTAGGGTATGAATAGATCGGAAGATTGCTCGTGCAGAACCTGGTATTTGATCCGTCCTGACTCCAGATCCAATTTGCTATGCATTTCTTTGGAGCGTTGGAAATCTTGCACGCTGGGCGACCTGACTCGCCACGAGAAATTTTCCTCAACGTCCATGACTTTGACTCGCCAGTAACGGTCGGCAGGTGCCGGTACGTTGCCTTCAAATTCGACGCGAAATGCGAGCGCGTTGTTAAATGCAGATGAGGCAAGATCGCCCGCAACTAAGCTGTCTCCGAGTTCTGAGGTGCGCTCGTCCTGCGAAGGTAGAAAGCCAAAATCGCCTTGGATACGTGGAAACAGAAAAAACAACAAAATTGCCAGTGGTAGGGCCTTTAGTACGATCATCGCGGCCGATTTGAACGGCTTGATCCAGTGCTGTACGGTGGGGTCGCTAAGCTGAAATAAGATGCTGGTTATGGCCAGCGTATACAGGACAACGATGCCGATGCTGAGAATCGAGGAATTGAACAGAAAGCTGGAGGCGGCGAGAAAGTACAGTATCAGACAGACGACAAAATAATCTCTAAGGCCACGAGATTCGAGAAATTTTAGTGCGACCAGCAAAACTAAAAAACTGATGCCCGCGCGTTGCCCATTCCAGCCGCCGTAAAGAAATACAATCAACACTAGGCTGAAGATCGTCAGTGCCATCATCAGAAGTCGTGGTGGGGCAGTGCGTCCACGGATTAATAGCCCGACTTTTAGCGCATAGACCGCGACCGCGAACAGACCAATGGCGGGATCAGCAATCTGAAAATGCATCAGTACAGCAATGCCGATAATGAACGCCAACTGCAACAAAGTGGCGTGATGTGGTGAATGCGTCGGCGGAGTGCTCGGTAGCGGGGGTAAGCTCAAGCCAAACCGTTCAAGAAGCTTAATCACGGACTGACCTCGTCATCGCCCCACAACGCCAGAACCCGGAGGCAGGCATGGTAATGGTTTTGCCCTTTGTCGAACGCCAAGGTGTGATTCGGCATCTCAAGTTGATATCGTTGATCGGCTTTTTCAGCTTCGATCAGCCAAAAGCAGAGTTGGCTCAGTCGATCTTCAATCGACATGGCAGAAGGTAGGTTAAACCAGCTAAGGTTAACAGCGCTATTGGTTTGATTTTCATATTGAATGGAAACCAGCTTATTCGTTTTGGCTAGTGACGGCCAATGAATATCGCGTAGGCGATCTCCGGCCTGATAACTTTTCATACCGGCGTAATCCTCGGCACCAACTCTGACATTGGGGTTGGCTTGTTGCTGGCCTTCATTGGCTCCGTCCTCAGGTAATGCAATCAAGTCCAGTGGTTGGGGGTATACCAAGCAACGTTGATCTGAGAAAAATCGTTTGGTCCAACAAAAGAAAATGCCGATGGGGAACTGCGAGCTGATGATAATGGGATCACAAGTGAGGTAGCCGCGTTGAATGGTTGGTAGCTTCAAATCAACCTGCTGTGAATCATCGGCGCTTAAATTGCACAGTTTGTGAAAACCGCCACAGATCAGCCACACGGCTGAGCGTGGTTTGCCGCTGGCATTTTTGAGCGTGACCGGGAAAATAGCGGATTCGCCGAGGAACACAGACTTGCTTGGTTGTGCTGAGAGCGATAAACCGATCACATTATTGTGCGTGTAAATCATGGCCACCAGTCCGACCGCGATCAAAATAAACAGCATCATAAATGCGGCTTGATTGTCGAATTTTACGGCGATCCCGAACAGTGCCACCAGAATCAGCGAATAATACCAGCCGATTCGGGTTGGCAGGATGTACAGTTGGCGTCGGCCGATGGTGAATTCGTGCATGTCTAGCGGGAATTGAGGGCTCGAAGTTTACAAAATTTCAGTGCTATTAATGATTGATGTCAATTCAGTCACAGTGTCCGAGCCATCAGCGCAATGCAAGCGATGAGCCGCCGTGAAGGGGGCGAGAAGTTTGATGTCGTCCGGTAGTGCTTTGTCTCGGCCTTCCAGCATGGCCAACGCTTTGGCGGCTTGCAACCATTGCAGGCCGGCACGCGGAGACAGGCCTGTCACAAAAACACCGCTTTCTCGCGTTTTTGCCAGCAAGGTTTGTAGATAGACGACCAGTGATTCGCTGACATGAATTTTATCCACCAGCGCGATCAGGTTGGCGACTTCGGTCTGACTAAAGATAGCGGTGTTGAGTTCGGGGCGTTGGTTTTGTTGTAGTAGTAACTTGCGCTCATGTTCGGCACTCGGGTAGCCGAGCGAAAGCCGCATCAAAAAACGATCAAGCTGTGACTCCGGCAGCGGAAAGGTACCGCTTTGCTCCAGCGGGTTTTGGGTGGCGATCACAAAAAAGGGATCACTTAAACTCACTTGTCTTCCTTCGATTGAAACTTCCTTCTCCTCCATTGCTTGCAGCAGTGCACTTTGGCTTTTTGGCGTCGCACGGTTGATTTCGTCAGCCAGTAGGATGGAGGTAAACAAGGGGCCTTTTTTGAAATGGAATTTTTTGCTCTCCATATCAAATATAGTCATCCCGATAATGTCCGTCGGTAGCAGGTCGCTGGTGAACTGAACGCGCTTAAATGGCAGCCCCAAGAGATTTGCCAGCGCATGCGACAGTGTGGTTTTCCCCACGCCCGGAATGTCTTCAATTAATAAATGACCACGCGCCAGCAGACACACGACAGCCAGCTTAGTGGCCAATGGATTGCCGAGGATTACGGTGTTGAGCCGATCCAGTAGGGTATCGAGTTTTTGCATACGTTAAGCTATGTTGGTTTACGTTGTACGGAATTCAATGTCAATTGGACTATGGATTGTCGGTTCTAACCCGAGCGGGTCTGTGTTTGCGACGGTATAACCAGCGGATCAGCGGGATGACATGTGCGTTACCGTTGATCAGTGTGTCAACCAATTCATGATTGTCGCGAAGCCTGTGTGCCAGGATGGTTTTGTGCTGCCGCCCGCAGACTAGCAATTCGTCGTCCAGCTGAATTTGTGTTTCAGGGTCCGGCAGTAGATGACTCATGCCGCCTCGCAGCAACAGCAAGGGAATGGCAAGCTCGTTGGTGAATCGCGGATGCTCGCATAATTGTGCAATCGTAATTTTGCCACCGCGATCAACATGATTGAACAAGGCGGGCGCGCGCTCAGCGCTGATCACAAGGCGCCAGGTGCTGGGCGCACGGTGGTGTGTCAGATTGCTAATGCGTTGAATTAAATCGTTGGTTGCCTTGGGCGATAAGGTGGTTGAATACTGAATAAAGCGGGCAACCAGCGGGCGCGAAATAATGGTCAGCACCTGATTGGCAATGACTTGGCTGCGTCTGAAAATATAATCACAGCGTGCGTGCTCGAACAACACATTATCGGTTTCGTGACTCACGCGACCGATCGTGACGATGTCTTTATTTAGTTGCTTTGCGGTAATTAGAATCGACAAGTTGTTGGCGTCATCGTTACTGGCAGCCACGATAACTGTCGCATCTTCAATGTTTGCTTCTCGGAGTGTTTTAGCCTCGGTGCCACGCCCGACAATGGTGCCTTGTGGTGCCATCTGAGCAATCGGGTCTGCGTCCACCACGGTTAACTTGATGTCTGATTCGGCCAGTGCCTCATAGACCGCGCGGCCAAATCGGCCATAGCCGCAAATGATCCAGTGCCCGCTAGGTAGGCCATCCTGTGCGATTTTGTGGTCAATATGCTCGGCGCTGGATTGGTTAATGAACCAATTCTGAATGCGGTGCAGTGCCGGGTTTTGGGTCAATAAGCGCAGTCGTTTGGCGAATGTTAGGTAGGGGTTGACGATGGCGTTCGTGCCAAATGACGCCATATTATCGGCTTCGTCCTGGATCTCAGAACGACAAATCACCGGCACACCGTTGTTAACCAGTTTGCTGGCAACCGCTACCTTAAGGTTTGTGTGATCGTTTTGCGTGACTGCGATAACGCCGCGGCAGAAAGGTGAATTGATTCCAGCGGACGATAAGTTTTTTGGTTCAGTGATGTCGGCTTTGAGTACAATCGGCGCCACTAATAAATTCTCGAGCTCCAGTGAATTTGTGCGCTCTGGGTTTTGGTCGATGAGCACCGTTTGCATCCCCATCTCGGCTAGGCCACGAGTGATAAGTTCGCCAGTTTCCCCATAGCCGCAAATAATGTAGAAGGGCTGATCGATGCGTCGGATGCTGACTCTAAATTGACGTTCTGACACGGCGGTCTGAAACGTTTCATCTTGCGCCAGTCGAAGTAGGCTCCCGATTCCATAAAGCCACGCAATTACCGAGGTGTAAATGCACGCAAGAACCCAGGCTCGCTGCGCATCAGTGAACGGGTAGGGTATCTCGCCGAAGCCAATTGTTGTGCCCATGAAGCTGACAAAATAAAAGGCATGAAAGAAATCCATGTGCCAAACGTTGCCATCGGCATCTTGACCTGGAATAAGTGTCATGCCGAGCGTCGATACTGCGTACACGCTGATCAAAAAGATCAGCGGAACCCGCATTCGTCGCAATACTAGAAAAAAGATATCAGACACAAGCGTTTATTATCAGTAACTAAAGTGATCGTCTTGATGTATCGATCACTTACTTACGTACCTGGCTGGTCTCAATGATTAACAGAATTACCGATATGATGTTGGCGATCAGCGCGCCACCGGCCAATGATGTGATGCTGGCCATTGTCATCGGAGACATCGTCTGCCCGCCCGTTGTAGCCAGAGCCCAGCTGATTGCAGCCGCGATCAATAGTCCGTCCACCACTAGGCTAGAAGCCAGCACGGTCGAGCCAAATTGCGTTCGATCACCGAATTTCATAATCGTGCAAATCAAGCTAACAACCAGTGCCGCAAACAGCTCGTACGGGTGATGATGCGCTGGTTCAGCGATCTCACCGATAAAAAAACCGAAGTTAAGTGACATGGCGAGAATAATGAAGAACGCAAAAACGACTTTTTCAAAATTCATAGGGGTTCCTGTGTTGACGGATTCTTAAACTAGTTTGGTATATGGTATGCGCTAGCGGTAGAAAGCCTTGGCTTTTGACCGCCTAGTTTGGTCCACAGGGCAGAGCTTAGCACAAAGCGCATAAATTGGTGTTTTGCATTCTCTGGGCCGAATAATCGCGGGGCAAGCTGGGCTGCGAGCATGCTTTATTTTGATCCCGGAACTAACTGTTGCTCGGTTTGGCAAAGTTGTATACTATTCGCGCGCAAGAGGCATGCCGACCGGTGGACTGGTCGTCCCTGATGTCGGCACTGCACGCTAACTCACGATAGGCAGCCAACTTGATATTTGGCGAGGTAATCATTGTTATTCAAGATTAAGAAAGGGCTTGATATCCCATTGAAGGGCCGTCCCGATGAGCGTATTGATGTGGCAAACGATGTCAAAACCGTTGCTGTTCTAGGGAGTGACTATATTGGGTTGAAGCCGACGATGTTGGTTCGAGAAGGTGATCAAGTAAAAGTTGGGACGCCGCTGTTCGAAGATAAGAAAAACCCAGGTGTCATCATAACCTCGCCCGCGGCAGGTACCGTGGCTGCGATCAATCGAGGTGCCAAGCGTGCGCTGGTCTCGGTGGTGATTGCGATTGAAGGCGACGACGCTGAGCTTTTTGACTGCAAAGAAGTCGCGTCCGCGTCTGAAGCCGATGTGCGCAAAGTTTTGCAGGCGTCCGGCCTTTGGGTTGCGTTTCGAACGCGTCCCTACGGCAAAATTCCCGCGATCGACAGCAGTGCGAATTCGATTTTTGTGAATGCAATGGATACGAATCCGTTGGCAGTGGACCCGGCCGTTGTGATTGATGAACGCGCTGCCGATTTCGCGCTAGGCGTCAGCATTCTTGGGAAATTTGATATTCCAGTTTACGTGTGTCAATCCGATACTGCACAATTGCCAAGCTTGTCTGGGAGCGCTGTTAAAACAGCACGTTTTAGCGGCAAGCATCCGGCAGGGTTGAGTAGCACGCATATTCACCATATCGATCCGGTGTTCGCACAGAAAACAGTATGGACGATTGGCTATCAAGACGTGATTGCGCTGGGTGCTCTGTTTAATCAAGGCAAGTTAGATGTCAGCCGTTATGTGGCGCTGGCTGGGCCTTTAGTTAATTCACCACGGGTCTTCAAGACACGCGCTGGTGCGAATGTCAGCGAATTGATCGAAGGCCGCACCGCGGACGGCAAGAAACGCGTGATTAGTGGTTCAGTGCTCAATGGTCACACGGCCACAGGTGATGCCGACTATCTTGGTCGCTATGACAACCAAGTGTCAGTCATACGTGAGCACGATGAGCGCGAGTTCATGGGTTGGATTGCACCGGGACGCACCAAGTTTTCAGCGCTGAATGTGCTTATCTCCAGCATTTTCAAGCCAAAGACTTACGATATTTCTACGTCACAGCATGGCAGCCCGCGTGCTGTGGTGCCGGTTGGCGTGTTTGAAAAAGTCATGCCACTCGATATCTTGCCAACGCCACTGATTCGCTCCCTACTAGTGAAAGACACCGACGCCTCGCAGGAGCTGGGATGTCTTGAGCTGGTGGAAGAGGATTTGTCGCTGTTGTCTTTTGTAGACCCTGGTAAGCACGATTTCGGTCCTTTATTACGTTCCACGCTCACTCAAATCGAGAAGGAAGGTTAGCTTTATGTCTTTTCTACGTCGAACACTCGATAGTATTCATCCGCACGTTACTGATGGTGGCAAGTACCAAAAGTTTTATGCTTTGTACGAGGCGGTTGATACCATTTTTTACTCACCAGCCGATGTAAACCGCGGCCGCAACCACGTGCGTGACGCGATTGATTTGAAGCGCGTCATGATCTATGTCTGGTTGGCAGCAATGCCCACCGTATTGATGGGTTGTTACAATGTCGGCCTTCAGGCAAATACAGCGATGGCCAGTTTGGGTATCACCGAAGTCGCAGGCTGGCGTGGTGATCTTCTGAGCCTATTTGGTATTGGTGTAGACCCGACCAGCGTTTTCGATAATTTCTGGCATGGTTTCTGGTATTGGTTCCCAATTTACGCCACTGTGTTTATTGTTGGTGGTTTTTGGGAAGTTTTGTTTGCGTCCGTGCGCGGGCATGAAATCAACGAAGGTTTTTTCGTCACGTCAATTCTATTCAGTCTGATCGTGCCAGCGACGCTACCGTTGTGGCAGGCGGCTCTCGGTATTAGTTTTGGTATTGTGATTGGCAAAGAGGTTTTCGGTGGTACCGGTAAGAACTTCCTGAACCCGGCACTCACTGCGCGTGCCTTTCTATACTTTGCTTATCCAGCTCAGATTTCGGGCGATGCGGTCTGGACAGCGGTTGATGGTTATACCGGCGCCACGGCGCTGAGTGTTGCCGCTAGCGGTGGTGTTCAAGCCTTGACTGAGGCCGGGTACTCGTTGCAGCAATCGTTTGTTGGCCACATTGCCGGCTCAATCGGTGAAACATCTCTGATAGCGATTGGTATGGGTGCGTTGTTCCTTCTATTTACCAAGGTTGCGTCTTGGCGCATCATGCTGGGCGTTGCGGTCGGTGTGGTTGCCACGGCGGTTCTGTTTAATGTGATTGGCAGCGACACCAACCCTATGTTCAGTGTGACGCCGCAGTGGCATTTTGTGATCGGCGGGCTAGCCTTTGGGATGGTGTTTATGGCCACTGACCCGGTGAGCGCATCAATGACTGATACTGGTCGTTTTTGGTATGGCTTTCTGATCGGATTGATGACCGTATTGATCCGCGTAGTGAACCCAGCATTTCCAGAAGGAATTATGCTGGCAATCCTCTTCGCTAACTTGTTTGCGCCACTCATCGACTGGTTTGTGGTGCAGTCAAATGTCAAACGTCGTGCGGCGCGCTACGCAGCCTAAGGAGAATTACCAATGAGACGAACTATGAATCATCGTCAGCGTGGATTCTTCCATCTGCCGAATGACAATATGATCAAGACCATCGGCGTTGCCACGCTGCTGTGTCTGGTGTGTTCTGTGATTGTGTCGGGCGCCGCCACCATGCTGCGTCCACAACAGATCGAGAACAAGTTACTAGATAAGAAGAGCAACATTCTCAGCGTAGCGGGAATCAGTGATCCGCAAAAAACGGTTGATGAGCTGTTTACACAAGTCGAAACGCGGGTAATTGATGTGCGCAGTGGTGAATACACTGATGCAGTTGATGCAGTGACATTCGATCAGCGTAAAGCATCAAAAGATCAAGCCTATCGATTGAGCCTTGCAAAGCAAGACGATATTGCACGCTTAGGCGGGATGTCGAAATACGCTAATGTGTATTTGGTACGGGATCAAAATGAGATCAGCAAAATCATCCTGCCCATTAAAGGCTATGGTTTGTGGTCGACATTGTATGGCTTTATAGCGTTAGAAAGTGACGGCAATACGGTCAGCGGCATTACGTTTTATGAGCACGGTGAAACCCCGGGTCTGGGCGGCGAAATTGAAAACGCCAAATGGCAGGCAAGTTGGCATGGCAAAGAAGTAGCCGAGAATATCGGTGAGCCAGTGATTCGCCTGGTCAAAGGCATGGTTGATCCAAAATCCAGCGATGCTGAACATAAGATCGACGGCCTGGCCGGCGCCACATTAACCAGTAACGGTGTCACTAATTTGGTGCAATTCTGGCTCGGTGAGAACGGTTTTGGTCCGTACCTAAAGCGTTTGCAATCCAGTTCAAATACCACAGTCAGCCAACCTGCTGCTACAACTAACACGACAAACGGGAAGAGCTAATCATGGCCAGCGAAGCAAGAAAAGCGCTGTTTGAACCTTTAGTTTCAAACAACCCAATCGCCTTACAAATTCTCGGTATCTGTTCCGCGCTGGCGGTAACGACACAACTTTCTGTCGCACTGATTATGTGCCTGGCGTTGACGAGTGTGACGGCATTTTCGAACCTGTCGATTAGTTTGATTCGAAACCATATCCCATCAAGTATTCGTATCATCGTGCAGATGACGATTATTGCGTCTTTGGTTATTGTGGTTGATCAGTTACTCAAAGCCTACGCATTCGATATCAGCAAAAAGCTGGCGGTATTCGTTGGTCTGATCATCACTAACTGTATTGTTATGGGGCGAGCTGAAGCGTATGCGATGAAAAATGGTCCTTGGCTGTCGTTTTTAGACGGCATCGGTAATGGGCTTGGCTACAGTTTGATTTTGATCATCGTCGGCACGGTTCGCGAGCTGTTGGGTTCCGGATCATTGCTGGGTTACCAGATTTTGACGCCGGTTTCCGAAGGCGGATGGTACACACCAAACGGACTAATGTTGTTGGCGCCGAGCGCGTTTATCATCATTGGTCTAACGATCTGGGCGATTCGCACTTTTAATAAAGAGCAAGTGGAGCAGCCCGACTTCGAAATTCAGGTGGCACATAAAGCTACTGGAGGATCGCACTAATGGATCTGTTGAGTTTAGCCGTAAAGGCGATTTTTATTGAAAACCTGGCACTGTCATTTTTCCTTGGCATGTGTACTTTCTTGGCGGTTTCTAAAAAGATTCAGACCGCGTTAGGGCTTGGTTTTGCGGTATTCGTGGTGCTTGCCATCACGGTGCCGATTAACAATCTAATTTATCAAAACTTTTTACGCGAAGGCGCCTTGGCGTGGGCTGGTTTTCCTAATGTTGATTTGAGCTTCCTTGGATTAATCAGTTACATCGGCGTTATCGCAGCATTGGTACAGATTTTAGAGATGTTTTTGGATCGATTTGTACCTGCTCTTTACAACGCGTTGGGTATATTTCTACCGTTGATTACAGTGAATTGCGCGATTTTGGGCGCGTCACTGTTCATGGTTGAGCGTGATTACACGTTCTCTGAGAGTCTAGTATACGGTGCCAGCAGCGGTGTTGGTTGGGCGTTGGCGATTGTGGCGTTGGCTGGAATTCGTGAGAAGCTGAAATACAGCGATGTACCAGATGGCCTTCAAGGCCTGGGCATTACCTTTATCACCGTCGGTTTGATGGCACTTGGCTTTCTGGCTTTCTCCGGTATCCAACTGTAAGGCGTAGAAGAGAATTATTATGTTAGAGATAGGTTTAGGCGTTGGGTTTTTCACGGCCATCGTGTTGGCATTGGTAGCCGTTATTCTGTTTGCCAAAAGCAAGTTGGTTGCGTCCGGTAACGTGAAAATTTCGATTAATGGCGAAAAAGATATCGAAGTCCCTGCCGGTGGTAAGTTGTTAGGCGTTTTGGCTGACAATAAGCTTTTTGTGCCATCTGCCTGCGGCGGTGGTGGTACGTGTGCGCAATGCCGTGTCAAAATTCACGAGGGCGGTGGCTCTATTTTGCCAACCGAGGAGTCACACATCACTAAGCGTGAAGCAGCCGAAGGCGATCGCTTGTCATGTCAGGTTACGGTTAAGCAGGATATGAAGATCGAGGTTCCGGAAGAAGTTTTCGGGGTCAAACAATGGCGTTGTAAAGTTCGCTCAAATGATAACGTTGCGACCTTCATTAAGGAGTTAGTGTTGGAACTGCCGGAGGGCGAGAATGTAGACTTCCGGGCCGGTGGATATATTCAGATTGAATGTCCGCCCCACACGGTTAAGTACACGGATTTCCTAGTCCAAGACGAATACAAGCCAGATTGGGATCATTTCAATATTTGGCAATATGAGTCCGTGGTGAAGGAGAAGGTTGTGCGTGCTTACTCAATGGCGAACTACCCATTGGAAAAAGGCATTATCATGCTGAATGTGCGGATTGCTTCACCGCCACCTCGTACAGAGGGCTTACCGCCTGGCCAGATGTCGTCTTTTATCTTTAACCTGAAACCAGGCGATGAGGTGACAATTTCGGGCCCGTTTGGTGAGTTCTTTGCGAAAGAGACCGAGGCTGAGATGGTATTCGTCGGCGGTGGTGCTGGTATGGCGCCCATGCGTTCCCATATTTTCGATCAGCTTGAGCGCATCAAGACAAAACGTAAAATGACATTTTGGTATGGTGCACGCTCAAAACGCGAGATGTTCTATGTCGAAGATTTTGATCGTCTGGCAGCAGAGCATGACAATTTTGAGTGGCATGTTGCTTTATCAGACCCTCAGCCCGAGGATGATTGGGAAGGCTACACTGGGTTTATCCACAACGTGTTGTATGAAAATTATCTAAAGGAGCACGAAGCACCTGAAGACTGCGAATTCTACATGTGCGGACCACCTATGATGAATCAAGCGGTGATTAATATGTTGCATGAGTTGGGCGTCGAAGACGAAAACATTTTGCTAGATGACTTTGGTGGATAGTTCCTGTGTTAAGTCACTGCCTATCTAGAAAAGGCACAAAAAACAGCGGGCTGGGCTCGCTGTTTTTTTATGTGTCACTCATGCTGATATTCAGCTTATCCGGTTGTGGAGCCTTCAGTCCTGCCGTCACGGAAACCGTGTTCACTGGCCCAATTATGGGGACGGATTATCGTATTGTGGTTCGTCATACCGCCGATCACGACCCTGAGCAGATTGAACAGACGGCGATTGCTGCGATGGCGTCGGTGAACGCGTCTATGTCGACCTACTTGGATGACTCCGAAATAAGTCGCTTTAACCAGAGCGCCGCTGGCATAGAACATACGATTTCTGAGGATTTTCGCGTGGTGTTGGCGGAAGCGCTTGAGATAGCGGCGCTCACGCAAGGGGCATTTGATCCAACCATTGGTCCAGTGGTTAACGCCTGGGGCTTTGGACCGCAAGGAAAAATTGTGCGTCAACCGACAGATGAAGCCCTAGCCGCGCTGCGAGATCGTGTCGGTTACGAAAAAGTGACCTTGGTTGGTAATCGGTTGAGTAAACGCGTGGATAACGTGTATCTCGACCTGTCCGCAATTGCCAAAGGTTTTGCGGTAGATAAGGTCGCAGAAGAGTTACTGACTCTTGGGATTAATGATTTTCTGGTGAATATTGGCGGCGAGTTGCGTGGTGCCGGTTTGTCCGGTGCAGGTCATGCTTGGCGTGTCGGGGTTGAGAAGCCACAGGTTCAGGGTGGTGTCCAGCAAATCGTGACGCTAACAAATGCGTCAATCGCCACGTCTGGTGATTATCGAAATTTCGTGATTCTCAATGGTCAACATTACTCGCACACGATCTCGCCTGTCACATTTAAGCCGGTGCTACAAAAATTGGCGTCAGTCAGTGTCTTGAGCGAACGGTGTTCAACTGCCGATGCGCTGGCCACGGCGTTGTTGAGCATGGGCGAAACTCAGGCTAAAGAATTTGTGCGGGCGCATAAAATTGCTGCTTACATGTTGGTGCGATCGGATCAGAGTCCCGATGTTGACGTGGTAATTAGCCCAGAGTTTGAGATTAATTTGCGATAATTTTCTTGCACTCTGGGTGCAGCGTTACTACATTACGTACTGTGTATCGTTTTAAAATTCAATATTGCGCTTTGTTAACTGATAAAGCGCTAAGTAGTTGTAATATAAAACATTAAATTGAGCGTTGGGTTTTGGTGAAGCGTTTGATCAAGGTGTGTAATGCATCGAGGTTTTCGACAATGTTGTCGTAGTTTGACAATATGACTGGTTCCAATGATCGAGAAAAGCCAAAAGTAGGGCATAGAATGAATTTATTTTTAATCAGTTTCGCCGTTTTCCTCCTCGTTATGGTTGGTATGGCGATTGGTGTCATCGTAAACAACCGTGCAATTAAAGGTAGTTGCGGTGGTTTGAATGATATTGATGGTTTGAAAGGCGCTTGTGATATTTGTGAAGGCAAAAAAGTATGTCGCCGCCGCCGTGCTATGCAACGAAAAGCATTAAGCCAGCAAGCTTCGTAGCGCACCGTAATGACCGCTCAGGCCAAAAGCAAAGAGGCTGCCGGAGTAACGGGAAAACTGCCGCAGGAAAACGGCGCGATTCGCGAGTGCAACGGCAAAATATGTATCCACATCGATGGCTATTGGATTCGTTACTATCCGCCGCCGCCAAATACCATGGCCGAAAAAAAGGATTTGATCTTTTCGCTTCGGCGCCGTGTGTTTCATCATACTGAAGAGGGAATCAACTCGCCTGGTTGGCGCTTGGAGATCGCACGTAAGTATTATGAAGAAGAGCAGAACCCAGCCCGCAAACGTGTAAAAGCCGCAATGCTGGCGGGTTCGTTATTCAATCGCGCGACCGATATCTTCGCCAGTGTGGTGGAGCTTGAGGAGAAAGGCATCCAAGTCGACGAAAATAATCAGCTGATGAAACAGTGCGAAGCCTGTTTTATGGAAGCACTTGAGCTTGGCAAACAGGTAAGGCATTTCAGTGGTGAAGAGGGCGTAGATGAGCTTTGGGGAGAACCATTTAAAGCTTTCTCGTACCCCATGGATAAATTTTTTGAGAGCCGCTACGTCAAATTGGCGCAGACGTTCGCTGCTATCGACCGTATTATCGATCGCATGATATCCGTGTATTCCAACGTGGATGGTTTTGAAGGTGTGTTACCCATGCTGGATGAACTGCGTGAAGCTGCCAAAACGGAAGTTGAGACCATGCGTCGTGATGAGGCAATTTATGAAGTCTGGCCTCGGTATGTGGCTGCCAAAGAAGCCATCGTGGAATTCAAGCCTTGCGGTTTGATTAACCGCGAAGATCGCATTCGATACTGGGAGGATGGTATGCGCCTGTTGCATATGGGTAAGGATGTGATCGGTTACCTAAGTGGTGTTCGAGTGCCTATGCCAGTGACCACTGCCAACTATATGGCGAATTGCGACTTGTATGAACAAAACGGGTCGCTTGACTCCGAGTTCTCGATTCCAAAGCACTGCTTCAAGAATGGCAGTGGTGTCAGCTGCAATTAGCACACAATACAAATAGTCTTCGGCGTCGTTTTATGTGACACTTGCTCGCATGAAACTGCGCCAACTTCAATACGTCACGGAAGTCGTCAAGAACGGCATGAATGTCACGGCTGCAGCCGATAAGCTGTTTACCTCACAACCAGGGGTCAGCAGTCAGATCAAGCGCTTAGAGGAAGAACTCGGTGTCACTATCTTTGAGCGCAGTGGCAAACATATTAATGGATTAACCCCAGAAGGTACGCTTCTGGTAGACCGCTTCAACCTTATTCTGGACGAAGTCGACAATGTGAAACGCATCGCCGATGATTTTAGTCATCCTGATTCTGGAATGTTGTCTATCGCCACCACACATACTCAAGCACGGTACGTGTTGCCGCCGGTGATCAGCGCGTTTCGTAAGCGTTATCCTAATGTTCAATTGCAGATTAATCAGGGAACCCCAGAGCAAATTGCCAGTTTGACCGATTCTGGTAAAGCTGATCTTGGTATCGCCACTGAAGCCTTGGAGCTGTTCGATAACTTGATCCTGCTGCCATGTTATCGATGGAACCGTTGTGTCATTGTGCCGAAAGGGCATCCCTTAATGCGTGAGGGCTTGTTAACCTTAGAAGCAATTGCTCAGCATCCAATCATTACGTATACCTTCGGTGTAGCGGATCGTTCAGTGATTAATCGAGCGTTCAAGCGCAAGGGGCTGGATATTAATGTGGTACTGATGGCGGCCGATGCGGAGGTAATCAAGACTTATGTGCGCAATGGTATGGGCATCGGTATTGTCGCGCGTATGGCCTACGATCGTGCTCAAGACAAGGACTTGGCAGTGTTGGATGCTGGCAATTTGTTCGACTCCAGTGTGACCAGCCTGGCAATTCGTAAAAATGCCGTATTACGTGAATACGTCTACGAGTTTATCCAGTTGTTTGCGTCCCATCTGAAGCGTGACGTTGTCGAGCAAGCGCTAAAAGCGCACAATGACACGTCGTTGCAAGAAAAGCTGTACCGCGAGTACGTGAAAGAAGCGGAAATGCGATAGCGTTTAAATCGGCTGCCAGAAACGATCTAAACGAGGAAGGTAGTAGTGTTCTCGATTCAGCGACATGACCACTCGTCGGCTGCGGCCGATAATTTCACGACGGGGTACGAACCCAATAAAGCGTGAATCAGCGCTGTTATCGCGATTGTCACCGAGCACCAGGTAGCGACCTTTTGGTACGGTTACCTCAGCAAAACTCTGACGTGCCTGTTTGAGTGTGCTAGTGCGGATGCGATGTGGTGTTTGCCCAAATAGTTTTTCCAATTGCTCTGTCATCATCGGTGCGCGACCTAGCGTTTCGTAGGTCACGGCTTCGCCGTTGATAATCAGTTGGTTATTGGTGAGCGCGACTCTGTCACCTGGCAAGCCGATCACACGCTTGACTAGTCGATTATTGGCAATTAAGGATTCAAAAATGACAATGTCGCCACGTTTTGGATTGCCTAAGGTTAACAGCTTGGTGCTAACAAAAGGCAGCTGCAGGTCATACGCTAGTTTGTTGATCAAGATGCGATCGCCTTCAACGATGGTTGGTTGCATCGACCCAGTTGGTACGGTGTTCCAGTCCGCGAAGCTACTGCGGAATACCGACATCAAGAGCAGGAAAATCAGCAAGCCTCGATTCGCCCGAACTATTTTTCGTATCGTTTGATGCATATGCTTACCTTCGGTCATTTAGACAATGTCAGGAGACAGTGTGACCGAAGACTTGGTGGATTTGCGTGAGTATTAACAAAGAGTAGGGTTGCGCTAGTCAGGCAATGGTGAAACTGCCTATACTTCACGTATGGACTATCACTTTACTACCGATCCTGCAGAGCTGGATCTCGATGTGATTCATCGCTTTATCACTAGTACTTATTGGGCCCGCGGTATTTCGAAGGCCACGATGGCGCGTGCAGTCGCTGGTTCCGTGTGTTTTGGTATGACGACCAATCATGAGTTGGTGGCGTTCGGCCGTATGGTCACCGATGAAGCCACGTTCGCGTATTTGGCGGATGTGTTCGTATTACCAGAGCACCGCGGTCGAGGTCTTAGTAAAGTTATGCTAACGCAGGCTCTGTTATTGCCACAGTTGCAGGGGTTGAGGCGTATGTTGTTGGCCACATCGGATGCACACGGTTTGTATCAGAAAATGGGGTTTGAACCACTGCCAAAGCCAGAAATATTTATGCAAAAAATGGATCTGAGCCGGTACGATTTGGAACGCGAACAGTGATTCATCGGCGCGCTCGACTGCGAAGTCGATACACGGTCAAATAAACACGTGAGTTGTTGACATAATTTTGTTATAAAAAAACCATACTATTTCAATCAGAAGTTTTAAGGGTAGGCAGACCAGTATCGATCATTGCAGTATTCATCCGAACACGATTTAGAATCACGGAGAAAGGACGTGCCATACGACTTGAATCAACAAGTGTTGCGAACCGATGCGGCAGGCATGCCAATCGACTGGATTTCGTATAAAGATGCGGCGCGCTGTTACCATGCGGGATTGGTACTTTACAGCTGCGGGAATCTGATTTACCGGGTGCGGGGAGGCGTTAGTGGCTTAACCGGGTTGCAAAGCGTGATCGAAGTAAGTTCCATCATTGCAACACCGAGCGAGACGCAAAGTCGATTCCACCATTTACCAAGTTACACGCCACCGCTGACCAATAAAACACTGTTCTCTCGTGACGATTATGTCTGCATGTATTGCGGAAACGCGTTTGTGCGCGGTGAGTTGTCGCGTGATCACGTGCGACCCGTATCGCAGCAAGGCGAAGATATTTGGAGTAATGTGGTGACTGCGTGTAAGCGCTGCAATAATTACAAGGCGGGGCGAACGCCGGAGCAAGCTGGCATGCAATTAATCGCGGTGCCATTTGTGCCAACCCATGCAGAGTACGTGTTTCTGAGAGGGCGTCGAGTCCTGGCAGATCAAATGGCGTTTCTCAAAGCGCATTTTCCGCGCACCAGTCCGTTGCGGGCCCGTGTTGAAGACCGACAGGAAATGCTGACTATGGCGACCGCAAACGTTGCTTTGTGATGCCTCTGCGCGCTATGTGATCTGGCGCGCTGTTCTTGATACTTTGCCGTTGTCGGTGGCGGTAATTCCATGGGGGATTTTAACCGGTGCGCTGACCATTCAAGTTGGGTTTTCTCCGTTGGCAGCGCAATGTATGTCCTTGTTGGTATTCGCAGGTGCAGCTCAGTTGTCTGCCATAACCCTGGTTGGTGGTGGAAGCTCAATACTGTCAATTTACGCGTCTGGCTTCGTGATCAGTTCGCGACACCTGCTGTATTCGATCACATTTCGCCAGCATGTACAGCACTTGCCGTTGCGCTGGCGACTGGCGATTGCGTTTGTGCTGACCGATGAGATGTTCGCTGTATCCGAAGCACATACCGCCAACACCGGTACATTCTCACCAAGCTTCGCTCTGGCTTCCGGTTTCAGCTTTTACCTAGTTTGGAATTTAGCAACTTTACTTGGCATTATTGCTGGTGAGTCCTTTGGCCATTTGGAATCACTCGGTCTCGATTTTGCGATTGCTGCCACTTTTATCGCCATGACCTTTGATCAGGTGCGAAAAATGCCGGTGGCCATGACGATGCTGGTTAGTGGCGTACTTGCGGTATTTTTGCAGCCGGTGCTCCCCGATAGTTATTTAATTTTTGCCGCACTTGCCGGTATGGTGGTTGGCTATCTATTGGATAGCGACGTGGCGCCAACATGAGCTGGTTGGTTGTCATCGGTTTGACCGCGATTACCTTTGTTAATCGCTATTTGTTTTTCAGCAATCAGCTGAAACTGAGGTTGGGAGTTCGAGGTCAGCGTTTTCTGCGTTATTCCAGTTTCGCTGTGCTGACTGCGATCTGGGTACCGATAGTTATTCGGCTAGAGTATCGGCCGATGCATTTAGATATTGCTGGTTGGGACTATCTGATCGCGGCGGCCGTTGCTGGTGTATTGACCTTGATGCGGGTTCCGGCTTTGTTCGTTGTGTTGGTGAGTTCCGCGTTGTTCTTCTGTCTACGGTTTTGGGTGTTGGCCTAAATACGCCGGGTGAGGCAGTGTCTCGAGTTAAGGAAACGGGCATAAAAAAGGCGCAGAGTCTGCGCCTTTTAAGGGTATCGATCACGTATTGTGTGTTACGCATCGCGGCTGGTGATCTCCACCAAGTGGTATCCGAATTGGGTCTGTACCGGCCCATGCACCACTCCGACGTCTTCCTTGAATACGACGCGGTCGAATTCTGGCACCATCATCCCCGGGCCAAAGCTACCCAAGTCTCCGCCTTGTTTGCCAGATGGACATTGAGAGAATTCAGCGGCGGCCGCTTCAAAAGTTTTTTCGCCCGAGTCGATTTTTGCCTTTAGGTCTAGGCATGCTTTCTCAGTAGAGACCAAAATATGTCTTGCAGATGCAGTAGTCATTTGAATCGATGTAACCTGTGTTTTTCAAAGAGCGGCATAATACTTACTTTGAACTTCGAATCCCAGTTACAATCCACAAAAACAACGAATAAATTGAAAAACACCGCGCTGACCGGCGACAACTTCCTTGAATAAGATTTTTGTAAAGTTAATCCAGCTTGCGGCGACGTGCTCGTTGCTTGGTTTGGTAATGTATCAGGCTGGTCTGTTCTCAGCGGCTGGTCAACAGCAGTTTTTGACTCTTATCGGTCAGGCCAGTTTGCCTCTGTTAGTGTTGTCCGTACTGGTTGGGGTCAGCGTCAATATGGTCAGCGCATTTAAGTGGTACGTCATTACGCAGTCGCAGGGTATCGAGGCTGGCTACTGGCGGATTTTCGCGTACTATGTTGTAGGTCAGTTTTATAATATGTTTTTGCCGACCAGTGTCGGTGGGGATGTGGTTCGGTCGTATGAGTTGGGTAAGTATTCTGGTCGACAGGCTGATGCGCTCGCATCGGTGTTTGTGGAACGGTATACCGGTGTTGTGGTGTTACTGGTATGCGCGGGTTTGGCCGTGCTGGCGCAATTGTCGCGTTTTTATGTTGACTACGTGATTGTCAGTTTGATTGTGTTCGCCTTGGCATTGCTGGCTCTTGGCTGGATGGTGTTCGATCCACGTTTGTATAAATGGCTTGAAAACAAGCTGGCAAGTAGGTCATTGCTCATACAAAACGCGTTCCGTAAGGTCGACAAATTGTTCCAGGCCGTTGGCGCCTATCGCTCACAACCGCGTGTTCTGATCGTGGCGGTGATTAATTCGGTGCTGTTTTATTTTATTGCGGTGGTGAACGTTTACGTGACGGCGAACGTATTTTCCGAGGACGTGTTGTTTTGGCACATGCTGCTGGCAGCGCCCATCATCATGCTGATCATGAATCTGCCAATTTCTTTCGGTAACATTGGTTTAATGGAATTTGCCTATACTAATGTGTTTATGTTGATGGGCTACGGTCCCGAGTTGGGTTTGTCGGTGGCGTTGTTGATGCGACTCAAATCCTTTGTGGATGGCGCAATTGGCGGTGTGCTACACCCATTATTTGTGACTCAAAAGCATGAATAGTCTATTATTGCGAAACTGATTTTTAGGGTCGTTAATCTCTCAAATTCACTGGCACAGCCAGAATTATTTAGTATTAAGTTCGAATGAATATATCAATAGTAGGTACTGGCTATGTCGGCCTCGTCACCGGGACTTGTTTTGCGGACGTTGGCAATCAGGTGCTTTGTGTGGATAACAATCAAAGCAAGATCGATTTGTTGTTGGATGGAAAAATTCCAATCTACGAGCCTGGTCTCGAGGAATTGGTCAGTAGTAACATCGCGCAGCAGCGTTTGCAGTTTACCACCGACATCAATCGGGCCGTTGCGTATGCCGATATCATCTTTATTGCCGTCGGTACGCCGCCCGATGAAGATGGCTCAGCTGATCTGTCGCACGTGTTGGCCGTGGCCAAAGCGATTGGTCAGACGCTGACGGACTACCGCGTTATTGTCACCAAATCCACCGTTCCGGTCGGTACTGCCGCCAAGGTGCGCAAAGCCGTGCAGGCTGAGCTAGACGCGCGTGCGGTGAACGTTGAGTTCAGTGTTGCATCGAATCCTGAATTTCTCAAAGAAGGCGCTGCCATCGACGATTTTATGAAGCCGGATCGTGTGGTGATTGGCGCGGATGACGATCGGGCAGTGGAGCTGCTGCGAAGTTTATACGCGCCGTTTAATCGTAACCACGAGCGCTTGATTGTGATGGATATTCCGTCGGCTGAACTAACTAAGTATGCTGCCAACGCCATGTTAGCGACGAAGATTTCATTTATGAACGAGCTGTCCAATCTGGCCGAGCGCCTTGATGCTGATATTGAGCTCGTGCGACAAGGTATCGGTTCTGACCCGCGCATCGGCTACCACTTTATTTATCCTGGCTGCGGGTATGGCGGTTCTTGTTTTCCTAAAGACGTTCAAGCTTTACATCGCACCGCACGTCAGCATGGCTACAATGCTCGGATTCTGGACGCAGTAGAGGCTGTGAATCAGGATCAAAAGTCCGTCCTGCTGGATAAAATTGATGCCCACTTTGACGGCGATTTGAGCGGTAAAACATTCGCGATTTGGGGGCTTGCTTTCAAACCGAACACTGATGATATGCGTGAAGCACCCAGTCGCGTCATCATCGATGGCTTGTTAGCTCGTGGGGCCAAAGTGAAAGCGTATGATCCAGTAGCGACCGAAGAAGCGTCGCATATTTATCAGCAGCAGCAAGACGTTGCGTTTGCTGGCGACCTATACTCGGCAACCGCCGATGCAGATGGTCTGATTGTTGTTACTGAATGGAAAGCATTTCGAAGTCCTGACTTTACGCGTTTGAAGTCGCAACTGCGGACCCCCGTAATTTTCGATGGCCGTAATATTTATGAGCCGGCGATGTTGGCGCAAGCTGGATTTAAGTATTACGGTATCGGGCGCTCGAACTAATTTATTGATCCTGACGTATGACAGTACCACAAGACAAATTACAGCTTCGGGCTGATCAGTTTTCACATATCAAAACCCTGGTTGTTGGTGATGTGATGTTGGACCGATATTGGTTTGGCAGAGTTGATCGAATTTCTCCGGAAGCCCCCGTGCCAGTACTGGCCGTGCAGGACGAGCAAGTCAGAGCCGGTGGTGCGGCCAATGTTGCACATAATTTGCTGGCATTGGGAGCCAAGAGCACCTTGTTATCGGTGGTTGGTGATGACGAAGCTGGACGCGAAATCAAGCAGATTTTGAATCAGCACGGGGCTCAAACCATTCTCACCGTTGATCCGGGCATCAAAACCATTGTCAAACTGAGAATGATCGCGCAGAACCAACAGTTGCTGCGTGCTGACTTTGAGCAAAAGCCTAGCGAGGAAGTTCTGGCTCAGTGTTTGTCGGATTACCAACTCGCGGTGAACGACGCTGACGTAGTTATTTTATCCGACTACGGTAAAGGTGGTCTGACTCACGTGGCCACCATGATTGAGTTGGCGCGTCAGGCTGGTAAACCCGTCATTATTGATCCCAAGGGTAGTGATTATTCTCGTTATAAGGGCGCCACACTGATTACGCCCAATATGAAAGAGTTTGAGGCGGTGGCGGGGACCGTCACTTCCGACGCCGACTTCGGTGCTAAGGCGCAGGCACTGAGATGTGAGTTGGATTTGGATTATCTGCTGGTGACTCGCAGTGAACAAGGTATGAGCCTGTTTACTCGTGACGGTGACCAAGTGAACTCGCCAGCGACGGCATTGGAAGTCTATGATGTCAGTGGCGCGGGCGACACCGTGATATCCTTGATGGCATTAGTCGCGGTGTCAGAATTTACCAATGAGCAGAAACTTACACTGGCAAATACGGTTGCTGGTATTGTGGTCGGCAAGTTGGGTACGGCTGTCGCCACCATAGATGAAGTGATCGAAAAACTTTGATCACAGCTACATAATAGGAAAATCCAAATGATTATCGTAACGGGTGGTGCCGGGTTTATCGGCTCAAACTTGGTGAAGGGCCTCAATCAGCGTGGCCTTGACAATATTCTGGTCGTCGACGATCTGAGTGATGGCAATAAAGTTCGAAATATTGAGAGTTGTCAGATCGAAGATTACATGGATAAAGATGAGTTTTTGAAACGCATCGAGCAAGGACTTGATTTTGGAGGTCCGAGCGCGATTTATCATCAAGGGGCTTGCTCCGATACCATGGAGTCTGATGGGCGTTACATTATGGAGACCAACTATGAGTACTCCAAATCATTGTTTCGTTATTGTGGCGAGCACAGCATTCCGTTTATTTATGCATCCTCGGCTTCCGTTTATGGTGGTGGCGAGACCTTCAAGGAATCTCCGGAGCACGAGCAAGCACTGAATGCATATGCATACTCCAAACTTCTGTTTGACCGTTACGTCCGTAAAAACAGAGGTATGTCGCAGTCTCAAGTTGTTGGGCTGCGCTATTTTAATGTCTATGGCAATGGTGAAGATCATAAAGGCCGGATGGCATCCGTGGCGTACCATTTTTTCAATCAATATCACGACCAGGGATATGTCAATTTATTTGCTGGAAGTGGCGGCTATGCCGATGGCGAACAGCTACGTGACTTCGTTTGGGTAAAAGACGTTGTTGATGTGAATTTACATTTTCTGGAACACCCTGAAGATGGTGGAATTTTTAATGTTGGTACTGGCCGGGCGCAAAGCTTTAACGATGTTGCGACGGCGGTACTGAATACATTGGAAGGCGCGACTAAATCAACTAAAGACTGGGTAGCGGAAAACAAAATTCGTTACATTCCGTTCCCAGAAGCGCTGGTCGGCAAGTACCAGAGCTATACGCGAGCTGACTTGACTAATTTGACCATGTCGGGCGATTACAATAAGAATTTCGCGACTGTGGAAGAAGGTGTTAAGCAGTACGTGCAAGAAATGTCTGCCGCGCGATAGTCTGTGGGCAATGTCGTTATCTATGATTCCGGCGTTGGCGGTCTAACGATCTGGAGTGCCGTACAGCGGCAAAATCCGGCGCTGGATACGATATTTGTCAGTGACAATCAAGCGTTTCCATATGGGACTAAGTCCGATTCTGAACTGCTTTTTCGAATCCATAAAGTGGTGGCAACGATTGCTAAAAATTATTCGCCAGAAGCGCTGGTTGTGGCCTGCAACACTGCCAGCACCGTTGCCTTGCCCAGCTTGCGAGCCCAATTTGGCTTCCATGTAGTTGGCGTGGTACCTGCGGTCAAACCTGCATCGATCGCAAGTAAAACCGGCGAGATCGCGTTGTTGGCGACGCCCGCAACCGTGGAGAGAACCTATACCGAACAGTTAATCTCTGAGTTCGCGCGAGATGTAAACGTGGTTAAAATCGGCAGTAGCCGTCTCGTTGAGCTGGCGGAAGCGAAATTGCGTGGCGCGAGCGTCACCGACCAAGATTTAGCGCCGATACTGTCTCCTTTAGAGAACCATCCGAATGTCGATGTCGTGGTTCTGGCATGCACGCATTTTCCACTCTTGGCGAATGAGATTAACGCGTATTTCTCGGCCAGAAATAGATCAGTAACCCTGATTGACAGTGCCGAAGCGATTGCGCGGCGAGTCGCGTCACTGGGTATCCATTCAACGAAGGATGCTGGCAAGGCCGTTGCTGCATTCACGCGACCACTGAGTTCTGACGCGTTGCGGGACGCCTTGTACGCAATGGGCTTTAGTAAAACTCAGGTTCTGTAAGTGGTTTAATATAGCCATTTCGACGTCTTTTCTTGTACAACTCGGTTGTGCACTTACTCACTCACTTTTTATGACTGATTCTAATTTTTCTCTATTACTCAAACAGCTTGAAGCATTACTGGACGGGGAGTCGGATTACATTGCGAATGCGGCTAATATGTCGTCTCTGATCTATAATAATCTACCTGACCTTAACTGGGTTGGATTCTACTTCCTGCGCGAAGGTGAGTTGGTATTGGGGCCATTCAACGGCCAACCCGCTTGTACGCGAATACCGAACGGTCAAGGTGTCTGCGGTACGGCGTTCGCTAGTCAAGAAACGCAACGGGTTGACGATGTACATTTATTTGCTGGCCACATCGCGTGTGATGCGGCCAGTGAATCGGAAGTTGTGGTGCCATTCAAAACCGACAAGATTGCTGGTGTATTCGATATCGATAGCCCGGTCAAAGCTCGGTTTAGCGACGCTGAGCAATCGTTTTTCGAAGCGGCGGTGGCTATTTACGTCCGTGGTCTTATTTAAACCCAAGAAAAGTCCGAGCCACGTTGATCTGAAGTTTTGCATGACAATCTGTTCCCTCCCGGCGTTGAACCCTCATTGCTGACTTTCCCGAGTGCGAGTTTGCCAATTATCTGATATTTAGTTCCAAATCGATGGCGTGCGTGGCTGGTTCGGAGAATTCTAACCAACCAAGCAATGAGCTCAATACTGATAAGCTCCGCAAACGTGACTCGTGTCGACGCCATTGGCTTCTGCGGCAGAAAAAATTTGGTAGACTTTTCTAAGCCAAGTTAGGTTGACAGGGTTTGCCATACTGTCCGTAACGCGCTCGGGACTGTGACGAAAATAGGAAGTCGTACATGGGCACTCGACAAACTTTGTATCCCAAGTCTTCGAACTCAAACACGGCGTTCATGCCGTCAGTAAACATGCGGGTTTGGCAGCTAAAACCAGCGGATATCGATTCCGCCGCAATTCGGACTCGCGTGTGCCGACAAGGTCTGATAATGTACGGTTAATTGGGTTTAAGCAGGTCATTCGTGTACGACATCCGTCGATCGCAAAGGCCGGTAGGGTAGAACTCTAGTTTTATTAGACCATGTGTCAGGTGGGCTGGACTCCAGCTTGTGTTCTATACTGATAAATGGGTCAGGAAAAACTAAGGGAAGTTATTAGGGGGTAGTATGTCGATAAAAATCAATCTAAAAGACATTCAGCTGGCGCAGTTGAATCCGGAATGTGTGTTACTTATCAATCGTTTCATACGCGCTTTGAAAGCGCACGATGGTACGGCATTAAAAATTCAGGAAAAGGACATTCTGATGCAAATATCTGAACAAGCGAAGCGCACGGACGACGACGAGCTAGCTAAAATGTACAAAGAGCTAAAAGAAAAGATTCTCGTCTGCGTGCACGCTGATTTGGCAGCCAAACGCTGAGCTCGGGTGCAGCTTAAACCTTGAACCGGCGCCAGAATGCTATGCCGGTGGTGATCAGTAGTACGAGATAGAATAGGGTAAAGGGCCAGTCCGCCGTAATTTTCCTTAGTACATTGATCAGTAATTGACGTTTTCCAGCACGTTGTTGCTTATTAGTCTGGATCTTCGTTGTTGCGGGCGATGATTTAAACTGGGCCAACTGTGTTTTGCTTATCGCCTTCACGTTTTGAATTCGCCAATGATTGTTCGACGCTTCTGGTAGAAAGTCGAGTCGAACTCGCTCGATAATATGGTCGGCTGGCTGTTCTTCGCTCAGGAATCGCAATGGGATTACTAAGTTATATTGCTCTGATACGTCAGCTTTGATTCGAACCATGGTGCTGGCGTCGGCGCGAAAACCATGACGTTCGGTGGCGTAGAACAACTGGAAGTCAAGATAGTCGCTGGCGGCTGGTTGAGTGCGAGACAAGGTGACCGTTATACCGCCTAAGTTCTCGGTGGACAGATCGATCACCGGAGAAGTGACAAACGGGTCCAAACCGGTGACACTCAGTCCGTTGATATCTCCGTCCATATCGTGCAGCTGCCAGTTTGTCAAAGGCAGAGCAAGCCCATCGTCAGGCACCTTTGTCACACCATTGTAGATGCGCGTCGGCTGTACTGAGGGATTGTCAGTTGGTGTGGAATGGACTACTTTTGGGTGCGATAACACCGCCACAGAGCACGTGTTGCAACGTTCAAAATCTAGGCGAAATTTCGATGATGGTGGTCTTTTATCGGGTAGTGGCACGACCAACCAGGTAGCGGGCTGGGTAAACTCAGACCTCGGCACGTGCATCCTGATTCGATAGCGCGGGTCAAACTCCATTTTGTCAGACTGGGTTTGCGGTCCAGGTGAGTTGGCGCTGAAAAACAATTCAAGGGGCACCGAGTTCAGGTTAGGCGGCAAATCCTCAAGTCGTAGGTTGAGCAAGAGAAAATGACCGTTCTGATCGGCTTCGAAAGGTGTAAATGTGATATACGGGTCCGGGCCAGTGACTCGCAATACAGAACCTTCACGGATGAAATCATGTATTTCGGTCTCAGGCAAACTCAGTGCATGCGTGGCTCCGAAGACTGCGTGTATCGCCAGGCTTGTCGCAATTAGTCCACGCGTGAGGCATCGTGGCAAGCGCGTCATTGCTCAATCCTCATTTTGGGCTGGAGAACACGGTAGGCAAAAAATCCCATGACGACCAAGAACAGCGCGCGCATAATCTGGATAGCTTGGTGTAAGTCAAGCCCTCGAGGAGCAATGTGCTGGTTATACCAGGCCGGGAAATAACCTAAGCCAATAAAGTCGGTCGACAGCGGCGCCGCGAGGAACAGAGTGAAAACCCCATTATCCGTCTTCAAGAGCCACAGGACGACCCAGGTGATGCTAAAGACGATGAAAGGGAGTACGACTCGCTTTTGGTGCTGAATGCAAAGAATTGGGAAAAGCGTTAACCAAGCGGCATAGTGCACGCTATGCACATTGAAGCCGAAATAGATGAATAATGCGACGGCGCAACTAATAACAAATCGCTCGGTATGTGGACGATCGCCAATCTCCCAAGCATAGATAGCCAAACTGGCCAACCCAATGATCACCGGGTAGAACCAGTAGTAGCCTAACGACAAAAGCTTGTTGAATGCGTCGTTCGAATGGGTTGCTGTCGGGTCGACGAACAGGCTTAGATCACCACCTAATTTCGGTAGCAACCAAGTAGGCAGCATTAGAATAAGGGTAATGGTGAAACTGGCCAGAGTCACCACCAGAACGTTACGCTGCCAAGCGTCTCTGAAATCAATCAGTGCTAAAAGAAAAAACGGTGCAAACAATAAATTAATCTCGCGGCAGTGCAGCGAGAGGGCGAACAAAATGCAAGCACTTAGGCGCTGATCGCGCTTTAATTGTAAGGCAGTGGCCGCCAGAAAAAACAGGCTGATGACTTCGAAACGGCCAAAAATATACGTCGCAAACAAGGTGACTGGGTTAAAGAGCCATAACAACACCGCAATCTTCCGGTGTGTTGGGTTGTCGACATATTTCCAGATTACAGCAAATACCCCAATATCGAAAATGAAGTAAGGCAGCTTAAAAATAAATAGGTAACGGAATACTTGAGGGTCGTTTAGAAAGAACCCGTAGTCGGTCAAACTCGCAACGGAACTCGTGGGGTCTGGAAGGTCGAACACAGCGGGCGGCGCATCCACGAACAACTTGGACACCCAAGCGAACAACATCTCGATGTAATACACCACGGGGCGATGCGCATTATCAAAATACAAACCTTGCTCGAGCACATAGTAAACGCGGCGGTACTCTGAAAATAAATCTACATGTGCAAAGAAGGGCATCAACAGTAAGCGAATGAGTACTGCACAGCCTAAAGCCAAGAGTACGAACTGTCGATTGTTGAGTGGTCTTTGCACCAGTTGATTCCGCCGTCTTCGTGTGCTCGTCGTTAGCCTAATAGCCGTTGTAGCCAGTTTTTAGCCTTGAATGGATAGTCGACTGTCTGGGCTGCACGGTCCATGTAACCCCCATGTTCGCACACTTTGGGTGGTGTTAGGTCGGGAAAATCTTCATTGGTGAAATAGTGCGTCACCAACGATTTTCGAGTCATCGTTGGGTCCGCAATCTTGCTACCACCGTGGAACAGCTGTGAGTGCCAGATCAATACATCACCCTTGTTGGCGAACAATGTGGCAGGTTTCAAGTCACGTTGTTTAATCTCGCCATACACATAGTCCCGAAACTGAGGCATCTCGTCATCCACGATGATGGTTGACCCATTTGAGAAACGATAAGGCGGGATTTTGTGGCTGCCAGGGTAGTAGCTCAGTGGGCCGTTGTCCGGGGTTGTGTCTTCCAAAGCAATCCAGGACGCTACCATCTTATTTGGCGTCGGAGAGGGCATATAGAACGTGTCGAAGTGGTAGTCTTGTTGCGAGCCAAATTCGAAGTTAAGAGTGTTGCAGACCATCGGCGTGCCTTGCAGTAACGCTTGTAGTATGGGCGCGAGATCTTGGCCGATAATGAGTTGTCGGATATCCGCTTGACTCAAATACAAGTCATTGAGTTTGTAGGGCTTAGACCGCGCTGATATAGGCGCGTCAGCAAAGTAGACCCGTCGCTCATCCGGTGATTCAACGAAGATGTCGATCACGTATTCAGCCCCCAGTTTGCGCCGTTGTTTCCAAAGGTGATCGATAAGCGCATTGATTTGATTGATGCGCTCGGTGCTATAAAACCTCTTGAGCAGCAGATAACCGTCTTTATCCCAGTCTTGCCGTTGTTGTTCTGATAACGTCATTGCTGTCGCTTAATCTTTAAACTTGAGTGAAAAGCGTTCATTTTTAAGGCTGAGATTAGGATTGTAATACGGGTCGCCATGACTTAGGAAGTCGGCCCAACGCGTTAGAAAGTGGCCTTGCTCTGTCATCAAGCGCTGGATCTTCTCTTCGGTATCTTCATAGCCGCGACTTACTGACTCATGGTGCGTCGCTTTAGCATGCGGTGTGAACAGGTTGTAGTAACCGGCGTCAAGTAGTTTGAGACACAGATCGATGTCGTTATAGGCAACCGCCAGATTTTCTTCGTCTAAGCCGCCAACAGCGTCGTACTTAGACTTTTTAACCATCATCATTGCGCCGGTGACGGCACTGACGTTATAGACCATGTGCAAGCGTCCATGGTAGCCGATGTGGTGATCTGGAAAAAACTTGTGTGGATGTCCTGCTGCACCAACCATTCCGGCAACCACGCCAGCGTGTTGAATCCGGCCGTCTGGATACAGGAGTTTACAGCCAACGGCCCCGATCTCATCACGTTGAGCGTGCTCAAGCATGCGCTCGATCCAGTCTGAGGTGAGAATCTCAATGTCATTGTTGAGTAAAACGATATAGTCTCCGCGTGCCTGTTCAACACCATAATTGCAGATCGCCGAGAAATTGAATGGAATATTCTTCTCAACGAACCTCACGCGTTCATCCGCGTCGGTGAATGCCGCCATTCGCTCCAGCGTTCGTGGCTCAGTACTGTTGTTGCTAACACCAATGATTTCAAAATTTTGATAACTGCTGCGATTTAAAATTGAGTTTAAGCAGCTATCAAGCAATTCGGGCTTGTCTTTAAATGGCACCACAATACTGACCAAGGGCTCGCCTTTGATCTCACGGTGTACACGATACGAACCTTTAAGCGTGCCGAATTCAACACGGACTCCGTCTTCGTTTTTCTGCAGTATGTCTTCGATGGCCTTGCGGCCGGCTTCCCATGCGTACGACTTGGCATCGTATACGACTGCCGTGGAACCTGGGATTTTGCGCCAATGGTACAAAATTTTTGGAATGTGTATGACGCGCTCAGTTGCGTAGGCCGCACGCAGAATGATGTCGTGATCTTGGGAGCCATCGAGTCCCTCACGGAACCCCCCAATTTCATCGGCAATCGCTTTCTTGATGACCGTGAAATGACAAATATAATTATTAGTCTGCAACAGGTCCGGTGAGTAGTCTGGTTTAAAGTAGGGCTCTAAGCGGTTGCCCTGCATATCCATTTTGTCTTCATCGCTGTAAATCAAGCCAGCGTCTGGGTGCTGATTAATGACTTTCGCGTTTTCATACAATGCGTCAATACTGATCTCGTCGTCGTGATCCAACAAGGCAATGTAATCGCCGGTTGCCATGGCGAGTGCGTCGTTGGTGGTGACTGAGATGCCTTGATTAACCTCATTTAGCTGGATGCAGATGCGTTCATCCTGCAGTGCTTCATGCTGGAGAATCTGCTTCAGATACGTTTTGGGCGAGCAATCGTCAACCAAACACAATTGCCAGTGTGGATAAATCTGCCTGCGGACCGACTCGATCATTGGCAGTAGGTATTCGGGGTCAGTGTTATAGATCGGCACTAAGATGGAGAATACCGGTTTGTAAGGCAGGGCTTCGATTTCGGTCTTCGCTGAGTCGATTTCAGCCGCACTCATGGTGTTTTCCTGCACCCAAAGACCGTAGTCTTCAGTATTCTGCCCGATCAGCTCGCCTTTCGGCAGAGGTGATGGTGGTGGCGTAGACTCTGCTACCTCAACAACGGGTTGCTCGATCACCGTCGGTTTGCCGGTGAGCCGGTTTAACCAGCGGCGAGCTATGCGCTTTGCGCGGGTTGAAGGCCGCATTAATAAATAGCCGTGAAGCTCGTCGTTACGCACATGTTGCGCGTGCAAACGGGCCTTCAGATGGTCTATTTCACCTTGCATTCGGGCCCGGGTGCGCTTAACCTGGCGTTCCTCTTGCTGGTACATCTGTGTGAGGTCCTCACGATGTCCGAGCAAGTCCTCGATGCGTTGCGCCTGATACTCGATATCCGCTCGATACTGATTAAGACGGTGGCTTTGTCCGATAAGCGCGGCATTTTGCTGTCCCACTGCTTGACTCAATGTGGATACGACGCTGCTGTAGTTCGCATCCCACACCCATTCAATATCGAGCTTTAGTGTAGCAGCGCTGTCAATATGGTCGATTTTGCCGACATCAATTGCGAGATTTGGATCTGAGTTGAGTGCTACCAGCACCTCATCGACCTCGCGTAAATTGTTGAGCTGGACTGTGTCAGGCCATGGGTCTGTTGCTTTCAGTTGATAAAGCGTCTTGGCGTCCGCGTCCACAATATCCAGAGAATGCAGTTTAAAACAACCACCTTCAGCCATCGGATCGATGCGCAGAACTGGGTTGCTGGGAGTGTAGGTTGTGAGCGGAATTGCCAGTGATTGGACTTGCTCGCTGAGTTTGCTCCAATGCGCACTTCGAGAGTTGGCTTCTTGCATCTCACCTTGGTGGTTGCCCCATACAACATCGATTTGCAGATCGTCGCTAGCTGCGGTGGTGTCATTCGTGAATCCTTGCAGCAAGGCCTTCGCGACAGAATTAGCTCGAAAGTGTGTGTCAATCTCGGCCTGGATACGTTCTTCCAGCGCGACATAGGGTTGCAGGTCATCGATCTGATTTGCCTGCGGCAAGTACCGCACAACAAACGCGCCAATAGAATGAATATCATTGCGTTCACAATATGGACCGAGTAAGGATTTGTTCTCGAATGCAAACCAAAATAGTGCGCGGAATAGCACGAAACCTTTGTCAAACGGGGCAGTGACTTCCCATTCCGTATCAATTGGGTGCAATGCGCGCGCTCCACGTGCATTTAAAACTAGGTTAAATGGCAGTAGGTCATAGGCGGTTTTGCTGAATTGATCGGTTTTTTCAAGTTCCGCGAGCCAATCCGAATACTCATCCACTAATGATTCGAATTTGCGGTGGTTTGACTCCAGTAGGGCTTGCAGCCATTCGTCGATGAGGAGTTTGCCTTTCAGAAACGGCTGGGGCGCCAAATTTTGCTTGAGCAGGTCAGCTGGCGTCGGTTTCAAGTCCGGATAGACATTGATTTTGTGAACCTTGGTGGCTGCGCGTCGTCGATAGGTTAAGCTGCGCCACTCGGGCTTGCGGCCCGTGCCTGGAAAATGGCTGAAATCGTTATCGTACAGCTGCCGCGTGTGTTGAGTGCTGGATCCGCAGATAACTAAGTAGCGGTTTGCTAAGTCGGTCAAGTTTTGTTTTCTATTTACCAAACTCTTGAACAACAAATACTCATTGATGTTGCCGTGTGGTATCGCACCGAGTCGGTAAAAATGATTCAGCGCATTGACGCTTGAGGTGAGGTAGTCTTCGGAAAACAGGTTTTTACAGCTCTTTCCAAGTGAGAAACCCGCATGTACGTCGACAGCAGCTAAGCCGGCAGAGAGTGCGTGCTTACGGAGTTCCTTACGGCTTAGTTCTACCACCGTTTCGGCGCTTCGAGCATGTTGATATAAGTCGATGAACGCCAGGTCATCGTTGCTGAGCTGGGACTCTGGTGTGAACCAGCGACTGATTCGGTCCCGATTTAGTGCATTAATAACTAAGCAACCGTGCACGGTCAGCGCCTGACGTAATTTTGTCAAAAGGGCGTCAAATTCTGCTTGTTCAAGTTTTAACGCCTCCAATTGACCAATCACGATGAGGTCATAATGGTTTTTCGGGAACTCGAGTTTCGATGGGTGTTCCGAGATATGGGTGATGTTGTGTTTGTTAGCGCAGCGTCTCACACTGAGTCGCGCCAAGTCCGGATCAAGTTTTATTGCATCTAACTGTCCTACCTTATCGGCAAGGTAGTGAGCGACGCCACCAACATCTTCGGATAGATCGAGTGCCTGGTGAGTTTTCGAAAAATCAAATGCTTGTAGAAACGCAAACTGACTTATGGAAAGTGTGTCGCGCAGCTCCGGCGTGTTAAGCGCAGCGGCGATATCTACGGAAAAAAGTGATTTGTCATCAACCTGATCAAATACCTCGCTTACTGCAATCTGGATATAATTAGAGAGGCGTGAGTCACGAAACAGTGCCTCTTGGTTTTGATAGATTCCGTTTTTCAATCCCAAATGAGGATTAAGTTGGAGTAGCTTTGATTCTTGCATTGATGTCGGTAAACAGTATTGTCGAGCATTCGTATTGCTCGTTTAGTACAGCGCACCTCCTACAAAAAAGGGGAGTCTCTGCGCTATAAATCAAAGGCCGGAATATACCACGGTTGCCACTGTATTATTGCTTCAGATAGTTGATTTTGCCTTGCCAGATCACCCTTCAGCGTTGCGGATATGGCGTGATTTTTTGGCAACCGGTTGTATAGCTTGCGCGATAGTGCTGTGCTGTTTCCTAAAAAGTGTTGTCTTTATTGGCTTTGGCGGCGTTTTTATGTCAGTTGCAGGGCTAATTCTGGATGCGGTTTTGGCACCGACGAGGCAAAATATAATACAGTTAGTTGGCCTAATAACAAAATAATATGCTTATGCATACGTATTCATTTGAGATTTTGCGTGACTGTATTTTTTTGACTCGGCTTTTAGTCATATTTACCGTATAAAACATTTATACAAGATGTCTAGGACAGTTTGGTGGGACAAACGACTCTTTAATCCTAGGCTCTCACTCCAAGGGGAAACAAGTGAAATTAACACAGCAGATCACGAACTTATTGTTCGAGCTCAGCGAGCTCGAGTGCAGAGAACACACACGCTACTTGATCGGCGACGGTGTGACTCTTCGCAACAACCTGATTAAGTTGTTCGATAAAACAGAGCTAGAATCAGCGCGTGAAATAATCCGCGAAATTCTGCAGCAAGCGGGCGATCCATGGCTTGATCTTGATAAGTTGCCGGTTGCACCAAATATGACCTTGTTCGATGCGCAGTCGATTGATGCTCAAAACGATGACTTCTTGCTGACAGAAGAAGAGTTTCTTGAGTTGATACCCGCCAACGGTCATTTCCATTAAATTAGTTGGATAAAATTACACCAACCCATAAAACACACATTCCGAACTCTGCATCCGCAGAGATCTAACAGGCTAACCTAGTGATCTGAGGGGGTCCTCTGGCGCTGTGGGCTGGAGTTCGCCTGCAGCGCCAGATTTTTTAAATTTATCTGGCGACTGCGTTCCATTACTAAGCTATCGGTCGACCCGCAATGACATGGAGTTCTCCCCGCTGGCATGCGGGTTAGGGCTGACTGGTGTGTAGGTCTGCTTGGCTGGCACGTTCGTCCGTGCTTCTCGCTCACCGACAGTATGCATTGTGCCGGCCGCAATGTGTCGGTTTACTTCAGCTAAAAGTGCCTTGTGAAGTTTGATAACTTCCGGATGCTGAGTGAGTTTGTGCGTGTTGTGCACGTGTTTGAACACATTCATTGAACTGATTTTGATAACCAAGCCTGTGTGTTTACGCATGGTTTGCGCATATTTGGAGAGCAACACGAGCACCTTTGCAGGCAGTACCGATGCGCTGACCTGATCCAGCTGTTCTAACTTTTCCATTCTAGCTCCTTAATTCTCGACTTTTCGGTGTGTAGGACACCAACGACCAAGTTCAGAGACTTCATGTCTGATAAGAAGACCACTCAGTCCCAACCAATACCGCTATCTAACGCAACACTAAGCAACTACTCGGTCTTAATGGAGACGCGGATAAGGGGTTATTCGGTACCCCCTCGGTTGTTGGATTCTGTGTTGAACTATCTCCTGCAGCCCAGAACCAAACAACATATCGTACTCAATATCGGATGGCGATAATCTAGCAAAGAACAGGGCACTCAGCTAGCAAATCAGTGTAAAAATTGGTCTAAAAGTCGTAAATTAGCGACATTTTTATGAATTTTGACCCGGATTAGTCAATTAAGTGCCCACATGGCTATTTTTTCTTCGGGATGTACAAGTCCGTGATGGTGCCTTCGTAAGCTTCTGCAGCCATCGCAACCGTTTCTGATAAGGTTGGGTGGGGATGTATTGTGAGCCCAATATCACTGGCATCTGAGCCCATTTCTATCGCCAGCGCAACTTCGGCGATGAGATCGCCTGCGTTGGTGCCGACAATGCCGCCGCCAAGAACGCGATGGGTTTTCGGGTCGAATAAAAGCTTGGTTTTGCCTTCGGTTCGGTCGTTACCTATTGCGCGTCCGGAGGCTGCCCAAGGAAAGACACCGGTTTCATACTCAACACCTTGTTCCTTGGCTTGAGTCTCGGTCAGGCCAACCCAAGCGATTTCGGGGTCGGTGTATGCCACGGAGGGAATTACCGACGCTTCAAACCCGCTTTTTTCGCCCGCACACACTTCGGCTGCGACCTTAGCTTCATGCGTCGCTTTGTGCGCCAGCATTGGTTGGCCGACGATATCACCGATAGCAAATATGTGCGCCACGTTGGTTTGCATCTGATTGTTGACAGCAATGAAGCCACGCTCGTCGACTTCAACTCCTGCTTTGTCGGCATCAATCAAGTCCCCGTTAGGCCGCCTACCTGTCGCCACCAGGACATAGTCAAAAAGTTGTGCTTCTGGGGCGTTGCCGTTCCCCGCAGCGGCGAATTTGACACTGATGCCGCCTTTAAGTGGTCGGATACTTTCTACTTTTGTATTCGTAAGAATTTCCTTGACCTGAGACTTAAGTCGCTTTTGTAGCGGGGCTACTAGGTCTTTGTCGGCGCCCGGAATAATCTGCGGCATAAACTCCACAATGGTGACCTCGGTACCGAGTTCACTGTAGACGGTCGCCATTTCGAGCCCAATAATCCCACCGCCAACAATCAGCATGGTTTTGGGGATTTCTTTTAACGCGAGCGCGCCGGTCGAGTCAATCACGCGTGGATCATCGGTTTCAAAGATCGGAAAGACCGTCACCCGTGATCCGGCGGCAATTATCGCCTTGTCAAATGAGAGGGAAGATGTGCCGTTCTCGCTTTCGATGCTGAGCGAGTTGCTCGACGTGAATTTGGCATAGCCTTGCACCACATTGACCTTGCGAGCCTTCGCCATGCCAGCGAGTCCACCGGTTAATTTGCCGATAACTGATTCTTTAAAGTGTCGAAGTTTGTCGACATCAATTTTCGGCTTCCCGAAGGAAATACCATGCTGAGCCATGGCGCGTGCTTCAGAGATAACAGCTGCAGAATGCAGCAAGGCCTTGGATGGAATACAGCCGACATTGAGGCATACGCCGCCAAGGTCAGGGTATTTTTCAATCAATGTCACGTTCAGGCCGAGGTCTGCAGCTCGGAATGCCGCAGTGTAACCACCGGGTCCGGAGCCGATAACCACCAGGTCGGCATGGTCATCTGCGTTTTTCGAATCAGCGCTGGCTGCCGGTGCTGGCGTTTCCGATGCAGTCGCCGCCTCGGTCTCCTGACTGGATTCCGCAGCAGTTATTTCGAGCTTGGCGATCAGGTCACCGGGGTTAACGTTTTGGCCAACCGAGACTAACAGCTCAACGATTTTGCCAGTCTTTGGAGAGGGTACGTCCATAGACGCTTTGTCACTTTCCAACGTGATTAGGGCATCTTCTTGGTCGACACCGTCACCAGCCTTTACCAATACTTCAATAATTTCAACGTCGCTGGCCCCGCCTAAGTCTGGGACGGTGATATCTATAATCTGTGTCATGTGTTTACCCCTATACCGTCAAGCGACGCACGTCTTCCAATACTTTGGCAATGTGGTGTGTAAATCGCGCCGCCTCTGCGCCATCAATCACGCGGTGATCGTAAGACAAACTCAACGGCAGCATGGTGCCAGGTACAAACTCACTGCCGTTCCATACGGGCTTAATACTGCTGCGTGATACCCCTAGAATGGCCACCTCGGGCGCGTTAACGATTGGCGTAAAACCGGTTCCACCAATGCCGCCGAGGCTGGAAATTGTGAAACAGGCACCACTCATGTCATTCATCGTGAGTTTTTTGTCACGTGCCTTCTTCGCTAATTCACCCATTTCACGCGCGATTTCTGCCACGGATTTTTTGTCGGCATCTTTTACCACCGGCACCACCAGGCCGTTCGGTGTGTCTACGGCAATACCAATGTTGAAATATTTCTTGAGGATCAGGTTTTCCCCGCCAGGTTCCAACGAACTATTGAATTGCGGGTATTCCTGCATGGCATTCACCACAGCCTTAACGATGAACGCCAACGGTGAAAGCTTGATGTCCTTGCCTTGCTTGGCGTACTCGCCGTTCAATTGTTTGCGGAATGACTCGAGATCACTAATATCCGACTCGTCATTATGTGTGACATGCGGGACATTGACCCAGGAGCGGTGAAGATTCTCGGCAGTCAGACGCTTAATTTTATTCAGTGGTTGCAGCTCGATTTCACCGAACTTGCTGAAGTCCTGTGCTGGAATAGGTGGAATACCAGAACCTGAAGTGGTTGCATTCGCGGCGCCGGATTGCAGTGAGGATTTGACGTACGCTTTTACGTCGTCCTTGGTGACCCGCTGTTTGCGCCCCGTGCCGGTGACCTTGCTTAAATCAACGCCTAGTTCCCGCGCAAAACGGCGGATAGACGGCGACGCGTGAGATTGTCCGGCAGGCGCGTTAGGTTTGCCCATGCTGGTTGGTACAGGCTTGGCTGGCGCGACATTTTGCTCGCTAACCGGTTTGGTCGCCGGCGCGCTTGCTTTCGCAGTAGCAGTTTCGTCAGCGGCTTTTGGTGCACTGCTTGCTTCGTTGGCTTGGCTCTCAATCACGGCGATGACAACGCCTTCGCTCACTTCATCGCCAATAGCGACACTGATCGATTGGATGATGCCTGCCACTGAGCTCGGTACATCCATGCTGGCTTTGTCACTCTCCAGTGTGATCAACGATTCTTCGAGTGCGACTTGTTGGCCTGCTTCAACAAGAATTTCCACGACTTTGGCGGAATCCCCGCCGATATCTGGTATTTTGACTTCGACTTTACTGACCCCGCTACTGTTGGAGACCGGCGAAGGCTCTGCTGCAGTTGGCTGCTTTTCAGCGGTGGTTGCTGACTGCGTTGTTTCCTCGGGTGGCTCGCTTGCTGACGGTGTATTTGACTCTAAGGTCAGAATGGCTACGCCCTGATTGACATCCTGATCGATGCTGACGCTGACCGATTTGACGACACCTGCGTGCGTACTCGGCACGTCCATGCTGGCTTTGTCGCTCTCCAGCGTGACCAAAGGGTCGTCGACAGCGATTTGGTCACCGACCTGCACCAGAATTTCAACGACTTTGGCACTATCAGCACCAATATCAGGAACGGATATTTCGATGGTCTCGCTGTTAGACATAGATTCACTCACTGTAGGTTTACTGGTCACGACAGGTTGCGTGACGTCGGGTTGACTTACGGTTTCAATTTTTGCGTTCGGGCCATCGACGACTTGGTCCAAGACGACTTCTTGCAGTGGCTCGCCAGAGAGGTCTAATGACTGCTGTGCCTGGCGTTTCGCGTTACTGCCTCGACCCGGTGGAGCAGGGCGTTGGCTATTCACTGGCTGCGCTGGTGCACTGGCTGGCACAGCTGTGTTGCTGGCGTCCGGCTCAGCGTCTCGAGCGGGTTTTTGCGCCGTTCGCTCCTTAACCTCGGTCTCAAGCAGCAGTAGAGGCGTGCTCAGCGTGATGTTTTCCTGCTCCGTTGCGATAATCTCCACAATTCGGCCATCGCGAGTCGAAGGCAGGTCAATTTCACGATTCCCACTTTTTACCCGAAACAGGGTCTGCCCCTGTTTTATTCGGTCCCCTTCGTGGCACTCGATAGAAAGTATTTTGGCTTGCCGATACGCACTCGATTCGGGTGCAGTCAGTTCGACGTATTTGATCATGTCTTAATTTCCGGTGGCTAGTAGTCAGATGCCCCGCTGAAGAAATATCGTACGCGCATCGCGTGCGTTTCTACAGGGTGTCTGGAGATGCTTTATCCGGGTCAATATTAAACTGTTTGATCGCTTTCTTCACCACGTCTGCATCGATACTGCCGTCTTCGAATAAGGCAGATAACGCAGCCACAATGATGTAGTTACTGTTGACTTCAAAGTGCGCTCGAAGTTGCTTGCGGTCATCACTGCGACCGAATCCGTCTGTACCCAGTACGACATAACGCGAGGGCACAAATTCTCGGATCGAGTCAGCGTATACTTTCATGTAATCGGTGGCGGCGATAACCGGGCCATTTTGGTCCTGCAAACACTGTTCTACATAACTTATTTTTGGTTTGGCCGATGGGTGCAACATATTCCAGCGCTGTACTTCCAAGCCCTCGCGTCGTAGTTGGTTCATGCTAGTCGCACTCCATACGTTGGCCGCGACACCAAACTCAGCTTCTAGAATTTCAGCCGCTTGTACGCACTCGTTCAAAATCGTGCCCGAGCCCATTAGCTGCACAGTCGGCGTCTGCCCATCGTCTTTCTTGCTTTTGCTCAATTGGTACAAGCCTTTGAGGATGCCATCTTCGACGCCTTTTGGCATGGCAGGATGCACATAGTTTTCGTTCATCACTGTTAGGTAGTAGAACACGTTCTCTTGTTCGGCATACATGCGACGCAAACCATCTTGGATAATAACGGCCAGCTCGTAGGCATAGGTTGGGTCATACGAAATGCAATTTGGAATCGTGGAAGCTTGCAGGTGCGAATGACCATCCTGGTGTTGCAGACCCTCACCGGCCAGGGTAGTGCGACCAGCCGTCCCACCAACCAAGAACCCGCGCGCTTGCATGTCTCCAGCGGCCCAGGCGAGGTCGCCGATGCGTTGGAATCCGAACATTGAATAGTAAATGTAGAACGGAATCATGGGTAGCTCGTTGGTCGAGTACGACGTAGCCGCAGCGATCCAAGAAGACATTGCACCAGCTTCGTTAATGCCTTCTTCCAAAACCTGACCTTTTTTATCTTCCCGGTAGTACATCAGTTGGTCTGAGTCTTCTGGTTCGTAAAGCTGACCTTCGGACGCGTAGATGCCCAGCTGGCGGAACAAGCCTTCCATGCCGAAGGTGCGAGCTTCGTCGGGTACGATTGGCACCACACGGTCTTTGAGGTTTTTGTCTCGGACCAGCGAAGACAGGATGCGCACGAAAGCCATGGTTGAGGAAATTTCACGGTCGCCGGTGGATTCCAGCATTTTGCTAAAGGCGTCCAGCGAGGGTACTTCGAGTTTGTTAGACGAGTTGGGGCGTGCCGGCAGGTAGCCACCTAAGGCTTGGCGGCGTGCGTGTAGATACTTGATTTCCGGTGATTCGGGATCCGGCTTAATGTACTCGACGTTTTCCAATTGCTCATCGGACACTGGAATTTTAAACCGGTTGCGGAACACTCTCAGTGACTCCACGTCCATTTTCTTTTGTTGGTGCGATGTGTTTTGACCTTGACCGGACGCGCCCATACCAAGGCCCTTAACCGTCTTGGCAAGAATCACCGTTGGCTGGCCGGAATGTTTTACTGCAGCACGGTAAGCGGCATACACTTTGTCAGTATCGTGACCGCCGCGCGACATTAACTCAAGGTCTTCGTCACTCATGTGGGCCACCATGGCTTTAAGTTCAGGCGAGTTCCAGAATTTTTCGCGAATGTACGCGCCGCCCTTGGCTTTGAAGGCCTGATATTCGCCATCAACGCATTCTTGCATGCGCTTTTGTAGGATGCCGGCATGGTCTTTCTCTAATAGAATGTCCCACTGCGAGCCCCAGATTACTTTGATCACATTCCAGCCGGCACCGCGGAACTCTGATTCCAGTTCCTGGATGATCTTGCCGTTACCACGAACCGGGCCGTCTAAGCGTTGCAGGTTGCAGTTAATGACGAAGATTAAATTGTCGAGTTTTTCACGACCTGCCAGCCCTAAAGCGCCGCGCGACTCAGGTTCATCCATCTCGCCGTCGCCGAGAAACGCCCAGACTTTGCGGTTTTCTGACTTAATCAGTTCGCGGTTTTCCAGATAACGTTGAAAGCGGGCCTGGTAAATAGCCATGATCGGCCCAAGCCCCATAGATACGGTTGGAAACTGCCAGAATTCGGGCATCAGCCATGGGTGTGGATAGGACGACAAGCCATTGCCTCCAACTTCCTGGCGAAAATTATCTAACTGCTCTTCGGTTAAACGTCCTTCCATAAAGGCACGGGCATACATTCCGGGGGCTGAGTGGCCTTGGTAGTAGATCATATCGCCGCCATGTTCTTCAGAGCGCGCGCGCCAGAAATGATTGAAGCCAATCTCATACAACACAGCAGCGGACGCGTAACTCGCGATATGACCACCGTATTCGGTGCTCACCTTGTTGGCGCGCAGTACCATTGCCGCTGCATTCCAGCGAATCATTGAGCGAATTTTGAATTCTAATTGACGATCCGCAGGCAGCGCTGGTTGATCCTCAACTGGAATAGTATTGATGTAAGGTGTATTCAAACCATAGGGCAATTGTGCGCCGGCTTGACGAGCAGTATTGGTTAGTTCTTTCAGCAGAAACCGTGCGCGTTCTGACCCGTCAGCTTTAATCACACTTTCCAGCGCTTCGATCCATTCCTGGGTCTCTTGTGCATCGATATCGACTTGGGGAGAGGGTAAATCTTTGCTCATAGTGTTTTGACCTGTATAGCAACAACCTATCGTTGGTTGGTTTGTACCTTTATTTGCGGCGTGAATAATACCTATAGATATGCGAAATGTAAATAAATTACATTAATTGCGCTCAGCTTTAACGCGAATGACGGTCGCAAACCCTTGAGTGACCAGCTTGGCGAGCGGGCGCTCAATGACCTTTGTACGAGCAGATTTCAGCTTAGGAATGCTGAATAGAGTTAGATTGTCATTCCTTCGTATGACCGGGAGCAGAGCCATATCCAAAAGGGCATTTGTATCAAATCACAGATAGGGTAGCACTTCCGTGAAAATATTACATGTTACCCATCGCAACCAACTGGTTGCGATGGGGTAGGGCAAGGCGAGCATCCCGATGCGCCGTAGCCAATGGGGCTATTTGACGCTGGCGGTTACCAGGCTGGTCAAATTCACGATGCCACGTGGTGTGGTGGTTTTGGTTATTGGGTGAATAGGTAGATCGGTGCCCAACAAAATTGGTCCGACCGAAATACCGTTTGCCATCGATTTGAGTACGGTGTAAGTAATGTTAGCGGCGTCAAGGTTCGGCATGATCAATAAGTTTGCGTTATCACTCAGCGTGCTCTTGCCTGACTTCTCTCTGGTTGTCGCGTTAAGCGCGGTCGCGCCCTTCATTTCGCCATCGACCTCAAGTTCCGGTGCGAGTTCAGCCAGCAATTGTTTAGTGCGCGCCATTTTTTTAGATGACTCTGTCACGTGGCTTCCAAAACTCGAATGTGACAATAATGCGACTCGTGGTGTCATTCCGAACCGGCGTACTTCCTGGGCCGCCAAAACCGTGATGTTGGCGAGTTCTTCTGCGCTTGGGTTCTCGTGGATACTGGTGTCGGCAATAAAGACCGTTCCGGTGTCCAATAACAACAGATGCATCACCGCCATATGGTCATCGCCCGTCGTGGTGCCGATGCAGCGTTCAATCGCGCCAATTTGTTCGTGTAGTTTAGCGCCTGGCCCCGTTAGCGCAGCGTGTGCTGTGCCATTTTCGATCAATACACAGGCGTATTTAACACGATCTTCCTCCGTGGTGCCGCGTGGCGCGATGACTTCGTAATCACGATTGAGCTGCAGTCTCAATCCCAATTTTTCGATATTGGTATGAATCGTTTGTACATCACCAAGCAGTACCGGGCGCGCGTAGCTCTGATCCACAACGTCTTGCACTGCACGTAGCACGCGTTCGTTTTCACCATCGGTATACAATACTTTGTGCGTGATATTCTGTGCCTTTTCGAAGATCGGGCGCATGACGTTGCCGGTTCGGTATACCAGCGGTTCCAGGCTCGCGCGGTAAGTTTCAATATCTTCGAATGGGCGAGTGGCAACACCACTGTCAATCGCGGCTTGAGCCACCGCCGGAGCAATGGTGGTGATCAGGCGCGGGTCGAACGGTTTGGGTAAGATGTAGCCGGCGCCAAACAGCATCGATTCATTCTGATAATAACTGGCAACAATTTCATTGCTTTCAGAGTGAGCGAGTTCTGCCAAGGCATTTACGCAGGCGATTTTCATGGCCTGATTGATAGTGGTCGCACCAACGTCTAATGCGCCGCGAAACAAAAATGGAAAGCACAGAACATTATTGACCTGGTTCGGGTAATCCGAACGACCGGTGGCCATCACCGCGTCGGGGCGATGTTCGTAGACGAGTTCAGGGCGAACCTCTGGGTCGGGGTTTGACATCGCCAAAATCAACGGTTTGTCCGCCATGCTTTTGAGCATGTCGACGCTCACCAAGTTGGGTTGCGAGACGCCAAGGAATACGTCGCAATTGAGCATGGCATCTTCCAGTGTGCGAGCCGTGGTTGCGCGGGCAAATTTTTGTTTTGTAGCGTCCAGGTTCTCGCGCTCTGAGTGAATCACGCCACGACTGTCAAGCATCAGCACATTGTTGATGTCGACGCCGAGATCCAGTAATAGGTTGGTGCAGGCCATGGCGGCCGCGCCGGCACCTGATACCACCAACTTGACGTCTTCTATATGTTTGCCAACCACTTTCAAGCCGTTGATCACGGCGGCTGCCGACACAATCGCAGTGCCGTGTTGATCGTCATGGAATACCGGAATATTCATGCGTTCGCGCAGCTTTTCTTCAATTTCAAAACACTGTGGTGCTTTGATATCTTCTAAATTGATCCCACCGAAAGTCGGCTCCAGTGCGGCCACGATGTCACAGAATGCGTCCACATCGGTCTCATTGACTTCGATGTCATACGCATTCACGTCTGCGAAATTCTTAAATAATATCGCCTTGCCTTCCATCACCGGTTTGGATGCTAGGGCACCAATATTTCCGAGTCCCAGAACCGCAGTCCCGTTGGTAACAACGCCTACCAAATTGCTGCGCGATGTATAGTCAGCCGCGGCCAATGGGTTTTTTTCAATTTCCTTACAGGGTTCCGCCACGCCAGGCGAGTAGGCGAGTGCCAGGTCACGTTGGTTCGACAGGGGCTTGGTGGCCTGGACGCGGATTTTTCCGGCGCTAGGCGTGCGGTGATAGTGAAGTGCGGCGTCGCGCAAATTGTCGCTACTGGTGGTCATAATCTCATTCTTGCTGGACAGTCTGTTACGTTGGAGTGTATTGAAATCAATACAGGCCGACATAGTCGGCCTGTGAATGGTGATTGTTAATCGTATTTATGCCTGCTCATCGGACGCCGCATGCGCTTGCACATCCGCATGATACGAGGATCGAACTAAGGGACCCGAGGCCACGTGACGAAAACCCAGAGCCTCACCATAGTCACGGAGTTCATCAAACTCGTCTGGGTGCACATAACGTTCGACTGGTAGATGGCTCAAGCTGGGCTGCAAATATTGACCGAGAGTGATCATGTCGCAATCGTGTGCTTTGAGGTCACGTAAAACGGCTTTGACTTGATCCATTGTCTCGCCGATGCCCAGCATCAAACCGGATTTAGTGTATACCTTTGGTTGTGCTGCTTTGAATCGCTTGATCAGGTCAAGTGACCATTGATAATCTGAGCCGGGACGCACCTTGCGATAAAAATCCGGGATCGTCTCCAGATTGTGGTTGAACACATCGGGTGGATTGTTCGCCATCAATTCAATCGCAATGTCCATACGTCCCCGAAAGTCGGGCACTAAAATCTCAATCTGCGTGGTTGGGTTGAGCTTACGAACTTCCTCGATGCACGCTACGAAATGGCCCGCGCCACCGTCGCGTAAATCGTCGCGATCAACCGAGGTGATTACCACGTAGCGTAGGCCCATGGCTCTGATGGTTTCGGCCAAGTGTTTTGGTTCATCTTGGTCTAGCGCCAGTGGTCGGCCATGTGCCACATCGCAGAATGGGCAGCGGCGGGTACAAATGTCTCCCATGATCATAAATGTCGCCGTACCACGACTAAAACATTCGTTCAGATTGGGGCAGGAGGCTTCCTCACACACAGTGTGTAATTTATTTTCACGTAATGTGTTTTTCAGTTCCTGAACTTTGTTGCCGTTTTGCAGGCGGATGCGAATCCACTCAGGCTTTCGCAACGGGTTCTTGGTCTGTTCAATCTTGACGGGAATCCGCGCCATCTTCTCAGCACCGCGGAGTTTTTCACCCGGAACCACCGGCTTAATTTTCGGGCGCGTGCTTTTAACAGTTGTGTCGGACATCGGTTAAACTACGGATGAGTGAACTAGGCGCAGGATTATAACAACTAATGTCTAAAAATGACGTACTTGATCGCACGGATATCGAGGATATTGTGGCTCGATTCTATGCAGATATGCTGAAAGACCCCATTGTTGGCTTTATTTTTACCGACGTCGCCAAGATCGAGCTCGATCATCATTTGCCGGTCATTGTTAATTTTTGGATGGATGTCGTGTTCGGCGGTCGGCACTACGATGGCAACCCGCTACGTAAACATCTCGAGCTGCACCAAAAAATTCCGCTTCGCCCCGGGCATTTTACGCGCTGGTTGTATTTGTTTGAGCGCGCAGTTGATGCCCAGCATGCCGGCGACAACGCAGACAAAATGAAGCAGCGGGCAGAAATGGTGGCAAAAAGTATCTCGGCCGCCATTGTGCAAGGTCGGCGTCGTGATATGCAGCTAGTTCTGCCACGAGATTAACGCGGCAGAGATTTACTGGCTAATCTTGTTTGCGAATAAACACGGGCGATTTTTCGTCAGAGTGCGATGCACTGTACACGTAGCCATCTACATTGAATTCAAGCAAGGCCTCGGGGCTATCAATGCGATTTTGGAGAACCCAAGCTGACATTTGTCCGCGCGCTTTCTTGGCAAAAAAGCTGATGACTTTATAGTCGCCGTTTTTCCAATCTTTGAACACTGGTGTAATGATGTCGGCGTGTAATTTCTTAGGCTTAACAGATTTAAAGTACTCGTTTGAAGCTAAGTTAACCAATACTTCTGACTTGAGTCGTTGCAGCTGCTGGTTCAAATTATCAGTGATGGTGTCGCCCCAATATGCGTATAAAGTAGCGCCTTTTTCGTTGACCAGTTTGGTCCCCATTTCAAGGCGATAAGGCTGCATTAAATCGAGAGGGCGCAAAACGCCGTATAAACCCGATAGAATCCGCAGGTGCTCTTGAGCGTAAAGAAAATCGTCGTCACTGAAATTTTCTACTGCCAATCCGGTGTAAACATCGCCTTGAAACGCTTCAATCGATTGTTTGGCGTTTTTTATATTGAACGGTCGGCGCCATTGGTGGAAACGCTCCACATTCAGCTCAGCCAGCTTGGGACTAATAAGCATTAATTTTTCCAGATCCGCTGGTGAAAACGTAGACAATAGATCCACTAAGGGTTCACTCTGATCCAACATTTCTGGTTGGCTGTGTTTTGAGGATTGGGCGGGCGTCTCAAAATCGAGCGTTTTCGCTGGAGAAATTACAATTAGCATGACAATTCGTCGAAGTTTAAATAGGTCTTAGTTTTGGTTAGTTTTAAGCCGATTTCTTGCTCAAAAATGGGGCTAAGTAATGGCCGGTGTACGAGCCCGACTTTTGCGCGACCTCTTCGGGCGTACCTTCGGCCACAATCGTGCCACCACCTTGGCCGCCCTCTGGGCCTAGATCTATGATCCAGTCGGCAGTTTTGATGACATCGAGATTGTGTTCAATCACGACGATGGTGTTGCCGTGATCGCGCAAAGTATGCAACACATCCAGTAGTTGGCGAATGTCGTGAAAATGCAGGCCGGTAGTCGGTTCGTCCAAGATGTAGAGCGTCTGCCCAGTGTCCCGTTTGGATAGTTCACGGGCCAATTTGATGCGCTGCGCTTCACCGCCTGAGAGGGTAATAGCGCTTTGGCCAAGCTTAATGTAGCCAAGGCCGACCGACATCAGTGTCTCAAGCTTCTTATGAATGTTCGGTACCGCGCTGAAAAAATCCACCGCGTCTTCGATCGTCATTTCCAGCACGTCGTGGATATTTTGACCTTTGTAGCGAATGTCTAGCGTCTCTCGATTGTAACGTTGGCCTTTGCACACGTCGCAGGCCACGTAAATATCGGGTAGAAAGTGCATTTCAACTTTTATCAAACCATCGCCCTGGCAGGCCTCGCAACGACCACCTTTGACATTAAAGCTAAAGCGCCCCGGTTTGTAACCTCGTGCGCGTGCTTCCGGTGTGCCAGCAAACAGCTCCCGTATGGGAGTAAATAACTGTGTGTAGGTCGCCGGATTTGAGCGCGGAGTGCGACCAATTGGACTTTGGTTTATGTCGACGATTTTATCCACCTGATCCAGACCCGAGATTGATTTGTGTGGTGCCGCTTCAATTCGACTGCGATTGATGGTCTGTGCCGCAGCCGGGTAGAGCGTATTATTGATCAAGGTAGACTTGCCAGAACCGGAAACACCCGTGACGCAGGTCAACACGCCAATCGGAATCGATACCGACACATTGCGTAAATTATTCCCCGCTGCGCCTTTGATGGTGATCTGTTTTTTCTTGTCGATCGCATGTCGTTTGGCTGGCACGGTGATGGCCTCTTTGCCGGACAAGTAGCGGCCAGTCAACGATTTTGGATTAGACTTGATTTGTCCTAGAGTGCCTTGCGCCACAATCTCTCCACCATGCACACCGGCGCCTGGGCCAATATCCACAATAAAATCTGCGTGTTGCATAGCATCTTCATCATGTTCGACCACAATAACGGTATTGCCGAGGTCGCGCAAATGAGTGAGCGTCGCAATCAGGCGATCATTGTCGCGTTGATGAAGGCCAATCGATGGCTCGTCGAGCACATACATGACGCCAACCAGGCCAGAACCGATTTGCGAGGCCAGACGGATACGCTGAGCTTCACCTCCTGAGAGCGTTTCTGCAGAGCGGTCCATGCTCAGGTAATTCAGCCCAACATTGACCAAGAAACCTAATCGATCGTGGATTTCTTTAACAATTTTGTCGGCGATCTCTGCGCGATTTCCGGTTAGCTGGAGGGCCTCGAAAAAAGCGAGGGCATCGCCAATCGATTGCGTGACAATCTGATTGATGGTGGTGTCATTGATAAAGACATTTCGCGCCTCAAGGCGCAACCGACTGCCTGAGCAGTCCGGGCAAGTTTGCGAGTTAATGTATTTAGCCAACTCCTCACGCATGCTGTTCGATTCAGTCTCACGATAACGTCGCTCCATATTGGGGATGATGCCTTCCCAACTGTGGTGGCGCGTGACACCTTGGCCTTTGTGGCGTAGGTAACTGAATTCGATGGTTTCATCACCGCTACCGTAAAGTAGTTTCTGCATTTGCTCAGCGCTCAATGAACTCAAGGGTTCATCGACGGAGAAATCATAATGATCGGCCACATTTTGCAGCATGCGGAAATAAAACAAGCTGCGGCGATCCCAGCCTTTTATCGCTCCTTGCGACAAGCTCAATTCGGTGTCAAAAATAATCTGCTTAGGGTCAAAATATTGTTTGGTCCCGAGTCCATCGCAGCTAGAACAAGCGCCGACCGGATTGTTAAATGAGAACAACCTTGGTTCCAGTTCACTCAGGCTGTAACCACAGTGCGGACAGGCATAACGAGAGGAGAATACCAGTGTCCGCTCATCTTGGTGTTCGTCCGCCAGAACAACCACTTCGGCTACGCCCTCAGCTAATTCCAGAGCCGTCTCAAATGACTCGGCCATACGCTGTTCGTTGCCTGGCTTGATGATCAGCCTATCAATGATGATATCAATGTCGTGTTTGAAGTTTTTCTTCAGCGCGGGCGGCTCGGCTAAATCGATAACCTGACCATCTACGCGCGCGCGAATGTACCCCTGCGCGTGCATGCTTTGTAATAAGTTTAGGAACTCGCCTTTACGATTCCGCACCACGGGAGCGACCAGCATGATTTTACTGCCTTCTGGCAAAGCCATGGTTTGATCGACCATCTGGCTGATGGTTTGGGCCTCGAGCGTGACCTTGTGGTCTGGGCAGCGAGGATCGCCGACACGTGCGTAAAGCAGACGCAAATAATCGTAAATTTCGGTAATCGTGCCGACGGTAGAACGCGGATTATGAGAGGTGGCTTTCTGTTCTATCGAAATTGCAGGCGACAGCCCTTCAATCAGATCGACGTCCGGTTTCTCCATCAACGACAAAAACTGGCGTGCGTAGGCAGACAAGGACTCCACATAACGACGCTGACCCTCGGCATAGATGGTATCGAAGGCCAAAGAGGACTTACCGGAGCCGGACAGGCCAGTGATGACGATGAGTTTTTCGCGAGGTAGCTCTAAGTCAATACCTTTTAGGTTATGCGTTCGAGCACCACGAATAGTAATTTTTTCAAGCACGATGTTACTTCTGAATTGGAGCGATTTATGAGGTCGGCGATCCCAGTTTCGCGGATTGTTGACAGAGGCTCAAATATCAAACCAAGAATCTTTGCCGAACCCGGTTTTGAGTTCCTGCCAGTAGAACAACCTGTTAATATACGTGACCCAATGTCAAAGCGGAATCTGAATTTGGTCTGCTTTGAGTGATTCCCGCTAAATTCAACCAAAAGTTTGCTTGTGACCTCTGATTCTTCTGCTGGCTCGTCCCAGAACCGCCCTGGATTGAACCCCCTCGAACGTCGATCGATTGCGGCGCTGGCATCGGTATACGGGCTGCGAATGTTCGGTTTGTTCCTTATTTTGCCGGTCCTGGCGATTTACGCTGAGCAACTGGACGGTGCCACGCCGTTTTTGATGGGCATTGCCCTTGGCGTTTATGGTATCACTCAGGCATTGTTTCAAATTCCGTTTGGTATGCTGTCAGACCGCTTCGGGCGCAAACCGATCATCTTGACCGGTCTGACCATTTTTATGTTCGGTAGCGTGGTGGCTGCGTTGGCAACCTCCATTGAGGGCGTGATTGTGGGGCGTGCGCTGCAGGGTGCCGGCGCGATCGCTGCGGTGGTGTTAGCGCTAACGAGTGACCTCACTCGCGAAGAACAGCGGACCAAGGCCATGGCCTTAATCGGCATGACCATTGGTCTAGCATTTATGTTTGCCTTGATCGTTGCACCCTGGTTGGCGGCCAATATCGGTGTGAAAGGCATGTTTTTACTTACTGCATTGCTGGCTGGTGCGGCCATGGTTGTGATTGTTAAGGCCGTTCCAACGCCGGTGCAAACCTTCAATCTTGAAGTCCGTGCCGTGCCAAGTAAGATGTTTGATTTACTGCGTAATGGGCAACTTATTCGCTTAGATTTAGGCATTTTTATTTTACATTTTGTGTTGACGGCCATGTTTGTTGTGGTGCCCATTATTTTGTTGGATCAACTAGGTCTAGAGACACGCCACCATTGGAAAGTCTACGTGCCAGCCTTGCTTGGTTCGGTGGTCTGTATGGTGCCGCTGATCATCTTATCGACCCGTAAACAATGGGTCATGCGCGTATTCCTAACCGCGATTTCGATATTGTTGTTTGCGCAATGCTTGCTGATGTGGCGACCACTTGGCGTACTTGGACTCGGTATTTGTTTATTCTTCTTTTTTTGGGGTTTCAACTTGCTTGAGGCCATGCTGCCGTCATTGGTCTCGCGGGTCGCACCAGCCGCAGGCAAAGGCTCAGCGATGGGTGTGTACAACACGTTTCAATTTCTCGGTGTCTTCTTTGGTGGCATGCTGGGGGGATTGGTGTATGGCCAGATCGGTGTGACCGCGGTATTTGTGTTGTGTGGCATGGCGTTGCTCGCTTGGGCCTGGATCGTGTTTAATGCGCCCATGCCGCAGTTGCTCGATAGCCTAGTCGTTCAAATCCGAACCGGTGTGCAGCATGCGGATCTTTCCAATGTCCTGGGTGTGCATGAGGTTATCGTCATCCAAGGAGAGAATACGGCATATCTCAAGGTCGATAAAAACCAGCTCGATTATGCTGCGTTGGATAAATTCTTGGACTCGCCTAGCACTTGAGGCGACGCCGCGTTAAAATCGCCCAGCTGAACAAATAAAATTTTTACGCTCATATTACTTAAGGAGTAACTAATGGCACGTGGTATTAACAAAGTAATTATCGTTGGCAACCTGGGCAATGACCCAGAGGTTCGTTATGGCAATAACGGCGCGGCCATCGCTAACATCAGTGTCGCAACATCGGAAAGTTGGAAAGACAAAAACACAGGTGAGCAAGTAGAAAAAACTGAATGGCACCGGATTGTGATGTTCAATCGCTTAGGTGAAATTGCCGGTGAATATCTACGTAAAGGTTCTAAAGTGTACATCGAGGGCAAACTGCAAACGCGCAAGTGGCAGGACCAAAATGGTCAGGATCGATACACAACTGAGATTGTTGCGAATGAAATGCAAATGCTGGATTCACGCGGCGACAATATGGGACAGGGCGGTGGCGGCGGCTACCAATCTGCACCACAACAAAATCGTGGCGGCCAACAAGGTGGTGGTCAAGGCTATAATGCACCGCAACAACAGGCCCCACAACAACCTGCACCGGATTTTGATGACGATATTCCGTTCTAGAAATCACCTCAATTAAAACTATTATTGAAGTAGCCTAAGCCCCTGTTTTTAAGGGGCTTTTTTTTGAGCTTGAGGTTTGAAAAAATAGGTAACCACTGACTGTGAAAAATTGACATTCAGAAAGAGGTGGAAACTTGACAAAACTTGACTGCTGCATATACTTCTCGCATGCAAAAAAGACTAAATACAGATAAAGCACAGCAGGCCATCGATATGGCAGGGTTAACCCAAACTGCCGTCGCTGATGCTTTAGGCGTAACCAAAGAAGCCGTTTCCCAGTGGCTTTTGCACAAGTCTTTTCCACGCCCCAACAAGCTACTTCAGTTAGGCAAATTGCTGAATCTCTCTTTTGATGATTTAGTCATCAACGAAGATCCGCATGCCCCGAAAGTGGCATTCCGCAAAATGCGCGGTACCAAAACAAAGGATCACCATATCGAAAAAGCGCAAGAGATTGGCCGCTTTTTGCGTCACCTCGTGCCCTATCTGCCGTTTGACACCTTTGAAATGCCGCCGGTACTCAAGTCGCCGAGCTGTGATTATGACTATCTTCGAACGGTAACAGTGAAAGTCAGAGAAGATATTAATCTTGGCCCGATGGAGTGTGTGGATTTCACGCATTTGATTCGCCGCTTCTGCGAACTGCAGGCCGTTGTGGTTCCCGTTATGTGGGGAGCAAAACAGCGTCATGAAAATGCGGTGCACATACACCTTCCTGACTCAGGAAGCACCTGGGTTTACCTGAATCTGGATACCAATATTCATGACTTCAAGTTCTGGATGGCACATGAGTTGGGGCACTGTCTTTCGCCAAGCCTTGAGGGCGATGATGCTGAAGATTTTGCCGATGCGTTCGCCGCGAGCTTGCTTTACCCTCATGAATTAGCGGAGCAGGCCTACGAAGTGTTGGTTGAAAAGCCGTCGATTGCTGCAAAGATCAATACGTTAAAGCAGATGGCAGAGCAGCAGGTAATTTCCCCAAATACTATCCTTCAGCAAGTTAACAAGTACGCAAAGCGGCTTGATAGAGCTGAAATTAAAATGGGTAATTCCTTTTTTGGTGCAGTAACCAAATTTAACCAGCAATTCCTAAATCTCAGCGAAGCCCTGTTTGGTGACAATGAGCTGGACGAACACGGCCACCCAAGCGCCCGTGACTACATCGAAAAAGTAGAAGGCGCATTTGAAACTCCTTTCTTCGATATGCTTCGAAAATATCTAAAAGAGCGCGATAAAGGGCCAGGTTATGTTCAAACTGTGCTGGATATGCCACTCCTCGATGCACGGAGTATCCACGCAGAGTTGACCTGATGCCGCAATCGAAAATCCTCGTTGATACCAACGCCTACCTAAGGTTGGCCAAAACCATACGCCCCTTACTGTTTGTGCCCTTTGGTGACAACGAGTATTGCCTGTACATTCTGCCTGAACTGAATGACGAGCTCGGTACCAGAAAACTGCAAAGTAAGTTCCCATGGGTGGATGACGAGGAATTCGCCGAGAATCGCAAACACTTCCCCCAAATCGGCAAGAAGCAAAAGAAGTCCATCCAGCAAATCTTCGAATACGTATGGGATCATGTACAAACTGAATTATCTGGGCCGTCCCGTGTAGATGCCTGGTATATCGCCTATGCATTGGAATTGGGTGTTCCGCTAGTGACGGACGATCAGGATATGACCGAGCTGGCTAAAGCCTTCGATGCGCAAGTCATGCCAACCTTAGAGCTGCTCAAAATCATGCTGGACTGTGGCCATACAGACATGAAGACCATCAACGGCCTGGTCGAGTACTGGAAGTACTTTTCAGACATGCCTGCCAACTTCAAGGCCGACTACCAGCGCCTGTTTGGCGATCAATAAGCCTGAAAACCGTTCTTACTTGATCTCCTTCCCAGATCCTATATATTGACAGTCTTGTACTTTTCCGACACCTCCGACACAGTTGAGAAATCTCGTCATGAGCGACCCCATATTGACCATCAAAGACGTGGCCGATTACCTCAAGGTGAATGAACGGACCATATACCGTCTGGCCGCAAGTGGTGAACTACCGGGCTTTAAAGTGGGTAACTCCTGGCGATTCAAACAGAGCGAGCTGGAGCAATACATCGCCGCCCAGCACAACCGCGCCGGTGTCTGCGAACTAACTAAATCACCAAGCAGTAAATCAGAAGATAACTAGGAATCCGGCCCCATGGCACAACTGGAAAACATCGAAGCAATTGAAAAACGCCTGTGGAAATCGGCTGATACCCTACGCGCCAACTCCGAGCTAGCCAGTAACGAATACTTTTTGCCGGTGATGGGGCTGATCTTTCTGCGCCATGCCTACAGCCGCTATCTGGCGGTAAAAGACGAGATTGTCGCCACGCTGCCCAGTCGCGGAGGTAAAACCCGCGAGCTTACAAAAGAAGACTTCTCTAAAAAGAGCGCTATCTATCTAGAGCCCGAAGCGCAGTTTGATTACTTGATTGCCCTGACGGATGCCGATAATCGCGCCGAAGCCATCATTCATGCCATGGAGTCTATCGAGGCCGACTACACCAATCTTCGCAATCAGCTGCCGAAGCAGGAATACAACAACATTCCCAACGACGTGTTGGGCATGTTGCTGCGTACGCTAAACCCGGAAGAATTGAAAAAGGCTACGGGCGATATTTTTGGCCGTATTTACGAGTATTTTCTTACCCAATTTGCCGATCAGGGCGCGCACGATGGCGGTGAATTTTTTACGCCTGTGTCATTAGTGCAATTATTGGTGAATGTGATTGAACCCGACCACGGCAAAATATTTGACCCGGCTTGCGGATCTGGAGGCATGTTCGTACAAAGCGCCCACTTTATGGAGCGTCACGCGCAAGATCCGCATGAACTCACCTTTTACGGACACGAGAAAAACCGCGTCACCACACGCCTAGCCAAAATGAACCTCGCAGTACATGGCCTTGAAGGTAATGTGGAAGGTGGTGAAGCCGCCATTACCTACTATAACGACCCTCACGAAGGCCTGTTCGGCACTGTCGACTATGTAATGGCTAACCCACCCTTTAATGTGGATGAAGTCGACGCCGATAAAATTAAAGGCGATAAGCATCGCTTGCCTTTTGGCTTGCCGGGAGTGAATAAAAACAAAAAAGTTAGCAATGCCAACTACCTTTGGATTCAGTACTTTTATAGCTATTTGAACGACACGGGCCGGGCGGGATTTGTTATGTCATCCCAGGCTTCCAGCGCCGGGCGGGACGAAGCTAAGGTGCGTGAGCAATTAGTTAAGTCTAGTCATGTGGATATCATGGTCGATATTCGCGGCAACTTTTTTTACACACGTTCTGTGCCATGCCAGCTGTGGTTTTTAAATAAAAACAAGCCCGCGCATCTAAAAGACAAAGTGTTAATGTTGGATGCCCGCAACGTCTACCGCAAAGTCACCCGCAAGATTTACGATTTCAGCCCCGAGCAGCAGCAGAACCTGACCGCCGTGGTCTGGCTCTACCGTGGCGAAGGCGAGCGTTTTGTTGAATTGATAAAACACTACACCGACAAGTCAATTTTCGAAGCTCGCGATTGCGAAAAGTCTGAAGAATTAGCCTGCGAGCCGATACCCGACTTTATCACTCAGTTGGGAAAACTTAGCCAAGCCTTTCAACCTTTTATGGACAAGCTGGAGCAAGACGGCACCAGTGTTGAGCCCTATGTCGACTTCCTCAATGCCAAGGGCTCGGTCGAAGGCGGTTGGTCCGCGTTTCAAATCCTGACCAACGACCTGCAAAAATGGTGGAACGAATACGAGTATAACGATGCTGCCAGTCTGCTGGACTTTATCGATAAAGATGTCTGCCTGAAAGACTTGGCCGAACAAAGTCGCAATCTGATTAAAGAAATCGATCTCGCCTACAAACTGGCAACCCGCGTAATTGAACTGGCCGAAGCCAATAACGCCAAAGACAGCGAACTGTGGGATAACAGCGTACTAAATAGCCGTGGTCACGGTTCTAAAAAGGGTAACCTGAAAAAAAGCGCCGATCAGGCCCGCAAGCTCGCCGTAGAGCAACTCAAACAAGTACGCTACTTCTACAAGCAAGCCCATTGGTTATTAAGCCGCTTCCCGGAAGGCAAGCTGTGCGATGTAGAAGGCCTGGTCAAACTGGTGGATATTAAAGATATAGAAGCTGCCGACTGGAGCCTGACGCCCGGCCGCTATGTGGGTGTGGCGCCGGAAGAAGTGGATGAGGACTTCGATTTTGAAGAAACCTTGCACGATATTCATATTGAGCTCCAAGGCTTAAATACCGAAGCCACAGAGTTAGCTGAAAAAATTGCCCGGAACTTCGAGGAGTTGGGGGTATGAGTTGGTCTGAAATGTCACTAGATCAGCTAGGGTTTGTATCCAGAGGTCGATCTAGGCACAGGCCAAGAGATGCCGCTCATTTGTATGGTGGTCAGTATCCGTTTGTGCAGACAGGAGATGTGAAGCACGCTGGGCTGTATCTAACAGATTACTCCCAAACTTACAGTGAAGAAGGCCTTGCACAAAGTAAGTTATGGCCGGTTGGTACTCTGTGTATAACGATTGCCGCAAATATTGCGGATACATCCATTCTTGCTATCGATGCTTGTTTTCCTGATAGCGTAATAGGGTTTATTCCTTATCCAGAGAAAGCAGACGCCCGTTTTATAAAATACCTTTTTGATGCTGTATTGAAGTTACAGTATCGGCAATTCACACAGGGAGCGGCGCAGGATAATCTGAGTCAAGCAAAGCTGCTGGCATTGAAATTCTTGGTGCCAGACGACGTAACGGAGCAGACGAGAATTGCCGACTTTATCGCGACCTACGACGACCTCATCGAAAACAACCGCCGCCGCATTCAGTTGCTGGAAGAATCCGCTCGCCTGCTGTATCAGGAATGGTTTGTTCACCTGCGCTTCCCCGGCCATGAGCAAGTTAAGATTATCGATGGTGTGCCGGAGGGGTGGGAGCCGACTCTCGTGCCAGATGTGATTGACGTTAATCCGAGAACCCCTGTCGAAAAAGGTAAAGAGATTTGGTATGTGCCCATGTCATCACTCTCCGAAACAGCGATGACAGCTAACACGGCTGATTTTGAGAGGCGAACCAAACACACCAACGTTAAATTCAAAAAGAATGACGTCTTGTTAGCCCGGATTACTCCATGTTTGGAGAACGGTAAAACAGGCTATGCCTATTTCCTTGCTGAAGATGAAGTGGCTTGTGGGTCTACAGAGTTCATCGTATTAAGAGGAAATCGAGTACCTTCGGAATTTGTCTACTGTTTAGCTCGATCTTATCCGTTTCGAGAGAACGCAATTAAAAGCATGACGGGTTCATCTGGTCGCCAGAGAGTCCAGAATTCTTGCTTTGACAAATATGCTGTTCCCTTGCCCCCAAAGAGCATTTTGGATGAATTCGTACAGGTAGTTCAGAACAACTTCGATCAGGTTCGAAATTTAATGGCACAGAATGCCAAGCTAGCCCAAGCCCGCGACCTGCTGCTACCCAAACTTATGAGCGGCGAGCTGACTGTCTAAATCAAGGAGTGATAATGAACCGTGCCCAAGCCCAACAACTACTACAAACCGCGCTAGCCAATCCCGCCGCCGAATTCCGTGATGGCCAGTGGGAGGCGATTGATGCCTTGGTGAATCATCGGCAGAAGCTATTAGTGGTACAACGTACCGGTTGGGGTAAAAGCTCGGTCTATTTTATCAGCACCAAAATCTTCCGCGACAGAGGTATGGGACCCACCATTATTGTTTCGCCCTTGCTGGCTTTGATGCGCAATCAGATCGAGTCAGCGCAGCGTTTGGGCATTGTTGCTGCAACCATGAACTCCACCAATCAAAACGATTGGCAGGAGGTGACTCAACGGATTTTGAATAATCAAGTCGACTGCTTACTTATTTCCCCTGAGCGATTGGCTAACGACAACTTTATCGAAACAGTCTTACAGCCTATTGCGGATCGTATCGCCCTGATGGTGATTGACGAAGCACACTGTATTTCTGACTGGGGTCATGACTTTCGACCCGACTATCGCCGTATCGTGAATATTCTTCGTCAGTTGCCCGCCAATACACCAGTACTGGGTACTACGGCAACGGCGAATAACCGTGTCGTTGCGGATATTCAAACTCAGCTTGGAAATATTCAAATTCACCGTGGCCCTTTGACCCGGGAAAGCCTCGCATTACAAACCATGGTGCTGCCAGATCAGGCGTCCCGTTTGGCCTGGTTAGCCCAGGTGATCCCGTCGTTGCGGGGCACGGGGATTGTTTACACCTTAACAGTGCGTGACGCGGAGCAAGTCGCTGAATGGTTGGTTGCGAATGGCATAGACGCTAAGGCATATCACGGCAGTGTTGAAGCCGATGGTTTTGAAAACAGCAACGCCTTCCGCCAGCATCTGGAAGAGTTGCTACTCAACAACCAGTTAAAGGTATTGGTGGCCACCACAGCGTTGGGGATGGGTTACGACAAACCGGATTTAAGCTTTGTAATCCACTATCAAGCACCGGGTTCTATCGTTGCCTATTACCAACAAGTGGGCCGTGCCGGGCGTGGTATTGATCACGCAGTTGGCGTATTGATGTCGGGTGTAGAAGATCAGGATATTCATCAGTTTTTCCGCGACTCGGCCTTTCCTTCAGAGGATCACGTGAATGAAATTTTGCAGGTTTTGGAAAACAGCGATGGATTGTCACTGCGCAGCATTGAAGAGCAAACAAACTTACGTCACGGTCAGATTGAAAAAGTGCTGAAGCTTCTGAGTGTGGAAAACCCGGCTCCTGTCATCAAAGACGGCAGCCGCTGGGTTAGAACGCCCGTGCGGTATCAAATGGATCATGCCCGAATTGCACACTTAACCGGGCAGCGTGTGCAGGAATGGCAGGAGGTTCAGGCGTATCTGAATGATGCTGGCTGCAAAATGACCTTCTTGCGAAGGGCGCTGGACGATCACGATCCTACGCCATGCGGTAAATGTTCGTCTTGCTTGGGCCGGCCTGTTATCAATGCACCAGTTGATCCCGCTTTGGCGCATCACGCAGGCACCTTCCTCAAACATGCGGAAATGGTGATCACTCCAAAAGCACAGGTAGCGGCCAATGCCTTTCTGGAATACGGCTTTCGCGGCAATCTACCCCAACCACTTCGAGCACAGGAGGGCCGTGTTTTATCCCGCTGGGGTGATGCCGGTTGGGGACGGACGGTTGCCGATAAAAAACATGCAGGGCGTTTCAGTGATGAATTGGTTGAGGCTATGGCGGAAATGATTCAACAGCGTTGGCAGCCCGACCCTGCTCCTCAGTGGGTGTGCTGCGTGCCGTCGCGAAATCATCCAGAATTGGTGCCGGATTTTGCACGCCGTCTGGCTGCGCGATTGGGTCTGCCGTTTGTGGATGCGGTTAGCAAAGTCAGAGACAATCAGCCGCAAAAAGGCCAACAGAATCGCTTCCACCAGTGCCGCAACTTGGATGGTGCGTTTGCGATTGATCAGCCGTTACCTGACACACCGGTTCTGTTGGTGGATGACATAGTGGACTCCGGTTGGACGCTAACGGTGATCGCAGCACTCTTACAGCAAGCAGGCTGCGGTGTGGTTTACCCCGTCGCGCTGGCTTCATCTTCGGTGAAAGACTAATGAATGTATCCCGCTTTTCATCAGCTGATGGCTCTTTACCAGCTGACGGCTCTTTGTCACCCACGGCGCAAGCGACCTTGCTGTTGACCAGTTACTTCTCAAAAGCCAGCAGCGAAAGCGCAAAACCGCTGACCAATGCCGAATGGGGGCGGTTTGCCTTGTGGTTAAAGGAGAAATCCACCACACCTGCCGATCTGTTGGTGACCGACCCGAAAGCTTTGCTGCAGGGCTGGCACGATGCGCGTATCGGTGCGGAGCGAATCATTGAATTGCTGAACCGTGGCCACAGCCTCGCACTGGCCATGGAAAAATGGCAACGGGCTGGCCTCTGGGTGGTGACCCGTTCTGATCCAGAATATCCAAAACGCTTAAAGCAACGTTTGAAAACAAATTCCCCGCCAGTACTGTTTGGTTGTGGTAACAAAGCTTTGTTGAATGCCGGAGGTTTGGCGGTTATTGGCTCGCGCAATGCTAGTGAGGCTGATTTGGCTTTTACCGACAAAGTGGGTGTGAAAGCAGCAAAAGAGGGTATTGCTATTGTCTCAGGTGGTGCTCGTGGTGTCGATGAAACGGCAATGCTGGGTGCTATGAAACAAGGTGGTGTGTTGATCGGCGTGATGGCCGATAGCCTGTTAAAAGCAGCGACCAGCAGTAAGTGGCGTAAAGGCTTGATGGATGATCATGCCGTGTTGGTATCGCCTTTTTATCCAGAGGCAGGATTCAGTGCTGGAAATGCCATGGCCCGCAACAAATACATCTATTGCTTGGCAGACAGCTCTCTGGTGATTCACTCGGGCAAAAAAGGCGGCACGCTAAACGGTGCAGAAGAAAATCTGAAAAAGGCATGGGTACCGCTGTGGGTTAAGCAGACAACGGACAAAGATGCGGCCAATGCCGATTTGGTCGCCAAAGGTGGCCGTTGGCTGGAGGCTGATACTGAAGCCTTCAAGATTTCGGAATTAATTTGCAATGAAGGTGGGCGCGCGAGTCAGGTGAAGGAACAAATGGGCGATCTCTTTTCCATGCCTGCACAGCCTGAGTTGTTTACTGAGACTGAGCCTGGCCCTGAGATTGAACCTGAGCATAAAAAGGAAGCTGTTGAGTCAGAGACCGAAAGTATCGTTAACGAAAATCAGGCAAACATTGTTGTAAACTCAGGGAAAACTGCCGAAAGCGACGCTGCCCCATCAGGTCCTATCGATTTTTATCAGCTGTTTACCTCCGAGCTGCAGCGCTTGGCAGAGAAGCCAGTTACTGTCGAAGAATTAATTGAAAGCACTCAGCTTAATAAATCTCAGTTAACTGAATGGCTGAAACGAGCTGTTGATGATGAGCAAGTAAAGAAGATCAATCGCCCTGTACGCTATCAAGTTAAGAACAAGAAATAGAGGGAGTTACTCATGGCCATGACAGAAGAAACCCTGGTTCAGGAAGTCACCGCAGACTACTTGCTGAATCAGTTGCAGTGGGATGAATCTGTTCTTGGCATGTATGAAAAGCTGGGTAAGGAAGGTGATTTAGGTCGGCTGTCAGAGCAAGAGGTGGTGTTAACCCGCCATTTGGGTGAGAAGCTGGTTGAGCTAAATCCTGGCTTGCCGGATGTCGCCTACCAGGAGGCATTGCGCGTGGTTTGTGAGATGCCAGCATCCACCAATATTGCTGCCGTGAATAAGGAGAAATATTCTCTTCATAAAAATGGCGTGGAAGTGAGCTTCCACAACGACAAAGGTGAGCGGGTAAAGAAGCGTCTTCGCCTGTTTGATTTTGATAATTACGAAAATAATCACTTTTTACTGGTCAGAGAGCTTTGGATTAAAGGTGATATTTATCGGCGCCGGGCAGACCTTGTCGGCTTTGTGAATGGCATTCCGCTGCTGTTTATGGAGGTGAAAAACGTTCACAAGGATATTCGTGCGGCCTATGAGCAAAATCTTGCCGATTACAAAGACACCGTCCCGCACCTGTTTTATCACAACGCCTTTATTATTTTGGGCAATGGCATTGACGCCAAGATTGGCTCCGTTTCCAGTAAATTTGAGCATTTCAATGATTGGAAGCGATTGAAAGAGAATGAGCCAGGTGTGGTTGATATGGAGACCTTGCTGAAGGGAACCTGTTCCAAAACTAACCTTATGGACATCTTTGAAAACTTCACCCTGTTTGACCAGAGCTCTGGCCGCTTGGCGAAAATCGTTGCCCGCAATCACCAATACCTTGGTGTTATCCGTGCAATTGATGCCGTTGTGAATCGAGGTGAGCGTTTGGGTAAGTTGGGGGTTTTCTGGCACACCCAGGGTTCTGGCAAGTCTTATTCGATTGTATTTTTCGCCCAGATGGTGCATCGAAAGCTGGGTGGCAACTATACCTTCATGGTTTTGACTGACCGGGAAGACCTGGATTCACAGATTTATAAAACCTTTGCAGGCTGTGGCTTAGTCGATAACGATAAAGACCCGTGCCGAGCGGGTAGCGGTAAAGACCTCAAAGCACTGATCGGCCAGCAAAAAGCCTTTGTGTTCACCCTCATTCAAAAATTTAATGAAAAGGTAGACCCTGAAAAACCTTATTCCGAGCGCGACGACATTATCGTCATCACCGACGAAGCTCACCGCACGCAATATGGCACTTTGTCGTTAAACATGCGCAACGCCTTGCCCAATGCCAGTTTTATCGGCTTCACCGGAACGCCATTATTTAAAGATGATGAGATAACCAAGAAGGTTTTTGGTGATTACATCTCTACCTATGACTTTCAGCGGGCTGTCGAGGATAAGGCGACAGTGCCGTTGTACTACGATGCCCGTGGTGAAGAGTTGGTATTTACCGATGAAGATGGCAACGAGCACACGGTTGCCGACCCCAAAGGCATCAATGAGCGCATAGCGGAAAAGCTGGATGAGTTGGAAATTGAGGATGTAGACGTTCAACAAAGGTTGGAGCGAGAGCTGAAGCGTGATTATCACATTATCACTGCAACCAGCCGACTGGATCAGATAGCACGTGACTTTGTGACTCATTATGCCAACGCTTGGGAAACCGGCAAGGCGATGTTTGTGTGCCTCGACAAGATCACTTGTGTACGGATGCACAAATTGATCAATTTTTACTGGCAACAGGAAATTAAAACCAAAGAAAAAGCACTTTTGTCGGCTACGGATGAGCAGGATCTAGCTTGGCGAGAGCGGCAATTGGCGTGGATGAAAGAAACGCTGATGGCGGTTGTGGTCAGTGAAGAACAAGGTGAAGTCGCCAAGTTCGAAAAATGGGGGCTGGATATCAAGCCTCACCGCCAGTTGCTTAAAGCAGGATTTGAACTGGCTGATGGCTCTCGACTTGACATGGAAGAAGCCTTTAAATCCAGTGAGCACCCATTCAGAGTGGCTGTCGTGTGTGCCATGTGGTTAACCGGGTTTGATGTGCCAACACTTTCCACCCTTTATTTGGACAAGCCGTTGAAGGCGCATACCTTGATGCAAGCCATTGCCAGGGCAAATCGCGTAGCGGAAGGAAAGAACAACGGGCTGATAGTGGATTACTGCGGGATACTGAAAAACCTGCGTAAAGCCTTGGCGACCTTCGCCGGTGCTGGCGACGAGGGTCATGGCGGAGGTGAGGGCGAAAATGAACCCGCCAAGCCCAATGAAGAGTTGTTGGAAAGCCTGAACGAGTCGATCAGTTTTGTTGCCGAGTTTTTACGAAAGCATGATTTTGAACTAAGCCGGATTATTACAGAAACAGGTTTTGCTAAAAATGCAGCGATTGCTCAAGCCAAGGAAATCATCAATCAAAATGACGAAACACGGAAACGTTTCGAGGTAATGGCCAGAGAGGTGTTCAACAAGTTTAAAGCCTGCATTAACGTGCCTGGCGTTAATGGCTATCGTGATATGCGCGATGCAATCAACGTACTCTATAAGAGTTTGCAGGCAGATAAAGAGAAAGCCGACATCTCCGATATTATGAAAGAGCTGTACGAAATTGTCGACGCTAGTATCGATACCACACATAAAGTCAAAGAGCCGAAACCGGATGGTGATCGAATTTACGATATCAGCAAGATCGATTTTGAACGACTCCGCCAAGAGTTTTCTAGATCAGAGCGAAAGAATACTACAGTGCAATCGCTCAAGAATGCGGTTGAGAAGAAGCTAGCCCGGCTCATGATGGAGAACCCGTTACGTACTGATTATCAAGAGCACTACGAAAAATTGGTTAAGGAATATAACCAGGAAAAGGATCGCGTTGTTATTGAAAAAACTTTTGAGGCACTGTTAAAACTGAATGAAGAGCTTTCTCATGAAGAGAAGCGCGCAATTAGGGAAGGCTTGGACGAGGAGTCTTTGGTATTGTTTGATCTCCTTAGTAAGCCGAATTTGCAGCCAAAAGAGATTGCCAAGATCAAACAAGTCGCCACTACGTTGTTGGCGACGCTAAAGGCAGAGCGGCTGAAAGTTGCGAACTGGCAGCAAAAAGAATCGACGCGTGACGCGGTTAAGCAGCAGATATTCGATTTTCTCTACGATGAAAGAACAGGGTTGCCCGTTGAGCAATATGAAGAGGATGAGATTTCAGATATCACTGAAAGAGTTTTTCTTCATATTTATAGAGCTTATCCGAAGCTTCCATCGCCTATTTATGGTTAGTATGTTTAATGCACCGAATGAAGTTGAACTAACCTTAGTGTGATTTTGATATTATAGGTTCTTCGTTGTTGGGCTCTAAAAGCCTCGATGGTGTTTTCACCGTAGAAGCATTTTTATTCTTAAGCATTATTTTTATCTGACTACCATGACCGAATTCAAAACCATCAAACTCGAGATTTCTGACCGGATTGCTACCATCACCTTTAATCGTCCAGAGGCCGCCAATGGCTTGAATTTGGCGATGGCCAGCGAGTTTGCCGACGCGGCGATGTTGTGTGACGCGAACAGCGATGTGAAAGCTATTATTCTGACCGGCAGTGGTCGCTTTTTCTGTGCCGGTGGCGACATTAATGCCATGCAGGCAAGCCCACTCGGGGCCGGGCCTGGTGTAAAGCAAATCGCGGATCAATTGCATCGTGGCATCAGCACCTTAGCGCGCAGTGCTAAGCCCGTAATCGTGGCCGTGAATGGCACCGCGGCCGGTGCAGGATTCAGCACGGCGGTGATGGGCGACTTGGTGGTCGCTGCTGAGTCGGCGAAGTTCACCATGGCGTACAGCAATGTTGGTTTAAGTCCAGATGGGAGTGCCAGTTATTTTCTGCCGCGTTTGATTGGTTTGCGCAAAACCCAGGAGTTGATGTTTACTAATCGTATGTTGACCGCCGAGGAAGCACAGCAATGGGGATTGATTAATCGTGTGGTACCGGATGCCGAGTTGATGACTGTCGCGAGGGAGTGGGCTGCCTTGTTTGTTGCAGGTTCACAGAGGTCAAATGGCGCGATTAAGACTTTGTTGTTGGCGTCGGATGCGAACGGTTTGGAAACGCAAATGGAACTCGAAAGCCAAATGATTGCGCGCAATGCCAGTTCGCCAGACGGTAAGGAAGGCGTGGCGGCATTTATTGCAAAGCGTAAGCCTGAATTTAGTTAGCTTAAGCAAACAGGCCGTGCAGATACCATTGGCGATTACTTCGGTCATAAAAAATCCACACTAAGCGGCCATTGCGTTGCCGGGCAATAAAGTAGTCGCGGCTTTGCAGCTTGGCCCACCAGTGACTGCTGATTCGTTGCGGGCCATGAATAATGTTCAAGCTGCCATCTAATAGCGGTTGTTGCGCTTGTTGGCTTAGTCGTTGTGGTTGTTCTAACAGCCACAGCGGTTCGTCTTGCAGTACTTGGTTGGCGGTGTATTGCGCCCGTGTCTCACGCATACTGGTAGTCTGCAGGGCGCTACGTCGGCCGTTGGCCAGCTCGGGCAGGTGCTCAGATTCCGGTACAACGCGAAACAGTGCGGTTGGCCCGAGACGGTTGCTGAGCTTATCAAGCAGTTGATTGAGCTGCTCGGTATCCGGTGATGGGTCAAACAGGTCGTCATTAAATAAGGTGACGGGCACCAATTGTGTACTGCTGAGTTCAATGCTCGAAAAAGATCCGTCAAGCTGTATGCTGGCCAATTTAAGTTGGGTTAGTTGTTCAAATGTTGCGATGGCCTTGTCTGTTGATGTCAGCAGGTCGCGACTGCTGATGCCAATAGTCACGGTTTTAAGTAACCGATTGTTCTGGTGGTAGAAGCGCCAGGTAAAACTGCGGCATACGAGCTGACGTAAGAGTAAAAATTGTGCCAGATCCGTTAACAAACGGGTTAACTGTTGTTCAATCCACTGTAAGTTATGGATTGGCTCGGCAAAGTCCACGCTGGCGTGAAATGTCTCCGGCGGCGTGACGGCGGTTTGCGGGTCCGGCACCAGCCCCCAAAACTGGTCTAAATAATTCAGTAAGGCTTTGCCAAACCGAGCACCGAGTTCCGGGCCGGGGATGGTCTGTAAGTCCCCCAAGCTGTCGAAGCCGCAGTTGTGCAGTTTTGTAATGGTCTTATGGTCGATATCGAGATGCTCAATACTGGCACTAACAAGCTCACTGGCAGTGTGACGGCGTAAGCGCGGGTCGGGCGTAAAACTGGCGACGTAGGCTGATTTTGGTGTGTCAGAAACGCCGTAGGATGCGGTAATCTTAAAGCTGAATAAGTCGTTATTAATTAAGTTATGAATGTGTTCTAAGCTTTTGAATAAGCTTATACTTTTTCCGATTTCAAGCAGTAGTGTGTGGTCATTGTAAATGCTGACCATGGACGTGAATCGATACGCCCAGTGACTGAGGCGCGTTAGTTTTTCGTCCTCTTTTTCAGGGGCGCGCTCCAGTATCTCTAAGTCAGCGTTCAGCATCAGGGCATGATTGACGCTCATTCCAGCCTGAATACCCGCGCGTTGAGCTGCGTGATTACACTGCCAAATTTGATGTTGCCAACTGATCGCTGCAGCCTGCTCTGCATTCACCGCCACGCCCAAACTGTTGAGCGACAGATGGGTCAAGCGAATACAAAACCAGGTGTTTCCTGAGTGCGATGAACTGTTGGGCATGATAACTCACTGCACGTTTGGTAAGGCAGATAAGGAGGCCAGTACCGTTACGGAGGCTTGCTGCCATGACTGATGATGAGTCTCCAATTGGGCGGGTAGTCGTGGTGCCTGAATCCCGTTCTTCTGTGGCAACAGGTGTGCTGGCAGACGTTGCCAGTTCTCGTAATGTGGTGGCAGCAATAATGTGCATTGTTGCCCGCCCCAGCCATTGGGTTGTTTCAGGATGTGTAATTTGAGCCTGCTGAAAGAATCTGACTGCAGGCGCACACGCAGACCGGCGGCTGAGGATTGTTTAAGACAATCGCTGTGTCGGAATAAAACATGCCAAGTATTGGTGCTTTCGGCCGCTAGCTGCAAGCGCCGTAATTCTCGCGTGTTTAAATTATAATTCCCAGTCCAGCAGAAAACGGCGGCACAGCAATCCGCAAGGAGACTCTGCTCCGCAGACCATAGAATGTCCTGAATATTGTTGAGCTGTAAAATGGTTAATTGGCTGACGTTGACCTTTGCTTTTTCAAATGCGGGCGCAAAAGGTAGGAAGGGTGGGGCAATCCACATAATGGTTTGTTGAGGATGGCGCTGTTGTAAGGCGCGCAGGGCGGGCATGAGTAATCGTAATTCCCCCAGTCCGGCTTGCGACAAGCCCAGCTCGGTGATGCTGTTGGTTGGCCAGCCTTGCCCATGTAATTGCTGGTTGAGTGCGGTAAACCCAGTGTCCAGAGTGCGTGACTGCCTAGTTTGGGGTTTTTGCGTGCCACGCCACAGTTTGCCGCTGCGCTGAATGGCATTAAGGCTGGGTTTTGAATCAGTTGATTTGCTGTCATGGTTCGGCATACCCAAAGTATAGTATGAATAATGTACAAAATTCAAATGGCGCAGAAGTTTATTGTACTGCGGCAAGCAAGTCCGCAGAATGGATATTTTAAATTGTTTATAATCAGTAGCTTAAGTTAATTTTTTGAACTGAAATACAGGGTAGAAACTGGCTAAGCCTGAAACGCTTAGCCAGATCGAAAGAGCGTGAGTCGAACAGAGAAATTATTCGGTGTCAGTAGCAAAGTCCTTAACGCCGCGCAGGAGTTGGCGGCAAGTGACTTGACCAATCAACATGCCGTCATCTTGTATCACCGGTCGGCGACGATGTTTGTGCAGCATCATGTCGGTGGCAACATCCACGATATTATCACTTAACTTGACTGAAATGACTTCACGCGTCATGTATTCCGAGACCTTGCCAACCGGGCTTTTATTGTACGTGGCGCCAAGAATCGCGCGCAGGCAATCGAGTTCGGAGAGAATGCCAACCAAGTAGCCGCCATCATTGACCACACATGCGCCGGACACGCGGTATACCAGCAGTTGATGAATGGCCTCAAAAATATCGTCTTCCGGTTTGACCTTTACCGGGTCGGTAGACATGTAATCTTTCATTTCTACAGAACGTAACATTGCTCTCTCCTAACACAAATTTCAATCACGCACGGAATGCGGTGCGCCACACGCTGACGTTAAGTAGTCTCAAGTTCGCGGCCATCTAAATTGGCTTGGGGCTGCGATGAACCTACAGTACAAACATACCATAATTTAGAAAAAGCGCTATTGGGACGCACTAATGGCCATATGAGCGTGCCAGCGTCGGAAGAGGGGAATGAAGCGCAAAGCGCCCGCGTTCGTCCCTGAACACGGTATAAACAAGGCGCTGAGTGTGTCTATTTTCCGAGCTTGGCTAGCCGTTCCCAGGTTTCAACCACAGAGTCCGGGTTCAGCGACACAGAGTCGATACCTTGTTGGAATAGCCACTCAGCTAGGTCTGGGTGATCGCTTGGGCCTTGGCCACAGATGCCGATGTATTTGTTCGCTTTGTTACACGCGTCAATGGCCATCGACAGCATTTTCTTAACCGCCGGATTCCGTTCGTCAAACAAATGCGACACAATGCCTGAGTCACGGTCTAGGCCCAAAGTAAGCTGCGTCATATCGTTTGAGCCAATTGAGAAGCCATCAAAATACTCAAGGAACTCATCCGCCAGTACTGCATTGGCTGGTAGCTCGCACATCATGATGATTTTAAGACCATTTTCGCCACGTTTGAGACCATTTTTAGCCAGTAATTCAATGACTTGAGCAGCTTCGTCAGTGGTGCGAACAAATGGGATCATGATCTCAATATTAGTCAGACCCATTTCATCTCGTACGTATTTCACGGCCTGACATTCCAGCTCAAAGCAATCCTGCATGCTCGGTGCAATGTAACGTGATGCGCCACGAAAGCCCAGCATCGGGTTTTCTTCGTTTGGCTCATAGTCGTGACCACCAACCATGTGCGCGTATTCATTTGATTTGAAGTCCGACAGGCGCACGATGACGCGTTTTGGGCTGAATGCGCAGCCGAGGGTTGCGATGCCTTCCGCCAGCTTCTTCACGAAAAAGTCGGTTGGTGAATCGTAGCCAGCCATGTATTCATCGATAATGGCTTTAACATCCGCAGACTGACGATCATACTCAATCAGTGCTTTTGGATGCACACCGATCATACGGTTAATAATGAATTCAAGGCGCGCGAGACCAATGCCTTCGTGTGGCAGTTGTGCAAACGTGAAGGCGCGATCTGGGTTGCCGACGTTCTGCATGATTTTGAACGGAATCTCCGGCATTTTATCCAGCTCGGTGACTTGCTCTTCAAACTCAAGTTCGCCAGCATAGATATAGCCGGTGTCGCCTTCAGCGCAAGACACAGTCACTTCAGCGCCATCATCCAACTTTTCAGTGGCATCGCCACAGCCGACCACTGCTGCAACGCCAAGTTCACGTGCAATAATGGCAGCATGGCAGGTACGACCACCGCGATTGGTGACGATCGCTGCGGCACGTTTCATGACGGGTTCCCAGTCTGGGTCGGTCATGTCGGTGACTAGGATGTCACCTTCCTGAACGATGTCCATCTGATCAATATTCAGTACTTTACGTACTTTGCCAGAAGCAATGCGCTGACCAATGGCGCGGCCCTCGGCTAAGATGGCGCTGTGGTCTTTGAGAATGTAATTCACCTTTTTAGTCGCATCCGATTGACTGGCCACGGTTTCAGGACGAGCCTGAACGATGTACAGCTGTTGATCATCGCCATCTTTAGCCCATTCGATATCCATCGGACGACCGTAATGCTGTTCGATGATCAGCGCTTGCCGCGCCAGCGATTCGACGTCGGCGTCGGAGATGGAAAACCGCTGGCGGTCCGTTGAGTCGACGTCCACAGTATTAACCGAACGCCCAGCGGTGGTGTCATTCGAGTACACCATTTTGATCAGTTTGCTGCCCAGGTTACGGCGTACTACCGCAGGACGCTCGGCACGCAACGTTGGCTTATGCACGTAGAATTCGTCAGGGTTCACCGAACCTTGAACGACCGTTTCGCCCAAGCCATACGATGAGGTGACAAACACCACGTCATCAAAGCCCGATTCGGTGTCCAATGTAAACATGACGCCCGCCGCACCGGTTTCGCTTCGAACCATACGCTGGATACCCGCGGACAGCGCGACATTTTCGTGCGCATAGCCCTGATGCACGCGATACGAGATAGCACGATCATTAAACAGCGAGGCGAAGACTTCGTGTACCGCATATTTAACTGCGGCCAAGCCTTCAATATTTAGGAAAGTTTCCTGTTGACCCGCAAAAGATGCGTCCGGTAAGTCTTCGGCTGTGGCTGACGAGCGTACCGCCACTTTCAAGTTCTCGTTGCCCGCTTGCATTTCGATAAACGCCGCTTCCAGCGCTTTATCAAATGCGGCAGGGAAGGGGGTTTCGATAATCCAACGGCGAATATCGCTACCTGCTTTAGTTAGATCTTCGATATTGTCGACATCCAGTGCATCCAAACGCGCATTGATTTTTTTATCCAGGCCATCCGTGGCGAGAAACTCGCGATACGCGTGTGCAGTGGTTGCAAAACCGTTTGGAACGGAGACACCAAGTGACGTTAAATTCGCGATCATCTCGCCTAATGAGGCATTCTTGCCCCCGACGCGTTCTACATCGTTTATAGTAAGATGATCGAACGCGATGATGTACTCATTAGAGCTGTTCGTGTTCAATGGAAAATCCCCATCTGGATTGAAAAATTCGTGGAACCAGAGTTTACCACGCGTGATAGCGAGAACAAATCGTGAACTGAATACTGAGTATTGTTCAATCCGTGTCTCGTTGAAATTAAACACCTTGCAAGAGCACTATGAAACGAAAGGTTTTTTTTCTGTCAGACAGCACCGGTATGACGGCTGAGAATCTAGGGCGAAGTCTACTGGTACAGTTTCCGCAGATTCAGTTTGAAAGCGTGACTAAACCCTTTGTGGACACACCTGAGAAAGCGCAACGAATCGCCGCTGAAATTAATAAGGAAGCGCACGAAACGGCGGCCCGCCCGATTGTGATTGACACCATTATTGACCAGGAGGTCAGTAAGGTGATTGAAAAGTCGAGCTGCTTTTACATTGATGTATTTTCGACGTTTCTGTCGCCTCTGGAAGCGGAGCTCGGCGTTCGCTCGGCGCACAATGTTGGGCATCCCGCGATCTTCAAAGAGGATAGCCGCACTGTGGATCAGGCGTACATGCAGCGCATCGACGCAGTGCATTTTGCACTGGCGAATGACGATGGAATGCATCTGCATCGTTATGCCGAAGCCGACATCATTCTTATCGGTGTATCCCGCACAGGGAAAACGCCGACGAGTGTCTACTTGGGCATGCAATATGGCATTAAGGCGGCGAACTATCCGTTAATCCCCGACGACCTTGAAACCCGTAAATTACCTGCGGCACTCGCAGATCACCAACGGAAACTATTTGGTCTGACGATTCGCGCTGGGCGTTTATCGGAAATTCGTCATGAGCGAAAACCGAATAGTCATTATGCCAACTTGCGTACTTGTGTGGATGAAATTCGGCAGGCCGAAACTTTGTATCGCCAGTATCGTGTGCCATACATTGATACCACCCAGCTGTCGATTGAAGAAATCGCCGCCCGGATGCTGCAACGTGCTGGTATCGAACGACGTGTAGCAAGCTTATGAGCGACGAACACTGGATGCGCCGTGCCTTGGCATTGGCACAGCACGCAGAGACTCGCGGTGAAGTGCCTGTTGGCGCGGTGTTAGTTCGTGATGAGGCGGTGCTCGGAGAGGGCTTTAATCAGCCGATTTCATCACACGACGCGACCGCACACGCGGAGATCATTGCACTGCGTGCTGCCACGCGCGTTAGCGAGAACTATCGCTTGCCAGGTTCAACCTTGTATGTAACCTTGGAGCCTTGTGCGATGTGTGCTGGCGCGCTGGTGCATGCGCGCGTCGAACGGGTGGTAATCGCCGCGCCTGAGCCGCGTGCCGGTGCAGGTGGATCGGTGCTGAATGTGCTCTCCAATCCGCAGCTAAACCATCGTTGCACGGTCGAGTTCGGCTTGTTTGAGCAGGAAAGCGCCGATTTGCTACGGCAGTTTTTTCGATCTCGACGGTGAGTTAGCGCAGGCTGCATGTCACCCGGGAGTGCAGCCTGTGGTATTTGAACTCTAAGGTTTATAAAGCGGCACGAATTTTCTCAGCGGAGGCTTCCAAGCTAGCTTGATCGCTGGGTGTTGACGCGTGTGCGCGTGCGGCCAATATCGACCCTGGAAGAATGTGAAAATGAATGTGCGGCACCGTTTGTCCGGCGGCTTCGCCATTGAGCTGAAACAGCGTAATCCCATCTGCCTGCATGCCTTCTTTTACGGCATTGGCGATTCGTTTGACCTGCTTAATTAGATTGGCTGCGCCCTGGTCGGATAAATCATGCAAAGTCACGGCTTCTTCCTTTGGAATGACCAGTGTGTGGCCAGTGGCCTGTGGCATGATGTCCATAAAGGCGAGCGTTTGGTCATCCTCATACACTTTGATACAGGGGATCTCGCCACGCAGGATTTTGGCAAAAATATTGTTGCTGTCGTAAGTCATCCGGTTGATACACAGTTGGTTGATAGGGGACAAAACATAGCGAATTCGTTGAGCGGTTTCAATCGCCTTCGAAAAAGACGATAATGACGCCTATTCCAAGAGAGATTTTATAAGTTAATGACACAAATCAATCAGCATCGCTCATTGCGTGATGCCTTCGGTCAGTTTGCGACCGGCGTGACCGTGGTCACAAGCCGCGGTCAACAGGGTCAGCCAATTGGCTTAACAGCGAACAGTTTTGCCTCTGTCTCGCTGGAGCCGCCCATGGTGTCCTGGTGTATCGATAAATCTTCCAATCGATTCGCCGAGTTTGAACGAGCGGATCACTACACGATCAGTGTATTAACTGCGGAGCAGCAAGCTATTTCTAATCTATTTGCGATGCGTAGTTGGGACGACACGGTGTTTGATGACACAGAGTGGTTTACCGGACCGAATGACGTGCCTCAACTGCCGGATGTGAGCGCCCGCTTCCACTGCCAGACTACGCACCGTTATGCCGGTGGCGATCATCTGATCATCGTGGGCACGGTACTTGAGTTTGAATCCACTCCTAAAGCCCCATTGCTGTTCTTTCAGGGTGAGTACAACGCCCTAAAGTAGCGGCTTAGTCGCGCTTATTCGACGAGTTCAGAAATGGTTAAGTCGATGCGTTCCGCGTGCGTCGTCTGAACGGCTTGTTCACCCGACTGTAGGTCACCGGACGAGGCTATCGGCTGTCCCGACTTTGAAATCCGAGCCCGTACCACCACATTAGCAAACTTAGATAGTTTGAGCTGTTCCAGCATTGCATCAGCGTCACTCAAAGTAAGCTCCAGCGGCAAGTCTGAGACACGCAGGCGTTTTACTGCGAGTGGGGCAGGCGGTCCGTTCTGAGCGCGTGCAATAACAAAAACCAAATCATTGGGTGATACCGAATCCGCCAGAGACGCATCGAGTGAAACCCTCAGTGTAAGCGCTGGTCCATTGTCTGTAACAACGTCAGCGGTGACCGATTCTTGGGTACCGAGGCTCTGCGCCATAATGTCTCGCAGCTCCTGTTGTTGTTCCGGCATCCCGTCAAGGCGTTGCAAAAGTTTCTGCCAATAGACTCGGGCTTGCGATTGGTTGCCTTGCTGCAACGACGCAACGCCAGCCAACCATAAGGCTTGTTGGTTGTCGGCATCCAATTCCAGAGCTCGTTCAACATAGCGTGCTGCTTCTGGTGTGATTTCACCGTTGGACATCAGGGCGGTCGCATCCGCCAGCGCGGCGTAAGTACTCGCTTGTTCGCCGCCTAAAGCAAGTACTCTAAGGTAGGCGTCATGAGCTTCACGGTATCGACCGAGTGATAAATAGGTGCGCGAGATCAGCGTCCAGCCTTCAAGGTCATCTGGTGACTCCTGTAGACGCTGTTCAATGCCTTCAATCAGTGCATCAATTTCAGCTTGCTCGGGTCGCTCAAATTGCGCCGTTTGTTGGGTCGCATCTGGCGTGCCGATCAGCATGTAGACAGCGAAAGCCGCCAACGGAATCGACACTGAGAGCAGTGCAATCAGACCCCGGTTTGAGCCAGTTTGTGAAGGTAAGTCGTCTTCTTGGCTGGCGTTATCAATATCAATATCATTCGCGAGCGTGGTTTCGATTTCGAGTTTGAGTGCCTCGTAGTCGGTCGCCGAGATGCTGGCATTTTTTAACTGTTCTTCGAGTTCGGCGATTCGCTCTCGCGCAAAGTGGATGTTCTGAGCCTGTCGCTGATAGGAAATTGACCTACGCGGGCGTAACAACGGCATAAACGCCAGAAGTAAGGCGGCGAGGGTAATGCCGATGGCGGTGAGAATAAATGCAGTCATTGCCGCTAGTCCCTGCTGGTGTCGTTTAAGTTGGGTGCGTCGCGCAGAAGGTTACGAACCTTGATTCGTTCTCGATCGTTATCCGAGTGCGCGGGTTTAACCAGTTCGTCCTGCTGGCGTCGTCGAAGGGTCAGAAATACACCAATAAGTACCACCAGTAAAACCAGAATTGGGCCAAGCCAAATCAGTGCGGTGTAGCTGTTGAATGGCGTGCGATACAGCACGAAATCACCATAACGTTCACGCATAAACGTTTTCACTTGGGTATCGGACTTGCCGTCACGAATCATGTCCGCCGCAATCGCACGCAGGTCTTTGGCAAGGTCCGCGTCAGAATCGGCAATATTTTGATTTTGGCACACCACGCAGCGGAGTTCTTCGATTAGCTGTTTGTACCGCTGCTCCTGTTGCGGGCTGTCAAATTCGATGGCTTCAATCACACCGAATACGGCGGGCGTAATGACCATCATGATGCCGGTTAGCAGTGACAGTAATATCCTTTTCATTGTGATGCCTCGGTGTAAGTTAATACTGGCATTAGTTCCTGCTGAATGACGTCTGCGGTTAAGGGGCCGGTGTATTTGTAGACAATCACGCCGTTCTCATCAATCACGAAGGTTTCTGGTACTGCGATAACGCCCCATTCAATTCCGACTCGTCCAGACTCATCAAATGGGGAATGGGTGTACGGGTTGCCGCGTTCGTTTAACCATTGCTTGGCTGCGTCCGCTTTGTCTTTGTAGTTGAGCCCGATGATGGTCGCACCGTTGTTCGCCATAGTGTTGAGTAATGGGTGCTCGTAGCGACATGATACGCACCAGGATGCCCATACGTTGAGAACCCAGCGTTGCCCTTTTAATTGGTCCGGGTTGAACGTCGTAGCTTGATCATGGAGTAGCGGCAAGGTGAAGTTGGGCGCTGGTTTGGCAATAAGCGTAGACGGTATCGCACGCGGATTCATGGTTAGCCCAATACCCAACAAAATCGTAATCGCAATGAATATTATGAGTGGAATCAGGAACTTATTTGACATTACTTGGTGCTCCCGGTTATTGCCCCGGCCGTTTGTGTGCGCTTTTTTAATGGGCGACGATAGCGGCGATCCATAGTTGCAACGATGCCGCCAAGGGCCATTAGGAAGCCGCCCAACCAGATGCAGGCGACGAATGCGCGAAGGTAGACTCGCACAGTCCACACGCCATCACCCAGATGGTCGCCGAGCGAGATATAAACGTCGCGTTCAAGTGTGGTGTCAATCGCGGCTTCGGTCATTGGGTTGCCAGAGGTGTAAAACCGTTTTTGTGGTTTCAATTCAAACTGCTGGCCGTCGGGTTGGGTTACATCGAACAGACCTTCATTGGCCACGTAGTTTTGTGCTGATACTTTATGCACGCCGTTGAAAGTGAAGGTGAACCCGCCGACTTCATAAGTCTGACCGGGTGCCAGTCGCAAGTCCTTCTCTACGCTGTAGCTGTTGACGTGCGTCACACCGACGATAAACACGGCGATACCGAAATGGGCGATTGCCATACCCCAGATCGAAGCGGGTATTTTACCCAATCCAGCCACCAGTGATTTCTGATTCTTTAAGCGCTCGATCAAGCTGTATGCCGCCCAAAGCATAACCCAGATCGCGAGTGCTAAACCGGCAAACGCGCCGACACTGAAACCGTCAATGCTCAAGGTTGTTGTGATTATTGCGCTAAGTACCGCGCTCAGGGCGACGATTACAACGATTAGGCGTGTAAAACGACCAATGTCATCGCGTTTCCAGCGACTTATCGAGCCAATGCCAACGATAACCGCTAATGGCACCGTTAGCAGCACGAACCAGAAGTCGAAGTAGGGTGCCCCGACTGAGATTTTTTTGCCTAGTGCGTCCATGAGGATCGGTGCCAACGTGCCGAGTAACACCATAAATGCGGTAACCACCAGCAGGATGTTATTCAACAATAGAGCAGTTTCTTTTGACATCATGCTGTAGTGCACGTCGCTGGTGAGCCGATGGGCGCGTAAGGCGTATAGCAGTAGTGAGCCGCCGACGACCACCAGCAGAAAGCATAAAATATACAGGCCTCGGGTGGGGTCGGAAGCAAAGGAATGCACAGAGGTTAGAACCCCGGAACGTACTAGGAATGTCCCTAATAAGCTAAGTGAAAAAGCTAATATTGCCAATAACACGGTCCACGCTTTAAGCGCACCACGTTTCTCAGTTACCGCCAGCGAATGAATCAGTGCGGTGCCGACCAACCAAGGCATAAACGACGCATTTTCTACTGGGTCCCAGAACCACCAACCGCCCCAACCGAGCTCGTAATATGCCCACCAGCTACCTAACACGATGCCAATCGTCAGAAAGAGCCACGCCACGGTAGTCCAAGGTCGTGACCAACGCGCCCAGGCGGTGTCTAACTTGCCGCTTAGCATCGCCGCTATCGCAAAGGCAAAGACGACTGAAAACCCGACGTAGCCCATGTATAACATCGGGGGATGAATCAAAAATCCTGGGTCTTGCAGTAACGGGTTTAATTCTTGTCCATCTGCTGGTGCCGGTAACAAACGCTCGAACGGGCTGGATGTGAATAGGGTAAAGCTTATAAAGCCCACATTGATCAACCCCAGCACCGCCAATACGCGGGCAACCATGATCACCGGAATGCCGCGGCTGAATCGCGCTACCAAGGCGGTCCAGCTGCTAAGCATGAATATCCACAGTAGAAGCGAGCCTTCATGACCGCCCCACACGCCCGATAGGCGGTACATCAACGGTTGTTGTAGGTTTGAGGTTTTTGCCACGTAGGCGATCGAAAAGTCGTTTAGATAAAACGCATAGGTTAAGATGCCGTAAGCGCCAGCGACCAATGCCCATTGCGCGTAAGTGGCTGAACGACTGAAATGCAGCCAGCTGGCATGATTATTGGCGGTGCCGATTAATGGGATGATGCCTTGTGCAATCGACACGCACATCGCCAAAATAAGACAGTAAGTTCCAAGTTCACCTAGCATATTGCTCTCTGTTGTTGGGGGCCTAGCGTTTGATCAGGTTTACGTTGAATTAGTATTCAACGGGCCCATCTGCGTTATCACACTTGCTGGCTTGTTGCAGCATGATGGCATCTGCGGCTTCATTGGGCACGTAGTTCTCATCGTGTTTTGCCAAAACCTGAGATGCAATGAGCACGGAGTCGTTGGTAAACTTACCGACGCTGACGATCGCTTGTCCTTCGCGAAATAGATCCGGCAGCAACCCAGTGTACTGCACAACCACATCCGCCACACAATCCGTGATTTTGAATTGTTGTGTAATGCCGTCATCCATGCGCACCAGAGAACCTTTGCGTACCAGTCCAGCCAACCTGTACGTTTGATTTTGCTCCACGCCTTCAGAGTTGATTTCGGACGGCGTTTTAAAATACTCGAAGCTGGTTTGCATGGCCATAATGGCCAAAAACGAAGCGAGCGCGACGCCGCCAAGTACGAGCGCGACGACGATTAAACGTTTTTTCTGCGATGGACTCATGGTATCTGGATTCTGTTTGTATTGCGTTATGACACGATATTCGCGTTATCGCGGTCGGTAGTAGACTCTGCGTTGTGCCGGGCTTGGCGTTGCGCCTGGCGCGCGACTTGTTTTAGTGTTTGACGCATACGTAATTTAGGCCAAATGATAAACGCGATCACGGTAATCAGTGTGAGTCCCCACGATAACCAGACCTCAAATGCGTAGCCACCCATGGCAAAAAACTCGGCCCAGTTCATGATCGACCTCGCTCAGCAATCTCTTTGACCCATTGATTGGATTGTTGTTGGCGCAATACCATGGCTCGCATACTGAGAAAGAGTGCATAGCCGTAGTAGAACATGAAACCCAATGCCATCATAGCGAGCGGAAACAACATAGACGCCGGCATTCTGGGGCCACCTTCGACGAATACCGTAGCGCCTTGGTGCAGACTGCTCCACCATTCGACGGAGTAATGGATGATGGGCACAATTACCACGCCAACGACCGATAATAGCGCGGCTGCACGTTCCGCTGTTTTACGCTCCTCAAAGGCATAGTAGGTTGCCATGATTCCGAAGTAAAGGAACAGCAGAATCAGTTCGGAGGTCAGGCGTGCATCCCAAACCCACCAAGTTCCCCAGATCGGCTTGCCCCAAATCGATCCAGTTAAAAGTGCCAGTGCGGTAAACGCCGCACCAATCGGTGCGGAACAAATAGTCACAGTGAAGGCCATTTTCATCCGCCAGATCAAACCAATCGCCCCGGCGACGGCCATCGTGACATAGACAAATAAAGACATCCATGCCACCGGCACATGAACGTAGAGTATTCGAAAGCTGTCACCTTGCTGATAATCCGCAGGCGCTACGAACAAGCCAAAGTAGGTGCCGATCAGGGTGAGGATAAGAAATAGACAGCCAAATATGGGGGTTGCAACGTTGCTGATCTTGTAGAACTCGCGTGGTGATCCGAGTCTATGATAGAACTTCGACACAACGTTCCATGTGGTGCTTAAAAAGGCAAGTTTTGGTATCACAGCAAACATAAATTTAGTCGATTGTGGCTCGTAGTGCACCGGCGATGGCAAACGGAGCAAGGGTCAGGGCGAGCACCAAAATTGCCGCGAGTGCGTAAAGCTGGCTGGCAATTGGCAGTCCCTGAGCGGATTGGGTCAGCATGCCTGCGCCAAAGATTAAAATTGGGATATACAACGGTAAAATGATGATTGCAATCAATACACCGCCACGTCGCAGGGTGACTGTGAGTGCAGCGCCGATAGCACCAATTAAGCTCAGGCTCGGGGTCCCTAGTAACAACCCTGTGAATAATACCCAAATTTGCTCGCTGGGTATATTGAAAGTCAGACAGAGTACGGGTGAGAATAATGACAATATCAGGCCGGTGCCGCTCCAGTGTGCGAGTATTTTACCCAACATGGCGATGCTCAGTGAACGTGGATGGATGAGTGATTGCTCTAAGGTACCATCCAAGTAATCGGTGTAAAACATCGTTTCCAAGCTCAGTACCGTCGCGAGGACGGCTGCCACCCATATCACACCGCCACCAATGCTTTGCAGTAGTCCGTTTTCCGCTGGCAGGCTGAATGGAAAAAGTAGGGCGATGATGATAAAGAAGACCAATGGCTGGATCAGAGAGCTGGTGTTGCGGAACATCAGGGACCATTCCCGCCCAAAATACAAGAAGAACGTGTGCATCAGTTCAATCGCAGCTCAGAGTGATAGTCACGCAGCGGACCTTCATTGAGGCTTCGGTGATGTGTCATAACGATCATCTTACCGCCACGTAAATGCTCAACGCAGAGTTGCTCGATAATGGCGCGTCCATCGGCATCAATACCCGTAAAAGGTTCGTCGAGAATCCACAGGTTGTACGGCCGCAGCAGTAGGCGCGCAAACGCCAAGCGTCGCCGTTGTCCAAACGATAGCTGGGCCGCTGGCACGTCCGCGCAATGAAGAATCCCCATCTTGGCGAGCAGGTCATCGAGTTGCGTCTCATCCGCCTGGCTGTCTAAACGTTGATACCAGCGTAAATTTTCTATTGCAGTAAACTCACCTTTGAGTGCGTCGCTATGGCCAATAAACGCGCTGTGGCAGAGGTAATCGGCATTTGCGTTGATCGATGATCGTGACCACTGGACATCGCCAGTATCTGGTTGTCGGATGCCACACACGATGCGCAGAAGACTAGATTTGCCGCTGCCATTGGCGCCAATCACATGCAAACATTGGCCTGGGTGTACTTCGAAGTTGAGTGCTGAAAACAATGCACGCTCACCACGAATACAACTTAAGTTATTGGCGATTAAGGAGATTTCGTGGCTCATGGTGAGTCAGTCTAATTAGTTGTGGCCGGGTCTTTGCAAAGCATGGAGTTTACCAATACCATGGTGTACTTGCATGCAAAATTAACTCAAGCGGCGCCTACATTGATTCGGGCGTTCTTTAACGACAGAGCAGGACACCACATGACCATTAATTTTGATCAGTTTCGCTGCACTGGTGGCGATTTTAGCCTCAGCGATATGCCGACCGAGTACGACGGTGGAATGAAAAATGACGACCTGAAAGACGCTTGTCGAGAGGTCTGGCAAGAAGTCGATGAATGGCATGAGCGCTTGTACGCTGAAGGAAAACAGTCGTTGCTCATTGTGTTTCAAGCAATGGATGCCGCCGGTAAAGACAGTTCTATCGGCAAACTTACCTCGGCGCTAAGCGCGCATGGGTGCTACGTTAAAGCCTTCAAAAAGCCGAGTAAAGTGGAGTTGTCACACGATTTTCTCTGGCGAGTTCATCAGGCAGCACCAAGGGCTGGAGACATCGCTTTGTTCAACCGTTCGCACTACGAAGACGTTCTGGTGGTTAAGGTACACGGCTGGGCGGACGAGGCAATTATTGATCGCCGCTACAATCATATTAATAACTTCGAGGGTTTGCTGGCCGATCGCGGAACTCGAGTGATCAAGTTTATGCTAAATATTTCGAAGGACTATCAGCTTAACCGTTTTAAGAACCGGCTTGAGAATCCTGAGAAGCACTGGAAGTTTAATCCAGGTGATTTGTACGAGCGCGAGCATTGGAGCCAATACATGTCAGCCTTCGAAGCGGCGATACAACGCTGTGCCAGTCCAGAAGCGCCGTGGTATGTAGTGCCGGCCGAAAACCGCAAATTCCGGGATCTCATGGTGGCCAGTGTCATTCGCGATACGCTGCGAGATATGAATCCAGAGTATCCAGCTCCAGAGTTTGACCCTACCAAGTACACGGTCGACTCCATCTCTTAATCTTTTAGCGTAGATAATCTTTGTATCTACTTGATTTAATTGACGCCGAGTGCTTCTAAATTGTGCTTGGCAACACTGTCGCCTTGTTTGGCCGCACGCTGAAACCACTCAATGGCCGTTCGCCGACTGTTGGTCACGCCACGACCGCGTGCGTACATCATGCCCAGGTTGGTTTGCGCACCCGGGTAACCTTGCTCGGCAGCGAGTCGATACCAGCGCACGGCTTCACTGTAATCGCGTGCCAGCACCAGCCCATCTTCGTATAAGCTGCCCAAATCAGATTGCGCCCAGGCTCGGCCTTCTTCAGCAAATTTACGAATCGCGGGCAGGGCAGCACGAATTCGACGGTCTGCTTCTTGGCGATTGGCCGAGAATCCGCGCCCTAAAAAGTGCATATACGCCAAGCGAAACTGTGCGCGAGCCACACCTTTGTCCGCCAGAGGTTGTAACAACGCCGCTGCGGTCTCGTAGTCCCCTTTGTAGTAGGCATCCAGCCCCTGTTTAAGATACTGTCGATCAAAGTCGGCTTGTTCACTCGCTTGCAGCGCTGGGGTACGTTCTATGCTTGGGCGATCTGGCGCTTGAAAAGGGGAGTCTAAATCTACTGGATCGGCATTTGATACTGGGTTCGACGCGTCAGTGTCGTTGCTGGATTGCGCTGATTCTGTGGATTGATTTGCCGTCTCCGCTGGTATACCAGCGATCTGCGTCGTTTCATTGCTCGCCGCATTGAGGGGTATGGCGTTGGTAATCATTGCTTCGATCAAGGCAATGGAGCTGTGTGTTGGATCAATCACGCTAACTGTGGCCAAGTGCGCGGCGGCGGCCTGGTATTTACCTTCGATCACCGCCTCATTTGCTTTTGCAATAAATGAATCCGCAATGTCTTGGATGCCTGCTTGAGCCGCCTTATTGTTGGCATCGACGGCCAATGCTTCACGGAAGAAGTACAGTGCGTTTGCTTGCGCTGGTAAAATCAGATTGTCTTTTTTGAACGCCGCATTCGCTTTGCTCAAGAATGTCTGGACTTTCTTGTCTGCGCGCCAATCTTCAATCGCCTGAGCGAGATCGGCGTACTGTTCGGCATCCTTATCAATCGCTGCTAACTGCTGCAATGCCTGACGGGCGGGCGCCTCATTATCTTGTTCCAGTGCATTGAACCCCGATGTTAGAAAGCGATCTTTTAAATCGTCGAGCCCACTCTTTGCCGCGTTATTAGTTGGGTCAATTGCCAGTGCCGCCAAGTAACTTTGTACCGCATTGCTTGTTTTTGGGACAGTGAGTCGGTTATTGGCGATGTGCTCTTCGGCTTTGGCAATCAAGGCTGATATCTGGCGTTGTTGCTCTTCCTGACGACGAAACTCTTCAGCTCGGTTTAGGTCGCTTTCACGGGTAAAGTTGGGTTCGTCAGGTAGCACAGTGGCTTCCGCACCGGGAATGGGTTCGATGCTACTCACCAATTGGTCGCGCATCATGGCTTCGGCCTGCGTCACTTCGCGCGTTGAATCGGTCGCCTTAGGCCAAAAAAATGCCAACAAGATTACGGCTACCATACCACCGGCGATCCAATAGCTCAGGCCGATATCAGCAAAGCGATTAAACAGACCAGAGCGTTGCGAACCTGCGACCCCGGTGAGGTCGCCGCCAATGACCTGTTGCCGTCTTGGTGGCGTATCTAGATCTAGCTTGCCCTGATCCACAGGCCGGGCTTTTCTTCGCTTCGGTTGTTTGGGACCCTTGAGCGCCGATTCAATTTCAAGTCTGGAAGGTTTTGACGGCATTTTCGTGTTCATATGCTGGCCAGTTAAAATAGCAAAATGGATGAGCTGACCAAGCAAATCTCATCCCTCAGGAACGACCTACTATAGTACCATAAGGTCATGAGATAAATGAATGTAGCTGGACTGCATTCCAAAACGCGTTACAGGGGTTTTTGTTGGATAGTTTGCATGATTTAGAGGTCTTAATTGACTCTAATCGTCCGTTGATCGTGCTAGAGACGGATCGGGAAGCGCAAGTAATGGAACAGTTACGTCGAATTTCGCTGAGGTCGAGCAAGGCGTACTTTCAATGGACTGTAACGCAGGGCCTGCTACGACTGGCTGAAGGCTATCAAGCTCAATCGGTAAATCGAGATATAAATCAATTGTTTGGTCAGATTTTGAGTACTTCTCAACCCAGCGTCTATGTGTTGGTCGATTTTCATCACTACATCAATGAACCCGTCTCTATCCGATTTATTAAAGACGTCATGATTTCTTCGCCGCAACATTCGTTGGTGTTTTTGTCGCCCGCGATTTCGATGCCGGCAGAACTGAAATCCCGCGCTGCCCTGATGAGTCTGCCGGTTCCCAATCGGCAGCAATTACAGTCACTGTTGACCGATCTCGCCAATGAATGGCAATCAGAGCGTGGCGAAAAGCTGAAGTTATCTGAACGCAAAATTACCGCAGCCTTGCTGGATAGTGTGAACGGACTGCCGCGTCAAGATGCAGAATCAGTGTTGCGCGAAGCCATTTGGAATGATGGTGTATTGGATCGACAGGATTTGCTCATGGCGCTGCGTAAAAAGTTCAACGAGTTGAATCGCGGCGGTATTTTGGCATTACGTTTCGAGCATAAGTCTTTGGAAGATATTGCTGGGTTTACGCAGTTTAAAGAATGGTTGGCGCTTCGCCGCGACGTCTTTTTGGGTAAGGTGAGCCTGCCAGGGCAAGACATACCCAAGGGAGTGTTGCTGCTTGGTGTGCAGGGTTGTGGCAAAAGTATGGCGGCAAAAGCGGTTGCCAGCGCTTGGAATCTCCCTTTGTTGTATTTGGATTTTGCCGTGCTCTACAATCGATTTCACGGTCAAACCGAAGAAAATTTGCGCACAGCACTCGACACTGCTTCAGGTATGAGTCCTTGTGTCTTGTGGTTGGACGAAATTGAGAAAGGCCTTTCTGCGGTATCAAACTCCGACGATACTTCGCGTCGCCTGTTAGGGACCTTTTTAAACTGGTTATCCGAGAATACGGATCGTGTGTTTGTGGTAGCCACGGCGAACGATGTATCGGCGCTGCCGCCCGAGCTACTACGCAAAGGGCGTTTCGACGAAGTGTTTTTTGTTGACCTACCGGATTTTTCGGAGCGTGTTCAGGTTCTTAAGCTACACCTAACGCTTCGCGAGCAGGATGCTCAATCGTTTGACACCGACGCGCTGGCGGAGGCAACGGCGGGCTTTTCAGGTGCAGAGCTTGAGCAGTTGGTGGTGTCGGCGATGTATCAGAGTTACGCGCAATCAGCCTCCATGGACACGGCGATGCTGTTGGCCTTGGCGGCGAGCACTAGGCCACTCTCTGTGTTGATGGCAGAGCACGTTGAGGGGCTGAGAAACTGGGCCGCGGATCGTGCGACACCGGTTTAACCTAATCAGCTTTGACGAAGCCCTTCATGCGATTGATCGACTCGATTTCGTACCATCCCTCTTGCTTCGCGACTACATAAATTCCGGTTCCGGGTTCCAAGCGGGCTAACTTAGCCGAGTACGGATTGGGTTTGGCGAACACCTGGTATTCGCGTTCTATAATAATCAGTTGCGCACCCTTGGAGAGTGGGGCGGTACCTCGCAGCTGGTTGGCGATGGATTTTGGCGCCGGTTTCTCTTCGCGTTCGAAGTTAGCCAAGCTAAGTTCGGATTCCTCAGTGAGGTGGTGTAGGTTCAGCTCCGACAAATGTCCGTTTGCGCTCCATAAATCTCGGTCAGTCTCAAATTGACGAATCGCTTGGGCAGAACGCGGTCCCCACTGGCCATCCACACGACCGATGTTATAGCCTAGTTTTTTCAATGCGGTTTGGGCGAATCGGATCAAAGTACGCGGTGCGGCTCTAATCGGCGTAGCGCTAAATATCTCCGGCTTGATCTCCGGTTCGACCACGGGTGGCGGTGCTTCCACAGGTAGGGCTTTACGGCCTGTCTCACAACCGCTAAGGACTACCAACACAGCGACCACGAACGCGTAGCGTGATCGTTGCCGCAGGTGTATCGGGGGGGCTGACACGTCATCAAGGCACGGATTACTGTTCTGGGGCGTAGAATTCATACAGCTATTATTATCGTTTGTTGTATTGCCTAAGTTCTGACCGTATAGCAACTGGCGAAGCAGCACAGCGTGCAGCCGCAATAAGCGTCAGATTTTATCCTACCCATAGAGAGTTATAGCGCATTTACAGTGAAGATAAAAGTTTGACAAACTTCGGCATTTTGAAATTGGATAGGTTACAAAATTTTCAACGTCGGTTTTAGCGCCGTATCTCCGTGTGAGAACTGCACAATCCCTCCGTAGGGGATTTCGAACTCGAACATCCGTTCGATTGGCCAGTCAAATTCAAAGGCATGGATTATTCGAATAACACCAGCGTGAGTGATCACCGCGGTGTGGCCGTTGATGCCTCGGTGTATCGCGCAGATATGCTGCCAACTATGCAGCACACGCTGTTGCATTGATTTGAGGGCTTCGCCGTTCGGTGGTGCGTACTCGAACACATTATTGGCCCAACGATCCAGTGCGTCACGCGAAAGCGTATCCCAGGCTTGCATTTCCCAATCCCCGAAATCAAGCTCGCATAAGCCGGCCATTTGCCGGATCGGCGTACTCGCTAATCGGTGTGCCAGGATATTGCAGCGACGCAAAGGGCTGCTGAAAACGAGGTCAATCTGATTTGGTAATCGACGTCGCACATTTTCCATTTCTTGCTCGGCGGTGGCCGACAAACATAGGTCTGTTCGACCATAACAGATACCCGGTTTGATCGCCGGTGTGGTGTGCCGAACGAGATACAGACTCATGTCGCGGGTACCATCAGGATCAACACACCCAGATAAAACCCGAGTTCGGAAACCTGTTGAACGGCGCCTAGAACATCGCCGGTATACCCTTGAATTCGTTGCTCACTCAAGGCCTCGACCCGCCAAGCGCCGAGCACGGCCAGTCCCAAAGCGCCGAGTGTAAGGTAAAATTGTGTAGTGGCAAGCATCGCTAATGGCGTGGCCCCCAAGGCCAAGCACAGCACTTTATCTCGCTGTGTAACGGCATCGCGTACCACGGGTTCAGATTTGCTGGCGTCCAGCGTCGAGGCATAGTTCAATCGCCAGCTAGTTCGAATAGCCAGACTTCTGCTAAATGCATGTGCGGCAATATACATCAAGGTGAACAGCCAGACTGAATGGGTCTGGGCAACCGCTACCAACGCAAGGCACTTCAGAAGCAGGACTACGAATAATCCACACACACCGTAGGTGCCGAGTCGACTGTCCTTCATGATGGTCAGTGCTTTGCCTCGTGAAACATGGCCACCAAAGGCGTCGCAGGAATCGGCCAGGCCGTCTTCATGCAGGGCGCCGGTTAGCAAAATCGTGGCGGCCATCGAGAGCACGACGGCAATGGGAATGTTATTCAGTAGTGTATCTGAGAGTGCGAATACCAATGCTCCAAGGGCACCAACGAATCCACCGACCAGTGGCATAAAAGGGCGAAACTGTTGATGTGACTCAGGTGTAAGTCGGTCGAACCAAGTCAGCCTGAGTCGCGTGGCGAACATGAATGCGGCCAGAATACGTTGCCAATCGGGGGGCGAGTTCAAGGTCATTATAGTTCGGATGGTGTGCGTGCCGCATCCAGCTGTTTGCAGATCGTATTAATACCCAGAAGAATTCGAACCGTGTGACGCTGTATATGATCCGGGTCCACGAAGAACAAGTGGTCATTTTGCACCGCGTTGATGCTTGGCCAAGCGTACCATTCATCGAGCCAGTCAGGGCGTGCGCTTGACATACCGCTGGCGATAATTGCATCGGGGTTACGCTCCAGAATCGACTCAATATTGATCACTGGGGCGATCACTGCTTCGTCTGCATAAATATTGACCCCACCACACAGCGCGATCGCGTCGCTGATGATGTGTGTTCCGTTGATTGTTTGCAACGGGTCATTCCATACCTGATAAAAGGTTTTTAGCGTCGGTTTTGATTTATATTGTTCTTCTATCTCTTTGATACTAATTAGAAAATTCTCCGCAACTCTAGCCGCCTCTGCGGTAGTGCCGCTGAGCACACCAATGTCCTTGATGGAGTGTGCCACATCCGCCAGTGTGTCTGGTTGATCAATGTAAACGGGGTACCCTAAAGCCTGAAGTTGCTGAATGCTGGCAGTTGAATTCCCCGACTCCCAGCTGATAATTAAATCGGGCTGTAGTTCAATTATTTTTTCCACATTGATGCTGGCGTAACCGCCAACCAGAGGCAAGTCAGTCACTGCAGCAGGGTAGTCGCTGTAGGACACGACACCAATCAATTTGTTGCCAGCACCAGCGGAATAGATATTTTCGGTAATATGCGGCGCAAGCGAGACAATTCGCTCAGCTGGTTTCTTCAGCGTGACAGTCGCGCCACTAAAGTCCACCACACTGACGCTGGTGTCGGATGCGATCTGCTTGGTAGTCTGTGTTTCCTGCTGACAGGCAACGAGAAGTAGCAGGCTAAATACAATTAATCGACGCATTGGGAAATCTCTCGAATTACTGGCTCACACCAGCTTGTTGGAAGGTCGCCATGCCGTTATGCAGGCGTAATGCATTTTGAATCACCGGAACAGCCATTGCGGCACCGCTGCCTTCACCGAGTCGCATTTCCAACGACAGTATTGGCACTGCGTCCATCGCCGATAAAGCAAGCTGGTGAGCGGGTTCTGCGGACTGATGGCTAAACATTAACCAAGGTCGAGTACTCGGGTTGAGTCTCACCGCGACGAGTGCTGCAGCCGTGGTGATAAAGCCGTCGACTAGCACGGGAATGCCGCGCTGCGCGCTTTGAATATACGCGCCGACCAGGGCTGCAATTTCAAATCCCCCAACACAGCGTAGCACATCGAGCGCGCCACGAATGTTGGGCTTATGATGCTCAATCGCTCTCCCAATTAGGTCTTGTTTATGTGTTATGCCTTCGTGCTGCAGTCCGGTGCCGGGACCAACAGTCACGCCGCTGGGCTGGTTTAGCAGCAAGCTCAAAATCGCCGATGCGGCGCTGGTGTTGCCGATACCCATTTCACCACCAATAAATAGTTGGCTGTTACAGATCTGCTGGGCACCAAGTGCGAGTGCTGCATGGCATTGGAGTTCCGTCATGGCTGGTTCAAACGAAAAATCTTGTGTGCCCTGCGCGATGGGCTTGTTGACCAGTGTTGGCGCATCGGCCAATGCGGTGGCAACACCGCAATTGACGACGTGGAATTCAGCATTGAGGTGTCTGGACAGGACACTGATGGCGGCACCACCAGCCAGAAAGTTCTGCACCATTTGCGCGGTGACCGCCGGAGGAAACGCAGAGACGCCTTGCTGAGCGATGCCGTGGTCGGCAGCGAACACGCTAATTTGTACCCGTTCACATTCAGGACTAAGAGTGGATTGCCAGCCACAAAACTCAATGGCGATTTGTTCCAATCGTCCCAGCGAACCAGGGGGTTTCGTGAGTGTGTCTTGGTGTGAGCGACCCTGGTCGACCCAGTGTTGTTCTATCGTGGGGCAGTCAGTGTAAAACCAGTCGGCGTGTGTGTTCATGTGGTAGCGGGTTCGTTCAGTCTAATTGTTGGTTTAGCACATTATCGAGCGCGCTTTTGAGGCGTGCCCGTGCCGGTCCGGCCAATCCTAACCGTAGCCAGGGTGCCGGTTCTTGCGGCGTGTTTATGCGGGTCCAGATTTTTTGCTGGGCGAGAGCGCGATGCAACTCATACAGGGGCTGTGCTGCGCCTAAGAGACAGCAATAAAGTGATTCCACGCGTAGTTCGAGTGTCGGGCTGCGGCTCGCGAGGAACTGGCTTAAATGTCGTTCTTGGTGGTCGCGGCTTTGTCGAATGCGCCGTTGTTGAGCGACCTGCCATGCCTTGTCACGCAAGGCCGATTCCACCACATAACACGCCGGAGCACTCAGGGACCACGGCATCAACAGAGTTTTAAGCGCATCGGCGATACGATGCCGACTCAACAAGAAGCCGATTCTGGCACCGGCCAAGCCGAAAAATTTACCCGGCGACCTTAGGATCAAAAGGTTCGGCATCGCGTCAAGTTGGCCGACCATAGAGCTGGTCTCCGTGTCTGCAAATGCCTCGTCAACCAACAGCAGGCCGCGAAGTGTGTCGCCCAAGGCGCGCAGTTCTTCTGCGGTGTAACGTTCTGTGGTTGGGTTGTTGGGGTTTATAACCACCGCATGCTCCACCTGCTGAGTCGCCACTAATGTATTGAGTTCTGTTGAATCCTTATAAAAGTGGATGTGGTGTCCCGCCCGTTGCCAGCCGTAACGATGTTCTTGGTATCCGACCTGAGGAATGGCAACGTGGGACTGCGCATGTAACAGTGTTGGTAATAACCTGATCGCGAGTTGTGAACCTGGCGTCGCCACTACATGCGCGCGAGTGCACCCATAGTAATCGGCGGCGGCAAGGCTGAGTGATGTAGGTTCAGTAGGCAATTGATGCCACAGCGCATCGTCGATGTTGGGTAGGGGATAAGACCACGGGCTAATCCCAGTGGAAAGGTCAAGCCAATCTTGAGCTGACCCGCCATATTGCAAGATGGCGCGACCAACATCACCACCGTGTTTTGGCGCACGCATTAGGGCGTTATTGTTGGATGCGATTGTCATCTAGTAATACACCCGAGGCCACGCAGTGGCAACAGCAAGCGCTGCGATTACCGCGAGCCATAATTTGATGGTTCCGGAGACTAAAGAGAGTGCACGTGGAATGTCGTCCGAGTCAGGCGATTTGTTGCCACCGAACTGCGGTTTTAACACCGATGTGTTGTGATACTGCGCCGTGCCACCTAATTGCAAATTCAGACTGCCCGCGCCGGCAGCCATCACCGGGCCGGCATTGGGGCTCGCAAGCAAAGGCGCGAACGCTCGCCAGCTGGTAATTGCGGTTCGGTAGTCTCCCAGTAATGCGTAGCTGCTTGCCACCAGTCGAGCAGGCAAAAAGTTCAATGCATCGTCCAGTAACGCCGCAGGTTTACCAAACCATTCAAATTGGGCTGTCCGGTAGCCCCACATGGCATCCAAGGTATTACTCAGACGATAGGCAATGACCATGGGAGCGCCGCCTAGCAGATACCAGAATAAAACCCCGAAAACCGCATCATTGCCGTTTTCCAAGGTCGTTTCGATGGTCGCGGCACTGATTTTTTGGGCGTCGAGTTGCTCGGTGTCACGGCTTACGATCATGCTCAGTGCTAGACGTGCACGTTGAAGTTGCTCGGCATTTAGCGCATCGTAAACAGCCAGTACATGCTGTCGTAAGCTTTGATAACCGATGGCCCAATAGACGAGCGATACATCGAATACGGTTCGCGCCAAGGTGGCGTAGTCGTTCACTTGAACTGCCATGACCTGTATTAAGGTTATCGGCACGATGAGTAAGATGACTACGCAGCCAAGCCCACCGAGAAAGGCACGCGCAGGCTGCACGCTGGTTCGATTAACTCGTCGCTCCAGCCAATGCGCAACGTGCCCGAACCCGACCAACGGGTGCCAACGCTTTGGTTCTCCCAGTAGGGCGTCCAATAGCAATGCGGAGGCAAGGATGAGAAAGGTAGTGATCATATCGGTTGTTTTAAGCTAAGGGGGAGTCCAGCCACCACGAGGCTCACTTCACTGCATTGCGCTGCTAGTGATTGATGTAACCAGCCGCTCTGATCGACAAATTCGCGTGATAATTGTCCCAGTGGCACAATTCCGCCGCCAACTTCGTTGCTGACCATGATCACTGTGCCCTCAAAAGCATGCACTGCGTTCAGAAGAGCCGCACGTTGATGCGGCCAACAATCCCGGTGTAGGCAATTACTAAGCCAAAGGGTCAGACAGTCGATCAGCACAATACTTTGGTCATGACACGCGCTTAACGCTGTGCCAAGCTCGACCGCGCATTCCCGTAGCTGCCACTCCGAACCGCGACGACGCTGATGTTGCTCAATTCGTTTGGCCATTTCACTGTCATCGGCAGTCGCGGTAGCAATATAAATGAGTTCAGTCTCAGGATGCTGCTGGTGCAAGGCTGAACAAACCCCTTCGGCATACCGACTTTTACCGCTGCGTGCACCGCCCAGAATTAGGTGTTTGATCGCGCGCATCGTTACCAGCCGACCACAATCGGCGAGTTGGATTCTGGATGGTTGATCACGGTCGCATCCATATTGAATAGACGATTAATAATGTGTGGTTGCACAACGTCATGCGGACTACCGAACGCGATCCGCTGACTGCATAACATGGCCAGTAATTTGTCCGAATAGTGTGCGGCTAGGTTAATATCGTGCAGTACCATGACCACCGCCACACCCTGTTGGGCAAAGGTTTTTATGGCATGCATCAACTGTTGTTGGTGCCCCAAATCCAACGCCGCGGTTGGTTCGTCAAGCAATAGTAGGCGAGTGCCATTGGTAGCGTCTTGCGCGTCCCAAATTTGCGCCAATACGCGCGCTAACTGCACGCGTTGCTTTTCACCGCCGGACAGCTCAGTATATAAACGCTGTGCTAAATAGTCGATATCCATTAAGCGCAGTGCTTGCTGGATTATTTCGTGATCTCGTTTGGCTCCGGTTTGATGAGGAATCCGAGCGAGGCCGACCACTTCAGTGACGCGGTATGGGAAATTAAGCAAACTTAGCTGCGGTAAGACGCTGATCTGGCGAGCGCGCAGGCGTGGATCTGACTCAATGCCGTTGAATTTTAATTGTCCGGTGTACGCAATGTCACCGGCAATGGCTTTGAGTAAGGTCGATTTTCCGGCGCCATTCGGGCCAATAATGCTGAGAATGTCGCCGCCGTCGACGGCAGCGCTGACGGAATCGACCAAGCGGTGTGGTGCGGCATCCGAGGTCGGACTTAACGGCGAGCCGGGTTTGGCGATTGACACATTTTTAAGGTCGAGAACTCGCATATGGCTAGCGCATCCCATAGTCGCGACGGTGCCGCAGCAACGAGATAAAAAAGGGCGCGCCAAGCAATGCAGTGATCAAGCCTACCGGTAGTTCGATTGGCGATAGAACGGTGCGCGCTACGGTGTCCGATAATAAAAGCAGCGTCGCGCCACCAATGGCCGATGCGGGCAACAGATAGCGATGATCTGGCCCAATCAGAAGACGAACTATGTGCGGCACCACCAGGCCAATAAAGGCGATTGTGCCAGCTAAGGCAACCGACACGCCAACACCTAGGGCGACGAGTAAAATCAACTGGATCTTGATCTTCTGCACGGACAAACCAAGGTGGCGAGCTTCAGATTCGCCCAGCAACAACGCGTTTAAGGCAGTGGCAAAACGGGGTAAGCTTAGTAATACTAGCCCGCCACCAACAATGGCAGCCCACACACGCTGATAGTTTGCACCGTCTAATCCGCCCATGCGCCAAATCGTGATACGCCGCAACATTTCATCATCACCAAAGAATTCCAACAAGCTGGTCAGGCTAGTGGCAAGGGCGGTAATGGCGATACCGGCCAGCAACATAGTCGCGACGGAAGTGCCATGCTGATTTGTCGCCAATGTGTAGACGATGATCACCGCGAGCGCGCCGCCAATAAAGGCACCGAGTGAAACCAGACCGAGCCCCGATAATCCAGTGAGAATCAGGAGCTCGCCGGCAAAGAAGATCGCTAACGCCGCGCCGGCGGATGCGCCACTGGTGACCCCAATCAAAGATGGGTCTGCTAACGCATTGCGGAACAAACCCTGTGTTGTCGCGCCAGTGACCCCCAATATAGCACCGACCAGTGCTGCCAGAATCGCTCTGGGAAGACGGATCTGCTCAATGACCAATGACGCTCGGCTTGCATCCGAATTACCACTTAAGACTGCCAGCGTTTCATGCCAGGGAATCGAGATGGTCCCGAGCGCCAGTGCCAGCACAAAACTGACGGGTAGCGCTAACCCTAAGCTAATTAGAATGCGTTGCCGCCCTCGATTCACAGATGCGGCGATCATGAACGTGCCTGCCGCGAAGTCGTTTGCGCTGGGATATGTCTATTAATATCGACGCCCAGCGCTAGCCACAATTCAGGACTCAGGGATTCGATTAAACAGTCTGCCAGACGATCCAGCTGGTGTTCGCGAATTGCGTTCAGGTCGAGGTGATTTTCGGATCGCAAACCGGCCCATGTCAAAAGGGCATGAGCCGCCTCGGCGTGGTCAAATAGACCGTGTAAGTAACTGCCCAATACGGCGTTATCGGCCGAAACGCTCCCATCCCCACGACCATCCTTGAGATGCACGGGCGTGCGCTCATCGGAGGTGGTCGTACCGCAATGAATTTCATAGCCAGTGATGGCGGCACGAAGGGACCCGAGCTGAATCTGCCCTTGGCATTGTCGCAATTGCTTATGCGGTTGCAGCACCGTTTCACAGGCTAATAGGCCAAATCCGGTCTCCGTCTCGCCGGGTTCTGAATTTTCAATACCTAGCGGGTCCTGCACTGACTGACCGAGCATCTGATAGCCGCCACAAATACCAAGCACGCGCCCGCCATAGCGTAAGTGGCGTTCGAGCGTCTCTTGCCAGCCAGCCTGCTTTAGGGCACGCAGGTCGCTGATAACGTTCTTAGAACCTGGGAAAATAATTAAATCTGTCGGTGGGCAGGGCTCGTGAATCGAAACGAATTGGCACTGCACATCGGGATGCAGTCTCAGTGCATCAAAGTCGGTGTGATTACTGATCCGAGGCAACACCGGAACCACAATATTGAGCTTACTGGTAGCGCCCGCGTCGGGTTGCTGCGCACAAATCGCGTCTTCTGCATCCAAGTAAAAATCATGCAAATAGGGCACAACACCCAACACCGGTTTGCCAGTTTGCTGTTCCAGCCAATCCAGTCCCGATTGTAGTAAGGCAATATCGCCACGAAAGCGGTTAATCACAAAGCCTACGACTCGCGCCTGTTCTGTCGCAGACAATAACGACAACGTGCCGACTAAATGCGCAAACACGCCACCACGATCAATGTCGGCGACCAAAATCACCGGGCAGTCGACGGCTTCGGCAAAGCCCATATTGGCTATGTCCCGATCTCGTAAATTGATCTCTGCTGGGCTGCCAGCGCCTTCAACCACAATGTGTGCATACTGCGTGGTGAGCCGACGGTGCGAGTCCAGTACCGCCTGCAATGCCACCTGTTTGTATTGGTGGTACGACTGTGCCTGCATATTGCCAACAGCGTGACCATGTACAATCACCTGCGCGCCAATATCTGTGTTGGGCTTTAGCAATATCGGATTAAAATCCGTGTGGGCTGGCACATTGCAAGCCTGCGCTTGCACCGCTTGTGCACGGCCGATTTCGCCGCCATCAGCTGTCACGGCACTGTTGAGCGCCATGTTTTGGGGTTTGAATGGGGCTACGCGTTTTCCGTCACGCGCTAGGACACGACACAGTCCAGCCACTATGACCGATTTGCCAGCGTCCGAGGTGCACCCTTGCACCATCAGTGTTTGACTATGTCGGAATCCGCTCAGCAATTCAGCAATCCACGCCTGGGCGCGCTTTTATGCCGGCTTTGTAGGCATGTTTAATATTTTTAACTTCCGACACGGTGTCCATGATGTCACGCAGTTCACTGCCGCCACCGCGACCGGTTACGACCACGCTTTGCTCGCGAGGGCGATGTTCGATTGCCGGCAATACTAAGTCGCGCGGTAAGTATTTGTATCCCAGCATATAGGTAAGTTCATCTAAAACCACGAGGTCGTAGCGCTCATCGGCCAGCATTCGAGCTGCGTCCTGCCAGGTTCGTTCCGCTGCGGCGATGTCGGCCGATTTATCCTGCGTGTTCCAGGTGAAACCCGTGCCCATTTGTACCAGATCGACACTGGGGCAGTGCGCTGCGATAAAATTGACCTCGCCAGACTGTTGCGCGCCTTTAATAAACTGCACGATGCCCACTTTTTGGCCGTAACCAAGTGCGCGAAACACCATACCAAACGCTGAGCTGGATTTACCTTTGCCGTTACCAGTTAACAGGACAGCCACACCGCGTTCTTGATTGGCCGCTGCGATGGCTGCGTCGACTTTTTCTTTTTGCTTCTGCATTTTCTTACGATGCAGTTTTTGATCGTCTGTTTGGTTTTTGGTACTCATAGTTGTTCCGGGTTTGTCTGTGTTGGACTGAGCGCCTTGTCGCAACAGTCCAACCAAGGAAAGGGACGACCGATCTAGAAACTGTATCGTACGCTGATGCGTGCAGTCCGACCTTCAGTATTGTACCGGTCGACACTGTTTACCAAGTTTAAGGTGTAATCTTTATCTAGCGCGTTCTCGACTTTGGCCGACACGCGAAGTTGATCATTCAATTGATACACCACACCAATATCAAATAATCCGTAACTCGGTAGTTCTGTACCGCTCCGATCATACAAGCCGCGCTGCGCGCGCAAATCAAATCGGGCTTCTAATTTGTCAAATCGCCGGCTTGCCGTTGCCGCGAAATTTTGTTCGGCGCGACCATCCAATTCGACGTCAGTGTCTTTATTGGTGGCCGATAATAAGTCTAGATTTAACTTGAGCTGCCAATCGGCAACGGATGTGCCAAGCTCCGCTTCAATCCCTTCCAGTTCCGCTTCACCGATATTGGCAGCAAGGAACGTATTTGAGTCAAAGCTAAATAGGTTCTCGATCTCCGTTTGATACGCAGAGACGCGCCAGTTTAAATTGCGATGTTCCCCAACTAAGCTGAGCTCCGTACTGGCGGATTCTTCCGGTAGAATGTCTGGGTTGCCGAAGCCTGGGAAATACAAGTAATTAAACGAAGGCGCAACGAATGCGGTGCCATAACTGGCAACGAGACGTACATCGTCGGTCAAATTGAAACTACCCGCAATACTGCCATTTGTGTTGGTCTCATAGGCTGAGTTATCGTCGTAACGCAGGCTGGCAACAAGTCCAGTGCGCGAACCGGTTAGCTTGACTTGTCCATAGACGCCCGCGTTGTCGCGCTCGGTGAGGTCGTAGGTATTCGTTGAGTCGATTTCCTCTTGGTAGTAGTCGGCTCCCAAGGTAACCACAAAATTAGCGTTTTCACTCCAAGACAACTCGGTACCCAGACTCTCTCGGCTGGTCTCAAATAGCGAGGGGAAGCTGCTAAATGTTTCTGCTTCATCTTCGTTTAGACCCAGCGTGGTTGACCAACGGAGTGACGCGCTCAAATTCGATTCGATTGCGAATGCCGTGCTGAGCGTTTTGGTCTCGGTATAGCGGCCCCCGTCGTTACCGAATGTGTCATCGAATTCCACCGCGTTGTCAGTACCAAGCACGGACAGCTTGGCAACTGTGTTTTCGCCGATGGCGAGCTGACCGCCAACGCTGATCGCTTGCTCTTCAAAGCTGTCGATGTCGTCGTTGCCACCGGTAAGGATTGAGGTGCGATCGATGCCGTCGGTATCTTCACTGTGCGCGGCTACGTGGAAGCTGTAACCCTGACCGCCGCCGTTGAAACTGGCATCGTATTCTTGCAATGAGTGGCTGCCGAAGGCAGCGCTTACTGATCCCAAGCCATCGCCACCTTTCTTGGTAAAAATCTGAATGACACCACCAACCGCATCGGCTCCGTAAATCCCCGAGAAAGGTCCTTTCAATACTTCGATACGCTCAATCGCTTCGATGGGGTAGCTGTTTAGCGCCGCCTCACCGAGCGTGGCACTGCCAACGCGAACGCCATCGATTAACACAATGGTTTGTGAGCCAGAAACACCGCGCACGAATACGCTGGTTGCGGAGCCTCGACCACCGGATTCGATCACGTTAACACCGCTGATGGCAGCCAGTAATTCTGGAATGTCAGCAACTTGTGCTGATTCAATGTCTTCCAAGGTAAAGATATGGGCCGTATGAAGTGCTTCGTTCCAAGCTTGGCCGCCTTTGGCGGTGACAACGATCTGGTCGCGTGGTGAAGTCGGGATGTCTGAATTAGCATGGACACTGCTGGCGGCCAGCAGGCAGGCTGCCGCGAGTGTGGATTTGACGGGAATAGTCATTGGGTTTTAACACCTTATATATAAAATTTGTGTAAGGTGATAAAGCGAGGAATCAAGGAGGGTTACGCTGGTCGAGTCACTACAGGGACGGAACTCGGAATACGCGACGTAACTTGCCCTTGGATGGTAGCCCTCCGCTCCATCAACGGTCTAGAACCTGTGCAGCACCGTTACGCGGTGACTGACATTTCAGGCCGGTTCCGGACTCACAATCGCGACATCTGAGGATGCTCGGACTGAATACCGTTGCGGGGGCAGCGTTGGATTTACACCAACTTCCCAGTTTAACCGCCAAACTGCGAGGCGGACCTGTGTTCTGCGGCCGATTATAGGGCGGGGTCACTTAAAGTCAATTGCGTGTGTGGCGAAACCTTGCGATGAATTTGCTAACGATATAAAAAAAGCCAGTTGCCGTGTTGGCAACTGGCTTTCGGCTAAACGCGGTCAGGCCGCATTAGTCCACTGAGTTTGCGCTATGCGGCTTTGTCTTTGTTCTCGTGCTCGATTGCACGCGGTGCCGCAGAATTGATCGCAATGGATTTTGGCTTCATGGCCTCTGGGATCTCTTTGACCAGATGGACTCGTAACAAGCCATCTGCCAAGCCAGCGTCGACAACTTCGACGTGGTCAGCGAGATTAAACTTGCGCTCAAACGAACGTGAGGCGATGCCTTGGTGCAGGAATGTGGTTTTGTTTTCTTCCGCTTCCTTTTTGCCACGCACAGTCAGGACACCGTTTTCGACTTGGATGTCGAGCTCGTCTTGCTTAAAGCCCGCAACAGCAATGGTGATTGCGTAGTTATTCTCCTCAATAACCTCAATATTGTAAGGAGGGTAACCCGCAGATGACTTCTCGGTTTGGAAAGCTGCGTCTAACAACGAGCCAAAACGATCAAATCCAACGCTGCTGCGATATAAAGGTGTAAGGTCAATACGGTTCATAATAAATCTCCTATTCATGCTCTCTGTGAGCCATAAATGATTAAAGTTTTTCAGCAAAAGCCTCGTGTAGAGCACTGGTGCTGAGCTGCTTGGTCAACGCTTCTTCAGCCGTCGACAGTAATTAATTAGGGATGCAAAATTCGATTTCAAGTAATTCAGTAATTTTTTTTTGGTTATTAAAATCAACGTATTAGCGAACATGTTCTTGGGGTTGAAGCAAAATATATCAAGCGTTGTTGCATGCTGATAGGGGACGCAGTCTCACGTACGGTTCACCTGAGATATGGAATGCTGCGCTCGAATTGACTTGGGAGGTGATTATGCAAACACGCAGTCTTGTGATCGGTGCCAATGGCACGATAGGACGTGCTTTGTGCGACGTGATGGCGCCAGAAACGGAGTTGCATCAACTGTCTCGCGACAACTGCGATTATTCCAGTTCGCACCTGCAGATGCATGCCGCCAGATTGGCTAAAATTGGTGAGTTCGATCGTATTATATGCTGTATCGGAGCCTTGCATAACGATCGTATTCAACCAGAGAAGAAACTGGCTGACCTCGACCCCAATGTGCTGGCAGAATATTTTGCTGTTAACACAATTTTACCTGCCATGACATTGCGGTGGTTCAGTTCGTTATTGCGTAAACAAGCAGCGAGTCATTTTCTTGTGTTAAGTGCCATGGTCGGCAGTATTGAGGACAATAAGCTCGGAGGTTGGTACGGGTACCGCAGCGCAAAGGCAGCGCTGAATCAGGTGGTCCGCACGGCGGCGATCGAGCTACGCCGAATTAAGCCTAAAACATGCGTAGTTGCGGTGCATCCGGGAACCACTCGTGGTGAACTCACGGCTCCGTATGCGCGTAACATAAAGCCGGGCAAGTACTACACACCGAGTGAATCGGCACGTCGCATGCTGGCGCTCACCGACCGTCTGACTGCGCAAGACAGTGGTGGTTTTTTTAACTGGGATGGAAACCCGTTGCCGTGGTAATCGTACGCTTGAATGCCGCAGCCATGTTATAGTCGCGCTCGATTGACAAAAGCCTCAGCAACACTACTTTAACTAACGCGAATACGATGAAACCCGCAGCCCAGATTCAAGCCACCATTGAGCTTCTCGACGAGCGTGATGAGACTCAGTACCCAGCCGATCGATTAATGGCCGGGTACTTTAAGCAGCGACGTTACATAGGATCAAAAGATAAAGCGGCTATTTCAGAGCACTTTTACGCCGTGCTGCGTCAACGCAACGCATTGGGGTACTTGCTGTCTAGTGTAAGCTTGCCGGTGGATAATCGTGGCTTGGTGGCGGTGTTAAACCACATGCAGGGGCAGGCGGTTGCCGCGCTTTTCAATGGAGATCGGTACAGCCCTGTACCATTTAGCGCGGACATACTCGCCAAGTTGGCGAGCATCGACTCGGCGGTCCTCGAGACCGCGCCACAACATGTGCGCTTAAATTACCCCGAGTGGCTAGAACCAAGCTTGTCGGCGTCACTTGGTGATCGACTGGATACCGAAATGTTGGCGATGAGTGACCGCGCCAGTACGGATATTCGGGTCAATACGCTCAAAGCCAGCCGTGATCAATTGCTGGCAAATCTTACGCAACAAGGGTTATCTGCCACACCGACACCGCTGTCACCGTGGGGGCTGCGGTTCGATGGCCGAGTTGCGCTATTTAACTTACAAGCTTTTCGCGACGGTTGGTTTGAAGTTCAGGATGAAGGTTCACAGCTATTAGCGTGGTTGACCCAGGTACAAGCGGGTCAAACGGTCGTTGATTTTTGTGCTGGTGCAGGCGGTAAATCGCTGGCCATGGCCGCCATGATGGGTAACAAAGGTGCACTCTATGCTTGCGATGTGCACTCCAAGCGACTCGGTCAATTGGCAAAACGTAAAAATCGAGCTGGTGTACATAATATCCGCACGCACGTCTTGAGTTCAGAGCAGGATAAATGGGTCAAGCAGCATGCGGGGCGAGCGGATATGGTGTTAGTTGATGCGCCGTGCTCAGGAACCGGTACTTGGCGGCGAAGTCCCGACAGTCGCTGGAACTTGACACCCATTGATGTCGACGAGCTGGTTGCATTGCAGCGCTCTATATTAACCAGTGCACAGCGCTTAGTGAAGCCAGGTGGAAAACTGGTTTACGCAACGTGTTCGCTACTTAATGTGGAAAACCATGATCAGGCTGCGTGGTTTGCGGCCGAGTTCACTGACTTTGTCGCGGCACCACTACCATCCCCGGATTCGCTGGGTGTGGCGCACGAGAGCGTGATCGTCAATGCAAATACCTTTCAGACTTTGCCTGCACTGAGTGACACGGACGCTTTTTTCTTGTCTGCATTTGAACGCCAAGCGAAGTGATTTAAAAGGCATCCAATCCGACACTACATAAGCTTGATGTAGAGCAGGATGATCAGCGCAATCCAGGCTGTTTCGGTGACCAAAATCAGAATTGGTTTCACGCCAACATGCAACAACTGTCGCAGGTTGCTTTTCATACCGATAGCCGCGATGGCCATCACCAACGCAAAGCGTGACACCTCACTGGCGCCGGTAATCAATGTTTCGGGTAGAGTGACAAGGCTGTTCAGTATCATCAAGGCGATGAACGCGGTGAGAAACCAGGGTAAAAGCGGAACTCGGTGAGCCTCTGTGTGCTCTTTACGGGCTTTAAGAAAAAGCACGAACATCAACACCACGGGTACTAGATAACTAACGCGTACCAGTTTAGTCAGGGTTGACAGATCCCCAGTTTCGGTTGATACGGAGTAACCGGCACCAACCACCTGGGCTACATCGTGGATAGTGCCACCCAGAAATAAACTGGTTTCATAAGTTGACAAGCCGAGTTTCGCAGCGAGAATCGGATACATAATCATGGCGACCGTAGAAAGTAAGGTAACGCCAATCACCGTTAGCAAGGTATCACGTTCACGGCCAGGGTAGTTTGGCATGACCGAGGAGATTGCCAGTGCTGCCGAAGCGCCACATATTCCGACCGCACCACCGCTGAGTGCACCGAAATAACGTGACATACCAGCAAGTCGGCTGATGGTCAGACCGATCAGAATCGTGGAGCCGACTGCCAGAGCAAGCAGCAAGCATGCCTGCCATCCCAGCGCGAGTAAATCGGCTACCGCGACCCGCAATCCAATCAGCGCAACGCCAGCCTTGAGCAAGTGGCTGGCTGCAAAATCGATGCCATATTGACACTTCGTTTCTTCATAGAGAAATGAGACTGCAATGCCCAGCAGGAGCGCCAGCAGCATTACCGGCGTTGCGTAATGTTCGCTTAAGAACATGGCCGCCAATCCAGTAATCCCCACCACACCAATTCCGGGTGAAAATCGCTGCCAAGCGTTGAGAAAACCCATAAAAATCTGAACCTTATGCGGCTAATGCAACAAGTACTTCACGTTTTCGTTCACCACTGTATGGACGGCGACCGTGCATGGTTAATTTATTATCCACCAATGCCACATCGCCATCCTGCCACTGCAAATCGAAGGTGTATTTTTGGGCCAAATCGACAATGAGATCCAGCCCCTCACGGGGGATCGCTGAGCCGTCACCGAAGGTGATGGCGCGCGAGGGATTTTCACGCACGCCTTGCCACCCAAGGTACGCGGCAATGAGCTGGTTGTAAAATACGCGCGTGCCGTTTTCCAATGTCAGTACGGCGGGTAGAACCGGCGTGGTAGCACGCAGGCCACCGTTTGAATCCCATTCCCAAGTGTAGCCCATGCCCGCCAACTTGGCCTCGGCCTCGGTGATGTCTTGCGCACTCATGGTACTGCGCCAACTGCGGCCCTGACCTGATGCATGATCGTCTTCGGCTGGCATGTGCGTGGTATACAATAAGCCGAGTGAGGCAAACTTGGCGGCTAGCTCGGCGTCGGCTGCTTCCAACCCTGCGAACAACATGTCAGAGCGACAGAGGGGGGTCGCGCCACCTTGATCTGCAGCGGACTTGCAGAAAAAAAACAGTTTTTGCGGCGATTTGGGTGTTTGTGCCATTTCGTGGTGAAGAAATATCTCAACGTCTTTGGGCGCCTCATTGGCCGTAAACACACGCTTAGTGAAATTGATCCTTACCGCGTTTGATAGTGATTCCTGATACGTGAAGCTCGGGTAGCCAAACGCATCTGAAAAGGTATCGAAGGATTCGGCATCAACAACCGGAAACCCGCGGAATAACAGGGCTCCAGATTGGGCCAATTCGGTTTCCAGTTCTTGTTGGTTGGCCTGTAGCCATGCGCGTGTTTCGTCCAGCGTGCGAAACTCTTGCTCGTTTACCACAATAGAAGGGAAAACGCCGGATTCGAACTGGAGTTGGTCTTTGCTTGTCTGATAGTTAATCATGAGTGGACTCCTTGACGTGCGCAATTGATATTAATCATAAATTGGGTGAAAGCGATTGAATGCCTGAGCACAAAATACCCCGGGGTCATTAAATCGACGGTTTTGGTTTAATGCACTAATCGACTGCATTTCCGCGTCACTGAGTTCGAAATCGAAGAGCGCGGCATTCTCGATCATTCGTTCTGGCTTACTGGTTTTGGGGATGATCGCTGTACCGCGCTGAATCCCCCAGCGTAGCACGACTTGAGCTGGTGTCTTTCCAGTTCGTTTAGCTGCTTCCAATACACTCTGTTGGCTGAGCACAGACTCTTGCTGGGTGGCCATGTCTAATTCTAGATAAGACAGCGCGCCGAGGGGCGAAAAGGCAGTGACCGGGATATCGTTCATGGCACACAAACGCAGCAGTGGTTCTTGTGTGAGGTAAGGGTGCGCTTCGATTTGCATCATCGCTGGCTTCACGTGCGCGTAGCTTAGTAGGTCATGTAACAGTCCAGTGTTGTAATTACACACTCCAATTTGACGGGCAAGGCCTGCGGCATGAATATCTTCCATTCCTTGCCATGTTTCACTCAATGGCACTTTGGCTGGGACCATCCGCGGCGCATCTGCCGCAGGGTCAAAAAACCAGCCTGCAGGGTAACGGGTTTCAATTGGAACATACGTTTGAGCGATCGGAAAATGCACTAAATACAAATCAAGATAGTCTAATTGTAAGTCACTCAGGCTTTTTTCAATCGCCGGTAGAACATGCTCACGCGCGTGATGGGTGTTCCAAAGCTTCGACGTGACCCACAGTTCGTCCCGGGTGCAAAGGCCGTCGTTTAATGCACGCTTTATTCCCATGCCGACCTCGCGCTCGTTACCGTAGTCGCTGGCGCTATCCAGGTGTCGGTAACCCAGTTCAATGGCTTTATATACCGTATCGGCACAGGTTTCAGGTGGCAATTTCCACAGGCCGAAACCAACGGGAGGAATCTGAGTGAGGGTTTTAGTGTTCATCAATTCTTTGGTTTTTTGTTGTCGGTGTTGCATTTATGCTGCGCTCAATATTATTATATCTTATATAAGATATCAAAGTTATTTTGTATGAGGTCTTGGCGTATTATTTGCATTGCAGAGGTCCTTATTGTTTGAGACTTGGTTAGAATAGGGTGGAGTTCGTGAAACTGGCAGCGGTTGTTGTCATGTCTCGAACCACACTAAATTCAACTATTCGGGTGTGCGCCATGTCCCTTACAACAAATTTTCAACCGCTTTATAAACAGGTTTACGACGTCTTGGTCAAGCGACTGGTCGATGGTTACTGGAAACCCGCTGAGACGCTGCCGAGTGAATTCGCGTTGGCAAAAGAACTCGGGGTCAGTCAAGGCACCGTGCGAAAAGCGTTGAATCAGATGGTGGCGGAAAACTTGTTGCGCCGCCGTCAAGGTAAGGGCACCTATGTGTCTGAGCACACTCAAGAGAGTTCCTTGTATCGATTTTTTCGATACCGCGAGCCCGGTGGCGAGAAGGTTATTCCGGAAACCACGGTGATCGGGACACGACGTCGCAAGGCAACAAAGCAAGAACAATCGAGATTTGGTTTGGGCTCGAACGTGCAGTTAGTGGAAATGCAAAGGCTAAGAACTATCAAAGATTTACCAGCGATTTATGAGATTGTTGTTCAGCCTTTATCATTGTTTCCAGACATCGACAAAGAAAAAGAGTTACCGAACTCGCTCTACACGCTTTATCAAGAAAAGTATGGCATGAGTGTAGTTGAAGTGCGTGATGAACTGAGCGCTGTCATTTTGTCTGAAGAAATTGCAGAGCACCTGGACTTAAAGCCGGGCGCGCCCGCGCTAAAAAACACGCGCTCGAGTATCAGTATCGATGGTCGTGTTATTGAAGTGAGCACGGCTTATTGTAGCAGTAACAATTTTGTTTATTCGGTCACCATAAAATAACTCAACTATGCGCTGAGGTGGCCAGCGTGATTGTGTAATTTATGACTAAAAACAAACTGGCCCAATCACTATCTCTGGATACCCCCGACTGGAACGCCATTGACGCAGCGCATGTGGTAGGAACACTCGAACACTGCTCAAGTACTCGGGTTTCGATACCGTTGTCTATTGGTACCATCTCGGTGGAAATGTTCGAACATGGTGTGCGCTTCGCTTCCGATAAGCAACGACAATACGATTATCAGCTTGTGCTCAATCCACCGGCACTCAGCGAGCTGTCGCTCAATGTGATGGAGGAGTATGCAGAAATTAGTTCGCCACATTATGTGATGCGAGTGGACTTCGCGCCGTTCGCGTTTCAGGTGGTCAATCATCGCGGGCGAGTACTGGCAGCCTCTGCCAATGACGGTCACTTTGTTCGTCAACATCGCATACCACCCTTGGCTCGCACTGAAGATGGATGGCTTTGGTCTATGGCTATGGCGTCTGGGGAACGGTTTTACGGCTTAGGCGAAAAATGGGGGGCTCTGGATAAGCGCGGTCAGTTAGTCCGATCATACAATCACGACGCGCTGGGTGTGAATGGCGAGATATCCTATAAAAACACCCCGTTTGGCTGGAGTCCCGAAGGGTGGGGCGTGTTCATCCATACACCAGCCGCCGTCACACATGCAGTAGGTTTTCCGGCATGGTCGCAGCGTAGCTATTGCGCGTACATCGAAGATACTGTGCTCGATATCTTCGTGCTGTTATCGGATCCCGATGTCGTTGCGCCAAGCGTCGGCCATACGATGCTTCGGCTCTATTCGGATATCACCGGTTACGCACCACCACCGCCAAGTTGGTCGGGTGGTGCCATTCTGTCCAAAGCTTACTACAAAACCGCAGATGAAATTATTGCTGTGGCGGAAGATGTGCGGCGACGTCAACTTCCTTGCGATGTGATTACCTTTGATGGTCGCGCTTGGCAGGATACCGATACACGCTTTGCGTTCGAATGGGATGCGTCAAGATATCCAGATCCAAAGCCTGTGATCGACCGTTTAAAGCAGCTTAATTTTAAGATCTGCGTTTGGGAGTATCCGCTTATTTCCGTTCAGCATCCTTGGTTTGACGAATTTGCTGAGAAGGGCTGGCTACTCAAAGATCGGCGCACGGGCGAGGCCTATCGCTATTCGTGGGACATGCAAGCTTTTGGCAAGGTACTTACGCCGTTGCCCGATTCTGGGATTGTGGATTTTACGCACCCAGATGCTTACGCATTTTGGCGAGATGCACACAAGCCTTTGTTTGAACTCGGTGTTGATATGATCAAGGCTGATTTTGGTGAGCAGGTCGAAGATGACCAGATGATCGCGCACAACGGTGAGCATGGTTTGGCATTGCATAATGTGTATGCACACCTGTACAACCGGTGCGTTTATGAAGCGGCAGAAATGTACTGTCAGTCTGGACCTTTCCTATTTAGCCGCTCAGCATGGACTGGCAGCCAACGGTACAACAGTCAATGGGGCGGCGATCCACAGGCAGACTGGGAAGGCATGATGGGGAATATCCGCGGTGGCTTGTCTTGGGGGCTCTCTGGCGCACCATTTTATGCAACGGATATCGGTGGATTTTATAAAGATACGCGAAACGCTGCACTTTATGTTCGCTGGGCTCAAGCCGGTGTGTTTTCTGCACACTACCGACTCCATGGTATCGGGGCACGTGAGCCGTGGTCCTACGACGCGGCTGCAGAGTCTGCGGTGCGATCTGCGATCCTATTACGGTATCAGCTTCAGTATTACCTTCAGCGCACAATGCGCCAAGCCACCGAGAGCGGTATTCCGGTACAGCGCCCCATGGTGTTGTCATTTCCAAATGAGAAGCAGGCATGGGCGTTCGAAAATCAATTCATGTTTGGTGAAGATATTCTGGTTGCACCTTGTTTCTCGCCTGACGGCGTTGTTGACGTGTATTTTCCACACGGGCAATGGGTGAGACTCGATATCAATGCGAGCGCATCGCAAGCTGTCTACGACGGGGGACGAGTGCACAGGTTGGCGCTTGCGCTCGACGAGATTCCGGCGTTCATTCAAACCAGCTCACGAATCCCGTTGAATGCGCTACATCAAGTTACATCGGACATACCGATGGACCAAGACAATAACTACAAAATAGAACGATTCTGGCCACAATAGGCTGGAGCAGGGGGAGGCATGTTTGCCAACGAACTCATATTTACGCTGTTGTCGTGTGTCTTCTTTATGGCACTCGTCGGCTGGTTGTCGTATCAAAAAACCAAAGGAAGTGTGGATGACAAGGACGGCTATTTTTTGGCTGGACGAGGCTTAACTGGCACATTCATCGCGGGGTCAATGTTGCTCACGAATTTGTCAGCTGAGCAATTGATCGGTCTAAATGGCTCGGCGTACGGCTTTAATATGAGTGCCATGGCCTGGGAAGTCACAGCGGGCTTTGCGACGATCATTATGGCATTGGTGTTTTTACCTCGATATTTATCAGGTGCTTTCGCCACATTGCCTACGTTTCTGCAAGACAGGTACGATGACGGCGTACGTCGATTAACCGTGGTTCTATTTATGGTTGGTTATGGCCTAGTCACCATACCATCGATTCTCTATTCTGGGTCGGTTGCCGTATTGCGACTCTTCGATGTACCTACGTTGTTGAACCTGCCTTACTCGCAAGCCCTCGTCGTTACCGTGTTGATTGTGGGGTCAGTCGGCGCAGTGTACGCCGTGTTTGGCGGGTTGAAGGCAGTTGTTGTGTCCGACACTATCAATGGCATCGGGCTGCTCATTATTGGGTTGCTGGTGCCAACACTGGGCTTGATTCTGCTCGGAGACGGGAGTTTTATGCAAGGCCTGACCACCGTGGCGACCACTGAAACGCATAAGCTAAACGCAATTGGTTCGCCAACTGATCCAGTGCCTTTTGGGACGATTTTTACCGGCATGATCTTAGCCAATTTATTTTATTGGGGCACAAACCAGTACGTTATTCAGCGTACGCTCGGTGCGGCAAGTTTGGCAGAAGGACAGAAGGGCGTATTGCTCTCGGGTTTCTTCAAGCTGTTGGTGCCGTTTATGATGATGATTCCCGGGGTTATTGCCTACCATCTTTACAATCACGGTGGCGAGACCCTCCCGTCTATCGATCTGGCTTATCCACAGTTGGTCAAAGATGTCTTGCCCATCTACTTGTCTGGCTTTTTCCTCGCCGTGTTACTTGGCGCCGTATTTAGTTCGTTTAACTCTTTGTTGAATAGCGCTGCGACGCTGTTTTGTTTGGACGTTTACCAACCGCTGAAAAAAACCGAAGTATCTGATTCAGAGTTAATCAAAGTGGCGAAAATTGCCAGTATTGTGATCGCCATATTCTCGTTTATCGTAGCGCCGCTGCTGCAATTTGCCCCCGAGGGTTTGTGGCAGATTATTCGCATCTTTACGGGTTTCTATAATATTCCCGTTATCACGATTGTCTTGGTCGGGCTCTTCACGCGCCGGGTACCCGCACTTGCCGCTAAAGTCGCGATTTGTTTCCATGTTGTGGCTTATGGGTTACTTAAATTTGTCATCGATATCGATTTAAATTTCATCCATATCTACGCGGTGTTATTTGTGATCGAGGTTGCCATTATGTTGTTGATCAGTTACTGGCAGCCCCGCAGCACGGATTGGCACTTTAAGCATGCTGCTAAGGTGGATATGCGGCCATGGCGTTACGCGCCGGCGGCAAGCATGACGATGATTAGCGCGATAATCCTGGTGTATTTGCTTTTTTCTCCGGTCGGTTTGGTTGGCGGAATTACGCCAGCGTTCTGGGTTTACGCTAGCGTGTGCGTATTGCTTAATGTTGCGCTATGCCTTTGGTCAATTAAACGACCGCGTCAAACGCATTCCTAACACGAAGCACTTTTTTTGCGTCTTGATTCGAACCAAGCGCACCACGACCGAGGACGCATATAACTCTTATATAAGATATCTATTGTAAAATAAACCAGTGTTGGGGTAGACTGGTTTGATTGGTGTAATCTGACACGCGCAACTCAGCGTAAGTTTGGCGTAACGCGACTCATACCGTGTTGATCAGAGGCCCAATACTCAGTTAGAGCAGCGTCGCTCTGACAATAACCACTGAGAGGAGAAAAATAATGAATACAAGGTTAAAAGCAATCCCGAGGCTTATTTTGTCGGGCACTGTCGCGGCCGGATTATCCATGCCCGTTGCACACGCGCAGACCGTGTTAGAAGAAATCGTGGTGACCGCACAAAAACGAGAAGAAAGAGTCTCCGATGTGCCAATCGCAGTGTCCGTACTAAACTCAGATAAAATTGACGCCGCGCACGCGGTGGGCTTCGAGGGTTTGCAGCAGCTAATACCTTCGGTATCTGTCCGAAAGGGGAATACCAACCGCAACTCGACAGTGGTTATCCGAGGGATCGGCACCATCTCTTTTAGTACCGCCGCTGAGCCAAGTGTCTCTACCGTCGTCGACGGCGTGGTACTTGCGCGCTCTGGGCAGGCTTTCACCGATCTATATGATCTGGAGAGGCTAGAGGTCTTGCGCGGGCCACAAGGCACCTTATTTGGTAAGAATGCGTCCGCTGGCGTGGTGAATATGACCACCAAACGGCCCAGCGAAGAATTGACTGGCAGTGTGGATGTCTCTGTTTTCGAAGGCAATGAAACCCGTCTGAAAGGTCGCATATCTGGGCCGTTGTCGGAATCTGCGCGAGCCAGCTTGACGGTGTTTGATGGCAGTTTCGATGGTTACATTACCAACACGTTCACAGGCCAAGACACCAACGGATACGATCGCACTGGTTTCCGAGGTATGCTTGAATGGGATGTGTCTGACTCGGTCGACGTTTTGGTCATTGCCGAGGATTACAGCGCTGAGGATAATTGTTGTGCGGACTTAGAGGGTTTGCCGAGTGGCCGTAACCCAGCATCGCCTGCCGCTCCTAACAGTGCGGGCATTGTCAATGGTGTTGCCGATATCGACTTATCTCAACGTTTAATTGATCATGATCTGGAAACCAGTACGCAAGACGACCATTCAGCGTTGTCGGTGCAAATCGATGCGGATATTGGTGATTATGTACTGACCTCAATCACCGCGGGCCGCGAGTGGGATAACACTGAAGTCCGTGAAGGCGACTTCACTTCCAATGCTGGTGACGTTGCACAACCGGTGGACTTTTCGAACACCTTCTTCCAGCTTCATGACCTGGGTATTCAAAGCTGGGAACAGTTTTCGCAGGAATTGCGCATTACCTCGCCAGCCGGTGAACGGTTTTCATGGCAAGCCGGTTTGTTCTACTGGAATTTGGAGTCTGACCGTAGCTTCAGACGCGACGCCAGTTGCCAAGTGCACCCAAATAATGACCCAATCTTGGAGGCGAACCCTGGCTTAACGTGCTTAGCCAACGATATCGTTGCAGCCACAGCCGTATTTGATACCAAGTTCGAGAACTTTGCGGTTTTCGGACAGGGTAATTTGCGTCTCAGTGACACGCTTAATTTGATATTAGGCTTGCGTTACACCGATGACGAAGTGTCCTTTAACCATCGACGAACCAATGACGACCCATTTGGCCGACGCGGTGTTGGTGTACGTGGGGCCGGCAATAACACTGACTTTTCAAATTCAACCAGCGAGACCAATACGTCAGGAAAGATTGGTTTGCAATGGGATGTGTCGGACAGTGGTATGCTGTACGCAACCTACTCACAAGGCTACAAGGGCCCGGCCTTTAACACTTTTTATAATATGGCCGAGACCGACACCTTACCGATTGGTGCGGAAACGTCGGACGCGTATGAGTTGGGGTACAAACTGACTACCGATTCTTTGTTTGCCAACCTGACCTTATTCAAAACCGACATCGAAGGGTTTCAAGCCAATAACTTTGACGACTCCAGCGGTGTCACCATCACGCGGTTGACGAATGCAGGCGACGTTTCAACCCAAGGCATCGAGCTCGATTTACTGTGGCAAGCTACTGACAACTTGCAAATTTCGGGTGGCTTTGCTTCGGTGGACGCAGAGATTGACCGATTTAATTGCCCGCGCGATGCGGCGGCGGGTAGCTGTACGGATCGAAGTGGCCTGGATGTGCCATTTTCACCTGACTTAAAGTACACCTTGAGTGCGAACTACGTGCTGCCGATGTCATCGTTTGACGTCATTCTCAATGGCTCGTTCGTTCATATGGACGAACAAGTGTCTGATCTGCCTGGCAACAACGGTACGGTTAACCCCGCCGCGGTCTTGCCTGGTTATGACATTTTGAATGCCAGCGTGGCCTTCTCATTTAACGAGGGGCGATACGTGCTGACATTGATTGGTAAAAATCTAGGCGATGAGTCCTATGTGACGACCTACAGCGGGGACAATTTCCGCTACCAAATTCCGCGCGATGCAGAGCGGTATTTTGGCGTCTCATTCAAGGCCGAGTTCTAATTCAGCGCGCTTCGATACTCACCAAAAGCCTCGCACACGCGGGGCTTTTTTATGGCGGCGCACAAGGATGTGCGCAGGATAATGCATCATGGCCTGTCGCCTAGCGACGTGTTTGAAAGCGCATAACCTCCGGTGCGCCAAAGTGCCCAAATACAGTTTGTGCGTACTGCTTATAACCCTCTGCAGTAAACCAAGCGCCGAGCCCATCACGGTTACTTGCGTCTTCAATATGGAATTGCTGCGCTGGCATATAACTATAGCCAACCAGGTACGCGTGCTCGCCCAGCAGACTTGTTGCCTGATCAACCACCACCGATACATGGCCAATGCCACCGCTATTATTTTGCACAAACATATCGCCCGCCCTTAGCTCGGAGAGCGAGCGCACCTTTTCTGCACCAGCTTTAATTGAGTACGAGTTTGAATACGCCATATGCCATCGTAAATACGCGGTAAAGTCTTTGTCTGCGTTGGCAAATGGTCTGGGGTTGCCGTGATAATCATAGAGTGCAAGTTGGTCTAATGCATTCACACTGTTTAGGTAATCTGCCCAAAGCCGCATGCTGAAGTCGGCGCACTGTTCTAAGTCAGCATCAAATAGCAATGGCAGATCAAGGACCGCAACTGAGTCGTAATAGTCTTCGGGTAGGAACGCACCAGTCCACAATGCAACTTGCTTAGTCTGTTTGAGCGGTAGGCCGCGTAAGAAAGCTTGATAGCTCTGAGCAGCGTTTTCTGTTCGCGTATACCCATCAGGCGGCGAAATGTCCCCGATGCGCTTCGCGGCATGACTAGTCATTGGGTTGGCGCAAAACCAGAACAATAGGAGTACCAAGGTGTGTTTGAGACTGAACATAGCGTATCAGGGGAGGGCGATGTTGAATTTTCCTTTCACTTACTTTCACTTAGACACTCCGTTAGTCACAGACGAGTCTAGCAGCGTTGTGCTGCACTATAGCAGAGAGTCTGCTGCGCACTACTGAACCATTACCGCTCGGTAAAGTGTCTGATCAGATGCGTTGTCGTTGGATTGCGAGATAGTATAGTGGGCTGGCGGAGAGAGGGGGATTCGAACCCCCGATACGCTATAAACGTATACACACTTTCCAGGCGTGCGCATTCGACCACTCTGCCACCTCTCCGATTGCAATGCCGTCAGCTTTTGTGTTGTCTAAGCTGAACCGAAACCTGGCGGTTTCGTTGGTTCTGACTGTCTGTGTTTGGCCGTTAGTCAGAACGATGCGGAGGATAAACTAGTTTGCGGTGAGGTTCAATTGCTTATTGCGAGGTAAGGCGCGAATCGCTATTCTGCGCATCATGCGTATTCATCTCGTAATCCCTCAAATGTATCGACTGCTGGCGAGTGCAGTACGCTTTTTATTCCGTCATGTAGAGCTAATACTGATTTTAGGGTTAATCACGCTCGCGGCGGTGCAATATTATTTGCGTCCACAGTCCCAGTCGTTGGATCAAGTCCTCGCGAGTGGAGAGCTGCGAGTGCTTATTGCCGACGAACCCGATTCGCAGTTTATGTTCAATCGCCAGCATTACGGCTTTGAGTATGAATTGTTGGCACGGCTGGCGGAAGACCTTGGTGTCGAATTACAGTTGGATGTGGTGCCGTATGGTGAGCTGTTCACCTTGCTCGACAGTGGTATTGCAGACATTGCCGTTGGAGGTATTCTCGAGTCACCGTTTGTTCACCGAGTTAGTCAACCGACTATTCCGTGGTACCAGGCTAAAACTACGGTTGTCTACAAGCGGGGCACTCAACGTCCTAAAAATCTACAGGACTTGCAGAATGCGAAGATCCTAGCTGGTGCACGTTATTATCAGCTCGATGAGCTTGCCGGGCTTAACTTGGTGGACGATCACCGCTCCGAATACGATTTATTTACCGCGGTAGACAAGGGCAAAGAGCAGTTTGTGCTGAGTACCAATTATCGCGCCCTAAATGCTAAACACTACATGCCGTACTTAAACCGTAGTTTTATTTTGCCAGAGAAAGTTGGCGTGGTCTGGGCCTTGCCTAAACGTGTCGATACGGCCTTGTTGAATCGCGTCAACGGGTTTCTACAAGCAGCATTGGATGAAGGGCTGCCAGCGACACTGGCGAATGATTATTTCAAAGCACCGAATCGGCTCTCGACGTACGATGTGTTGGCGATACATCGTAAAATTGAATCTGCCTTGCCCGACTTCGAATTCGCCTTTCGCAAAGCCGCGCGGCGCGGTAAAACCGATTGGCATCTACTGGCTGCGATGGCCTATCAAGAATCTCGTTGGTCCAACGATGCGACGTCGCCCACGGGTGTGCGGGGCATTATGCAACTCACAACCCAAACCGCCGAATACCTGGGAGTCGAAGATCGGCTCGATATGACTCAAAGTATTGATGCTGCAGCCCGTTATTTATACCTGCTCAAGGCTAAATTACCTAAGGAAATCAAGGAGCCAGAGCGCACATGGTTTGCTGTTGGTGCATACAATATTGGCTGGAAACACATTCGTTATGCTTACCAAAAGGCCAAGCGCGATGGCAAGGATTACACGCAATGGCGGACCATCAGCGACATGCTTCCGACTCTGTACGATGAACCCTACTCAAAAGGCGTGCAGGCTAAGCGTTATGTTGAGCGGGTCCAAATCTTCACCGACATTATGCGGTTTTATGATTTGCATCAGCGCGAAGATACGCCCCTCGAACCGGGTGTCGCAGAGATCGGCAATTTACGAGCACAGAAATGATCCCCAAACACTGTATCCGTAAGGGCGCAGCCGCTATAATCGCGCGCTTTCAATCCAGAAATTGTGCGGTAACTTAGGACTATGTCGGCACCAGAAACTTTTTTCCATATTGGTTATGCGCGCGCAGCGTCAACGTTTTTGCAAAAAACTGTGTTTCCGGCGCTCACTGGCTTGCAATACATTCCACGCAACAATTTTCGCGTTCGGGAGCGCGAGAAGCGCCGATTTAAGGCCGACAAAATTTTAATGTCGCGCGAAGCAGGGGAGTTTATCTTTGATCGGGTTGAGCGCGTTCATGAAATATTTGGCAGCCGAATAATAATTTCGTTGCGTCGTCATGATGTGTTGGCGGCATCAACCTATCGACTGTATGTTAAAAATGGTCAGACCTTCCGATTTGAACAGTTTCTGGATTTAGAAAACAATAATGGTGTGCGAAAACTGGAAGATTTCACCTACATGCGTCTGTTTGAGCATGTGGAAAAAGTGACTGGTCAAAAGCCGATTGTCCTAATCTTTGAAGATTACATCGCTGACCCTGATTTCTACATCGACACTCTGTGTACGGCGTTGGATTGCGGCGTGGACAAATCCAAACTCAGCCACCGCGCCGTGCACAAATCATACAGTGACAAGCAGTTACGCCTGCGACGTCAGATGTCGGAAAAGTATTTGTCGCCAACGGAGTCACATGCACGTTTAACGGGCATCGGGATTGACGACTATACCTTTGGTCGGCGTATGAAAGAAAAAATTATGGTCCGTGTATCGGGTCTGCTGATGCGCCTAATTCGCTTCGCGCCGGACTCTTGGCTAAATCAAGAACCGCTGATTAATCAGGCGCATGCAGACGCCGTACGTGAGTATTTCGCTGAGGATTGGAAGGCAGCCTATGCGTACGTCGAGCACCAAAGCGAGGCGCTCGGCGTAACACGTCGTAAACCTGCGCCGTACTAGCGGTAACCGGCAAGTTCCTTACGGGCAACTTGCATTCGATGGACTGAATCTGGACCATCCGCGAAGCGCAGAGTACGCATCTGCGCGTACATATCCGCCAACGGCGTGTCTTGCGAGACCCCTGTGCCGCCAAACATTTGCATGGCTTCGTCAATCACCTTCAAGGCCATGTTTGGTGCTACTACTTTGATTTGTGATATGTATGGCGCTGCTGCATGCGGGTCACCCTGATCCATCATCCAGGCGGCTTTTAGGCAGAGCAGTCGCGCTTGCTCGATACCAATTCGACAATCCGCAATGATGTCGTAGTTCGCGCCTAGCTTCGCCAGCGGGCGGCCAAAGGCAGTACGGCTGGTGGCGCGTTCACACATCAGTTTCAAGGCACGCTCGGCCTGACCAATCGCACGCATGCAGTGGTGGATACGTCCTGGGCCTAAGCGACCTTGACTCACTTCAAAACCGCGTCCTTCACCCAAGAGCAGTGCAGAGGCTGGGACTCGAACATTCTCGAATCGAATGTGCATATGACCGTGTGGTGCATCGTCATGACCAAATACAGTCATGGCGCGCAGAATCTTGATACCGGGCGCGTCTGCTGGAACCACAAACATTGAATGTTGCGCGTGTCGTGGTGCTTCGTCGACGGCCGTCTTAGCCATCAGAATGTACACTTTGCAGCGCTCATCGCCAGCGCCCGAAGACCAGTACTTCTCGCCGTTGAACACCCAGTCGTCGCCATCACGCACGGCACTGAACTTGAGATTAGTTGCATCGGATGACGCGACATCGGGCTCAGTCATTAAATATGCGGATCGTATTTTACTTTCAAGAAGTGGTTCAAGCCATTGTTTTTTATGATCTTCTGAGCCATATCGCTCCAGGACTTCCATATTGCCGGTGTCTGGCGCTGAGCAATTGAACACCTGAGGACCTAACACACACCAGCCCATTTGTTCTGCCAAATACGCGTACTCGACCGTCGACAGTCCGTAGCCGCGCTTCGAATCGGTTAGCCAAAAGTTCCACAAACCTTGTTCACGGGCTTTGGCCTGCAAGCCCTCTAAAATTTCATACTGACGTTGAGTCATGGCGAAGCGATTGCCGTCTTTGCCAACTTCACGATGAAATTCGATGTCGGCGTCCAGCACTTCTTCCTGAATCAGCTTAGTTACTTTGTCTAAAATGGGTTGCAGTCGTTCGGTGACCCCTAAGTTCATAGTCATACGGATTCCTTTGGTTATTGGTTACTTTGTCTAATTATATTCTGCCACCAATTCTACGATATTCGGTCCATTTGATGTGGGCTATTTGCTCCAGGCTATCGTAAGCTTAGCAATGCCGTTACAATCAGCGACCGAGTGAACCCAAGAGAACAAGTAATGCAGACCATTCTCGCGCCGATGGAGGGCGTCATTGATGCCGAGATGCGTGCGTTGTTAACCAGTCTGGGTGGTTTCGATCGCTGCGTTACGGAGTTTGTTCGAGTCACTGAGCAACGACTTCCAGCCAAAGTGTTTCTGCGGTATGCACCGGAGCTCGAGCAGGGTGGTGTGACACCGTCGGGCGTACCCGTGTATTTGCAACTTTTGGGCGGCAATCCTCGTGCCATGGCCTTCAATGCGCAACGCGTGGCGAAACTCGAGCCGGCGGGCATTGATTTAAATTTTGGTTGTCCATCCAAAACCGTAAATCGCAGCGATGGTGGCTCGATATTGCTTCGAGAGCCACAGCGCGTGTTCGATATTGTTAAAGCGGTTAGAGACGCTGTTGACCCGTCCATACCCGTGACAGCTAAAATTCGGCTCGGCTTCAGCAATGCCGATCACCTGCTGGAAATCGCGCATAATATTGCCGTCGCCGGCGCAAACGAACTCTGCATTCATGCGCGTACGCGGGAAGACCGCTACAAACCGCCTGCATACTGGCATCTGGTTAAGCCTGTCCAACGAACGCACTGCTTGCCAATTACCATCAATGGTGAAATCTGGTCTGTCGAAGATGCATTGCAGGCGCGCGCGGTCAGTGGTTGTACTGGTGTGATGCTCGGGCGCGGCGTATTGCGTTTTCCGCAGTTGGCAGCACAGTTACGGGCGTATGATTTAGGGCAGGGGTTTGAGGAGTTCGATTGGTTTGGGCTGCAAAGTCGAATCACCGATTATTTAAATTCTACCCAAAAGCGGCATAAGTATTTTGTTGGTGGTCGCGCCAAACAATGGCTGGGATTTTTATTGCGCCGATATCCTCAGGCTGGTGAGCTGTTTCATCGAATTAAACGTTTGCGATTCGCTGATGAGGTGTTGGCCGAGTTCGACGCCTTCGCCGCAGAATCGAAGACAACTGGCTACGCGACAGTGAAAACAGGTCCCGAACCGCATGCCATGGAACTGGTAAAACCATGACATCACTGGCGCCACCGCAGGAAGAGGAAATTACCCGCATTGGATTGTCGTTGATCGTTATCCTGGCTGGGTCTTTTTTAGCCCCGTTGTTGATGCATTCAACCACCTTGGCAATTCCGAGCATGGCGGTGGATTTGGCCCTGAATGCCGAGGCGGTCAGTTTACTAACGCTTGGCCACGTGTTGTGCAGCGCCTGTACGGTGCTGCCCGCAGGTAAACTGTCTGATAAATATGGTCGGCGCCGCGTGTACGCCTGCGGCACTATTATTTCCGGGTTAGCTTGCATGCTAGGTGCTGGTGCGAATTCGGCGGTATTATTGATTGCCGCGCGATGCTTGCAGGGCGTTGGCGGCGCGCTGATTTTTGCGAGTGCTCTCGCGTTAGTGAACCGCATTCCTCCGCCTGCGCACAAAGCGCGCGTGATGGGTATCTATATTGCGGTGGCGTACTTAGGGATTGTCGTCGGTCCCCCCTTCGGCGGTATGGTATTGGCGGTCGCCAGTTGGCACTGGGTATTCCTAATTCCGGGCATATTGTTATTGATAACCGGTCTCGTTGGTTTGTTTGGGCTCGATTGGGAACGTTACGGTAATCGGCAAACGAGATTGCGCGGACTCGACACCAGCCTATACGTGCTGTCCTTGAGCTTGATCGCAGTCTCTGTGTTTAAGATGGATGAATTGATCGGACGGTTGACCCTACTGATTGGTCTATTGGCATTTATCGGGTTTTGCTGGTTTCAGTCGCATCGTCGCGACCCCTTACTACAAGTCGCGTTGTTTCGCCACAATGCGGTATTCACGGTCATGGGATCGACCTATTTTTTGGTCTACAGTGCAATTCTAGCGTTGGCATTTACACTGACCTTGTATCTTCAGTACCTGCTTGGCATCGACGCGCTGACTACGGGCTGGATTTTGTTATCGCAAGCCTTGATGACCGCCTTGATCGCACCTGCTTCTGGTTGGCTGAGTGAACGGTTTAAAGTCCACCAATTGTTGCTGTTCGGCACCTCGTCCATGGTGCTGGGTATCGCGTGTTTTAATGCGCTGGATGCGGATCAGAGCGTTTGGGTAGTGTTGCTGGGGCTTAGTTTGGTCGGGCTCTCGGTCGGCGTAATGGACACGCAAATTATAAATGCCGCACTGAATTCGGTTGCTGCCGAAGATTTGGGTAGCGCCTCAGCCACACTTAATGGGTTGCGTACCATGGGCGGTTTTGTTGGCGTTGGCCTAGTGTCATTTTTGATGAGTCAGTATTTGGGCAAGCAGGAGATCGTGCCGGCCTTATACCCGGCATTAACCCAAATGTTGCATAGTTACTTTATAATTTCGACTGTGCTGGTGTCGTTGGCTCTGGCATTGGTGGTTTGGGGATACACACAAGGCTTATATTCTGGTCTCAATACACGTAAACATCATGACAAACCCAAACCCTGACTGGCTCTATTCTGATCCATTTATTCTGCCTGTTACCGTCGGAGCCGACGCGATCGACAGCTATCAACACGTCAATAATTCAGTGTACCTGCGTTGGGTTGATGACTGCGCCAGAGCACATTCACTCGCGGCCGGAATTGACTGTGAACACGCGGTTAGCTTTGGTCATGGTATGGCGGTGCGAGAGAGCCGCGCCACCTATCTGGCGGCGGCGTTTGAGGGCGAGCAGCTGTTGGTCGGAGCTTGGGTTCTGCGCAACGATCGCAAGCTGCGTATAACCCGGCAATTCCAGATTGTGCGCAAAACCGATGCGGCAACACTGGTTACCGCGGAAGTCGATTACGTGTGTATCGACATTCAGTCCGGTAAGCCCGCCAGAATGCCCGCCGAATTCCGCGATAACTATATTCCGATTCAAATTTAAAGCTCACACAGCGCCCGCATATGACATTTCGATGTGCATTGTGTGGGGCAACGCATAAGCGCAGCATCTAACTCTACACTGACCGAGTCAACCTTAACTCGGAGTGTGGAATGGAACAGTGTGATTTAGCAATTGTCGGTGGCAGCTTTGCCGGTCTCTCGTGTGCACGTGAAGCGGCGCATAATGGATTAGCCACGCAGGTGTTTGAGCGCAAGGTCGCGCCCGGCGCGTACACTCAAAGCACCGGTCTATTCGTGCAGGAAATCGCCGAGCAAATGGCTTTGCCCGAACGCTTGATCCGGCGTATCACCGGCGTACGTTTGTACGCACCAAATTTAAACTACGTCGACCTTAAATCACCGGGCTATGAGTTCATCGCCACCGATACGCCTAAGCTTTTGACTTGGATGGCAGAGCAAGCGCAACAGGCTGGCGCGATTATTTCCGCTTCGGAGCAGGTGCAAAATGTGGTCCAGTATGCGGATCGTGTTGTCTTGCCAGAGCAGGATACTGCTGCACGGTATCTCGTCGCGGCAGATGGTGCTAACTCCACGGTGGCCCGCGCACTCGGCCTCGGCACCAACAAAGTGATGCTAAGTGGCGCGGAATACGAAGTCGATGGTTTCCATGACCTGCCGGACGACATGTTGCATGTATTTATCAGTAATGAGTACGCGCCGGGCTATATTGGTTGGCTATTTAAGGGCGTTCACAGTGCGCAGTTAGGCATCGCGGTTAAGCCCGGTCATCGAGTACGCCTACGCGCATTTTTTGAGCTTCTGAAGCAGCGGTTTGATCCGAACGCCAAGATGCTAAGCGGACGCGGCGGCTATATTCCCTGTGGTGGTGTGGTGCATCCCTGGGCCAGAGACAATGCCTGTCTGCTCGGTGACGCCGCCGGTATGGTGTCGCCGCTCACCGCAGGCGGAATCCATCCCAGCATCGAAGTAGGGCAGCAACTTGGCGCTGCCATCGCCATGCATCTACGGCACGATCTACCACTCCCGCAAGAGCAGATTCGCGCACTGGTCAAAACGTATCCCGTTAAGCGTCAACTGCGCAGAATAGCGAATCTGGTGTCGTTCTCGGATCACATAAGCAACCACGTCATCAACAACACCGCATTCCAGCGCGCAGCGCAATTAATATTCTTCCACAACCGCGGCCTGTTTTCCAAGCGGGCATGGGGCGAGATTTTATTCTCAAAGGGGCTCGCTCCATAAGAATGCTTTTTCATGCTTGAATGGTCGAGTAGTGCCCAACTGTGCGTGAGTATTGATGAATTTATAGTCAATAAAATCAAATAGATAAATAAATAACTTGAAGTAAATTAACCTGCCTTTGACATTAACAATTGTTTAGAATATCTTACTACTTTGGTTGGAAATGGAGCGCGCTTGACTCACCAAGTGGTCTCTAACTGAATATTGAATCAGGGTTACACGCCCCGGAAGGCATAATTGTTTATTTATATGTAAGGGAATATGAACCTGCTCGTATCCCTTAAGCACTTATTTGACTCACGGTCTGCGCTGTTATTGTTGGCGATTTCCACGTTCTCGGCTGTGGCTTCTGCACAGTTGGATATCCGTGTGGCTGACCCTGCGAGTTTGATATCTGCACAACCAGGTCAAATTAGATACCTAGCGCAAATTGGACGTTGCAGCGATTTGGTCTCGGTGCAGGTCGGTGTGGACGGCGCGACACAGTCTGTTGATCTGGAAGACCTGGTGGCCTTGCCGGAGCAGGGTGATGCGTGTGTGGCGTATTTTCCAGATGGTTTAAGCACGAGCGATGTGCCGTCGGTGCAGGTAGTTCGACGCAATGATGAACAGGAATCACTTACCGAACAGTTTCAGAGCGAAACCACCTTACCTTCAATTGAATTCAAGCACGTCGCCATCGTCGGCGATGCAGGAACGCAAAGGCTGGCGGTTACCGTGTCGGCAAATGATGACACGGATATTTCGCATGTTGGTTTTGATGTGGTCGGGTTGCGTGCATCGGATTTATCCACAACTGGCGGCGTCATATTTGAAGCCAAGCAACGGGCTTTTGCTCATACGGATGTGTCCACGCGCGTGTATCCGGATACCGAGGGTCAAAGTCAGTTTACATTGAGTTTGCCGATCAATGGACAGCTCACAAACGAAGAAATCGCATTCGATGTCGTTGTGTTGGTGGATGCGTCGGTGGTGGACTCCTCGGGCAATCAACGTGCATTGTCAAAGGTTGCATTCACCGGTGACTCCATTCAAGAAGAGGCACGCGCATTGATACTCCAGACGCAGGAGATCAATATCAGCGACCGACTACAGCGCCCAGTCATTGTCCCTTCGGTCGAATTTCAGTTTCGCGGCTTGGTGCCGTTATCAGGTGCGGGTAATGGCGTAAGTTATCAGTCGTCGCATCCACACCTGATTGCGGTGACTGCGGCTGGTACTCTGTATGCACTAGAAGAAACGGGCGCGGAAGACGTTTTTATTACCGTGACGTATCCCGGCTTGCCCAGTGCGCAGGTGCGGGTAATTGCGGACTTTACGCGGGAATTGGCCGGTCTTGAGTTTGATGGCGTTACCAGTAATGACTTGTTCACGCTAGCGCGGCTGAATTCGTATATCTCGTTGCCGGATCTGCAGGTGGTATTTGACGATGGTTCAAAGTCACCGCTATCGGGTATCTGGAAACCGATTATTCAGGTGGCCTCGGCGGACAACGCGTACTTGAGTGCGAATAACCAATATCAGCTCAAAGCCAGTGTCACGATTGATGCAGCCGCACCGGCAATCATTCAAGCCTATGTGCCGAATGTGCCTGAGTTGACGGCCAGTTTAAAAATTGCCGCCAGTGATGCACCGCCGACCGTGGCGATTGATGCACCTGTATCCGTACTCTCGGGTACTGAGCTTCGGGTTAAGGCTGCGGTGGAAGACGACGTTGCTGTTCAGCGTGTGGTGATTCGCATGGACGGCGCGGTGGTCGGGGCGATTGATTCAGCGCCGTATCAGATCGATCTGCCTATTTCTGAACAACTGCAAGGACGAACTCTGGTTTTTTCAGCCGAGGCGGTTGATTCAGCAGGGCAGAGCACGGTGTCGACAGATCACCAAGTGGTGGTGAGTAAGCCAAGCGTGGTGGCGTTTCCAGACTATGAATTCTCTAGACCATTGGATGGTCAGCGCGTGGTTGAGTCTTCACCAACTGTCTTGCAGATTGAGTCCTCGCTCGGTCTGATGCCGGAACCTAAACAACGCAGCGGCATCACCAGCGTGGATTTCTTTTTTGATGGCAACAAAGTGGGCACGTCGACGTATCCACTGATTGAAATACGTGAATTTTTAGACGCCAATGGTCAGCCGCAACAGGAGATGTTTGAATTGTGGCAACTACGCACTAACACACCCAATATTGCCACCACCGAAACCTCGCTCGCGGTTGGCGCGCAGGTATCGGTGCGTGGCGGGTCGCAAAGCGCGCCAAGTCGGTTGCTCCGCATTCTCGAAAATGGGCCGCCTCGCATCAAAATTTTGGCACCGTCCAATGACAGCAGCGCCGCGGCTGGGGGCGAGCTGAATGTGGCAGTCGAAGTCACCGATGACGCGCTGCATCTAGGGAGTAAGGTTGAGCTATTCATCGATGGCACCGTGTACGCATCACAGGACATCAGTAATCCGGAGTTGGTCGAAACCGGCTTGTCAACCCAAACGCGAACGGTGCGTTTTCAGCGGCCGTTAACGAACGAAGACATTGGCAGCACGTTACGTCTGCAGGCGCGAATTACAGACTTTCATCAGGAGGTGAACACCTCTGAAGTGGTGAGAGTGCCGGTGAAGGCAGATCAGTCTCCGAGTGTTGCGATCACCAATCCGACCGAAGGTGGCGCGTTTGTGTCAGGATTGCCAATTCAGCTTCGCGCGACCGCTGCCGATGATTTAGCGATCGACTATGTTGAGTTTCTGGTCAATGGCCAGAGCGTTGGTGCTGATTCGGTGGCGCCGTATGCTGTGATCTACGAAACAGAAGAAAACCTCAACGTTGAACAGGTATTGCGTGTCTCAGCGACTGCCTACGATTCTGGCGGGCAGCAAGCGCAAAGCAATACGGTCAAAGTGACGCTCGGGCAAGACCGTGAACCACCGGTCGTGAATATAAGTTCACCTGTAATTTCAGGCACCGATTCGGGCGACGATATCGCAGGTGTGTTGGAACAAAGCGAATTTGTATTAAAGGTGTCCGGTTTCGATAATGTCGGTGCCGAATTTGCCCGCATTACTGGCGTCCGTTCGCTTGGCAGTCAGGGCTACTTGCTCACTGGTGACCCGAATGACGTGCTAGAGGGCGAACAGGTTCCGATAAACGAGATTCCAGGAACGATACGTGCCTATAGTGCTTTAGCATTGGTCAAGTCGCCATCTTTCGATTCCGCACAAGGAAGCCAGTTTAATCGCTACCCAGTTAGTTTCTCGGTTGACGACGAGGCAGGGAATCGCTCAACTGCCTCGATCACGGTTGGTGTTTACCGCGATCAGGCGCCAGAAATAGTCAGTTTGGTTCCAGAAAACACCCTCTATTTTAATCAGGATACGGTGCGGGTCGATATTCTCGCTCGCGATGATAAAGCGGTGTCTCGAATTGAGGTCGACTACCTGATCGATGGACAAAAAATACATGGAAACGTGTACAGCGCCGATACTGGTCTCACACCGAAACCGTCGCAACAGCGCCTCGACGAATTTGATTTGCTCAGTGCGGCTCAACCAATCAATAACCTTGATCAAACCTTGCTAATCGAGGTGCGTGCCTACGATAACAATGCCGCGGTGTCCGAAACCGCGACAACTCAAGTCAGGATTCTGCAAGACGCCGACGCCCCGAATGCGACGATTTTTGAACCGGTTTCCGGTGGTGTTTTGTACCAAGGCGACACGGTCCAGTTTCGTGTGCGCGCCACCGATCAAAGTGGGCTGCAGTCGCTGCGGGTCTTGCGCGGTGCCGAGGTGGTCACTCAATCGGCTTTAACTGGTCAAAATTCCGAACATACATTTAGTTACACCATTCCCGTCCAGCCTGAGCTGTCGTTCGAGTTAGAGGTGGTCGACGTACAGGGTAACACCACGAGTCACACGCAGACCTACACGATTGAGCGTGACGCACCACCTGAAATTTCAATACGCCAACCTGCCGCAGGCAGTCGCTACATCGAAGGTCAGTGGGTTACTGTAAATGCGTTGGTCAGCGATAACCGACGGCTGAATTCGGTACAACTCGACGTGGTTTCAAACGGGACCACGGTGTTCGCTAAAACGTTCAGCGCGAGCGAATCGAACGCGCTCATGGATGCTGGCAACTATTTCACAGTCCGTTTTCGTGCGCCAACGGTTCCAGGTGCAGGAAACATCGTGGTCTCGATGTCAGCAACAGATGACAATAATCAGACCCATAGCATCCCTCTGGAACTGGATTTTCTAGACGACGCAGAAGCGCCGACCATTACGTATTCCGAGCCAGATCAGGATTTGACGCTACTGCCCGGCGACGCATTTCGCTTGCGCGGGGTCTCAACCGATAATATCTACATCCAAACCCTGCAAGTCATTTTGGTAGGCGAAAATGAGGAGCGGACGCTCGATTGGGAAACATTGTCGCGCGACGATCGAATCGAGGAAATCCGTGTTGGCAATACCGACTCATTGGGCTCAGTACTGGTCGGAGAACGTTTTTACACTGAATTCGATGGTCGTGTTCGAATACCAGAGTCTTTTCTTGACTCGGCTGGTGATACCTATGAGCTCGTAGTCCGCGCCAGTGACTACGGTGTCAATATAGTTGATTCTAATTCAGTAAAACTCACCATCGCGCATGATGAGGAAGTGCCTGAAATAAAACTGACCAACCCGCCGAGTACTGTGGTGGAACGTCAAATCGTGAAGGTGAGTGGTGAAATCACCGACAATCTAGGCATTGAGAGCTACAGTGTGTCGGTGCTCGATGGCGATAGTGCTCAGCTTATAGAACAGGTCAGCGGCGAGAACGCCAAGCACATTCCGCTGAATCCAGAGCAAACCATTGATCTGAACAGTTTTGGCGTAATTCCGGACACTGGTCATGAGTTCAACCTCGATGTTTCAGCGAAAGATCTCAGTGGAAATGAAGGGCACCTAACTCGGTTGGTGAAGATCGTTAAGGATCAACCACCGAGTGTTGAACTTATGGCTGCGGTGCCCAATGCCAACCTGTTGAAAGGCGGGTTGTTGTTTACACGTGTTCAAGTCACAGATGATTTAGTTGAAGGTGGTCAAAACACGCTTGATTTGTTGTATAGCTCTATGAGTGGACTGGCGCAGGGTCAAGCACGAGATCTAAATTTCTTACCAGCTCTCAATCGGCTGGAACATGCGTGGCAGTTTCGTTATCCAGAAGCTCAGGCGTTGAGTGGCCAACTGCACGTTAACGGTGGTCCGGTTTGGACCTTCAATGCGGGCCAGAGTTCGATCAAGGCGCATTCTATTGACGAGATAAAAACCCTGCAATTCGAGGTAGTCGGACACCAAGTTGATTATCAGTTGAACCTGTATTCAAATGACCCGTGTCACATTGAACACGTGCAGATTACGGTAGAGAGCGCAGATTTGGCCGCAGACAGTGGCCAACTCAATTTAAATAACTACAACCTCGATGGCTTTGCTGGCCGTATTGTTGTTCGTCCGCGTATCGTCGGACTCGATGATCAGGCACAGTTTTTGAAACAAATTATAATCCGCAAAACGGAGCAACCCGCTGACTTAGAGTTTAGTCTCGACAGCAGCGACTTTGGCGTTGGTCGGACTGAGGCACTTACACTTCTGGTTCAGGATCTGGCTGGCCCTAACGAATCGGCCTTGATAGCCGTGCCACCGAAGACCAGCGTGTCGCGCTTGAAGCAGGTGAGTAATCACGCACTCAAGCTGGTGTCACATCCAGATGTAAACGTGCTCAAAATGTTTGCTGCAGCGACGGACCGATTTAGTCACGAGCGTGGTGTGTTTAGCCCTGCCGAGTTATTGACCGTGGATTTATCGATTGATGAGACAGATCCGGCAATTCAAATTACCTCACCAGTAGCTGGAACCAATGTGGTACCGGGACAAACGATCGAACTCGGTGTGCTCACTACGGATGATTCTTATGTGGTTGAGGATATTCAGTTATTCGACAACGATGGCAAGGTCGCAGAACGAGTTGGTGTATTTCAGTTTGAAGGCGAGTACCCGTTCCAATACACCGTGCCGCAAGCACGTCTAGCAGGGGATTTGAATCTCCGCGTCGTCGCGCGTGACCCATCTGGGCGCAAGCGTGCGGCGGAACTGGTGTTGCCGATCGTGCCAAATGAAGCCCCCGAGATCAATTTTACGCGTTTTGCTAGCTATGAAGTCAACGATGTCTTTCAAAAAGTCCTGACCGACCCTGAACGACTTAACTACGGCGAGTTTTGGCTTCGGATTGGCGAACGGTTCGAGATTGGGGCCGAGCTGCGTGATGATGCCGGGCTCAGTTTGTATACGATTCATCGGATTGAATCGAATGGCAACCTGGTGCTTGAGCACGATCGTAGTTTCCCAAATACCTGTCCTGCGCTGCCGGTTGTCTTCCAACCACAGGAGACAGTGGCGCTGGTATTTGGCGAGTCTGAGCCGACGCAATACCAAATACAATTGACGGACAATACCGGTAATGTCACGACACGCATGATTCTAATCCATCCATTAGATAATGTGGCACCCGAGATTCGTATCACCAAACCAGCGCCAAACCAGCTGGTGGCGGCTGGCACTTTCAATATGGCAATTGGCGTGGTGGCCGCGGATGATCGTCAATTGTCGCAACAAGATATTAAGCTGTTCGCAAACGGTGTGCGCCTCAACTTGCGAACAGCCGCGGTCAGTGGCGTCGCGGATTCTGAAATAGCGCGCGCGTTTGACTCGATTTACGATGCTTATGAGCGAAAGTACAGCATCGATGTGGCGGATGACTACGGCAAACAAAACAGCGAGTTTTCAATCTCAAATGTGGCTCTTTTTGATGTTCCCAGTGGATTGATCAAAGCCAATGAAACCATTGAATTGATGGCGCAGATTAAGGACACGGATGATGCGGTCGCCACGCATGTTGTCGAGTTCATTGGAGCAGCAGACAATATTAACCCGGAAATTTCCATCATTCATCCCACCGTCGGGTATGGACCGCCTGAGTTTTCCGACTTCTCTGTTCGTTATCGCGCCTATGACAACGTTAAGGTCAAACAACTCGAAGTGTACACCAGCTACGGCGCGCAGCTTAAAAATGGCGGCTACCAGAAGCTTGAGTTTGGCGTGCCGTTACGGACCATCTCTGACATTCAGAGTGTTGATCACGAGCCAGTCACAACGAACAACATAGATACGCTCATCTATGATCAGCTCATTCACGTAGACCGTCAGGCCGATATCTTGTCTCAGTTTGATGGCTTGATCTTGGACGACGTGGCGCGATTTGATATCTGGGTGCGGGTTGTCGCGCGTGATGCGTCGGATAACCAACGAACACGTGAACTTAGCTTCCCGGTCCGTAGCGACGAAAGACCAGTGGTGGATATTCTCAAACCGCTGCACGCGTCGTCTGTTGTAGAAGAGACCGATCTGCAAATTAATGTCGCGGCGTATGACGATGTTGGGATCGATTCACTTGAAATCGATGTGTTGGTTGGCGCTGATGGTCAAGAGACATCAGTCTTAAGTAATCCCTTCACTTTGCGACAACCGCCATACAGTATCAGTGTTCGACTACCGACTGCTGATCTGGCAAACCCCGAGCGTAATCGGGTGGTGGTGACCGCCACAGCATTGGACACGTACGGTGCCGTGTACGGTGATTTGGATAATCATCAGGCTACCGAGAAAATTGTTGCGAGACTGGTTGCCGACGTCCCGCCGGAAGTGAAAATTGCGACACCGGTCGATGGCACCGCGGTCACCGAAGGTGAGTTTGTCTTGGTGCAGCTCACCGCCATTGATGACGTTGGCATCGATAAGGTCACACTTAATGTGCAAAATCTGGTTGGTGGTGACAAAGTCCTCACTGATGTCACGTTCCCATATGAGTTTCTATTGGAATTGCCGTATGGACAAGCGGGCAATGCGTTGGAGTTGACAGCATCCGCGACCGAACAACGGCAGAACGGTGCCGCACGCACGGTTCAAGCACTTGAATCAGTGACCCTGATAGTGAATGAAGATGTGGATCCGCCGACACTGACGGTGACCGCGCCAGCAGAAACCAGCCCACTGCCGAGTGTGGCAGAGAAACGATTCTTTAATTACGCCATTACCGCGCTGGACGATGTGCGCGTGACATCGGTTAAGTTGCAGCTTGCGGCCGACAGTAATGGAGATGGGTTATTTGATGACACTGAAATTAAGCACACCAAGGTGTTGTTAGCACCGCCTTACTCGGGTGCGATGTCGGTCGAATCGATTGAGGATTACACCGATCAACCGACGAACCTCTTGCCATTGCAATTCACGGTCATTGCGCAGGATGGTGCAGGTAACCAAAGCGTTGTTACGCGAGCACTCAATTTGGTACGTAACCAACCACCGGTGGTGACTGGGTTCCAAGTCTTGGATCAACGCGGTGAGTCCTTGGGTGCACTGCAAGAAATAACCGAGGGGCGTGAATTTATCGTACATGTTTTGGCCTCTGATCAAGAGATTGGCGTAGACAATGTCACTTTATACCGAGCGACTGGCGATAATCCGGACTCCAACGCGTTTGTCGCCGTGGCAAGCGACGGAGCAGCGCCATTTCAATTCAGTGAAACTGCGCCGGTTGGTCAGATCGGCCAACGGCTTGTGTATAAAGCGGTGGCAACTGACATTGATGGCAAGGTCTCGGATTTGGCAGTCAGCCCAGTAAAAAGCTTGACTATCAAACAAGATGAGCCGCCCGAAGTCACGATTATCAGCCCGCTGGATGGCGCGGTGTTTATCGAAGGTCAGGCGCTGGAAGTCACCGCGCGTACCAAGGACGACTTAGGCTTTAATGGCATCGACCGAGTCGAGTTCTATTTGAATGACAAGCTGGTTACGACAGTTTATCAACACGACACCACCAACACCGGTGCCGCGAGTGCCGAACGTCATTATTCGACCACGCTCGAACCACCGTTAGGCGTAGATGGTTTTACCTTGCAGGCCGTGGCGTACGATCAACGGAATCAGGCCGGGCAGTCGACCGTTGTCAATCTGGGTAATATTGATGATACGGTCGCCCCGAAGCTCTCGGTATTGACACCATTTGATAACGACATTTTAAATTTCAGTAATGCTAAACCGATTGTCGCTGCGGTATCGGTGCTTGATATTGGATTGGAATCCGAGCGGCGAGTCGCGCAGCAATGGGTGAGAGAGCACCAAAACGCGCAAGGCGAGTGGATTGAAATTGCGTGGTATCCAAGTAATCCAGATGCTTGGGTCGACTTATCCAGAGACGACAATCCAACAGGTCGACCAGACCTACCGCTGAGCGACCCGGATAATTACTATTTTATCTATTGGCACACGTTGGCTGATGGTGAAGTGCTACAACGTGGCGGCTACGATCGTGAACGTGTTCGCATTGAAACGCGTGTTACTTCGCCGAATCACACAACCAGCGACACGACCTATCATGAGGTCGCTGCACCGGTGTCGGAACGACGCTTTTTTGCGCCGTTGACGCCACCTGAATTGAATTTGCCACCGCGCGAAGACGTGATGCAAAGCGTGCATTACACAGCGGTTGATCAATATATAAGCCCGACTCGTCAAGGCGCGATGATCGGCGCCTGGGCAACCCATGACCCAGCGCATTACGAGGGTCTGTTTGGCGATATCCCCGAGGAGCTACCCGGTCTTGATTGCATCGAGTGTACCGGCATTTTCTTCGCGGACATCGAAGACGAGGTTCAGGATCAAGGCAACATTCTGTTGCACACGAGCTTGTTGGCAGGTAATAGTGAGATTTTTGCGGGTACGATCGGCAATATTCATACCGATGCTAATTTCGTCCTGGCAGCAAAATCGGGTGTTCAGAATCTATCACCAGCAGCGGATGGAAAAGCACCCTTCGTTACGGCGCTGCGCCACGAAATCCTAGGTGCAGCCGGAGACAAAAACCTCCACTACGAGAATACCGGCGGCGAACTGCTAATCTTTACCAATCAGAACGCGGACGAGCAGTTTGGTCTACCGTATTTGCTGCAAGGTCGGGTGGATTTGCCATTTAGCCAAGCGTACGGGTTGGATCGACGTGATGATCTGGTTTTAGTGGCGAACGGCCATGGCGGTGTGCAGGTGTTCGATATTTCGAACACAGCGTACCCATATCGTGTTGGATTTGTGAAGCCAAATGGTTATGCCCGCGACGTCAAGATCAAAGGTCAGTATGCCTATATCGCGGCCTCAGAAGAAGGCGTGGTGGTGGTCGATATTGCCAATCCTCATCTTCCGGTCGTTGACGTGATTGATACGCTGGGCGTCGCGAATCGTTTGCATATCGACGGTAACCGTTTATTTGTCACCGATATGTCGGGTACCGGCACGGTCTCACAATTGAACATCATCAATATTGCCGATCCGCACAATCTGGTCATGCAACGTACCGTGGAACTGCAACCAGCGCGACAAGACTGGGTGAGCGATGGCGTTTACGATGTGGCCGTGGTTGGCAACAAAGCCTACGTGTCGGTGATGTACTCGGATCAGGAGGACAAGCCCAGCCAGTCGGTGGTCGAAATTATTGATCTGGAGTCGCTTGGTGAGCCCTTGGTTGACGCCACCGTACCTTCGGTGATTATTCCGCAAGCAGATCACTCTAATTTTGCGGTTCGCGACATGGTCGTGGCGCGTGGCGCGGTGCATGCCGCAGGTGGTAAATCAGGGTTAAACCGAATAGAGTTTCCGGAACTGACGGTCGTGCGACATACGCCGACTGCAGCCGAGTCCAACGTGACAACTGCACTGTCGCAGATCGACATTGAGTTATCCGTTCCGGTCACGACTAGCCGAGCATTAAATGAAGTGATCCATGTGTATCGTGGTGCAGTGTTGCCGAGTACTGACGGCGGTTATGCCTTAGGTGAAAAACTGACAGACAGTGTCAGTTTTGAGTACGTGATTGGACCAGATCCAAGCAGCACACGTGATTTGCGCGTTTTGATCAATGAACCGCTTTATCCGGACACTGAATATGTCGTGGTGGTCAAAGCCGGTCTTGAACCACTGGCCGGTAATGCATTGAGTCAAGATTATCGTTTCAGTTTTTACACCTCCGTGGCTGGCGCGGTTATGCAGCCAGAGATACAGTCGATCACGCCTGCTTCGGGCACGACCTTGGGTGGCGACCGAATACTGATTCAGGGTGCTGGCTTTGGTGCTGAACCTAAAGTCCGTATTGGTGGAATCGAGTTGGTCATTGAATCGTATGATCGGGCGACAGCGGATGACGAGTTCGACCGTATCACTGCAGTGACGGTGCCAAATGTGGCGGGTCCGGCTGCGGTTGAGATCGCGACGGAAAACGGCTTGCGTGATTTCGTGATCGGCGGTTTTACCTACGTTGATGACCTGCAAGTTTCGTTTATAACCCCGGCCGTGGTAAACATTAGCCAACAAGGTGAAAACCAAGTCGTGGATATTGTTGGATACGGCTTTAATCAACAAGTCCAGCTGCGTTCATTCCCGAGTGGTGCCAACCGCGATCACGTAAATGCTGCTACGCAATTCGCGGCAGACCAAGACTCGCTCGTGGTCGAGTCGCCGCAACGTATGCGCTGGTCAGTGCCGAGTATTGGCGACGATTACCGTGGTTACGTTGATATCGAGTTGAGTGACGACACTGGCCGGTTTGTGTATGTGCCCCGGGCTTTATTTTACGGTGGTCTAGGTGCAAACGCAGGCATCGATCTGAGTCAGCCATTAAGTGTAAATCAGATTAATGATGAGTTGGCGTCGATTAGCAATGGTACTGGCTCCCTCATTGTCCGCGACCCGAGCAAATTACCAGCCGGACGTATTGTTGGACTGGCTAATGATGCGGATTTAAATCTCATTTACGTATTGGGTCGCGGCGCGCCGTTAAGTGGCAACCCAGTTCCAAACCCATCTAACACTGAAAACCAAACCGCGCTGCAACATTACATTTCGCCCAGTTGGTTGGAACTCATTACCTATGACGAAGCAAATTTGTCGGCGGCATCACCGGCCGTTAACCTTGGGTACTTTGACCTACCACAAGGCCTCAATGCTGCCGGTTTGACGCTGGGTGACAAGCAGCTCTATGTGTCGGCTGAGGGTATGCATTTTCCGCATATTGAAGTGCCTTACGAAGATGCAAACTGGCTGCTGGTTTATGATCGCGAAACACGCCTCCCAACACAGGGCGAAGACGCTAGAGATCGAGATATTCTCTACAGCGTGCCGCTACCGGTGAGTGAGCCACCGAGTCAAATGTTGGTTGCAGGCAGCATCCTCGTAGCGAATGCTGGCGACGACGGTGTGTTGCTCGTTAGTCTGGCAGATCCGCTACGCCCAACCGTGTTACGGAGCCTAACGCGCTTTGTGGCGAACGGCGCGCCGCGTCAATTGAAAGCGCGCTCGATCAGTCTCCAGGGCCATTATCTGTCTGTTGTGACACCAATCGGTTCGAAAAATGCTGTGGAGTACCGTCGTGCCGTGTTCGACTTGAGTAAGCCGAGTACACCTCAGGTAGCCGATTATTCACTTGCCGATAAATCAACTGAGCTGCTTGGGCTACCGACCATGCAAGCCACCGCGTTCTACGCAGAGGGCATCGGACTCTTTGATGACGGCGACATAGCGAATGTGCGAGAAGTACAACAGTACCGCGCGAATGGATTTGACCTGCCAGGCGGCCCGGTCGCACTCGGCGGTTGGTCGACGTCACTGACGGCTCTAAATCTCAATGCAGGGCAATCAAAGCAACCCTCCCAGCTGTATTTAAACTTGTTCGATGCCAGCGGTGATTCTGAAGTTTCAATTCAGGATTCGATTGCCTTGATGGATGCCGTGTATGGTTATGTCCAGTACAAAGATTACTCTTTAGATCGCTGGGCACATACTCATTCCGCAGATGGTTTCGTGGCAGCGGCCGTTTATGAGGGCAGCAGTTCAACCTTAAAGCTGATTAATACCTATGTGCTGGACCTGGTCGAGTCCAAACCAGCCCAGGGTCAGCAGGCGGTTAACCCGGATGCGCCGTTGATGTTGCGCTTTAATCGTCGACTCACGATTCCAGACACACAGACTGTGCAACAATATCTGTCGCGCTATCTGTCACTGATAAAGGCAGACGGGACGAGTGCAGGGCAGGCGGTTGAAGTCGTGATTTCCATTGATCCGGCCGCAGAGAATGCAGTGCTCATAACGCCCAACCAAGCGCTCGAAGCCGATACCAGCTATGTCGTGCGTATGGAAGCGGAGCCCACGGATGGTGGACGACGCTCAACCGGCTTATTTGATCTTGACATACACTTTTCAACCGCTTCTGCCGCTGGTGAGCCGCCACGCATTATGTCGGTGGCACCAGCTACAGTGGATATTGCTGGTGGCGAGATCACTGTTGTGGTCGAGAACGCTGATTTACCCGCATTCGAAGTGTCAGGGCAAGCCGCGGCCATGCTAAATTCAGTCGATCTTTCACCGACCCTGCAGCAGTTTCAGCTAAGCGTGCCGTCTAGCCTCGCTGGCCCAGCGAACCTTCTGGTGCGTAATGCGAATGGTCAGCAAACCAATCTTTTGGGCGCGTTTCAGTATATTGAGCCGTTGGTCTTAGAATCGTTGAGTCCGGCCGAAGGCTCGGTTGTTGGTGGGACACGAGTTACCGTCAAAGGTCGAGGCTTCCAAGCCGGTGCGCATCAGACCACGGTATTCATGCGTGACATTCAAGTCCCCGATCATCTGGTTAAGGTATTGGATTCTGAAACTCTCGAGTTCACCACGATTCCAGGGCAACTGGGTAGTACGGACGTACGTGTTGCAACGGCAACACAATCGGTAACGCTAGAAGATGCATTTACTTTCTTACAACCGGTTAAGACCAATATTACGGGCGCAGAGTCAGATCGGTTTTATGACCTGGTGCTCGATACGGGCGGCGATTACGCGGTCGCTGCGGCGGGTTCCGGCGGCGTTCTCATCTTTAATATCAATTCTTCAACATTAATTGGCGATGTCGAAGACGTCACGAACGCAGATCAACTACGCGAACTGGTTGATCACAACAACGACGGTGTGGATGATCGGCTGGTGACTCGTATTCAACTGCCGTCCGGTTACTATGCGGTCGGCGTAGACCTTTATTTTGAGCGCAACAATGACCGGATTTTTGTTACCGGTGTGCGCCCAGGTTCAAATTCTGGTGATGCAAAGCTCTTTGTTTATTCGGTTGATGATCTGGATATCACTTCGCACACCCTAATCAATACACTTAGTTTAGGCAGTAATCTGGCAAAGGGAATCACGACCCAAAATAATCAGGCAATTGTCGCGCTCGGTGAACGTGGTGTTGGCTTTGTGGATATGTATCTGCACAGCAAATTGTATCTGTCACAGCACATCCAGTTGCCGGGTGGCCGTTCTGCCCTCGATGTCGAGCCGGTTCTCTATTTCGATCAACCTCAGCAGATTTACGCGGCCGTTGGCGGTACCTACGATGTGGCCAGCAACCGGTTGACGGATCGTGAACGCGTTGGTGCTGGTGGCTTCCACTTAATTCGAAACTCGACCACCTTAGGGCTTGAGGTGATTTCGTCGCTGGATATCCCAGCCAGCAAAGTATTAATCGAGAACAGTAACGAGGCGTACCCAAGACCTCGATACGCTTATTTGTCCGCCGGTGGCATGGGTACCGTGGTTGTGGACATCGAGGACATTCTCAATCCGCGCATCGCGTATCGCATTCCCGGGCCAAGCTTGGATATCGCTTTGTATGGCAACACCTTGTATGTGGCTACCGGCACAGCAGGTATCGCCAGCTACGACGTGACGGACCCACAGCGTCCGGTATACGTTGATAGCTATGAAGCCTACAACGGAAATTCGATCGATACGGTATTAGCGACCCCGTATTCCGTGCTTGGTGGTGGTGTAAGTACACTGGGTCTTGGCGTCTTGCAGGAAACACCGGATGCGGTGCTCAAAATCCACGGCGTCGATCCAGGTAATGGCCTGCTTGACTTTGACGTTGATGGCTTGGCCGCAATTCGTGTGCGGTTTAATAAAGCGATCGATCAATTTGCGGAAAACACGCAATATTTCACTCTGTTGAATGCCAGCGGCCAGCCAGTGCCGATTGAAGTATCCATCGTGAACAATGATGCTCTGATCCAGCTGGTCCAACCCTCAGCATTGACAACGGGCGATACATTGTTGCTTGAGGTCGGCGCTGGTTTGGTGGCAAGTAAGCCAATACTCAGTAATGGCGAGCAGATTAATCTGGAACTGTATCGTTTGAGATCCACACAACGGCTGCCATTTACCTATCGTGGTGGTACCGCGGCGAGCAGTGCGATTGAGTCTGTACAACCGAGACGCATCGTAACGAATAAACCAGCAACGATTACGATTGCAGGCACGGGCATACCGAGTCGAATCGATGATGTGACCGTGTATGTTGGCGATCAGCAGATTGATGTCACCGAGATTCAAGCCGATTCAGAGGATCCTCGAATCGCAATCATAACCGCCGAGGTGACACCAATCGCAGAGGCCGGCCAATACGATGTGAGTGTGATTGTCGCTCGGCTGGGTATTGCTCAACGCGCTGTGTATCGTGCCGGTTTACAAGTGGACGATGCGATAGAGTTTGAAGCGCTTACACCACGTTGGGGCCCGATTCAGGGCGGCACGCTCGTGACCGTCCACGGCAAAGGTTTTGAGCCCGGCAATACAGTCATGACTGGCCTGAATGTGACCATTGGTTCGATGCCAGTGCAGTCGCTGCGTGTTCTGGCGAGTGATACTCTGCAGTTCGTTACGCCGCGCGGCGTGAGTGGGCTAAACACTGTCTATGGCACGGATCGCTACGGCAATACCACTCGCCTTGTCGGTGAAGATGGATTTGGTTATGGAATCACGCAGCTTTCGCAAATTTCTGCGGCGCTGGTGAATCCACTGGATGTGTATGTCGATCAGGAGACCGGTGTTGCTGCGACCACCGCTGGCTATTTCCGTTCTTGGTCGTTCGAAGACGTGCTTCGATTGCCACAGTTCAATGAGTCGAATTTGGCTGCGACCTTCGACGTACAAAATCCGACACAACCACTGTTAGTCGGTGGTGTACCTTCCTTGCCAAGTGGTGAAGCGGGAAGGGCCATGCTGGATCGTTATTCGCGGTACCAAGCACTCAATAAAAAGCTCATCGAACACGAGCATCTAATTGATAAGCCTGCGCTCACACCGGAAGAAAAGGTCGAACTTGAATCCTTGCGCGGCAGCGCTGATGATTTGGCCTTTTCGGTAGACTCATTACGCCTGCAGCCAGTCACCGAGCACGAGGACGGGGTTGCTCATAAGCGCTTGTATGTTGCCGCTGGTAACTCGGGTGTGATGCGCCTTAATTTTGATGAGCAAAATGGACTGCAAGTATTGAATCGTGTTTCCAGTGGCGGGATCACGCGCGACCTAGAGAAAGTTGGTTACAGCGTCTACAGCACGCAAACCAGCGGCGCGGATGTGGATGATCCGCCCAAAGAGTGCACGAGTAAGGCAGGTCGGTCTCTTTCCGGCAGTTTGCAGGAGTTCAGCTTTATCGTCCCAGACGATCCAATAAGCCTGCCGAGTTCGTTGCAAATCAGAGGCGGTGAGTTGATGGCGTATCACGACCAATGGTTGTACGCCGGTGGTAACGGTCAGTCCGCCGTTTGGGGGCAATGTCCACCAGCCTGGATTTCAGAGACGGCTTCAAAGCCAACATCGGCAGGCCCAGATCAGATTTCGGCCGTCAATCTGGATGACCCTGAATTAACCCGAGATTTTAATTTTGATAGCACGGTATTCGATGTCGGTTTTTATGCCGATGTGATGTTTGCCGCGCTCGGCCAACAAGGCGTCGATGTGGTTGACATCCATGGCGTGAAACCCGCACTGCGTATTGACCTGAATGCCTTACAGAATGAACAGGCAACCGCACGGCGTGTTAAGGTGATTGGCAACCTGTTGTTTGTCAGTGCCGATGCGGCCGGTGTGATTGTGTTGGACATCACGGACCCTTGGTCGCCGTACGTGGTCTCGGCTGGCAATAAGGAGTCTGCGGACGTGGTCGATGTGTACCGAGATCGCTTAATTGTCGGTGCTGATTCAGCCGGTTTGCGGACCATGCAATTGCCCGCATCGTTTGTTGTTTCATCCTCGACCCCGCACCTCGGCTATCTGAGCGACTCGGCGTCGTTGCTGGTTAGCTTTAATGAAGCCATGGATGTGGATTCCATGATGGCGTCTGGGGTTGTTTCTGTCACCGCGCTTGGCACGCAGAGTGCGGTGGATGTTCAAGTTACTGCGGTTAACCAAGATGGCGCCAGCGCACGTCAATTTGAAATAGCTTTTGCAAGACAGGCTGGAGAGCAGTATCAGGTGGCCATTGATGGCGCACAAAATTTACGCGGCTCTGGACAATGGCGCCCGTACTCGCAGCAGGTTATTGCCGCCACGTCTGGCGCGATTAAGCCTATCGTCAATGAACTGGATGGTAATGTATTCCATTCTGAGAATCAGGGCGTGATTACTGTGCATGGCGACGGCTTTCAGCCCACCACCCAAGTCTGGATTGGTTCGTATTTGGTGAGTAGCGTGTTCGTCGACCAACACACATTGCAGATACCAGCCTCGGCACTTGGCCTCTTACCGTTGACGAGTGGGCAGCACACCCTTCGGGTAGTTAACGAGGAGTTCGTGACGACCGTGGCCGGCGCGATTCTAATTGGCGACAAGTTGAGCGATGCTGAATTCGAGTTGGATACCGAAACCGTGGATATACGTGGTGGAAACGAAGCGACGATCCAAGCCTCGCACGCGGTGATCTTGCCTGGGGCTCGAGTTATCATGCGCTCGGCGACAGAGGAAATCCGCACCACGGTTAATCCGCTTGGCTTCTACGATGTTGATCTTAAAGACAATGTGCGTAGCCTAACCGAATTTACTTTCCGAGTACCAAGCGTGGTGCAACCGGAACGTTACCAGGTATACCTCGCGATTGGAGATCAGGAAGTTCGAGTCGGTCAACTGGTCTATACACTGGCGAATGGCCTTGGGTTTGGGTTACCAAACTATCCTCCGCACGTGTTGGGAGGTGCGGAGATTCGCGATGACATTCTGTTTGCTGGCGTGTTGGACGGTGCAAAACCCAATACGAGCAACCGCTTCTTGATGGAGTCTGGTCTGGAGATATTCGATATCGGCATCTGGGAAAATCCGATCAGATTGGCTCAGTTGCGGACTGATCAGCCAGTAAGTGGTGTGGCCGCTTTGGATAACACACTTTACATGGCAACTGGACGCGATGGACTCAGTGTGGTGAACGTCACAGATCTGACGCAACCACTGTTGGTGCAGAATTTTGCCATTCCCGGTCATGTGGCGACGGATGTGGATGTCGATCCAGTGCGCCGCATTTTGGCGATGTCTGTAGCCGACGAACTCGGTACTGGATTCGTACGATTTTACGATCTGACGGATGATGGTCTGGCACCACCTGCTGGTTACACTGCGTTGCAATTCAACTCTGGCGACTTACTGGGGCAGCCAATTGATTTGCAATGGTTGGCAGGCAAACTCCATGTGTTGATCAAGCGTGATCGAGCATTGTACTTGGCCGTCTTTGAGTCATTGGATCAAGCACCAGTCAGCTATCAAGTCACCAAGATCGAACGTGGCGCGGTAGATGGCCTCTACGGTGCCTCCATGCTGGTTCAACATGGTCAAGTGACGATCACGACCACCAATGAAATTATCGTGCTGCAACTGGATCAGAGCGGTGCGTACGAGACTGTTTACTGGAACAGCATTGGCGTGCCCGGCGCGGAGCTGTTCACGCATCACGGCGGTGTACTCGCGTTTGACGGTCGAGGTGCGGTCACAACGCCGAGTCCGGCACTCGTCGTCAGTCAAATATCACCGGCGAGCGGCGCAGAAATCGCGGCGAACGACGAAATTCGAATTCAGTTTAATCAATTGATCAATACGCAGTCTGACGTCATTGAGTCAGGTGTTCAACTGTTGGATAGTACATCCACGCCATTGCCAGCGTCCGCGTATCAACTTGATCCCGTCAACACGCTTAGCGGTGCGTATATTAAGGTCAACTTTACCGAACAGAATCAGTTCGCCGGTGAATTTACCTTGATGGTCAACACCGAGATTCGGGCGCTCGATACTCGGCCTTTGATTGCGCCGGTAGAAGCAACATACACGCTGCGTACAAGTACACGCCCAGTCATCGATAGCGTTAACCGAGTTGTGAGCGGCGGGGCTGCAAACCACTTTTTCCATGCAGACGGCACCGAGCGTGCATTGATCCGGGGTCAAGGCTTTGGTACACAGGCCGGTGATATCACCGTGCGCATCGGTGAGTTAGCGCTGCCTAGCGCCATGATCACGCGCGTGAGCGACAACGAATTGGAAATCGACATGCCCAACTTGTTCCTCAGTCGCCGTGTTACCAGTCTGCCGGTCAGCGTTGAAGTCAATGCATTACGAGCGGTTAAACAAGGTGCCATTGTGGTGTTACCACGTGTTGATATTGATGACGTGCAGCCGACGCGAGGTCCACCTCAGGGTGGCAATGGTGTTGAACTATTTGGTGCTGGGTTCAACCACGCATCGGTCGTGCGGTTTGGGGAGACCGTTGCTGGTGGACTAGAGGTTGTGAATAGCGGTCATATTCGCGTTCGTGCGCCCTCTGGCAACTTTGGTCCAGTCGCAATCAGCGTCGAAAATACCCAGTTCGAAGGTGAACGTACCGTCGCGCCGGTGGATTATTTCTACACTGCGAACCCAGTAGGCTATGTTGATCTCGATGATGAAAAACCGAGTCCGGTGTCGGGAATTTATCTGGGTGAACAGATTCTGTATTCGGTGACTGGCGGTGAATACGAACTGATTAACCGTCAATCGGGTCAGATTGACGGAAGACTGTTTTCTAACGTAGCGCGCTTGGTTGTAGCGGATGTATCAGACCCGGTTCGCCCAACTATCATTGAGCGTGAGTTGGCCGAGGCGAGCTTCCCGTATCATTTGGACGTAACTGGCGGTCTGGGGACCTCTGGCTTCCAGGCAATCGCCGGAGAGGGCGTTAATCTGTATCTGATCGGTGGTAACAATTTGTATCACTACGACACCACCCTGCCTGCCGAACCAAACTTGTTAGACACCGTGCAGTTGCCGGGCACAGCGCGGGATATCGTGGTTGATGGCAGCCTGATCTTTATTTCCGACACACGTGGCATCCAGATATACCAATTGACCGATAAACGTCGTCTGCGCTTACTCAAAACCATCACCAGCCTGGAGCTTCGCGGCACTACAGACCGTTTGTTCTTGCAAGGCAATAGCCTATGGGCAGCGATGCCAAATTCTCGGCGCATTGTTGAAATCGAGCTGATGAGTGGTTACTACAATCTGGTGCGTGATATCCCAGCGACGAATCTTGCTGGCAAACGTTTTAAACCGCGTGATCTCGTGGTACAAGCCGACAAGTTATTTGTCGCGACCGGCGAGCTTGGAACCGTCGAGTTGTTTGTGCTGGATGACACCGGCGGTGAGGTGGTCGCGAGCATGAACCTCGCGTATCTGGTTCGCCACGGCAGTCTCAATGCCAGCGGCATAGAGTTGCGCGGCCAAACACTGTACATCACTGGCGGGCAGGGCGATCTGCAATTATTCGATGTGTCCGGCTGGCTACAGCGCGATTTCCAGGCACAACCGACCTTACGAAATTACTTTTCCGTTCAGGGTGATGCGCAAACCTTTGCATTCCATCCGCGCGCACTCTATGTGGGCAGCGCATTCCCATACGTGGCTGGCGAGCCAGCTGAAAACCCATTGGATGACCCAGAAGCTGCAAGTCAGTTGGGCGGGCGTTTAAGTACGCTGACTAACGATCAACTCACGATTGTGTCGCAACATCCACGCCCAGAAACAATCGTCGCCAGCGATACGGTGATCGAACTGCAGTGCAACCGCCATCTGGATCGAGCGCAGATACAATCTTTGGGCTCAGACCTGTTTGAGGTCTACCAAAATGGCGTCAAACAAGCCGGATTCGTGTCCTTGTTAACGACGCGCGATGGTTCCTTGCTCAAATTCGCGCCATTGACGGAATGGCAGGACGGTAAGCGGTATCGGGTTAAATTGTCGGGCGCTGTGCGTGACAATCAAGGTGTGGCGCTGGGTAGCGATTTTGACTTCCGATTCCATGCAGACGCCAATGCACAACCAGCTTTGAGCGAAGTACGTCCACCGTTTGCCAGCTGGCGTGGCGGCGCCGAGGTCACCCTGGTTGGTGACAATTTTGACTTACAGACCGAGGTGTTGGTTGGTGCCAACCCGATTGATTCAGCGCAGATACTCTCTGTTTCAAAGAACCAGTTACGATTCCGTTTGCCAGCTCTAGAGGCTTCCCCGGACGATAATGTCCTGATGGGTGTCGAAGTGCGAAATGGAAAGCTGTCTGCCAGCTTGCGTGCTGCATTCAGCTACATTGCCGACCCGATCATTGAACAGGCTGGTGCTTACAACGCCGAAACTGGTGAATTCGACGCTGACCAGACGCATTTCCGTTTCAATGGACGTGACCGAGTTGCAATCCAGGGTGTTGGTTTTAGCGAGCAAACACAGGTGTATATCAACGGCGTCCTCGCAAGCGGAGTGCGCTTAGAAGGCCCTAATCTGATCAGCTTTGAATTGCCAGTCGACACGATCGGTGAACTTGTCATCACCGTATCGAATCACGAAGACGGTGTAGACCTATATACCAACACCAGTTTGTCGATTGGCTTGGAGGCCGAAGATCAATGGCACGGTGTAACCAAGCTGTTCCGTACCGATCGCTTTCTCATACTGACAGAGTCTGAGTCAGATGGCGACGTTTGGCGGCTAACCACCACGCAAGATTCATTGCTGCCATTGACTCTATCGAGTGGCAATCGCCCTGGCACTATCACGAGCGCATCGATCAGCGGCCACTATATGGCGCTTCTGAGTCACAATAATGGCGCACAAATCACCGTGTATGACATCAGCAATGTGTATGCACCGGAAATCGTCAATAGTTTCGAAAACCCGTCGCGTTTGGCACTCACCGAGATTCACTTATCTGGCAATGTGTTGATGGCGCGTGCTGGCAATGCTTTGGTGAGCGGACATGTGCTCGGTGATCATTTGGCGACACAAGAGTTTGCGTTCCCCGTCGTTGATATCGCATTTGATGATACGGGTGCGTATGTGCTCGATGATACGGAGGTGGCGTTCTACGCCATACCAAATCTGGATCAGCGCGCTGCTAGCTACGCGCACACCGTTTTTGCCGCTGAGCAAGTACTCATCGATGGGCAACGACTGGCGATTCGGTCGGATCAAGAGTTCGAGTTGGTCGATCTCGTGCGCCTGAGGGCCAATAGTACTCAAGCCCTGATTGGCAAGGCATTTGTGTCGCATGAAGCAGCGCAACTCAATGGCGAACTCCTCGGATTGGTCAATCAGAGTGGCGAACTGACGGTCTATGACATTAATCGGTTCGGTCAGGAATTGTCACTCAAGCCACTGACGCTCTTCTCGCCAGGACTGTCAGACAGCGCACCACAACTGGCATTCCGTAATGACCTACTGGAATGGGTGAGTGCGGGGCAGGTGTACAGCAATATCTCGCTGCCGTTTAATAATCTAGTTGGACTTAGTCCAGATAGACTCAGTGCCAGTACACAACCTATAAAGCTCGAAATCAGCGGCGACTCCGACAATTGGCAGACCGTCGTGGTCGATGTGGTTCCAGCGTCAACCGGGGTACGTTTGCCTGGTTATCAACATGTGGTTGGACGAGATCTGGTGTTTGAGGTTTTCGGAGCAGAATACAACCTAGGTGAGTCTTACTCAGTGTCGCTCGCGGTGCCACCGATTCAGCCGATCGTTGGTGCTGAAGTTGAACTGGATTTACCGTGGACACTCGGCACTGCGCCGTTGTTTGACAATTCGAATGCGCATCTGCAAGACATCAACCCTGCAAACAGCATCACCGGCCGAAGTATCGATTATTCAGTACGTGGGCAGGCACTGCATAAGGTAACTGAGTTACGGTTAGGTGGCGATAGCGTTCCGGTGGCCGAGCTGACCGTGGAAGCAAATGGCGAAGGGCTAGCATTTACCAACACCCAAACCGAACCGGGTTATAAGTCACTGCAAATTGACCAAGGTGACTTTGCTGCCGTCTCTACTTTGCCAGCAGCCGTCTTGATTTCTCAAGCCATCGACGTGCAGGCGGTAGTGACCTCCAATTCAGTGAACGCTCAGTCATTAAGCGACAGTGGTGGCGATCAAATAGAGGTCGCAGGCCTCGGGTTAGATGGTGATATTCAAGTACACCTCGTTCCGTATCAAGGTGGTGTGCCCGTGTCGGCTGCCAACCGAATTGCACATCGCTATGTCACTGGCAACCTGGTGATTGGGCCAACACCACAGGTGCTCCCAAACCAGCTATATCAGTTGGTGATCATTCGAGAAGCCACTGAGGAACATGTTGCCCTGACGTCGCCGTACCTGCTGACTGGTGTTGACGATACCGCGCCCAAGCGAGCTGGGGCGGTACAGACTCTGGGGCGTGGTAGACCCTTAGTGATCGCCTACAATGAGCCGGTGACTGCCACCGAGTTCTTGGTGACTAAAACATTTAATGATTATTCCGAGCAAGAAGATCAAGATGTATCGGGTCGATTCGAGCTGATTAATCTCACACCGACCACGCTGAGTTTAAGGCTGAAGACAGGCGCGACACTGGAAGACAACGCCAGTTATGCTGTTTCGCTGAGCAATATACGTGACGTCGCAGGTAACCTCGCCGTTGATGTTGGTGATGGTGCTGGTCAGTATCGAGATACCTACGTCGCACGTGACACCTTAGCACCAATTACGCCGCGAATTCTGGTCAAACGAGCGGGTATCTTCACACCCGTGGATCCGGCAACTGAGTTGACGAAAGGTCGATCTTATACTTTCAAACTCGAGGCCGCAGATAACTATCAACCAGACGACGCGCTGAATTACAGTGCAAAGTATTCGACTCGCTTCAGTACTGATCTTGGTCGATCCATCGCAATCAAAAAACAGCAGTTTACGCAGTTAATGGGCGCAGACTTCGAGCACTTTAAACTGGATCTGGTCGTGGCAGACCTGACCGGGAATAAATTACTTGAGTCAGTTATCATCGAATTGCGAGACCCTGAGATTGAAGTCGAAACATTCACGACTAATCCGGTGGAGCCTGAGGAGTCGACGCGCGTTGTCCTAAATGTCGATCTTGGCAAAGACACGGATATGGTCAATACCGTGCACCTTGGCGTGGCGCAAATTCAAAACGGCTTGATGCACGATGTAGTCGACACCTATGACCCAGTAACAGGCACCTTGAGCGGTTCTTTTCTGAATCCCAAAATCCGTGATTTACCATCCTTACCGGGTGACCCCGTGCCATACCCGATGACTGCGAAGGTGGAAGTCGAGTTCGGGGTAGGTTACTTCGCTTCGTTTGATCTGCCTTATCTGTTGGCTTTGGATAAGACCCCACCGAGTCTATCGATTGTGTCACCCGAAGACGGCGATTATGTGGCGATTGGAGAGCGCACCGATGTTCTGATCAAGTCGTTCGACAAATACGGCATTGATCGTGTCGAGGTGTCTCGAGATGGTGTTAACTTCACCGTACTGGAGGATCCAAATCGCTACAGCTTTGTGCCAACTGTTGAAGACAGTCAGTCAGGTGTGGAGATTTGGGTGCGCGCCTTTGATTCAAACCAGAATCAGAGCAGCGTTGAACAAATCAAGGTGTATCCATACGACGCCGAGTCAGGGGCCCCGAAGGTGGCCATTATCGCGCCGCAGAACGGCACGCATTTTTACGAAAATGAAACTGTTGAGTTCGACATCCAGATGCGAAATGTGCTGGAGGCTGAGCTGTTGTTTGATATCGGCGGCATTGAAGCTGCACCAGAAACAGCAATTCGCATCAGCCGTAGTGCGGACCAGCCTGAGCGCCAGATTGTGCAAGCACAGCTTCCTTCGGTAGACGAGAGTATTGTGGTGATCGCACGTGTTCAGAGCGGCAATCTGCGCGGATTTAGCTATCTGAATGTGGCAGATGATGGCGGAATCTCCGAGTCTGTGACCATCGAATCAATTCCAGACCAACGCGTGCTGAGCGGCAGCTTGCTGCAGGTGGACGTGCCTGTGCCTGCGGACATGGCGGATTTTTCAGCGAACTCCTCAGTGCGGGTAGATGACCCTGTTGGTGATAACTTGACCGCATCTGGTTCATTCGGTGCGTCGTTCTGGAGTCAGGTATCGACTCTCGGTGATCACCTCGATATCACTGCAGAGTTACGAGATCGATCGGCCAATGCGCGGTTTGAAAGTAAGCGACTGGAAAAACTCAGTTACTTTGATTCGACACCAGCGAGCACGATGTTTACTGCCGAGGTTGGCGAGCAAATCGACTTTATCGTGGCGATGCCGGATTCGGCTAGCTCGGGTCGCTTTATTGCCGGCATCAACAACAAGGCTGGTGGCTACCGTATTGCCTCAGAAGCCGCGACCATTGCGGCATCAACTACTGGCACGCTGTTAGATCTAGTTGATACCGGTACTGGCCTGGTGTCCGTGGTGGTCCAGGACGGCGTAAGCTTACTGGAATATCGACGTCGATCTGGGAACACATTCGCGGCACCGATTGTTAGCCCGCTCGCTGGCGAGTTTCTTGCGGCTGCTGGTTCGTCGGTGTGGCTCGCGTATGGCAATACTGTTGGCTTGAAGCTTGCTGGTGACACTGATTTTGTTCCTGCCATTGCGCACGGTATGTCAGAACCGCTGCGTGCGGCGGCGGCACATGGCCAGGATTTGTTAATCTTGACTGAGAGCGGCATCACGCGCTTGAGTTTGGTGGTCGATGACGAACCAAAACTCGACGTAACCGACTTCGTTGCCTTACCGGATCAGCGAGGCTTGAGTGTGTCAGGTGCCACAGTGGTAACGTGGGATGATGCAACCGTGACCACACACACGCTGCTTGAAGACGGCTCCTTGGTAAGTTCCACACCGGCAGCGCATTCCGGCACGGTGAACGCAGTAGTGAGTGATGGCGATTTGATCTGGTTGCAGTCCGCAGCGCAACAGGGTGATTGGTGGCACGCATACTTGAATGGCGAATTGGTTGGCGTACAGCGAGCCGAGCAGGGCGATACAGTACGCGCGGTATCGCCAGGTGGGCTGTTAGCACGCTCTACTCACAACGGCGTAGATCAGATTGTACTGCACACCCTGGATACCACGGCTGAGGCCAGTGCGACCCCAAGCATCAATGCAACACACGACATCGTTACACACGGTGTCAGGATTAAGGTTGAGCCACTTGGCTTCCCATTCGGCGTTACCGCGCTGTGGTTCACTGACCAAGATGGTCGCGCTCTGCCAGCCAAACCCGTGTGGCAGCAAGGGCAGGTGTCCTACCAGATTGACAATCTTCATCTGGCGGCTGTGTCGAATGTGCAGGTGTTTGCCGCAGATCATCACGCGCAAGCTTCAGCGATATTGCCGATCTCAAGTGCGAGCCACGTTGACGTTGAATCGACTAACTGGGCGCCAACAGGGGTACTGACGCAGAGCGCGGACGCACCGATTGTCGTGGTCTACGGTGATACAGCACGAATTATCGACGAGTCGCTGACCCAGTCTGGAACAAGTGTCGAGCTGGTGAGCGATACCAATGGGCATGCCTTTGGTTGGACTGACATTGTGAATCCCGTTTCTGAAGCGGTGATCTTACAAATGAATCAAACAAGTCAACCGGCATTGGTCGCAAATGTGACCACCAATGCTGTTCCAGACGCTGACTTACGAATCCTTGAACCACAGAATAACAATACGTTTGAGGAGGGCGCGCGTGTTGCTGTGGCGTACCAGTCCAGCGGCCCCGCCTCAAGCGAATATCGTTATACCCGCATCGCACTCACGGACTTTAATGGAAATCTCATTACCTCAGTACTGACGTCTGCACCAAATGGTGAGTTGCAAATTCAATTACCGGCGGTACAACAGCTTGATACTTACTATTTGCGGATTCGCAATTATTATGGCCAGGAGCTGAACTTCCTAGAACGAGAAGTCGGTCTACGCATCACACCGAGATTGAGTGTGCCCGCGCCGAGTTTGATTGGGCTCTCGAGTGAGGTGTTTGCAGGCAGTACACTCGATCTCATGTTGGATCCGAGTGTCGTTAGTGCTGCTTCGGGTGTGTCTATTGAAGTCTATGACGATCAAGGCACGCTGTTGTTTGCAGGAAACGAGTTACTTAGCTTTGTTGTTCCGCAGGGTACGGCGTTCCTCACGGTAGTGACAACCGTGCGAGACGAGTTTGGCAATCAGCGTCGAACTGAACAGCGAGTGAACGTGGTCTCTGGGTTTGAACCCGCGCTGACCACCCAAAACGCATTGGACTATGACCATATTTTGCCACGACCAGCTGGTGCCTGGTTGGCGCAAGGCCGCTTACTGCTCGACGAGAACGGACACCAGTTGGCAGAGTTGGATGCCGATATTACCGCCCTCGCCAACTTGACAGATCGGTTGCTGGTCGCGCTGTCCGACCAACAGCTGGTGGTGCTTGATCCGGTAGAAAACTACCAAGTTGTCGGCAACTATCGTCACAGTGCGCGCGTGGTCGAGCTGGTGACCTTCGGTGATCGTATTCTGGCGCGCGATATTGGCGGCAATGTGTCGGCCTTCAACAGTTCCGGTAACGAATTGAGCCCACAGGGGCTACGTTTGCGGACCAGTGCAACGCGAACCACCGCATTCGAACAAACATCTAACGCGATTCAATTGCTCAATTCCAGCTCGGGTTTTGCTGTCTTGTTCGAAGACAACCTGAGTGAGTTTGATCTTGAATTTACCACCGCGCAGTCAGTTAGTTATGAAGTCGCCGATGCGGTCGCTGCGGTTGAGAAGGGCGGGCGTTTTCTTGTGGTTAGTCGCAACCAAACCATCTTTAGTATTCAATCTGGCCAAAGCGCACGCCAATTTGATCTCGGTGTTAATCTTGACTGGCTGCACACCTACGGGCGCTACCTGCTCGGCCTCAATGACACACAACTCGTGTTTATTGACGCGCTTAATCCTGCCTCTCCGGTACGCGTCGGCGTCTACCCAATCAGTGGCTTGCCAGAGCGACAGTCGGCTGATTTAGTCGATGGTCGAATTGAGTTTGGCGGTGACGCAGGGCAAGCGTTACTCATGTCACGCGCTGCGCAGCCAATTACCACATTGTATGCGGATTCCAATGCACGGGGCTTTACGCAAGATGTGGCGATCCACAATGGTTTGGTGGTCGCGGCTGCGAGTGAGTTCGGTGCACAGATTATCCAGACAGCAAACGGCAGCTGGCAGTCGAGCCACTATCCGCAGCAAGCCTATACACTCGCTAGCCACCTCAGTGCGATTGATGATCAGCGACTGTATCTCGCGCAACAAGACCGTCGAGTCGTTGAAGCAGTAAGTTTATCTAGCACAACACCTCGCCAGGCTACGCAGCCGAACGTTGTCTTCAGTGGATTGGTTGCGACTCAGCTTGCACTCACCCAACGATTTGTGGTGGCAGCGGCGGCGAATCAGCTTTATATCGCAGATAAACAAAACCTAAATGCCACCGGCACGATCACGTTGCCGAATAATGCACAGGTCAAAGATCTCGTGGTGTTCGGCGACTCCGTGTTTGTAGCCACGTTGTCCAATACACTACTGCGCTATGAGTTGACTTCACTGCCGATCGTGCCTGAGTTAGTTGCGCCTAAAACCTTATTAAACGGTGGTGGTTCAATTGATGCACTCGCGACTTCAGGTGATTTTCTATTCTTTGCCTCCGATGGCGTGTTGCACAGGCTTGGTTTGAACGATGATACGGATGCCACCTTGTCGCTCAATGACTCGGTTGGCGTGTTCGATTTCGTTTATGGTGATGGTTTAGTCTGGCTTGCAGACCGCACCAGCACCGCCGTTCGCTTGCGCGCGATCGATGTGACCAGTTGGCAATTCTTGCCAGACGCATCGATCTCTCTGAATCAAGCGGTCACCAGTCTGGCTTACCATGCCGGGACGTTAGCCGTTGCCACAGGTAGCCAAGGTGTGAGCATCTATCAGATCGACAGCGCTGAAGCTTCCACTAACGCGGCAACGGTCGCTCCGCGCGCAGATAAAATAGTGGTGCAAGGCGACTACCTGTCATTGTCTATCGCCGACCCCGTGGGCACAGTGGCTGCCGAGTATTTGATTAACGACACGCTGGTGGTGAGCTCGGACCAGTCACCCTTTGCGAGTCGTATACTGGTGCCTGCGAACCTACGCAATGGCCAACCGTTTACCGTGCGTACACGTATTGAAATGCCCGATGGTCGACTCGTTACCTCTGAGCCACGCCAGGTATTGCTCCAGGGCGAAGACCTGCCGGTGAACAGTTTCCGCGTCAATATCACGCACCCGGTCACCGATGTGCCGACCTTTACACCGAAACCTCTCGAAATTCGTGCACAAGTCAGTAATTCAACACAGCCGGTGTATCAAGTTGAATACTATGAGGCAGACAACGCTGATGGTCCATTTCGCATCATTGGCAAGCATTACGGTCCAGAGTACGTCATCTTTCGTGAGTATGACGAAGCTGATTCCGGCAAATTCTTGCAGGTTCGCGCGATCGATGTGTTCGGCAATGTGACCAGTTCAACCCCGATCGCCATCGAGCGACGTTCAGACACGCAATTGCCCGTCATCACACCCTTTACCATTGAGGGGCCGCTGATGCCTGGTGGCCAAATAGTAGAACGACATGACTTTATGATCGCAAGCCATGTCTCAGATGCACAGAGCAGTATCGACTCGGCTATTTTGACGCGCAACGGGGTAGTCGTTGCCGCCGTATTCGAGGATGGACCACTCCGTTTTACGGAAACGACGGCACAGCGCGATCAGGTATTGAATTACACATTGACCGTCCGCGATAACGCTGGAAATCAGGACTCAATTACTCGGTCGTACACCATTATTGAGGACACCAAACCAAGCCTGTCCGAGCTTGTGATATCGCCACAACCCGTGTTGGAGCGTGGACAGTTCAATGTGCGCTTCCGAGCAGAGGACCAAGTAGCCATCGCTGCGGCAGAGGTTATTTGGAACGGTTTTACCACTAATGTGCCAGTAAGCAGTTCGCAGAATGGGCCGGTATCGCTCAATCTCACTGCTCAGATGCGTGACCGACGCGCCAGTCGACTACCGGCCTTGCAGTCGCAGACGGCGGTGATAGCGGTTATTGATGACTTAGGACAACGTTCAGAAGCAGTGATCGACGTTGATGTGACGCCTGACTTGCCGCCGATCGCTGACAACCTTGCAGTCGACTACAACGCCAACGACTTTTACGGTAATTCGTTCATGGTGAGTTTGTCTCAAGTTCGTGCATCGAATGATGGTGATGATCCCGTCAAGCTCGAAATTATTGAAGCATCACCGCAAGCTGGTAAACGCATTGTGGCGGCCGAGGTTGTTGCATTAGATCAGACTACGGCGCTCAGTTTCCGCCTGCCTAACGAAGAAATACCAGATGATGAATATCGCTTTCGCGTGCGAATTACGGATCATTTAGGTCAAACCGATGAAACCGCGTTGCACAAGGTTGCGCTGACGCGTGTGCCGAATGAGCTTCGATTCTATAAAGCGGGCGACCAGACGGAGTTCAATCCGATCGCAGTTAGTGTGGACGCCAACCCGGTCTACCAAGTCGAGGTATTAGATAATGCAGGTCGCCGTGTGCCCAATCAGGTGCTCGAATGGAGTTTGACCCCGGTCGGTTCAGGTCAGCGTGTGGTACTCGCACAAACCAGCAGCGACTTACATGGTCTGAGTTCGATCAACCTCGATCCACGCCGAATAACGGGCCTTTATACTTTGTCGGCCACACTTGTGAATCGAGATCACATTACTGTGGCACGGCGTATTCGCATCGATAGTGGTATTACCACTCGCTTTGAATTGAATGCCGATACCAGCGTGAAAGCGGGCGGTCACACTGAAATATCTGTTCGAGCACTGGATCGTGGTGGCAATCTTGTGGTGCACGACTCCGAGTCTGAGCTAGAGATCCAAGTTCCGTATCCGGGATTCAATTTTGGATTCGCGAATTACACGCGCGTGAGCCTGTTGCCAACAGGTGGTGAGAAGGCCATTTTACAGATGCAACACGGTGAAGCTCGTATTCCACTGTCAGTCGCTCGCATTGCTGGCACGTATGATGTTGAGCTTCTACCCGATAACGGCCTTGAGACCTTGATTCCGACCCCACAAGGCCATGCGGTGAGTTCACAGTTACCCATTACGGTGACAGCAGCCGATGCATTTCAAGTTCAGTTAACTGCGACTGGTCAAACCAATCACGAATTCGGCGAAGCGGGGCAATTGGAAGCTGGTGAGTCGGTCCAAGTGAATGCGCAGATACTGGACCAGTATTTCAACCCAGTGACAACGTTCAACCACTTGGTGGAGCCGGTTGACGCAAACCTTGGCTTACAGCTCTCGGTCGACGGCAATGCAGTGCTGAGCAACAGCACGTTGAGCACAGCTCAAGGCAACGGGTTTGTTGAGCTGAGTAATAACTTAGCCGAATCTGTGCGTGTTTCCATCGACGGTGTGACGGGTAGCAATGTGCCGACGACGCTGGTCGAATTCGGCTCGCTCGAGGTTGAATTCGCTAAACGAAAACCGGCGATAATCCATCAGCAGTTTATCAAAGCGATCAACAGCGAAATTACGCCGCTGGAACTCACATACTCTGAGCCAGTGTTAAATTTGATCGACAGCGGTAATGTCATCGCAGCGTTAACGTCGGATGGTCAGCCAGTGCTGGGCACGTTTGATACTGGTGTGGACCCTGTCACAGTCGCAGCTTTCACGCCTGATCAACCGTTTGAGTTAGGGAAGTGTGTTTCAGCAAATACTTCTGGCTCGTTGTGGCGCGGCGCCGCAGTGGATGATCCGGTATTGGTGCAAGACATTGATGTGTGTATGTACCAAAGTCTATTGTCGATTCCAGAGCAGTTAAGTGTGCTGGAAGGCACCACCACTACGGTTGAAATTCAGTTGCCGAGTGATTCCAGTGGTGTGTTGAGCGGCCAGATGTCGGCCAGCAGAATCGTGGCCACGGAGCCACTTGAGTTCACCGATGTGGTGACATACCCAATTACTGCGTCGACCGTCAGTATTGATGTGCCTGTGCATACTGATTCAGGTCTAGCAGACGGTCAGCCTTTGGCGATAACGATTGACGATCTGCAGCGCGATGGTCAGCCGCTGACAGTTGGCAATGCCTTATGGTTGCGCGTGTTACAGGTGAATGGCGATTACGATGAAGACGGTCTACCAAATGGCCTTGAGTTTAGCTTGCCTAGATACGATCCAGCCAATGCGGATTCAGACGGTGACGGCATTCCTGATGGTGAAGAAGATCTCGATAATGACGGTCTTACCAATATAGAAGAACTCGAAGCTGGTACAGAGTTGGATGTTGTTGACAGTGACGGCGACGGATTGAGTGACATTGATGAAGTACGCCGTTATGGTTCTGATCCAACCGAAGGCGACTCGGATTTTGACGGTATTTCTGATTTTATCGAGGCGATTTCAGAATCGGATCCAATGGATCCAAGTGAACGTAATATCGATCCGTTCTTTGTCACCGCGATCACGGTTGCGCCAACCGAGATCACGCATGCACTGGGGCAAAATAATGATACGACGCAAGTTACCGTGTCAGCGACGTTCGAGGCGTTGGGTCGCGTCGAACTGGTGAATATTACCGACCTCGACGAGCTGGTTGAGTATCAATCGTCAGATCCTCAGGTGCTCACCGCTGCCGGGGGCGGCGAACTCAGCTTTACCGGTGAGGGCAGTGCTGAATTGACTGTGGTCTTTATCGAGAACCCAGTGCTCAATGCGTTGATACCAATTTCAGTGACTGCGCCGGCCATCGTACTGCCCGACGAGTATGGGTTTGTTAAGCCTACTGACGGTGCGGTAATCGGCTTCAATCCAACTGATCTGGTGTTGGTGTTTGATAATTCTGCTGTCACCTCGAGTGACGCCGCTCTAACTACTTGTGACGGTGAAAGTGAACCAGAATGTCAAGCAGGCAGTATCTTAGATGCACAAAAAGCCGCTGCACTGGCATTGCTGGATGAGATCAATCTCAGCACCACCAAGATTGGCATCATGGCGGTGGCCGATGGGGCGAATGAGTTGCAGGAACTCACACACGATCGCGTTGCTTTGGAACAAGCTATTGCGTCGATCAGCACCGCAGATGAGGAGAATTTGACAACGTTGGATGCGCGTGTCGCGGGCGCAGTTGAGATGTTGTCTGGGCCAGGTTCACGTTTCTACGCAACACCTATGATGTTGATAATGACAACGCCTGGGATCGTCGGCGACACTCCACCTTTAGGTTTTGAGCCAGACTCGGAAATTCCTCCTAGGCTTGATGCTAATCCGATGACCAAGGCGCGCGAGTCCGGCATCGCTATCAACATCGCAGTTTTGGGACATGCTGAACTCAATGTATTTGAACTCTATGATGAGGAGTACCGCATCAGGAATCATATTTGGTTGCCGTACTACGATGAGCTCTGTGCGACCGAGAATCCACCAATGTACGAATGTGATCTTGACGAACCGGTCAATGGACCGTTGGCATATGTGCAAGACGAATTGCCAGCGTTGCCTGTGGGCTTCATACAGGCCTATGAATCGGCTCATACCCTGGTCGAGCGCCTGCCTGATTTGATCCTCTTAGATCAGAGCGGTTTTGAGGTTATTGCCAGCAAACCACATGCGGACTCTGATACGACCCATACTTTCAAAGCCGAGATAGGCTACGAATACGTCGAATTGGACGTGTCAGCAGAAGGTAATGGCTACTTTATGAACCTGCCTTTCGAACAGTCAAACAACGGCATCCAAGCTTACGTGTGGACGGAATTTGAAGCAGGCTATTTCGATATAAGTACACAACTACTGCCAACAAAAACATTGCCGTTGCTGCAATCTGCGGACTTCGATGGAGCTCTAGAAGAAGGCGTATCGATTACGCTCAATGCGCGGCATCTGGCTCAGATTGCGAATAATGAGCCATCCAGGTCTGGTTCAGGCATTGCGAGTACCGAGCTGTATGTCGACGGCCAATTGGTAGCAATCGACGCAATTGACAAATTCAGCCTGCAGTTCACTTTGCCTGCTAGTGCTGGGTTGTGGTCCGAAGTATACGTAATCTCAGATGGCGTGCGCAGTAATTCGGTATTGTTGTCATACAACAACATTCCGTTATCTGATGGTGCGCAGATTTTGTTTCCTAGTGCAGAAACATTACATATCAGCGGCGCCGCGGACCTGGTTATTTTTATCGACAACTTGCAGCAACATAACGCTGATTTAGATGCGCAAATAGACGCGGTATACACGCTGTTGGAAACGGTGGATTTAACGCGCTATCAGGTTGCGATTGGCTTGTCAGCACATCAAATTGATATTGGTGATGGCTACTATCGAACCGGGCCGGGGATTTTGTTGCCACTGACAAGCAGCGAGCCCGCGATTTTAGCCGCGCTGGACGATATTCAAACCGTCGAGGACTACGGTGATACGCCTAATATTGAGAATTACCTTGAAGCTGCCTACAACGAACTGGCTAGTGAACGCAGCAACCCCTCGGCGACCCCCGTCTTACTGGGGATACAAGGAAACTATGACAGCTCGGATTGGAGCAAGTCTACGTTGTCGTTAATTTCAGAAGCCTACGCGCACCCAATCAGTTCGATGTCGTTGGCAGACAAAGCTCTGGATGCGGGCATGATCGTCAATTTGTTTGGTTATGGGGAGGAACCGGATAGCTGCTGTTCAAGCGGACCGACGATGGCAGACTACGAACAGTTAAGTCGCGTCTCTGGTGGTATTTATCAACGGGTTTTCGACAGCGATGAGTTGACCTCGGTGTTTACTCGCTCGCTGGTGTTTTCTGACGTCAACAGCTTAGACGTTGTTGTTGCTAAAGCTGAGGCGGATGCCGAGGTAAGTAAGACAGTTAACATGAGCCTATTTAGTGATCGGTTTGGGATAAATTTGATATCCCAATCACCAATAAGTACTCAATCAGAGGGCCGGGTACACAGTACAACTATAGATCTTACGATGAGTGAAAATCACCGTTCAGCGAAGATTGAATTTGAAGGAAAAATGGCCAGTGTATCTATCGCGCCATCGATCAACAGTCCACAGCTCACGGGCTTATATTTCGATAGCCTTGATTCAGGCAGCCGAATGACTGTGCTAGGTCGGCACCTTGATCCAAACGATACCGAATTTGTGTTTAATGGCGCGCCCGTTTTCGAGTTTGAGCGTACAAAGTTCGGTATTGAATTTCAGTTGCCGTCGACGGTATCGGGCGTTGTTGAACTCTACGCCGTCGTCAACGGCACGCCGACTAATAGTCTATATATAAACGACACCGACAGCGACGGCGATGGTATTGCCGACGTTGATGAAGCCTTCTGGGGCACTAATCCCAATTTAGCAGATACTGATTTTGACGGCATCTCGGACGCTGTCGAGATTCAGAATGGTACCGATCCCACACTTGCTGACACCGACTTTGACGGCCTGATTGACAATGCGGACACGATCAACGAATGGCTATTTTTTGTTCATGGCATAAAGCCAACCGACACGAGAATGGACGAAGATGTTGGTCGTATGGTTGCTAACGCAGGTGATGTTGATGGCGACGATATTGACGACTTTCTCGTGTTCCTCCGACAGATAAGCTACGGTGAGATATTGGAGGAGGTAGTTAAGGTTGTATCAGGTGATACAGGCGCTACCATTCGACGGCACGTTGCCGATTCAAATTGGAATGGGTTTGGTGATGCTGGCGGGAATGTTGGCGACTTGAATGGCGATGGTCATGATGAGTACATGATATCGGAGTCCGATTACTATCATTCTGAACTGGGCAATGTGGGCCGGTTAATCGTGTATTCGGGAATTGATGGCAGTGAGTATTATTCGTTCCTAGGCATCGCAGACGACGATAATTTTGGTGCAGCGATTGCGGGGAATACAGATGTTAACGGTGACGGTGTCAACGACATCATCGTCGGCGCGCCGCAAACGTATAACTACACCTATGGCGAACAGGGTTACGTGCGCGTATTCTCTGGCGCTGATGGCAGTTTGCTGCACCATATTGATGGTCGTTTATCGCATCAGCGGTTCGGCTTTTCAGTGACTGGCCTCGATGATCAAAATGGCGATGGTTATGGCGAGGTAGTGGTTGGCGATCCGTATGCAGATGGCGGTGTTGAGATCGGGAGCGTGGGCCGAGTTGATATATTCTCCGGAGCGGATGCGAACTTACTGTCGACGCTTGATCCCATTCCGCTCGGCGTGGATCCGAATTCGGTCGACCGTTATCAAATTCAATCGAGTAATTTCGGATGGAATGTTTCGTCAGTTGGCGATCTAAATGGCGATTCAGTGAGTGACTTGCTTGTGTCTGGTGTGAGACAGCGCAATGACGAGGGCAGTCGTGTCGGTGCAGTGAGTGCCTATTCCGTTGCTGAGGGTACGCGAGTTGACCTATACACCATCTTTGGTGAGGAAGGAACGGATCAGTTTGGTATTGCCTTGGATACCCTTGGCGACCAGAACGGCGATGGAATAGAAGATTTTGTGGTTGGCGTTCCGTATCGAAGTAACGAGGAAACAGGCCGCGCTTTACCGCCGGCGGTGCAGGTCTTCTCGGGAGTAAACGGCAAGAAACTCATCACGCTGGAATCACAACTTGATTCACAATTTGGAATTGCGATTGCTGCGCTCAGTGATTCTAATTCTGATCTGTTAGCAGACTTTGTGGTTGGCGCGCCAGGCTTTAATTCTCATCGTGAGGACACCGGGGCAGCGGTCGTGTTCTCGCTCGGTGGTGACTGGGATGGCGATGGTTTCGCTAACCTAGATGATCCGTTCCCAATGCAATATACCAATGTGGGAGATGACACAGATGGTGATTTATTATCCGATCTTGTAGAACACGCGCTTGGTACAGATCCTTCAAAAAGAGATTCCGATTATGATGGTTTGAACGATGGTGTTGAGGTCAATACGCATTTCACCAATCCGCTGCATCCAGACACAGACCTGGATAATATCGATGACTACGCGGAAGTATTACAAGGCACCGACCCGAATGATCCGGTATCAAAACCAATTGAGCTGCCGACGTCATGGTTAGAAGTTCGATCCGGGAGCAAATCGTTCGGTTTTGCGGGATCGCTCGCACGCATTGCAGACCTTGATTCGGATGCAGTGGATGATTTACTCGTCAGCGACTTAAATGCGGGGGTTGTGCGTGCTTATTCCGTAGGCGCTCGAAGCTTGTTATACGAAGTTAACGCAGCGGCAATAAATACATCTTTACGGCAGTTTGGTGCGTCAATTACCGTCATTAATGACCTAAACAATGATGGCATTCAGGAAGTTGTTGTTGGCAGTTCTCGGACCGAGGATGGCGATGGTTATTCTGTCGGCGCGGTTTCCGTATTATCTGGTGTCGATGGTGCCGAGATCTACACCGTATTTGGCGACCGGCCTTCAGATCTAGGTAGCAGCACCTTGTTCGGTGAAACTGTCGTAAATGCAGGCGATCTCAATGGTGACCAAGTAGACGATATCGCCATCGCTGCATCTGGCGAAACGTATGACTTCGACTCACCACCGATCGGAACGGTGACACTATTGTCGGGTGTGGATGGCACATTGATTCACCAGTTCCTAACAAGCGAAGATATTTCGTATGGCAAGGCATTGGCTGCTTTAGCTGATGTCAATGGAGATGGCGTTCCAGATATTGCCCTGCAAAATCGCTTCAGCAACTCAGTGCGTCTTGTGTCCGGGAGTGATTTTAGTGTTATCCGCGCAGTAAGCGGTGGCTTTGATAGCGCGTTTGGTGAGTCAATCGATAGTGCCGGAGACCTCAACGGCGATTCCGTTAACGACCTGATCGTTGGTGACTATTATGGTTGGGACGGCGAGGGCACAGTTGGCGTCTATTCGGGGGCTGACGGTGTAGAGATCCGAACCACGGGTAGTTACGACAGCCAAGCTGGTTCGATTGTCACAAATCTGGGCGACCTTGATGGTGATGGGGTCGCTGATTATGGCACCTCCGGGCGCCGTTCAAGCACCGTCTTCACGATTTCGGGTGCAACCGGAGTATTAATCCATACAATACCGGGTCCCCAAGATTACGGCTCTCAAAGTCCGGCGCCAACGTTATCTCCCATTGGTGACATCGATGATGACGGCTATAACGACTTTGTGATCGGGTACTATGGTCACGATTTATTGAGCGTGGTTTCCAGCAATGGTGATTGGGATGGTGATGGTGTTGGTGCCTTGTCCGACCCAACACCGCTGCCAGAGTCCTCAACGTTTCCTCCGTTTTAACTTATGAAAAATATGCGAGCTACATTTATTCTATCTGTTTGTTGTCTGGCGCTGCTTAGCGCGTGCAATCAACAAAATTTTGAAACCGACGACAGTCAATTCCAGGCCTACCTTAAGGTAAAACGTGTGTCACCGGACGATGAGCAACGGGTTGCACGTTATCGCGCGGAGTTTGAGCGCCGGGCTGCGTTGGCCAATGCCATTTACGACGATGACGGGCTGGACCGAGAACTCTTGGATGCAGAAGTTGCGGAGTTCCGCAAAGAACTGCTTATCAGTCGATACTTCGAACAGTACCTCAATGAGTCGGTTACCGAAGCGGGTATTCAAAACTATTACTCTGAAAATATTGATCAATATAAGTCTCGCAAAGCTAAGGTCTCACACATCCTGTTTCGTACTAATCCGCGCATGGATAAAACCGAGCGCGATGTAGTGCTTACCAAAGCGACTGAGGCATATAGCCGCGTCAACGCTGGTGAAGCGTTTGAGGAAGTTGCCAAAGCAGTATCAGAAGACGCCATCTCTGCAACCAAAGGTGGAGACCTTGGTTGGATCAATGAAGGCGCTGTGTCAGCCACGTTTTCTGACAAAGTTTTTAATATGCAAGCTGGTGAAATCAGTGAACCGTTTCTGACCGAGTTTGGCTTTCATGTCATCAAAGTCACTGAACCCGCGCAAGAAGTCACACGTTCACTCGATAGCCTCAAAGGAGACATTCGCTACCAATTACGCAATAAAACCAAACAAGCTGAAACCGAGCGCTTACTGAAAGAAGCCGGGTATCAGGCACCGGAGCCTGCTGACTCATGAATGTGTTCCGATTCATGGTAGTGCTGATAACACTAAGTGCACTTGGTGCTTGCGGTAGCGATTCGGTAAATGAGAACGCGCCGGCTGATATGGCTGATTCAACCAATCCGGTTTTGGCGACGGTGAATGGTGAGGCGATTACGCAGGCGGATGTGGATTTTATGCTGACGCGATTGTTCGGCAACCCCACAGCACCTGCCATCACGGACTCAGTGAAAGAAAAGGCCTTGCAAAGCTTGATTGCCTCGAGCGCCATGCGGCAAGTCGTGGATAAAACACTCAGCACAGAGCGCAAAACAGATCTGGCCCAACGAGTACGTGCGTTTGAAGAGGAGTTGTATGTCAAAGAATACCTCTCGGTGCACGCCAAACCAATGCCGATTGATTCAATCCGCATCCAAGATTACTACGACCGAAACCCGACTAAATTTGGTGGTGGTGACGAACACCTAATTACGATGTTGTCGCTTACTAAGCAAGCTGGTGACGCCGAACGAAATCAATTTATTGCGTTGAGTGACGAGTTAAAAAAGCAACAAGATTGGGCGTCGTACGCGAAGAGCAGCTCGCTCAATCTGCGATATCAAGAGGTCACACTCAGACCAGGATTAATGGATGCGACCATCGAACAGGTGGTGACCGGGTTGAAGCCTGGCAACGCGTCCGATGTCTTCTTTAGTCTTGGAAAACCTTATATCGTTCGTCTCACGTCGGTGCGCTCAATACCACCTAAGCCGCTGGCCGAAGTACGCGATGAAATCCGCAAAATTCTCGGCGCAGAGCAGATGCGCACGCTGGTGAAACGAGCTTCTGAGCAAGCTCTTGAATCTGCGGAAGTCGTGCGCGAAGGACAATAGGAGACCAGGGACTGTGTTGAAGATCTGCCACAAACTTGCGAAGTGCTTTCTGGTTGTTGTACTGATGATAGCGGTCGTGGCACGCATCAGTGTTGCGCAAACCACCGGTGCATACGTTTGTTTGTACTCTCAAGCGGATTTTAATGGCGAAGAATATTGCACCACCACCAATACAGGCTTTGTACCGCTCAGAGTGGAGACGCGGTCGGTGCGTGTCGCCCCTAGGTATCAAGCACGCCTTTTCAAATTGCCATTTTACTTGGGTGAGAGCACTGACCTGCAGCGCAATACGGCTGATTTTACTAAGTGGGCTGGCACCGTTCGTTCAATCAGAATCAGTGAAAAGCCGCAAACAGTCGCACATATCGTTCCCATGTTGCACTTGCTACTGGGTGAAGATATTGATCCCAATGATTGGGATGGTGATGGCTTCTCCAATGAGTTGGAAGACGAATATGGAACGGATCCGCGTGACCCGAACAGCACGCCACCTGATATCGATGGCGACAAAATACCCGATGATGTTGATCCAGATCGAGATGGCGACGGCGTGGACAATGACGTTGAAGTTGATAACAGTACCGACCCAAATGACCCCAATGACTATCCGGACCTAGTTGATCCGGTCTTGACTGTAGAGAACTCGACGCCGCTACTCAGCGCCGATTCCATGCTGATTATTCGCGGCCATGCCATTGACCCCATGAAGCTGACTTCTGGGTTCAAAGAGGTAACGGTCAAGTCCAGTCGCTTTGCAGACAATGTATTTCGCGGCAATCGCAATGAAACCACGGGTGATTTTGAGATAGAAGTGCCGCTGGCGCTCGGCTTAAACGAATTGAATGTGGTTGCTAGTGACAATTGGGGTAACAGAGTATCAATTACCTTGCAGGTGACTCGTCAAACTGTCCCAACCTTTGAAAACTTGCTGCCAGTAAATGGCACTGTTACCACCGAAGCCACTGTCGATATCAGTGGTGTAGTCCGCACCTCGTTTTTACCGACTGACTTCGTACTCGAGGTGAATGAGTCGCGCGTCGATGTATCTGCTACGAGTGAGCCTGGCGTGTACGCCTTTGATTTTGAGAACCTTCAACTCGAGGTTGGTGAAAATAGATTTCACTTGCTTTTAAGTAGTCAACTCGGTGGGGTTGAGCAAACCTTATTGGTCCGCTATTTACCAGAGATCGGGGATGAAATTCGTCCGCCAATCATCAGCGGTGTCAGCCCGCCCAACGGCGCTGTACTCAATACGCCCTCATTCACCATCGTCGCGAATCTGGAGAGTTTGGCCGGCCCGCTGTCAGTCACCCTAGATGGTGCGTCACTGCTGGACCGAAACCTCGGTCGAAGTACCTACACCTTAAGTGAAGAGCTCACATTCGGCGGCGGTCAGGCGCAACTTACTACCACAATCGAAGCGGAAGACGCCCTTGGAAAACTCACCACGCAGACGTTGGCTTATTATCTTGATATGAGCGGGCCGACGATCACATTAGATCAGCCGTACCTGTCCGATGGAGTCCAAAATCAAGTGACACAATCAAACCTCACGTTGAGCGGGGTCATTCGGGACGACAATTTGAGTGGCGTTTTAGTTAATGATCAATCACTCACGCTCACGCCCGGCAATGCGCCAGGTGAATACCGGTTTGAATTAACCGTGCCGGTTGGCGGTAGTACACCGGTTCCGGTAGCATTTAATGCCTATGATCGCAGTGGTAACACCACCGTGGTCGAGTACGTATTCATCAACACCTCGCCCGCCCAAATTTCGGCACTGCTTCCTGGACCCGATACCACGGTCGTGGCCCGCGAAGGTTTTGCGTTGGTGCAGATCGTGGCTCAGTTAACTGGGCAGGTCGCCGATCTTGATGCATTTGTGTATCTAAGCAGCGATACGTCAAGCCAACAACCCATGAGTGTTAGCGGTGATCGCGCCAGCACCGAGCTGTCCGTGCCTGATACAGCAGAGCAACAAACGATTGTTTACGAGCTTCGCGACGCCGCTGGAAATGTGGTTGGTTCTGATTCGCGTGTGCTGAACGTACAACGATTCGAAGACATTCCGGTCGAGTTGGTCAGAATTGAACCAGCGAATAACCAACGCCATGTTGAACCGAATTCGCCCATCGAAGTGTATTTTAATCGTGCGATCGACCCAACACTGTTGGAGGTGACTGTGCGAGAGACCTTTAACGGCAAAACCTATCTCAATGCGGATGCCTTGGGAGAGGACTTCATTTACGCCCAAGGTTATGTCCTATCTGATGTAAACCGTAATTTGGAGACGGTAACAGGGCAGACCGACATGGTACCCGGCAACACCAGTGCAGTCTTCAGCGCATCTCGATATTTCGCGTACGATGCGGATCTCTTCGTTGAAGTCAAATACGACAACCAGAGTCTTTCGCGCTCGCGGTTTAAGGTTCGTGAGTTGCCGACGTTCGTTAACGGCAGCGTGTCAGACCAATTCGGTCAACCGCTCAAGGGCATCAGTGTCAGCCTGCTCGAGCTAGCGCGCTCTACGACCACGAATGGCGATGGCGGCTTTACCTTTGGGTACCAAGAGTCCGGAGATCAAACATTGCCGGGTGGAAGCTATACATTAGTTGTCAACGATGAGTTTGGTAACCCGCGGTTTGGCACTATTCGAACGACTATTCACTTACAGCCAAACCGGATCAATCCGCTCTCCAAATACACCTTACAGGAACTGGATAGAAATGTACCGTTCGCCAATCTTAATTCAGGTGCTGCCAACACATTGCTCGATGGTGACTTGCTGATTGATCTGTCGGAAGCACGCTTGATATTCCCCAATTCACGTACCGCTGGGCCGGTACACGCACAGTTTTTACCGTTTGAACATCTTGGTGTCGGGACGTATCAATCCGCAATGCCGCACTGGCTGTACAGTATTCAACCCAAAGGTATCTCGGTGGAAGGAAACATCGCACTCAATGTAGCAATGCCACGGCTACGCGGTTCCTATGACTATATTAATCTCGATGTGTATCAGCATGTTGTCTTACTAGGTTATTCAGGTACACGCCAGATTGTGGAACCTATTGGCGTTGGGCGGATTGAGAACTACCGAGTCACTAGTGTTGGTAAGGTTCACGCTGAGTCGCTCGATTATTTGGGCTATGCAATCGTGGTGCCTGACTTATTAGATGAGTTAGGAGAATATGCCAATGGTCAGATTTCAATTGAACAATTAAAGGCTGCTCTACAAACACAGACAGCGAATGGAAATTAGTTACACGTGCACATCATGAACGATCACCAGAACCCAATGAAGGTAGTCTTGCTGCGAAAACTCAACGCCATGCGCGTGTCGTTTGCGAGATACTCGCGTTTGCTGGTTGTTCTTGTGCTTTCTCTATTCTGTGCGGAGGCCTATTCAATTGGCGGTTTTGTCTACGTAGGTCCGATTCCAAACGCGGATTTCAAGGTCGGCAGGGTTATGGCGCGCTCGATCGTGATTGATCCAGATACCGGCCAGCCAATTCTCGTTGAATTCGCGCCGGATGGCACCGAACAGCGCGTGGTCAACGTGCCGGGTTATAACGCGCTCGACCTGAAGATTATGCCGGCCAATGACTACCTAGCTGAAAAACTACGTCTTGAGTCGTATAAAACCGAGCATGCAAATGGTACCGCGAAAACCGCCGAGTTGATGTCTAGAGCTCAGTACGAAAGTGCCGAGTTTCTAATGGCAGACAATGTGACACCCATTCAGAAGCTGCCATTACCTGAAGGGTTTAACAGTGTGTTTGTACGCGGGCAGGGCGCTCGTCTTCGGGCTGACGGCGCGAGTCTGATTCTATTGGCATTTCAGTTTGACCTAACTCAAGGGCGAACGCCGGCGTACAACGATAAAAGCCTGATCGTCAATGACCGCGGTATTATTATGGATTCGTCACCCAATGCATTTGGGTATCGAGTCGGTTTTTTTGGTGACCCGAACGAACCGCAAGAAGGCTATCAACGCGGCATTGTACGGCCCGATGATCAGGTTTTCGGCCCCATTCCGTACACCAAAGTATTCGTTGATCAGCACGCCTATGTTGGCGGAGTCGACGTCTCCAATAATCAGGGACTGTATAGTTTTCAATTCCTGATGCCACCATGCCCACTTGGCGGCTATGATTTCAAAACCGATGTTTGGGCCGAACTTCGATACCGTAACTTTTTACCTACGGGCGCGCCGAGTATTCCGTATTACCTACGAACGCCTGGCTATTCATACTGTTATGCGACACTAGCACCGGCACTCATAGCACCGAATTTGTTCGCGATTCAAGCCGGTTACGCGGTACCGTTTGTTCAGCATAACCTTTATGCAGATATTATGTTCGTAACCGGGCGCATTTCAATGCGTAACCCGCTATACGAACCAGTAGATATCGGAGACACCACTTACTCGGTATTTGAAGAAGACGCAGAGCGTGAAATTCCGGATTTTTACGATTTCAATGCGGACGGTGTGCCAGATAAAGTTTCTCAAGGGCGGATACTACACTGCTCTGCGGTCGACATCGACGTGACACCACCGTCGGATCCTGGTTCTGGGTCAGCTCCCGAGCCGACGCCGGTCAGTCAGGAAAGCGAAATAAGTATATTTCTCTCTGACGATGTCAGTCGTGACGACATTGACAGCAGTCCGCATGTGTACGCACAGGGATTTACCTGTGAAGACAAACACCCAGAATTGCAATACGACCCAGAAGAAGGCGGACCTTGGCAAGGTGTGTACTTTGATGGCCGCCAAGACAACGTCATCGATTTTCCAGACTTGGTGCGTGTCGCAGACCACGAGCAGCGCTTTGAGAATACGGGCGTACTTAAATCGATCAGCACGGAGGATATGCGTAATACCGATTTACTGTTCTTCCGCGAGTCAACCGGGCAGCTCATCCTCGAACGACGGGGATTGAAACCTGAAGAGGCCGAATACCGCACGGCCGTCGAATACGATGAAGATGCAAAGCAGGTTGCGTACCGTGTCATGCTGCGTGGCAGCCATGACTATAATCTGAATGTTGGTGGTGGCGTCAATCGACGCCAGAGCTTTGAGGAATGGGCAACCGATTACCAGCTCACTGAACCTTTTGCGAAGCGTGAGTCAGACCATCCGCGACCGGGTGAATTCATTAAAGTCGTTGCCATCAATCGGGCGACTGGCTACATGGGTACGGCGCGCGTCCTTCTGTGCAGTGCGGCAAACAATAACGTGGTGGCTGGTCTGCTGGACGTTGAAGTGCCGCACATCGTTATGACGCCGCCCAACTTGAAAATATGGGCCCAACGCGATTTTGAGGTGGAGGCGGGCCTCAATGAAGGAGACGCGCATCAAAATACCATCGGTAACGAAGGCGCTGCACTGACTTCGGATTCAAAAGTGACCATCTACACTGAATGGTTGGACGAGTATGGTCAGGCCTTACCCGAAGAGCTCGGGTTGGACGACGGTGCGCAATACGGACTGACTGGCCGACTGGCGAAAGTCGCGAGCCCAAATCAGTTACGCGGTGTGGCGTTAGCCGACGACCTCGCCGAGTTTCCAATTGCCCCCGGACGAAACACACAGGTTTTGCGCGTGCGATCGGGTACGCGCAATGCCGGTACTGATCACTTTTACGTGCACGTAATTGGTAAACCAAAAGATCAGGAATGCGTTTCTGATGCCAGTTGTCCAAGCTTCAGTGTCACCAGCGATGACCCCGGTCTAGCCGGTCGCCCAGAATTGCTCACACCGTTCCTAGCGCCTTTGTGGCACGAGCGCGGTAGTTGGATGGAATATCGGCGCTATCGGTCTATTCTGTCAAATTACACGGTGGATACGTCGGAAGAGCAAGAAAATATTCCGATCAAACCGGAACCCGTCTACGCCTGGCGTTACCGACCGGAATATCAATTTAGTCAATATGATTTTGATGTCTCAGAAGTCAACCGTGAGCTCACCGACCCTGAAGGCGACACCACCGAAATCAACATAATCGACTCTCCGAATCCGGTGATTACGGGCGATGAAGATGTCATCAATGTGATTTACACGCTTATCGGCGACCAAGTTGAAGCATTAACCCCAATCGACGGTGAACGCGAACTGATTTTATCGTTTGGTGGGTCTGAACAGCGTGTCACCATTGATAATAATGGCAATCTTCGGTTCGAAAACTTGGGCGCGTTGTCTCAAATTACGCCCGAAGACTTTCTAAATATTCGCTTATATGCCAATAGCGACGAAGGCAATACGTTGTGGGAGTACCAATTCGAAGAGGCCACTACGATTGGTTTTAGTCGTACTATTTCGATTGCCACGTTCAATTCGACGGAGACATCTACCGCGACGATTAAAGACATTACCGACAGTTTCATTAAGCTGCCGTTTGTGTTGCATGAGCGAAGTATCGTCAATATCGAGGTGCTGGATGAAGGTCTCAGTCCACAAGGGTCTTTGGTTTTTAACCAAGATTACGATTCAGGAGCCTATGGCTTTATCGTCACCTATGGTGATATGGAACGACACGTTAACCCAGAAGATACGTTCTATATCGCGATCAATAAAGAAGGCATTTTCAGTGGCGAGAAAACCCGCCAACTTTTCACTGGCAAACTGGCTGAACGCGTCGACAGCGAGGTTCTCGGGCAGGTTATTGAGCACGATTCATTAATTCAACGTGGCGCACTCACGCTTCGACGCGAAGACATCAAAGTGTCTGGCGTTGGGCCGCAGCCGGACTTTATTCGCAGTTACAGCAACGAAGCTCAGTTAACGAATTCCGATGGCCCGATGGGACCCGGCTGGAATCATAATCACAACATCTATTTAAAAATCCTCGCGACCAGTGATGCTGATGGTTTGTATGACAACAATCTGCCAAACTGGATCCGTGATTATCGAACCGGTGACCGACCCGAGATAATTCCACTCGACGAGTTTGAAGACATTACTGAGATTCCACAACTGATCACCGTCAGCAATGGCGGCATGTTTATTTTCAAAGACGGTTCCTGGCGACCATCGCGTGGCTTCCACGGCAAGCTAGAACTGGTCGACGGGCAGTACGTTTACACCTCAAAAGACGGCACACAATATGTTTTTCAATCCAATGTCTCATCAGCGGCTGATGAACGTTTTTTAGTCGAGAAAATTGTTGATCGGAATAACAATGAGCTGGTTTACGAATACGCTTCGTTCAACGGTCGACAACTGGTTAGCTCGGTAACCGATGCCTCAGGGCGCACTTTGGAATTCAGTTATCAGCTTGTTTCTGAAGCTGGTCAATACCGTTTGATGCAGGTTGAGAGCCCAGAGATGGGCATCACACTGGATTTTGAATACGAAACCTTAAGTCCAATTCAGTATGACCCGGACTCGCAAACCTATACGCCAGCGATTGTTGGTCTGACCGGGTTTCGTCGCGAAAGCTTTACTGAGTCGTATACCTATTTCAAATCACTGGACGACCGAATACCGAATCTCACGTCAACCACCGACGCCAATGGCAATGTCACGGAATACGGTTATCTAGAGCCGTCACAGGTGCCTGCGGCCTTGCTGGAATTTGCGAAAGGCACGCTCGAAACAGACGTTATCTCGGAGATTCGATATCCGGGCAGTACTGGTGTAGCGCAGGTCGAGTATTTGTTTGGCAGCGGCAATCAGCGTCGCGTGACCGACCTGAACGGCAACCAAAAGCTCTACACCCTAAATGAGTTTGGTAACCCGAACCTGGTGGAAGAACCACTCGGCAAACGCACAGAGATGGTATGGACCATCGACAATGGTGACGACGACGTGCTCATGGTTGAGCTTAAAGACGCCTTAGGCCGCGTAACCACCTATGAGTATGACGATCAAGGCAACGTCGTCAAACAAACCGACCCATTGGGCACCATCACGCAAACCTGGCACCCGGAATTTAGTCTTTTAGAGTCGCGTACAGATCGCAATGGTCACACCATCACCAATTCTTATGATGACAATGGCAACCTGACGGAAGCCGAAGATGCCGAAGGCTTCACGACTCGGCATACATATTCCGGTGAAGGTTTACGTCTCACCACACGACATCCAGACGGTGGCGGGACCACCAATTATCAATACGACGATTACGGTAATTTGGAGCAAGTCAGCTTTCCTGAAGGCAGCAATTACAAGTACAACAACGATGCGCGCGGAAACAAGCTAACTGAAACAGATGCCAACCGTAATCAAACCAAATACACCTACGACGACCTGGATCGTGTTACCAAAATTCTGCACCCAGATCAGCACACCTCGACGTTTACCTACGACGCCAAAGGCAACAAGTTAACCGAGACCGACAAGCTTGGCTTAACGCTGACCTATACCTATGACGAACGAGATCGTGTAGAACGAGTAACCCGAAGTTTCGGCGGCGGTGAGCAACTGTTCACCTACGACAATCAGAGTAATTTACTCACTGAGACGGATTGGAAAGGGCAGGTAACCACACATACCTACGACACCCTGTATCGACGCACGTCAACTAAAAACCGAATCGGCGACACCGTGAGCATGACCTACGACTTGGTCGACAATATGCTCACCATGACCGACCATCGTAACCAGATCACGGAATACGCCTACGACGAAGGTAACCGTAAAGTCAAAGAAATCAACGCCTTGGATGACGAGCGTGTCTTCACCTATGACAACGAAAACAATATGCTCAGCGAGTCGGATTTTGAGGGCCGCGTTACCTCTGTGGTGTACGACAAGCGCTACCTGAAGGTTGAGCAGACCAACGCCATTAACGGCGTCTCAAAATGGGTCTACGACGGTCGCGGCAACAATATCGAGTACACAGACGAAGAGCTGCGTACCACTAAATATGTGTTCGACCGCCAAAACCGACTGGTCGAAGAGCGAGACGCACTGGGATTCGTAACCCGCGTTAAGTACGACGGCAATGGCAATCAAATCGAAGTCACCGATCGCCGCGGCATCACCACCAAAAACACCTACGACGCGATTAATCGCATCACTGAAACCCTCGACGGCGACGGCTTTGTCACCAAAATCAGTTACGACGCCAACGACAATCGCACGCAGATTACCGATGGTAATGGCCACAGCACACACTACGACTACGACCTGTTAAATCGCTTGATCGAAGAAACCACGCCGGTTTCGGGCACCATTAAGCATACCTACGACGCCAACGACAACGTACTGACCACCACCGATGCGATCGGCACGGTGTACGCTCGCACTTACGACGCATCAGACCGATTGGTGACTGAAACCGAAGCGCAAGGCACGGCAATCGCTCGAACGCGCACCACCACCTACGACGCCAACGACAACCCCATTACGGTTGAAAACTTCCGTGGTTTCACCACGCGTTTTGACTACGACGCGCTTAACCGCGTGGTCACGGCAACCGATCCCGACACTAAAACCATCACCTACACCTACGACGCGGTTGGTAATAAATTAACCAGTAAAGATCGGCGTGGATTCGTCACCACATACGAATACGATGACCTCGACCGCGTTACCGCCACGGTGGACGCCTTGGATCAACGTGTGGAAACCACCTACGATGGCGTTGGCAACGCGCTGACCGTAACAGACAAGCGCGGCACCGTCACCACCAACACTTATGACGCATTAAACCGTCTATTGACCAGCACCAAGCCCGATGGCAACGGTGCGCAGGTCAAAATTGTGCGCAACGAATACGACCGTGAAGGCAATCTGAGTGCCGTTACTGATGCCAACAATAATCGCGTCCAGTACGCGTATAACGGGCGTAATCTGCAAACCAAAATTACCAACCCCGATACCACGGTCATTGAGACCACCTACGATGGTGCGGGCAACACCTTAACGGTGAAAGACGAAGTAGGGCAGGTCACCACCAATACCTACGACAATGCCAATCGCTTGCTTACTTCGACTAACCACGCCGGCGAAACCACGCGTTTCGAGTACGATCTTAACGACAATAAAACCAAATCCACGCGCCCCAAAGGCACCCAAACCAGCTACGCCTACGATGCGTTGAATCGGGTTGAACGCATCACCGACGGTGAGCTGAATGTCACACTGTATACCTACGACGCTAACGACAACCAACGCTCACATCGAGATGCCAACAGCAACGTCGTCACTTACGAGTACGACGCGCTTGATCGACGTATCGAACATCGACAGCCCAATCAGGTGGTCACTACCTTCCGCTACGATGCAGAGGGCAATATGGTCGGTCGTACAGACCCTAATGGCCGCCAGTTCACCTACACCTACGATGCCATCAATCGTCAGACCTCCGAGTCGTATCCGCCGGTTCCCAGCCCGTATATGCAAGTCCAGCTGGTCGAAACGGAATACGATGGCAATAACAACCCGATTCAGACCACTGAGCACAAGGTCAATAACCGCACCGGTGGCGGCGTTACTGACGTGTCTGTGCGCACCTTCGATTTGCTCGATCGCCTAACGCAAGACACACAACGCGGGCACGTCATCAGCTACCAGTATGACGACAACGGCAACCGCACCCAAGTCACCTCCGTCGGTGGCAGCACCAGCTACACTTATGACAACCGTAATCGCCTGCGCACCGCGACCACTGAGAACGGCACCAGCACCTACACTTACACGGCAGACAGCAAGCAAGCGCAGGTCGAATACCCCAATGGCACCATCACGCGCTACGATTACGATGCGGCGGATCGCACCGTGTCGGCCATCAACGAACGTGTGGTGGGCAACACCGTTGAGCTGATCTCACGCTTTGATTACGACTATGACCTGAACAGCAACCGCGTGCTGCAGACCGAGACTCAAAATGGCTTTGCGGAACGTAAGATTCAGACCACCTCCTACGAGTACGACAACGCGGACCGCATGACCGGCTACGTCATCACCGACCAGGAGACCGGCGACGTACATACTGCGGATTACACTTTCGACTTTAACTACAACCGCGTCACCGAGGTCGAAAAGCAAACCGTTGGCGGTGTCACCACCACCATCAAAGACCGCACGTCTGCCTACGATGGGAACAACCGTCTAACCAGCATCACCGACAACTTAGCCCTAGACAGCTCAGACCCCGACAACAACAGCATCGACTACACCTACGATGCCAACGGCAACACGCTCACCAAAACCGACAACACCCAAAGCGTACCTGCGCTCACCACGTTCCGGTATGACAGTCGCAATCAGCTCACCCAAGTCATTCGTGGACCACCTGAGAGCGAGGAATCCCGCGGCCTCTACGACTACAACGCGCTCGGCATGCGCGTACGCCACCTCGACAGCGAACGCGGCGACATCGAATACCTGTACGACGGCAAATCCATTCTCGAAGAACGCACACTCGGCACCAACACACTGCTCGCGCACTACCGCTACAGCGACCGCCTGCTGAGCCTC